>NZ_JASCIQ010000002.1 GCF_029968035.1 Streptomyces cavernicola | reverse complement strand
CCGATGTCGGGAGACACCGAAGCCAGTACGGCGATCGCCAACGCGAGCGGCAGCGGCCAGCGGACCAGCTTCCACAGGGGCGTGGTGAGCCGCCAGATGAACAGCGCACCGAGGAACCAGACCAGGTACCAGGGGTCCAGCAGGCTGATCGGGTGCGTCGGGTCGTCGTTGGCCACGCGCTTGAACAGCGAGTACACGACCTCGAAGATCACGTACGGCACCGCTACGCCCGTGACCAGGCGCTTCAGGCGGTTCGGGCTCGCGTCGAAACTGCGCGAGAAGTAGCCGGAGATGATGATGAACGCCGGCATGTGGAACGTGTAGACCGCGATGTAGAGCGCGGCGGCCGCACGGCTGTCGGCGCGCAGCGGCTCCCAGGCGTGGCCCATCGCGACCAGGACGATCGCGAGGTACTTCGCGTTGTCGAAGAACGCGTCCCGCTGCTTACCCTGCGCTCCTTGATCGGCCTGTTTGACCTGATTGGCCTGATTGGCCTGTTCGCCTTGCTTACCCCGCTTGCCCTGCTTGTCCTGCCGGCCGTGTCTGCCGCGCCTGCCCTGCGGGTCGGGCCGGCCGGACTCGGCGGGGTTCGGCGCAGGAGTCGGCACAGCGTTCGGCGCGGGGGCGTACGCCGTCTCGGCCGGGGGCAGGGGTACGCCCGCGCCCGCACGGCTGGCTGTGTGCAGCGTCTCACTCACAGGTCCTCCCAAGGGGAACCCGGAGCGGTGCTCCTGCGTCTTGCTGAACTTGGGGGTATGGCGTCGGCGCGAGACATCCCCGGCACGATAGCCACCGAGCCCAACTCCCGTACAACTCCCCTGGATGTGCGGTTCGACACGCCTGTAGTAACGGCCCGTACCTCAACTCGGGGCGTTCCCCTGGAAGTCGGAGCGAACCGGACGCGGGGCTCTGGGCTCACCTTCTACACTGCTGTAGATTCACTCTCCCCAGGGTCCTCTGCGGGGCCCGTGCCGCAGCGCAACGAGGAGGAGAACAGTGGGAGTTTCCCTGTCCAAGGGCGGCAATGTGTCCCTCAGCAAGGAAGCCCCGGGGCTGACCGCCGTACTGGTCGGCCTGGGCTGGGACGTGCGCACCACAACCGGCGTCGACTACGACCTGGACGCCTCGGCGCTGCTGTGCGACGAGTCCGGCAGGGTCCTGTCCGACCAGCACTTCGTGTTCTTCAACAACCTGAAGAGTCCGGACGGTTCGGTCGAGCACACCGGGGACAACCTGACCGGTGAGGGCGAGGGCGACGACGAGGTCATCAAGGTCGACCTGGCCTCCGTGCCCCCGGAGGTCGCCAAGATCGCCGTGCCCGTGTCCATCCACGACGCCGAGAGCCGCGGCCATTCCTTCGGGCAGGTGCGCAATGCGTTCATCCGCGTCGTGAACCAGGCGGACAACCAGGAGATCGCGCGGTACGACCTCTCCGAGGACGCCTCGACGGAGACCGCGATGGTCTTCGGCGAGCTGTACCGCCACGGCGCGGAGTGGAAGTTCCGCGCGGTCGGGCAGGGCTACGCCTCGGGGCTGCGGGGCATCGCGCAGGACTTCGGCGTCAACGTCTGAGGCGTACTGCCGTATCCGCGCGGGCAGTTGACCTCCACCGGCCCCTCCCGTCCTGTCCCTCCCGTCACGCCCCTCCCGTCCTGTCCCTCCCGCTCCGTCCCCTCTCAAGGAGAAGCGCCCTCATGTCCGTGAACCTCAGCAAGGGCCAGCAGATCAGCCTCAGCAAGTCCGACGGCAGCACGCTGACCGCCGTACGGATGGGGCTCGGCTGGAAGTCCGCCCCGCGCAAGGGCTTCCTCGCGAAGCTCACCGGGGGCGGGGAGATCGACCTCGACGCCTCGGCCGTGCTCTTCGCCGACGGCAAGCCGGTCGATGTCGTCTTCTTCCAGCACCTGACCAGCGACGACGGCTCCGTGCGCCACACCGGCGACAACCTGGTGGGCGGGGTCGGGGACGGGGGCGACGACGAGGCGATCCTCGTCGACCTGGCGCGGGTCCCGGTCCATGTCGACCAGATCGTCTTCACCGTGAACTCCTTCACCGGGCAGACCTTCGCCCAGGTCGAGAACGCGTTCTGCCGGCTCGTCGACGAGACCAACGGCCAGGAGCTCGCCCGCTACACCCTCACCGGCGGCGGCGACCACACCGCCCAGATCATGGCCAAGGTCCACCGGGCGGGCGGCGGCTGGGAGTTGAAGGCCATCGGCGAGCCGGCGGCCGGACGCACGTTCCAGGACCTGATGCCGTCGATCGCCAGCCACCTCTGACACTTCTGACGCCTCGGACACCTCGGACGGCCCTGGCAGCCCTGGCAGCCCTGGCAGCCCTGGCAGCCCTGGCGGCTCCGCCCCACCCACTCCAGAGACAGGACCCCGATGTTCGGCATAAGCGAGATCGCCATCCTCCTCATCGTCGTCATCCTCGTCCTCGGCGCGAAGAGGCTCCCCGAACTGGCCCGCTCCGCAGGCAAGTCGGCCCGCATCCTCAAGGCGGAGGCCAAGGCGATGAAGGCCGAGGGTGCTGAAGGAAAGTCCGACAGGGCCGATATGGCCGACGAGACCGGGGCGGCGCCCGGCGGTTCGCAGGTCATCGAGGGAAAGGTGCTGCCGAACCGGTCCGGTCCCGAACAGCCGGGGCAGCAACAGCAGCGGAGCTAGGAGCGAGAGCCGGGAGCGGGGAGCGGGGAGCGGAATGGCGCTGATCGCCGAGTACGAGGAGTACCTCCAGGAGTTCCGGGCGGAGGTCGTCGACGGGCTGAGCGTCGAGCTCGCCGGTCGCGGGGCCACGCTTCGGGAGCTGACCTTCTCGGAGGACGAGGACGGCGTCTGGGCGGAGAGCGTCCTCGACCTGCCGGACCGCCGCGAGGCATGGGTGCGTCGGCGGCTGGTCGTCCCCTCGCTGGGGCCCGACAAGGACGCCTGGCTCGCCGGGGTCGTGTACGCCTCGGCTGTGGGCGAGGAGCTCGACCTCAATCGCTAGGCCTCACCAGTCGCCAGGCCTCACCAGTCGCCAGGTCGCACCAGTCGCCAGGCGGCCGGGACCACGACGTCACGCCCGCCCGAAAACCCGCCTCACCACGTCTCCGTCCCTTGGGGCAAGGTCTTCGAAGGCTGGGCGGCGCCTGTGCGGGTGCGGAGGCGGAGGGCCGCGAGGGGGAGGACGAGGACCGAGATCATCGCCGCGCCGACCAGGGCCGCCGCCTCGCCCTGGCCGATGACCTCCGTGTCGCGGCCGATGGTGGTGATGGCGACGACGAGGGGCAGGCAGGTCGCCGCGTACAGGCCGAGGGAGCGGCGGTCGGTCCGGGTGAGGTCACGTGGGGCCAGTACGTAGGCGGGCAGGCCGCGTACGAGGAGGAAGAGCAGCAGGAAGACGGGGAGCAGGGCGAGGGCGCGGCCGCCGTCGAGGAGCGAGGCGAGGTCGAACTCGATGCCGGTGACGACGAAGAAGACGGGGACGAAGAAGCCGAAGCCCATCGCCTCGACCTTGCCGAGGACCTCGGGGCTGCTCTCCGGGGCCGCGCCGTGCATGACGAGGCGGGTGAGGATGCCCGCGGCGAACGCGCCGAGCAGGGTGTCGAGGCCGAAGGCATGGGCGAGCGCGAGCATCGCGACCAGCAGCAGCATCACGAAGCGCATCGCGAACTGGGCGCTGGAATGCAGGGTGTTGGCGACGACCTCGGCGAACCACGGGCGGCGCGGGCGCAGCGCCCAGAACACGGCGGCGGCGGTGATCGCGGCGAACGCGAGCAGGACCGCGGCCGACTCCCCCGGCCTGCGGCCGCTGAGGAGCAGCGCCATGGCGATGATCGGCCCGAACTCGCCGACCGCCCCGAACGCCATCATCACCGTGCCGAAGCGGCCCTTGAGGTCGCCGCTGTCGCGCAGGATCGGCAGGACCGTGCCGAGGGCTGTGCTGGTGAGGGCGGTGCCGACGACCACCGTCTTGGACAGGTCCGCGCCGGTCAGCGCGAGGGCGAGGCCGAGCCCGAGGACGAGCGAGACGAGCCACGCCCACACCGCCCGCCGCAGCGTGTCCCCGCGTACGGCCGCGAACTCGATCTCGTACCCGGCGAGGAAGATCAGCATGGAGAGACCGAGGTCGGACAGCATGTCCACGGCCTTGTCGTGGTGCGCGAGGCCGAGCACGTCGGGGCCGATGAGGATGCCCAGGACGATCTCGAAGATCACCAGCGGAATCCGGACCCACCGCCCGAGCCCGTACGAGAGCAGTGGCGCGAGCACGGCGACGACCATGATCAGGACGAGGGTTCCCGGATGCGACATAGGCGTTGTTTAGCACGCGAAAAGGGCCGAAACGGTCAGGTCTCGTTGTCAGCTCTCGTACGGGGTGATGCGGCGGTACGCGGCGCGGGCGTGGACGATGCGGGCCGTGGCGGTGCCGATGAGCGCGGCCGCGAGGAGGCAGGCGATCCACTCGACGTCGCGGTGGCCGGCCCAGGAGATCTCGCCGGTCGGGTAGGCGCCGAAGAAGTTCAGGAAGCCCCAGCACAGGACGGCCGTGCCGGGCGCCGCCACGAAGCTGCCGCGTACGCCGAGGAGCGCGGCGAGGAGGGAGAGCGAGGCGAGCGCGACGCCCGTGCTGTCCAGGGCGCCGAGCAGGTCGAGTACGTGGACCAGGCCGAACGCGCCCGCCCAGGCCGCGGTCCAGATGAGGGGCGCGGCCCAGGGTTCCGGGACCGCCCTGGCCTCACGGGAGACGTACCGCCACTCCACCACGTCGGTTCCTCCCCACCCCTGGGCGCTCGCCCCAAGGGTACGGCTCGGGCGGGGTCGCAGCCCGGGGTCGCCCGACAGGCATCGGCGCCCTCAGCCCCATCAGGCCTCCGCCAGCGCCACCCCCGCGTACGCCGCTCCGAGGCCCGCGACGACGCTGGCGATCGCGTTGAGCCCGGCGAACAGGCGGGCCCCGGACTCCGCGAGGCGCAGGGTCTCGTACGAGAAGGTCGAGTACGTGCTCAACGCCCCGCACAGGCCCGTGCCGAGCAGCAGATACGGCGGGGAGGACGCGCCCCCGGCGACCGCCCCGGCGACCGTCGCGCCGGTGAGGAGGCCGAGGACGAGGCAGCCGGCGACGTTCACCGTGAACGTGCCCCACGGGAACACCGAGTCGTGCCGGGACTGCACGGCGCGGTCCGTGAGGTAGCGCAGCGGGGCGCCGACGGCCGCGCCGCAGAGGACGTACAGCCAGTTCAAGCCGTCCTCACCCCTGGTCCCGGCCCACGTACCGGATGACCTCGCAGTCGTCGAGGATCACGAGGCCCTCGCCGACGAGTTCGTCGATCTCCGGCAGGAAGGCGCGGACGCGCTCCTCGGTGTCGACGATCACGATCGCCACCGGGAGGTCCTCGCTGAGCGAAAGGAGCCGCTGGGTGTGGACGAGGGAGGAGGCGCCGAAGCCCTCGATCCCCTTGAACACGCTGGCGCCCGCGAGGCCGGCCCGGTGGGCGCGGTGCACGATCTCGCTGTAGAGCGGCTTGCGCTGCCAGGTGTCGCTCTCCCCGATGAAGATCGTCACGCGTAGCGCGGTGCCGGTGAGCCTCGTCATCGTCGTCATCGCCTCCAGTTCAGGGCGCGGCGGGCGGTCGCCGCGGCCAGCCACACCGCCGCCAGCGCCCCGAGCAGCGTCAGGGCCAGGTAGCCGAGCGCGGTGCGGGCCTCGCGCAGGCCGGTGAGGCGCTCGATGTCCACGGCGTACGTCGAGAAGGTCGTGAAGCCGCCGAGCACCCCGGTGCCGAGGAACGGCCGTACCAGGCGGTGCCGTGGGCGGCCCTCCGTGATCACGACCATGAGGACGCCCATCGCGGCGCACCCGACGACGTTCACGCCGAGCGTCGTCCACGGGAACGCGCCGGGCCGCGTCGGCCAGAGCAGCGACGCCCCGTAGCGGGCGGCCGCCCCGAGCACACCGCCCGCAGCTACGGCGGCGAGCGTCGAGCCCTGGCCGCGCAACAGCCGGCCGCCCCGCACCAGGGCGGGAGCGGGGGCTCGGGGCTCGGGGGTTGCCATGGGGCCAGGTTAATTTCCCGCCACCGGCTCGGCCGCCGGGGTCCCGCGCGGTCATGACGCCATGCCCTTCTTCTCCGTACGCAGGATCCCCCACGCCCCGGCCCCCGTCGCCGCCAGGATCAGCCCCGCCTCCGTCAGCGTCGTCGCGTCCGGGCGGAGCAGAGCCTGGCCGCGCAGGGCCTGTTGGACGAGCAGGGCGAAGAACGCCGCGTACGTCAGCGACGCCAGGACGACGAGGCGCGAGCGGACGCGCTCGCTGCGCAGGCGGGGCACCCGGCGTGCGAGCAGCGGCAGCGCGATGACCAGGAGCGGAAGCAGCTGCAGCGCGTGCATGCCGAAGAAGTGCGGGATGCGCAGGTCGCCGCCGACGGCCGACCAGCCGGTGAGCGGCATCGAAGGACCGCCGTCCGGTACGCCCACACTGTGCGCCCCGACCACGTCCGACTCCCCGCGCACCTGCCCCGGGGTCGGCTGCGTCATCAGGAATCCGACGCCTGAGCCGGCGAGCGCGAGGACGACTCCGGCACGCATCGCCCACGCCGCGGCGCGATCCGCGAGGCGGGCGCGCAGCATCAGTACCGCGATGAGCAGCGTCGCCGACCACAGCACGATGATCGTGACCCCCATGACGGCGAACAGTGTCGCGTCGAAGGGGGTCGCGTTGTTGAAGTGGCTGCGCCGGCCGCGCACCACCTGGCCCACGATGATCACCATCTCGACGAGGCCCGACGCGGCCACGACCGCACCCGCCCGCCGGCCCACCCGCGCCGCCCTGCCGCCGACCGGTAACTGCGCGAGAAGCCAGGCGAGGGACAGGGAGTACGCAGCGAGCGAGACCGAGAACTTGAACGGCTTGAACCAGATCGGCGAGCCGACAAGGACCCGGTCGTCGAACACCATGCCCGCGGCGGAGACGACGGCCGTCGCGCCCATCGCCGCCACGAACGCGAGCAGTGGACGGTTCCACTGCTTCCATGACCGGAGGCTTGCGGCCTCCTCCCGGTCCGCTCTCGTCTCCAGCCCTGTTGTCGTCGCTGTCGTCGCTGTCGTCGTCATGGCCAACCCTCCCGAGTCAGAGCACTTCACCCCATACGGATAGTGGCGCTATCCGCTATCCGATAGCGCCACTATCTATGATGGGAGAGGGCATGGCAAGAGGCCGCTGCCGACGACATCGAGGGGTGAACAGGGCTTGCGCATCGGCGAGTTGAGCCGCAGGACCGGGGTTCCGGTGCCGACGATCAAGTACTACGTACGCGAGGGGCTCCTGCCTCCCGGCGAGCTCAGCAGCCCCAACCAGGCGCGCTACGACGAGACCCACGAGCGTCGGCTGCGGCTGATCCGCGCCCTCCTGGACGTGGGCGGCCTGAAGGTGGCGGCCATCGCGGAGGTGCTGCAGGCCGTCGACGATCCGGCCCGCCCCGTGCACAAGGTGCTCGGCGCGGCGGCCGACCGGCTCGGGCCGCAGCACGACACGGACGACGAGGAGCTGTCCGAAGCGCTGGTCACCGTAAGGGAGTTGATCGAGCGGCGCGGCTGGCGCGTGCACGCGGACAACCCGGCCGCCGCCGACCTGGCGCACGCGCTCGCCGCCCTCGACCGGCTCGGCCACGGCACCTTCACCGAACTCCTCGACACCTACGCCGAGGCCGCCGAGCAGGTCGCCCGCGCCGACCTCGACTACGTGGACCGCCGGGTGGCCGTCGAGGACCTGGTGGAGAACGTGGTGATCGGCACGGTCCTGGGCGAGGCCGTGCTCAGCGCGCTGCGCCGGCTCGCCCATGTGGACCGGTCCGCGCGGCGGTTCGGCAAGCGGGAGGGGAACGCGTCGGCCGACGCGTGACGGTGCCGGCTGACCATGGCCGACGCCGACTCCCCTGCCCGGCAAGGGAGTCGGCGTGCCGCGCTCAGTCGTGGTGGCCCGTCGCGTCCTCCGTCGTGTAGTAGCGGTAGAACATGCCGCCGGTCACGGCCGCGCCCACGATGGCCGCGTTGCCGATCGACCGCAGGATGCTCGCGTCGGTCAGGCTGTAGAGGAAGCCGAAGGCGATGCCGGTGAACGCGCCCCAGGCCAGGGCGCGCAGCTCGCGCGGCAGGCGTGCGGACATCGACCGCAGGCCGAACCAGACGGCGCCGAAGACGAGTCCGGCGACGACGCCGTACAGAACGTTGGCCGTGGTGATCGGCCCGCCGTCGCGGTGGTTGGCCGCGACCCACAGGCCGTAGACGACGGTGAGCAGCGGCGTCAGCCAGGTCGTCGATCCGGTGGGGCGGTAGGCGCGTACGGGCGCCGGTGCGGCGTGTGCCATGAGGTCGTCCTCTCGTCCTCGCAGTCACTCCCCTGCACTTCAAGAGCACACCCGGGCGGGGGGCCCGGCAACTCGGGCAGGGCCCCTCCGTTCAGTTGCGGTTCCACTGGTCGCCGTGCTGGTCGCGGCCCTGGTCCCGGTTCTGATCGTGGCCCTGGTCCTGGTGCTGGCCGCTCTGGTCCCGGTGGCTCCAGTCGTCGCGGTTCTGGTTCTGGTTCTGGTTCTGGTGGTGGTTGCGGCCGTTGTCGCCGCACATCGGGGCCTGGCGTTCCGATTTCAGGTACGCGCCGCTCGCCCAGCCGCCGGCCTTGCTCAGCCAGTACCAGTACGGGTTGCCGTTCACATGGTCGCCGAGCGTGGCGCACTCGATGCGCTCACGGGCGCCCGGCGGCAGTGAACCGACCTTCGGGGAACCCGGGTTGGGGTCCGCCCGCAGGTTGATGTCGCGGTGCGAGACGACGACGCCCCAGACGGAACCGTCGTTGCCCGCGCTCGCCGGCGACGCCGAAGCGAAGCTCGCCGTGACGAGGGCGCCGCTCGCGAACGCGGTGGCGGCAAAAGTGCGCAAGGCCCTGCTCGTACGCATGGATCGGCCTCCTCGAACCCCCCTTCCCCAGACTCCAGGAAACACGAGAAGCGACGATTCCGCTTCTCGGCCCGACAGTCACCGTCGGTCATCCGCCACTCCCGTACGTAGTCGCTCAACTGCGGAGCGTATTCACCGAGTTGTGGGCGATGAGTCTGCGCGGCGGCAGCGGTCTCCACCTCGTCAACGGGACCAGGAAAGGACCGGAGGATCATGAGCAACCGGACTGGCCGTTCGACCGGCCTGGCCATCGAGACCGCGGGCCTGGTGAAGACCTTCGGGGACACCCGCGCGGTCGACGGCGTGGACCTGACCGTCCCGGCCGGCACCGTCTACGGCGTCCTCGGGCCGAACGGCGCCGGCAAGACCACCACCGTGAAGATGCTCGCCACGCTGCTGCGGCCGGACGGCGGCGAGGCCCACGTGTTCGGGCACGACGTGGTGCACGAGGCCGACGCCGTCCGCGGCCGGGTCAGCCTGACCGGGCAGTACGCCTCCGTCGACGAGGACCTGACCGGCACCGAGAACCTGGTGCTGCTCGGCCGGCTCACCGGGCACTCCAAGCGGGCCTCCGCCCGGCGCGCCGCACAACTCCTGGAGGCCTTCGGCCTGTCCGAGGCGGCGTCCCGGCAGGTGAAGAACTACTCCGGCGGCATGCGGCGCCGAATCGACATCGCCGCGTCCATCCTCAACACCCCGGACCTGCTCTTCCTCGACGAGCCCACGACCGGCCTCGACCCGCGCAGCCGCAACCAGGTCTGGGACATCGTGCGCGCGGTGGTCGCCCAGGGCACCACGGTCCTGCTGACCACCCAATACCTCGACGAGGCCGACCAGTTGGCCGCCCGCATCGCCGTGATCGACCAGGGCCGGGTGATCGCCGAGGGCACCAAGGGCGAGTTGAAGGCGTCCGTCGGTGCGGGCGCGGTGCACCTGCGGCTGCGCGACGCCGAGCAGCGGCCCGAGGCGGAACGCCTCCTCAGGGCGGCCCTCGACGCCCAAGTGGTCCTGGAAGCCGACCCGTTGGCGCTCACCGCACGCATCGCGAGCGGGGGCGAGAGCGGCAACGGGGGCGGCAACGGCCTCGCCGCCGCCGAGAAGGCCTCCCGCGCGCTCGCCGAGCTCGCCCGTGCCGGGATCACCGTCGACACCTTCTCCCTCGGCCAACCCAGCCTGGACGAAGTGTTCCTGGCCCTCACCGACCGCCCGGCGCCCCGTACCGACGTACAGGAAGACACGCAGAAAGAGGCACTGGCATGAGCACCGCGACCCGGACGAACACCCCCGGCGCCGGCGGGGCCCCGGAGGAACTCGCCGCGGTCTCCTCCGAGTCGCTCGCCGCGCTCCTCGTCGCCGGGGAGCGCCCGCCCCGCCCCGGCGCGCTCTCCGCGTCGGTCACCTTCGGGTGGCGGGCCATGCTGAAGATCAAGCACGTGCCCGAGCAGCTCTTCGACGTGACCGCCTTCCCGATCATGATGGTGCTGATGTACACGTACCTCTTCGGCGGGGCGCTCGCGGGCTCGCCGCAGGAGTATCTGCAGCGGCTGCTGCCCGGCATCCTCGTCATGTCGATCGTGATGATCACGATGTACACCGGTGTCGCGGTCAACACCGACATCGACAAAGGCGTCTTCGACCGCTTCAGGACCCTGCCGATCTGGCGTCCCTCGGTGATGGTCGGCTATCTCCTCGGCGACATGCTGCGCTACGTCCTCGGCTCCCTCGTCATCCTCGCCGTCGGCCTGGTCCTCGGCTTCCGCCCTGCGGGCGGGGCGGTCGGCGTGGTGGCGGGCATCGCGCTGCTCATCGTCTTCTCGTTCGCGTTCTCGTGGGTGTGGACGATGTTCGGCCTGCTGCTGCGCACCGAGAAGTCGGTGATGGGCGTCTCGATGATGGTGATCTTCCCGCTGACCTTCCTCAGCGACATCTTCGTGGAGACGTCGACGATGCCGGGCTGGCTGCAGGCCTTCGTCGACAACAACCCCGTCACACACGCCTCTTCGTCCGTCCGCTCCTTCATGCAGGGCCAGTGGCCCGGCGCGGAACTGTTCTGGACGCTGGGCTGGTCGGCGCTCCTGGTCGCGGTGTTCGGCCCGATCACGATGCGGCTCTACAACCGCCGCTAGCCGGACCCCGCTGGGCGCGGCACGCACCCATAGGGGTCGATCTGTCCGCCGCGGCCACTCGCCCGCAGCAACACCGGTCGCGGCCGGGCGGCCGCCGCTCTTGCCTGGACAGGTGCGGAGTTCCCAGGAGGCAGCGGCAGCGGCGGGCGTGAGACGGGACGAGCGGCGCGGGCCGGCGGGCAGGGTGCGGGCGGTCCTGTGCGTGGTCCTGCTGGTCCTCGCCTGCCTCCTCACCCCGCTCGGCGCGCTGTCGACCTGGGCGAAGTACGAGATCGGCGACGCCGACAACTACGTCGCGACGATGGCCCCGCTCGCCTCCGACCCGGACGTACGGCAGAACGTGGCCGACGCCGTCAGCGCGGAGATCATGCGGAACATCGACGTGGGGCCGCTGCAGAGCGCCGTCGAGCCGTTCCTGCAGGACGCGGTGCTCTCGTTCACCGAGACCCGGACCTTCCGGACGGCCTGGAACGCGGCCAACCGGGAGGCGCACAGCGCGGTGCAGGACGCCCTGAACGACGACGGCCCCGTCACCCTGGACCTCGCGCCGATCATCGAACAGGTCAGGAACCAGCTGGTCGAGGACGGCCTGCCGTTCGCCGAGAGCATCCCGGTCGAGCACGCCGAGATCACCGTCCTGGAGGACCTCGGCACCCTGGGGAAGGGGTTCCACATGCTGCAGGTCGCCGGGGTCTGGCTGCCGGTCGCGGCGGTGCTGTGCGCGGCCGCCGGCCTCGCCCTCGCGGTACGGCGACGCCGCGCCGTCGTCGCCACCGCGCTCGGCGTCGCCCTCGGCGCGGTGCTGCTCGCCGTCGCCCTGGCCGTCGGCCGCAGCCTCACCCTGGACGACCTGCCGCCCGACCTGTCCCGCCCCGCCGTCGCCGCGGTCTACGACGCCCTGACCTCGTCCCTGCGCACGGCGTCGTGGATCATCCTGGGCCTGGCGCTCCTGGTGGCCGTCGTGGCCTGGGTCTCGGGCCGCTTCGGCTCGCCCCGCAAGCCGCACGGGCCGCGCCGCACGGGCCGGGGCTGAGTCAGCGCGCTGAGGCCGGGTCGGTCACGGCCGCCAGGAACCCCCGCAGCGCCGCGTTGAACTCCGCCGGGCGTTCCAGGTTGGGCAGGTGGGCGGCGGCGTCGAGCACACGGAGCGTCGCATTCGGCAGCGTGGCGTGCAGGGCCGTGGCCTCCGCGACCGGGGTGTACGTGTCCTCCGCGCCGACGACGAGCAGGGTCGGGGTCGGGCGGCGGGCGAGGAGGGCGCGGTAGTCGGGGCGTTCCGCCCGCCCGCGGAGCGCCGCCGCCGCGCCCTCGGGGTCGGTGGCGCACATCATGCGGTGGACGTGGTCCTGGACCGCGGGGGCGGAGTGCGGGGCGACCATCTTGTGCAGCACCTCGTCCGCGTGCGGCTTCATGCCCTCGCGGAGCAGCCGCTCGGCGAGGTCGCGCCGCCAGGCCCTGCCCTCCTCGGTCTCCGCGACCGGCGAGGTGTCGGCGAGGACGAGGGCCGTGACGCGGTCGCCGAAGAGCCGTACGCACTCCATGGCGATCTGGCCGCCCATGGAGAGCCCGCCGAGGACGAACCGCTGCACGCCGAGCCGGTCCAGGAGCGCCTCGACGTCGCGGGCGAAGACGTCGAACGGGGTCGTGCCGGGAACCACGGTGGAGCCGCCGTAGCCGCGCAGGTCGGGGGCGATCACACGGAAGTCCGGGGCGAGATCGGCGAGTTGGGGCGCCCACATGGTGCGGTCGAAGGGGTGTCCGTGGATCAGGACGACGGGGGTCGCGTCGGCCGGGCCCACCGCGTCGTAGGCGATCCGGACACCGTCGGGGAGGAGTGCGTCTGCCATGGTCGGGAGCGTAGGAGGGGCGTTACGGTCGGAGCAATGGATCGCTTTGCAGTCGGAGCAATGTGAGGGCGTGGGGGCGGATGGGCGGCGAGGAGTTCCGGGACTTCCGGCGGATCGCGGACGCCGTGGCCGCCGACATCGCGCGCGGGCGGCTGCGGCCCGGCGACCGGCTGCCGCCGCAGCGGCTCTTCGCCCGGCGCCGCCGCATCGCGCCCTCCACGGCGAGCCGGGTCTACGGCGAGCTGGTGCGGCGCGGGCTCGTCGTCGGCGAGGTGGGGCGCGGCACCTACGTACGGGCCGTGCCGGAGCCGACCGGGCGCGCCCTGACCGAGCCGCCGCCGCTGCCCGCCGAGGTCAATCTGGAGCTCAACTACCCTTCCGCGCCCGGCCAGTCGGAGGCGCTGAGCGCGAGCCTCGGGCCGCTGCTCCGCCCGGATGTGTTCGCTCAGGCCACGCAGACCGCCGCCGCGGCCGGCACGCCGGAGGCGCGTGCGGCGGCAAGTGCCCTGCTCGCACACGGGAGTTGGCGGCCCGCGCCCGAACGGACGCTGTTCACCGGCACCGCGCGGCAGGCCGTCGCCGGTGCGCTCGCCGCGCTCGTGCCGCCGGGCGGCCGGGTCGGCGTGGAGGCCCTGACGTACCCCGTGGTGCGGGAGATCGCGGCGCGGCTGCAGCTCACGCTCGTGCCGCTGGCCTCCGATGCGCACGGGCTGCGGCCCGAGGCGGTGGCGGCGGCGCACCGCAGGGCGCCGCTGAGCGCGCTGTACGTCCAGCCCACGCTGCACAACCCGACGTGCACGACGATGCCGGACGAGCGGCGACGCGAACTGGCCGGGACCGTACGGGAGTTGGGGCTCCCGGTGGTCGAGGACCGGATCTGGTCGTTCCTGCACCCGGACGCGCCTGAGCCGCTCGCCGCGTACGCCCCGGAGCTCTGTCACGTCGTGGACGGCCTGTCGAAGCGGATCGCGCCCGGCCTCTCCGTGGGCCTCCTGGTCACGCCGGGCCCCGACGACGAGCGGGCCGCGGCGGCGCTGCGCTCCGGCGGGTGGACGGCGGGCCGGTTCGCCCTGGAGGCCGCGGTGCGCTGGCTGAGCGACGGCACGGCGGACCGGCTGGCGCACGCGAAGCGCGCCGACGCCGCGGCCCGGCACCGACTCGTCACGACCTGCCTGACCGGCCACGACATCCGCGCCGACCCGCACGCCTACTACGTGTGGTGGCGGCTGCCCGAGCCCTGGCGGGGCGAGACGTTCACGGCCGCGGCCGCCGCGCACGGCATCGCCGTCACCCCCGGTTCGGCCTTCGCGGCCGGGGCGGGCACGGCGCCGGACGCGGTACGGATCGGCCTAGCGTCGCCGCCGTACGAGGTGCTCGGGACGGCACTGCGGCGGCTGGCGTGGATCGCGAACGCGGGGCCCGCGGCGGCCTCGGCGTCGCCGCCGTGTTTCACGTGAAACCGGGCCAACTCCCCGCCCCGGGGGGAGAATTATTTGATGTCACAGTGAGACATAAAAAATGAAGGGCGGCCGCAGACACGTGGACACGGACATCCGGAGCGGCGAGGCGGCCCGGACCGGCAGTGACCCGGCCGGGCGCACCGGCCGGTCGCGCGACCCCTGGCGGGCGCTCGCCGGCTGGTCCTGCGGCCTGACCCTCACCGCCGTGAGCGTCGTCCTGCTCTGCCGGGCCCTGGACATGGACGGCGTGACGCCGCTGCCGCAACTGCTCGCGTTCCTGCCCTGGCTGTCCGTGCCCGGCGTCGTGGCGGCGGCGCTCGCCGCGCTCGCCCGCCGGCGCACCGGCCTGGTCTGGGCCGCGGTCGCCCTCGCGGCGACCGGCTGGTTCTGGCAGCCGTACGGCGAGACGGCCGAGCCCCAGGGGCGGGCGGTGGCGCAGCTGCGGGTGCTCACGTCGAACGTCGAGTTCGGCGGCGCGACCGAGCAACTCGTGGCGGCCGTTCGGCGCGAGCGGCCCGACCTGGTCTTCGTGCAGGAATGCGACCTGGACTGCTCGGCGACGCTGAAGGAGCGGCTCGGCAGGCGGTTCCCGTACCGCAGTCTCGTGGCGGCGACCGGGGCCGAGGGGTCGGCGATCCTCAGCCGGTACCCGCTGCAGCGCACGCCCGGTGTGGCCGGCACGCTCGGCATGCCCGGCGCGGTGGCCGAGGTCGAGGGGCGCTCCGTACGGCTGCAGCTCGCGCATCCGATGCCGCCCGTGCCCGGCGGGGTCGGGCTCTGGCGGGCCGAGCTGCGCGAGCTCGAACGCTGGGCGCGGGGCGGCGGCGCGCAGCCGACCGTCCTCGCCGGGGACTTCAACGCGAGCCAGGACCATGCCGCGTTCCGCCGCATCCTCGACACCGGGCTGCGCGACAGCGCCCGGCTCGCGGGCAGTGCGCGCACGCCGACCTGGCCGGCGTCGACGGCGTCCGGCACCCCTGCGCTCGGCACGCAGATCGACCACGTGCTGGTCAGCCGGGACTTCACCGCGAGCGACGCCCGCTTCCTCGACCTGCCGAACACGGACCACCGTTCGCTGGTCGTCGACCTCACGCTGCACGCCCGCGACTGACAAGCGCGACTGACGGCCACGGGCGGCGACAAGTGCCCGCACGACCGGCCCGTACCGAAGACGACCCGAACATAATGGGCGTATGCCCCGAGACTTCACAGCCGCCCGTCTCGCCCCGCCCGAGTGGCTGCTCCGGAGCCTCGGCACGCTGAAGCCGCAGCCGGCGCCGATCCCCTGGCCCGCGGTCGCCCGCGCCGCCGTCGCGATGGCGCTGCCGCTCGCCGTCGGACTCGCGGCCGGGTACCCGGCGTACGGGGCGCTCGCCTCGATGGGCGCGCTCTCCGGAGTCATCGGCGACACCGCGACCGCGTACCGGATGCGAGTGTTCAACATCGCCGTGCCGCAACTGTTCGGCGCGATCGGCGTCACCCTCGGCACCCTCGTGTACGGGCACGGCTGGGTGGCCGTCGCCGTCGTCACGGTCATCGCCCTCGTCTCCGGGATGATCTCCACGATCGGCGCGGTGGCGTCCGTGTCCGGGCTGCTGCTCCTGCTCAACTCCGTGGTCGGGGCGGGCCTTCCGATGCCCGGCGACTGGTGGCTCGCACCGATCCTCATGACCGGCGGCGGCCTGCTCGTCCTCGCCCTCACCCTGCTCGCCTGGCCGCTGCGGTCCGGGCTGCCGGAGCGGATCACGGTCGCCGGGACGTACCGCACCGTGGCCGACCTCCTGGAGCAGGCCGGCACGGACCCGGAGGCGTACGCGGCGGCCCGGCAGCGCGTCACGCACTCCCTCAACCAGTCCTACGACGTGGTCCTCGCCCGGCGTGCGCTCTACCACGGCCGCAACCAGGACCTCGTACGGCTGCTCGCGCAGCTCAACGCGGTCATCCCGGTGGTGGAGGCCGCGCCCGCCGCGCAGGAGCGGGGGCGGCCGCTGCCGCCCGAAGTGCCCGCCGCCGTGCGCTCGTTGGCGGACGCGGTGGAGCGCGGCTTCGCCGGGCCCGTCGAACTGCGGCTCCCCGAGGGCCCGCAGGGGCCGGGCGCGCAGGCGGTGGACGCGGCGGTCCGGTACGCGGCGCAGGCGCTCGCCGACGCCGACCCGCGGAACGTGGACGACCGGCTCGGCCGCCCCGCCGCGCTGCGCGACCGCGCCCGCCGCGCCGCCCGCAACGTCCTGCTCTCCGCCGCGTCCTGGCGGTACGGCCTGCGGCTCGCGCTCTGCATCGGCCTCGCGCAGTCCCTGGTCTCGCTGATCGACGTGCCGCGCTCGTACTGGGTGGCGCTGACCATCACGTTCGTCATGAAGCCGGACTTCGGCTCGGTGTTCTCCCGGGCCGTGCTGCGCGCCGTCGGCACCGCGGCGGGCCTGGTGCTCGCGGCGGCGGTGCTCTCGCAGGTGCCGCGCGGCTGGTGGGACGTGCCCGTGATGGTGCTGCTCGCCCCGATGATCCCGGCCCTGACGCCGCGCGGGTACGGCTACCAGACGGCGGCGATCACCCCGGTGATCCTGCTGCTCTCCGACGTCCTCAATCACCAGGGCGCGGCGCTGCTCGCGCCGCGCATGTACGACTCCCTGATGGGCTGCGCGATCGCCCTGGTCGCGGGCTATCTGCTGTGGCCGGAGAGCTGGGGCACCCGGATCGGCGACCGGCTCGCGGACGCCGTCGCGGACACCGCCCGGTACGTCGAGTGCGCCTTCCTCGACCCGACGACGCCCGGCGTCCCCGACCAGGCGGCCCGCGCCCGCATGCGCCGCCGCATCTACCGCGACCTGTCCGTGGTCCGTACGGAGTTCCAGCGCGCCCTCACCGAGCCGCCGCCGTTCGGCACGCGCGCCGCCGCGTTCTGGCCCCTGGTCGTCGCCCTGGAACGGGTCGTGGACGCGACGACCTCGGCCCGCGTCCGCATCCGCCACGGCGCACCACGGCCCGCGCCCGACGAGTCCAAGGAACTCTCCCGCCAACTGGAGCAGCTGGCCGAGGACTTGAGGGAGGACGCCCCGCATCCCCCGCACCCGGGGCACACGCGCCCGCCCGAGCCCCTGGACGAGGACGAGCGCAGCACCCTCGCCCCGCTGCGCCGCGAGATCGCCGCGGCGCGGGCGGTGGCGGCGCCGGTCGAGGCGTAAAAAACGACCGGAGGGCGGCGCGAGCGTGGGGCTGCGCCTGCCCTCCGGCTGAGCCGTACGAACTGGGGGAGCAGTCCGTTCGGGACCGAAGCCGTGCCGAACTCTGGTCATCGGTGTTGCCCGGCACGGGCTGAGCGGCCGTTCAGGGGTGGAGCGGTCGTTCATCGGGTGGAGCGGTCGTTCGTCGGTGGAGCACAGGACCGGTCGGGCCTGGGGGGGGTGGCCTGGACGGGCCTTGGGGGAAGCACCCCGTCCAGTCTTCTGTGGCCCGACCGGTCCTGATGTGATCCGGCCGCAGGGGTGTGGAGCGCGGCCGGTCGGTGTCCCGCCGGCGATGGTGTCGCCGACGGGCACAGTCGAGTGCCCGGCGGTCAGTACGCCTTGGCGAGTCCCTTCACGAGGCCGTTCTGCCAGAGCTGGTCCACCTTGGCCCGCTCGTTGGCGTCCGGCTGCGCGTTGGTGCAGGACGGGCCGGGGCCGCCGCCGGACATCAGCTCGCTGCACGGGCCCTCGTAGTGGTCCGGCAGACCGAGCACATGGCCGGTCTCGTGCGCGGTGACCCGCGTGGAGTCGTACTCCTCGTTCTGCTTGTAGTCGAGGAATATGTAGCCGCGCCCATGGCCGTCCGTGGAGGCGTACGAGCCGCGCGGGTCGTTGCCCTCGCGGTACTCGAAGTCGCCGCCCGAGCCCTCCTGCAGCTGCACGTTCTGGACGGAGCTGTTCCAGATCTGCGTGCTCTTGTCGATCTGCGCCTTGAACGTCGGGGCCTGGGACGCGTCGTACGTGACGGTCACCGACTTCGCGCCCGGGTCGGCCGCGCGCTTCTTCGCGACCTCCTTCCAGACGGCGTCGAAGAAGGCCTTGTTGGCGGCGGCGTTCTCGCCGGACTTCTCGTACGAGACGTACGAGGGTACGGACGAGGGAGCGGAGGGTACGTCGGTCACGGCGGACGCCGGGGCCGCGCCGAGCGCCGCGGTGGCGAGACCGAGGCCGACGGCGGCCGACAGCGCCGACTTGGACAGTCGCATGGGGGGCTCCTACTCGTGGGGGGCGAGCGGTCACCCGTGAGTGTGGGTGGAGTCGGGGGCCCGCGGGATGATGGCAGTCGGCGATAACTTCGAGCTATCAGCTTCGTCACACCTGGCCAACTACAGACCATCTGTGGCGATTTGAGAGTCTGGTGTGATCACAGTGGCGGCCATACGCTCACCGCATGGAGCTTGAGGTGAGACACCTCCGCGCGGTGTGCGCCATCGCCGACGCCGGCAGTCTGCACAAGGCTGCCCGCCAACTCGGCATGAGTCAGCCCTCGTTGACCACTCAGCTCCGCCGGATCGAGGACTCTATCGGGGGACGCCTCTTCTGCCGAGAGCGCACCGGCTGCCGCCCGACCCCGCTCGGCCAGGTCCTGCTCAGCCGCGCCCGCCCACTGGTCACGGAGATGCACGAGCTGGTGACCGAGGCGCGGGCGGTGGCCGCGAAGGCGGGCGACGGGCCGGATCTGCGCATCGGCTCCACCCCGAGCCGCGCCATCCCCGGCTGGCTGCGCCGACTGCGCGCCCGGCACCCACAGGGCAGACCCTCCATCCAGACCGACATGTCGGCGGATGCGCTGCTCCGCCTGGTCGCCGAGGGCCAGCTGGACGTGGCGTTCGTGCACGAGGTGGAGGGCTCGCCGCTGCGGCCGCCGCCGGGCCTCGCGCACCGTGTCCTGGTCGAGCGCGAGCCGCAGTTCGTCGGCATGTCCGAGGACCACCCGGCGGCGGAGAAGGAGACGGTTCTGCTCGCCGACCTGGCCGACGACCAGTGGATGGTCGACCCGACGGTGGACGGCGAGCGCACGGGGCTGCTGCGGATGCTGCGGTCGGCAGGCATCACGCCCCGCCTCCTGCACGGCGACTATGTCACCGCCGCCACCCTCGTAGTGACCGGCGACGTCGTCACCGTCTACCAGCCCACCTCGCTCGGCCGCCCCGGCGTGGTGATCCGCCCCCTGGAGGGCGACCCCCTCGGCGTACGGCTGCTGCTCGTGGGGCGTACGGAGACCGACCTCGACCGGGCGTACGACGACCTGGAGGCGGCGTACTGGGAGGCGGCCTGGGAGGCGGCGGAGTACCGGGCGTGGCTACGGCGGCGACCGGGGCGCGGAAGAGCCGCCTGACTCGGCCTGACCAGGCCTTTGGTCCCTTTCTTCGAGCGTTTACGAACACGTGCCGTGGCGTCGCCCGCTTCGTTACGTTCCCTACGCATGACGCAGACACGGCATCCGTAGCTTCGTTCCTGTCGCCGCAGGGGCGAGCCCACCGCTACGAGAGAGAGTCCGTCATGCGCGCCACCCGTCGAACCCTCCGCTCCTCCGTCCTGGCCGCCGGGGTCATGGCCGTACTGACCGCCGTGCCCGCCGCGACGGCCTGCGCGGACGCTCCGCAGCCGACCGAGCCCCGCAACGTCCACACCCGTACCGTCGCGCACGTCGTGCGCGGCGGGCACGGCGGTCAGGACGACGAGGCGGCGCGCCCTGGTCCGGGCCAGGGCGCGCCGCTGCTCGCCGCGGGGGGTGGCTTGGCTGCGGCCGGCGCCGCGAGCCTGACCTTCGCGATGCTGCGCCGCGGCCGAAGCCGGTGAGCCTCGCTACTCGCGGCTACTCGCTGCCGCTCGCTGCTGTTCGCTCAGACCCCGATGTCCGACCCGTCCTCGCGCCAGACCGACACCACCGACGGGCGGACCAGCGTGCCCGGCCCGTCGGGCCAGGTCGAGGCGGGCTTCTCGGCGGAGGCGCCGTCCACCTCACCCGGGTGCTGCACCGAGACGAGCACCCGGCGGTCCTGCACGAGCGGGCCGCAGGTCTCGGCGCCGGTCGGCATGGTGAGGAACTGCTTCAGCTGGCCCCGGAACTCACCGACCGTGGCGGTCCCGAACAGGCCGTCGTGCGAGCCGAGTTCGTTGCCGTCGGTGGAGATCCAGAGGTTGCCGTACGAGTCGAAGGCGACGTTGTCCGGGCAGGAGATCGGCGACACCTGGTCCTTGGGGAAGCCGCCGAAGTACGTGGCCGGATCGTTCGGGTCGCCCGCGACGAGGAACAGCAGCCAGCCGAACTTCGTGGCCGCCGGGTCGTTGCGCTGCTCGGTGAGTTCGAGGACCGAGCCGTGCTTGTTGGCGTTGCGCGGGTTGGCCTCGTCGGCCGGGGCCTTGCCGTCCAGGCCGCGCTCGGAGTTGTTGGTGAGGGCCAGGTACACCTTGCCGGTGCGCGGCGAGGGCTCGATGTCCTCGGGGCGGTCCATCTTCGTGGCGCCGGCCTTGTCCGCGGCGAGGCGCGTGAAGACGAAGACCTCCTCCGCGGACATGCCCTCGACGTGCGACTCCGCGCCGTCCGCGGTGGCCGTGGCCAGCGGGATCCAGGTGCCGCTGCCGTCGAACTCGCCGTCGGAGGGCAGCTTCCCGGAGCCGTCGATCTCCGCGGCCGGGGAGTCTCCGGTCAGCTTGGCGACGTACAGCGTGCCCTCGTCGAGCAGCGTCATGTTGTGCTCACGGTCCGCGCGCGAGGTGCCGCGGCGCATCCGCTTGCTGCTGACGAACTTGTAGAAGTACTCGAACTTCGAGTCGTCACCGCTGTACGCCACCGGGCGGCCGTCCGCGGTCAGCGCGATGGAGGCGCCCTCGTGCTTGAAGCGGCCGATCGCGGTGTGCTTGACGGGCGTCGACTCCGGGTCGTACGGGTCGAGTTCGACGACATAGCCGAAACGGTGCGGCTCGTTCGGCTCCTGCTCGACGTCGAAGCGCTTGTCGAACCGCTCCCACTTGCGCTCGGTGGCGCCGGGCTTCAGCCCGTACCGCTTGTCCGTGGCGCGGGTGCCGTTGGCGAAGTACTGGTCGACGTTCTCCTCGCCGTGCAGGGTCGTGCCCCACGGCGTCGTACCGCCCGAGCAGTTGTTGAGGGTGCCGAGGACCTTCGTGCCGGTCGGGTCGACGGAGGTCTTCAGGAGCTCCGCGCCGGCCGCGGGGCCCTGCACGCGGAACTCGGTGGTGGCGGTGATCCGCCGGTTCAGCCGGTGCCGCGGTACGGCGGTGAGCTTGCCCGTACGGCGCTCCCCCTCGACCACGACGACACCGAGGCCGTGCGCGGCCCAGGCGATCTCGACCTGCTCGCGGGTCGGGTTGTCGGCGTCGTAGTTCTTGAACATCAGGACTTCGTCCGTGTACTCGTGGTTGGACACGAGCAGTTGACGGCCGGGCTCGCTCTCCAGCGGCAGCAGCGACAGGAAGTCGTTGTTGTAGCCGAACTGGCCCGCCTGCGCCTTCGCGGTCTGCTTGTCCGGGTCGAACTCCGGGGCGCCGCGCAGGATCGGGTCGCCCCAGCTGATCACGACGTTCTGCCCGTACCCCTCGGGGACGGTGACCTTGTCGTCGGTGTTGGGCGCGACGGCGCCGAAGCGCAGACCGCGCGCCGACTTCGTGCCCTTCTCCTCGGGCCCGGCGGGCGGGGCGGCGACGGCGCCGTCCTGCTGGGAGAGCACCATGCCGGTTCCGGCGGCGGTGACCGCGGTGACGACGGCGGCCGCGCGGACCACCGAACGGCGGCTGACCGCACCGGCTATGACGTCGCCCACGTACTGGTTGTCACTGGTGTTGGGCACCTCGTGGAAGCACGCGTCGCCGCAGCGGAAGCGGCAGGTGAGCGCGGAGCGGCCGCCGGGGTGCGAGCCTGCCTTCGAGCTGGTGATGAGCGGCAGCAGTTTGCGCACGATTCCCTCCATATGGCCTTCACGGCCCGTACTTCGGCTACTTCGGCGCGCCCGCGCCGACACCCTGTCGGAATGTTTTCGGCCGTGACGTTAGGCGCGTAGACCAGCAGGGCGGCGGCCGAGGCGTGAACAGGAGGTGAACCCGGGGCGGATGGAGGGGAGTTGTGGGGACCTCGGCCCGAGAGCCCACCCTCACGAAGATCGCTCCGCGCGGCGGCTAACCTTACGTGTCCGCCCTGGCCAGGGGTTACGGAATCAACTCACGCGAAGGGTTGCGCACATGGGCATTCTGGATCGTTTGCGGAATGCGTTCGGACGGCGGTCCCGGGAGGTGTCGCCTCCGGCGGACGGCGAGGTGACGGTGCCCGCGCCGGCCTCCGAACCGGAGCCGAAGCCGGAGCCGAAGCCGAGCCCCGAACCCGTCGCCGAGGCGAAGGTACCGGCGCAGACGCCTGCGGCAGCTGAGGTGAAGATCCCGGAACCTTCACCGGAACCGGACCCCCAGGTCGACGACCTGGTCTCCGCAGCCTTCGACAACCCGTCTCTGGGGTCGACGCCGCAGTCGACCGAGCCGGCCCCGAAGCCGGAACCGGAACCGGAACCGGAGACAGCCCCGACCCCGACGTCGGAGTCCGACGAGCCCAAGCCGGCGGCTGGGCCCACCGCCCCTGAGCCGGAGGCCGAGTCCGCGGTCGAGGTCGAGGCTGAGCCGGAGGCCGACGAGCCTGAGGCCAAGGCGGAAGCCGCGCCCAAGCCCGAGGCGGAGCCGAAGGCCGACCAGCCCAAGGCCAAGACGGAATCGAACCCGGAACCGGGGGCTGTGCCCACCCGTCCCGCCCCTGGCGGCCCAGCTGCCCACAGCGGTGAGGAAGAGGAGCCGGAGACCAAGGCGGAGCCGGAAGCCGAAGCGGAGCCGAAGGCCGAGGCCAAGGCGGAGCCTGGGGCCAAGGTCGAGGCGGAGCCGACGGCGGAGGCGGAGACCAAGGTCGAGCCGGAGGCCAAGGCAGAGGCGGAGCCGGAAGCCGAGCCGGAGGCCAAGGTCCAGCCGGAGGCCAAGGCGGAGCCCGAGGCCAAGGCGGAGCCCGAGGCCAAGGCGGAGCCCGAGGCCAAGGCGGAGCCCGAGGCCAAGGTCGAGGCTGAGCCGGAGGTCGCCTCTGAGGCGACCCCCGTGCCCGCAGTCGCCGACGGCGAGATCGCCCCGCAGGAAGACCCGACACCCGACGTCGCACCCGCACGGGTGGCTGCGGGTGGGAGCGACAACCCGGTCGAAGACCGGGTTGAGGAAAACGCCCCCGAGGTCGACGTGGACGTCGAGGCCAAGCCCCAGGCTGACCCCGAGCCGGTCAAGGCTCAAGGCAAACCCGCCCTCACCCCCGCCCGCCTGAAGGGCAACGCCCCCGCCCTCACCACCACGTACAAGGCCGCGGGCGCAGCCCTGAAGAAGCGGGGGCTGACGGGGGCCAGGGCCCGCGTCTACCTCGTACTCGACCGCTCCGGCTCCATGCGCCCGTACTACAAGGACGGCTCCGCCCAGAACCTCGGCGAGCAGACCCTCGCCCTCGCCGCGCACCTCGACGAGGACGCCACGGTCCAGGTCGTCTTCTTCTCGACGGAGATCGACGGCACCGGCAGCCTCACCCTGGACTCGTACGAGGGACGGGTCGACGCCCTGCACGCCGAGGCCGGCCGGATGGGGCGTACGAACTACCACGTGGCCGTCGACGAGATCGTCAAGCTGCACAAGGAGTCCCCGGACCCCTCGGCCGACGCCCTGGTGATCTTCCAGACGGACGGTGCGCCGGAGGTGAAGACCGCCGCGACGAAGGCCCTCGCCGACGCCCCGTCGAACCTCTTCTTCCAGTTCGTGGCGTTCGGCGAGCACGACGCGAAGGCCTTCGACTACCTCCGCAAGCTGGACGCGGACGAGGCAGCGGGCAACGCCGCGTTCTTCCACGCAGGCCCGGTCCCGAAGGAGCTGACGGACGCCGAGCTCTACAACGGCCTGCTCGCGAGCTGGGAGCCCACCGAGCGCCCCTGACGTACCCCTGACGGCCCCGGCCGTCCCACATGCCGGAACCAGCCGCCCGCCCCGAAATCCAGGGGCGGGCGGCTGTCGCATGTCGGCTACGATTTCAAGGTTCGTAGACGGTTCCGCAGACATAAACCGTCACTTTTCGTAGCGACTTGGGAGCAGCCCGCGATGGCTCGACACCTCATCACCAGCGCCCTTCCGTACATCAACGGGATCAAGCACCTGGGCAACATGGTGGGGTCCATGCTCCCGGCGGACGTGTACTCCCGGTACCTCCGCCAGCGCGGCCACGACGTCCTCTACATCTGCGCCACCGACGAGCACGGCACCCCCGCCGAGCTGGCCGCGAAGGAGCAGGGCCTGCCGGTCGCCGAGTTCTGCGCGCAGGCGCACGACGCGCAGAAGGCGGTCTACGACGGCTTCAACCTGGCCTTCGACCACTTCGGCCGCAGCTCCTCGGAGCAGAACGCGGAGATCACCCAGCACTTCGCCCGCAAGCTGAACGAGAACGGCTTCATCGAGGAGCGCGCGATCCGCCAGGTGTACTCGCCTGCCGACGGCCGCTTCCTGCCGGACCGTTACGTCGAGGGCACCTGCCCGCACTGCGGCTACGACAAGGCCCGCGGCGACCAGTGCGAGAACTGCACCCGCGTCCTCGACCCGACGGACCTGATCGACCCGCGCTCCGCCATCTCCGGCTCCACGGACCTGGAGATCCGCGAGACCAAGCACCTGTTCCTGCTCCAGTCGAAGCTGCAGGGCGAGGTCGAGGCGTGGATCGACGAGGTCGCCGAGGAGTGGCCGCACCTGGCGTCCTCCATCGCCCGCAAGTGGCTGACCGAGGGCCTCAACGACCGCGCGATCACCCGCGACCTGGACTGGGGCGTCCCCGTCCCGGCCGACACCTGGCCGGAGCTGGCCGCCGAGGGCAAGGTCTTCTACGTCTGGTTCGACGCCCCGATCGAGTACATCGGCTCGACGAAGGAGTGGGCGGACGAGGACCCGGCGAACCGTGACTGGAAGTCGTGGTGGTACGAGCCGGAGGGCGCGGCCGACGTCCGGTACACGGAGTTCATGGCGAAGGACAACGTGCCCTTCCACAGCGTCATGTTCCCGGCCACCGAGATGGGTGTACGTGAGCCGTGGAAGAAGGTCGACTACCTGAAGTCCTTCAACTGGCTGACGTACTACGGCGGCAAGTTCTCCACCTCGCAGAAGCGCGGCGTCTTCACCGACCAGGCCCTCGACATCCTCCCGGCCGACTACTGGCGCTACTTCCTCATCGCCAACGCCCCCGAGTCGGACGACTCCTCGTTCACCTGGGAGCACTTCACGGCCACGGTCAACAAGGACCTCGCCGACACCCTCGGCAACTTCGTCAACCGTGTCCTCTCCTTCTCCAAGAAGCGCTTCGGCGAGGAGGTCCCGGCGGGCAAGGAGGCCGGTGAGGCCGAGCAGAAGCTGGGCGCCGAGATCTCCCGCCTGCTCGCCGAGTACGAGGAGCAGATGGAGGCCATCCAGTTCCGCAAGGCGGCGGCCGCGCTGCGCGCCCTGTGGTCGGCGGGCAACTCCTACCTGGAGGAGAAGGCCCCCTGGCTGGAGATCAAGACCGACCCGGAGGCCGCCGCGCTGACCCTGCGCACGGCGATGAACCTGATCCACCTCTACTCGGTGGTGTCCGAGCCGTTCATCCCGTCCTCGGCGGCCGCGATGCGCGGCGCGTTCGACCTGGCCGACGACTCGAAGACCTGGGTCACGCCCGAGCAGGCGCACGCCCTGGACTTCCTCCCCTCCGGCACCCCGTTCACGGTTCCCCCGGTCCTCTTCGCCAAGCTGACGGACGAGGACCTGGAGACGTACAAGACCCGCTTCGGCGGTACGGAGGAGTAGGGAGGAGCTGCCCCGCCAGGGGCGCTCCTCAGGGGCGCGGGGAACTGCGCGACCAGCCCCCACCGGCCCGCAGCCGACAGACAACGAAAGGGCCCGGAACCAAACGGTTCCGGGCCCTTTCGTCACGCCAACCTACGGAGTAACCGGCTTCCGCAACGAGATGTTGAGCTCCTTGAGCCGAGCCTCATCCAGAGTCGTCGGCGCACCCATCATCAGGTCCTGCGCGTTCTGGTTCAGCGGGAACGCGATCGTCTCGCGGATGTTCGGCTCGTCCGCGAGCAGCATGACGATGCGGTCGACGCCGGGCGCGATCCCACCGTGCGGCGGGGCGCCGAAGCGGAACGCGCGCAGCATGCCGGCGAACTCGGCCTCGACGGTCTCCCGGTCGTAACCGGCGATCTCGAAGGCCTTGAGCATGATCTCCGGCTCGTGATTCCGGATCGCGCCGGAGGACAGCTCGATGCCGTTGCAGACGATGTCGTACTGCCAGCCGAGGATGTCCAGCGGGTCCTTCTCCTCCAGGTCTTTCATGCCGCCCTGGGGCATCGTGAAGGGGTTGTGGGAGAAGTCGATCTTGCCGGTGTCCTCGTCCTTCTCGTACATCGGGAAGTCCACGATCCAGCAGAACCGGAAGACGTTCTCCTCGAAGTGGCCGGAGCGCTTGGCGGCCTCGACGCGGACCGCGCCCATGATCTTCGAGACCTCGTCGAACTCGCCGGCGCCGAAGAACACCGCGTGGCCGGGGGCCAGGGAGAGGCGCTTGGTGAGCTCCTCGACGTCCGTCTCCGTGAGGAACTTGGCGATCGGGCCGGTCAGCGAGCCGTCCTCGCCGACGCGGACCCAGGCCAGGCCCTTGGCGCCGTGCTCGACCGCGTACTCACCGAGGCCGTCGAAGAACTTGCGGGACTGGCCGGCGGTGTCCGGCACCGGCAGCGCGCGGACGTGCTTGCCGGCGAAGGCCTTGAAGCCGGAGTCGGCGAAGATGTCGGTGATGTCGACCAGTTCGAGCTGGGCGCGCAGGTCCGGCTTGTCGTTGCCGTACTTGAGCATCGACTCGCGGAACGGGATGCGCGGGAACGGCGAGGTGACGTGGCGGTCGCCGCCGAACTCCTCGAACAGCTCGGTCATGAGCTGCTCGATGGGCTGGAAGACGTCCTCCTGCTCGACGAAGCTCATCTCGACGTCGAGCTGGTAGAACTCGCCGGGCGAGCGGTCGGCGCGGGCGTCCTCGTCGCGGAAGCAGGGCGCGATCTGGAAGTACCGGTCGAAGCCGGAGATCATGAGCAGCTGCTTGAACTGCTGCGGGGCCTGCGGCAGCGCGTAGAACTTGCCGGGGTTCAGGCGGGACGGGACGACGAAGTCGCGGGCGCCCTCCGGGGAGGTGGCCGTGAGGATCGGCGTCGCCATCTCGTTGAAGCCGAGGGCCGTCATCTTGTGACGGATGGCGGAGATGACCGCCGTGCGCAGCATGATGTTCTTGTGCATGCGCTCGCGGCGCAGGTCCAGGAAGCGGTACTCCAGGCGGCGCTCCTCGCCCACGCCGTCGTCCTGGTTGATCTGGAACGGCAGCTGCTGGGCGGCGCCGAGCACCTCGACCTCGCCGACCTCGACCTCGATCTCACCGGTGGCGAGCTCGGGGTTGACGTTCTCGGCGCCGCGCGAGATCACCTTGCCGTCGATGCGGACGACGGTCTCCTTGGAGAGCTTGTCGAGCGCCTCGAAGCCGGCGGTGTCGGGGCGGGCGACCAGCTGGACCAGGCCGTGGTGGTCGCGCAGGTCGATGAAGAGGATGCCGCCCAGGTCTCGGCGATTGTGCAGCCAGCCGCTCAGCCGGACGTCGCTGCCGACGTCGGTGGCGCGGAGCTGCCCGCAGTTGTGTGACCTGTACCGGTGCATCTTTTCTCTTCCACTTCTTCGCGTCGTTCGTCGCGAGACAGGCGGGAATCAACGCGAACCAGGTTACCGCCCGGCCCCGACCGGTTTATTGGCATGACCGGCTCAGGGTCCGCCTCGGTGGCGGGCCGTGGCGCACTCTTCTTAAAGTGGGGCAATGCGCACTGGCTCCCAGGACTCGGGCGGAGCGGCTCTCCCCCCGGCGGGCGACATCCTCGCGCTGATCGCGACCGGGTTCTGGCGCTGGGACAGCGCGGCCGGACTCGTCACGCTCGACGCGGAGGCGGCCCGCCTGCTCGGGCTGCCCGCCGAGCCGGTGACCCTGACCGAGGCGGGCGTGCGCTCCCGCTTCCACCCGGTGGACTGGAACGAGATCGACGGAGTCGTCAACCTCGCCGTCGCCGAGGGCACCCTGGCCGAGGCCCGGCTGCGCATCATGGACGAGCAGAGTCAGGTGGTCCGCACCGTCCGCAGCCGCTCCAAGCCGGTGGTGCACGGCGACCGGTACGAGCTGATCGGCACCCTGCAGGAGGTCGGCGACTCCCCGCCGGGCACCGCGGCCCGTACGCCCGTGACCGGGGACTGGCGGCGCTCGCGCGAGGCGTTCCTGCTCGACGCGGGCCGCGCGCTCGCCGAGGCCCGGTCGACGGCGGAGGTCCTGCGGGTGGCGGCGGGCCTGTCGATGCCGGGCTTCGAGCCGGACGGCCTCGCGGTCTTCGGCGTACGCGGGGACCGGCTGACGATCATCGGGCACCACGGGCACAAGGAGGGCGCCGAGGGCCCGTTCACCGAGATGGCGCTGTCCACCGACTATCCGGCCGCCGACGTGGTGCGCAACGGCCGGGCCGTCTACCTCTCCTCGCCGGACGAGTACAAGCGCCGCTACCCGACGACGTGGCCGCTCGCCGCGCGCTTCGGCCGGGAGTCCTGGGCGTTCCTGCCGCTGACCGTCGCCGGCCGCACCATGGGCGCCTGGATGGCGGCGTTCCGCTACCCGGTGCAGTTCACCCCGGACGAGCGCTCCGTCCTCACGACCGTGGCCCGGATGCTGGCGCAGGCCCTGTCGCGGGCCGGGATCGCCGAGTCGGAGCGGGAGCTGACGGACGGCCTGCAGCGCTCGATGCTGCCGACGCTCGGCCCCGCGATACCCGGCCTCGCGCTGGCCGCCCGGTACGTCCCGACCGGCGGCGGGCTTCAGGTCGGCGGCGACTGGTACGACATGATCCCGCTGCCCGGCGGCCGCCGGATCGCCCTCGTCATCGGCGACGTGCAGGGGCACGACGTGCGCGCCGCGGGCCTGATGGGGCAGCTGCGGATCGCGCTGCGGGCCTACGCCGCCGAGGGGCACCGGCCGGACGCGGTGCTCGCCCGCGCCTCCCGCTTCCTGACCGGCATCACGGACTCCCACCCGTACGGCTCCACCGGCAGCCCCGAGACCCGCCCCGGCACCGCCCCCGGTACGGCTCCCGGCAACGGGGACCAGCGCTTCGCGACCTGCCTGTACGTCGAGGCCGACCCGACGACCGGGGTCCTGGAGATCGCGCGGGCCGGGCACCCCGACCCGGTGGTGCGGACCGCGGACGGCGCCGTCGTCGTACGGCCCACGGAGGGCGGCCTTCCGCTCGGCATCGACCCGGACGCCGACTATCCGACGACCCGCGTCGTCCTCGAACCCGGCGAGACGATGATGCTCTGCACCGACGGCCTGATCGAGACCGGCGGCCACGACCTCGACACCGGCTGGAGCCGGCTGCGCAAGGTCCTGGAGCGGTCCACCGGCGAGAACCTGGAGCAGCTGGCCGACGAGCTGGTGCAGGCGGTGCACGGGCCCAGCTCGCACTACTCGACCGGGCCGCTCGCCGACCGCCGCGAGGACGACATCGCGGTGGTGCTGCTCTGCCGCGCCGCGGTGGCGGCGGGCGAGGCGGCCGGCACGACGACGGCGGCGCCGCGCCTGCGCCGCTCCCTGCTGACCGTGAAGCAGGCCGAGCCGGAGCGGATCGCGGGCGCCCGGCAGCAGCTGCGGGAGCTCCTGCACGACTGGGCGGAGCCGGAGCAGGTCGACTCGGCGGTCCTGATGGTCTCCGAGATGATCACCAACGTCCTGGTGCACACCGACGGCGACGCCCTGCTGCTCGTGGAGGCGCAGGGCGAGGTGGGCGAGCGGCGGCTTCGCGTGGAGGTCGCGGACAGCAGCGACGAGCTGCCGCACAAGCGTCACCCCGGCGAACTGGCGTCGTCCGGACGGGGGTTGGTGCTGATGGAGCTGCTCGCGGACGCCTGGGGCGTGACTCCGCGCGGCGAGGGCAAGTCGATCTGGTTCGAGCTCCACGAGTCCTCGGCTCCATGACCCGGGCGGGCGCGCCACGCAGTACGCTCGACGCCATGTACGGCTACGACCAGTCCGCGGGCGGACAGCAGGGATACGCCCCGCCGCAGCCCCCGCCCCAGCAGCCCGGCGGCCCCGGGGCGTACGGCCAGCAGGCGCCGCTGTACCCGGAGCCGTCGCCGCCGTCGCTCGCGGACGCGGTGCGCGCCTTCACGACCGGCTCGATGTCGGCGGAGGACTTCCAGCAGATCTTCTCCACGTCGAAGGTGTACTGCCCGCGGGGCGACAACCCCGGCTTCCTGGCGCTGCACAACACGCAGCAGCCGGTGATCCCGATGTTCACGTCGCTGAAGGAGCTGCGGCACTACGCGGGCAAGGAGTCCAAGTACTTCGTCATCACCGGCGCGGAGGTCATCGACCTGCTGCCGACGGGGTACGGCTTCGTGCTCGACATGGAGGGCGAGCACCGCATGGTCTTCGACGCCAAGGCGGTCGAGCAGATGGTCGACTTCGCGATGCGGCGGATGTACGGCTGATTCGCCGCTGCACGACAGCCCGCAGCCCGGCAGAACACGGAGCGCCCGAGGGGAATCCCCTCGGGCGCTTCTGCGTTACGGGTGGCAAGAAGTTCATTGTTCAACTAAACTCGGAACACGAGGAGGTACCGACCATGCCTGCAGTGACCGTCGAGAACCCGCTGACCCTGCCCCGAGTGACCGCCCCCGCCGACGCGACCCCGCGCCCGGTGCTGGCCGTGACGACCGCGCCGTCCGGCTTCGAAGGGGAGGGCTTCCCGGTGCGCCGCGCCTTCGCGGGCATCAACTACAAGCACCTCGACCCGTTCATCATGATGGACCAGATGGGCGAGGTGGAGTACGCGCCGGGCGAGCCCAAGGATTCTCTCGGTTGGGGTGCCATTTCCGCCAGCCGTACACGTACCTGATCCGAGCGACCTCGATCACTGCACGATCACTGCACTGAACTGCGAAGACCCCCGCCCCGCCCTGACTTCTGAAGGAGTCGTCATGCCCGCCGTGTCGGTAGAGAACCCGCTCGTCCTCCCCCGCGTCACCGCCCCCGCCGACGCCCAGTCGCGCCGTGTCCTGCACGTGGCCTCGGCCCCCAGCGGCTTCGAGGGCGAGGGCTTCCCCGTGCGCCGCGCCTTCGCCGGGATCAACTACAAGTACCTCGACCCGTTCATCATGATGGACCAGATGGGCGAGGTGGACTACGAAGCCGGCGAGCCCAAGGGGACGCCCTGGCACCCGCACCGCGGCTTCGAGACGGTCACGTACATCATCGACGGCACCTTCATCCACCAGGACTCCCACGGCGGTGGCGGCACCATCACCAACGGCGACACCCAGTGGATGACGGCGGGCTCCGGCCTCCTGCACATCGAGACCCCGCCCGAGTCGCTGGTCATGTCCGGCGGCCTGTTCCACGGCCTCCAGCTGTGGGTCAACCTGCCCGCCAAGGCCAAGATGACCGACCCCCGCTACCAGGACATCCGCGGCGGCACCGTCAAGCTGCTGACCTCGGCTGACGGCGGCGCGCTCCTGCGCGTCATCGCGGGCGAGCTCGACGGGCATGAGGGCCCTGGCATCACGCACACGCCCATCACGATGATCCACGCCTCGGTCAACCCGGGTGCCGAGATCACGCTGCCCTGGCGCTCGGACTTCAACGCCCTCGCGTACGGGCTTGCGGGCGAGGGCTTCGCGGGCGCGGAGCGGCGGCCGTTCAGCATGGGCCAGTCGGTCGTCTTCGGCGACGGCGACTCCCTGACGATCCGCGCAGCCGAGGCTCAGGACTCGCGCAGCGCGAACTTCGAGGTGGTCCTGCTCGGCGGCCTGCCGATCCGCGAGCCGATGGCCCACTACGGCCCGTTCGTGATGAACAGCCACGTCGAGCTGGCCCAGGCTTTCGACGACTTCAAGGCGGGCCGACTGGGGACGATCCCGGCGGACGCTCACTGACACCCTCGGCGCTGATGTGACCCCGACCCGGACGAGGTATTGCCCGTCCGGGCAGGGGCGTGTGAGCTGGGGTCATGCATCGCTGGTCCCCCTTGAACGATCGGCAACTGGCGCTTCTCGGCCGCCTGGATGCGGGCGAGGAGCTGAGTGCGCAAGGTCCGAGCGAGCGCCGCTCGGCCTACGCGCTGCGCGACCGCGGGCTGCTGGCCGTACGCCGCCGCCGCGGAGTGCTGTCGGCCGAGGTGACCGACGCCGGGAAGTTCTACCTCAAGCACGGCCACCATCCGGACCACCCGGGCCATGCGGCGGAGCCCAAGGAACCCGCCGTAACTGAACCGAAGCCACGCAGTCGCCCCGCGAAGGCGCGACCTGAGCACGAGCAGCAGACTGCGACCGCTCCCCACGCCAAGCCCAGGCCGACCAAGGGGGCCACGAAACCCGCTGCGGCGTTGTACAGCGAACGCCCCATCCCCGTTGCACGGCGGGCGAAGGCGGCTCGGCTCATGGAGCAGCTCGTCGCCGAGCAGCAGGTGATCATCCGCGAGCCTGACGACGGCCAGGTGGCGGAGTGGCGGCGCGTCATCGACTTCGCGAAGCGACACGGACTGGTCCCGGCGGGCAAACGCATCGAGAAGTACCGCATGTGCAACGCCACCAGGTACCTGCAGATCTCCCTCCTGGATGGTCCTCACCCCAACTCCGGCCACCAGCAACCGGAATCCGCTCCACAGGTCCCAGTACCGGCCCAATTGCGTTCGCTGCACCCGGTCGTGGCAGCGCTGCGTGATGACGAGAGTCGGCTCGCGATGCCGACGGAACCACGCCGCCGCGCGCTCCGGGTCTTCCAGGGCCTAGCCGCTGAAGCTGTACGGCGGGGGCACAGGGTCAAGGAGCACCCCGTGCAGGGCAGCTACCGCAGGCCCGGATACTCCTACAACGGGCGCTACGTGCCCGCGAGCTTTGCTAGCCGCGAGGGCGAACTGGACCTGGTCATCGGTGACTTCACCTACAGTGCCACGATCAAGCAGGAGAACCCACGGTCTGAGGATCCTGAGCGCAGCAAGAAGCTTCTGCTCGAACTCGGCTACAGCCCGTCCAACCGCCGTAGCCAATGGGCCGACCGCAAACGCTGGTCGCTTGAGGACGTCCTGGGCGCCGTCCTTGAGGAACTCGAAACCCGCGCGGTCGAGGACGCGCAGCGGAAAGTCGACGAGGCGCGTGCGGCAGAAGAACACAAGGCCCGCTGGGAAGAAGCCATGGCTGCCGCGAAGCAGCAGGCCGTGCAGGCCCAACTCGCCAGCGTACTGAACGAACAGGCCGCCCAATGGAAGGACGTCGCCGTCCTGCGCCAGTACTGCGAGGCGCTGGAGCGGCGCATCGACGAGGCCGTGGACGTCGAAGCAGCCGAGGTCGCCTCGGCACGGGAGTGGCTGGCCTGGGCACGTCGCCATATCGAAGCCAACGATCCGCTGCACCAGCTGCCGGAGATGCCAACAACCCACGAGCCGAAACCAGACGAACTGAAGCCGTACTTGCACGGGTGGAACCCGTACGGGCCGGAGCCTCATTCGAGGTGGGGGAATTTCTGACATGCACTCAACCCAAGCGCTGGAGTGGCCCGCAAGACCACGCCCCGAGCAAGCGGCATCCTGGCCACTGCCACTGCCACTGCCACTGGCTTCGGTTCGGTGCTGCGGCGTCTTCGGCACTCCGCAGCACCGCCTGCATTCCTTACGGAACCGAAGCACCGCCCGTGCCTGTGAGGCGGCTAGCCGATTGACCAGCCAGGAAGAATGCGAGCCTTCCATGGTCACGCATGAGCCTCTGTCACCGTCTCTGGACAAAGTGCACACGACCGAGGGCGAAATACGCTCATCCTGATCGTGCGCCGCACTGCGGACCTACGCTGCCGGCCATGAGCGAGATCGAGTACCAAAGCAACGGCACTCCGTTGGAAAGCTACGAACTCACCCGCAAGGACCACCGCGGTCAGAAGCAGAGCGAGGAGATCAGAGAGTGGGTTCAGCAACAGGTTGATGCGGACAACGCGAAATGCCGCGCAGACCCTGCGATGGCGGAGCGCCGCCGCCAGGCGTTCGAGAACGCCGCCCGACTGATGCAGTCCTTCAAGAAGCAGGACCACGAGATTATGCGGTGGCGTGTCCGGCTGTACTGCGGCCACATCATCCAGTCCGAGGCGCACTACACGTACAGCGACCCCGTCTCCGCGGGCACGTACAGCAAGAGGTGTCCCGAATGCGGTAGAGACAACATGACGATCGTCGCCTTCGAACCTCTCGGACTACGCGCCGAGCCGCCCGCACCTGCTGGCCCACCGCCGCCCGTGCGGCCGAAGAAGCCGACAAGGGCCGAACTTGAGCGACGTGTCAGGGTGCTGGAGGAGGAGAACGCGCGTCTTCGTTCGCAGACGCCTGCACCCCAATCAAGAGCCAAGAAGCCGTAAGGCTTTGGTGCCCTCGATAGCCCCCCCCCCGCCGCGAGCTGGAGCGGCTTACACAGACAAGGCCCCGTCGAGGTACTCCTGCACCGGCGTGAACAGTCCGTAGGGCACGTTCGGCCTACCGCGCTGCCGGTCGATAGGTCGCCCAGGTCTTGGGAGTCTCTGAAACCTGGACTGCGGTGAGTTCCGGTAGGCGGTCACACCAGAGGTCGAAGATCCACACGGCCAGATTCTCGGCGGACGGGGAGACGCCCCCCCCCCATCGCCTCATTCAGGTGCCGGTGATCGAGGGTGTCATCCATCCACTTCTTGAACGCGTCGAGTTCGCTGTAGTCGCGGACGAATCCCGCCTCGGTGAGCGCGTCACGCGGGGCGGACAGTTCCAGGACCACGACGTAGTTGTGTCCGTGCATCCGGGCGCATTGATGCCATGCGGGCAGCCGGTCGAGCACATGGCTCGCGGAGAAGTGGAACTCCTTGGTGATGGTCAGCATGGCCGCCCCAGTCTCACACAGCGGTTCTGAGCCACTCTGCCTCGGCGCCGATTCACCGGTCTCCCCGCTCGGTGCCGAGAACGGCCCGGTTCAGAGGTACGTTGCGAAGGAATCCCTCCCGGAGGCGGCGGTCGGTGATGCCATCGGCCTTGCGTACGATCTCGGCGCGCGCTCGCGCCAGCAGCGCACCCGCCTCTGCATGGTTCCCCACCGCACGGAGCACGACGGCCCCCTGGTGGAGCACCTCCTCGGTGCGCAGGGCCGGCATGTCCCCAACCTCGTCCAGCACCCGCAGGGCCTCCCGGGCGCAGACCTCGGCCTCCTCCGGTTCGCCTTGCTCAAGCAGCACACGGCTGCGGAGCGAGAGGGCGGCGATCTCGCTGCGGACCATGCCGCTGCGCCGCGTCTCCAGGATGGTGTCCACTACCAGCCGGGCCGCGCGGTCCCGGGCGTCGGCCGGCGGCTCGGCAGCCTCCAACAGGGCTTGGGCGTAGAGGTTCCGGACGATCGGGACCAGGTTCGCCAGCCAGGTCCGCTCGGTCTCAGCCCAGGCGTCCTCCATCAGCCGGATGGCCTCCGAGCTGCGAGAGGGGCGCTGGACGAGTAGATGCGCGAGCAGGGCGGCGTTGTAGGCGTGCCATCCGCTGTCCCCACCCCGCCCGGCCTCGAAGTCCAGGGCTCTGCGGAGGACCTCCTCGGCCTCCGCTACCTCCCCGAGCGCCACGTATACCTGCGCGAGGTAGTTGAGAGCTATCGGCAGCTCGGCCTGAAGGGACTCACCAGCGAGGCGCTCCGTGCATCGTCGCAGCCGTTCCAGCGCCTCTCCGAGGTGTCCGCTGTCGAAGAGCGAGATGCCGAGTTGCATCTCGCCCAGATTCCGGGCGTGCTGCAGCACGGGGTCGTCCCGGTCGCCGAGCCGCGGGTCGGTGGCGTACAGCCGCTCGGCCTCCTGGAGCTGAGCCAGCCCGTCGGAGAGCCGACGCTTGGAAACCTGTCGGCCGTATTCGACCTTGGCTACGAACAGGGCGACAGGGTCCCCGTACTCCTCGGCGAGATCGACGGCCTCTCGCAGCTTGGCCAACGAGGGCACGAGCCCTTCGGTCGCCAGCAGGGTCTTGCCACGCAAGAGTGCGGTGCGGATACGGAGTTCGGGCACCGCGCACCGTTCGGCAGCGGCCTCCGCTTCCGCGGCCAGGTCGTCGATGTCCGGGCCGCCTGCCGGGGTGCTGTTGCCTCGCCACCGCACCTCCGTAAGCGACAACAACAGCTCGGTGGCCTGGACCAGCATGCGGTCGCGCGCGAGATTACCCGGAGGCAGCGCCTGGGACGCACGGATGGCTTCCTCGCAGTGCTGCTCCGCCTCGGCGAACGACAACCCCTCGGTCGCTGCCGACCTGGCCAGCTCGTAGTGGGCCTCGGCGGAGGCCGCGAGACAGCCCGGTCCACCGCGGCGCAGATGGCTCGCAACCTCAAGGAGCAACGGCAGCGGCGGCGTGTTTCCGTCGACCTGCCCCGCGGCAAGAACACGGGCGACTTCGGCATGCCGTGTTCGGGACTGGCCGGGGCTCTGATTCTCATAGACGACTCGCCACAGCGCGCCATGCTGGAACCGATAGCAGTCCGCCGCTTCAGCCGTGGCCCACGCCGGTGGAGCGGTCAGCTCGATGAGGCCCGTGCTGGCGATCCGGCGGAGCCGTTCCATCACATCGCTGTCTTGGGCGTCCAGGACACTCGCCACGACCCGCGAGAGGAAGACGGCGCCCTGCGTCGAAGCCACTGCAAGGAGTTCCCGGTCCTCGTCCGACAGGATCCTCATGCGCGCCTCTACGACCCGCGAGAGGCTCGGCGGCAGGTCGATCTCGTCACTGGCGTCCTGGTGCCACTCGTCCAGGCAGAGGCGCACGAATATGGCGTGCCCGTCCGTCAACTGCGCGAGCTTCTCGGAGAAGGCGAGAGGGGCCGTGGGGTGGGTGCTCCGCACCAACTCGTGGACAGCGTCAGGCGGTAGACCACCGAGACGTCGACGGGTCAGCACACCGTCATCCGCCCAGCGCTGCAGCATCTCCTCGACCATGGCCGCGTGACCGCCGCCGTGTGCGGCGTCCGTGGTGTGACTGAGGACCAAGCCGAGCGGAGCATCAGCGAGGCTGCGCAGGAGCCGGTCGATCACCAGCATGCTGCTCGGGTCGATGTGCTGGACGTCGTCGATGGTGAGCACGACCGGGGCATCTGGGCGAGCAAGGTCGAGGACGGCGTCAGTGATCTGCATCGCCACGCCCTGCTGGAAGGGCTGCAGACTGTCGAACGGCATTGATCCCGTGGCGAGCGAGGCCCGCGTGACTTCCTGGCCAACGTTGAAGGCCGCACCGAGACCGGGCACCATCGCCGACAGCAGTTCAGGCGCAGACTTCACGAGACCACGGCGCGTGAAGCTCAGGAACTGACGCATAGGGCCCGGCTGCTTCACGGTCCGTGCCAGAGGAAGCATGAGGTCCACAACAGGGCCGTACACGAGCCCAGGGCCGATGCCCGGATGGCAACGCGCAGCCACGACCCTCAGGGGCCGGAGATCGGGGTCTGTCTCAGGCAACTGTGCGAACGCGCCAAGCAGGGACGTCTTGCCCATGCCGGCGACGCTGTCCAGGACCACCGCCCCGCCACGCCCCGAAAAGAGCCCCGCCGCCAGCGCGCGCAGCTCAGCCATGTGCTCCACACGGTCGACGAACTCAGTCCGCACGACACTCCCCCAAAGCCTCAGCCAATACAGAACTAGCCTGCCCGAACGAACCGTTCAGGCATCCAACGTAGATCACCAGCCCTCCTGACAGCCCAAATCGACTTGGATTCACCCACAACACACGCCGCACCATGTAGCACGGTTGGAGCCTGCGGAGACAACTACCAGCGTCTTCGGCGCACCCCCACGACAGGGTGACGCCAGCGCCCTCCAGCGGCTCGAATACAGCGAACTGCTGGGACATGGCCGACGTGGTCCTACTCGTATGTCTCTCGCCACCGCTTGCGGTGCTGGCGATCACCCTGGCCCGAGCCGTTCACGGCGGTGAGTGACGGGAGGGATGCCCCGCTGTTCCACAGACCGAGGTGGTCACGGTGGACAGCGACGATCTCGTTCTGCGCGGCAGTCTGCTCGGCCGGGCCCGTGAAGTAGGTCGTGGCCACGAAGATCGCCACATCGGCTTTGAAGTGCACCTGGGCACCGAGCAGGTCGCGGACCTCATGGCTGGGGATCTTCCGCTTGGGTGCGTAACGCTTGCACTGGATCACCATGCTCCGGCCGTCGGGCAGGCGGCCGCGCACGTCGGCACCGTTGTCGTGGGAGCCGCCGACCCGTCGTACCTCCGTGCACCCATCCCTGCGGCACAGGTCCACGACGAAGTCTTCGAACTGCGTCCCCGTCATCAGGTCGACCTCAGCAAGTGTGAGACCACGGTGCCCGGCCTTCACTGCCTCGTCCTGACGCCACCGCTGGTCGCCGCCCCTGATGAGCCGGTCCGTCCGCCACAGCCACCACCCACCGGCCGTCACGCCGCCCAGCACGAGCCCACCGACGAGATACGGCCAGACCACCGACCAGAACGCCACCAGCAAAACGACGAGCACGGCCCCACCACCGGCACCGGCCCTGAGCCTCTGCTCTCGACGCTTCCGCGCGGTCCTCGATCCTCGCCGCATACGTGCCGCCACCATGCCCCTCCCGTGGTCCGGACAACAGTCTCGGGCACCTTCGCAGTCGTCAGAAGAGCACGTGCCAGCCAGTGGCCGAAACGGGAGGTTCTGGTAGCAACCGACGACAAGTGCGCTGCGAAGACAGCGACTTCACAACAGCAAGCGGGCGAGCGCTCGGGCCCGCCGTGGCCCTGCCGAACTACAAGGCACCCAAGTCCCCTTGCAGCCTGGGCCGCGAGGACTCGGCTCCAACGCTCCGCTCCCGCAGCGGCGTGGGCGATTCCGTCAACACCTGCACGCAATCGAGAGGCGCCAAGGCGCAACGCCGTGGCAATAACCTTCCTACCCCTGTCACTCATTTCGGTGAGCAGAATCCTTCAGTCACTCGATAGGTCACCGCCCTGAGGCACATGCTGGTCTCGCCGGAGCACCCCCGGTCTGATCCAACGCCCGTACATATCTTTGGAGACAGAGCACGTGACGCATCAAGTGCCCCCGAAAACCGACGACTTGGTCGAGGGCGTGGTCGATCACCTGCTGCACATCGGGTACGACGAGAACACGGTGCTCCGGCTCACCACCATGGCCGACGGCGAAGAGTCCGTCACTGCGCTCGGCAAAGCGCTCTTCGGCGTGCGCCCAGGAGAGAACCTGCGGCTGCGTGGCAGTTGGTTCCAACATCCTCGCCACGGGAGACAGTTCAGAGTCGAGCAGTGCGAACGGACCATGCCCGCGGGCGAACGGGCGATTCGTCTGTATCTCGCCTCTGGGCTGATCCGCGGTATCGGCCCGGCCCTCGCCTCCGCGATCGTGGACATGTTCGGCGAGCAAACGCTGAAGGTCATCGACTCCGAGCCGACGCGGCTGCTGGACGTGCACAACATCGGCACTGTCCGGCTCGAACGGATCACTGCCGCCTGGCAGGAGCAGAAGGCCATCGCCGAGATCATGCTGTTTCTGCAGAGCCTCGGAATCACCCCACGCCTCGCGGTGCAGATCCACACGACGTACGCCGACACCGAGGACGATCCGGTCGACATCGTGCGTCGTGCTCCCTACCGGTTGTGCCGGGACGTCCACGGAGTCGGGTTCCACAACGCCGACAGGATCGCGCTCGCCGTGGGTGTACCCAAGCACAGCGACGAACGCCTGCAGGCCGCACTCCTTCATGAGCTCGACCAGGCCGGAGGCCAGGGCCACTGCCATCTGCCCACGCGCGTACTGCTCGCCCGCACCCGCCAGCTGTTGTCCGACGACGACCCTGCCACCGCCGAGATCCTCGACGACGTGATTCTTCGGGGTGCACTGGAAGTGCTGTGCGAGCAGGGCGAGGTGGTCGCCGAGACGCTGCCACAGCCCGTGATGGACGGCACCGACGCGGTGGCGGACACCGAGATCGCCCAGCTCGCCCGCTGGCATCGTGACGAGACCCAACTCGCCTGGCATGTACGCAGGCTGCTCGCCTCCCAGCCCGCGCTGGCCGAACTCGCCCCGTGGGACGAAAGGTTGGCGGCACTCAGCACGCCTGAGACCGCGGGGCTGACCAGCGAGCAGTACCGTGCGGTTCACATCGCGCTGACCCACCCTCTGTCCGTCCTCACGGGCGGTCCGGGGTGCGGCAAGACGCACACTCTGCGCACCCTGACCGAGGTCGCCGACGAGGCCGACGCCGTCGTTGCGCTTGCGGTGCCGACAGGCAAGGCCGCCAAGCGGCTGGAGGAGACCTGCGGACAGGCCGCGATGACCGTGCACCGTCTGATCCGTCCACCCGATGGCGACTCCCTCTTCGATCACGCCAGCGTGCTGGAGACGGCGGACTTGGTGGTCGTCGACGAGGCGTCCATGCTGGACCTCGCGCTCACCCGCAGGCTCTTCGCTGCCGTCCGTAACGGCTGTCATCTGCTACTGGTGGGCGACATCGACCAGCTGCCCAGTGTCGGCCCCGGGCGCGTCCTAGGCGATCTGCTGGACATCGAGGACATCCCACGCACCCGGCTCACGAAGGTCTTCCGCCAGGACGACGGCAGCTCGGCGATCGTCACGAACGCCCACCGCATCCTGCGCGGCGAACTCCCACATGGCGACGCCAGAGCGTTCTGGAACCGAGCCGTCCCCGTCGCCGAGGACGTTGCCCAGCGTGTGGTGGACCTGGTCTGCGACCTCATGCCCAGTCACCTCGAAGCCCGTCCGGAAGACGTTCAGGTTCTGTGTCCAGGTAAGAAGAACATCGCCGGCATGACCGACCTCAACCTTCGTCTTCAGGAACGTCTTAATCCGCCCGCACCGGACAAACCGCAGCATTATCACGGCGGGGCGGCCTTCAGGCTCGGTGACCGCGTTCAGCAGATCCGCAACAAACCCCAACGAGGCGAGTCAGGCGTCTTCAACGGCAGCAGCGGCACCATCACCGCCGTCGACGTCGAGGCCCACCAGCTCACCGTCACCTTCACCGACGGGGAGACAGCCACCTATCCCTTCGCCGATCTCGACGAACTCGTCCACGCCTATGCCCTGACCGTTCATCGCTCCCAGGGCAGCGAATACCCGTACGTCATCGTCCCCGTGACCAGCGCCACCGGGATGATGCTGCTACAGCGCAACCTGCTCTACACGGCCGTCACACGCGCCAGCCGGGGCGTCATGCTCATCGGTCAGAGCGAGGCCGTCGTACAAGCAGTCGCCAACAACCGGACCCAACGCCGCAATACGGCTCTGCCCCACCGCATCACGTGCGGGACGACCGCTGTCCCGACCTCACGAGGTCAGTCGCCCACAGGGCAGCTCACCCTGGGCTGAGGGCGCCCCCGCTCACGTCACCGGGCGATGCCGCCTTGCGTGCGTGAGCCACCTCGTGCGCGGCGTACAGCATCTCCTGCTGGTCCTCGTCCAGGCTGCTTGGTTCGTACCCGCGCTGTCCGACAGCGAAGAAGGAGATGGGACCGAAGAACGGTCCGCAATGGCAGCCCAGCAGCCGGAGCATCTCGCTGGCTACCGGGTTGGCGTTCTTGGACCTCGCGGGTACTAGTTCGGCGACGTAAGCGTGCACCGTGGCGGGTTCGTCAAGGACGATCCGGTCCACGAGACCCGCTCCGGCCGCACCCACCCTCTCCCGCATGCCCTTGGCGCTCTCCGTACGGAACTCGAAGGAACCGTCCGGGGTCACCAACGCGTATGTAAGCGGAGGCAAGGGCTTACGGACAGGCCCGTCGCCACGCGAGTCCACAAGGAAGTCGGGGAATGACAGGCTCTCCGTCGTCGCCCTGCCGCTGTCTGCTGCCTCGGCAAGGTCTCCGTCGAGTTCAAGGGCTTCCAGTTGCCGTGAGCCGATGCGCTGTTGCAGGGACCGGAAGCGGTGCAGGGCTTCGCTCTCGGCTCTGTGCTGTTCCAGCAGGCGCAGCAAGGTCGCCCGTGTCGCCGGAAGCGTCACCCAGTTCGGCAGGTCGTACACAGGCACTGGCCGATCCGAGGCGTACCCGAGACGACGCCCCAGGTTGGTCACCGCCGCCGAGGACACACTGCCCGGCCTGAGCCCCGGCGTGCGCTGTCCCCATGCCACTGAACTGGCCGTGGCGCTCCAGGCGACAGCGAGCAGCTGGCCGAGGGTGAAGCCACCGCGCAGGGCGTCCCGAAACGTGTCGTACGCCTCCTGCATCCGGTGCTCCGGGACCGGCTCCTCGCTGTACTTCCGCATCAGGAGGTTGTCCAGGTACATCACGGCGGTGACCGCATCAAGTTCCTGCCCGGTCTCCTTCAGCTCGTCCATGCTGTCGAGCAGGAGGAGCTGCATCTCGTCTGCGGTTTCCCGGCGAGCCTGCGGGGCCTCGTCACCAAGGGCATGCGCGAGCCTCCACGGCACCCGCTCGACGTACACCCCGCGGACCGTATCGTCGTCCATGTACGCGAAGTCGTCCACCGCCGCGGGCAGCGTTGGCGCGATCCAACGCTGCTGGTGCAGGTTCTTCAGCGTCTCCACATCGGTGCTGTGTGACGCACCGAGGAAGTAGTCGGCCTTGTTCAGCGGCCCGAACGACTCGCTGTCCTTGCGGTCCATGATGTCGATCACGGTGAGCAGAGTCAGGGCTTCCTGTGCCGACAGCGGCTCGTCGGGGAACGAGTGGCCTCTGTGGTCGGCGACCCAAGCACTGGCGTTCGCGGCCCGCCTCTCGGACCTCTTGCGGTGCTCCTCCTGGGCACGTTGCTCTGCCGCCCGCCGCGCATCGGCCGCAACCTCACGGCAGGCATCGCAGGGCACCTTGGCTCGCTGTTCCGCGGTGGGAAAAACATCCGGCCGCCACAGCCCCGTATTCGCGAGGTCGGAGCGGGACTTCACCGTGATCGGGTCGGCGCACTGCGGACACATCAGCGTCAGCACATTGGCATGGCAGGACGCCTTCACGATCCGCAGGACCATACTGCTGGAGCCGAGCTCCGCGACCTTACGGGTCCACGCACCCGGCTCGTCGAACTCCCAGTACGCCAGGCACAGCGCTTCGTGGTCCTCGGACACCCCGTCCTCGAAGCACACCTCCAGCAGCGGTCGCTGCGCACTGGGAAGCAGGTGCCGGCGCTGGGCCTTCTGCTGTTGCTTGAGCCTGTTCCGCTGCTGCCGTTGACGTCGGCGCTGACGCTTTCCCATGAACCCACCTCGGTAGCCGGGACCACCACGCTAGGCCGGACAGCGCTCGACGCACCCGCCAACAACGCCTGAATTACGTGGAGTTGACGCTCCCGGCGGGAGCACAACACAACTGGCAAGGGGGAGCCGGAACAGCAGGGAGGGCCGGATTCACCCATACGAGAGAAAGGGGCATCCCTGCTGCACGGTCTCCGCGAACTCGGTGACAGTGGAAGCGCAGCGGGGCGGAGTGGCAAATGTCGGCCACGAACAACTTTCAGATGGTGGAACCGTCCAGGCCATCGCGGCCGGATCCGGCCGCAGCGGTCTCCGTATGTGATCACGCTCGAGGGGTCAGCGCATTCCGAGACCAAAGTAGCAAACTGCATGGTCCACAAGCCGAGCACGGCTTCAAGAGTGAGCATCAGCCCTTCGCCCTTGAGGCCGCCGAGGTAGTCGGAAGTGATCGTCTTCTTGCGCAGGGCAGCGGCTGATCGCACTGGCGGGGTTCCGGCATCATCGTGCGTGCCGTGAGGCCGAGCGGGTACAGGAGAGATTCCAAGGCGGCCGCCTTGCCTGCCCTGCCGACCCAGTCAAGAACTCAGCCCGGTGAACTCCCTGCGCCTCCACTCGCTTCGAAGATCGCGATGGCCTGGTTCAGGCATTCCTCCGTGAACCCTGGAGCGAGCTGTCCGCGTGGGCCACTGCGCACCTTGCCCTCTGCGGGTCGACGGATGCCCACCCTGCGCAGCAACCCGGACAACTGGGTTCCCAGTTCGTAGGGGTTGACGTTGAATGACGCAGCGAGCTCGCCCGAGTGCATCCGACCGCCTGCCTCCTGTACAGCTAGTTGAGCTTCGCGCAGGAGCGGTGGCACCGGATCATTCCCAGAGGGTGTGGGCGCTAGCTTGCCGGTCAGCGAGTGGAATGTGCCCTTGGAGTTCGGCACGTACGTCGGAAAAACCGCGCCAGGGACGCGACGGAGACTGCCGACGCCGTTCCAGTAACTGAGCCAGCCTTGCACGGTCGCGACCCGAAGATCGGCGTATCCCTCCGACTGCAGGCGCCCCAGCAGCTCATCCGCTGTCATGCCGTGCCCCATGTCGGCTCCCTGAATCACCTCCCACGCACGGCTTCGAGGCGTGGCGGATGGTGCTGCCTTCTTGGGCGCCGCCGGCGTCGGCGTGTGGGTCGACGTGTTGTCCACCGGCCTCGCCGCCGACTGGCGCGGGATCAGGGGTTTCAAGTCCTGGAGGACGGGATCGATGGCGACGTTTTCGGTCACCGCCTGCGCGATCAACTCGGCGATGTGGCCACCGCACTTCGCCAACTCGGCGGACAGCTTGTTGCGTTGGGCGACTGCCTGCTCAAGGGCTTCGAGGATGCTGTTCGACTGCATACGTCAGGAACGTTGCCCAGTGCGCGCAGGACACGCCTCCCTAGCCTCAAGCACACTCAACTGACCTGCCATATAGGTGAGTTCGTCGCGTTGGTGCGGTTCTCACCCGCGTCGAAGAAGGCGTCGAGCAGCCGGGAGGCGGGGAATGCGAACGGGTTTCAGCTGTGCCGAGGTTGCGGCAATGTAGCGCCTCGGAAGTCACCCCTGCCGTGCTGTGCGCGTCAAAGCATGGAGATCCGACACGGGCCGCAAGGGCGGCGCATGAGCGCGACCCCGGCGCATGAGCGCGCGGCGCCGTGCACCCACGCGCTGCCTGCAGCATCTCGCCGAGACGATGTTTCTGCAGGTAAATCCGATGAACGTCGCTCCGGACGGTATGCCGCTGCCACCGGGGGCGTTTCCGAATCCAGAGGCGGCCGGTTTAGCCAGCCGTGAATCAACTTGATCACTGCCTCAACGCAGCCGATGTAGCGAACGACCTCTCCGGCAAGGCCAGGGGCGCTCTGGCCCGCGGCAACAAAGAAGGCGCCGTTGCCCTGGTGACGGTGGCGCACACCTACGCGCTCATGGCCGACGCGGACATCCCGCTGCCGCGCGACGGCGGCCTGGAACTCACGCCGTCGGTGCCGCGCGCGCCCCGGCCGCGTCGGACGACCGAGAGCACGGACACCGTCGAGCAGCAGCCGACGGTACCGAGCGGCACGCAACCGCCGCTCACCGCTCCCGCTGAACCTGCCGAGCCCCTCGACGACGAGGACGAAGCGGTGCCCGCCGTCCTTTTGCGGGCCTACCGAACCGTCGCCAAAGCGGGTGGCGTGATGTACGGCACCGACCTGGCCGACGCGCTCGGCATCCGCGCCCAGCAGATCGGCAAAGACCTGACCAGGATCCTCCGCAATGTCGGACTGACGCGCCCCAACAACGGAACCGTGAGCCCCGGACCGGGACAGCCGTACCGCAACGGGTACACGGCGGAGACGCTCGCCGCCGCCGTCGCTGCCTACCGTGTCCGGGCCGAGCTGGCCGACGCCGCATGAAACGCAGCAGCCAAGTCGTGGCTGCGTTGCTGGCCACGGCAGCCGGAGCCGTACTCGTGAGCGGGTGCGGAAGCGGGAAGACACCGCCTGGACATGAAAAGCGACTCCTGAAGGCGGCAGGCGTCACCCGGTTCCAGATCACCTGCACCAAGGACATCTGGGAAGCTACAAAGCCGTACGACGACCTCACCGAAGTCACGGTGGTCCGTCACAAGGGCAAGGTGTACACCTTCCAACTGACTGGCTCGGAACTCGTCTCCTACCTCAAGGAGTTGGAGATGGACGGCTATGGACCCTCTTGGCGGGAGGGCGTACACGCTCAGGAGTCCAAGCGCATGTACGACGCGATCAGCCCGATGGTCGACTCCATCAAACCGAACCCCGGGCCTAACGCCCAAGTTCCCGCAGTGACCCTCGACGACGCGGTGGTACCCACACCGAGCCCGAAGCCCGCCTAGTGTCCGGGCAGGCTCGCTGAACGGCCCGTGCGATGCGGCCCGGCGGTCATCCGGAGACCCTGTGGCTGCGGTAGAGGCGCGCGAGTGCCTGCCTATGAAGATCACCGGCGCCTGCCCCAGGGCCCGATCTCTCCCAGGATCGGGCCCTTTGCCGTTGACCCCGTCCGGGCCGGTGGCGTGTGAACTGGGGTGCATCCTCAGAGTCTTGTCGCCGGAGCAGGTCCCGCCTGACTCCAGTTTGGCAACGGTCGATGGGCCATATACCCGGAATCGGAGTCTAGGCGTGCAGGATCCTGTATGGGCGAAGACTGCTGGACAAGACGAACCCGTTCACGCGAGGAGACATCATGTCCAACGCCCCCGTTCTCGTCCTCCAGCCCGCCGACCACGATTGCCCGACCTGGTGCGCGAGCGAGCCGCACGCAGAGTCGACCGGAAGCCACATCAGCGCGCCGGTGAAGCTGCCGGCGCCGAAGGGGATGAATCCGCAGGTCGAAGTGCCTCTCCTTTCCGTGCAGGTGAGCCTCGGCCACGACGAGCGGGCCCGTGGAGAGCAGCCCCGCCTGTGGCTGGCAGCCACCGACGGCACGGCCGAACTCGACCGATCCGCCTTGGGCGCTCTCATCGAGGACCTTGAGGACTTCGCGCTCCGCCTGCGCGGCCTGCGCCACCGATACGACAACGTCATCGTCGGCGGCGCCGCGGAGGCAATCGACCACTACCCGGAGCCGAACCACCCGATCGAACTTGTCACACCGTGCCCGCCCTGGTGCGAGTACAGGGAGTGGGAGGAGCACACCCCGACGGCGTTGATCTCCGAACACTTCCATGCGGCCGATACGCACGTCATGCGTCTGGACCTGCAGCCCGTCACGCGCACGAAAGGCGTTCTGGAGCCCGAGCACCTCGAACTCGGCCTCGCCCACATGGCACACGCGTCGCTTCCGCAGATCGACCTCACCGTGGGCGGCCCCACTCTGGAACGGTTCCGGTGCGTCTCGCTCACCTTCCCGGAGGCTGAGGAACTCCGGTCCGTTCTCAGCGAGTTCCTCGCGCAAGGCCGTGAGTACGTCCAGCCTGGGCACGTGGCGTCTCTGGAGGAGCTGACGGGCTACTGCGGCGTGCGGCTCATTGAGCACGAGCGTGACGAGAAGGGGTTCCGCGGCCACGCCGTCGGTGACACCCGGCAGGGCGGTCCTGTCTGGGTGACCGTGCCCGAGGGCATGAACCGGCCGCGCCTGGAGGATCTCGTGTCCTACCTGCTCGCAGATATCCATGAGCGGCAACCGGAGGTGACCGACCTGAAAGGTGAGCAGGTCCGACAGGCCGGCGAAGTTCCCTGTGTCCGACCGGAATCCGTGATTCGCCCTGCTGCCTGACGCCAGACAGGTTAGGCACTCTGCCTCCTGCTGGACAGCGCTTGGACCCAGGCTGGGAACTGCTTCCCCGGCCTGGGCCCAGGAACGCGATCAGGGCCATCGCGTTCTGCTGGGCATCCTCATTCGTCCCTCTGACAGCGGGGGCTGATCAGACTCTCTGCTGGTCGGCAAAGGGGCGCGGCATGCCCTGGAGTGGCCACGAACGCTTCATCGAAGCCTCATGTGCCTGCTCAGGATGGCCTTGGAGGGTTCGATGTTGCGGCGTAGGCGGAAGCGACCGACTCGCTCGTCCGAACTCTGCGTCATTCATGAACCTCGGTTCGAGTAGAACGTGGGCGAGGTCGTAAGCTCGTCGGCTTAGTGAACCAACATCCACCTCTTTCTCAGGCTAGGCGACATTGCAGCGGATGCTCACACCTGACTGTTAAGGGGAACAGGGCGATCGACCTAGGGCAGAACAGTTGCCGCTGTGAGTAGCCTTCGATCGGGCGTCTGAGAGCCCCCTGACAGGTGGCCATCAGAACTCAGTGGATCATCGGCCAGTTCTGACGTTTGTGGAGTGCCGGGCTCAACAGAACTGGCTCAATAGGTACATGGAGACGGGTGAGCACTGGGCCTACCGAGCGCGGCCGAAAGAGTTGGGCAGTCCAATCCGCCGGGTCGAGATCGTACGGGTAGGTGGGCGAGGAAGAACTGACTCGCTCCACGTGCGGTTCCTCGATGGTGATGACGCCGGGCTCCAGGAGTGGGTCAACCCGGCCTCTCTCGTGGCACGTTGGGAAGACGTCGAGGCGTTTCGGGCGGACGATGCGAGTGAGCTAACGCTGGCAGAGGTGTCGCGAGAGGTACGGGGGAGCGCAGACTTTGAGGCTGCGCGGATGATCCTCGGCTTCGTCCGCCCGAAGAGCAAGCTGCGACTGCGTCGAGGGGCCGCGGACGCCGGGATCCTTGAGCTGAACAACCTCGACGCGGGGGCCCGGCTGGTCGGGATGGATCCCGCGGATCTGCGCGGTGATCCGATGGTCCACGAGAACCGTGCCGGCCTCTGCCTGGCCGGGTGGCCGGTCACTGAGCGCATCGCGCGCCACGTGGCCGACCATCTCGCCGACGGCATCCTTCCGGAGGTGGACCGCAGGCAGCAGGCCATCGATCAAGAGCGCACCGAGTCCGGCTGGTACTCCTACAGCCGCCGTGACGACCGCAAGCTGGACGCGGAAGCGGCCGTCCTGCGGACCGTCAGGGAGTGGTGCGGCCAGGACAAGACCGAGCGCTACGACGAGCTGTTCGCCCTGCGGGAGGAGGTCGTCCGGCTCGGCAAGCTCATCGAGAAGTCGGTGAAGGCCCTGCGAGACCGGGGGCACGGCGTCATCGCCTCCACCATTGAGCGCGACCTGGGCGTCCATATCTCCAGCCTTGATCCAGACGTTCGTCGGTGAAGCTGCGCCACCGTTCCGGTTCAGGCTCCGGCTTCGGTGGTTTGGCTGCCGCCTCGGGTTCTTGCTCCTTCGGCGGCTTCGCCTTCTCCGGCCTGTGGGGGTGCCAGCCGTCGAGGAACGGGCGTAGCTCGTCTCCCGTGGGTTCCGCGTGGAGGCCGTGGGCGGTCAGGCTCCTGCCGGCCACGGTCGGGTCGAGCCGGTCGGCCTCCGCCTTCCCCCACTGCGACCACTCGCGCAGCCGCCCGGCCTCGTGGGCGTCGTCCGAGGCGGAGGCGGCCTCGTCGAGCGCGGCGCAGAAGGCCCGCATCTCTCCGGCGGTTTGCCACTGCGCCAGGGCGGTGCCGAACCGGTTGACTCGCGTGGCGTCCACCGCCTTGATCGTCGCGACGCTGACCGCCGCTTCCCACTCTCGCCGTGTGCGCTCTGCTTCTTCCTCCTCCTGCCGAAGGCGTTCCTCCTGCTCCTCGGCCTCCCTCCGGCGGCGTTCCTCCTGCTGCCGCTCTCGCTCCTCACGCAGCCGCTGCTGCTCCGCCTCCCGCGCAAGCCGAGCCCGCTCCTCTGCCTCCGCGTTCGACTTCAGCGCCCGGAAGACGGAGCCGATCTGCTCCTCCAGCGGCTTCTTGGCGGTATCGGCCCACTCCTTCTCCCAAACGCTGCGGTAGCCGTAGCCGTACGTCGATCCTTGGCTCACGTGGAGTTCCAGTTCGCCGGACGGCTCGTACCGGTGCGCCGGGGTGACCCGCTGCCAGTCGTACGTCCGCCGGCCCGGTTGTTTGGGCACGTACCGGACCTGCTTCTGCCGCTCCTTGAAGCTGATCTCGTACGTCCTGCCGTGGACCGTGAGCAGCGGCCTCGCCTGCCTGCGCTTCTTCGACACCGCGATCTCGCCGTGTCGCGCGAGGGCCTGCTCTGCGAGGAGCCGCAGCAGGGAGAGCACCCGTGGAAGTACCTCGTCCGAGATCTCGAAGGCGCTGTGGTCCGCGGTGACCGCCGCGACCACGTCCTCGACGTCAGTGACCACTCGGCTGCGCGCCAGGCGGATCCGGTTCCACTCCGTATCGTCCTCGCCCGTCACCCGGAGCAGTCCGACGAAGAAGTCTCCCTTGGCCCTCCCGCTGTACTTCAGGTGGAAGCCCTCCGGCGCACACTGCCGAGCCGCGTCGAACGCCCGGCGATAACGAGCCCGCTCATCGGCGCTCGGATCCGGAATCCGAAGAAACCGATCGGCCTTCTGCACCTCCGCGATCAACGCCGCACCGATCTCCGCCGGCGACGGACGTCGGGGTTTCGCAGGATGCGCTGGGGCCGGTTTCTCCTCCGGTGGGGGCGCTGCTCGCCGACGGGGAGGCGCCGCATCCTTCGGCTTCGGCTCAGCGGCTGCCGGTCGCTTCTTGCGTGCGGTCGGTTCAGGCCGGTCCGGGTGGTGACCATGTTCCAGGTAGAAGCGGCCGTCATCGGTGATCTCCGCCCGCCACTTCCCACTGTGCTTGGGCATGGTGATGAGGCCCCGCTCCTTGAGGGCGCGGGCGGTGAGGGCGAGTTCCGGGCTCGCGGAGGTGACGGGGTCTGTTCCCTCTCCGATGCGGGCGAGCAGGGCCAGTTGGCGATCATTGAGCGGCGACCATCGGTACATGGGAACCGTCGTACCGGTCCGGTCGAGCACTTACACCCGGAATGGCGATGTTCCTGAATTTTGGTGGCTCCGGCTTGCAGCCGGATAGGGAAGCCACAGCCGCGGGGTGATGGCCGGGTACGACTCCGGCACACGAGGCCACCGAGAGCGACGCCATAATGGACGTTCACTGCGAGGGAAGCCGCTCCCGGCGTGCTGGTCGATGGTCGTGAACACCTCGCGCACCGACTCAAACCTGGACGCAACCTCACCGTTGACCAGAGTCACGCAGTCACCCTGGCACTTCGGGCGCATGCGTTGAGAGGGCACGGATGTGCGTGTTCAGACCCGTGTTCTACGCTTCCGCCCATGATTCGCGCAGTGGTGTTCGACGTCGGTGAGTGCCTGGTGGACGAGACCCGTGAATACGGGACCTGGGCGGACTGGCTGGGGGTGCCGCGGCACACCTTCGCGGCCATGTTCGGGGCGGTCATCGCGCAGGGGCGGGACTACCGCGAGACGTTCCAGGAGTTCCGGCCGGGATTCGACCTGACCGAGGAGCGGGAGAAGCGGGCCGAGGCCGGAAAGCCCGAGTGGTTCGGCGAGGACGACCTGTACGCGGACGTGCGCCCGGCGCTGACGGCGTTGCGGGAGGCCGGGCTCTGGGTGGGGATCGCGGGGAATCAGACTGTCCGCGCCGGTGGCCTCCTCCGCGGCCTCGATCTGCCTTCCGACCTGATCGCGACCAGCGACGACTGGGGTGCGTCGAAGCCGGACGTGACGTTCTTCGAGAAGGTCATCGAGGCGACGCCGGCCGAGCCGGGCGAGATCCTGTACGTGGGCGACCGGCTCGACAACGACATCCGCCCGGCCGTGCAGGCCGGTCTCCTCACGGCGCTGATCCGGCGCGGCCCCTGGGGAACCATCCAGCAGCACGACCCGGATGCGGACGCGATCACGACGATGCGGATCGACTCGTTGTCCGAACTCCCGGAGCGCGTCGCGAAGTTCAACGCTGGAGAGCGCTGACCGTGGTGCCCCAGTCGTAGAGCCGGTCGTCGAGGTCCCGTACGCACTGCTCGTTCTGCCACGGGGCGAGCGTGCGCCGGACCGCGCGTACACGATCCATTCCGGTCGCGTACCAGGTGATGGCGAGCTGGTTGAGGGCTTGTTCGGCATAGGCGCATGCCTGTTGCGGGTTGCCGTCGGCAACTTCGACGGCGGCGAGGTCGCCGAGGACAACGGTGCGTTGCTTGTCGGACTCGGGGGGCAGGTCTTCGAGGACTTGCTGGAGGGTTTCCCGGGCCTGGGGGAAGTGGCCGGCCTCCAGTTGCGTGTTGCCTTTGAAGGCAGCCAAGCGGATCGGGCTGAACCAGTCCATCCATGCCGGGTTGCTGTATTCGGAGTCGGCTGCGAGGACGTCTTCGGCGTGGCCGATGAGGTGCAGGGCGATGCGGGTGTTGCCGCAGCGGGTCTCGCATTCGGCTTCGACGGCGTCGAGCCACGCCCAGAATTCTCCGGATGCAGGGCCTCGTCGGGCGTAGGTGCGGGCTGCGACCATGCGCTCCACCGCCGCCTCTCGATCTCCGGACCAGCCGGGAATGAACGCGGTATGGGCGAGCACGGCGGCACCCATGAGGGGATCGTCCGCCTCTCCTGCTGCCTGTAGTGCGCGGAGCAGGGTGTCGCCTGCCTGGTCGGGATCGCGCAGGTCGAAGAACTCGATACGTCCGGCCAGTAGGTAGGTCTCGGCGAGGGCTGCTGCGAGACGCGGTCGTACTGCCGGGGCCAGCTCGGGGAGGAGGGCACAGCCCAGCCGGGAGTGTTCGAGGACGGCGGGGTGGAGCGTGGCCGGGGCGACAGACCAGTACAGATGCCGGTGCGACCGGGTCACCGCCTCGAAATCGGCGCTTACCGTTGCCGGTTGAGTGATCGCCACGGTTTGGGCGGGGACTGTCGTGCGGTGAGCGCGGGGCACCGGCGCGCTGAGTGAGCCCGACCGGCCGGGCTCGTTGGGAGCCTGACCTGTGGACCAAGGGGCCGTGAAGCCGAGCTCTTCGGCGTCCTGGCCCAACAGGTGGGTGAGAACCCGGCGGACGTCGGGTTGGGGCCACGGAGGGTTGGCGGACTCCCAGCGGCGTACCTGACGTACACCAACTGCCAGTCCACGCACACCCAGTTGGGGTGCTGTCGCGGTGATGGCGTCGGCCAGGGCCTGTTGCGAGTTGTACCCCGCCGCTACGCGAGCAGCTTTGAGGCGGGTGTTGCCTATGGGCCGGGGCATGGGCGGACCTCCGTGAAGCAAACGGGCTCTGGCTTGAGGGTCCCATGCAAGGTCCCAGTTGAGCCCAGGAATCACCAAGAGGCTTATGTAGAAGTCCTGTTGAGGTCCTTTGGGTGGCCTCTGTAAGCCCTCGAAGGGGACCTTCGTGGTCGCGACGATGACAGCTCCTCATTCCAGCCCTCTGACCGGCTAGGAGCCCGTACGTCATGTCGCGATCACGCGAGAACCCGCAGACGCTCTCGACGGACACCGTCTGCGGCCACAAGATCCAAGCTGTCGGCGTTACCTGGGACGCGGTGCGCGTCCCGCACAGCGCCGGCCAGCGGGTACTGACGCTGCTCGGTTCATCCAGCGGCGCCGTCGTCCAGGACGAGCCTGCGCTGTACTGGTTCGTGTCGACCGGCAGCGCAGCCTCGTGGGATGTCCCCGGCACGCGGTCGCTCGGTCTGACCCACTACCTCGTCGTTCCGCCCACGCACCGCGTTCAAGGCCCGGGACCGCACTGGCGCATCCCGCCGGAGGACGGTGAGCTGCTCACCGAGGTCGACGCCCTCCGTGTCGCTGTGCAATACGCCATGGTCCCGCTCGGAACAGAGATCGCGGGTACGCCATGACCCTTCATCTGTACGCCCGCCGAGGCCGACAGAGCTTAGGGGCCTTGGCCCCCGCCCCAAGCCCTGAGCGAGATGTGCTCGGAACGGTGCTCAGCACCATCTGGGCTCTCGGATCACTGATCGCCGTGGGCGGTCTCGGCTACCTGGTCCAGGACGACGTCGGACGCGTCGCCGACGCGCGGTCTGTGGCCACCACGCCGGACGTGCCCCCTCCCGTTTCCTGACGAGTCGGCCGTCCGGACCGACGGCCTCCTCCCATCTCCGTGCCATGAACCACTCCCGTCTTGAAGGAGTAGCGGCTCATGTTCCAGCACCGCGCCCTGCAACAGATCGACAGTGATGTCCCCGTACGCGTCTCGATGGACCGGACCCTACGCGTGAAGGTCATCGATTCCTGCAGCATGACCTGCACCTTCTGCCACAACGAGGGCACTCCGGTGAGTGCGGACAACCACGGCCGCCGGTCCGCCCCCTTCTCATCCGCCGGTCGCTCGGGGCGTGTCTCCATCTACCTCGGCACGAACGGGGCCCGGTTCGTCAGTGCGCCCGTCATGCCCGACGAGGCGTTCCGGGCGGCCCTCGCGCAGCTCCGCGACGCCCTGGGCTTCGACGAGGTGCACCTCACCGGCGGGGAGCCGACGCTGCACCCTCGGCTGCCGCAGATCATCTCGCTGGCGAAGGACGCTGGTTACAAAGCCAGCATCACCTCGAACGGCGAGAACGGAGCGCGAGCCCTGCCGGAGTGCGTACGGGGCGGCCTCGACCACATCAACTTCTCGATCTTCGGCACGACGACCGAGGAACTCGCTCAGGTCCAGGGCACTCCCTACCGCTCCCGGCAGCGCGCCGCGCGAAAGATCACAGCCCTGGACGAGTCGATCCGCCTGGCTCTGGCCCTCGGCACCGGAGCACGAGCGAACATCGTCATCCCCGACCACACCCACGTCCGCCGGGTCCACCGACTCCTTGAGAAGTACTCCCCGCGGCTGTCCGTAAGAGTCCTGACCTCGCTGGCTGACGGAGACGCCTCCCTGGACGCGGTCGACCAGCTCCTGAAGGAGCTCGACGCCCAACCGGAAGCGATACGGCTGATCGCGGGCACCTCTGGATTCCGTATCGCCTACCGGCTTCCCAACGGCCGGCCCTTACTCGTCAAGCACATACGTCCCTTGCGGTTACCCGAGACCTGCACGGGCTGCCGCTTCAACAACAGCACCGACTGCCAAGAGGGCTACTACGGAGTCCGGTTGTACCGCGACCCGCACGGCACGTTCCACGTTGGTGTCTGCATACAGCGCATGGACCTCTGCCTGCCCGTGGAAGAGTTCGTGGCCAGCGAAATGTGCGCCGAAATCCGCAAGATGCGTGAGCAGGACCTGCACGACTTGACCGCTTGACCTTGACCTTGACCTTGACCGACAACTCACCGAGAGCGAGAGAGCGTTGGCTCAGCACGAATACGAAGCGAAGTTCCTGGCGATCGACGTCGACGCCGACCGCGAGCAGCTGCGGGCAGCCGGAGCGCAGCGGGCCTTCGACAAGACCATGTTCACCCGTCTCATCTTCGAGAACGATGCCGTCCAGGGCGAGCAGTGGCTCCGCCTTCGAGACGAGGGTGGCAAGACGACACTGACCCTCAAGCAGGTGAGCGACGCCACACACATCAACGGCACCACTGAAATCGAGATCGAGGTCAGCGACCTCGTACGCACCGCGGAACTCCTTGGGGCCCTCGGCCTGCGCCAGGTGCGGTACCAGCAGAACTACCGCGAGGAGTGGCAACTCGGGGGCGTCACGTACGACTTCGACACCTGGCCCGACCTCCCCACCTTCCTGGAGATCGAGGCGGGCTCCGAGGAAGCCGTCCGCAAGGCCGTGGCAGAACTCGGCCTCGACTACACCGAGGCCCGATTCGGCAGCATCGACCTGATCTACAAGAGCGAGAAGAACAGGGACATCCTCGCCGAGCCCACCTTGCTCTTCGCCTGACGGACCGACGTGAGAGGGCCGGTCTGGCTGACCGGCATCGCGGCATCGCAGTAGCGGTAGCGCCTGATTCAGGCCAGGCCCGACGGTAATTCCGTGGCTCTGATAGGCCACCCGTTCCACACTGAAACCTGGAGATCAGGACGGATCGCCGTTAAGGACCGCGCCGATGCCGGTCGCCCACCTGACCTTCGTGCTGCGCTGTCGCGGCTCCGGCCAGATGTGAAGCCGCCCGCCTGTGCACCACACCCTGTACCCCCGCGTCTCTGCTCGTTCCCGGACCGTGCCACCACCATGCCGATTGCCGATCCTGGACCAGGGATCAGGAGGGAGATCTGTCGTGCCCAAGCCTCCACCCGTGGAGTAGGTCATAGCCAAGCCGGCCCCACCGACGTGGTGGAAGAAGAACCGCCACGTGGTCATGCTCATACTCGGCCTGGTGGTCGGCGGATGGCTGGTCACCGACCACGACAGCACTGCTGCGCCGTCTCACGACCGCCCTACGCCCTCCCACACGGCGCCGTCGCCTAGTCAGCGATAGCCGCCGACGCCAGGGCCTCGACCTGGATCTGTAGGCGGAACTCGTGGGCTGGTTTCGGCCAGCCCACGAGCACGGCTCTTCCTTCGATTCCGCAAACGCGTAGGGTGTTTCGGCTGCTTGACCGGCACGTGTAGGGGGAACGGTGAACATCCGGCACCAGGCCGAAAGGTTCGTCAATGCCTCGCAGACCATGGTGGATCTGCGGGACTTGGTCTTCAACATGCTGAGCCTGCTGTTCGATGAGCTCCACGGCAAGGGCGGCATGGCGGGCGACGATGAAGCAGGACGCGCGTTTGCCGCTGTGTACAAGCCTGCGGTCAAGGCTGTCTTCGACGGCGCTGGGCATGCCCATCAGGTCATGGCCAACGGCGCCGGTGCGCTCCTGACGTCCGCCGAGAACTTCCTGAAGACCGAGAGCAAGATCGCGAAAGAGCTCCTGGAAGCGAACGCGGCTGAACCCGACATCGGCTACCAGCCGCGCCATGACTGCTCGCCGCGCTCAAGCCATCAGGCGGAAGACCTCCCCGAGGTCGTCGGCGAGACCAGCTGGACCGATCAGCACCTGCTCAACAGTCGCTTCCACGGCCAACGCGACAAGCTCCGGGACGTGGCAGGAAGCTGGCGAGCGGCGTCCATCATCCTCAACGACGCCTACTGGGACTCAGAAGCCGCCTGGACCAAGGCCACCCTCGACCAAGCCGGAGAGACCGCGGACGCGGCCGAGAACTTCTTCCGGAAGTTCGTCGGAAAGAATCCGCCTCCCACCCAGGTCAGCGAGGACGAGACCCTCATGGCCAACCTGCCCACCGCCTGCAAGATGCTGGCCAACGCGTGCGAGGCGTACGCGGACCACATCGAGACGGCACTCCAGCGACTCCCCGAAGAATCGAACCCGATCACAGGGGAGATCCAACCGATCTGGGAACGCCCCATGTTCGGCGGAGACGGCCCCGACGGCGGCCTGCACGAGCTCCTCGCGAGCGACACGCGCATCAACCGTCTCGGTCACATCCCACCCGCGTTGGACACAGCACAGTCGCGAGTGAAGATGCCCCAGCCGGACGGAGGCGGGCTCTTCCCGAACCTGCCGGGCTTCCTCGCACCGCTCGTCCGCGTGCCCGTCATGATCCCGGCGGCATATCGCCCACCGGTAGGTCCTCGTGTTCAGCCCATCCCTCCACCCACGCCGCAGGACCCACGCTTCCCGACGCTCACCAGTCCGCAGCAGCAGAACTTCGGGATGTGGCTCAACTCGCTACGCGCCGGGGACGTTTCGGGCGGCAAGCCCGCAGAGATCGCGTATCAGAAACGTGTGGCTGGATACCCGGAGTACGAGGTACCCATCCCGCCAGGCATCAGCAAGAACAGCACTTTGATGGTGGACGGCTTCCGTAACCGCGACGGCATGGCCATCGAGGCGAAGTACGTCAACAACCCGCAGAAGAAGTGCTACCGGTCACTGGACGAACTCCGCGCGAACCACCAGTCCGGCAAGAAGGACTTCCTGTACGACAAGGACCGCAAGGAGCTGGCCAAGTACGCCGCTGCCCTCAACGACCCCAGGAACACCGAAATGCGCGGCGTGGAGACCGTCACCAACAACCAGGACTCGGTCGCCTACTGGCGCATCATGATGGCCGCCTACGGTGTCAAGGGCTACGCACGCTACGTGCCCTGACCAGGGCATTCCGAGGGAGGAACCATGGAGGCTGACCAGATCGCCGAGCTCCGCACCATGTACGTCTTTGGGCCTGCCGAGGGCGAGACGTGGGGGCTGTTCTTCGACGTCCTGGAGCGGAAGCTCCGCGAGCGCGATCCCGACGAGTTCATCCGCGTCGAGGAGTCCGGCGACGGCCCGCTGGATGGCGGCGCGACCATGCACTTCGGCATCACCCTGGACGACGAAGACCTGGAAGGGATGGCGAAGCTGGATTCGGAAGGCGTTGCCCTCACGGATTGCACTGCCCCGCTCGCCGCCGAATTCGCCCTCTGGCTGCGCGAGAACATCATCCCGGACGGCGCGGTGCTGACGTTCAACACGGAGTGGGGGCTGGAAGAGGACCTCCCTGACGCGCTTGTTCCTGATGCGACGCAGGAACAGTTGGTCTCGCTGTTTGTCGCGCACATCGAGGAGACCGGCGGACTGGACTGACGTCGCGCCGAGGAGCCCCTCCAGCTCAGCGACCGTGGCCGCTTCGCTGGTCGCGAGCACGGTGGTGATGCCCAGAGCCTCGGCAAGGCTACGGGGTGCCTTCGACACACGCGGCGATCGTTTTCTGAAGGCCGGTGAAGTCGGTCTCCGCCGGGTCGAAGCGCTTGAGGCTGGACAGCCTGATGGTCTTCTGGCTCGGGCGCTGCTCGTCGAGGACGCGGGTGGGCAGGACGTAGAAGGTCCACTGGTCGAGGTCCAGGGGGTCGAGGGTCTGCTTGCGCTGGTGGTGCAGCAGGCAGAACACGTACACGTCGGAGCGCCGGAGCACTTCGGCCGAGGACTTGCCGGTCTGGTTGTCCCAGCCGGAGGCCGGCGCGATGGAGAACGAGATCTCCGAGAGCCGCTCCTGCCCCCATGACTGCAGGTACGCGGCCGACTTCACCTCGACGCGCCATCCCTCAGGCGTACGGATGTCGACGGTGTCCCATTCTGTACGGGTGCCGGTCTCCGCGCCCAGGGCCGTCGCCACGAAGTACTCGGCCAGGATTCCGCGCATGGTGTTGTTGGCCAGGTCGGAGCAGGACCACCTCCAGAACTCGCCCAGCGTTCCTACGGTTTCGCCGTTTGCGCGTATCGACTCACCGGCGCTGCGGCGGGTGATGTCCAGTGGGCCGAGGTCGGGTGCAGTCATGCTCTCTGTCCTCCGGGTCCGGTCGGGCTGTGGCGACCAGCCTGACATCAGGCACTGACAACGGGAGTTGAAGTCTCCGAGCCGGGTGCGCTGTCAGCGGCGGATGGCGCGATTCGTTGATGGTGGGGTGGGCATCCGCCGTACCTCTGCGGACTGTTCGTTGGCTCGGTTGATCCTTGGGGCAGTGGAGGCCGGTGCATAGGCGGGCAGGCCCGCGCTGCGGCGCAGGCGCCAGACGAGGACATCGCTGATGGAGTCGGCGGTGTCGAGTTCACGGCGGGTAGCCGCCTCGGTGAGCAGAGTGCGGGGGTTGTGGCCGGCGCGTTCGGCGTCGGCGATGGTGATGGCCAAGGCGTCCCAGCCCCGCTCGGTAACGATCCTGTCGGCGAGCTCGGGCAGGGCGGCGTGCAAGGTGCGTGCGTAGTGGCGGTACAGGGATGGAGCCATGCGGCGACCGCGTTCGCGCAGGACGGTGAAGGGTTCACCGGCCGCCTGCTGGTAGGCGGCGCGTAGGTGTTCGGCGGCTCGGTGCGCGGCTTCGGCCTGCTGGGCGTGGTGGCGTTGTGCGTGCCAGTGCGCGGCGGCCATGGTGAGGAAGACCAGCATGTCCAGCACCATCGCCGTACCGGCTCCGTCCTCCCCCCGGCCGAGCGCGGGCCCGCTGCGGACCAGGTCGCGGGCAGCCCGGCGCAATCCCTGGGCGTGGTGGAATTCGGCTCGGGTGTGGGAGCGGGAGGCACGCTCGAACTCCCCGGCTGCCTGCCGCAGTTCTTGGCGGGTGTTGAGCGCGGACGTCTTGGCGAGCGCATCGAGCACTTCTCCGGTGGCGGCGATCTGCGCGGCTGCGGCCCCGTCGTCGGTGCTGTGGTCGAGGGCGAGCAGGGTCTGCCAGGCGGCGTGGGACGTGGAGCGCCGGGCGGTGGCAGGAGCTGAAGTCGGAGACCCTGAAGTGGCGTTGGCCCTCAGCGGGTCTGCGTCGAGAGCGAAGCGCTCCTGGATCCGGGGCAGGGACAGGTCGGGCGCGAGGGTTGAGCCCGCGTAGAAGACGGGTTCCTTGTTCTTGTTGCGGTCGCCGGGCAGGGCGACCGTGTAGCCCTTCAGGTCGCCGGAGGGCAGCACCTTGGTACGTACGAGGAGGCCCGCGTCCCGGAGCCGGTCGAGGAACTCGTCCGTGGAGGCGGTACCGGCTACCGCGCGGCGGACGCTCTCGCGCAGTTCCTCGCGGGCGGCGCGGTCGCGGCCCTGGCGCTCGGCTTTGTGGCGTTCGGCGCTGGTCGTGCGCTTGGCGGCGGTGCCGTCACCGGGGGCGACGCGGTGAAGGCCGTAATCGGCTTCGATGAGGCGGGCCTCGGCCTGGGCGCGTTGGCCGGAGCGGTGGTGGTTCGGGCGGCGGCCGTCCTCGCGGACGAGGGTGGCGATGATGTGGATGTGGTCGTCGGCGTGCCGGACGGCCGCCCAGCGGCAGCCGGCGCCGTCGCCGGGGTCGATGCCCGTGGCCGCGACCATGCGGCGAGCGATGTCGCCCCACTGCTCGTCGCTGAGCACCGGGTCGTCCGGGGCGGCGCGCACGGAGCAGTGCCATACGTGCTTCTCCGGACGCCGGTCGGCGCTGAGCAGCGCGAGCGGCTGTTCGAGGAGCTGCTGGAGCTCTTCCTTCGTCGCCGACGGATCGCGGCCGGGGTCAGGGGCCATGCCGTCGAACGAGGCGACGAGGTGCGGGTCGACGTGCTCCTCGTGGGTGCCCTTGCCGTAGAGGTAGCGGACCAGCCCCAGGGTCTTGCTGCCCTGCTTGTGGATGCGGGGAATCAACTGGACCGTCCTTCGTCCGGGTTGGCGACTCGGTCGGCGGCCTTCTGCACCGCGATGGCGGTGCGCTGGACGTCCGCGAACACCTCCTGGAGATGAGGCACGTCGCCTCCGGAGTTCAGGGCCTTGGCGGCTTGGTTGAGGTTGCTGCCCGCCCAGCCGAGCTGCCGTCGCGCACCGAACAGCTCGGTGAGCACGTCGCGTTCGCTGGCTATGACGACCGCGGTACGGGAGCGGTCGCGGGCGGCGCCGAGCGCGGAGTGGGCGAGGAACCCCGCCAGGCTCATTCCGACCTCGTCGGCGCCGGCCTGGATCAGGTCACGCTCGTGGTCGTTCAGGCGCACGCTGACGGCGGGGCGCTGCTGCTTGTCGCGCGCACGCGCCTTGCCCCTCGCCCGGTGCTTGCGACCGGCCGTGCTGAGCTGCGATCCGCCCTCGGTCGCAGCGTCTCCGTCCGGTGCCCCCTGGCGCCGGACGGGCTCCGCCACCCCTGGGGCGGGGCAGGGTTCGGACGCACCCCCAACGGGGGAGTGTCCGAACCTCCAACTTGCTCGGCTGTTGAGGCCGGTGGTCATCCCCGGCTGGTCTGTGGGGAGTTCGCCCTGAGGGTCGCGCATGGATCGGTTCTCCGTGGAGTGCTGGTGCCGGTTGCTTCGCAGGGAGGCCGGCGTGCTTTCGGGGGGTCAGGCGGAGTTGGCGAGGGCTGCGCCGGGTTCTCGCTGCTGCGGTGCGTCTTCGTCAGGGCCGTCCTGAGGCTCGACCTCGGAGCCGTCGTACTCGGCGGACTCGGCCTTGCCGATCCGCTCGGCCTGGAGTTGGTCGCGTAGGGCGCGGGCTCGGCGCTGTCCGACTCGTAGCGCGCTGCGCAGGCGCTCGGCGGTCAGCTGGGCGCCGTTCCAGTCGGCGGTCAGGCGACGGGCCTCGTCGAGGACTTCGGCGTCGGTGCGGGGTCGGTCGGCGGTCGGCTTCGCGGTAGAGGGGACCCGACCGGTCGCCCGACGCGGGCTGACTCCGGGCGACTCCGCCAGGGCGGTCGACCGGGCCGGTCGGTCAGCGGCGGACTCGTCAGCCTCGGTCGGCGCTGTCGCGGGAACCCCGGCGACTTCCACCGGAGCCGACTCGGTCAGGAGCTCGGGGGCCGGCTCGGGCTCGTGATGCAGCACCTTCGCCACGAGGTCCGACCCGAAGTAGATCGACCCGACCGGGAGCGAGGTCGCCAGGAGCACCAGGGCCCAGTTGGCGGGGTCCCAGTCGGTCAGTCGGCCCCACCGGATCGACGTGGTGTGCAGCGCGGGGACGAGGCCGTGCACGTAGTTCAGGAGGAGGCTGGCGATCGTGTAGGCCGCCAGGACCCGCAGCGCGAACTTCCGGTCAGCACCAGTCAGTACGAGCGTGGCAACGAGCGCGAGGGCCATCAGCCCATCGACCACGATCGGGTAGAGCAGGGCGGCCGTGGCGTCGGCTCCGATGGCGCGGGCCACGTCGGACAGCGCGTTCCACGAGACGCGGAAGGCCATAAGGACGACAGCCGCCAGTCCGATGACGAGGATGATGCGTTCGCTGCGGGACACGCGACGGCCCTCAGCACGTGTGTGCGCCGGTCGGGCATCGGAGCGTTGCCGAGAGCCGCGTCCTAGGCGGCCGAGGACGCGCGGGAGCAGGGTGATGCCGGCGCGGCGGGTGCGGCTGGCGGGTACGGCTGCCGGGGTGATCGAGGCAAGGGAGTTCAAAGTGAAGGTCCAGGGTGGAGAGGTGGGACTGTGAGATGGGACGGGGAAGCGTTTACGGAGAGGTGCGGTAGCGGGCCTGCTGTTCGCCTCCGCTGCCGCCTGCGGCGCCGGTGTACTGGTTGGCGATCCCAGCCCTGACGAGGCGGTCCAGCTCACGCCTGGCCTTCTCGACCTCGGAGCGGTCGGCTTCGTCGCCGCCGCAGATGGCGGCGGAAAGCGCGCGGACGGTCAGGGCACAGCTCGCGGCACGCGGGAGCGCAACCGGGTCACTCGACGGCGCGGACAGCGCTCCGCCGTCTGTCGTCACCGGTCAGCGTGACGCGGTCGGTCATCTCCGCGAGGCGCGAAGCGACGCGGTCGCCGAGCTTCGAACGCAGGTCTCGGATAGGCAGGTTGGTGGTGATGAGCGTGGGGCGCAGGTGCTCGTACCGGTGATTGATCAGCCGGTAGGTGAGCTCCTCGGTCCACTCGCTGGCCTTCGCCGCGCCGAGGTCGTCTAGCAGCAGCAGCGGGCAGCGCATCAGCGTGTACAGCTCGCGCTCGGGGTCGTGGCCGGAGCGGGGGCGGAGGTTCGCGTACAGGTCGGCGGCCGTGACTGCCTGCCACCGCAGCCGGACCCCGGCAGCTAGCAAGGCGCGCACGGCCCCGTACGCCTGGTACGTCTTGCCGGTGCCGGTCGGTCCGGCGATCAGCAGCGAGGGGCCCTCTGCGATGCCCGGCGCGCCGCCAGGACCCGGACGTCCGACGCGAGCGATCTCGCCCACCCACGCGCTGATGTCCGGGTGTTCGGCGTACGCGTGCCGGAAGCGAGCCGGGATGCGGGCGGCGGCCAGTTCCAGGGCGGTGGCGCCGTACGGGTCTGCCTCGGTATCGGTGGGGGCGAGGTCGGCGGCGTCGGCGGGGAGACCGCGACCGGTGAGGATGCGGGACATCCGCTCGGCGAGGAGCTGAGGTTCGGCCATGTTCAGAGCTCCTCGGCGTAGGCGGCGGGGTCGGTCGGGTTGGTCCACGCGGTGTGGCGGGCCAAGGTGGGTGCAGTCCCCCTCGGCTCACGGTGGGGCGTGCTCGTGGCGTTCATTGCCTCGTGCACCATGCTCGGCAGCACGCTGGGGTGCGCGCCCTTGGCCCGGTGCAGGGCGAGCCCGGCACGCAGGTGGTCTACGTCGATGCCCTCGCCGACCAGCTTGTTCACCTCCCGTCCGAGGTGGCCGAGGAAGTCGTTCGGCGGCCGGTGAGGACATGCGGTCACGTATTCGGCGATCAGATGCTGAGCCGAGGTTGTGTCGGGCGCGGGCGCGCTGGCGCCCCCCGAAGGGGTAGATCCAAGATCCATGGTCCTAGGTCCTAGATCCGGACCATGAGGCTTCACGACATCCTCCGGCGCTTGTGGTGAAGGCTCACGGAATCCGCCCTGACCTGCGAAGTCGTGACTCACGGACGACTCACGTCGTCCGCCGGAGCCCTCACGCACTCCTCCGCGAACAGGCGCGGAGGGCCCAGTGGGTCGACGGCCCTGGTGGTGCGGGCAGGCCGGGTGGCGACTGCCGCTGGGTCGGTTGATCTTCTGGTGCTTGGACCACGTGACGATGTGCAGATATCGCTTCCCGTCCTCGCCCCCGTACCGGCAGATCAGCCCCGCCGCTTCGAGCTGGGTCAGGTCGTCCTCGACCTCCAGCGGACCGTGCTCGGGGCGCAGCGACCACAGGGCCCCTGCGATGACGGCGGCCTGGTCCCGGAAGCGGCCGTGATCGTCGGCCTGGGTGAGCAGGCCGACGAAGGTCCGCTCGGCGAGCACGCTTACTGCAGCCAACGATTCGGAGATGAAGGCTTCGGGCTTGATGGTGCGTATCCGTGCCATGGGGCGCGTCCTTACTCGGTGGGCGGAGGCTTTGGGGCCGGTAGCTCACCGTCGTTCAAGGGCGGGAAGGGAAAGGGGCGGAGGCTTGACCTCGTCGCGGATCGGACCGAATTTCGGCCCCGCGTACCGGCGGGCACCACACACAGCCACACCCAGCGGGCACAAGTCCAGCTTCAATTGGCCAGATCTCTGACGGCAGAAACCCCACCCACTAAAGGGAGTTGGCGTATTCCGTCCTACGCCGCGAGGTCAAGCGACCACGGCCCGCGCACCTTGACCGCTGGCTTGTAGTACGCGACCCGCCGACCGTTCCTTGTGGTGAACTCGATGGATTCCACGGTGAGTTCGCAGAGGGCGGGACCGTGAACCCTCGCGAGGTCCGCACGGAGAGCTTCGACCGTCTCAGCGAATCGCCACGAAGACGATCGGAAGCGGAGCATGGCCGCATCCTGAGCAGCCTCGCCGACCAGCCGGAACAGAACAGTCGTGACGGGCTGCGGCCCCTGGCCAAACCTGGCCCGCTCCTTGCGTTCAGCCATGAGCGGTGGGCAGCCACACCGCGATCCGGCCCTGCCCGAGGGCGACAGGAACACCCGGCCGTCACAGTGGTGGGCGAGACCACGGGAATCCCACAACTTCATCTCCATGCCGATGGCTTCCGGCCCGGCGATGACGATGGACAGGGTCGAACGTCCGAATTCCTCGGCCACTGACGGCGAATCGGAGATCAGGCGCCACACCGGCTCGGACAACAGCTTGTTGCCCACGACGCGGCCGAACTCAACGTCTCCCGCGATATCAACAGTCGACGTGGGTGGCATACGGAAACGGACAGGTTCCGTCGCCGGCATGAGGGCGATTCGGTCGGCGCGGGCCGAACTCCTGGCGTGGGTTTCTGATGCAGACAAAAGAGGGCTCCCGGCTACTCACAGCGCGACGGACATCGCCGCTTTGGAATAGCCAGGGTCCGGAGAATCGCCGGTTTGGGTAACCGGCGATTCGGGTGTAGCCTCCCTCGGCCTTTTGCCCTTATTCGCAGCGCTTTTCCCGATCTCGGGTCGTGACTTCACCGCGCTCCCGTGACCGGCATCACGCAGCAGCGGCCTCGTCGCCCAGTTCCTCCGCCTCGACCGCATCCCCCGCAGCGCTCACGAACTCGATCCGCGTCCGCCGCTCGACCGGCGTCGACTTCCCCGCGCCCGCCGCCTTCGTGACCGTGATCCGCCGGACGAACAGCTTCACGAAATCCCGTCGCTCCTGGGTCGTCGCGGCCTCCCACCACGAGCCCTCCCCCACCGGGTCGACGTCTCCCGCGCCCACCGGCAGCCACAGGTGGATCGGCAGGGTCGGCGTCGCCGCCTCCTCGACCTCCGCGAGGCGGGTCTCGGCCCGTTCCATCCGGCCGAGCAGCCGCTCCCGGCGTTCCCGGAACCGGCGCCGACCCACCGGGTCGTCGTAGTCGCCGGCCTCCTCGCGGTCGTACAGCTCCTCCAACGCCTGCTTGGCGTCGGCGCGTTCGGCGACGAGACTGCGCCGTTCGCCCGCGATCTCGGGCTGCTCGGTCTGTGCCGCGTAGCGGCGTGCGGCCTCGGCCAGGACGACCGCCGTCTCGGGGTCGTCCTCGGCGGTCTGGACGAGGGCGAAGATTCGCCGGGCCACGTGGGTGTCCAGTGCCTGCATGCTGATCGTGCACTCGCCCTCGTGCTGACCCGGCAGCGCCTTCCGCCGCCTGCACCGGTACGCGCCCCGGTTGGGGACGGTTGCGCGGTGCGACGTCATGACCGCACCGCAGTCGCAGAACAGCAGGTCCATCGCGGACAGCACGGCATGCCCGCGCGACAGCCCCTTGCCCTGCCCCCGCCCGTCGAGCCACTTCTGCAGCTCGTGCCATTCGTCGGGCGGGATGATCGGCGGGTAGGCCACGACCGGCTGCATCGTTTCCGGGTCCCGTTGGATGCGGTAGCTCTCGACCTTGCTGGTCAGCTTGCCGTCCTCGCGTCTGCGGTAGGTCGGCGTCGCCGCGTATCCGGCGATGCGCGGGTCGCGGAGAATGCGCATGAGGGTCTTCGGATCCCAGACGCTGTCCTTGGTCTCCTTGCCGACAGTCTGCCCCTTCGTGGGCACCCCGTCCGACGTCAACTGCGCGCAGATACCCGTCAGGGAGCCGGGGTGCCTGCGGCCGCCGCCCGGCTCGTACGGCATGTCCTTGTGCTCTTTGATCGCCCTGCAGACGTTCTGGATCACGGCGACCTCGTCGGGCTCGTGCTCCAGGAGCTGGATCACGATGGGCTTGCCCTCAGGGGTGGTTCGGGTGGCGGGCACCATGCGGAAGCCGTAGGGCGGCTTGCCGCCGAGGTAGCCACCCAGCGCCGCAGCCGTCTTCTTCGCGCCCCGCACGGCGTCGCTCTTGTTCTTGCTCTCGCTATGGGCCGCGTCGAGCCGCAGGATCAGATGGATCAGGTCCATCAGGTTGCCCTTGCGGAACTCGCCCTCGGTGAGGCTGACGATCGTCACGCCGAGGTTGAGCAGGTCCGTGACGATGGGGATGGCGTCGAGCGGGTCCATCCGCGAGAGGCGGCTTATGTAGTAGACGACGATCAGGTTGATGCGGCCGTCGTGGCAGTCCTTGATCAGCCGGTCGAAGTCCGGGCGGCCGTCGCCCGTGAACGCCGAGATGCCGAGGTCTTCGTACGTGGTGACGCTCACGGCGCCGCGCCTCTCGGCCTCCGCCACACCAGCCACCCTCTGCGTGACCGTGCTGACCTCGGACTTGTTCGCCCGCCCCACGGACTGCCGTCCGTAAACTCCGGCGTGAACGTCCATGCCGGTCACCACCCCTGGTCTGCTCATAGCGGGGACTCTAACGCGTTTGATCCCCCATCTGGTCTAACCCAAGGGCACCCCCTGGCACCCGCACCGCGGCTTCGAGACCGTGACGTACCTGATCGACGGCACCTTCGTCCACCAGGACTCCAACGGCGGCGGCACCATCCAGAACGGCGACACCCAGTGGATGACGGCGGGCTCCGGCCTGCTCCACATCGAGGCCCCGCCGGAGCAACTCGTCACGTCCGGCGGCCTGTTCCACGGTCTCCAGCTGTGGGTCAACCTGCCCGCGAGCGACAAGATGATGGACCCGCGCTACCAGGACATCCGCGGCGGCCAGGTCCAGCTGCTCACCTCCCCGGACGGCGGCGCGCTGCTCCGCGTCATCGCCGGCGAGCTCGACGGCCACGAGGGCCCCGGCATCACGCACACCCCGATCACGATGATCCACGCGACGGTCCGCCCCGGCGCCTCCGTCACCCTGCCCTGGCGCTCGGACTTCAACGGCCTGGCGTACGTCCTGGCCGGCCGCGGCACCGTCGGCGAGGAGCGCCGCCCGATCCAGATGGGTCAGACGGCGGTCTACGGCGCGGGCTCCTCGCTCACCGTCCGCGCGGACGAGAAGCAGGACGGGCACACGCCGGACCTGGAGATCGTCATCCTCGGCGGCCGGCCGATCCGGGAGCCGATGGCGCACTACGGGCCGTTCGTGATGAACACCCAGGCGGAGCTGCAGCAGGCCTTCGAGGACTTCCAGCGGGGCCGTCTGGGCACGATCCCGGCAGTCCACGGAATGTGACCCCCGGGGGCTCCGCCCCCGGACCCCCCGCCCCGGCTGTTCTTCGGCTGCCGCACCGTCGTGGCCAATCGCGCAGTTCCCCGCGCCCCTGAAGGGGCTGGAAATCCAGCCCCTCCGGCGTTTGAGGAGCGGGGTCTGGGGCGGAGCCCCAGTTCGGGAAGGGGCGGGGCGGGGAGAGACCACACGGGCGGCAGCCGACGGGGCGGGATCACACGGGCGGCAGCCGACGACGTGCCGCAACCCCCCGCCCGTGATCGGGTGGCAGGGTGCAGACCCTGTTACCGACCCCCGTCCGGCGCCTGGCGGCCTGGTGCGTCGTGGCCCTGCTGCTCGCCACCCTCGCCGGCCTGGGCGTCTGGCTCTGCATCACCTTCAAGACCGCCGTCACCCCCGTCCTGCTCGCCCTCCTCGGCACCGCGCTCCTCGGCCCCCTCTACCGGCGGCTGCTCGCGATGCACGTGAACAAGTCCCTTGCCGCCGGGCTGACCTGCCTCGCCGTGCTCGTCGTCGCGGGCGGCGCCACGTACATCGTGGTGAGCGCGCTGATCGACACCGGGGACCAGATCGTCTCCTCGCTGCGCGAGGCCGCGAAGTCGCTCGCCGAGCACCTCGGCGCGGCCGGCACCTCGCTCGACGACCTCGCGAAGAACTCCAAGGAACTGCTCTCCAAGTTCGGCGGCACCGCGGCCTCCGGGGTGATCAGCGGCGTCAGCGTCGTCGGCGAGGTCATCGCCATGGCCGTCCTCGCGCTGCTGCTCGTCTTCTTCTTCCTGCGCGACTCCGACCGCGCCGTCGCCGCCCTGCACTCGCTCGTCCCGCGCCGCGGCGACGCCCTGGAGCAGATGGGGCGCAAGGCCTTCGGGGCGATCGAGGGCTTCATGCGCGGGACGACCCTGATCGCGCTGATCGACGCCCTCTTCATCACCGTCGGCCTGCTGATCCTGAAAGTGCCCGGCGCGGTGGGGCTCGGGGCGCTCGTCTTCGTCGGCGCGTACATCCCGTATCTCGGGGCGTTCATCTCCGGGGCCGTGGCGATCCTCGTGGCGCTCGCCGACCGGGGATTCGCCATCGCGCTCTGGGCGCTCGGCGTGGTGCTCGCGGTGCAGGTGCTGGAAGGGCACGTGCTGCAGCCGGTGATCCAGAGCCGGACCGTGCAGATGCACCCGGCGGTCGTGATGCTGGCGATCACCGCGGGCGCCTCGGTGGCCGGGATCCTCGGCATGCTGCTCGCGGTGCCGCTGACCGCCGCCGCCTTCGGGATCTTCTCCGAGCTGCGCACCCACTACGCGTCCGAGCCGCCGCAAGCGAACGCGCCGGACAAGTCCGCCGATTAGAGCCTCGTCACAGTTCCGCGTTCAGGGGTTGCGCCTTATTACCGACGGGTAGCATCATCGTAGCTACTTGCTGGTACGTATATGAGAATCCGCCTCCCGAACCCTTACGGAGCCGTCGCCATGGGGCACTACAAGTCGAACCTCCGGGACATCGAGTTCAACCTCTTCGAGGTGCTCGGTCGCGACAAGCTGTACGGCAGCGGCCCGTTCGCGGAGATGGACACCGAGACCGCCAAGAGCGTCCTGTCGGAGCTCACCCGCCTCGCCGAGAACGACCTGGCCGAGTCCTTCGCGGACGCCGACCGCAACCCGCCGGTCTTCGACCCGGAGACCAACACCGCGCCCGTCCCGGCGTCCTTCAAGAAGAGCTACAAGGCCTTCATGGACTCCGAGTACTGGCGTCTCGGCCTGCCCGAGGAGATCGGCGGCACCACCGCCCCGCCGTCCCTGATCTGGGCGTACGCGGAGCTGATCCTCGGCGCCAACCCGGCGATCTGGATGTACTCCTCCGGCCCGGCGTTCGCCCGCATCCTCTTCGAGGAGGGCACCGAGGAGCAGAAGAAGTGGGCCCAGATCGCGGTCGAGAAGACCTGGGGCTCCACCATGGTCCTCACCGAGCCGGACGCCGGTTCGGACGTCGGCGCCGGCCGCACCAAGGCCGTGCAGCAGGAGGACGGCTCCTGGCACATCGAGGGCGTGAAGCGCTTCATCACGTCCGGTGAGCACGACATGGAGGAGAACATCCTTCACTACGTGCTCGCGCGGCCGGAAGGCGCCGGTCCGGGCACCAAGGGCCTGTCCCTCTTCCTTGTACCGAAGTACCTCTTCGACTTCGAGACCGGCGAGCTGGGCGAGCGCAACGGCGCCTACGCCACCAACGTCGAGCACAAGATGGGCCTCAAGGCCTCCAACACCTGCGAGATGACCTTCGGCGACCAGCACCCCGCCAAGGGCTGGCTGATCGGCGACAAGCACGACGGCATCCGCCAGATGTTCCGCATCATCGAGTTCGCCCGCATGATGGTCGGCACGAAGGCGATCTCCACGCTCTCGACGGGCTACCTGAACGCTCTTGAGTACGCCAAGGAGCGCGTGCAGGGCACCGACCTGTCGCAGTTCATGGACAAGACCGCGCCCAAGGTCACCATCACGCACCACCCCGACGTGCGCCGCTCCCTGATGACGCAGAAGGCGTACGCGGAGGGCATGCGCGCCCTGGTCCTGCACACCGCCTCCGTCCAGGACGAGATCGCCCTGAAGGAAGCCGCGGGCGAGGACACCAAGGCCCTCGAAGCCCTCAACGACCTGCTCCTGCCGATCGTGAAGGGCTACGGCTCCGAGAAGGGCTACGAGCAGCTCGCCCAGTCGCTGCAGACCTTCGGCGGCTCTGGCTTCCTGCAGGAGTACCCGATCGAGCAGTACATCCGGGACGCCAAGATCGACACCCTCTACGAGGGCACCACGGCCATCCAGGGCCAGGACTTCTTCTTCCGGAAGATCGTCCGCAACCAGGGCGCCGCCCTGAACGGCCTGGCCGAGGAGATCAAGAAGTTCCTGGCCGTCTCCACCGGCGGCGAGGAGCTGGCCGCCGCCCGCGAGCAGCTCGCCAAGGCCGCCGTCGAGCTGGAGGCCATCGTCGGCCTGATGCTCACCGACCTCGCCGCGACCGAGCAGGACGTCAAGAACATCTACAAGGTCGGCCTCAACAGCACCCGCCTGCTCATGGCCTCCGGTGACGTGGTCGTCGGCTACCTGCTGCTGCGCGGCGCCGCCGTGGCCGCCGAGAAGCTGGAGACCGCCTCCTCCAAGGACAAGGCGTTCTACACCGGCAAGATCGCGGCCGCGAAGTTCTTCGCCGCCAACGTCCTGCCCGGCGTCACGGGCGCTCGCAAGCTCGCGCAGTCCACCAGCGAGTCGGGCCTGGACCTGATGGAGCTGGACGAGGCCGCTTTCTAAGCACCCCTCGGCGCCCCTCGGCACCCTTCCCACCCCCACTGCGCGGGCCCTCTTCCCATCTCCGGGAGGGGGCCCGCGTACGTCGTTAAGGTGAACACCATGAGCTCATCGCCCTCCCGGTTCGACCGGGGACACACCGACGACCTGATGTCCTTCCTCAGCGCGAGCCCCTCGCCGTACCACGCGGTGGCGAGCGTCGCGGAGCGCCTGGAGAAGGCCGGGTTCCGGCAGGTCGAGGAGACCGACGCCTGGGACGGGAAGAGCGGCGGCAAGTACGTGCTGCGCGGCGGCGCCGTCGTCGCCTGGTACGTGCCGGAGGGCGCCGCCGCGCACACCCCGTTCCGAATCGTGGGCGCGCACACCGACTCCCCGAACCTGCGGGTCAAGCCGCTGCCCGACAGCGGCGCGCACGGCTGGCGGCAGGTGGCCGTGGAGATCTACGGCGGGCCGCTGCTCAACTCCTGGCTCGACCGGGACCTCGGCCTCGCCGGCCGGCTCTCGCTGCGCGACGGCACGACCCGCCTGGTGAACGTCGACCGGCCGCTGCTCCGCGTACCCCAACTCGCCATCCACATGGACCGGTCCATCTACGAGAAGGGGCTGCAGCTCGACAAGCAGAAGCACATGCAGCCCATCTGGGGCCTCGGCGACGCGCGCGAGGGCGACCTGATCCGCTTCCTTGAGGAGGAGCTGTCGCTCCCGGCGGGCGAGGTCACCGGCTGGGACCTGATGACGCACTCCGTCGAGCCGCCCGCCTACCTCGGCCGCGACAAGGAGCTGCTGGCCGGGCCGCGGATGGACAACCTGCTCTCGGTGCACGCCGGTACGGCGGCGCTCACGGCCGTCGCCGGGGACGACCTGCCGTACATCCCGGTCCTGGCCGCCTTCGACCACGAGGAGAACGGCTCGCAGTCCGACACCGGCGCCGACGGCCCGCTGCTCGGCTCCGTGCTCGAACGTTCCGTCTTCGCGCGCGGCGGCACCCTCGAGGACAAGGCCCGCGCCTTCGCCGGCACCGTCTGCCTCTCCTCCGACACCGGCCACGCCGTCCACCCCAACTACGCGGAGCGGCACGACCCGACGCACCTGCCGCGCGCCGGGGGCGGCCCGATCCTCAAGGTCAACGTCAACAACCGGTACGCCACGGACGGTTCGGGGCGTGCGGTGTTCGCCGCGGCCTGCGAGCGGGCGGGCGTCCCGTTCCAGTCGTTCGTGTCCAACAACTCGATGCCGTGCGGCACGACCATCGGCCCGATCACCGCGGCCCGGCACGGCATCAAGACGGTCGACATCGGCGTCGCGATCCTGTCGATGCACAGCGCCCGCGAACTGTGCGGCACGGCCGACCCGTATCTGCTCGCGAACGCGCTCGGGGCGTTCCTGGAGGGGTGAACTCCTAGTTTCACTACCGGAGTTGGGGTTTCCACCCTTGCAGAGTGAGTCCATAACTCAGTACATTACTGAGTTATGGACTTCACTATTATCAAGCACGCTGTTGAGGTCGACCACGGCGTGAAGCGCATATCGATGCGCTTCATCAAGGAGCTGGCCAACCCGCAACGTGCCCGGCTCAGCGTAGAGTTGTGCGCCACGATCAGCCAGGAGTTCGAACGCCTCGGGCTCACCACACTGCCGCGGACGTTGCCGGTATCGGAGAACGAGTTCGTCTGGGTCATCCAGCAGGACAGTTTGCTCGGCGAGGTGGCCGACGTCGCCGCGGCTGTCGCAAATCTGGACAAATTCGGTATGAGTCCGGTGTCGCAGCTGTTTGAGAACAATCCCAGGGCGAAGAAGGGGCTGATCTAGCAACCGCCTGCGCTGCAGAGGTAACTAAACGTCAAGAACCAGCCATCTTCTGCTGGTTCACTTAAAAGCGGCTCCACAACTCTCCTGCAATCGCTACTGTCATACGAAACACGTGACACAGCGGTCACGGAGCCCTGCGAGGAGTCGTCGATGAACAGCAGCGCCAGCCTCACCCCGCGTAGCCCGCACCGGAACCTGCCCACCACGGGCGTCACGGCAGTGGGGCGTACGGCGATAGCTGCGGGCAGTGCTGCAGAAGGCCCCCGTGGCATCCGCTTGACCATCGCGGGTCTCTCCAACAGCCCGCGCAGCGGCCTCACTTGCGGCACCATGTCCCTGCTGAACCGGGAGATACCCACGGCCATCGACGGCTGGCGGGCCGCCGCCGACCCGCCTGCAGCGAGCCGCAGGGCCTCAGGACCTCCATGGAAGGGAATTCACCACGCGTACTCAATTGCGCGGTTGAATTTTACGCGCGATGCTGCCCTTCTGGCCGACCTGCCCATGACCCCTGGCGCCGTCTTCATGCGTAAGCGGAAGCACACCCAGGAGGCCGTCAACGACCTGCTGCATTACCTGACGCAACGTCATATTGAGGCCTCGCTCTCCGGATTGGCATTGGTCCCCTGGGCAGGAGGGCCCAGCTGGTACCTACTGGCGCCGGGCAGTGCCCCGGAGCGGCTGCCCTCGGGCTCGGCGCTGCTGAAGGAATTGCTGGGCATGGAGGAGAAGGACGTCCGTGCCCTGCTGGAGCCCGCTCGGATCCTGGCTCGCGCCCTCCACCTGCACCGGAACTACGCGCACGAGGCCGGTCAGCAGCCGAATTGGCCGCCTCCGCTGCCGCCCGAGGCCACTGTCCCTGACACCCTCTGATCCCCTCACCACGCCGTGGGCGGCGAGTTCACCGGCGACTGCCGGGCTCGCCGCCCCATCCCACTCCTGCCCCGGCCTGCCAGCCGGGGTCCAGCCGTTTGGAGGCTCATCGCATGCCCGCTGGCCAGCTCCCTGCCCACCCCATAGACGTCCACTGGGGCTCGGAAACCGTTCAAGTAACCGACTTCCCCACCGAGTTGCCTGCGGAAGCGACGGACGGACACATCGCCGCTGTACACGCTGCGGGCAGCAAGAATCCGGAAGTTCAGCTTCCGGATGGTTCCTGGGAGGCCATCGCCCGCGCCTCAACTCAACCTGAAGCACTGGCTCTTCAGCTCAGCAAGCCCACTGACGGGTCCGCCGGGCTGCTGATGACCGAGCACGTCGAGGGGGCACGGCTGAGCTCGGTCGTCACGCGTGTGCTGATGACCGAGCTCTTCCCCGGTCCCCAGCCGCGTACCGGCATGGAGGTCATGGAGGTCGCCGACCCGCAGGTGCACGGTGTCACGCACGACGGCCAGCCGAGCGCTGCGCTCCGCTACCACTACCAGGACCTCGAGCACCTGCGGAACCACGTCTGGCAGACGATCCACGGCACGCTCTCGATCAATGATTACGCGGTGTCCATCCTGACCCGGTCGGTCACGCGGAATCTGATCGTTCACCCTGTGGAGATCACCTTCGAGGACGGTACGGAGTCGCTGCACGTCCTTGCCGTACGGGACGGCATCACCCGGCTCGCCAGCGCCTGGGCCGTGCTCGCCGGGCCCGATGAAGGCATTGACGGCGCGGCAGCCCTCGCCCAGAAGGTACTTCTCGGGGAGTTCCTCGGAGGGCCGGACGCCCAGAAGGTCGGGCAGCAGATCGCCGAGCGCCGGGCCCAGTGGCGCACGGAGACGCGGGCCGATTTCGACGAGGAGATGCAGGGCGAAGCCCCGGGGCCGCGCGCCGCTCAGATCGCGCAGTCGTATGTCGTGCCCGCGCAGATCGCTGTCGGCGTCGCCGGGCATGCGAGCCGCGTGCTGGATCCCGAGGACCTCTTCGATGACGCGATCCGGTCCGTACTGGCCGCCGTGCACGTCGAGTTCAAACCGTGGGACGACGCCGCCCAGAATCTGGAAGTCATCACCCGGGCACTCAAGCGGGTGATCCAGCTCGGCGATCCGCGCTGGGACACCGAGGAACTGAACGCCGTGTACGGGCTGGCCGTGGGCCGGCTCCCCGTCAGCAAGCTGCCCGAGGTGTTCGGGGGCGAGACGGCACCCCCGGGTACCGCGCTCTGGCGTGCCGTGTATTTGGTGAGCGCCCTGACACAGCCCGACCTCCTTGAGCTTCTCAAGGACCAGGCCAAGGCCATCAAGGGCGGTCAGCGCATGAGCATGAAGGGCTTCGGGGATCTCCTCGGGCCGATCATTGACCTGCCTTGGCGCTCCCACAAGAAGCTGGTCACCAAGCAGGCGCGCAATGCGTGGAAGAACGGTGGTGTGCTCTCGGGCGACGTCACGAAGGGCTGGCAGCCTGTTCCGACGGATGACTTCACCACACTGATCGAGCCTGCGATGGCCGGTGATATGAACGCCCGCTGCACGCTGGCGGTGGCCGGCGGGGTGGCGTTGATCTCCGACAAGCTGCTGACACGGAATGTCGGCTCATCCCTGACCGCACCGATGGACAAGGGCCGTGTGCCGTTCCGCGCGGACGCGCATCTGATCGTCGAGGGCCTCTCGGCACCGGAGAACGAACTCGGCCTCTGGACTCTCGCACGGGCCGCCAACACGTTCCGCAGCGACGACCTGCCTCAGAACGCTGCGGTCAAGCAGAGCCTCACCGGCAAGGGTCCCGCTGAGTCGTCCGCCCGGCCGCCCTACATCCACTTCAAGGTCGACCTCGACGCCCCGGACAAGATCGCACGGGACGCCAACGGGGTCCCGGAGATGCTGTACGAGTGGGATGTCGTCACCGCCTCCGACCCGGACCGTGCGCGCAAGCTTGCGGACGAGCTGGCGAAGCCCGACAGCGCACCGTCCGCCTCGTACGGCACCGGGCCACTGCCCCAGACCGGACCGGCGGGAGGGGAGCAGGCGGGCGACAAGCTGGACGGGGAGGGTGCTGAGCCCAACGGAGCGGTACAGTCCGGCCTCCACAGCTTGCCGGACCACCCCGCCCCTGTCCCCACCCCCAGGCCCGCGAGCCGCACGCTTCCGCCCAGTCAGCGTGCCGTCGAGCACCGTAAGACCCTCCGCCTCAACGTCCAGTCCGCGCGCGATGCCCTCGACCAACTGCACACGCTGGAGCCGGAAGTCGGCAGCCACACCCCCATCGTCCCGATGGACACGCTGGACGAGCTGCACGAACTGCTCATCGGCATCCAGACCGACGTGGAGAACCTGCGCAGGCGGATCAGGGACAACCAGGCCAGGGACGAGCAGGACAGTGAGGACGCGGCGGAGGAGCAGGACCGGGTGAACGACTAGCGGCTAGAGGCGTACGGCTACTGGTCCATCCCCGCGAGCACCAGCGGCAGCCGCTCCGCGCCGCCCTCGGCGATGCGGACCGGGACGCCCCAGTCCTGCTGGTGGACGTGGCAGGCCGGGTACTCGTTCTCCGGGTCGTCGTCGCAGCTCGCGGCCATCGCGGAGACGTGCAGGACGCCCTCCGCGACCTCGGGGTTGAGGGCCAGGCCGCGGGCCAGGTCGGTGCCCGCGCCCTCGCCGTCGAGGAGCAGCTCCGGCGGGGTGGAGGAGACCAGGAGGCGGGTCGAAGGGCCGTAGCGGGTGTCGAGCTTCTGGCCCGTCGGCGCCTGGAAGACCACGTCCAACTGCAGGGCGCCCGGGGCGACTTCGGTCGCGGCGCGCTGGGTGCGGTGGGCGACGGACTCGACGCGCACGGCCTCCTCGGGCAGCCGCAGGCGGGTGAGGCGGTGCCGCGCGGACTCGACGACCACGACGTCCTCGCCGACCACGACCGCGTCGCTCGGCTCCCGCAAGTCCGTTGCCAGGGTGGTCACTTCACCGCTCGCCGGGTCGAAGCGGCGCAGCGCGTGGTTGTACGTGTCGCTGATCGCGACCGAGCCGTCCGGCAGGGCCGTGACGCCCAACGGGTGCTGGAGCAGGGCCTGTTCGGCCGCGCCGTCGCGGTGACCGAAGTCGAAGAGGCCGGTGCCGACGGCGGTGTGGACGGCCCGGTCCGTGTCGATCCAGCGGAGCGCACTCGTCTCCGAGTCGGCGATCCACAGCCGGTCCTCGGTCGCGGCGAGCCCGGACGGCTGCGCGAACCAGGCCCCGGCGGCCGGGCCGTCGACCAGGCCCTCGTTGGTGGTGCCGGCGGCGACCTGCACGGTGCCCGCCTCCGGGTCGTACGTCCACAGCTGGTGCACGCCGGCCATGGCGATCCAGACGAGGCCGTCGAAGTACGCCACGTCCCAGGGGGAGGAGAGGTTCACCTCGCGGGCGGCGCCGCTGGTGGGCTCGCCCTGCATCCACTGCCGCCCGGTGCCCGCGACCGTCTCGACGGCCCCGCTCTGAGGGTCGTACGTGCGCAGCGCGTGGTTGACCGTGTCCGCGACGATCACCTGGCCGTCAGGAAGCAGCGCGAGGCCCTGCGGTTCGCTGAACGCGTCCGGGGTGAAGCCGCGCTCGCCGCTGCCGATGCGGCGTACGACGGTCTCGCCGTCCGCCTCCAGCTCGACCAGCTGGTGCCGGGTCGAGTCGGAGACAAGGAAGTTCCCGGTGGGCAGCAGGAGGGCCTTGCCGGGGAAGCGGAGGTCGGTGGCGACGGGCTTCGGCGGGACGTACGGGCCGTCGCCGCGGCGCAGCGTGCCCTTCGCCTCGTGCTCGGCCTCCAGCTCCTCGACGAGCTTCTCGATGGCGTGCGCATGCCCCTCGCCGGCGTGCTGCGCGACCACGTACCCCTCGGGGTCGATGACGACGAGGGTGGGCCAGGCGCGGACCGCGTACTGCTTCCAGGTGGCGAGCTCCGGGTCGTCGAGGACCGGGTGGTGCACCTCGTACCGCTCGACGGCGTCGACGACGGCCTGGTGCTCGGCCTCGTGCACGAACTTCGGGGAGTGCACGCCGATGATCACGACGGTGTCGGCGTGCTTCTGCTCCAGCTCGCGGAGCTCGTCCAGGACGTGCAGACAGTTGATGCAGCAGAAGGTCCAGAAATCCAGGACGACGATGCGTCCCCGCAGGTCGGCGAGGGTGTACTGCTGCTCTCCTGTGTTCAGCCAGCCGCCCTTGCCGATCAGCTCGGGGGCCCGAACGCGTGCACGTGTAGCCATGTCCCCATCCAACCTCATGCGGGCGGGTACGCATTCCCGCCATGAGATACGTGGTGCGCGACCGGGTCTTCGGCATCGGGGACGACTACTGGATCGAGGACGAGCAAGGCCGCAAGGCGTTCCTCGTGGACGGGAAGGCGATGCGGCTGCGGGAGACGTTCGAGCTGAAGGATCCGCAGGGCGAGGTGCTGATCGACATCCGCAAGAAGCTGTTCGCGCTGCGGGACACGATGACCATCGAGCGCGGCGAGGAACCGCTGGCCACGGTGCGCCGCAAACGCCTCTCACTGCTGCGCAACCACTACCGCGTGACGCTGGTCGAGGGCACGGAGCTGGACGTCAGCGGCAAGATCCTGGATCGCGAGTTCGCGGTCGAGTACGAGGGGGAGTTGCTCGCGGAGGTCTCGCGGCGCTGGTTGACCCTGCGGGACACGTACGGCGTGAACGTGGTCCGTGAGGACGCCGACCCGGCGCTTCTGATCGCCATCACGGTCTGCGTGATCCGCCTCGCGGAGCGGGACCGCCACGACTGACCCCCAGGGGGCTCCGCCCCCGGCGCCCCCGCTCCTCAATCACCGGAGAGGCTCCCCGGCCCGTCGTCGGCTTCCCCGCCGTCGTGGCGCTGTGCCCACCCGTTCCGCCCTGCGGAACGCCTGCCCACAGCGAGGTGGGGTGGGGAGGCCGCCGTCGCCCCCACCCACCCACAGCGGGGGGGGACGTGCCCCGACAGGGGCGCGGGGAACTGCGCGAGCGGCCACGACGGCGGGGGAGCCGAAAGACAGCCGGGGTCCGGGGCGGAGCCCCGGGGTGGTCAGCGAAGGACGCGGTCCTTGAGGGCCGGGAAGCGGTCTCGGGTCGTCGCGACGGTGCTCGGGTCGAACTCCACCGTGAGGACCTCCTCCCCCGGCCCCGCCTCCGCAAGGACCTCCCCCCACGGGTCGACCACGATGCTGTGGCCCGCCTGCGGCACCCCCGCGTGCGAACCGGCGGAGCAGCACGCCAGGACGTACGCCTGGTTCTCCACCGCGCGGGCCTGCGCGAGCAGCGTCCAGTGGGCGCGGCGCCGCTCCGGCCAGCCCGCGGAGACGACGAGGGTCTCGGCGCCCGCGTCGACCAGGCCCCGGAACAGCTCGGGGAAGCGCAGGTCGTAGCAGGTGGCGAAGCCCAGCACGGTCGACGGGTGGGGCACCGTCACGAGCTCGGAGCCCGCGCCCATCATCGCCGCCTCGCCCTTGTCGAAGCCGAAGCGGTGGATCTTGCGGTACGTGCGGGTGAGCGCGCCGTCGGGGTTGAAGAACAGCGTCGTGTTGTAGAGCGTGCCGCTGTCCTCGCGCTCCACGATCGAGCCGGCGTGCAGCCAGACGCCCGCGTCGTGCGCGGCGGCGGCCATCGCGTCGTGCGTGGGCCCGCGCAGCGCCTCGGCCTCCCGGCCGAAGGACTCGTAGGCGAACGCGCCAACCGGCCACAGCTCCGGCAGCACCACCAGGTCGGACCCGGCCTGATCGCGTACCAGTGAAGCCACCCTGGAGCGGCGGGAATTGACCGATTCGTCGGGGTCTACATCGATCTGGATCAGCGAGGCGCGCACACTACCACCGTCCTGGCATTCGAGTACCCATCACCGCCTACGATCGTCACACGAAAGCACTGCAAGCGGCCCGTGCGGCAGCGTAACTTAAGGGTCCGAGCCTTCTCCGCAGTCCTGCCATGCCCGTACGCACAGACGAACCGCCCGAGGGGTCACGTGACCGTCCATCCCAGCATCCAGACCTACGCCGACGCCTGGACCCACTCCGTGGAGGCCATATCCGAGCTGGTGACACCGCTCGCGGAGGGCTCCTGGAACCTGGCGACGCCCTGCTACGGCTGGTCGGTACGGGACATCGTCTCCCATGTCATCGGGCTCGAGTGCGAGATGCTCGGCGACCCCCGGCCGATCCACTCGCTGCCCCGCGACCTGTACCACGTACAGACGGAGCTGCAGCGGTACATGGAGGTGCAGGTCGATGTGCGGCGGCACCACACCTCGCCGGAGATGACGGCCGAGCTGGAGTACACGATCATCCGCCGCTCGCGGCAGCTGCGGAACGAGACGCGTGACCCGCAGACCCAGGTGCGCGGACCGCTCGGCAACCAGGAGCCGCTCGAAGAGGCGCTCCGCAAGCGGGCGTTCGACGTGTGGGTGCACGAGCAGGACCTGCGCACGGCCCTCGACGCCCCCGCGAACCTGGACTCCCCCGGGGCGTACGTGGCGCGGGACCTGCTGATCTCCGGGCTCCCCAAGTCGATCGCCAAGGGCGCCGGCGCGCCGGCGAACTCGGCGGTCGTCTTCGACGTGGACGGCCCGGTCGACTTCCTGCGTACGGTCCGTATCGACGCCGAGGGCAAGGGCACCGTCGACAACGCCCCGTCGCTCGGCCCTGCGGTCACGCTCGCCTGCGACTGGGAGACGTTCTACCGGCTGTGCTGCGGCCGTGTGCGTCCGGGCGCGGTACGGGACCGGCTCAAGGTCGACGGCGACCAGGACCTGGCCGAGGCGATCCTGCAGAACCTGCCGATGACGCCGTAGCTCGGGCTGAACCGGCTACGCCGGTACGTGCACCGCCTCGACCCTGCTGGCCACCAGCCGCTCGCTCTCCAAGCGGACCGCGCGCCTGCGCAGCCGCAGGATCTGGGTGATGCCCAGGGCCTCCAGGACGAAGATCGAGCAGAACGCGATCCGGTAGTTCTGGCCGGTCGCGTCGAGCAGCACGCCGACCGCGAGCAGCGTCGTCATGGAGGCGACGAAGCCGCCCATGTTGACGATGCCGGAGGCGGTGCCCTGGCGCTCCGGCGGGTTAGCCGGGCGGGCGAAGTCGAAGCCGATCATCGAGGCCGGTCCGCAGGTGCCGAGCACCACGCAGAGGACGACGAGCAGCGCCGCCGGCGCCGCAGAGCCCCAGCCGAGCGTGAGCGCCCAGACCAGAGCCGTCGCGCCGACCGTGCCGAGGACCAGCGGGGTGCGGGCGCGGTGGTGGCGGGCGACGACCTGGCCGTAGACGAGGCCGATGGTCATGCTCGACAGGACGGTCAGGGTGAGGAGTTCGCCCGCGGCGGCGCGGGACAGGCCCTGCGCCTCGACCAGGAACGGCAGCCCCCACAGCAGCGTGAAGACCATCATCGGGAACTGCGTGGTGAAGTGCACCCACAGGCCGAGCCGGGTGCCGGGCTCCCGCCAGGCCTCCGCGATCTGACGGCGTACGAACGCGGGGCCCTGGGCCTGCTTGACCGGTGGCGGCTCGTGGCCTTCCGGGTGGTCGCGGAGGAAGAGCAGCAGCAGGACGAGGACGACGACGCCGGCGAGGGAGCTGCCGACGAACGCGGCGGTCCAGCCGAGCCCGTGCAGCATCCGGGACAGCACCAGGGTGGAGACCAGGTTGCCGCCCATCCCGATGAGCCCGGCGAGCTGCGCGATGAGCGGGCCGCGCCGGGCCGGGAACCAGCGGGTGCCGAGGCGCAGCACGCTGATGAACGTCATCGCGTCCCCGCAGCCGAGCAGCGCACGCGCGGCGAGCGCCATGCCGTACGAGGGCGCGAGGGCGAAGGAGAGCTGGCCCGCGGTGAAGAGGACGACGCCGAGGGTGAGGACCTTCTTCGTGCCGAGCCGGTCGACCATCAGGCCGACGGGTATCTGCATGCCCGCGTAGACGAGGAGCTGGAGGATCGAGAACGTCGACAGGGCGGAGGCGCTGACGTGGAAGCGGTCGGCGGCGTCCAGGCCCGCGACGCCCAGCGAGGTGCGGAAGATGACGGCGACGAAGTAGACGGCGACGCCGATCGACCAGACCGCGACGGCCCTCCGGCCGCCCGGTGGATCGCCCGGCAGCCTGCTCGGCGAGGGGCTCATCGCACGTCCCCCCGCGCCAGGTTGGAGACCCAGCCGACGTGGCGGTGGACGACGGCGACGGCCGCGTCCGCGTCGCCCGCGCGCAGCGCTTCGAGGATCTCGGCGTGCTCACCGAGGGTCTTGGCGATGCGGTCGGGGTGCGACTTCATCACGGCGACGCCCATCCGCAGCTGGCGGTCGCGGAGCTGGTCGTAGAGGCGGGAGAGGATCTCGTTGCCGCCGCTGCGGACGATCTCCGCGTGGAAGCAGCGGTCGCTGACGGCGGCGGCCGCCAGGTCGCCGGCCGCGGCCTGCTCGCGCTGCTGGGCGAGGAGCTCCTCCAGGCGCGCGATCAGGCCCGCGGGCGCGGGCACCGCCTTGCGCGCCGCGTGCTCCTCGACGAGCAGCCGGGTCTCGACCACGTCCGCGATCTCCTGCGCGGAGACCGGCAGGACCAGGGCGCCCTTCTTCGGGTACAGCTTCAGGAGCCCCTCGACCTCCAGCTTGAGCAGCGCCTCGCGCACCGGCGTACGGGAGACGCCCACGTCGGTGGCCAGCTCGCCCTCGGTGAGGAGCGTGCCGCCCTCGTACCGCCGCTCCAGTACGGCCTGCTTCACGTGCTGGTAGACGCGCTCCGCGGCCGGGGGCTGCTTGACCGGGGGCGGGGTGGGAGTGGCGGGGGCGGCGGAGGTAGAGGGTGCGGCAGGCATGCGCACAGCATAGATACAACAGGTGTACATCAGAAAGTCGCGTCCGCGATGCGGAACGGGCACCGGATATCAGACGCAGACGGTCGACTACAGGACACGCTCGCGCGTTCCCGCATTCACCCGGACGAGTACGCATCCATTCACATCGGCCGTACGTCTTGTATCCGGAACTGCCTTTCTGGGTTTCCGATCTGACACCTCTCGGGTGTCGGTCCCCAGACGCTTACGCGAATTCGGAGCACCGACTTTGATCCGTACCACCCGACGCGCGCGCAGGCTTGCCGCCGTCGTCCTCACGACCGGCGCCGCCCTGGTCGTCTCCCCGCTCGCGACGACCGCACAGGCCGCCGCCGAGCCGTCCGCCCCGTCCGTCAGCGCCAAGGGCGCCTATCTCGCGGACGCGACGAGCGGGAAGCAGCTCTTCGGGAAGGCCGCCGACACCAAGCGGCAGATGGCCTCCACCACCAAGGTCATGACCGCGGCCGTCGTCCTCGACAGCCCCGGACTGAACCTCGACCGCAAGATCACCGTCAAGAAGACCTACCGCGACTACGTCGCCGAGCAGGGCGCCAGCACCGCCGACCTGCGCACCGGCGACAAGCTCACCGTCCGCCAGCTGCTCTACGCGACGCTGCTGCCCTCCGGCTGCGACGCGGCGTACGCGCTGGCCGACGCCTTCGGCAGCGGCTCGACCATCAAGGCGCGTACGGCCTCCTTCATCTCGAAGATGAACAAGAAGGCCGCCGAACTCGGCATGAAGAACACGAAGTTCGACTCCTTCGACGGCATCTCGAAGGGCGGCAAGAACTACTCGACGCCGAAGGACCTCGGGAAACTCGCCGCGCACGCGGTCGAGAACCCCACCTTCCGTACGGTCGTGAAGGCGAAGTCGACCCAGCAGAAGGCGCCCGCCGGCAGCGGCGGCACCCGCACCTACACCTGGTACAACACCAACAAACTGCTCGGCTCGTACGACGGCGCCATCGGCGTCAAGACCGGTACCGGCAGCGCCGCGGGCTCCTGCCTCGTGTTCGCCGCGACCCGCGGCGACAAGACCCTGGTCGGCGCGATCCTGAACGACGCGAACCGCTACGCCGACGCGGCGAAGCTGCTCGACCACGGCTTCAAGTCGAAGTCCGCGAAGACGATGCGGCTGCGTTCGCTGCCGAGCGGCGCGCAGCAGGACTGACGGCCCGGCCCGCGGCTGTGACCCGGCTCCTGCCGCCTCGGGAGGAGCCGGAGACCGCCGCAAGGGCCACGGCCGCGAGCGCGAGCACCGCGCCGCCCACCGTGAACGCGCTGACCTGCGCACCGCCGTGCGGCAGGAACACGTCGAGGGCGAGCGAGCCGAGCAGCTGCCCGGTGATGGTGCACAGGCCGAGCAGCAGCACGCCGAGCTTCTGCACGGTGGCCACGGCGATCGAGATGAACGCGATGCCGACGATCCCGCCGAGGTAGAGGTACGGATCGCCCGGCAGCCCCGCCGGCGCCCCGGCCGCGACCGCGTGCCCGGCGAACACCAGGCCCAACACGGTCGTACCGGTGAGGAAGTTGAAGAACGTGCCGGTGTACGCGGACCCGGACGACAGCCGTACGTGACCGTTCACCGCCTGCTGCCAGCTCACGCACACCCCGGCGATCACGGGCAGGACCAGCAGCAGGTACGGGAACCCGGCGCCGAGCCGGTCCGCCATCGAGACGCCGACCGCGACGAGCACGAGGCCCGCGCCCACGGCCCGCCGCGCCGTCGGCCGCTGCGGACCCGCGGGACCGAGCCCCTTCGCGTCCACCAGGAGCCCGCCGCCCACCTGCCCGGCGACCACGGCCACCGTGAACAGGGCGACGCCGAGCGCCCCGACGGTCAGCCCCTGCGCAAGCACGAATGTCGCCCCGCCGCAGCCGCCCAGCAGCTGCCACCACTTCAGGCGCGCTTCCCGTACGTCCTTCAGCACCCGGCGCAGGCCCTGCCGGGCTACCCGCACCACGAGGAGCCCGGCGGAGAGCACGAGGAGCCCGGAGCCGAAGGAGAGGACCGCGGCGGCGGTGCCGTCGCCGAGCTCGGCGGCGAGCTGGCCGTTGATGCGGGCCTGCAGGGATATCAGCGCCCCGGAGAAGACGGCGAGGAGCAACCAGACGACGTGCACGGCAAGCGGCTTTCGTGACGGGGACGGGGCGGCGGGACGGGAGCTAGGCAGGGACAGAGCTGAGCCCGGATGCGCGGCGAACGCATCCGGGCTCGGGGTCGTACGCGGGTACGCGGTCCTACGAGGCTACGCCCAGGTGATGAGGCGCTTGGGCTGCTCCAGGATCGCCGCGACGTCGGCGAGGACCTTGGAGCCCAGCTCGCCGTCGACGAGCCGGTGGTCGAAGGAGAGCGCCAGGGTGGTGACCTGCCGCGGCTTGACCTTGCCCTTGTGCACCCACGGCTGGAGCTTGATCGCGCCGACCGCGAGGATCGCGGACTCGCCGGGGTTGAGGATCGGCGTGCCGGTGTCGACCCCGAAGACCCCCACGTTCGTGATGGTCACGGTGCCGCCCTGCATCGCGGCCGGCGAGGTCTTGCCCTCCCTGGCCGTGGCCACCAACTCGCCGAGGGACTCGGCCAGTTGAGGCAGGGTCTTGGCGTGCGCGTCCTTGATGTTCGGCACGATCAGACCGCGCGGGGTGGCGGCGGCGATGCCCAGGTTCACGTAGTGCTTCTGCACGATCTCCTGGTTGGCCTCGTCCCAGGCGGCGTTGACGTCCGGGTTCCGCTTGATCGCGACGAGCAGCGCCTTGGCGACGAGCAGCAGCGGGTTGACCCGCAGCCCCTGCATCTCCTTGTCCTGCTTCAGCTCCTCGACGAGCTTCATCGTCCGCGTCACGTCGACGGTCACGAACTCCGTGACGTGCGGTGCGGTGAACGCCGACCCGACCATCGCCTGCGCGGTCGCCTTCCGCACGCCCTTGACCGGAATCCGGGTCTCACGGGCGTCGGCGACCACCGGGGTGGGTGCGGGCGCGGGCACGGGCTCCTGTACGGGAACCTCCGCTTCCGGCGCGGGGGCAGCAGGAGCGGGCGCGACGGCAGCGTGCACGTCCTCCCGCGTAATGATCCCGTCGGGCCCGGAGGGCGTCACGGTCGCCAGATCCACCCCGAGATCCTTCGCAAGCTTCCGCACGGGCGGCTTGGCGAGGGGGCGGGGGATGGCGGTGCCGTTGGTACCACCGAACCCGTTCGCCCCTGCTGTTGTGGGCAGTTGTTCCGCTGGGGCGATGGGGGTCCCCCCTGCTCGAGCGGAGTCGAGAGCTTGGGGGAGGGTGGGCACAACCCCGGTCGCCGGGTCACCTTTACGTGCCCTCCGCTTGGTCGAGCTCTCGGCGACGCCATAGCCGACCAGCACAGGCTGACGACCTTGGGGCTCCTCCGCCTCAACGGGAGCTTCCGGCTCGGGCGCCGACTCCCCAGCCCCACCAACGGTAATGATCACTTGCCCGACATCGACCGTCGTACCTTCGGAGAACCTCAGCTCCCGCACGACCCCGTCGAACGGGATCGGCAGCTCCACAGCCGCCTTCGCCGTCTCGACCTCGCACACGACCTGCCCGTCGGAGACGACATCACCGGGCGCGACGTACCACTTCAGAATCTCGGCCTCCGTGAGACCCTCGCCCACGTCGGGCAACTTGAACTCGTACACCATCGGTCCAGTCCCCTCAGTACGCCAGCGAGCGGTCGACGGCGTCGAGCACCCGGTCAAGGCCCGGCAGGTACTCCTCCTCGACCCGCGCGGGCGGGTACGGCGCGTGATAGCCGCCGACCCGCAGCACGGGCGCTTCGAGGTGGTAGAAGCACCGCTCCGTGATGCGCGCGGCGATCTCCGCGCCGGAGCCGTAGAACACCGGGGCCTCGTGCACGACGACGAGCCGGCCGGTGCGCTCCACCGAGGCCTGCACCGCGTCGAAGTCGATCGGCGACATCGAGCGCAGGTCGATGACCTCCAGGGACTTGCCCTCGTCCTGCGCAGCCGCCGCGGCCTCCAGGCAGACCTTCACCATCGGCCCGTACGCGGCGAGCGTCAGGTCCGAGCCCTCGCGCACGGTGCGCGCGGCGTGCAGCGGTCCGGGGATGGCGTCGGTGTCGACCTCGCCCTTGTCCCAGTACCGCCGCTTCGGCTCGAAGAAGATCACCGGGTCGTCGCTCTGGATGGCCTGCTGCATCATCCAGTACGCGTCGGACGGCGAGGAGGGCGAGACCACCTTCAGGCCGGCGACGTGCGCGAACAGCGCCTCGGGCGACTCGGAGTGGTGCTCGACCGCGCCGATCCCGCCGCCGTACGGAATGCGGATGACGACCGGCATCTTGACCTTGCCGAGCGCGCGGGCGTGCATCTTGGCGAGCTGCGTGACGATCTGGTCGTACGCGGGGAAGACGAATCCGTCGAACTGGATCTCCACGACCGGCCGGTAGCCGCGCAGGGCCAGGCCGATGGCGGTGCCGACGATGCCGGACTCGGCGAGCGGGGTGTCGATCACCCGGTCCTCGCCGAAGTCCTTCTGCAGCCCGTCGGTGACGCGGAAGACGCCGCCGAGCTTGCCGACGTCCTCGCCCATGACGAGGACCTTGGGGTCGGTCTCAAGAGCCTTGCGCAGGGATTCGTTGATCGCCTTGGCGATCGGCAACTTCTGTACAGCCATGGTTACTTGCCCTCCCCGGCGACCGGGCTGTCAGCGAACGACGCCTGGTAGGCGGCGAATTGCGCGCGCTCCTCGTCGACGAGCGCGCTGCCGTCCGCGTAGACGTTCTCGAACATCGACATCGGGTCCGGGTCGGGCATCGAGCGCACCGCCTCGCGGACCCGCTTGCCGAGCGCTTCCTGCTCCTCGTCGAGCGCGGCGAAGAAGTCGGCGTCCGCGATCTTCTCGGACTCCAGGTACGTGCGCAGCCGCTGGATCGGGTCCTTGGCCTCCCAGGCCTCCCGCTCCTCGTCCCTGCGGTACTTGGTCGGGTCGTCGGAGGTGGTGTGCGCGCCCATGCGGTACGTGAACGCCTCGACCAGCGTGGGGCCTTCGCCGCTCCGGGCCCGCTCCAGGGCGTACTTGGTCACGGCCAGGCAGGCGAGGACGTCGTTGCCGTCGACGCGGATGCCGGGGAAGCCGTAGCCGCGGGCGCGCTGGTAGAGCGGCACGCGGGTCTGCTTCTCGGTGGGCTCGGAGATCGCCCACTGGTTGTTCTGGCAGAAGAACACGACCGGGGCGTTGTAGACCGCGGAGAACGTGAAGGACTCGGCGACGTCGCCCTGGCTGCTGGCCCCGTCACCGAAGTACGCGATCACGGCCGAGTCCGCGCCGTCCTTGGCGACGCCCATCGCGTAGCCGGTGGCGTGCAGGGTCTGCGAGCCGATGACGATCGTGTACAGGTGGAAGTTGTTGCTGTTCGGGTCCCAGCCGCCGTTGTTGACGCCGCGGAACATACCGAGCAGGTTCTCCGGGGGGACCCCGCGGCACCAGGCGACGCCGTGCTCGCGGTAGGTCGGGAAGACGTAGTCGTCGTCCCGCAGCGCCCGGCCGGAACCGATCTGGGCGGCCTCCTGGCCGAGCAGCGACGCCCACAGGCCCAGCTCGCCCTGGCGCTGCAGGGAGGTGGCCTCGGCGTCGAAGCGGCGGGTCAGGACCATGTCGCGGTAGAGGCCGCGCAGTTCGTCCGGGGTGAGGTCGATGCCGAACTCGGGGTGCTCGACGCGCTTGCCCTCGGGGGTGAGCAGCTGGACGAGTTCGGGGTCGTGCTGTGGTGCGTCGTGCGGTGCTGCTTCGCGCGCTGCGCTCTTGGCCGCTGCGCTCTTGGCTGCCGCCTTCTTCGCCGGGGTCTTCTTCTCCGGCGCCTTTTTGGCGGTTGCACGCTTGGTGCCCGCCCCACTGCTGCTGTTGCTGCTGCGGGGCTTGCGCGCGGCGGTGCTCTCCACGGTCACGTGTGCTCCTCCGTCGGTCCGGCTTACCGGGATCCGCCGGGTAAGCCAGTGCGGCTCGCCTCTCCTCCCGGCCCGCGCACGGGGTGGGTGCGCCTTGGGCACTGCGGGGAGAACAGGCGTGACAGGTGCCCCGGCGAGAGCCCTGCACATTGCACGTTACCCAGTGCCTCGCATATCTGCGAAACCCCACTTGACCTGCGATTTTGCTTGGATTTCCAAGTAAATCCGAGAAAGCGGGAACAACTACTGGTCAGCGCCTTGCGGAGCGGCCGGAGCAAGCGAACGTTAACCCGCGCACCCAGAGCATTGGAAGAGTCGATGTGTGACACTGGCCGAGTGCACGAAGAAGGAAAAATCAGCGTATTTCTGCTCGACGACCATGAAGTCGTCCGTCGCGGAGTCCATGAGCTGTTGTCCGTGGAAGCCGATATCGAGGTGGTCGGCGAGGCCGGCACCGCGGCCGACGCCCTGGTCCGGATTCCCGCCACACGCCCGGACGTCGCGGTGCTCGACGTCCGCCTGCCGGACGGCAGCGGCGTGGAGGTCTGCCGCGAGATCCGCTCCCAGAACGAGGACATCAAGTGCCTGATGCTGACCTCGTTCGCGGACGACGAGGCGCTCTTCGACGCGATCATGGCCGGTGCGTCGGGGTACGTCCTGAAGGCGATCCGCGGCAACGAGCTGCTCACCGCCGTACGGGACGTGGCGGCCGGCAAGTCCCTGCTCGACCCGGTGGCCACGGCCCGGGTCCTGGAGCGGCTGCGCGACGGCAACAACCCCAAGGGCGACGACCGGCTCGCGAACCTCACGGAACAGGAGCGCAAGATCCTGGACCTGATCGGCGAGGGCCTCACCAACCGGGCCATCGGCGAACGCCTTCACCTGGCCGAGAAGACCATCAAGAACTACGTCTCCAGCCTGCTGTCGAAGCTCGGCATGGAACGCCGCTCGCAGGCCGCCGCCTTTGTCGCCCGTATGCAGGCGGAAAAGCGCTGACCGAGAAGCCTTCCGAATAGGCCCCGCTTTTCGGTACGGGAATTTCCTCTTCCACATACGACGAGGCCCGCTCACAAGTGCTGTGAGCGGGCCTCGTCGTATGCCAGTCGGCCGTGCGGGACGGTCAGTTGCCGGCTTGCTCGGTCGGGTCGAGCGTGATCTCGTCCGTCGGCTCCTCCGTCGGCTCTTCCGTCGTCGGCTCCTCCGTCGTCGGCTCCTCCGTGGGCTCCTGCGTCGTCGGGTCCTCGGTCGGCTGCTCGCTGCTCTGCGTCGGGCTCGGCGTGAACGAGGGCTGAGTCGGAGTGTCGGTGTAGTCCGGGTTGCCGCCGGTGTCGCCGGGCTCCGTCTCCTCCTCGGTCGTCTCCTCCTCCGTCGGCTCCTTCGTCGGTTCCTTCGACTGGGACTGGGTCGGCTTCGGGTTCTTGTCCGGGCCCGGGTCCTTCTGGCCGCTCTCCGTGGCGTTCAGGGCCACGGCGACGCCCACCGCGATCGCGACGATCGCGAGCACCGCGAACAGCCACATCTTGCCGCGGCCGCCGCCTCCCCGACCGCCCCGGCCGTTGCCGTTGCCGCCGTCGAAGCCGCCGTCGTCGTCCCCGATCGGGCGGACCATCGGCGGCTTCATCACCGTCGTGCCGCTGTCGCCGGGGTGCTGGCGGGCCGAGGCGCCGGTGACGCCCATCGCCGGGGTGCTGCCGCCCTCGTGCATGGCGACGGGGCCCGTGCTCCACGTTCCGGTGTGGCCGCCCTGGTCCTGCAGCATCTGCAGGCCGTACTGGACGAGGCCGCGCATCTCCTCGGCGGTCTGGAACCGGTCGTCCGGGTCCTTCGCGAGGGAGCGCATCACCAGGCCGTCCAGCTCCGGCGGCACCCCGTCGGACAGCTCGGACGGCGGGATCGGCATGTCCTGGACGTGCTGGTAGACCACCGAGAGCGGCGTCTCACCCGTGAATGGGGGCCGCAGCGCGAGGAGTTCGTACAGCATGCAGCCGGTCGCGTACAGGTCGGAGCGGGTGTCGACGGCCTTGCCGAGGGCCTGCTCCGGCGAGAGGTACTGCGGGGTGCCCATGACCATGCCGGTCTGCGTCATCTGCTGGGACGCGCCGTGCAGCGCACGGGCGATGCCGAAGTCCATCACCTTCACCGCGCCGGTGTTGGTGATGATCACGTTGGCGGGCTTGATGTCGCGGTGCACGATGCCGTGCTGGTGCGAGTAGGCGAGCGCCTCCAGGACGCCGGACACGATGATCAGCGCCTGCTCGGGCCCCGGGGCCTCGGCGTTGAGCAGCAGGTCACGGATGGTCCGGCCCTCGACGAGCTCCATCACGATGTACGGGATGGTGTTGCCGCCGATGATGTCCTCACCGGAGTCGTAGACCGCCACCACCGCGTGGTGGTTGAGGCCTGCGACCGACTGGGCCTCGCGCGTGAAGCGGGCCTTGGAGGTCGGGTCCTCCGCGAGGTCGGTGCGGAGCAGCTTCACGGCGACCGTGCGCCCGAGGCGTACGTCCTCGGCGGCGAAGACCTCGGCCATGCCGCCGCGGCCGAGTCTGTGCGTCAGCCGGTATCGTCCGTCACCGACAAGCCCGCCATTACCCCAAAACTCAGGCGCATCTGACATATCGCCGCCAGTCGCCTCGGGGTCGGACGGGCCCTGAGCGCGCTGCTGGTCCATCAGTCCTCGCCGTCGTTTCCTGTCGTAACTGGTCGCGTCTGGTCCGTAACCCGACACATCACCCGCCCGCATGCGCCACTGATGGGCGAGTGCTCGCGTCGTGTCTCTTCTTACGGCCTCCGTCGGGCCACGCTACAGCCTCGGCGCGGCGGGCTGGTTCGAGATGGACCGGCCATCAAACCTGTTACCCGGGGTTTCGGGCAAATCGAGTGGTCTGTGCCCCCAGGTGTGACGGGACCGTGACGGGAGCCATATCACTTCGTGGACGCCGCCGGTAACGCTTGCGAGACGGTTCTTGCGCGTAGGGTCACGGAACGGGCACCTGGCTTGACGTGTCAGTGGCCTCGGGCAGACTTGGCCCGGAAAACAGGGATCTTCAGGCTTCAAGCGCAGTGAAACGGCGCCGATGGGGGACGCGGAAACATGAGCCAGGACGGCGCACAGGGGGGCGGCAGGTACGCGGGGCGTGCCCTGGCCGGCGGCCGGTACCAGCTGCGGGACCTCCTCGGCGAGGGCGGCATGGCCTCGGTCCACCTGGCGTACGACTCGGTGCTCGACCGCCAGGTCGCCATCAAGACCCTGCACACCGAGCTGGGCCGTGAGCAGTCCTTCCGCGAGCGCTTCCGCCGCGAGGCCCAGTCGGTGGCGAAGCTCACCCACACCAACATCGTCTCGGTCTTCGACACCGGCGAGGACGAGCTCGACGGCTCGACGATGCCGTACATCGTGATGGAGTACGTCGAGGGCAAGCCCCTCGGCTCCGTCCTCGACGCCGACATCGCGCAGTTCGGCGCGATGCCCGCCGACCGCGCCCTCAAGGTCACCGCGGACGTGCTCGCGGCCCTGGAGATCAGCCACGAGATGGGCCTGGTCCACCGCGACATCAAGCCCGGCAACGTCATGGTGACGAAGCGGAACGTCGTCAAGGTCATGGACTTCGGCATCGCCCGCGCCATGCAGTCCGGCGTGACGTCGATGACACAGACCGGCATGGTCGTCGGCACCCCGCAGTACCTCTCGCCCGAGCAGGCCCTCGGCCGCGGTGTGGACGCCCGCTCCGACCTGTACTCGGTCGGCATCATGCTGTTCCAACTGGTCACCGGACGGCTGCCGTTCGAGGCGGACTCGCCCCTGGCCATAGCGTATGCGCACGTCCAGGAGGAGCCGATCGCGGCGTCCTCCGTCAACCGTTCGCTGCCCCCCGCGGTGGACGCGCTCATCGCCCGCGCCCTGAAGAAGAACCCCAACGAACGCTTCCCCACGGCCGACGCGATGCGCGACGAGTGCCTGCGGGTCGTGCAGTCCCTGCAGGGCGGGGCCGCGCCGAGCATCGTGCCGGGTGCGCACTCCAACAGCGGTGCGGGCGTGGGCGCTTCGGTGTTCCCGCCGGTCGACCAGGGCACCCCGGCGCCCGGCCCCGGCAGCGTCCAGACTCCGTACCAGCCGCATCCGTACGGGCCCGGCCCCGGCGGTCCGGGGACGCCCGCGCCGACTCCGGCGCCCGGGTACGGCTACCCGCAGCAGGGCGGGTACCAGACCCCTGCGCCCGCCAACTTCGCCCCGCAGCAGGGCGCGCCCGGCACCCCGCCGCCGTACAACCTGAGCCCGCAGCCGGCGACGGCCGGGGGCCACGGCGGCCACGGGGGCGGCGGCAAGAGCAACACCCCGGTGATCGTCGGCGCGATCGTGGTGGCGGTGCTCGCCATCGGCGGTCTGATCACCGCCCTCTCGCTGAACGGCGGCGGCGACGAGGAGCCGCAGACCAAGGAGTCGCAGACGGCCGAGGTCGAGGGCCACAGGGGCCCGGACAAGACCAAGGTCATCGAGGTCTCCGAGTGCAAGGAGCCCCGGGAGAGCTTCTCGGACCCGAGCATGAAGACCCTGCCGAAGTTCGAGTACCGCAACATCGACTCGGTCAAGGAGTGCATCCAGCAGGGCGGCTGGAAGTACAAGATCGAGCCGGTCGACGAGAACACGTACGGCGAGGGCACGGTCATGAAGCAGTACCCGGCTGCGGACACGGACTTCGACCCGGACAACCCGCCGACCATCCAGCTGGAGGTCTCCAGCGGCAACCCGCCGCAGTAGTCCGCTGCTCGGCGCGGCCTCGTCCATGCATGACGAAGCCCGGCTCACCGAACTGGTGGGCCGGGCTTGGTCGTTGCTGCTCTTCTTACTGCTCTTGCTCTTCTTGCTGTCCTAGAGGTACGGGCCTCCGGAGCGGCCGGCGTGCGGGTGCTCGTCGTCGTCCTCGTGGCCGCCGGCGCCGGGCGGCAGCGCGCGGCGCATCTGCTCCAGCTGGGCGCGGGCCGCCATCTGCTGGGCGAACAGGGTGGTCTGGATGCCGTGGAAGAGCCCCTCCAGCCAGCCGACCAACTGGGCCTGAGCGATGCGCAGTTCGGCGTCACTGGGCGTCGTCTCGTCGGTGAACGGCAGCGAGAGCCGCTCCAACTCCTCGACCAGCTCGGGCGCGAGACCGTCCTCGAGCTCCTTCACCGAGCTCGCGTGGATCTCCTTGAGCCGCACCCGGCTCGCCTCGTCCAGAGGCGCCGCCCGCACTTCTTCAAGAAGTTGCTTGATCATGCTGCCGATGCGCATGACCTTGGCCGGCTGCTCGACCATGTCCGTCACCGGAAGCTCACGCGACTCGTCGTCACCACCGCCGCCGCCGAGGGCCATTCCGTCCTGACCCACGACGAGGACCTGCGGATTCTCCTGCGACCTGTCGTTCCTCGGCATTTCCATGCGGCCATTCTCTCGTATGCGTCCTGCACAACAGGGTGGTGCCCCGCCGCGCAGCTGATCCACCCTTCCCGGCTCCACTACGTGGTCTCGTCTGGGCTACGTGGTCTCTCCTGGGCGTGGTCCCTCCTAGGCCCGTCTGATGCGTACGGCGATGAAGGCCAGGCCGAGGCCGATGAGGACCAGGCCCGCCCCGAGCGGCAGCACCCGCAGCATGGGCCCGCCCCGGCCGTCGGCGGCCTGCTGCTGCGCGGCGCCCCCGGTGTCCCCGGTGTCCCCGGTGTCCCCGGTGTCCCCGGTGTCCCCGGTGTCCCCGGTGTCTCTGGTGTCTCTGGTGCCTTGGCTCGCGTCCGCGGTGGGGGCGGGCGTACGGGGGGCGGCCCTGCTGGGGTTCGGCTGCGGAGAGGGGCGCTGCTGCGGGTGGTCGCGCCGGTGGTTCTGGTGCGGGTTCTGGTGTGCGTGCGGGTTCTGGTGCGCGTTCTGGTTCTGGTGCGCGTTCTGGTTCCGGTCGCGCTGTCGGTGCTGCCGGGGTGGCGGCTCGGGGTCCGGGATCGGGTCCGTACGGCCGGGGCGCTGCCGCCCCTCGCCGGCGCGGCTTCCGGCCAGGGAGGGGTCGGGGCTCGGCTGCCCGGACTCCGTCCGCGTATCGGCGTACGGGATGCCGGTGGCGGCGGCCGTCGCGGTCCCCTGCGCGGGACCGGCCGGAAGCAGTAACACGGACAGCACCACGGACAGGACCACTGTCACGGTGACGAGTGCCGCGAAGAGCGCCGCGCGGGGCGGGACGGCGGGGTGCCGCGGGCGGAGCCGTGGAGTCACGTCGGTGACCCCCTCCCGGTGCCGAGTCGCCTGGGTCGATGCCGCCAGCGTCACACGCGGGGGCGGGTCGGGCATCTCGGTGTGGACTGGGGGAGGGCCACCGTGTCGCGCCGGGCCGCTCAGGTGGTGAGCAGGACCTTGCCCACGTGGCTGCTCTCCTCCAGGACCCGGTGCGCGGCCGGGGCCTCGGCCATCGGCAGGGTGCGGTCGACGACCGGCTCGACGCGGCCCGCCGCGATCAGCGGCCAGACGTGCTCGCGTACGGCGGCGACGATGGCCGTCTTCTCGGCGAGCGGGCGGCCGCGCAGCGAGGTCGCGGTGATCGCCGCACGCTTGCTGAGGAGCGCGCCGAGGTTGAGCTCGCCCTTGACCCCGCCCTGCAGGCCGATGATCGCGAGACGGCCGTTCACGGCGAGCGCCTTGACGTTCCGCTCCAGGTACTTGGCGCCCATGATGTCGAGGATCACGTCCGCGCCCGCGCCGTCCGTGGCCGCGCGGATCTCCTCGACGAAGTCCTGCTCGCGGTAGTCGATCAGGATGTCCGCGCCGAGCCGCGCGCACTGCTCCAGCTTTTCCTTGCCGCCGGCCGTGACCGCGACCCGCGCGCCCACGGCCTTCGCCAGCTGGATCGCCATCGTGCCGATGCCGCTGGCCCCGCCGTGCACCAGGAGCGTCTCACCCGGGCGGAGGTGGGCGACCATGAACACGTTCGACCAGACCGTGCACGTCACCTCGGGCAGCGCGGCCGCGGTGACCAGGTCCACGCCCTCCGGCACGGGCAGCAACTGCCCTGCGGGAACGGCGACTTTCTGCGCGTACCCGCCGCCCGCGAGCAGCGCGCACACCTCGTCGCCGACGGAGAAACCACTCACGCCGGGCCCGAGCGCGGCGACCCGGCCCGAGCACTCCAGACCGGGGTACGGGGAGGCGCCGGGCGGCGGGTTGTAGAAGCCCTGGCGCTGGAGCAGGTCGGCGCGATTGACGGCACTGGCCGCCACCTCGACCAGAACTTCGCCCTCGCCGGGTACGGGATCGGGGGCCTCGGCCCAGACAAGCGCCTCGGGACCGCCGGGTTCGGGGATCGTGATCGCATACATGGCCGCGAGGCTACTCGTCCCCACGAACCCTGGGGAGACACCCGCTTTCGCCGTCCGGCGCCGTCTTTCCCGCGGGCCGACGGGGGCAGTTCTCCTTACGGGGCGGTTCTCCCTATGGCGCGGCTCGGACCTGCTTACGGGGCGGCTCAGACCCGGGCTGGGCTCAGTCCTCCGGCAGAGGGCGGAGGTCCGGGACGCCCGTGGGGCCGGGGGTGGCTCGGACGATGGTGATCAGACGGTCCGTCAACTGCAGTTTGCCGATGGCCGGGTCGTCGTAGCCGAGCAGGCGGTGTCCGCGTACGACGCTGACCACGAGCTCCTCGACCTCCCGCGGTGTGCGCCCCACCTCGGCCTTTATCACCGGCCGTTCGACCAGGTCGAGGCCGCTGCCCTGCTGGATCAGGTCCTCCATGACCGTGCCCGCGCTCGGGCTGAGCACCGACAGGCCGAGGAGGCGTCCGGCGGCGCTGGCGCTGGTGATCACCGCGTCCGCGCCGGACTGGCGAAGCAGCGGGGCGTTCTCCTCCTCGCGTACCGCCGCGACGATCTTCGCGCCCCGGTTGAGCTGGCGTGCGGTGAGGGTGACGAGGACGGCGGTGTCGTCGCGCTGGGTGGCGATCACGACCTGCCGGGCCTTCTGCGCCTCGGCCCGCAGCAGTACGTCGCTGCGCGTGGCGTCGCCGATGACGCCCACGAACCCGTCGGCCGTGGCCGCCTGGACCACCTTGGCGCTGGGGTCGACGACGACGATCTGCTCCTTCTTCAGACCCGTCGCGCAGAGGGTCTGGATCGCGGAGCGGCCCTTGGTGCCGAAGCCGACGACGACGGTGTGTTCCCGCAACTGGGACCTCCAGCGGTTCAGCCTGAATTCCTCACGGGTGCGCTCGGTGAGGACCTCGAGCGTGGTGCCGACGAGGATGATCAGGAACAGCACGCGCAGTGGTGTGATGACGAAGATGTTGGTGAGCCGGGCGCTGTCACTGGCGGGGACGATGTCGCCGTAACCGGTGGTGGAGAGCGTGACGGTGGCGTAGTAGAACGAGTCGAGCAGCGTGAGCGTGTCGTCGTGGTTGTCGGTGTAGCCCTCACTGTCGGCGAAGACGATGAAGGCCGTCGACACCAGCACGGCCAGCGCCATCGCGAGCCGTCTGGCGACCTGCCGGAGCGGGCGCTCGACCTCCCGCTTAGGCAGCTTCACCTCGGCGGAGACCAGGTGTTCGTCCGCCTGACGGGCCATGGCGTCATGGCCGGGCAGTTTCACGTGAAACACCCTCCCGCGCTGCTCGCGCCGTCCCCGCGATCCCCGTCGGTCCCACTCGTCCTGCCGCTTGCCTTGCCGCTTGCCTTGCCACGCTTATTGCCTGTACTCGAATTGCCTGTGCTCGTACGTGTGTTGCTCGTCGCGACGTCCCCTGCCCCGAGGTCCCCCGGCGAGGACGGCAGCGTCCACGGCAGGTCGAGGATCTCCAGCTCCTGACCGGGCTTCGCCCCACCGGGCGGCACCACGGCGAGGCCGTCGGAGGCGGCGATCCCGCGCAGCATGGCCGGGCCGTTGTAGTGCAGCGGCACGGCGACCAGCTGCGGCTCCGCACGCAACGCCACCGGCACGAGCCGCGTGTCGTGCGGGTGCCCGTGGATCTCGTCCCTGGTGGGGGCGAGATACGGCACTGGCGCGATCCGCCCGGAAAGCGTACGCAACACCGGTTCGGCCAGTGTCAGCAGCCCCGAGACCGCGGCGAGCGGATTGCCGGGCAGCCCCACCAGGTGGCGGCGCTCGTCGAGCCGGGCGAGCAGCATCGGGTGCCCCGGCCGCACCTCGACGCCGTCCACGAGCAGCTCCGCGTCGAGGGCGTGCAGCGTGGGGTGCACATGGTCGACCGGGCCGGACGCGGTGCCTCCGGTCGTGACGACCAGCTCGGCCGGTGAGCTCTCGACCGCCGCGCGCAGCTTCTTCGCGTCGTCCCCGAGCCTGCGTACGGCGATGACCTCGGCGCCCAGCGCCCGTAGCCAGGACGGCAGCATCGGGCCGAGCGCGTCCCGGATCAGGCCCTCGCGCGGCAGTCCTTCGGTGAGCAACTCGTCGCCCAGGACGAGGACTTCGACGCGCGGGCGGGGGACGACGAGCAGCGAGTCGTACCCGGCGGCCGCGGCGAGGCCGAGCACCGCCGGGGTCACCGGGATCTGTGCGGGCAGGAGTTGATCGCCGCTGCGGCACTCCTGGGCGCGCGGCCGGATGTCCTGACCGTGCAGCACCTCACGCTCGGCGTGCAGCCGGCCCTTGCCGTCAGTACGGCCGTGCTCGGTGCGGATGACCGCCGTGACCTCGCGGGGGATGCGCGCACCGGTCGCGACCGGCATCGCCTCGCCGTCCGCCAGCGCGTCCGTGCCGGACTGGCCGGCCAGCATCCCGCCGTCGCGCACCTTCCAGGGGCCCGGTCCCGCGACCGCCCAGCCGTCCATCGCCGACGTGTCGAACGACGGCAGGTCGGTCAGCGCGGTGAGCGGCGCGGCGAGGACCAGGCCCAGGGTCCGGTCGAGGGGGACGGGGGTCGCGGCCCGCGTCCGGACGGCCGCGGCGGCGCGAGCGGCGATGGCGCGGGCCTGGGGCCAGGGGGTGCTTTGGTGCGAATGGTGGGAGTGGCGCGGTTGGTGTTCACGAGAGGAGTGAGGGGAGCGAGCGGAGTGGGACGGCTGGTGTGAGTGGTGGTGGGGCTCGTGGGGTTGGTGCGCGCCACGGGTCCGTTCGCCCGGCTGTCCGCCCGAGCGATCGGCGGGGGGTGCTGCGGCGTCCCGGACCAGGGCCAGGGCCTCGTCGACGTCCTGGTCGTGGTCCCGTTCGGCTCGCTCGGCTGGCTCGGCTGGCTCGGCTGGCTCGGCTGGCTCGGCTCGCTCCTCGCGTTGAGCTCGGTCGGCTTGATCGGCTCGGTCGGCGCTCTTCGCGTCCCGGGGCCCGGTCATCCCGCGTCCGGTGCGGCGCTCGCGCCGGTGCCGCCGGCCGGCAGGTCGTCGGGCTTGTCCTCGTCGGCCCAGCGCGTGGCAAGAGCCGCGGCCTTGCGCGCCGCCTCGGCCACGGCCTCCGGCCCGCCCTCGGCGCGCGCCGCCGCGTACCCCACGAGGAACGTGGTCAGCGGCGCCGCCGGCCGCGCGACCCCGTGGGCGGCGTCGCGCGCGAGGTCCAACAGCAGGCCGGTGTCGACCTCGAGGTCGATGCCCAGCTCGTCCTTGACTGCGGTGATCCATTCATCCAGCACGTGCTCATGCTCCCTGATGCGTGCGCGGGCTTCGGCGATGTCCTCCCAGGTGTCGCAGTCGAACGCGGCACGGGAGTCGCCGGGTTCGGTGACCCGGTCGAGGGTGAGCCCCGCGGTGAGCCGTCGCAACGGCAGCCCGCCGAGCCCGCCGTGCTCCTCGGTCAGACGCTCCACTCCACGGCGCAGGGCCTCGGCCCGGTAGGCCGCCACCAGCGGCTGGTCGCGACCGCCCGCGTCCACCAACAGCGCACCGTCCGCCCGTACTTCACCCGCCGCACCCGCCGCACCCGCCGCCGAGGCGTCGAGCAGCAGCCGTACGGTCCGCTCCTCCAGGAAGGGCAGGTCGGCGGAGAGGACGAGCACCGTGTCCGCCGTGGTCCGGCGCAGGCCGGCGGCGAGAGCGGCCAGCGGCCCGCCGCCGGGCGGCTCCTCACGCGCCCACAGAACGGGGCGGGAGGTGGGCCTTGGCTCGGCGACGACCACGGTCGTGGCCGCGTCGGCGCAGGCGGCGAGCACACGGTCGAGGAGGGAGCGGCCGCCGACGCGCACCCCGGGTTTGTCGGCGCCGCCGAGTCTCCTGGCGGCGCCGCCGGCGAGCACGACGGCGTCATACGAGGTCATCCACCGAGTATGGCCGCAGCGGCGATCAATGCCACCCCCGTGAACGACCTGTCCACCGAGGGACATCCGTCACACCGCGTCCTACCGCACGTGTCACATCACGCGTCGCCCGTCGGTCACCGCAAGGTCACCGCCGGGTCATCGCCTCACAGGGTCCGCAGCAGCAGCGCCGGCTGTTCGACGCAGTCGGCGACGTACCGCAGGAAGCCGCCCGCCGTGCCGCCGTCGCAGACACGGTGGTCGAAGGTGAGCGAGAGCTGGACCACCTGCCGTATCGCCAACTCGCCCTGATACACCCAGGGTTTGGGCACGATGCGGCCCACGCCGAGCATCGCGGCTTCCGGGTGGTTGATGATCGGCGTCGAGCCGTCCACGCCGAACACGCCGTAGTTGTTCAGCGTGAACGTGCCGCCGGTCAGCTCGGCCGGGGTGAGCGTGCCGGTCCGCGCCGCCTCGGTGAGCCGGGCGGACTCGGCGCTCAGCGACTCCGCGCTCCGCGCGTGCGCGTCCCGCACCACCGGTACGACCAGGCCTCGCTCCGTCTGGGCGGCGAAGCCGAGGTGCACCGCGTCCAGGCGGACGATCTCGCGGGCCTCCGTGTCGACCGTCGCGTTCAGCTCCGGGTAGCGGGCCAGGGCCGCCGTGCAGATGCGGGCCAGGAGGGCGAGCACGGAGATCTTGTCCCCGGCGGCCGCGTTGCTGTTCATCGTCTTGCGGGCGTTCATCAGCTCCGTGGCGTCGGCGTCCACCCAGCAGGTCGCGTCGGGGATCTCGCGGCGGCTGCGGGACAGCTTGTCCGCCACCGCGCCGCGCACCCCGCGCAGCGGCGTACGCGTCTGCCCCGCGGCCGTACGCGACGCCTCCTCGCGGGCGGTCTCCTGCTCCGCCGCGCGCTCGGCGGCACGCACCGCGTACTCCACGTCCGCGCGCAGGATCAGCCCGTCCGCCCCGGAGCCCTTCAACTCCCGCAGATCCAGGCCGTGTTCCTTGGCCAGCCGCCGTACGAGCGGGGAGATCACCGGGACGGGTCCTTCGGCGTCCCGCGCGGGAGCGGCAGAGGCAGAACCTGCTGGGGCCGAGGCAGGGGCGACCGGGGCAGAGGGCGGTGCCGATGCGGCGGCGCGGGTGCTTCCGGTCGTCGTCCCGGCGGCGCCCACGCCCGGCGGCCGCACCCGGCGCCGGCGGGCCGGGGCCGCGCCCGTGCCGTACCCGACCAGGACGTTGCCCGACGTCTCCGCCGCGCCACCGCGCTCGCCGCTCGCGCTCGCGCCGTTCTCCGTACGACCGGACGAACTGCCGCCGGAGCCGGTGCCGTTCACGCCCGGCGCCGCGCGCTCGCCCGCGGAGTCTCTCGCGACGTCCTCCGGGCTCGCGCCGACCGCGACCGTCAACAGCGGTGCCCCTACGGGGAGTTCCGAGCCCTCCTCGCCGAATCTGGCGGTGACCACGCCCGCGTACGGACAGGGCACCTCGACCATCGCCTTGGCCGTCTCGACCTCGACCACCGGCTGGTCCACCGCGACCACGTCGCCGACGGACACCATCCAGCGGACGATCTCGGCTTCCGTGAGCCCCTCGCCCAGGTCGGGCAGAGCGAACTCGAAGACCTTCGCCATCAGCTGTCCCCCTCCCACTGCAGCCTCGCCACCGCGTCCAGGATCCTGTCGACGCCCGGCAGATGGTGCCGCTCCAGCATCGGCGGCGGATACGGGATGTCGAAGCCCGCGACCCTCAGCACCGGCGCCTCCAGGTGGTGGAAGCAGCGCTCCGTGACCCGCGCGGCGATCTCCGAACCCGGGCCGCCGAACCCGCCCGACTCGTGCACCACGACCGCGCGGCCGGTCCTGCGCACCGAGTCGCAGACCGTCGCGTCGTCGAAGGGCACCAGTGAGCGCAGGTCCACGACTTCGAGCTCCCATCCCTCCTCACGCGCGGCCTCCGCGGCCTCCAGACAGACCGGCACGGAGGGCCCGTACGTGATGAGCGTCGCGCTGCGGCCGGTGCGCCGCACCACGGCCCGGCCTATCGGTTCAACGGTCGCCGGAGCGTCCGGGTTCCAGGAATCCTTCGCCCAGTACAGCCGCTTCGGCTCCAGGAACACCACCGGGTCGTCGGACGCGATCGAGGCGCGCAGCAGTCCGTACGCGTCGGCGACCGTGGCCGGCGTGACGACGTGCAGGCCGGGCGTCGCCATGTAGTACGCCTCGGAGGAGTCGCTGTGGTGCTCGACGCCGCCGATGCCGCCGCCGTACGGCACGCGGATGGTGATCGGGAGCGGCATCGCGCCCTTCGTGCGGTTCCGCATCCGCGCCACGTGCGAGATGAGCTGCTCGAACGCCGGGTACGCGAACGCGTCGAACTGCATCTCCACGACCGGCCGCAGGCCGTACATCGCCATGCCGACGGCCGTGCCCAGAATGCCCGCCTCCGCGAGCGGGGTGTCCGTGCAGCGGGCCTCGCCGAACTCCTTGGCCAGGCCGTCGGTGATGCGGAAGACGCCGCCGAGCGTGCCGACGTCCTCACCCATCACGTGCACGCTCGGGTCCGCGGCCAGCGAGTCCCGCAGCGCGCGCTGCAGGGCCTGCGCCATGGACGCGGGTTTCACCGCCGTCGTGCTCGGCTTGTCCGCCACGGTGGTCATCGCTCGGCCTCCGCTTCCAGCTCGGCGCGCAACTGCTCGGCCTGCTCGCGCAGTTGGGTGGTCTGCTCCGCGTACACGTGCGTGAACAGGTCCATCGGGTCCAGGACCGGGTCCTGGTTCATCCGCTCGCGCAGGTCCGCGGCGAGCGCCTCTGCGGCGTCCCGCGCGCCCTGCCTGCGGGCGTCGTCGAGGAGGCCGCGATCGGTCAACTCCCCTTCCAGGAGCGTGATCGGGTCGTGCGCCCGCCAGGCCTCCACTTCCGTGTCCCCCCGGTAGCGGGTCGCGTCGTCGGCGTTCGTGTGCGCCTCGATGCGGTACGTCACGGCCTCCACCAGGGTGGGACCGCCGCCCGCACGCGCGCGTTGCACGGCTTCGGCGAGGACCTCGTGGACCGCCGCCGCGTCGTTCCCGTCGACCAGGCGGCCCGGCATTCCGTACCCGACGGCCTTGTGGGCCAGGGACGGGGCCGCGGTCTGCTTGGCGAGGGGCACGGAGATCGCGAAGCCGTTGTTCTGCACGAGGAAGACGACCGGCGCCTTCCACACCGCCGCGAAGTTCAGCGCCTCGTGGAAGTCGCCCTCGCTGGTGCCGCCGTCGCCCACCATGGCGAGCGCCACCACGTCGTCGCCCTTGAGGCGCGCGGCGTGCGCGAGGCCCACGGCGTGCGGCAGCTGCGTGGCGAGCGGGGTGCTCAGGGGCGCGACGCGGTGTTCATGCGGGTCGTACCCCGTGTGCCAGTCGCCGCGCAGCAGCGTCAGGGCCTGCACCGGGTCGAGGCCGCGGGCCACCGCGGCGAGCGTGTCGCGGTAGCTGGGGAAGAGCCAGTCGCGCTCTTCGAGGGCGAGCGCCGCGGCGACCTCGCAGGCCTCCTGCCCGGTGCTCGACGGGTAGACCGCGAGCCGGCCCTGCTTGGTGAGCGCCGTCGCCTGCGCGTTGTATCTGCGGCCGCGCACCAGCTGCTCGTACAGCTCCAGCAGCAGCGCCGGGTCCGCCTTGGCCGCGGCCTCGGTGCCGAGGACGCGGTACGGCCTGGCCTCGGGCAGCAGTGGGGCGGGGTCCGTACGGGGTGTCCAGGCGGGCGGCGGGCTGGGTCGGTAGGACCCCCGCTGCTCCATGACCGGGCTCTGGTTCTTCACCGCGTGCACCTCCTCGAATGTCCTGAATGTGGGGTGGTCATCAGGGGTCGTGCAGATGTCGGGAGAGACGCGGCTGTGTGCTGCGCCTCACCTACCGATTGTTCGGTCGTCGGCGCATTTTGGCTACAGGCACCTCCAGCCTGTGGACAAACGGTTCTCCACAGCCTGGGATAGACGCAGTACGTCCATGGTAGAGAGGCGGGGGGACATGGCACCTGAACGAATGGCCGACGACGATTCCGGCGACCAGTCGGGGCCTCTTCCGCCGCCGCGCCCGCTGGACGCCATCGACCGGGACATTCTGCGGATGCTGCAGACGGACGGTCGCGCCTCGATACGCTCCGTGGCCGAGCAGGTCCACGTATCGCGGGCCAACGCCTACGCCCGGATCAACCGGCTGATCGAGGACGGCGTGATCCGCGGTTTCGGGGCGCGCGTCAATCACGAGCGCGCCGGCCAGGGCGCCTCCGCGTACATCACGCTGAAGATCGTGCAGAACTCCTGGCGCACGGTCCGCGAACAGCTCAAGGAACTGCCGGGCGCGGCCCACATGGCGCTGGTCAGCGGGGACTTCGACGTACTGCTCCTGGTGCACACGCCGGACAACCGCACCCTGCGCGAACTCGTCCTGACGCGGCTGCAGTCCATCCCGGAGGTCCTGAGCACCCGCACGCTCCTCGTCTTCGAGGAGACGGACCTGGATCCTGAGGGCTGACCATCAGCCCCTGCGGCGCTTGAGCGGCGGGGGCGGGGGGGCTGGGGCGGAGCCCCCGAAGCGCCGCAGGCCGGGCCCCCGGCCTCAGTCCTCCGTACGCAACCCCGCGAAGGCCAAGTGCACGACCGCCTCGGCGATCTGCTCGTCGTCCATGCCGCGGCCGCCCGGCCGGTACCACTCGACGATCGAGTTGATCATGCCGAAGAGCAGCCGCGTGGCCAGCCTGACCTCGACGTCCGAGCGCAGATCACCGTCCGCGACGGCCGCCTTGAACAGCTCGGCGACCTGGTGGTCGAAGTCCCTGCGGCGTTCGAGCGCCCACTCCTCGGTCTCGGTGTTCCCGCGCACGCGCAACAGCAGCGTGACGTACGGGAGTTCCGCGGTGAGCACGCCGACCATGCGGCGCGTGACGTACTCCAGGCGGTCCACGGCACGCCCCACGCGCGCGTGCTCCTCGTCGAGGATCGCGAACAGGCCGTCGAGGGCGCGGCTGACCGCGCGGCGCAGCAACTCCTCCTTGCCCGACACATGGTGGTAGATCGAGGACTTGGAGATTCCGGCCGCCTTGGAGAGGTGCTCCATGGAAGTGCCGTCGTACCCCCGCTCGTTGAAGATCCGTACGGCGACGGCGAGGAGCGTCTCGGGCGTGTACGTGTCACGTCTGGCGGTGGTCATGGGCGGACCGTCTCTTCCTGGGCGTGGACGCGCCGGCGCAGCCCCAGGGAGGGTGCGTAGCGGCCGGTCGGCTGCTGGTCGTGCATGCGGTTCAGCAGGTCGTACAGCCGCTCCAGGCCGACGCTCTCGCCCCATTCCAGGGGCCCTGCGGGGTAGTTGACGCCGAGGCGCATGGCCGTGTCGATGTCGTCCGCGCCCGCCACGCCCCGGTCCAGGGCGTCGAGCGCCACGTCGAAGAGCATCGCGACCGTACGGGCCACGATCAGGCCGGGCACGTCGGCGACGACGGCGACCTGCTTGCCGAGGGCATGGAAGAGCCCGACGGCCTCCCGCAGCGCCGCGTCGGAGGCCGCCCGCGAGGGGGCGACGGCTATGAGCGAGGTGGCCGCGTAGTCCCGGGCGAGGTCGAACTGGACCGCGTCGCCGTGGCTGCTCGCCATCACGCCCTCGGTCGCCGAGAACAGGCGCGCCCCGCAGGGGAGCCCGATGAACGGGCTCTCGGAGGCTTCTCTGCGCACGACGACCCCGGCCTTCTCGATGAGGCCGACGAGCGGTTCGGCGGGCCCGAGGCGCCCGTGCACGACCACCTCCGCGGGGGCGGGAACGCGCTCCTGGAGTGCCGGTTCCGGCCGGACCGCGCCCTCGGCGTAGTCGTACCAGCCGTGGCCGGTCTTACGGCCGAGGCGGCCGGACTCGACCAGGCGGCGCTGCGCCAGCGCGGGGGTGAACCTCGGGTCCTGGAAGAAGGACTCCCACACGGAGCGCGTCACGGCCTCGTTGACGTCCTGGCCGATCAGGTCGGTCAGCTCGAAGGGGCCCATCTTGAAACCGCCGCACTCCCGCAGGACTGCGTCGACCGTGGCGGGGTCGGCCACCCGCTCCTCGTACGCGCGCAGCGCCTCCGCGTAGAAGGGGCGGGCGACGCGGTTGACGATGAATCCGGGGGTGTCCGCGCAGCGCACGGGGCTCTTGCCCCAGGCCTTGACCGTGTCGTACGCGCGTGTGGCGGCGGTTTCCGCGGTGGCGAAGCCGGTGACGACCTCGACGAGCGGGAGCAGCGGTGCGGGGTTGAAGAAGTGCAGGCCGACGAACCGGCCGGGGCTCTCCAGGCCGCCCGCGATGGCGGTGACGGACAGCGAGGACGTGTTGGTGGCGAGCAGGCAGTCCGCGGGAACGACCGCTTCCAGTTCGCGGAACAGGGCCTGTTTCACGTCGAGTTGCTCAAGGACCGCCTCGACGACCAGGCCGCAGTCCGCGAGGTCGGCGAGCGAGGCGGCCGGCTTCAGGCGGTCCTGTGCGGCGCGGCTCTCGTCCGCGGACAGCCTGCCCTTCTCGACGAGCCGGTCGAGCCGGGCGGCGATCGTCGCGGCCGCCTGCTCGGCTCGCCCCGGCACGGCGTCATGGAGGAGCACGGGGTGTCCGGCGACCAGGGCGACCTGGGCGATGCCCTGGCCCATGGTGCCGGTGCCCACCACTGCCACCGGGCGTGTGCGGTCGAGTCCTGTCATGCTCGCGATCCTCCCGCATGCGTTGTCCACAGGTCCGGCCGCCCCCTCTTGTCCCGACCGATCGTTCGGTTACTCTAACTCTGTCCTCCTGTTCCAGCCCAGCTCGACGAGGAGTTGTCCCTCATGGCCGCCGCAGCAACCGCGCAACAGCTCATCGAGAAGCACCGGCCCACGCTCGACCAGGCCCTGGAAACCATCCGCACGCGCGCGTACTGGTCCCCCCACCCCGAGCACCCCAAGGCCTACGGCGAGAACGGATCGCTGGACGCGGCCGCGGGCAAGGCGGCCTTCGACGCGATCCGGGGCACCCGCCTCGACCTCGGCCAGCCGGGCACGGACGGCTGGGCGAGCGGCGAAGTCTCCCCGTACGGGATCGAGTTGGGCGTGGAGTATCCGCACGCCGACCCCGATGTGCTGCTGCCGGCCATGCGCGCGGCGATGCCCGCCTGGCGGGACGCGGGCGCGGAGACCCGCGCGGTGGTGTGCCTGGAGATCCTGTCCCGCATCAGCGCCCGCACGCACGAGTTCGCGCACGCGGTCATGCACACCAGCGGCCAGGCCTTCATGATGGCGTTCCAGGCCGGCGGCCCGCACGCCCAGGACCGCGGCCTGGAGGCGGTGGCGTACGCGTACGCGGAGCAGACCCGCACCCCGGACGCCATGGACTGGAGCAAGCCGCAGGGCAAGCGCGACCCGTTGAACCTGCGCAAGCAGTTCACCCCCGTCCCGCGCGGCATCGCCCTCCTGGTGGGCTGCAACACCTTCCCGACGTGGAACGGGTACCCGGGCCTGTTCGCCTCCCTCGCCACCGGAAACCCGGTCCTGGTCAAGCCGCACCCGCGCGCGGTGCTGCCGCTCGCCCTCACCGTGCAGGTCGCTCGCGAGGTGCTCGCGGAGGCGGGTTTCGACCCGAACCTGGTGGCGCTGGCCGCCGAGCAGCCCGGCGAGGGCCTCGCCAAGACCCTGGCGGTGCGCCCCGAGGTCCGCATCATCGACTACACGGGCTCGACGGCCTTCGGCGACTGGCTGGAGACCAACGCCCGCCAGGCGCAGGTGTACACGGAGAAGGCCGGCGTCAACACGGTCGTCATCGAGTCCACCGGCGACTACAAGGGCATGCTGTCGAACCTCGCGTTCTCCCTGTCCCTGTACAGCGGCCAGATGTGCACGACCCCGCAGAACCTCCTGATCCCCCGCGACGGCATCACCACCGACCAGGGCCCCAAGTCGTACGACGAGGTGGTCACCGACCTGGCGGGCGCGGTCGACGGCCTGCTCGGGGACGACGCCCGCGCGAACGCCCTGCTCGGCTCCCTGGTCAACCCGGATGTGAAGGCCCGCCTCGAGGCCGCTTCCGAACACGGTGAAGTCGCCCTGGAAAGCCGGGAGATCAGCAACCCGGAGTTCCCCGGCGCCGTCGTCCGCAGCCCGCTGATGGTGAAGCTGGACGGCACCAAGCCGGACGCCGAATCCGTCTTCCTCGACGAGTGCTTCGGCCCGGTCTCCTTCGCCGTCGCCGTCGAATCGGGCGCGGACGCGGTGGAGTTGCTGCGCCGCACGGTGCGCGACAAGGGCGCGATGACGGTCGGCGCGTACTCCACGTCGCGGGAGTTCGAGCACCTGGTGGAGGAGGTCTGCCTGGAGGAGTGCGCGCAGCTGTCGCTCAACCTGACGGGCGGGGTGTACGTGAACCAGACGGCCGCTTTCTCCGACTTCCACGGTTCGGGCGGCAACCCGGCGGCCAACTCGGCGCTGTGCGACGGGGCGTTCGTCGCCAACCGGTTCCGTGTGGTCGAGGTGCGCCGGGAGGCGTGAGCACGCGCGCCAGGCGCGGTTCCCAAGCGGCCGTCACAGGGGAGCGGGCCTGCCGGAGCTCGTCGACCAGTGGAAGAGCGTCATGCCCACGCTGGTCGCCAGGTTGTAGCTCGACACCTGGGGGCGCATCGGCAGGGCGATGAGTTCGTCGGCGCGCTCCCGCAGTTCGGCGGAGAGCCCTGAGCGCTCCGAGCCGAAGGCGAGGAGCGCGTCGTCGGGCAGGGTGACGGACCTGATGTCCTTGCCCTCCGGGTCGAGCGCGTAGAGCGGCCCGGCGGGCAGCTCGTCGACCTGGAGCCGCTCCACGGCCGTCGCGTAGTGCAGCCCCGCGGCGCCCCGGACGACCGTCGGGTGCCAGGGGTCGAGGGAGCCCGTGGTGATGACGCCGGTGGCGCCGAAACCGGCGGCCAGGCGGATCACCGCGCCCGCGTTGCCGAGGTTGCGCGGGTTGTCGAGGACCACGGCGGGCGCGGAGCGCTGCCGCTGCGCGAGCACGGCGAGCTGGGCCGCCCGGTCGGGGCGCAGCGCGAGCGCGGCCACGCCGGTGGGGTGCGCGCGCGGCACGAGGCCCCGCAGGACGTCGGCCGGGACCGCCACGGCGAGCTCGGCGATGCGGTCGCGGACGTCGGGGGCCAGCTCGTCGGCGAGCCCGAGCGCCGCGTCCTTGTCGCTGGTCAGCACGGCGGGGACGGTGGCGCCGAAGCGCAGGGCGTGCTTGAGGGCGTGGAATCCGTCGAGCAGGACGGCCGTCTCGCTCAGCCCCCGCCAGCGGCGCACAGCCCCGTCCACGTCTTCCGCACCACTCATGCCGAGCAGCCTACGTGGGCCGGCGAGGGGCGCCGTCCACCCGTCGGGCGGCCCGCCTCCGGGCTCAGGGGCGCGGGGTGACGTCCGCCTCGGGCGGGCTGCTCGGCGGCGGCTCCGCCTCCGAGGGGACGGGCTGCGGCGCCCCCGTCCCGTACGCCTCGTCCTGGCCCGTGGCCGTACCGCCGCGCTGTTCCGGGACTCCGCGCGTGCGGGCCGTGAGGGCGCTACGCGCGCGTGCGGCGCGTTTTCCGATGCGGCGCAGGAACGTGGTGGGCAGGAAGACCGCGTCGGCCGCGATCATCGCGAGCGAGAAGAAGGGCAGTCCGAGCAGTACGGCGATCACGGCGTGCTCGACCATCATGGCCGCCAACAGCACGTTCTTGACGCGGCGGTTGAAGAGCGTGAACGGGAACGCGACCTGCACGATGACCGTGCCGTAGGTGATCAGCATGATCGCGGTGCCGTGCGTCGACAGCCACTGGGAGAGGGCGGGCCAGGGCGAGAAGTAGTCGAGGTGCAGCGGGTAGTAGACGGCGGTGCCGTCCTGCCAGCGGTTGCCCTGGATCTTGTACCAGCCGGCCGTCGCGTAGATCAGACAGGCCTCCGCCATGATCACGAACAGGGCTGCGTTGTGCAGGAGGTTGGTGGCGACATCGCACAGGGCACGGAGCTCCGAGCCGGGCGCGCGGCGGCCCAGGTACCACCACAGGCCGTGCACCGCCCAGATCGTCCAGAAGATCAGCGACCAGCCCCAGCTGAGCTGCCCCAGCAGCGTCACAAGGGAGAGCGCGAGCCCCAGAAGCCACCACAGGACGGGCCCGACCCGGTCGAAGTCCAGCTCTGCGGTCTCATGTTCCTGCTCGGGAAAACCGCCTCCACGCGCGCGTGCCGTACGAGCCGCCCGCCGCGCGTCCAACGACCAGACCTGGCCGCAGCGCGTCAGGACCAGATACATCGCCATGAGGTGGATGACGTTGTCCCCGCCGTCGCCCACGAACACGCTGCGGTTGAGCACCGACAGGGCGCCCACCAGGAAGAGCACGGACATGGTGCGGGTGCGCCAGCCGAGCATCAGCAGCGCGCTCGAGACGATCGCCAGGCCGTAGACGCACTCGAACCAGAGCCGGCTGTCGGTCCACGTCAGTACGGTGAAGGCCTGGTTGTCGGCGATCAGGCGCTGCGCGAGCTCCCAGCTCCAGGGGCCCTGCGGGCCGTACAGCTCATGCCTGTTGGGGAGTTCACGCAGCAGGAAGAGCAGCCAGGTCGCGGAGAACCCGATGCGGATCACGGCCGTCTGGTACGGGCCGAGGGCCGTGGAGGTGATCCGGCCGATGCCGCGGGACAGCCCCGCGGCGGGAAGACGGAGACGGTTCACCGGTCACGTACCTCCAAGTCCTGGGACGTGACGTTCCACCAGGGCAGCAGGCGGATCACGGGCTTCGGGTCGAGCTTCTCGCCGCTCCACGACGGCGGCTGCACATTGGTGGTCACCGAGCGGAGCTGCACGCGCAGCAGGCCGTCCGCGGGTTCGCCGGCCTCCTCTCGGCCGATGCGGAGGACCGCGATCCGGCGCAGGTACTCCGCGGAGAGTTCGCCGCGCATGCCGTTCGGCCGGTCCTTGGTGTCGTGCGTGGACGTGTAGTAGTCCCAGGCGCGGCGCAGTTGGTTCTGCTGGGTGTGGCTGGGCAGCAGGTTGCCGTCGATGGCCGCGCCGTCCTGGGCGGAGAGGCCGTGCCACTCGGTGTGCCGCACGCCGCCGTCCGCGGTGCGGAACTGGGCTCTGGCCTCGACCGCGATGTTCTGCTGCAGCGGGTTGGGGGCGAACAGCTTCCAGTTCTGCTCGAACTCGGGGTAGACCCAGTCGTCGACGGCCGCGCCGTGCTGCTTCGACACCGTGTTGGCCGGGGCCACGTGCAGAAAGACCATCGCGAGGTGAACGCAGGACACCAGGACGACGACGGCGAGAACGAGGGCTGCCGCGACCTGGTACGGCGGGGAGAGTGCGGCGATGCCGGTGCGGGGTCCGGGCGGCCCGGCGCCGCGACCCTGCTCGTACCCGTCCATCGCGCCCGCTCCCGTCCCCGCCCGCTGATCCGCCACCGAACGGTACTCAGCCGAGGTGTCCACGCACAGCGGCCGTGAGGTTATCCACAGGGTTGACACCGTATGGCCGCCGGTCCCACCATTGAAATCGACGAACCGAACGATCGGTCGGTAGGCTGGCCGGGGTGGCGGCGGAGCCCGCCACGCACCGGGACGCAGGCAGGGCACGGGCAAGGACGCGAACAGGAACGCAGGCAGGAACGCGGACGGGAACGGGGCAAAGGGGGCCTGGCATGACGTCGGTGACCGCACAGGACCGGACCACGGCGTTCGACGCCGCGGTCGCCGCTGACGAGCGCATCGAGCCACGCGACTGGATGCCGGACGCCTATCGCGCGACGCTCGTCCGCCAGATCGCCCAGCACGCCCACTCCGAGATCATCGGCATGCAGCCCGAGGCGAACTGGATCTCCCGCGCCCCCTCCCTGCGCCGCAAGGCCATCCTGATCGCCAAGGTCCAGGACGAGGCCGGCCACGGCCTGTATCTCTACGGCGCGGCGGAGACCCTGGGCACCGGCCGGGACGAACTCCTCGACAAGCTGCACTCCGGCCGCCAGAAGTACTCGTCGATCTTCAACTACCCCACGCTGACCTGGGCCGACGTCGGCGCGATCGGCTGGCTCGTGGACGGCGCCGCGATCACCAACCAGGTCCCCCTCTGCCGCTGTTCGTACGGTCCGTACGCCCGCGCGATGGTCCGCATCTGCAAGGAGGAGTCCTTCCACCAGCGACAGGGGTACGAATCGCTGCTCACCCTCAGCCGAGGCACCCCGGCGCAGCACGAGATGGCGCAGGACGCGGTGAACCGCTGGTGGTGGCCGTCGCTGATGATGTTCGGCCCGCCCGACGACGAGTCGGCGCACTCCGCGCAGTCCATGGCCTGGAAGATCAAGCGCCACTCCAACGACGAGCTGCGCCAGCGCTTCGTCGACATCTGCGTCCCCCAGGCCGAGACCCTCGGACTGACGCTGCCCGACCCGGAGTTGAAGTGGAACGAGGACCGGAGGCACTACGACTTCGGCCCCATCGACTGGCAGGAGTTCCACGAGGTCCTCAAGGGCAACGGCCCCTGCAACGAACAGCGCATCACCCAGCGCAGGCGGGCGCACGACGAAGGCGCCTGGGTCCGCGAAGCGGCCGCTGCGTACGCGGCGAAGCACGACACGGCACGGCAGACGGCACAGACGGCACAGACGGCACAGACGGGACAGGCGACACAGACGGGACAGGGGACACAGGCGGAACAGGCGGCACGCGCTGAACAGTCGAGGCAGGCAGGGCAGCCAGGACAGGCAGTGCAGGCGGGACTCACAAGCCGCCCCGCGCAGACCACCGCAGCCGGGGAGGCGACGGCATGACCGAATCAACAGACTGGCCGCTCTGGGAGGTCTTCGTACGCTCCCGCCGCGGGCTCTCCCACACCCACGCCGGCAGCCTGCACGCCCCGGACGCGGAGATGGCCCTGCGCAACGGACGCGACCTCTACACCCGCCGCAACGAAGGCGTGTCCCTCTGGGTCGTGCCCTCGGCCGCGATCACCGCCTCGTCCCCCGACGAGAAGGACTCGTTCTTCGAGCCCGCCGGCGACAAGCCGTACCGCCACCCGACGTTCTACGACATCCCGGAGGGAGTGAAGCACCTATGACCGGACCTACGACGGACGCCCCCGCCGTCACCGCGGCCGCCCTCGCCCTCGGCGACGACGCGCTGGTGCTCTCCCACCGGCTGGGGGAGTGGGCCGGTCACGCGCCTGTACTCGAAGAGGAGGTCGCCCTCGCCAACATCGCCCTCGACCTGCTCGGCCAGGCCCGCATCCTGCTCTCCCGAGTCGGCGACGAGGACGAACTCGCGTACCTCCGCGAGGAGCGCGCCTTCCGCAACCTCCAACTCGTCGAGCAGCCAGGCGGCGACTTCGCGCACACCATCGCCCGCCAGCTGTACTTCTCCACCTACCAGGCGTTCCTGTACGCGGAGTTGGCCCGCACCGAAGGCCCCTTCACCGCCCTGGCCACCAAGGCCGTCAAGGAGGTGGACTACCACCGCGACCACGCCGAGCAGTGGACGCTCCGCCTCGGCGACGGCACCGTGGAGAGCCACACCCGTATGCAACGCGCGGTAGACGCGCTGTGGCGGTACACCGGCGAGATGTTCCAGCCCATCGACGGCCTCACCGCCACCCACGGCACCGACTGGGCCGCCCTGCAGGCCAGTTGGGACGAATCCATCGGCGAGACCCTGCGCGGAGCGACCCTGACGCTCCCCGAGACCCCCCGCTCCGGCGCCTGGACCGCGGGCGCCGGGCGTCAGGGCCTGCACACCGAGCCCTTCGGCCGCATGCTCGCCGAGATGCAGCACCTGCATCGCAGCCACCCGGGGGCGAGCTGGTGATGACCCCGGTGCCCCAGACGACCTCGCCGACGCCGTTCGAGACCCGCCTCGAAGAACGGCTCAGGGAGCTGGCCGGCTCGGTCCCCGACCCCGAACTGCCCATGATCACCCTCGCGGAGCTGGGCGTGGTGCGCGGAGTCCACGTCCTCGGCCCCGGCAGCGTCGAGGTGGAGCTCACCCCCACCTACACCGGCTGCCCCGCCGTGGAGGCCATGACCGCCGACATAGAGCAGGTGCTGCACGACCACGGCATGCCCGAGGTCCACGTCCGCCGCGTCCTCACCCCGGCCTGGTCCACGGACGACATCACCGCCGAAGGCCGCCGCAAGCTCGCCGAGTCCGGCATCGCACCGCCCCGCGCCGGCGCCGCGCACGGCCCCGTCCCCCTCACCCTCGCCGTGCGCTGCCCGCACTGCGGCTCCACCGACACCGAACTCCTCAGCCGCTTCTCCTCCACCGCCTGCAAGGCACTGCGCCGCTGCGTCACCTGCCGCGAACCCTTCGACCACTTCAAGGAGTTGTGATGGCAGCCAAGCCGGGCCCCCATGCCCGCTTCCACCGACTCCGCGTCGCAGCGGTCGACCGCCTCACCGACGACTCCGTCGCCCTGACCTTCGACGTACCGGCCGAACTCCGCGCCGATTACCGGTACTCACCAGGCCAACACCTGGCCCTGCGCCGCGACGTGGACGGTACGGAGGTCCGGCGCACCTACTCCGTGTGCTCCCCCGCCCTCGACCCGGACGGGCCGGAGCGCCTGCGGGTGGGGGTGCGCATGGTCGAAGGCGGCGCGTTCTCCCCGTACGCACAGAAGGAGATCGCCGTCGACGACGTACTGGACGTGATGACGCCCGCCGGACGCTTCACCCTCGACCCCCGACCCGGGCACTACGCCGCGATCGTCGGCGGCAGTGGCATCACACCCGTCCTGTCCATCGTCTCGACGCTCCTCGCCCGCGAGCCGAACGCCCGGTTCTGCCTGATACGCAGTGACCGGACCGCCGCCTCGACGATGTTCCTGGACGAGGTGGCCGACCTCAAGGACCGCTGGCCGACGCGGTTCCAGCTCGTCACGGTCTTCTCCCGAGAGGAACAGCAGGCCGGCGTGGTGACCGGCCGGCTCGACGAGGAACGCCTCACACATCTGCTGCCCGCACTGCTCCCCGTCGCAAGAATCGCCGGCTGGTTCCTCTGCGGCCCCTTCGGCCTGGTCCAGGGCGCCGAGCGAGCCCTGCGCTCCCTAGGCGTACGCAGAACCCGTATCCACGAGGAGATCTTCCACGTCGACGACGGCACATCGCCCCCCGCACCCACAGCCGCCACGCCCGCGCACAGCACGGTGACCGCCACCCTCGACGGCCGCTCCGGCACCTGGCCCGTCGAGGACGGCGAACCCCTGCTCGACACGGTGCTGCGCAACAGAGCCGACGCCCCGTACGCGTGCAGGGGCGGCGTCTGCGGCACCTGCCGGGCGTTCCTGGTCTCGGGGGAGGTGCGCATGGACCGCAACTTCGCCCTCGAACCGGAGGAGACCGAGGCGGGCTATGTACTCGCCTGCCAGTCCCATCCGGCCACGGAGAAGGTGGAGTTGGACTTCGACCGCTGACCGTCGAAGCCCGCTCTGCGCCCTTCCCTTCCCCTAGAACCTGTTCTATCTTGACGACCCGTCAGATCGTGGTCCGCCGCGGGCCGGCCACCAGGACCCGCAGGACAGGACAGCACCGGAGCCGGGGAGGACAGGCAGTGGACTTCACCTTCACCGAAGAACAACAAGCAGCCGTCGAGGCAGCCAAGGCCGTCTTCGCCGACACCGCACCCGACGCCGTACCCAGCCCCGCCCTCACCACCAGAGCCGTCGCCGACGACCTCGACCGCGCCCTGTGGGACAAGCTCGCCAAGGCCGACCTGCTCAGCCTGCTCATCGCCCCGGAACACAACGGCGCAGGCCTCGACGCCATCGCCCTGTGCCTCGTACTGCGCGAGTCCGCGAAGGTCATCGCCCGCGTACCCCTACTGGAGAACAGCGCCGCCGCCCAGGCCGTACAGACCTACGGCAGCGCCGAGTTGAAGCAGCGCACCCTGCCGGCCACGGCCCGCGGCGAACTCGTCCTCAACGTCGCCGCCAACGGCCGCACCGGCCACGACCCCGCCGAACTCGCCGTCACCGCACACCAGGACCCGAACGACAACAGCTGGACCCTCGACGGCACCCACACCGCCGTGCCCTGGGCCCACAACGCCGACCTGATCATGGTGCCCGCCCACACGCCCGAGGGCCGCACCGTGCTCGCCGCCGTCCACCGCACCCAGGACGGCCTCAGCCTCACCGACCAGTACTCCACCAACGGCGAACGCCTCGGCGAACTCCACCTCGACTCCACCCGCATCCCCGCCACGGACGTCATCGACGCCGACGGCGCCTGGGACCGGCTGCGCGAACTCCTCACGACCGGGACCTGCGCACTCGCCCTCGGCCTCGGCGAAGCCGTACTCGCCATGTCCAGCGACTACACCAGCAAACGCGAACAGTTCGGCCACCCCGTGGCCACCTTCCAGGCCGTGGCCGTGCAGGCGGCAGACCGCTACATCGACCTGCGCGCCATGGAAGTCACCCTGTGGCAGGCCGCCTGGCGCCTGGCGACCGAGACCGAGGGCGCGCTTCCCACCGCCGGCGACGTGGCCGTGGCCAAGATCTGGGCCTCGGAAGGCGTACGCCGCGTCGTACAGACCGCCCAACACCTGCACGGCGGCTTCGGTGCCGACACCGACTACCCGCTGCACCGCTACCACGCCTGGGCCAAGCAGCTGGAGCTGTCCCTCGGCCCGGCAGCCGCCCACGAGGAAACCCTGGGCGACCTCCTCGCCGCCCACAGCCTCAGCTGAAGCCGCTACCTATGCCCTGTGCGCCCTGCGCCCTGCGCCCTGCGCCCTGCGCCCTGCGCCCTGCGCCCTGCGCCCTGCGCCCTGCGCCCAGGCAGAAGCTCACACGACGGCGCCGGGCTGCCCCTCGGCATTCACGACGGGGCGGCCCGAGCCGGCCCACGCCTCCATGCCACCGGCCACGTTCACCGCGTCGATGCCCTGCTGCGCGAGGTACATCGTCACCTGCGCGGACCGACCGCCCGACCGACAGATCACATTGACCCGCCCGTCCTGCGGCGCCGCCTCGGTCAACTCGCCGTACCGCGCGACGAATTCGCTCATCGGAATGTGCAGCGCACCTTCCGCGTGACCCGCCTGCCACTCATCGTCCTCACGGACATCGAGCAGAAAGTCACCGTCCGCGAGCTCAGCGACACCAACCGTGGGCACAGATCCGAAAGCCATACCCCGACGCTACCGGACCTTCCGCCCACCCCGGACGCTGCCCTCACCAGCGCCCGGCCGCACGACCTCGAACCATCGAATCCCCCTCGACGCCTTCGACGACCTCGTCGCCCTGCGCCACGGCCAGCTGCACACACGCAGCCCCGACGCATCAACCGACGAGCCGGCCCAGCTCCGCCTCACGCTCGGCGACCTGCGCAAGGAGCTGCTCGGCGATCTCCTCGAGCAGCCGGTCCGGGTCGTCCGGCGCCATCCGCAGCATCGAGCCGATCGCGCCCTCCTCAAGATCCCGGGCAACCAGCGACAGCATCTCCTTGCGCTGCGCCAACCACTCGAGCCGCGCGTACAGCTCCTCGCTCTTGCTCGGCCGATCCGCCTCGGCCACCGGACCGGCAGCCCACTCCGCGGACAGCTCCGTCAGCAGAACCTCGTCGCCCCGCCCGTACGCGGCATTGACGCGGACCATGAACTTCTCGCGCCGCTCCCGCTCCTCGTCGTCCTGCGCTAGATCGGGGTGCGCCTTGCGGACCAGCTCGCGGTAGAGCCTGCGCGCCTCGTCACTCGGCCGCACCCGCTCAGGGGCGCGCACCGGCAGCTCGGACAACATCGCCGAAGCCTCGGGCGACAACCCGTCGGTGTCCATCCACTCCTGGAACAACTCCGACACATCCGGCATCGGCATCACACGAGCACGCAGCTCCTGCGCCCGCCGCACATCCTCGGCATCCCCGGTACGCGCCGCCGTCGCCTCGGCGATCTGGGCGTCCAGCTCCTCGAGCCGCGCGTACATCGGGCCGAGCCTCTGGTGGTGCAGCCGGGAGAAGTTCTCCACCTCGACCCGGAACGTCTCCACCGCGATCTCGAACTCGATCAATGCCTGCTCCGCGACCCGCACAGCCTGCTCGAGCCTGGCCTCGGGCCGCTCGTCATCGGGCCGGTTCACCGCGTCCTCCGGGTTCGTCACCCACCCAGCGTACGGCCCGGGGGGTGTGGGCTTTACTCCCACTCTCGGGGAGGGCCCCCTCCCCCCCTCCCTCCCCCACCCCACCCCCTCAATCCCCCTCCCCTCCTCAAACCCCCAACTCAGCCTCGATCCGCCCCTCCCGGATGCCCGAGACGAGCCGTGCGTGATCGGCTTCGGTGCGGTCGGCGTAGGACACGGCGAAGCCGGCGATCGCCTCGTCCAGTTCCTCGTTCTTCCCGCAGTACCCGGCTATGAGGCGCGGGTCGGCGCTGTGTGCGTGGGCGCGGGCGAGGAGTGCTCCGGTCATGCGGCCGTAGTCGTCGATCTGGTCGGCGGCGAGTGCGGCCGGGTCGACGCTTCCCTTTCTGTTTCTGAACTGCCGTACCTGGAAGGGTCGTCCGTCGACGGTGGTCCAGCCGAGGAGTATGTCGCTGACGACTTGCATCCGCTTCTGCCCGAGGACGACGCGGCGTCCTTCGTGCGGGACGTCGGGTGCCTTGAAGCCGACGGTGGGCAGGTGCGGCAGCAGGGTCGACGGCCGTGCTTCCTTGATCTGGAGTACGAGCGGTTCGCCGCGGTGGTCCTGGAGCAGCACGACGTACGACCTGGTGCCGACGCTGCCGGTGCCGACGACTCGGAACGCGACGTCCTGGATCGCGTACCGGGCGAGGAGCGGGAGCCGGTCTTCGGACAGCGTGGTCAGGTATTCGCCGAGGCTTTGGGCGACGGCGGCTGCTTCGACGCCGGGTATGCGTCGCAGTACGGGTGGGGCGTCGACGAAGCGGCGGCTGCCGTCGGCGAGGGTTTCGGTGGATCGGGCGGCGAAGCGGCCGCTGGTGTTGTTGCGTGCTTTCTCCTCGACGCGTTCGAGGGTGCCGAGCAGGTCGTGGGCGTCGGTGTGGGAGACGAGTTCTTCGTCTGCGATGGCGTTCCAGGCGTCGAGGACGGGGAGTTTGGCGAGGAGTCGCATGGTGCGCCGGTAGGCGCCGGCGGAGTCGTGGGCGGCGGCCCGGCACACGTCTTCGCTCGCGCCCGCTTCGCGTCCGGCGAGGACGAGGGAGGTGGCGAGCCGCTTGAGGTCCCATTCCCAGGGGCCGTGGACGGTCTCGTCGAAGTCGTTGAGGTCGATGACGAGTTCGCCGCGGGCGTCGCCGTACAGGCCGAAGTTGGCGGCGTGGGCGTCTCCGCATATCTGGGCGCCGATGCCGGTGGCCGGGGTGCGGGCGAGGTCGTACGCCATGAGGCCGGCGGAGCCGCGCAGGAAGGCGAAGGGGGTGGCGGCCATTCTGCCGACGCGGATGGGCGTGAGTTCGGGGAGCCGGCCGTGGTTGGACTCTTCGACGGCGGTGACGGCGTCGGGGCGGCTGTCGGCGTCGGGGGCTTCCTGGGCGTGCGCGGAGCGAGGTACGCGGGTGCGCAGTTCCTTGCCGGTGCGCTTCGGGGATTCTTCGCCGGCTCGGTGGGCGAAGCCCGGTACGTGGGGGAGGCGGTGGGGGATGGGGCCGGGGCTGTCCGCTCGCGTGTGCTGTTCAGGTGCTGCTGTGTCCAACTCGGTCACGTGGACCGCCTCCCCCGGTGTTTCCGCCGTTGTCGGGCGGGTGTGGCATCGATTGGGACGACGGTACCGCCGGGGTGCGAAGTGCGGCAGGGCCTGTGGATAACTCCGGAATGAGCCCCTCCGCACCTCACGGAGCCGCCTCGACCGGTGTGAGCTTCGGCACGTTCGGCGCGGATGGCCCGAGGGTCAACCCCCGCTCCCCGCAAGCCTGCACAGCAGAAGAGATAGCAGAGGAAAACAACAGAAGGGCGGGCCGCCGAACACAACGCGGCAGGGCATAGCAAAAGCCCCGCAGGTCATTGACCTGCGGGGCTTCCGACTTGTGCGCGAGGGGGGAGTTGAACCCCCACGCCCTTGCGGGCACTGGAACCTGAATCCAGCGCGTCTGCCTATTCCGCCACCCGCGCATTGGGTGTGTCGCCTGGCTTTCGCTTGCCGCGTTCGCCTGCCGACATCGAGAAGACTAGCACGGTGCGGACGGTGGATTCACATCCGTTTCCACGGGCCCCCACCGACGCCCGCCGCGCGCCCGCAGGCCCTGGACCTGCGGCGACCACATCCCGGCACCCACGAACCAGTACGTCGTCCCGAACCCGCAGCGCACGAGCAGTAGCTCAGCACTTCCTCCTCAGCCACCAAGAGACCCACAACCACAACACCGCCTCCGGACGCCTCGAGCCCCAACACCCAACGCCCAAGATCCCGAGACCACCGACCGCGACCCCCGCCCCACCGACCCGGCCCGCCCCACCGACCCGGCCAGGCCCTCTCCGCCGCCCCCTGGCCACTTATCCACAGGCAAGGCACCCACATCCCCAGGTGCGGGACACTGGCTCGGGGCCGCCTCTACGATCCGGTGTGGGAGTGCGCGGGCAGAAGCAGTGGCAGCACGGCGGATGCGCGCGGACGAGCACAGGCCGAGCACGTGGACTTGGACACGTGCGGCACGTGGACATGGCCATGTGGAAGCACGTGGTCGAGGACATGCGGAGCGCTTGGACCTGGGCATATGTACCTGGACATGCGGAGCACGTCGACGGGACGTGTGAAGTGCGTCGACGGGGACATGTGAGAGGCGACACCCATCCGCAGGCCAGAGAAGGGGAACCAGCCGATTTCCCGGCGCGTGGATACGATCAGTAAGCAGTACCAGGATGATTACGACCGGAGGAGGTGCCCATGGGAGTCCTGAAGAAGTTCGAACAGCGACTCGAAGGTCTGGTCAACGGCACCTTCGCCAAGGTGTTCAAGTCCGAGGTCCAGCCGGTCGAGATCGCTGGTGCTCTGCAGCGTGAGTGCGACAACAACGCCACGATCTGGAATCGCGAGCGGACCGTCGTGCCCAACGACTTCATCGTGGAGCTGAGCGCTCCCGACTACGAGCGGCTGAGCCCGTACTCGGGCCAGCTCGGGGACGAGCTCTCCGGGATGGTCCGGGACTACGCGAAGCAGCAGCGGTACACCTTCATGGGGCCGATCAAGGTCCACCTGGAGAAGGCCGACGATCTGGACACGGGTCTGTACCGGGTCAGGAGCCGGACGCTGGCGTCGAGTTCGTCCCAGTCCCCGGCGGGATCCGCCGGGCCTTCGGGCGGCGAGCAGCGCGGCGGTGGTTACGGCTACCCGCCCGCGGGAGGTCCTCCGGCGGCTGCGCCCGCGGGTGCGCCGCCGATGCCTTCCGCGCCGCCGCCCGGTGCGGGCCGTGGCCCGCAGGCGCGCGGGCAGGGGCCCTCGGCCCCGCTGCCCGGTGCGCAGACGCGGCGTTGGATCGAGATCAACGGCACACGGCATCAGATCTCGCGGCCGACGATGGTCCTCGGCCGCAGCACCGACGCTGATGTACGGATTGACGACCCCGGCGTATCGCGCCGGCACTGTGAGATCCGGACCGGAACGCCCCCGACGATCCAGGATCTCGGGTCCACCAACGGCATCGTGGTGGACGGGCAGCACACCACCCGCGCTACGCTCCGCGACGGCTCGCGGATCGTCGTGGGCAGCACCACCATCATTTACCGGCAAGCCGAAGGGTGAAGCGGGGGCAATGTCAGAGCTGACCCTGACGGTCATGCGGCTGGGTTTCCTGGCCGTCCTGTGGCTGTTCGTGATCGTGGCCGTCCAGGTCATCCGCAGCGACCTGTTCGGTACGCGCGTCACACAGCGCGGTTCGTCGCGCCGCGGCGGAGAGGCGCGCCCGCAGGGCCGCCAGCAGGCTTCGCCGCCGGCGCCGAGGCAGCAGAGCGGCGGGGGGCGGCAGCGCCGTGGTGCGCCGTCGAAGCTGGTGGTGTCCGAGGGCACGCTCACGGGTACGACGGTGGCCCTGCAGGGTCAGACGATCACGCTGGGCCGTGCGCACGATTCGACGATCGTCCTGGACGACGACTACGCGTCGAGCAGGCATGCCAGGATCTACCCGGACCGCGACGGTCAGTGGATCGTGGAGGATCTCGGGTCCACGAACGGCACGTATCTCGACCGGACCCGGCTGACCACTCCGACGCCCGTGCCTCTCGGTGCGCCGATCCGCATCGGCAAGACCGTCATCGAGCTGCGGAAGTAGTGCTACGTCATGAATAAGCGCGAGCGGAGCGAGCGAGCCGACGCGGCCCGTGCGACGGGCCCGAGCTCGCTCCCGACCGGAGGGTGGGCACCGTGCGGATGTACCCGGAGCCGACGGGCGAGGTGCGCATGAGTCTGTCACTGCGCTTCGCCGCCGGATCGCACAAGGGAATGATCCGGGAGGGGAACGAGGACTCGGGTTACGCCGGTCCGCGGCTGCTCGCGATCGCCGACGGCATGGGAGGCCAGGCGGCCGGTGAGGTCGCGAGCTCCGAGGTGATCTCCACTCTCGTGCAGCTCGACGACGATGTGCCGGGTTCGGACATCCTGACGTCGCTGGGCGACGCCGTGCAGCGGGCCAACGACCAGCTGCGCGTGATGGTCGAGGAGGACCCGCAGCTCGAGGGCATGGGCACGACGCTCACCGCCCTGCTGTGGACGGGTCAGCGCCTCGGTCTCGTGCATGTCGGCGACTCGCGTGCGTATCTCCTCAGGGACGGCGTTCTCACGCAGATCACGCAGGACCACACCTGGGTGCAGCGGCTGGTCGACGAGGGCCGGATCACCGAGGAGGAGGCGACCACGCATCCGCAGAGGTCGCTCCTCATGCGGGCGTTGGGCAGCGGCGACCATGTGGAGCCGGATCTGTCGATCCGTGAAGTCCGCGCGGGCGACCGGTACTTGATCTGTTCCGACGGTCTCTCCGGTGTGGTGTCGCACCAGACGATGGAGGAGGCCCTCGCCAGCTACCAGGGTCCGCAGGAGACCGTGCAGGAGCTGATCCAGCTCGCGCTGCGCGGCGGCGGTCCGGACAACGTGACGGTGATCGTCGCGGACGTCCTGGACATCGACAGCGGTGACACGCTTGCGGGTCAACTCGTCGACACCCCGGTCGTGGTGGGCGCGGTCGCCGAGAACCAGCTGCAGCTGAACGACAACGGCGCGATGCAGACCCCCGCGGGTCGTGCCGCCGGTCTCGGCCGGCCGGTGCCGCCGCAGCCCACGGGCGGCTTCGGCCCGCCCGGCTCCGCGGAACCCGATGCGTACGTCCCGGACGGTTCGTTCGGCGCGTACATGGAGGAGGACTACGTCAAGCCGCGGCGTCGCGGGAAGTGGATCAAGCGGTCGCTGCTGATCGCGCTTGCCCTCGCCGTCGTGGGCGGCGGTCTCTACGGGGCGTACCACTGGACGCAGACGCAGTACTACGTCGGTGCGAAGGACGGGCATCTCGCTCTGTACCGGGGCATCAACCAGGACTTGGCGTGGGTGAACCTGTCGGAGCTCGAAGAGGAGCATCCGGAGGTCGAGCTGAGCTGCCTGCCGAGTTTCCAGCGCACCAAGCTCGAGGAGAAGGGTCTCGACCCGACGACCCTCGAGGCGGCCCGCCAGAAGATCTCCGAGCTGACGGCGGACTGCCGGGAGGCGCAGGAGCGCAAGGCGGAGGAGGAGGCGAACGCCGCGACCGGTGAGGGCGAGGCGGGCGGCACCTCCGGTGCGACGAAGGACGGCAAGGACGCCGTCGAGCAGAGCACGAAGTCACCGACCCCACGCGGCAGCGCGACCGCCGGTCAGCAGTAGGCGCAGGGGGCCTTCCTAGCCATGAGCAGTACGACACATACATCCACCATTGGAGCGATCGGGGCGCCGAGCCGCCGTAACACCGAGCTGGCGCTGCTGGTCTTCGCAGTGGTCATCCCGTGCTTCGCGTATGCCAATGTGGGTCTCGCCATGACCGGCGAGATGCCCACGGGCATGCTCGGGTACGGAGTCGGCCTCGGTCTGCTCGCTGCGGTCGGGCATCTGGTGGTGCGGAAGTTCGCGCCGTACGCGGATCCGCTGCTGCTGCCATTGGCGACGCTGCTCAACGGTCTGGGTCTGGTGCTGATCTGGCGCCTTGACCAGTCGGAGCGGCTGCAGCAGCTACAGAAGAACGCGTTCGGCGCGTTCAACCCGGCCGCTCCGAACCAGCTGATGTATTCGGCGCTCGGCATCGCCCTGTTCGTGGCGGTGATGCTGGTGATGAAGGATCACCGGATCCTGCAGCGCTTCACGTACATCTCGATGGTCGTGGCGCTGATGCTGCTGCTGCTTCCGCTGGTTCCGGGGCTCGGCACCGACCAGTTCGGCGCGAAGATCTGGATCCGGATCGGCGGGTTCTCCATTCAGCCCGGTGAGTTCGCGAAGATCGTCATCGCGGTGTTCTTCGCCGGCTATCTCATGGTGAAGCGGGATGCGCTGGCGCTCGCGAGCCGTCGTTTCCTCGGGCTCTATCTGCCGCGTGGCCGTGACCTCGGTCCGATCCTGGTGATCTGGGCGATGAGCCTGCTGATCCTGGTCTTCGAGAACGACCTGGGTACGTCGCTGCTGTTCTTCGGCATGTTCGTGATCATGCTGTACGTGGCGACGGAGCGGACGAGTTGGATCGTCATCGGTCTGGGCATGTCCGTGGCGGGCGCTGTGGCTGTGGCGACGTTCGCGAGCCATGTGCAGGCGCGTGTGGACGCGTGGCTGGACCCCTTCGGCTGCTATGCGACGTCCGGTGCGTGTGAGCAGATCGGCCAGTCGATCATGGCGTTCGGTTCGGGCGGCGTGCTCGGCACGGGGCTCGGGCAGGGGCACTCGGACCTGATCGGCTTCGCCGCCAACGCGGACTTCATCTTCGCGACGATCGGCGAGGAGCTGGGTCTCGCGGGTGTGATGGCGTTCCTGCTGCTCTACGCGCTGCTGATCGAGCGGGGTGTGCGTACGGCGCTGGCCGCGCGTGACCCGTTCGGCAAGCTGTTCGCGGTGGGTCTGTCGGGTGCGTTCGCGCTGCAGATCTTCGTGGTCGCCGGCGGTGTCATGGGTCTCATTCCGCTGACGGGTATGACGATGCCGTTCCTCGCGGCGGGTGGTTCGTCGGTGATCGCGAACTGGGCGCTGGTCGGTCTGCTGATCCGCATCAGTGACACGGCCCGTCGTCCCGCGCCCGCGCCGGCGCCCAACCCCGACGCCGAGATGACTCAGGTGGTGCGGCCGTGAACAAGCCTCTGCGCCGGATCGCGATCTTCTGCGGTCTGCTCATGCTGGCGCTGCTGCTGCGGGACAACTGGCTGCAGTACGTGTCGGCGGACGAGCTGCGTACGCACGAGAAGAACCGTCGTGTGCTGATCGAGCGGTACGCGCAGAAGCGTGGCGACATCATCGTCGGGGAGAAGCCGATCACGGGTTCCGCGCCGACGAAGGGCAGTGACTTCGCTTACAAGCGGACGTACAAGAACGGCGAGATGTGGTCGCCGGTGACCGGGTTCGCGTCGCAGGCGTTCGGGGCCACGCAGATCGAGTCCCTGGAGGACGAGATCCTCACGGGCAACGACGACCGGCTGTTCTTCCGCCGCACGCTCGACATGATCACCGGTAAGAAGCAGGGCGGCGGCAATGTCGTCACCACGCTGAACGGCCGGGCGCAGAAGGCCGCGTTCGAGGGCCTCGGCTCGAAGAAGGGCGCGGTCGCGGCGATCGACCCGTCGACGGGCGCGATCCTGGCGCTCGCGTCGACGCCGTCGTACGACCCGTCGGAGTTCGCGGGCAACAGCGAGGACGACTCGAAGGCCTGGCAGCGTCTGGAGAAGGACCCGGACAAGCCGATGCTGAACCGGGCGCTGCGCGAGACGTACCCGCCGGGTTCCACGTTCAAGGTGGTCACGGCGGCGGCCGCGCTGGAGCACGGTCTTTACGACGACCCGGACGAGGAGACGGACTCCCCGCTTCCGTGGACGATGCCGAACACGAACACGGAGCTGAAGAACGAGGGCCCGATCCCCTGCAAGGACGCCACGCTCCGCGAGGCGCTGCGGGTGTCCTGCAACACGGTCTTCGGCAAGATCGGTTCGGATCTCGGCAAGGACAAGATGCTGGAGACGTCCCAGAAGTTCGGCTTCAACAAGGAGCAGTTCATTCCGGTGCGTTCGTCGGCGTCGACGTTCCCGACGGAGATGGACAAGCCGCAGACGGCGCTCAGCTCCATCGGTCAGTTCGAGACGGCGACGACTCCGCTGCAGATGGCGATGGTCGCGTCCGCGGTCGCGAACGACGGCACGCTGATGGAGCCGTACATGATCGACAACCTGCAGGCGCCGAACCTCGACGTGATCGAGAAGCACGATCCGAAGAAGATGAGCGAGCCGCTGTCGAAGGCGAACGCCCAGAAGCTGCAGGAAATGATGGAGACGGTCGTCCAGCAGGGCACCGGCTCCAACGCGCGGATCCCCGGCGTGACGGTCGGCGGCAAGACCGGTACGGCGCAGCACGGCGTCGACAACAGTGAGAATCCCTACGCCTGGTTCATCAGCTACGCCAAGAACCCGGACGGCGGCTCCCCGGTGGCGGTCGCCGTGGTCGTCGAGGACAGCGACGCCGACCGCGGTGACATCTCGGGCGGCGGCCTCGCCGCACCCATCGCGAAGAACGTCATGAAGGCAGTCATCGACAGCAAGAAGTGACGTCGGTCACGGCGGTACCGGTCCTGTATCAGGTGACGGTTGCGGCCAGATCACGCTCGGACAGGCCGGTACGGTAGCCGGGACAGCACACCGCCGGACCACACAAGGGTGCGGTCGGGACTGACGGAGAGGGCTGGTAGGTAGCTATGGAAGAGCCGCGTCGCCTCGGCGGCCGGTACGAGCTGGGCCAGGTGCTCGGCCGTGGTGGCATGGCGGAGGTCTACCTCGCCCATGACACTCGCCTCGGCCGCACCGTCGCCGTGAAGACGCTCCGGGCGGACCTCGCCCGCGATCCGTCGTTCCAGGCCCGGTTCCGCCGTGAGGCCCAGTCCGCCGCCTCGCTCAATCATCCGGCCATCGTCGCGGTCTACGACACCGGCGAGGACATGGTGTACGAGACGGGCGGCAGCGCCGGGGTCTCCATTCCGTACATCGTGATGGAGTACGTCGACGGCTCCACGCTCCGTGAGCTTCTGCACTCCGGGCGGAAGCTGCTGCCCGAGCGGGCCATGGAGATGACCATCGGCATCCTCCAGGCCCTCGAGTACTCGCACCGCGCCGGCATCGTGCACCGCGACATCAAGCCCGCGAACGTCATGCTGACGCGCAACGGCCAGGTCAAGGTCATGGACTTCGGCATCGCCCGCGCCATGGGCGACTCCGGCATGACGATGACGCAGACCGCGGCCGTGATCGGCACCGCGCAGTACCTGTCGCCGGAGCAGGCCAAGGGCGAGCAGGTCGACGCGCGCAGCGACCTGTACTCGACGGGCTGCCTGCTCTACGAGCTGCTGACCGTGCGCCCGCCGTTCGTCGGTGACTCGCCGGTCGCGGTGGCCTACCAGCACGTACGCGAAGAGGCGCAGCCGCCCAGCACGTTCGACCCGGAGATCACGCCCGAGATGGACGCGATCGTCCTGCGGGCCCTGGTCAAGGACCCGGACTACCGCTACCAGTCGGCCGACGAGATGCGGGCCGACATCGAGGCCTGCCTGGACGGCCAGCCCGTCGCGGCGACGGCCGCGCTCGGCGCGGTCGGGTACGGCGGCGGCCACCCCGACGACCAGCACACGGCGGTGCTGCGCCCGCAGAACGGCGGCGGCCAGACGTCGATGCTGCCGCCGGTGAACCCGGACGACGGGGGTTACGGGTACGACGACCGCCCGCCGCGCCGTGGCCAGCGCAAGGGCACCACGTCGACGATCCTGCTGATCCTCGCGGGTCTGCTCGTCCTGGTCGGCGCGATCCTGATCGGCAAGGAAGTCTTCGGCAGCAACGGCGGCGGCGGTGACGGCAAGGTGCCGGTGCCGCACCTGGTGGGCATCACCCTCGCCGAGGCGGAGCAGCGCGCGAAGAACGGCGACGTGAAGCTGTCGGTCGACCACAAGCCGTGCGAGGACCAGGCCAAGGACAAGATCTGCAGCCAGAACCCGGAGAGCGGCGAGGTCGAGAAGTTCGCCACGATCGACGTGGTGGTCTCGACGGGTGCGCCGAAGGCCACCGTGCCGGACGTCCAGGGTCTGACGTACGAGAAGGCCTCGGAGCAGCTGCGGGAGAAGGGCTTCGCCGTCTCCAAGGAGACCGAGGTGTCCGAGCGGACGCCGGGCACGGTCATCGGCCAGGACCCCGCGGGCGACACCGAGCGGGAGAAGGGCTCCACCATCACGCTGACCGTGGCGAAGGAGGAGGAGAAGAAGACCGTTCCCGACGTCGTCGGCAAGCAGGTCGCGGAGGCCACGCAGCAGCTGGAGGCCAACGGCTTCACGGTGGTGACGCAGGAGGTCCCGAAGGACGACGTGCCCGCCGGGCAGGTCGTGGAGCAGGACCCGGCCGGCAACTCGAAGGCGCGCCGGGGTGAGCAGATCACGCTGACCGTGGCGAAGGCCTCCGAGCAGATTCCGGTGCCGTCGCTGACGGGCCAGAAGCTGAAGGACGCGAAGAAGGCGCTGCAGGACGCGGGGCTCACGCCCGGCAACGTCACCAGCGGGCCGCAGGACCCGAACGCCCAGGTGGTGATGACGGATCCGCCCGCGGGCACGCAGGTGCCGGGTGGCACGACCGTCAACTTCACGACGATGCCCGGCCAGGGCGACGGCGGTGAGGAAGACGGCGGCGGCGGAATCTTCGGCGGCCCGTCCGGCCTCAGCACCCGCGAGAGGGACTGAGCCCCGGGGCCGGCCACGGCTCGGCCGGCGCCTGAACGCAAAGACTCCCGGCCACTTCCTTCGAGGAGGTGGCCGGGAGTCTTTTGTCTCTTCTCGGGTACGCGAGCCCCGGGTACCCGAGCCTCGGCTGAGTGAGCCTCGGCTCAGCGAGCCCCAGCTCAGCGGGGTTCACTCAGCGGAGTCCCTCAGCGCAGTTCCTTCGGCGGCGTCCGCTCGTTGTCGACCTTCTCGACGCGGTCCAGCTCGCCCCACACCACGTAGCGGTACGTGGACGTGTAGACCGGCGTGCACGTGGTGAGCGTGATGTAGCGGCCGGCCTTCTTCTTGCCGGACTCCTTGGGCACGTCGTCGAGGACGTCCACGTTGAACTTCGAGGTCTGCGCGAGCTTCGAGTAGACCTTGTAGACGTACCACTTGTCCTTGGTCTCGAAGACGATCGGGTCGCCTTCCTCGAGCTTGTCGATGTTGTGGAACTTGGCGCCGTGGCCGTCGCGGTGGGCGGCCAGCGAGAAGTTGCCCTTGTCGTCCTCGGGCAGCGCCGACTTGACCGGCTTGGTGTAGTAGCCGGCGACGCCGTCGTTGAGGATCTTCGGCGTGGTGCCCTTCTTGACCAGGATCTCGCCGACCTTCATACCCGGTACGTGCAGGAAGCCGATGCCGTCCTTGGTGTCGAGGGCGCCGGGGCCGCCCGCCCAGCGGTCGCGCACCGCGTCGCCCTGCTTGCGGGCCTCCTTGTCGGCCTGGACGTTGGTCCACCACAGCGAGTAGGCGACGAAGAGGCCGAGGATCAGTCCGGCGGTGATGAGGAGTTCACCGAAGACGCTGACGGCTCTGGCGATCCGCCCGGGTCGGGAGCGCCGCCTCGGCGCGGGCTGCGGGCTCTCGGTCCGCTCGTCCTGGTCGGTGGTGGCTACCACGGCTTCCCGCCCCGTCAAGTGAAGTGAAGTGAGTGAAGTGCGTTCTGGTCAGGTGGAGTTGGGCCGGGTCAGCGGACCAGGGCGTCGGGCTTGCCCTTGCTGCGCGGCCGTTCCTCGACCATCTTGCCCCAGACGATCATTCGATACGTACTGGTGAACTCCGGGGTGCACGTGGTCAGCGTGATGTACCGCCCCGGCTCCGTGAAGCCCGAGCCCTTGGGGATCGGCGCGATGACCCCCGTATTGCTCGGGCTGGTCTGCGGAAGGATGGTCTGCATCGAGTACACGTAGTACTTGTCCTGGGTCTCGACGACGATCTCGTCGCCCTTCTCCAGGCGGTTCACGTACCGGAACGGTTCGCCGTGGGTGTTGCGGTGGCCGGCGACCGCGAAGTTGCCCTTCTTCGCGTCGGGCATCGCGGTCTTCAGGGCGCCCTCGGCGTAGTGCCCGACCATGCCGCGGTCCAGGACGCGTTCCTTGTCGATGCCCTCGGCGACGGGGACGACCACGTCGAGCCGCGGGATGTGCATGATGGCGAAGCCCTGGCCGGGTTCGAAGGCGCCCGGCTTGCGCTTGCCGCTCGCCCAGTCCTCCTGGAGCGTGTCCGTCGCGCTGCCCGCCTCCTGGCCGGCGCGCACATTCGTCCACCACAGCTGGTACGCGACGAACAGCAGCATCAGTACGCCCACGGAGATGAAGAGCTCGCCCACGGCCCGGCTCGCCACGACCGCGGGGCTGGGTCTCCGCGCGCGCTCCGCCCGCCGCGCCTCGACGCGGGACAGCGGCTTGCCGTCCGCCTTCGTCTCGGACGTGGCGGCCGCGGCCGTACCGCCCGGTGTGCGCCTGCGTCGGCCTCCTCCGCCGCCGACCACGCCGACGACGCTCCGCCGCGCGGCCTGCTGCGCCGCCTTGCGCCGGGCCGCCCGCCCTTCTCCGGTCGGGGCCGGGCTCTCCTCCGCCTCGGGCCGGTCCGCCCGGTCCGCCCCCTCGGCCGCCCGCCGGGTGTCGGCCGTACGCAGCCCCACGGTCTCGTCGTCGACGGGCTCGGCGTAGGACTCGGGCTCTTCGTACGACTGGGGCTGCGGCTCCTCGTGGACGTGCGGCTGGGGCTGGAGTTGGGGCTGGGGCTGGGGCTGCGGCTCCTCGAACGAGTCCAGTGCCCGCTGCGGCTCCTCGTACGAGGACGGCTGCGGTTCCTCGTACGAGTACGGCTGCGGCTCGTCGTACGTGAAGGAATGCGCCTCGTCGTACGCAAGAGGCGCGTCGTACGCGACCGGCTGCGGCTCGTCCGCCGGAGCAGCGGGCGGCGTGCGGAACCACGGGGAGGTGTGGCCGCCGCCGGGCAGCGGGTCGTTGAGGGGGTCGTCCATGCGGTCGACCGCCGCCTCGAACGCACCGGCGCCCCCGTACGCGGGATCCTGCTCGTACGGGGCGCCTGATTCGCGCTCGGGGCGGGTGGCGGTCACGCCGAGGCCCTGCCCACGACGGGGGCAAGCCCCGCCGATCGCGCCACCGCCTCCGGGTCACCGCACTCGACCAGCCAGTTGGCGAGCATCAGGTGGCCGTGCTCGGTGAGCACCGACTCCGGGTGGAACTGCACGCCCTCGACGGGCAGTTCACGGTGTCTGAGGCCCATGATGATGCCGTCGTCCGTGCGCGCGGTGACGCGCAGCTCGTCCGGCAGGTGCGCCGGCTCGGCGGCGAGCGAGTGGTAGCGGGTGGCGGTGAACGGCGAGGGCAGTCCGGCGAAGACGCCGACGCCCTCGTGGACCACCGGGGACGTCTTGCCGTGCAGCAGCTCGGGCGCCCGGTCCACGACCCCGCCGTACGCCACGGCCATCGACTGCATGCCGAGGCAGACGCCGAAGACGGGCACGCCGGTCGCCGCGCAGTGCCGGACCATGTCGACGCAGACACCGGCCTGTTCGGGTGCGCCGGGCCCCGGCGAGAGCAGCACGCCGTCGAATCCTCCCCCACTCTCGGCTTCGCTCGAGCGGGAGGTGCCCCCATGCGCATACGAGGTGGAGACCTCGTCGTTGCGCACGACCTCGCACTCGGCGCCCAGTTGGTAGAGGTACTGGACGATGTTGAAGACAAAGCTGTCGTAGTTGTCGACGACGAGGATGCGCGCGCTCACAGGGCCGCTCCCGTCGAGCCGTTGAGGGCGCCCATACCCGCGCCCATGCCCGTACCCGCGCCCATGCCCACGTTCTCGTCCACCGTCACGTCGTTGAACGGAAGCAGCGGCTCCGCCCACGGGAAGACGAACTGGAAGAGGAGATAGACGACTCCGAGCACCAGGGCGACCGAGATGAGGGCCTTGAGCCACGTGTCGCCCGGCAGATGCCGCCAGATCCAGCCGTACATGCTGTCCGCAGTCCCTTCCCACGCCCGTGGCCCCGATGGCCCTCTCGGCCTACGCCACCAGACTAAGGGGCGGCGCCCGGTGTACGTGGGTCAGCTGCGCAATGCCTCGGGCTTCCCCTCCTCCACCGGCTGGGTCGCGTCGAGGTGCGCCCAGACGATCAGCCGGTGGCTGTGCCCCCACTCTGGCTCACAGGTCGTAAGGGTGAGGTAACGGCCCGGCCCGTCGAGGCCGGACTTGCGGGGGACGGGGTCGATCACGCCGATGTCGCTGGGCAGCGTCTTGTAGGGCTTGTTGACGATGCGGTACGTGAACCAGGTGGAGCCGTCGGTCAGCACCACCGGGTCGCCGGGGCGCAGCCGGGGGAAGTCCTTGAACGGGTCGCCGTAGGTGCGCCGGTGGCCCGCGACGGAGAAGTTGCCGCGCTGCCCCAGCTGCGCGGTCGAGTCGTAGTGGCCGAGGCCCTTCTTGAGGGTCTCGACGCCGGTGCCTTCGAGTACGGGCTTGTTCCACGCGGCGCCGAACCGCGGGATGTACATGACGGCGAAGGGCTTGCCGTCCTGGTAGGCGGGCGGGGAGGGCGGACTCGTCTCGGCCTCGCCGCTGTCGCCGGTCGGGGTTTCGGGCTTCGCGTCCGCGCCGGTCCCTTGATCGCCCGTCCCCTGATCGCCCGGCGCCGCGCCCTCACCCGCCGGCACGGACCCCTGCGCCCACTCGCTCTGCAGCTGCTCGATCTGGCTGTCCATCGCCCCGTCGGCCTTCACACCGGTCCAGAACAGGACGTACGCGACGAACAGCACGATCAACATGCCGACGGTGAGGCACAGTTCGCTGAACGTCCTGACGAGCACTCGCACCGACACGGTCCGGCCCCTCCCCGAACTGCCGTGGCCCCACGGCTGGTTGGCGCCCCGCTGCTCCTACTTCACGGGCGTCGCGTAGTGGAGATCCACTGTGCCCGAGTAACCGGGAAGAGTCACCGCCCGGTGGTCGTCGACTTTCCACCCGAGTCCGTACGCGTTGACGTACAGCATGTAGTTCTGGATCTCCGGCGACGCGGTGAGCGCCTGCCGCAGCTTCTCGGGCTCGCCGACGGCGGTGACCTTGTACGGGGGCGAGTAGACGCGGCCCTGGAGGATCAGGGTGTTGCCGACGCAGCGGACGGCGCTGGTGGAGATCAGCCGCTGATCCATGACCTTGATGCCCTTGGCGCCGCCCTTCCACAGAGCGTTGACGACGGCCTGGAGGTCCTGCTGGTGGATGACCAGGTCGTTGGGGAGCGGCTCGGGGTAGCCGGGGATCTTCGCGGTGGCGTTGGGCGGGGCGTCGGTGAGGGTGACGGAGACGGCCTCGCCCTTGAGCTTCTTGGTGCCGGCTTCCTTCTCCAGGGCGTCGAGCTCGGCCGCTTCGACGTCGGAGCTGCCGCTGTCCCGCTCGGCGAGGGCGTCGACGTCCTCGCGCAGGGCGCCGTTGGCCTCGTCGAGCCGGCCGTTCTCGTGGCTGCGCTCCTGGATCAGGTCGGACAGCTTCAGCAACGAGGCGTCGGTACGGATGTTCGTACCCTTGGCAGTGTTGAAGCTGGTGAAGAAGATCAACCCGGCGAGCGCGAACACAGCGGCGGTCAGGAGGCGCACGGGACGCAGTCCGGAGCTGCGACCAGGGCCCTTGGGGGCCTCGTCGGAGGAGTCGGCAGAATTGCTCAACGTACCCTTACTCCTTACGGCGCGGCGGAAGCACTACGCTAACGGACGCTTGGGGGAGAGCATCGTGCCCCCATCGCCGTCCCCGCCCGGCGCCAGCCGAACCCGTTCCCTGCGCGGCCACGCAGCGCATCGACAGGAGAAACCCTCGTGCCGAAGTCACGTATCCGCAAGAAGGCCGACTACACGCCGCCGCCTTCCTCGAAGCAGGCGGCCAACATCAAGCTGACCAGCCGTGGCTGGGTGGCCCCCGTCATGCTGGCCATGTTCCTGATCGGCCTGGCATGGATCGTCGTCTTCTACGTGACGGAGACCAAGCTGCCCGTCGAGGCGCTCGGCAACTGGAACATCGTGGTCGGCTTCGGCTTCATCGCGGCCGGCTTCGGCGTCTCCACGCAGTGGAAGTAGGGCGCTGAACTACCCCGCTCGGCCCCTGGGACGCAAGTCCTGCCCCGAGCTATCCACTGAGTTATCCACAGCCGTTTCCACAGCTGCGGAAAACTAAGAAGATCTGTGGATAACCCCCGCGACGTTGACGCCGGTAGGACCGGAACGCCGCCACCTGGAACATCGCACGCCCCTTGTCCTTCCTGGGAAAACCCAGGTCAGTGACAAGGGGCACTGCTGTTCCCCACAGCGTGCACAAGATCCGCCACACGCTGTGGACAACTTCGGCCACAGTGTGTGCACAACCGTCCACCTGCGGTGAACGAAGCGGTTGTCCCCGGCTCTCCACAGGAGCCCACAGGGGATCCACAGGGGCCACAAGGCGGTCGGCGGAGCAGCCGGTCTCAGCTCAGCTGCGCGCTCCGGACGATCACCGTGCCGAGCACGAGCAGCAGCACGAGCCCGCACGTCCCCCACTGCACAAGCGCCCGCCGCTCGCGGGGCGCGTGCACAAGCCCGTACGCGACGGCGATACCCGCGACGAGTCCGCCGACGTGCGCCTCCCAGGCGATGCCCGACCAGGTGAACGTGAACAGCATGTTCAGCGCGAGCAGCGCCAGGACCGGCCGCATGTCGTAGTCGAGGCGGCGCATCAGCACGGCCGTCGCCCCCATCAGCCCGAACACCGCGCCCGAAGCGCCGAGCGACGGCTGCAGCGGCGAGGCGATCAGATAGGTCAGCGCACTGCCGGCGAGGCCGGAGATCAGATACAGCGCCACGTACCGCACCCGGCCGAGCGCGGCCTCCAGCGGACCGCCGAGCCACCACAGGCCCAGCATGTTGAAGGCGATGTGCCAGATCTCCTCGTGCAGGAACATCGACGTGACGAGGCGATACCACTCACCGCTCGCGACGCCCCACGGCAGGTACGCGGCCCCGCCCACCAGGAACAGCTCGCTGACCAGCTCCGGCTTCACCGACACAAGGACGAACACGGCGACGTTCAGGCCGATGAGGATCTTGGTGATCAGCCGCGGGTCGGCGGCGACGGCGCCGCCCGCGATGGTCCGCGGCTGGTTCGCCGCGGGCGCGTGCCCGGTGCCCGAGCCCTCCCGTACGCACGTCGGGCACTGGAACCCGACCGAGGCGCTGACCATGCACTCCGGGCAGATCGGACGCTCGCAGCGGGTACAGCGCACACCCGTCTCGCGGTCCGGATGCCGGTAGCAGCCGGGCAGGCCGGACGTGCCCTGCGGTTCCTGCGGACTGCCGGGCGCCTGGTCCATGAGTCCCCTCACTCTCCGTACGACGGCACGGGTGCGCAACGCACCGCCCCGCTCATCCTTACGGACGAGCGGGGCGAAAAGGTTCCCTGCCGGGGATCCGTGCCGGGACGCCAGCCGGGATCCGCGCCAGGATCCGTGCCTGCCTCAGCCCTCGCGCTTCTCGACCACGACCGACTCGATGACGACGTCGTTGAGCGGCCGGTCGGTGCGCGGGTTGGTCTGCACGGCCGCGATGGCGTCCACGACCTTCTGGCTCGCGGTGTCGGTGACCTCGCCGAAGATGGTGTGCTTACGGGTCAGCCAGGCGGTCGGCGAGACGGTGATGAAGAACTGCGAGCCGTTGGTGCCCGGCCCCGCGTTGGCCATCGCCAGGAGGTAGGGCTTGTCGAAGCCGAGCTCCGGGTGGAACTCGTCCTTGAACTCGTAACCCGGGCCGCCGGTGCCGTTGCCCAGCGGGTCGCCGCCCTGAATCATGAAACCGCTGATCACGCGGTGGAAGACCGTGCCGTCGTACAGCTTGTCCGTGGACTTCTTGCCGGTGGCCGGGTGAGTCCACTCCCGCTCGCCCTGGGCGAGTTCCACGAAGTTCGCAACCGTCTTCGGCGCGTGGTTCGGCAGCAGCCGGATCTCGATGTCGCCGTGGTTGGTCTTCAGGGTGGCGTAAAGCTGCTCAGCCACGATCTGCCTTCCGTTGCCTTCTCTGACGCCCCGAATCCTCCCACGGATTCCGTACCCGACGGGAGAAATGAACGGAACCCCGGGATCCGGTGACAGGAGGCACGCACATCGGGTACTCGACCTCGCAACGCGCCCGGAACCGCCCGATCACTACCGCCGGAAGCGGCGCGCACACGACCGATCCGTGGCATTGTCGACCGCGAAAGTTACGAAGATTGCCCGGAGTCGACGCCCCCTGGGGCCGATGACCCGGATGCCCGCCCACGCATGCCACCCCGTCACCCGACGGGCATGATCCGAAAAAGGGTGGAAAGGTGAAATACCGTACGCCACCGAGGAGGAGGAACCCGTGACCCGCATCGACAGCGCGCGCGCCGCGGCCAGCTCGGCGAAGGACAGCGTGCGTCACGCCGCGGAAGTGGTGGCGCCCTACGCCGACACGGCCAAGGACCGGGCGGCGCTCTACGCGCACGAGGCCCGCGTACGGCTCGCGCCGAAGGTGTCCGACGCCGCCAAGGAAGCGGCCGATCAGGCACGCGCCCAGTACGACGCCCATCTCGCCCCGCGGATCGTGCAGGCCCGTACGCACGTGCCGCCGAAGCTGGACGAGGCGGCCCACCGCACTCGCAAGGCGGCCCGGCAGGCGGCGGCCGCGGCCCGGCCGCACGTCGAGCAGGCCGTGGCGGCCGCCCAGCCCGCTGCCACCGAGGCCGCCGCACGCGGCAGCGCCGCCGTCTCGGCGCTGCGCGGTCAGGTCTCGCCGAAGGAGATCGAGCACCTGGTCCGCAGGCACCGGCGGCGCGCCTTCGCCGGCCGTGCCCTCAAGCGGATCGGCCTGGTCGGCCTGCTGGGCGCCGCCGCGTTCGCCGCGTGGAAGTGGTGGGACAAGCAGGCCAACCCGGACTGGCTCGTGGAACCGCCGGCCCCCACCGAAGTGCCGGACTCGGCCCGGCTGTCCTCGGTCGACGGCAGCCGCCAGGACGTACTCGACCCCGAGGTCCAGGCCAAGGAGGCCGAGGAGGAGGCGGCGAAGCGCGAGGGCGGCAACTGGACGCCCCAGCGCCCTGACGAACGCTGACAGCACAGCGGCCACCGCGTGCGGAAGGCCGTGGGGCGGAGGACTTCGAGTCCTCCGCCCCACGGCCTTCTGCATGTGGTGCACGCAATGCATGTGGTGCACGCGGTACATGCGAGAACCCCTCCGCCCTGCGTTTCCGCAGTTCGGAGGGGTTCTGTCCGGTGGAGCCTAGGAGAGTCGAACTCCTGACATCTGCCATGCAAAGACAGCGCTCTACCAACTGAGCTAAGGCCCCGGAAACGACTGATCGACCGGAAGAACCCCGGTCTCTCGTCCGCCGCAGACCAGAGTACCGGGTCTTCCCCCGAGTCTCGCAAAAAGATTGGGGGTCCCGGTGGACGACCACTCTCCGTAAGATGCTCGGCGAGGTTCGCAGCAGCGAAGGGGAGACGCCATGGACACGGCACAGCAGGAAGCCACCGCAAGAGCCAGGGAGCTGCAGCGCAGCTGGTACGGGGAGCCTCTGGGGGCGCTGTTCCGGCGGCTCATCGACGATCTGGGGCTCAACCAGGCCCGGCTCGCCGCGGTGCTCGGGCTCTCCGCCCCGATGCTCTCCCAGCTGATGAGCGGCCAGCGGGCCAAGATCGGCAACCCGGCCGTGGTCCAGCGGGTGCAGCACCTGCAGGAGTTGGCCGGCCAGGTGGCGGACGGCAGCGTCAGCGCCGCGGAGGCCGCCGAGCGCATGGAGGAGATCAAGAAGTCGCAGGGCGGCTCGGTCCTCACCAACGCCGGTCAGACGGCGATCAGTTCGGGCGCCCCGACGGTCAAGCGCGTGGTCCGCGAGATCCAGTCGCTGCTGCGTTCCGTCTCGGCCGCGGGGGACATCATCGAGGCCGCGAACGCTCTCGCCTCGACCCACCCCGAACTGGCAGAGTTCCTCAAGGTGTACGGCGCCGGGCGCACTTCGGACGCCGTCGCCCACTACGAGTCGCACCAGAACTGACCGCTTCCGCTTCTGCTGAACGGTTTCAGCAAGAGCGGCACGCGACTCAGCAAGAGCGGTACGTACGACGAGAACGGTACGTACGAACAGTCCAGGCACTAGTCCGAGCAGCCGGAGAGGCTGGAGCTGGGAGTGCAGCAGGGCCATGGGTGAGGTCTTCGCCGGCCGGTACGAACTGGTCGACCCGATCGGCCGCGGTGGCGCGGGCGCCGTGTGGCGTGCATGGGACCACCGCAGGCGCCGCTATGTCGCCGCCAAGGTCCTGCAGCAGAGCGACGCGCACACCCTGCTCCGCTTCGTCCGCGAGCAGGCCCTGCGCATCGACCATCCGCACGTCCTGGCCCCGGCCAGCTGGGCGGCGGACGACGACAAGGTCCTGTTCACCATGGACCTGGTCAAGGGCGGCTCCCTGGCCCATGTCATCGGGGACTACGGGCCGTTGGCGCCCGCGTTCGTGTGCACGCTGCTCGACCAGCTGCTCGCCGGGCTCACCGCGGTGCACGAGGAAGGCGTCGTGCACCGCGACATCAAGCCGGCCAACATCCTCCTGGAGGCCACCGGCACCGGACGGCCGCATCTGCGCCTGTCCGACTTCGGCATCGCCATGCGCAAGGGCGAGCCCCGGCTCACCGAGACCGACTACGTGGTGGGGACGCCCGGCTACTTCGCGCCCGAGCAGATGCTCGGCGACGAGCCGGACTTCCCCGGGGACCTGTTCGCGGTGGGGCTCGTGGCGCTGTATCTCCTGGAGGGCGCCAAGCCGGACTCCAAGGCCCTGATCCAGCACTTCGCCGCGCACGGCACCCCGGACGCCCCGCAGGGCATCCCGGAACCGCTGTGGCAGGTCCTCGCGACCCTGCTGCAACCGGACCCGGACGCCAGGTTCCGTACGGCGGCGGGTGCGCGCAAGGCGCTGCTCGCGGCGGTCGAGCTGCTGCCCGAGCCCGGCCCGGACGACGAGATCATCGAGGTCTTCGACCAACTCGGGCCGCTGCCACCGGGGTTCGGGCCGGAGGGCCCGCTCAAGCGCCCGCCCGTGACGACCCCGCCGCCGCTCCCGCCCCCTCCACAGGCGCCGCCGGCCCGGCCCGTGACGCCTCCGCCCACACGCGCGCCGGACCGGAGCGACGACTTCCACCTGGCGCCGCCCGACGGGACGCCCTCCGCCGTACGGGACTCGTCGCCGGCGGCCGCCCATCCGCCGACCCCGACCCCGACACCGACCCCCACCCCAACTCCCGTGCCTCCGGCTCCGGTTGCCCCTCCGCAGCCACCGCAGCCGTCGACGCCACCCGCGCCACTGGCGGAGCGGCTGCCTGGGCCCCCGTTCGACGAGGACGGGTACACGTACCCGATCACCCGCCCGTACACGGCGAAGCCCACGCCGGCCGAGCAGTTCACGCCCCCGACCGCGCCGGCCCCCGTCGCAGCCCCCGGCGGGGTTGTCGGCGAGGCCCCGCGGCAGCAACACCGCAGGCGCCGTCCCGGCCCGCCCGTGAAGGTGGCCGTGCCCGTCCTGCTGCTTGCGCTCGTCGGCTACGCGGTCGGCTTCTGGGCGCTGAGCCAGCTCTGAACGCGGGCCCCTGAACAGGCTTTCGACGCACGCGGGGCCCCGACGGGATCTAGCGCGACCGCGGAGCCCCGTACGCCCCCGCCGCCGCCTCTTCCTTCGGCGCGCGCGGCACGGTCTCCTCCTTCGCCGCCCGGCGTGCGGCGAGCCTGCGGGCGGCGAGCGTCCACAGCATCAGAACGAGCACCAGCACCGTGCCCGTGCCGATCCCGGCCACCGCGAGGACCGTCAGCACGTCGCGCCCCAGGCCGCTCCCGACCCCGGAGTCCGCGTCGGCCGCCCCGGACCCGCTCGTCGGCGCGTCCGTGCCGCCCTCGCCGACCTGGAAGGGCCCCGGGTCGCCCGCGTACGCGACGTCCGTCCTGGGCTCGCCGGTGACGCCGAGGTGCAGGGTGAGCGCGAGCCCGTCGTCGCCGTACTTCTGGCGCAGCTTCGGATCGAGCGTCACCTGCACGTAGTACGAGCCGGGGAACCGCACCTGCTTGGTCTCGGGCCGCGCCGCGTACCGGTTCTCGTACGCCACCGCCGCCATCGGTTCGAGGGTCGTGTCGACGGGCTCGCCGCGGTAGCTCTCCCCGACCGAGGTCACCGTGGTCCTGGCGGGGTTGTGGACGCTCACGTTCAGCGCCTTGGGCACGCTGCCGAGCACCCCGCCCCCGCCGCTCTTCGCGCCCTCCAACTCGACCTGCGCGGACAGCTGTTGGCCCCAGTCGACCGGCACTCGGTAGAACCGCGTCTGGCCGGGCCTGATGCGGTCCTGCCACACGCCGTGGCCGAGGAGCCGCGCGTCGTTGAAGCCGGTGCCGCCCTCGGCCTCCTCCGGCGCCCCTGTGGGCGGCGGCGGGGCGACCGGATCCTGGGCCTCCGCCGGTGCCTCGCTGGGCGCACCCCCTTCGAGCCGCGGCTCGGCCGCCAGGCTCAACTCCAGGTCCCAGGCCGCCCGCGACGACTCACCGCCGCTGCCACGCTGTACGACGACGTAGTACGTGCCGGCCTCCCGGCAGCGCGTACCGCCTCCGTCGATGAGCCGCTCGGCGGTGGCGGCGAGCGGGGCCGCGTAGTCGGCCGCCCCGAACGAGGCCTTCTCGGAGCCGCAGGTGTTCCCCTCCGCGTCCTGGAGGGTCACCGCGATCCGGTCCCCGTACGCCACCGCCGAACCGAAGCGGGGGACGGCGACGGCGGACGCGTACGCGCTGGACTCGTCGTCGAGCTCGACGGCGTAGTAGAGGGTCTGCCCCGCGCCGATGGAACTGCGGTACACGGAACCGGAGTTGAGCGGCTGCGCCCCACCCCGGTCAGCGGCCCCCTGGACGCGCTCCGCATCGGAAGCGAACGCGTACGGGCTCGGGTCCTCCGCCGACGCGGCGTGGGCGGCCGCCGTCGACAGCAGTGCCGTCCCGGCCACCGCCGCGCCGCACACCGCCGCCCCGTGCTTCCTCCAGCGCCCGGTGCCGCGCCGCTCCATCCCGCCCCCTCGTCGTCGCCCGGCCGCGCACCATCCTGCCCCGCAGATCCCCGCGTTGTCTGCGCCGGACAGAATCACCGATCCATTTGCTTCTGCAAGGAATTCCTTAACGCAGGCAAATCCCGAGGCCGTACGCATCCGCCACACATCCGCCGTGCGCATCCCGCGTACGCATCCACAGTCACGCCACGGCCTACAGCAGAGCCCCGAACCCCGCCACCGCAACACAAAGCCCCGGCCGCCTGGGGCGACCGGGGCCTGCGAAGAGCGTTACGGGACTCACGAACCTGCGGGCACGGAGTCAGTCGCCTCCGTCCACAGATCCTGCTCGGCGCGATCCGCCTGGATCTGGCGGTACACGAGGAGCCCGCCGATGGCGGCCAGTGCGACCAGGAGAAGCTTCTTCACCGCGCTACCTCGTCTTTCCTTGACGTAGGGGACCTCTGGCGCCCGACTATACACACCGATCGATACCGATCGGTGACCTGCCGCCGGACTCAACTCCCGCTCCGCGCACAGCAGTAGACGCCCTCACGATGCGCACCGATCCACCCACAGAACGTGATTTTTCGGCACTCCTGGGCGGTTTGCGCCCATACGGGTGGTGTTCATCGGAAGATCCGCGAATCACGGATCGAGCTCCCGCACTTCTCGGACCTCGTACACATCATGAGGAAAGTACGCAAATCCTCCGACCCGAAAGTGAGGGATCGTGGCTCCCAACAACGTCACCCGTATCTGGTCCGTCGTCGTCGCCGCCCTGCTGGCCTTCTTCGCCTCCCTGGGCCTCATCACCACCGCCACCGCCGCCCCGGCCGCCCCGCAGCAGGACAGCAGCGGCAGCAGCAGCGCGGAGCCCGCCGCCAAGGCCCCGTACGTGGCGCCCGCGCCCAAGGCGAAGCCGTACGAACTCAACCGGCCGCCCACGATGAAGCAGCGCATCCGCGCCGAGGCGCACGGCTCGTCCCCCAGCACCCGCGGTCTGACGCTCGCCACGCCCCTGTCCGACGTGAACCAGGTCGACGCAGCCACGGAAGCGGACGTCGTCAACCGGGAGCGCGTCCAGCCGGCCGACTCCGAAGAGCTGGCGCTCTGAGCCCCGGCAGAGGTGACGTACCTCTCAACGCCGTTACCAGCAAGGACAGTTCACGGGCCAGGCACGAAGAACCCCGGCCCGAGCCCCCTCGCTGCACGAGCAACACCAGACGGAACAGCAGGCCGGCAAGACCGCAGAACCGCAGGACAGCTCGACCGCAAGACAGCAACAACAGCAGGACCAGCTCGACAACCGCAGTACGCAGCCGGCAGACGCCCGCACCACAGGCGTTCAGGCCCCCGGGCCCCGAGCCCAAGCCCCAGCCCCAGCCGGCCCATGCCCCTCCTGGACGGCCCAGCCGTCAACGCACCACAGCACCACCGCAGTACGAAGCCCGCAGTACGAAGCGCAAAGCACAAGACACACAGCACGAAGCACGGAACGCACCACCCGACCAGTGACCGGCCTCTCTCCCTTCACCTCACCGGGGAGAACCATGAGGGCCCGCGCCACCGGTCCACCTGACGTTGCGCAGAACCACCCCACCGCCACATCGCCCGACAGACCCAAGCCCGTACCGGCCACAGCCTCCGGTGTACGGGCCGTTTCGCATGCGCGCCGACCTCCTCGTACGGGAACGGTGCGCTCAGCCATGTCCGGACGAGCCAGGCGCCCCAAGGCCAGACCCCAGACTCAGGCCCCAGACCCAGGCCCCTGGGCCAGCCCGCGGCCAGAACCGCGGCCGGGAACGACAAAGACCCCCAACCATCTGGTTGAGGGTCTTCGTGCTGGTGGGGCTAACAGGATTTGAACCTGTGGCCTCATCCTTATCAGGGATGCGCTCTAACCAACTGAGCTATAGCCCCGCCGCGCTTTGCGGTGTGTGTCCCGCGCGCTGACCTCTGAAGATTAGCGCACGACGCGGCCAGTCCCAAAATCGATGCCCCGGGAGCCTTCGGAGACGCTCACTCGTCCTCGGCGAGCGTCAGCTCCACACCGCCGACGAAACCGGCGGACAGGTTGTAGATGAACGCGCCGAGGGTCGCCAGGGCCGTCGCCAGGACCACGTCGAGGACCGCGATGATCGACGTGAAGAGGAGCACGCGCGGCAGCGACAGGAAGGACTGCAGGTCGAAGCCGTTGGACTCGTTGGAGCCGGTGGCCTCGGCGATCGTGCCGCCGACCGTGGAGAAGACGCCCATGGCGTCCATGACCATCCAGAGCACGGCGGCCGCGACGACCGTGCAGATGCCCAGGGCGATGGAGAGCAGGAAGCTGACCTTCATCACCGACCAGGGGTCGGCCTTGGCCACGCGCAGCCGCGCCTTGCGGGTACGCGGGGTCGTGCGCGCGCCCGTACGCGGCCGACGGACCGCGTCGTCGGACTGGTAGGCCTGCGGCGGGTGGTAGGCCGTGGCCTGCTCCTGTGCGGGCTGGCGCTCGCTCGGGAGGGCGCCGGGGGCGTACTCGGCCTTCTTGCCGGCGTACGCCTCCGGCTGTGGTTCGCGGGTGTCCGTCACGGTGCCCCCCTGAGCCCCTTGCGGGTCAGTGGCGGGGCCACGGCCGCCGTCCGATCCGTTGGTGCCTGCTGAGGCGCCCGTGGCTCCACTCACGACCTACACTCCTCGCGCTACTCGGACTCGGTGCTCGCGCCGTCGTCCGTGCCTGCGACCGGGGTCGCCTCGTCCGACTCGTCGACGTCGCCGTCGACTTCCTCGGCCTCGCGTCCGGCCTCGGCGTTACGTGCGATGCCGACGACGGCATCGCGCTTGCCCAGGTTGATCAGTTGGACGCCCATGGTGTCACGGCCCGTCTCCCTGACCTCGTTGACTCGCGTACGAATCACACCGCCCGAGAGCGTGATGGCGAGGATCTCGTCGGTCTCCTCGACCACCAGCGCGCCCACGAGTTCGCCGCGGTCCTCCACGATCTTGGCGGCCTTGATACCGAGGCCGCCGCGGCCCTGGACGCGGTACTCGTCGACGTCGGTGCGCTTCGCGTACCCGCCGTCGGTGGCGGTGAAGACGAACGTACCGGGCCGGACGACATTCATCGAGAGGAGCTCGTCGCCCTCGCGGAAACTCATGCCCTTGACGCCGGAGGTGGCGCGGCCCATGGGGCGCAGGGCCTCGTCCGTCGCCGTGAAGCGGATGGACTGGGCCTTCTTGCTGATCAGCAGCAGGTCGTCCGCGGAGGAGACCAGCTCGGCGCCGATCAGCTCGTCGTCACGGCCGTCCTCCATCTCGCGGAGGTTGATGGCGATGACGCCACCCGAACGAGGCGAGTCGTAGTCCTTCAGGGCCGTCTTCTTGACGAGGCCGGCCTTGGTGGCGAGGACCAGGTAGGGCGCCGCCTCGTAGTCGCGGATGGCGAGGATCTCGGCGATCTGCTCGTCCGGCTGGAAGGCGAGGAGGTTCGCGACGTGCTGGCCGCGGGCGTCGCGGCCGGCGTCCGGAAGTTCGTACGCCTTGGCGCGGTAGACGCGGCCCTTGTTGGTGAAGAAGAGCAGCCAGTGGTGCGTGGTGGACACGAAGAAGTGGTCGACGATGTCGTCTTCCTTGAGCTTCGTGCCGCGGACGCCCTTGCCGCCGCGCTTCTGCGAGCGGTAGTCGTCGGTCTTGGTGCGCTTGACGTAGCCGCCGCGCGTGATGGTGACGACGATGTCCTCTTCGGCGATGAGGTCCTCGATGGACATGTCGCCGTCGAAGGGGACGAGCTTGGAGCGGCGGTCGTCGCCGAACTTCTCGACGATCGCGGCGAGTTCCTCGCTGATGATCTGGCGCTGCTTCTCGGGCGAGGCCAGGATCGCGTTGTACTCGTTGATCTTCGCCTGGAGTTCGTCGTGCTCCTGGGTGATCTTCTGGCGCTCCAGGGCGGCCAGGCGGCGCAGCTGCATCTCGAGGATGGCGTTGGCCTGGATCTCGTCGATCTCCAGGAGCTGCATCAGGCCGGTGCGGGCGACGTCGACCGTGTCGCTGCGGCGGATGAGGGCGATGACCTCGTCGATCGCGTCCAGGGCCTTGAGCAGGCCGCGCAGGATGTGGGCGCGCTCCTCGGCCTTGCGGAGGCGGAACTTCGTACGCCGGACGATGACCTCGACCTGGTGGTTGACCCAGTGCCGGATGAAGGCGTCGAGGGAGAGGGTGCGGGGCACGCCGTCGACCAGGGCCAGCATGTTGGCGCCGAAGTTGGTCTGCAGGTCGGTGTGCTTGTAGAGGTTGTTGAGGACGACCTTGGCGACCGCGTCCCGCTTGAGGACGATGACGAGGCGCTGTCCCGTACGCGAGGAGGTCTCGTCGCGGACGTCGGCGATGCCGCCGATCTTGCCGTCCTTCACGAGGTCGGCGATCTTCTGCGCGAGGTTGTCCGGGTTGACCTGGTACGGCAGTTCGGTGACGACCAGGCACTGGCGGCCCTGGATCTCCTCGACCTCGATGACCGCGCGCATGGTGATGGACCCGCGCCCGGTGCGGTACGCCTCCTCGATGCCCTTGCGGCCGACGACGAGGGCGCCGGTCGGGAAGTCGGGGCCCTTGATGCGCTCGATCAGGGCTTCCAGGAGCTCCTCGTGGGAGGCCTCGGGGTTCTCCAGGTACCACTGGGCGCCCTCGGCGACCTCGCGGAGGTTGTGCGGCGGGATGTTGGTGGCCATGCCGACCGCGATGCCCGCCGAGCCGTTGACCAGGAGGTTCGGGAAGCGGGCCGGCAGGACCGTCGGCTCCTGGTTGCGGCCGTCGTAGTTGTCCTGGAAGTCGACGGTCTCCTCGTCGATGTCCCGGACCATCTCCATGGACAGCGGGGCCATCTTGCACTCGGTGTAGCGCATGGCGGCCGCGGGGTCGTTGCCCGGGGAGCCGAAGTTGCCGTTGGAGTCGACGAGCGGCATCCGCATCGACCAGGGCTGGGCGAGGCGGACGAGGGCGTCGTAGATGGAGGAGTCGCCGTGCGGGTGGTACGTGCCCATGACGTCGCCGACGACGCGGGCGCACTTGTAGAAGCCCTTCTCGGGGCGGTAGCCGCCGTCGTACATCGCGTACAGGACGCGGCGGTGGACGGGCTTGAGCCCGTCGCGGACGTCGGGGAGGGCGCGGGAGACGATGACGGACATCGCGTAGTCGAGATACGAGCGCTGCATCTCGGTCTCGAGTCCGACGGGCTCGACGCGCATGCCGACGCCGGGGACCTCGGGGTCGTCGGGCGTGGGCACTTCGGGCGTGACGGGGTTGTTCGGGGTGGTCTCGTCGGCCATTGCTGGTCAAAGTCCTTTCGAGCTGCGGCTGGTGCGGCCGACTCAGATGTCGAGGAAGCGGACGTCCTTGGCGTTGCGCTGGATGAACGAGCGCCGGGCTTCGACGTCCTCGCCCATCAGGACCGAGAACAGGTCGTCGGCCTGCGCGGCGTCGTCGAGCGTGACCTGGCCGAGGACGCGGTGGTCCTGGTCCATCGTCGTGACGCGCAGCTCCTCGGCGTTCATCTCGCCGAGACCCTTGAAGCGCTGGATGGTGTCGTCGCGGAAGCGCTTGCCGCCCTGCTTGCCGAGCTCGACCATGGCGTCGCGCTCGCGGTCCGAGTACGCGTACTCCACGTCGTCCTTGCCCCACTTGAGCTTGTAGAGCGGCGGGCGGGAGAGGTAGACGTGGCCGGCCTCGACCAGCGGGCGCATGAAGCGGAAGAGGAAGGTCAGCAGCAGGGTGTTGATGTGCTGGCCGTCGACGTCGGCGTCCGCCATCAAGATGATCTTGTGGTAGCGGAGCTTCTCGATGTCGAAGTCCTCGTGCACACCGGTGCCGAAGGCCGAGATGAGGGCCTGGACCTCGGTGTTCTGCAGGATCTTGTCGACCCGGGCCTTCTCGACGTTCAGGATCTTGCCTCGGATGGGCAGGATCGCCTGGTACTCCGGGTTGCGGCCGGACTTGGCGGAGCCGCCTGCGGAGTCACCCTCGACGATGAAGATCTCGCACTTCGTCGGGTCGTTGGACTGGCAGTCGCTCAGCTTGCCCGGCAGCGAGGCGCTCTCCAACAGGCCCTTGCGGCGGGTCAGGTCGCGGGCCTTGCGGGCGGCGACGCGGGCCGTCTGCGCCTGGATGGCCTTGCGGATGATGTCCGAGGCCTCGTTGGGGTTGCGGTCGAACCAGTCGGTGAGGTGCTCGTGCACCACCTTCTGGACGAAGGTCTTCGCCTCGGTGTTGCCCAGCTTGGTCTTGGTCTGGCCCTCGAACTGGGGCTCGCCGAGCTTGACCGAGATGATCGCGGTGAGGCCCTCGCGGATGTCCTCGCCGGAGAGGTTGTCGTCCTTCTCGCGGATCAGCTTGCGGTCCCGCGCGTACCGGTTGACCAGGGAGGTCAGCGCGGCACGGAAGCCCTCTTCGTGCGTACCGCCCTCGTGCGTGTGGATCGTGTTCGCGAAGGAGTAGACGCCCTCGCTGAACTGCGTGTTCCACTGCATGGCGATCTCGACCGAGAGCAGGCGCTCCTTGTCCTCGGCCTCCACGTCGATCACCGTGGGGTGAATGACGTCGCCCTTGCGGGAGTTGAGGTACTTCACGAAGTCGACGATGCCGCCTTCGTAGTGGTACGTGACCGTGCGCGCCTGGTCGTCCTCGGCACCCTCGGCGGAGTCGGCGCCGGTGGTGGCCTTGGCGGACTCGCGCTCGTCGGTGAGGCTGATGGTCAGGCCCTTGTTGAGGAAGGCCATCTCCTGGAAGCGCCGCGAGAGCGTCTCGAAGGAGTACTCGGTGGTCTCGAAGATGTCCTGGTCGGCCCAGAACGTCACCGTCGTGCCGGTCTCGTCGGTGGACTCGTGCCGTTCGAGCGGCGCGGTCGGGGCGCCGCCCTTGTAGTCCTGGGTCCAGCGGTAGCCGTCGGTCTTGATGTCGACGGCCAGCTTGGTGGAGAGCGCGTTGACCACGGAGACGCCGACGCCGTGCAGACCACCGGAGACGGCGTAACCGCCGCCGCCGAACTTGCCGCCTGCGTGCAGCACGGTGAGGACGACCTCGACGGCCGGCTTCTTCTCGACGGGGTGGATGCCCACCGGGATGCCGCGGCCGTTGTCGACGACGCGCACGCCGCCGTCGGCGAGGATCGTGACGTCGATGGTGTCCGCGTGGCCCGCGAGCGCCTCGTCGACACTGTTGTCGACGACCTCCTGGACCATGTGGTGCAGGCCCCGCTCACCGGTCGAGCCGATGTACATGCCGGGTCGCTTGCGGACCGCGTCCAGCCCCTCGAGGACGGTGATGGCGCTGGCGTCGTAGGACACCGGTGCCTCGCCGTTCTCACCGGCGGGAGACGGAATGTTCTCGTTGGGGTTGCCGGAATCGGCCACGAAGCGCCCTTTCTGGCACAGCACAAGCCGAGCTCCCGTGTGGCGGGAGCGGCTGCGTCGTTCTGTGTGTCGACTGGTGGTCGGCTGAGTGGACAGCCTGGTGCAGCGTTCTCGCGTGTTTCCTGACCGCGCCCCACGAATGGGGCGAGATTAGCCTTCAGTCTACCGGTAGCGCCGACAGTGATGGGCGTTTGGCGGTACCTGAGTCCGCATGTGCCGCCCTGAATCGGCCGCAGCCGACTCCCCATATGTGGAAAGGGGCTCCGAGAGGCTCACAGCGGCACTCAGCGCTTCGGGCTGTCAACCTTCCGCTACGGTGCGGTAGCACCCGATTTGCATGGCCGTGCGCGGGCCGTGCAAGGGGCTATCGGTCGGCTGCTGTCGGTGTCTCTGTCGGCCTGTGTCGGTCTCTGTGTCGGCCTCTGCCAAACCCGGTCGGTCTCGTTCGGCCTCGGTCAGCCGTAGGTGTCGCCGGGGCCCGTGCTGCCGGGGGCGCGCAGCGGGCCGAAGCGGCGGACGGGGCCCTGCGGGCCGTGCACCTTGATCAGCTTCACGGTGCCGTGGCCGAGGTCCTCGTTGAGCCGCGCCACCAGCTGCGGCGCGAGCAGCCGCAGCTGCGTCGCCCAGGTCGTGGAGTCGCACTGGACGGTGAGGATCCGCTCCTCTTCGTCGTACCGCTGCGGTACGCAGTGCTTCGCGAGGTCGTCGCCGACGATCTGCGGCCAGCGGCCCATGACGCCGCCGACCGCGGCCGGGGTCTCCCAGCCGCGCTCGGTGATCAGGCGGTTGATGGCGGCGCCGAGCGGCTGCGGGTCGCGACCGTCCGCGCGGGCGCCCGACCTGAGGCCGCCGCGCCTGGCCTGCTTCTTCTGCTCCGCGGCGGCGCCGCGCGCGCGGGCCTGCTCCTTCGCGGCGCGCAGCGCGACCCGGGCCAGGTCGACACCGCTGGGTTCGGCGGGCTTGGGGTTCTCCCCGGGCTGACCGGACGGGTCGGGCTGATGCGGCTGGTCCGTCATGCCCGGGTCACCTCGCCGTCCGCGACCGCGTACCGCGTGCCCGCCAGGACGTCCGGGACGTCGTCGTCCACAGCTGCGGTGACCAGGACCTGCTCGCCCGGGGCGACCAGCTCGGCGAGGCGTTCGCGGCGGCGGGCGTCCAGCTCGGCGAAGACGTCGTCCAGCACGAGCACCGGCTCGTTCCCCTCCGCGCGCAGCAGGTCGTACGAGGCGAGGCGCAGCGCGAGGGCGTACGACCAGGACTCGCCGTGGCTCGCGTACCCCTTGGCGGGGAGCTGGCCGAGCTTGAGGAGGAGGTCGTCGCGGTGCGGGCCGACGAGGGTGACGCCGCGCTCGATCTCCTGCTTGCGGACTCCGGCGAGGGCCTCGATCAGCTGCTCGTACAGCTCTTCGCGGCTGTGGGCGGCGCCTTCGGCGGAGGGGCGGTACTCGAGGGTGAGCGGGCCGCCGCCGGGGGCCAGCTGCTCGTACGCCTTGTCGGCCAGGGGCTGGAGCGCGGCGATCAAGTCGAGCCGCTGGGCGAGGAGTTCGGCGCCGGCGCGGGCCAGATGCTGGTCCCAGACGTCGAGCGTGGACATGTCCATCGAGCGGCCGCCGTGCCTGCGGGCCATGGCGGCGGACTTGAGCAGGGTGTTGCGCTGCTTGAGCACCCGGTCGTAGTCGGAGCGGACGCCGGCCATGCGCGGGGAGCGGGCGGTGACCAGCTCGTCGAGGAAGCGGCGGCGCTCGCCCGGGTCGCCCTTCACCAGGGCGAGGTCCTCGGGCGCGAACAGGACCGTACGCAGAATGCCGAGCACGTCACGCGGTCTGACCTGCGAGGACCTGTTGATGCGGGCGCGGTTGGCCTTGCCCGGGTTGAGTTCGAGCTCGATCAGCTGCTGGCGTTCGCCCTGGCGCACGGCGGCGCGGACGATGGCGCGGTCGGCGCCCATGCGGACCAGTGGGGCGTCGGAGGAGACCCGGTGGCTGCCGAGGTTCGCGAGGTAGCCGACGGCCTCGACGAGGTTGGTCTTGCCCTGGCCGTTGGGCCCCACGAAAGCGGTGACGCCCGGCTCGAGCGGGACCTCGACCCGGGCGTACGAGCGGAAGTCGGCCAGCGACAGATGCGTGACGTGCATGGCCGTGGACCGACCTCCCCCAAGTGTGGACAGTCCCGTGGATCCGCGTGCTGCGGATCCACAGGCTGTGGATCCGGACTGCTCTTCTCTTACTGCGGTTTCTCGGCTACGGGCGGCTTCGCTACTTCTTCTCCACCGCGTGGCCGCCGAACTGGTTGCGCAGCGCGGCGATCATCTTCATCTGCGGCGAGTCCTCCTGGCGGGAGGCGAACCGCGCGAACAGCGAGGCGGTGATGGCCGGCAGCGGCACGGCGTTGTCGATGGCGGCTTCCACAGTCCAGCGGCCCTCGCCGGAGTCCTGTGCATAACCGCGCAGCTTGTCGAGGTGCTCGTCCTCGTCGAGGGCGTTGACCGCCAGGTCGAGCAGCCAGGAGCGGATGACCGTGCCCTCCTGCCAGGAACGGAAGACCTCGCGGACGTCCGTCACCGAGTCGACCTTCTCCAGGAGCTCCCAGCCCTCGGCGTAGGCCTGCATCATGGCGTACTCGATGCCGTTGTGGACCATCTTCGCGAAGTGGCCCGCACCGACCTTGCCCGCGTGCACGGAGCCGAAGTCGCCCTCCGGCTTCAGGGCGTCGAAGATCGGCTGGACCTTCGCGACGTCCTCGGCGGAGCCGCCGTACATCAACGCGTAGCCGTTCTCCAGGCCCCAGACGCCGCCGGAGACTCCGCAGTCCACGAAGCCGATGCCCTTGGCGGCGAGCTCCTCGGCGTGCTTCTCGTCGTCGGTCCAGCGGGAGTTGCCGCCGTCCACGACGACGTCGCCCGGCTCGAGCAGTTCGGCCAGCTCGTCGATGGTGGACTGGGTCGCGCCGCCGGCGGGGACCATCACCCAGACGACCTTCGGGCCCTTCAGCTTCTCCACAAGCTCCTGCAGGCTGTGGACGTCCGCGAGGTCCGCGTTGCGGTCGTATCCGATGACGGTGTGGCCTGCGCGGCGGATGCGCTCGCGCATGTTGCCGCCCATCTTGCCGAGGCCGACGAGACCGAGCTCCATCAGGTCATCCTTCAATTCGCGTGCTGGTGTTTCGTACCCACGTCCGAGCCTACGCCCGGACGTGTGGGCACACCTGCCGGCCTGGTCCGCTCAACTGCGCGGCCCAGGGCCCGCGGTCCGTCCGTCCTCAGCCGCTCAGGCGGACGGGCATGATCAGGTACTTGTACGCCTCGTCCGCCTCGGCGTCGAGCGCCGGCTTGCCGCTGAGCAGCGCGGGCTTGGTCGACGTCGTGAAGGAGAGCTGGGCGGCCGGGGAGTCGATCGCGCTCAGGCCGTCGAGCAGGAACGTCGGGTTGAAGGCGATCGAGATGTCGTCACCCTCCAGCTGGGCGTCGACCCTTTCCACAGCCTGTGCATCGTCGCTGGAGCCGGCCTCCAGGATCAGCACGCCCTGCTCGAAGCTGAGCCGAACCGGGGTGTTCCGCTCGGCGACGAGGGCCACGCGCTTGACGGCCTCGACGAACGGCGCGGTCTCGATGACGGCCACGGAGTTGAACTCCGTCGGGAACAGCGTGCGGTACTTCGGCAGGTCGCCCTCGAGCAGTCGCGTCGTCGTACGCCGGCCCGCGCCCTCGAAGCCGATGAGGCCCTCGCCGGCGCCGGAGCTGGACAGCGCGATGGTGACGCTGTCACCGCTGGTCAGCGACTTGGCGGTGTCCTGGAGCGTCTTGGCGGGCACCAGGGCGACCGCGGAGGCGTCCGGCACTTCGGGCTTCCACAGGAACTCGCGGACCGCGAAGCGGTAGCGGTCGGTGGAGGCGAGCGTGACCGTGTCGCCCTCGATCTCGATACGCACACCTGTGAGCACCGGGAGGGTGTCGTCACGGCCGGCGGCGATGGCGACCTGGGCGGCGGCCGCGGCGAAGACCTCTCCGGGGACCGTGCCGGTGGCGGTCGGCATCTGCGGCAGCGCCGGGTACTCCTCCACAGGGAGCGTGTGGAGTGTGAATCGCGAGGAGCCGCAGACGACGGTCGCGCGCACACCGTCGGTGGAGATCTCCACCGGACGGTTGGGGAGGGCGCGGCAGATGTCCGCGAGCAGGCGGCCGGAGACGAGGACCGTGCCGTCCTCCTCGATCTCAGCCTCGACGGAGACTCGCGCCGAGACCTCGTAGTCGAAGCCGGAAAGGCTCAGGGCGCCGTCCTCGGCCTTCAGCAGCAGGCCCGCCAGGACCGGCGCCGGCGGACGGGCGGGGAGGCTACGTGCCGCCCAGGCCACTGCCTCCGCCAGTACATCGCGCTCCACCCGGATCTTCACGTAAGCCGCCTCCTGCTGTTGCCTGGCTGCTCGCCCTGCTGGCCTGCTGAGCCCACTGGGCTCTCGTCGGTTTGGTTGATGCGTCCCCAGGGTGGGGAGAACACCGGGGACCAGTCTGACGCACGGCACCGACACTCGGTGCGGCTCGGGGTCAAGTCGTGATGAGCGGCAGCCGACCGACGAAGCGCGAGTTGTGCACAGCCCCGTCTTCGAGACAAGTTCCCCGGGTTATCTAGGTGGGAGTAGTAGTAGGGCCTGTGGAAACCGTGGATAACCGCGTTTTCCCAGGTCAGGCCCCAAATTTTGTCCACCGGTCCTGTGGGTGGAGCCCGTGGATAACCAGGCTCAGCTGTGGACACCGAAAAGTTCTGCACACCCGATACACAGGAAAGGCCGACTTCTCCCCAGGCCTGTCCCCAGCTTTACCCCGGTTCCCCACAGCCCAACCCAGCACCTTGGTGTGACGGCTTTCACTCGACCCGGTGAGGAAGCGGGTTGTGTTGCCGAACAGTGGACAGCGATGTGGAGAAGCCCGGGAAACCTGGGGACAACCGGCCTCTGCCTGTGGGCGGCCGGTGGACAACGCTTCGGGCCCCTTGTGGGCCAACTCGTTGTCCACAGCCTGTGGAGATCTTTCATCCACGAATCCACAGCCACTTGACCTGCGTTGATGATCTGTCATCAGGCTTGCCTGTGGACGCAGTATGGACAACTTCCCAGTCCCCAGGGTGTGGACGGGCCTTCAGCCACATTTCTGTGGACAACAGCCTCCCGCAGACCTGGAATCGAACACCCGGTGCCCCCTGGGGACAGCGTGGGACACCGCCCGAGGGCTCTCCGGACACCTGGGACGCACGCAAGACGCAGGCAAGGCGCGCCCAAGACGTACGCGAGGAGCACGCAAAAGCGCCCGCGAGCTGTGCTCGCGGGCGCCCTGAGAAGCCGTCTGAAGCTGTCGGAAGCCGTGTGAAGCCGTCTGGCGTGAGACTCGCTCGCCGTCAGCCGTTCTTGATGCGGTTGGTGAGTTCGGTGACCTGGTTGTAGATGGAGCGCCGCTCCGCCATCAGCGCGCGGATCTTGCGGTCCGCGTGCATCACCGTCGTGTGGTCGCGGCCGCCGAACTGCGCGCCGATCTTCGGCAGGGACAGGTCGGTCAGCTCGCGGCAGAGGTACATCGCGATCTGGCGGGCCGTCACCAGCACGCGGCTGCGCGAGGATCCGCAGAGGTCGTCCACGGTCAGCCCGAAGTAGTCCGCGGTCGCCGCCATGATCGCCGTCGCTGTGATCTCCGGCGCCGCGTCCTCGCCGCCGGGGATCAGGTCCTTGAGGACGATCTCCGTCAGACCGAGGTCCACAGGCTGTCGATTGAGCGAGGCGAAGGCTGTGACACGGATCAACGCCCCTTCCAGCTCACGGATGTTGCGCGAGATCCGGGACGCGATGAACTCGAGGACCTCCGGCGGAGCGTTCAACTGCTCCTGCACCGCCTTCTTGCGGAGGATCGCGATCCGGGTCTCCAGCTCAGGCGGCTGGACGTCCGTGATCAGGCCCCACTCGAAGCGGTTGCGCAACCGATCCTCCAGCGTCACCAGCTGCTTGGGCGGCCGGTCGCTGGAGAGCACGATCTGCTTGTTCGCGTTGTGGAGCGTGTTGAACGTGTGGAAGAACTCCTCCTGTGTCGACTCCTTGTCCGCGAGGAACTGGATGTCGTCGACGAGCAGGATGTCCATCTCGCGGTACCGCTTGCGGAAGCTGTCGCCCTTGCCGTCGCGGATCGAGTTGATGAACTCGTTGGTGAACTCCTCCGAGCTCACGTACCGCACACGTGTCCCCGGGTAGAGGCTCCGCGCGTAGTGCCCGATCGCGTGCAGCAGGTGCGTCTTGCCGAGGCCCGACTCCCCATAGATGAACAGGGGGTTGTACGCCTTGGCCGGCGCCTCGGCGACCGCGACAGCGGCGGCGTGCGCGAAGCGGTTCGAGGCGCCGATGACGAACGTGTCGAACAGGTACTTCGGGTTCAGCCGCGCCGTCGGCTCACCCGGTCCCGTCGCGGGAGCCGGCTGAGCGGCGAGCGGACCGGGCGCACCGCTGGCAGCGGGCAGCGAACTGGCCCCGGGCCCCGCACCGCCGTGCACACCCCGGCCACCGGGACCGGAGTGACCGCCGTGCTGACCGGAGTGGCCGCCCCGCGGACCACCCGGACCGCTGTGCCCGGAGTCGGGGTGCTCCCTGCGCTCACCGCGCCCCTGCTGCTCGTACGGCGACCGCTCCTGCTCGTACTGCGGGCGTTCCTGCTCGTACGACGGACGCTCCTGCTCGTACTGCGGGCGTTCCTGCTCGTACGACGGACGCTCCTGCTCGTACTGGGAGGAACGGTCCTGTTCGTACGCGGGGCGCTCCTGCTCGTACTGCGGGCGGTCCTGCGGGCCGGGGCGGTAATCGTGCTGGCTGGAGGGCGAGGCGTACGGGTCGCGCTCGGGGTAGCCGAGGCGGGGCTGCTGCCAGCCGTAGTCGTCCTGCGTCGGCCGCGGCCAGGCGCCGGGCTCCGGACGCTGATAGTCCGGGTAGGCGGGGCGGGCCGTCGGCAGCTGGTCGTTGTGCGATCCGCCGTGGGCGCCGGGATGTTCGCCCCGTCCCGCGGGAGCGTCCTCGCGGCGTCGGTAGCCCTCGTACTGATCCCGTTGGTCGCGCTGGTCCCGCTCCTGGTTCGCGCCCGGAAGCTCCTGCTCCTCGTACCGCTGTTGCTGCGGGTCCTCGTAGCGCTGCGGGGCGGGCGCGGGAGTCGGGGCCGGTTCGTTCGCCGAGTCGTCGACGGTGATCGCGATACGGATCGGGCGGCCGCACTCGCGGCTCAGGGTCTCGCTGACCACCGGGGCGAGCCGGCCCTCGAGGACGCCCTTGGCGAACTCGTTCGGCACGGCGAGCAGTGCGGTGTCGGCGACCAGCGCAAGCGGCTGGCAGCGCCGGATCCAGTGTTCGTCCTTCGCCTCGACGCCCTGACCGCGCCCCTCGCCCAGCAGTTGTTCCAGCACGCGTGGCCACACTGCGGCAAGATCGGCAGGTACGTCAGCCACAGGGCACGCTCTCTCATGGGTCCCACGAATGTGTGGTTCTCGGGACGGGTCGAAACGGAAATCGGGTGGTGCGGGGGGAAGGGAACGAATCGGAGTTCAGCCAAGGTAGTCAGGGCGACGGGTACGGTTCAAGTTGTTGTCCACAGGCTGTGCATAGTGTCCCTCAGTGCACTCCCGGTTTGACCGGATGGCGTAGCCGCGCGTACCGTGACCAGGTCGAGTTGTCGATGGCTGCTGCCGCCTGCCTCCGATGGGCATGGATCACGGTCCGTACGAATGAACCGTGCAGCGGTGCACTCGGGCGTATTGCGAGCTCCTCGCGGGCGCACGGTGACAGCCACACGACACCCGCCGTCACCCGATTCATTTCTGGAGCCCCCGAGTGAGCAAGCGCACCTTCCAGCCGAACAACCGTCGTCGCGCGAAGACCCACGGCTTCCGGCTGCGGATGCGCACCCGTGCCGGCCGCGCCGTCCTGGCGTCCCGCCGCAGCAAGGGTCGCGCCCGCCTGTCTGCCTGATTCGCAGCAGGTCATGACGTCGTGCTGCCTACCGAGAACCGGCTGAGGCGGCGCGAAGACTTCGCGACCGCAGTACGCCGAGGACGCCGGGCCGGCCGTCCGCTCCTCGTCGTTCATCTACGCAGCGGTACAACGGACCCGCACGCGCCTGGGGAGAGCGTTCCCCCGACGCGTGCGGGTTTCGTCGTGAGCAAGGCCGTGGGCGTGGCGGTCGTACGGAACAAGGTGAAGCGCAGATTGCGTCACCTCATGCGCGAACGGCTCGCTCAGCTGCCCCCCGGTAGCCTGGTAGTCGTACGCGCGTTGCCCGGAGCGGGCGACGCCGACCATGCACAGCTGGCCCGAGACCTGGACGTCGCCCTGGAGCGACTGCTGGGAGGGGGCGCGCGATGAAGTACCCACTGCTGGCCTTGATCAAGATCTACCAGTGGACCATCAGTCCACTTCTCGGCCCGGTGTGCAAGTACTACCCGTCGTGCTCCCACTACGGCTACCAGGCCATCGACCGGCACGGTGCGATCAAGGGGACGGCGCTCACTGCCTGGCGCATCCTGCGGTGCAATCCGTGGTCGCACGGAGGCGTGGACCATGTCCCGCCGCGCAAACGACCCCGGTGGCACGAAATGCTGCGCAACGCCTGGCGCAACAAGGGCGGGAAGTCCGCCACTGAGACCCCGTCCCATGCTCAAGGAGCCTGATTAGTGGACACGATCGCCAGTTTCTTCAGCTTTATCACCACACCCGTCGCGTGGGTCATCGTCCAGTTCCACAAGCTGTACGGGGCGATCTTCGGCCCTGACACGGGCTGGGCCTGGGGCCTGTCGATCGTGTCTCTGGTGGTCCTGATCCGGATCTGCCTGATCCCGCTCTTCGTGAAGCAGATCAAGGCGACTCGTGGCATGCAGACGCTGCAGCCCGAGATGAAGAAGATCCAGGAGCGCTACAAGAACGACAAGCAGCGCCAGTCCGAAGAGATGATGAAGCTGTACAAGGAGACGGGCACCAACCCGCTCTCCTCGTGCCTTCCCATCCTGGCCCAGTCGCCGTTCTTCTTCGCGCTGTACCACGTGCTGAACAGCATCGCGTCGAACGAGACCGTCGGTGACGTCATCGACAAGTCGCTGCTCGCGAGCGCGCAGAAGGCGCACATCTTCGGTGCCCCGCTGGCCGCGAAGTTCATGGACAGCCCCGAGAAGGTCGCTGCCCTCGACGCCACGCTGACCAACGTCCGCATCGTGACCGCGGTCATGATCGTCATGATGTCGCTGTCGCAGTTCTTCACGCAGCGCCAGCTGATGACGAAGAACGTCGACATGACGGTCAAGACGCCGTTCATGCAGCAGCAGAAGATGCTGATGTACGTCTTCCCGGTCATGTTCGCCGTCTTCGGCATCAACTTCCCCGTCGGTGTCCTCGTCTACTGGCTGACCACCAACGTGTGGACCATGGGCCAGCAGATGTACGTCATCCGCCAGAACCCGACCCCGGGCAGCAAGGCGCAGGGCGCCTACCTGGAGCGGCTGCAGGCCAAGCTGACGCGCAGCGAGGGCGCCAAGATGCGCAAGAGCGAGCGCAACATCGTCAAGGCGATCGTCGCCAAGGGCCGTGACCGCAACGACATCGAGCGCAAGTTCATCAACGGCCTGAGCAAGGCCGGCCTCGCCGCTCAGGCCGACGGTGTCGTGGCGAAGAGCGACACGGCCGTCGCCGTGGCCGAGGGCGACGAGTCCGGTGCCGCCGGCGGTCCGCAGAAGCGCCAGCAGCCCAAGCGTCAGTCGAAGTCGCAGCGGCAGTCGGGCACCGCGCAGGCACAGTCCGCGAAGAGCGACTCCGAAGCCAAGACCTCGCTGCAGAAGTCCGCGGACGAGCCCAAGGACGCCGTGTCCAAGGCCAAGCCGGCGGGTGCCAAGCCCGGCACCGGCAACCGCAGCAAAGCCAAGTCCGGACAGCGCAAGGGTCCGCAGCGGCCCAAGCACCCGTCCAAGAAGTAAGAAGAGGAGCCCATCCCGTGACGGAAGGCACCACCCCCTCGGCTGCTGCTGAGGCCGGCGACACCCTGACCCGCCTGGAGCAGGAGGGCGAGATCGCGGCGGACTACCTCGAGGGTCTGCTGGACATCGCCGACCTCGACGGCGACATCGACATGGACGTCGAGGCCGACCGAGCCGCTGTCTCGATCATCAGCGACTCCGGCGGCCGTGACCTGCAGAAGCTGGTCGGCCGTGACGGCGAGGTGCTCGAGGCTCTGCAGGAGCTCACTCGGCTCGCCGTGCACCGCGAGACCGGTGACCGCAGCCGCCTGATGCTGGACATCGCCGGCTTCCGCGCCAAGAAGCGGGCCGAGCTCTCCGAGCTGGGCGCCAAGGCCGCGGCCGAGGCCAAGAGCAGCGGCGAGCCGGTCAAGCTCAAGCCGATGACGCCGTTCGAGCGCAAGGTCGTGCACGACGCGGTCAAGAGCGCCGGTCTGCGCAGCGAGTCCGAGGGCGAGGAGCCGCAGCGCTTCGTCGTCGTGCTCCCTGCCTGATCCTGAGCAGTCCCCGGCCCCGTCTGTTTCGCAGGCGGGGCCGATCTTTGTCAGCCTGATATTCAGCACCCAGTGCGGTACGGAAGGACGGTCCCCGTGACGGAGGCAGCAGAACTCCCCCCGGCGCCGGAGCAGGCCCGTGAGGTATTCGGTGAGCGCTTCACGGACGCGGTCCGGTACGCGGAGCTGCTGGCCGATGCAGGAGTGCGGCGCGGTCTGATCGGTCCGCGCGAGGTGCCTCGGCTGTGGGAGCGGCATCTGCTGAACTGCGCGGTGCTGTCCGAGGTCGTGCCCGAGGGTGTGACGGTCTGCGATGTCGGCTCGGGCGCCGGTCTGCCGGGCATCCCGCTGGCCCTGGTCCGACCCGACCTGAAGATCACGCTCCTCGAGCCGCTGCTGCGTCGTACGAACTTCCTCACCGAGGTCGTCGAGTTGCTCGACCTCGACCATGTGACGGTCATGCGCGGGCGGGCCGAAGAGGTCCTCGGCAAGTTCCAGCCCGTCCACGTGGTGACGGCCCGTGCCGTGGCGCCGCTGGACCGCCTGGCCACCTGGGGCGTGCCGCTGCTCCGTCCGTACGGGGAGATGCTGTTGCTCAAGGGCGACACCGCAGAGGAAGAGGTCAAGGGCGCCAAGGCCGCCCTCAGCAAGCTCGGCGCGGTGAAGACCTCCGTCATGCAGGTCGGTGAGGGCGTCGTCGATCCGCTGTCCACCGTGGTCCGGGTCGAGGTCGGGGAGAGCCCCGGCGGTGTGCGGTTCGCGGCGAAGCGCGCGAAGGCCGCCCGTCCCTCGCGGGCCGCCCGCGGGCGTCGTCGCTGAGCCGTTTCGCGGAGCGGCCCTCTGCGGGCGGGAGCCTGAACAGCCTGGCTTGGTGAGCGAGTTGATCGCCCTTCAGGGCGTGCTCGCTCCGGTATGGATAAAGCGGGCAAATCGGAGTGTCACGGGTTTAACGGACGCTGCCCTGGCATCGTGTTTCACGTGAAACATCGCTCACTGCTGCAGGGGATCATCAGCCGAGGACGCGCTGCCGCCACTCCGCGCGACCGGAAACCCCCCGTAAGGGGGGCGGAGTTGTCCACAGAGGCGGATTCATCCACAGAAGAACGGGCCTCGCTGGTTCGCGACCCCAAGGGCATGGGAGGCTCTGTTCATTCCGAGCCTGAAGTCGAGGAGAGTGAATCCTTGCGGTCCGACGCCAACATCGCGGGACCGATGACCGATCCGGTCCCCGGTCCCCGTACTGAGTCGGCGGGGGAGGATGTTTCACGTGAAACACCGACCCCGATGGACGACACCCCCATTGGTCGTGCTGCCCAACTGGCGGTGGATGCTCTTGGCCGCGCCGGCGAGGGTCTGCCACGGCCTGAGCAGACCCGAGTCATGGTGGTCGCCAACCAGAAGGGCGGGGTCGGCAAGACGACTACGACGGTCAACCTTGCCGCTTCGCTCGCGCTGCACGGTGCGCGCGTTCTGGTGATCGACCTTGACCCGCAGGGCAACGCCTCCACGGCGCTGGGGATCGACCATCACGCCGAAGTCCCTTCCATCTACGACGTGTTGGTGGAGAGCGCGCCGCTCTCCGATGTGGTCCAGCCCGTCCCCGACGTCGAGGGGCTCTTCTGCGCTCCGGCCACCATCGATCTCGCCGGTGCGGAGATCGAGCTGGTGTCGCTGGTCGCGCGGGAGAGCCGCCTGCAGCGAGCCATCCAGGCCTACGAGCAGCCGCTGGACTACGTCCTGATCGACTGCCCGCCGTCCCTGGGGCTGCTCACAGTCAATGCCATGGTCGCCGGTGCCGAGGTGCTCATCCCGATCCAGTGCGAGTACTACGCGCTGGAGGGGCTCGGCCAGTTGCTGCGCAACGTCGACCTCGTGCGCGGGCACCTCAACCCCGATCTGCATGTGTCGACGATCCTGCTCACCATGTACGACGGCCGGACCCGCCTCGCCTCCCAGGTGGCGGACGAGGTGCGCAACCACTTCGGCGATGAGGTGCTGCGGACGAGCATCCCGCGCTCCGTGCGTATCTCGGAGGCTCCGAGCTACGGCCAGACCGTGCTCACTTATGATCCGGGGTCGAGTGGCGCACTCTCGTACCTCGAAGCTGCCCGCGAGATGGCGCTGCGCGGTGTGGGCGTACGGTACGACGCACAGCAGGCCCACGCGCGTACGCAGAACGGGCAGCAGAACATGGCGGAGGGGATCCAGTGAGCGATCGACGTAGGGGGCTGGGGCGGGGACTCGGCGCGCTGATTCCTGCGGCGCCCACGGGCGATAAGCCGGTGCCCCCGGCGATGGGTGAGGCCGCGGCCTCTTCCGGTGCTGCGCCGGTGCTGACCGCTGAGCGCGGCGTGGCCGCAGCCAAGGTGGCTTCGCTGCCGCAGGGCAATGTTTCACGTGAAACGGAGCAGCCGTCGAGCGAGGACGCCGCTGCGCCGGAGTCGCCCGCGGGGGCGCACTTCGCGGAGCTTCCCCTCGACAGCATCACGCCCAACCCGCGGCAGCCGCGTGAGGTCTTCGACGAGGATGCGCTCGCCGAGCTGATCACCTCCATCAAGGAGGTGGGTCTCCTCCAGCCCGTCGTCGTACGGCAGTTGGGGCCCTCGCGCTATGAGCTCATCATGGGTGAGCGGCGCTGGCGGGCCTGCCGTGAGGCCGGTCTTGAGCGGATCCCCGCGATCGTCCGCGCCACGGACGACGAGAAGCTGCTCCTGGACGCGCTCCTGGAGAACCTGCACCGCGCGCAGCTGAACCCGCTGGAAGAGGCCGCGGCGTACGACCAGTTGCTGAAGGACTTCAACTGCACGCATGACCAGTTGGCCGACCGGATCGGGCGCTCGCGTCCGCAGGTCTCCAACACGCTGCGGCTGCTGAAGCTCTCCCCGGCCGTGCAGCGGCGGGTGGCGGCGGGTGTGCTGTCCGCCGGGCATGCGCGGGCGCTGCTGTCCGTGGAGGACTCGGAGGAGCAGGACCGCCTCGCTCACCGCATCGTCGCCGAGGGGCTCTCGGTGCGGGCGGTCGAGGAGATCGTCACGCTGATGGGCTCGCGGCCTCAGAGTGCGCCTCGTAGCAAGGGTCCGCGTGCCGGCGGTCGTGTCTCGCCCTCGCTCACCGATCTGGCTTCCCGGCTCTCGGACCGTTTCGAGACGCGGGTGAAGGTCGACCTGGGGCAGAAGAAGGGCAAGATCGTCGTCGAGTTCGCCTCGATGGACGACCTGGAGCGCATCCTCGGAACTCTGGCTCCCGGCGAGGGACCGGTCCTGGACAAGGGCCCCGCGAACGACGCCGACGAGTAGCCATGCAGTGCAGACGCCGGATGAGGCGTTCGTAGACCTGCCAGTGCAGAGCAGGCCGTGTCCGGTGTGTACCGGAACACGGCCTGCTCTTTGCTTTCCACCGGTATCGATGCAATCGCTGGGTGGATACGATGCGTTCGAGTAGAGCGCAACCACCTGGCAGCACTTCAGCAGAAGGAGCAGGGGTCGATGCGAGCGGTGAGCCGGACGGGCCTGATGACCGCAGGCCTCGGGCTAGGGGCTGTCGGCGGGTTCGTCGGCAGCTTGCTCAGGGAGCGGGGCGCTCTGACAGCCGCCCGTGGGGTGGCGCGGCAAGAAAGTGAGGAATCGCCTTCATGGGGCGTCGGCTCGTACCGCTCACGCTGGACAATCTCCCGGATCTCCCGAAGCGCTGCCGTAGTTGTGTCTTCTGGGAGCTCGATCCGGTCAGCGGACAGGACGCGGTAAAGGCAGGCACTCCGGAGCTGGAGAAGGAGGCCTGGATCTCCGCTGTGCTCCTGGAGTGGGGTTCGTGCGGCCGTGTCGTCTACGTGGACGACGTCCCCGTGGGCTTTGTGCTCTACGCGCCGCCCGCTTACGTGCCGCGGGCCACGGCGTTCCCGACGAGCCCGGTCTCCCCCGACGCCGTGCAGCTGATGACCGGCTTCATCATCCCGGGCTATCAGGGGCAAGGGCTGGGGCGCGTGCTGGTGCAGACCGTCGCCAAGGATCTGCTGCGCCGGGGCTTCAAGGCGATCGAGGCCTTCGGCGACGCACGGTGGAAGGAGCCGGCGTGCGTGCTGCCGGCGGACCATCTGCTTGCGGTGGGCTTCAAGACCGTACGGCCGCATCCCACGTATCCACGGCTGCGCCTTGAGCTGCGTACGACGTTGTCATGGAAGGAAGATGTCGAGCTCGCGCTTGATCGTCTGCTTGGGGCGGTGCAGAAGGAGCCGGCGCTGCGGCCACTGTGAATGGCTGAGGCGCTGCGGCGGCTGTGAGTGGCCGAGCCGCTGGGCAGACGCGACATGCGAACGGGCCCAACCCCCTTGAGGGTTGGGCCCGTTCGATGTTTCACGTGAAACAGGACTACTTGATGAAGTCCTGGAGGTCGCGCTCGATCGCGGCCTTCGGCTTGGCGCCGACGATGGTCTTGGCGACCTCGCCGCCCTTGTAGACGTTCAGCGTCGGGATCGACATGACGCCGTACTTCGCGGCCGTGCCGGGGTTCTCGTCGATGTTGAGCTTGGCGATGATGATCTCGTCGTGCTCGGCCGCGATCGCCTCCAGGGAGGGGGCGATCTGGCGGCACGGGCCGCACCAGGCGGCCCAGAAGTCGACGAGCACGGGCTTGTCGCTCTTGAGGACCTTCTCCTCGAAGTCTGCGTCCGTCACGGTGATCGTGGCACCGGCCATGGCGTTGTTCTCCTTAACTGAACTGAGGGTGTTGCGAAGTGATGGGGGTCAGACCGCGGCGGCGGCAGCGGTCTCGTTGTCGGCCAGGGCGGCCAGGTAACGCTCGGCGTCGAGCGCGGCCGAGCAGCCGGTGCCGGCCGCCGTGATGGCCTGGCGGTAGGTGTGGTCCACGACGTCGCCGGCCGCGAAGACACCGGTCAGGTTGGTGCGCGTCGAGGGGGCCTCGACCTGGAGGTAGCCCTCGTCGTCCAGGTTCAGCTGGCCCTTGAAGAGCTCCGTACGCGGGTCGTGGCCGATCGCGATGAACAGGCCGGTGACCGGCAGCTCGGAGGTCTCGCCCGTCTTGGTGTTGCGCAGGGTGAGGCCGGTGAGCTTCTGGTCACCGTGGATCTCGGCGACCTCGCTGTCCCAGGCGAACTTGATCTTGGGGTCGGCGAACGCGCGGTCCTGCATGGCCTTCGACGCACGCAGGCTGTCGCGGCGGTGCACGATGGTCACGGACTTGGCGAAGCGGGAGAGGAAGGTGGCCTCCTCCATCGAGGTGTCGCCACCACCGATCACGGCGATGTCCTGGTCCTTGAAGAAGAACCCGTCACAGGTGGCGCACCAGGAGACGCCGCGGCCGGAGAGCGCGTCCTCGTTCGGCAGGCCGAGCTTGCGGTGCTGCGAGCCGGTCGTGACGATGACGGCCTTGGCGCGGTGGACCGTGCCGGCGGTGTCGGTGACGGTCTTGATCTCACCGGAGAGGTCGACGGACACCACGTCGTCCGGGATCAGCTCGGCGCCGAAGCGCTCGGCCTGGGCGCGCATGTTGTCCATGAGCTCGGGGCCCATCACGCCGTCCTGGAATCCGGGGAAGTTCTCCACCTCGGTGGTGTTCATCAACGCACCGCCTGCGGTGACGGCACCCTCGAAGACCAGCGGCTTCAGCGAGGCGCGCGCGGTGTACAGCGCGGCCGTGTAGCCGGCGGGCCCGGAGCCGATGATGATCACGTTACGGACGTCGCTCACGGCTTGATTCCTCGTCTCTGCGGACTGCCTAATGCCTCGGGAGGAGCCCTTCTTCCGGACTCTCACCCCACCCAACGGATCCTACGGGGCCAGCATTCCCGCCGTGTCCGCGCACATGGTGTGTTCGTGCGCACGCAGAGGGCGCGCGGGCCGGCCCGGAGGTGGGCTGGGCCAGGGTACGAGCTGTCAGGACCGCGGGTACGAGTGGGAGACCAGCACCTCGCCCTTGCCCCCGGTGTTCTCCTCGACGCAGGAGGCATCGACGACATACGCGGTGACGCGCGAGCTGTCGGCGCTGTCCGGGAGCACGACCAGATACGCGGCCTTGCCGTCGTACGTGCCCTTCTTGGCGGCCAGCGGCGGGGCGTCTTCGTCGATGCCGAGGGCGATGCACTGCGGGACGTGGGGACCCTCGCCGCGCATCGGCGCATTGGTCTTCGGCGTACGACGGGTGTCCCCGTCCGTCGACTCGGGACTGGACTCCGTGCTGAACGACGGCGTCGACCCGTCGGGGGCCGCGCTCTTCTCCTTGCGCTTGTCCTGGGCGAGCAGTGAGGAGACCTGGTCGTCGAGCGTGCCCCCGGAGAAGGTCTGCACCCCCGCGGTGTCCGAGGCACTGTTCTGGCCGGAGTCCGCGCTGTTGTTGCCGGACTGGAGCATCAGCGTGCCCAGGCCGATCGCCGCGACCGTGGCGACGGCGCCGAGCACCGCTCCGGCGACGTTCCGGCGCCGCCGACGCGGGGCACTCGGCCGACGACCCGGACCTGTCGCAGCACGCGGACGCCCGGCCGGTCGATCCGGAGCACCGGCCGACTCGGCGGATGAGGCGGAGGCAGAGGAGGAGGCGGGAACGGCACCTGTCGCGACCGGACCGCTCGCTGTTTCACGTGAAACATGACGCTCGGGCGCCGACTCCGTGGACTCCGCCGCCTCGTCGGAGGGTACGGAGGACTCGGTGGCGAGCGCCGCAGCAACGTCGACTCCCTTGCCGCCAGGGCGAGTTGCGTCGAGAAGAGCCTCGGCGGCCAGTGCCGCGTCGATCCGCCCCGCGACATCCGCGGGCATCTGCGGCGGGCCCGGCAGCGTGCCGAGCAGGTCGCGGATCTCGGTCAGGGAGTCGAGTACGTCGGCACAGAGCTCGCAGCCGGCGACGTGGTCACGCACATCGCTCGTACGGGACGGCGGGAGGAGGCCCTCGGTGAGATCGGAGAGCTCTGACACGTCCGGGTGCTCGGCCGCGCCGGTCGTGGCTGTCACGCTCGCCCACCTCCGCCCTTCACGGCTGCTGAGTCGCCTGGATCGGTTCCCTGTGTCCTTGCGTCGTGCGCTGGTGCTGAGGGTGGGACGGATGTGTTCTGCGTCCGGTTCCTTCCCGCACTCTGCTTCTTTTCCTCGGGGCCGCCCGGTGAACCGGAGCGCTTCCGTTCTCGCGTACCCGGTCCCTCCGTGCGCAGGTGGCTGAGGAGCGGGAGGAGGCGGGCTCTGCCGCGGGCGCAGCGGCTCTTCACGGTGCCGGTGGGGACGTCGAGCACTGCGGCGGCCTCGGCCACGGGGTAGCCCTGCATGTCGACGAGGACGAGCGCGGCCCGCTGGTCCGGCGGGAGCGTACCGAGCGCCTCGATGAGCTGCCGGTGGAGGTCGTGCCGCTCGGCCGGCGCGGAGGCCGACTCATGAGGTTCGAGGAGCTGCTCCAGGCGCTCCGTGTCGTCGACCGGTGAGGTCTTGCGGGAGGCGGCCTTGCGGGCACGGTCGAGACAGGCGTTGACGGTGATCCGGTGCAGCCAGGTCGTGACCGCGGACTGCCCGCGGAAGGTGTGCGCGGCGCGATAGGCGGAGACCAGCGCGTCCTGCACGGCGTCGGCCGCCTCCTCCCGGTCCCCGAGGGTGCGCAGCGCCACGGCCCAGAGCCGGTCGCGATGGCGGCGTACGAGCTCGCCGAAGGCGTCCGGGTCTCCGTCGACATGGCGGGTCAGGAGCGTCGCGTCAGGGACCCCTGAGATGTCCTCCGCCTGCACCTGCTCCCCCTACCTCGGTCGAGGGTTCAGCGTAGCGGGATTAGGTGTCGCCGACTATGGGCTGCCGACCGCATACGGCCGACGACGTGCGGTCGCTATTCCTCGCGTGCCGTGCCCAGCACCTTGATCTCGGAGATCCCGCCCCGGAAGAGCTCCGCCGAACCGTCGGTCGGCAGAGACGTGATGCGCACCAGCAGGTACCGGGTGCGCACCGCCTGGTCGAGGGTCTTCTTGAGCTGCGCTCCGGCATCGCCGAGCTTGCTGAGCTCCTTGGAGAACTCATCGCGGGACGTCGGGTGCGAGGCGTCCTCGGGGGCGGCGAGCACCTCCGCCTTGTGCCCGGCGCGATACATGTCGATCTGGAATCCGGCCACGTCCTGGACGCTGCCGAGATCGACGATTATGCCGCTGCCCTGCTTACGGTTCGGAAGGTTGCCGAAGTTCGCGAAGCCCTTGTACTGCGGCGTGATCCAGGCGGTGCCGGGATCGCCGTCCACGGCCTGCGGGACGTCCTGCTCCTTGATGCCACTGCCGCTGGGAGTGAACTCGTACGCATCGCTGATCTTGATCGGCTTGCCCGCGACGGGCTTGGCGCCCTCCCCCTCGCCCGGCTGCGAGGTGCCGGGGTCGGTGGGCTGCTCGCGCTCCATGAGGGCGTCCGCGAGCTGCCAGCTCCCCAGGCCGAGCGCCGCGATAAGGAGCGCGGACACGGCCCACTTCAGGGCCTTGCCCGTACGGCTCTGCAGCGGGGCGGGCGGTGCGGCCGGCATCGGCTGCGGGCCCGGCGCGGCGGCGGTCGGCCGGCCGTACGTCCCCTGCTGGTACGTGGTGCGCTGGTACTCCGGCGGCGCGGTGAACGAGGGCTCCGGCGGGCGGATCCGCGGCATCTCGGAGACGGCCTTGGCGAGCTCCTCCGGGGTGGTGCACGGCTGGTCCTGGCGCGAGGCCGTCGCCCCGTCGTTGACCAGGGCGCGCATCGCGAGCTCGGACAGACCGCGGTGGACGCCCGCGCGCACCTGGTCGGGGGCGATCAGGCCGACGTCCTTGGGCAGCCCCGACAGGCCGTACGCATCCTCCTCGTACGGCCAGCGCTGGGTCAGCGAGGCGTAGAGGAGCGCGCCGATGGACTCCGTGTCGGTGCGCTGCGGGGTGTCGCTGCTGATGCCGCGCAGCGCGGCGTTCACGGCGAGGCCGCGGATGCGGTACTGGCCGGAGGAGCTGCGCAGCACCGCGCTCGGCGTGAGCCGGAGGTGGGCCAGGCCCTCGCGGTGCGCGGCGGTCATGGCCTGGGAGACCTGGCTGACCAGCTGGTACGCGTCATGCGCCTCCAGCGGGCCGGCGGCGAGCAGGGCGGTCAGCTCGACGGCGTCGGGCAGCCACTCGTGCACGACGTAGACGAGCTCGTTCTCCTCCACCGCGTCGAGGACCTGCACGAAGCGGGGGTCGCCGAGCAGCGCGGACGAACGGGCGGCGGAGAGGACGGCGCGGGCGCGCGGGTGGTCGGCCGGGAGCAGATGCACGCCGACGGCGCGACGCAGCTTCTCGTCGACCGCGCGCCAGCTGCTGAAACCGTCCAGACGGGTGACGCACTCCTCGAGGCGGTAGCGGCGCGCGAGCTTGTGGCCGCTGTGCAGTTCGGGTGGGGTCGACTGCGGCTTCTCGGGTGGGGTGGCCTGCGCCTTCGAGCTCTCCGGCTTCGCGGTCTGCGCCTGCTTGGCCTGCGGCTTCGTGGTCTCCGCAGAGTCGTCGTCATCCGGCTGAATATCGCCCTCGGAAGCCGTCGTCTCCCGGCTCTGGGCCGCCCCGTCGGCCGTGGCCTGGTCCGCCTTGGCGGTCAGCGACTCCTCGTCGCTCCCTGCTGCCACGTCGACGGCAGCCGTGCTCCGTTCCGCCACCGTCGTTCCTGCCTCCCCATCCGTTGCGCGCTGCTGTCCGACGCCAAAGCCAATTGTGCCCACAGTCTGCCGCTATCCACGACACGCGATGGCCGGGGATGGTTGTGCGAACCCCTCGACGAAACCCGAGGGGTTCTGACGAAACCTGGCGGGACCGTGGACCGGACGCCGGATCAGCGGCCGAGTCGACCCCGGACCATGCCGACGAGCGCGTTCAGCTCCTGCACCCGCATCCGGCGGGCCGCCACGAAGAAGACGCCGAGCAGCACGATGCCGCCGCCGACCAGCGCCGCGAACGAACCGAGCGCGCTCTTGCCGATGGCCTCCATCAGCCCGAACGCGACCGCGCCGCCGAGCAGCGCCGCCGGGATGGAGGCGCCGATGAGACGGGCGTAGGTCCGCACCACGTGGGAACCGTCCAGGTCTCCGCCCAGGCGCTTGCCCAGCCTGCGCCAGGCCACACCCACGCCGACCGCGTACGCGAGTCCGTACGAGGCGGCCATGCCGACGACCGCCCAGCGCGGGTCCAGGACGAGGTAGCAGATCAGCGAGGCGAGCGCGTTCACGGCGGCCACGATGACGGTGTTGTAGAACGGCGTGCGGGTGTCTTCGTAGGCGTAGAAGCCGCGCAGGACGACGTACTGCACGGAGTACGGGATGAGGCCGAGGCCGAAGGCCATCAGGACGTAGCCGATGTTGGTCGCGCCGTCGGTGCCGGCGTACAGCAGCGTGGTGATCGGGACGCCGAGCGCGAGGAAGGCGAAGGCGCACGGCACGATCGCGACGGCGGAGGTGCGCAGTCCGTACGAGAGGTCGTCCCGGACAGCCGCGGCGTCACCGTCGTTGGCGGCGCGGGAGATACGGGGCAGGACAGCGGTCATCACGGAGACGGTGATGATGGCCTGCGGCATCTGCCAGAGGAGCAGCGCGTAGTTGTACGCGGTGATGCCGGTGCCGGAGTGGCCGTCGTCGTAGGCGGTGGCGCCGGCGGCGGTGGCGAGCTGGGTGACGACGACCATGCCGAGCTGGTTGGCGAGGACGAAGAACAGCGTCCACTTGGCGAGGGCGGCGGTCTTGCCGAGGCCCTGGCCCTTCCAGTCGAAGCGAAGACGCGGCTTGAAGCCCGCCTCGCGCAGATACGGGACCATCGCGAAGGCCTGCACGGCGAGGCCGAGCAGGGTGCCGATGCCGAGCAGCCGGACGCCCTCGGACGTGATGTTCCCGGTGTCGATCCCGGAGGTGCCGGACGTGCCGAAGGCCCAGATGAACGCGCCGAACGTGGCGATGATGACGATGTTGTTGAGGACCGGCGTCCACATCATCGCGCCGAAGCGGCCGCGCGCGTTCAGGATCTGCCCGAGCACCACGTGCACGCCCATGAAGAACAGGGTCGGGATGCAGAAGCGGGCGAACGTCACCGTCAGGTCGTACGTCTCGGGCTCGGACGCCAGCTCGGGCGACATCACCTGGACGAAGGCCGGGGCGGCGAGCACACAGATCACGGTGACCGCGCCGAGCAGCACGATCACGAGCGTCAGGAGGCGGTTGGCGTACGCCACACCGCCGTCGTCGTCGTTCTTCATGGCGCGGACGAGCTGCGGGATGAAGACCGCGTTCATCGCGCCGCCCGCGACGAGGATGTAGATCATCGTCGGCAGGACGTTGGCGACCTGGTACGAGTCGTTGAGCGTGCCGACGCCGATGGCCGCGGCCATCACGAGCGTGCGCAGGAAGCCGGTGATGCGGGACACCATCGTGCCCGCGGCCATCACGGCGCTGGACTTGAGGATGCTCGCGGCCTTGCCGGCCTTCTTGGGCGCGGCGGCCGGGACCGGCGTGGGCTCCGGGGCGCTGCCCGGAACCGGGGGGCCCGCCGGGGCGGGGACCGCGGCCTGCTCGCTCTGCGGGCGCGCGCCGCCCGGCTGCTGGTCGCGGAAGAGGTGTGCGAACGCGTCCGGCTCGTGGCGCTCCTCGGCGGCCTGGCTGACCAGGTCGTCGACGCCGACGAACTGGGTGCTGCGGACGTCGTCGCCGTACGGCAGATGCCGGGACGGGCCGTCCGGCTCCGGGGCCGGGGTCTGCGCCCAGACCTGCGGGTCCGGCGCGTTCTGCGGCGGCGCGGGCCGGTCGTACAGGGACTGCGGGTCCGCGTACGTGCCCGGAGGGGGCGGCGGGTGCGAGGCCCGGTCGTAGAGGGCCTCGGTCACCGGGTCCTGGGCGGCGAGGTCCTGCGCGCGGTACGGGTCCTGGGCGTAGGCGTCCTCGACGTACATGTCCGGCGTGGGCTGCTGCGGGGGTACCTGCCCGCCCGCGGGTTCGCCGCTGCCCGCGCCCTGGCCGCGGTCACCGTCGTACGGCGCATTCATGCTTACCCCACCTCATCGGTCCCGCGGCCCCAGTGGCCACGTCATCGCTCAACGGTCCACTCTCTCACCCGTGCCGGACGGGTCGGTGCTTTCCGGTGCGGTGTCCGGTGTCGGGTCACTCGGCTGCTCGGGGGCGGGCGGGCCGGGCTCCGGGCCCTCGTCGCCCTTCGCCTGAACGTCGCCGTTCTCGCCGTTGTCCGCGTCGTCGGCCTCGGCCTCGGCCTCTTCCTCCTCGGCGCGGCGGGCGGCCGCCTTGCGCTGGGTGTACATGCGGAAGCCCGCGAGGACGAGCAGCAGGATGCCGCCCGCGATGACCAGCATCACGGTCAGGGTGATCTCCGTGACGTCGACGTCGAAGCGGATCTCCTTGCCGTACGGAGTGCCGTCCTCGGTGTAGAGCTGGGCGACGACCGGGACCGGGCCGTTGGCGTTGGCCGTGGTGGTGAACTTCACCGTCTGGCTGTGGCCGCCGGAGACCTTGATCGGCTGCTCTTCGTACGGGCCGGGCTCCTCGCCGATCTTGAGGCGGGTCGGCTTGGTGGAGGTGAGGCGGAGCGTCAGGTTCTCGGCGCCCTGGACCAGGTTGTTCTGGACCGTGATCGGGATGGTCGCGCTGCGGCCGGAGAGCTTCGCCTCGGTCTTCTCGATCAGGCTGACCTGGCCGGTGAGCGTGGTCAGGTACTGCTGCACGCTGTTGCGGTACGTCTCGGCGTCGTTGGCGCGGCCGCGCCAGGACGTGGACAGCTCGCGGTCCATGGCCCGGCCGAACGGCGTGACGACCCGGTCCGGCGCGCTCAGGATGACCTTGAAGCGGTTCAGGCTCTCCTGCGTGGTGCGGACCGACTCGAAGGCCTGCTTCGGCAGCTCGTGCTTGAGCAGTCGGCCGGGGTACGAGCCGGTGCCGGGCACCTGCGTCGTGGCCTTCGGATCGGGCGTGGCCTTGGCGGCGGCGATCAGGTCGTCGGGCTCGGTCCAGCTCTCGGAGCCGAGGGCGTCCAGGGCCCTGGCCATCGACTGGGCCTGGCTGGCGGTGGGCATGCGCTGCGGGGCGACGACGATGCTGCGCTGCTTGTCCGGGTCCTGCAGCGTGATCATCTGGGTCTGGGCGAGGAACTCCTGCACGGCGAGCGTCGAGTTCTCGGCGCGCGTCATATCGCCCTCGAACGCGGTCGACAGGCGTGCGTCCGCGACCACCGCCGTGGTGCCGCCGCCGATCGGCCGGGCCGCGGTCGGGGTGTACGGCAGGCCGCCCGTCTCCCGGAGGCTGTCGCTGCGGGCGATCACCGAGTGCGCGCCGGCCGAGGTGGCGACGTCCACGACGGACGGGTCGACCGCGCCGTCGGCGGGCCAGGCGAAGTCCGTGCTGGGCTCGACGTGCAGGACGGACTTCACCGTCTTCGCGGCCACGTCCGTGGCGGGCTTCAGATGGCTCAGCGAACCGCCGACCGTCTTGCCCTGGTGCGCGAGCGAGGCCAGATCCGGGTCGGCGAACGGGAGCGCGACGACCTTCTTGCCCTTGACGGCCTGCTGCAGCTGGTTGAGCCACTGCTTCGCCAGGGTCCGGTTCTTGGCCGAGCCGGGGATCGGGTTGCCGCCCTCGGGGTTCTCGATGCTGTAGCCCTTGGTGGCCATGGCGTCGAGGGAGGCGAGCAGGTCCGGGTCGACGACCCAGGTCACCGGCAGGTCCTTGCCGAGCGACAGCATCTGCTCGAGCCGGCCGCCGGGGGCGACCTCCTCGGCCAGCTTGTCGTCGGCGAAGACCGGGGTCTGCTGCTCGTCGGAGGCGGTCTCGGCGGTGAGGTGCGAGGTGGAGATCAGCGGCCAGAGGTAGCTGACCTTCGTCTTCTCGCTCGGCGCCTCCGACTGCCAGGGCAGGAAGGTCCGCTCGATGCCGAGCAGCTGCGGGTACGGCTGGGCGGCGCTGCGGCCGGTGAGGGCGACGCCCAACTGGTAGACGCCGTCGGCGGAGAGGTCGAGGTCCTCGACGGGGACCGCCAGGCGGAAGTCCTGCGAGACGCCGGGCGCGAGCTTGCCGAACGCCGCCGTGTACGTGGCGTCCTTGCCGTTCTTGCCGTCGACCTCGCGGCCCGGGGCTCCCCGCAGCGAGTCGGACCGCTTGGCCGCGTTGTCGATGGAGGGGCGGTCGGTCAGGGCGGGGCCGACGCGGAGGCCGACCTCCGCGTCCGTGATCGTCTGCTTGCCCTCGTTGGTGATCTTGCCGGAGATCGTGACGGTGTCTTCGTCCGTCGGCACGTTCGGCGACATTCTGTCCACGGATACGTCGACGGTGCCGGAGCCGGCGCCTGCGGGGGCCGCGGGAGCCGCCGTGGGGGATGCGGCGGCCACGGGGGCGGCGGCCGGGAGCTGCAGCAGACCGGCAAGCAGCGGCGCCCCCGCGAAGAGGGCCGCCGTACGCCGGAACCACCGGCGGGCAGGTGAGGGAGTCATCCCCTGGAAGTCTGCCGCCTCGGCCACGCGCTCGCCCGTCCCTCGTCGTCGTCAGTGGTCGTCCGCATTTGCGTCCCCGCATGGTAACGAGGCGCGCTGTGCCTGAGTGCCGGGGTGCGCTCACGCAGCCCCCCGGCAGGCCAGCGACGGTACGGGGCACATCGGCGGGCGTCGAACCGGCCCGGCACGAGCCCCGAGGGGCAGGGCCGCGACCGAGCCGGGGGCGCACGGCAGCGTGTCGGGGTGCGCAGGGAATGGGAGAGGCGGCGCGACTGAGTCGGAACTCACGACGAGCTGGTCCGCCTGCCGAGCCGGGCCGCCGGAAACGGGGAAGCTGCCGCAGCGCAGGCCCCGTACCCTGTTCTGTTGTGCCGAACGCCAATGAAGACAACTCCAGTGCCCTCAGCCAGGTGCAGCGCCGCGCGGTGAGCGAGCTGCTGCGCGTTTCCCCCGTCGCCGACGAGCTCGCCGAACGCTTCCGCGCGGCCGGGTTCTCGCTCGCCCTCGTCGGCGGCTCGGTCAGGGACGCGCTGCTCGGCCGGCTCGGCAACGACCTGGACTTCACGACCGACGCCCGCCCCGAGGACGTACTGAAGATCGTCCGGCCCTGGGCGGACGCGGTGTGGGAGGTCGGGATCGCCTTCGGCACGGTGGGCTGCCAGAAGCACGCCCGCGTCGGAGACGCCGACCAGCACTTCCAGATCGAGGTCACGACATACCGCTCTGAGGCGTACGACCGCACCTCGCGCAAGCCCGAGGTGTCCTACGGCGACTCCATCGAGCAGGACCTCGTGCGCCGGGACTTCACCGTCAACGCGATGGCCGTGGCGCTGCCGGAGAAGGAGTTCATCGACCCGCACGGCGGCCTGGAGGACCTCGCAGAGCGGGTACTGCGCACGCCGAGCACCCCGGAGGAGTCCTTCTCGGACGACCCGCTGCGGATGATGCGGGCCGCTCGCTTCGCCGCGCAGCTGGACTTCGAGGTGGCGCCCGAGGTGGTCGCTGCGATGACGGCGATGGCGGAGCGCCTGGAGATCGTCTCGGCCGAGCGCATCCGGGACGAGCTCAACAAGCTGCTGCTCTCCGCGCACCCGCGCAAGGGGCTCACGCTGCTCGTCGACACCGGCCTGGCCGCTCACGTACTGCCGGAGCTGCCGGCGCTGCGGCTTGAGAGCGATGAGCACCACCGGCACAAGGACGTCTACGAGCACTCGCTGACCGTCCTCGACCAGGCGATCGCCCTGGAGGAGGACGGCCCGGACCTCACGCTGCGGCTCGCGGCGCTCCTGCACGACATCGGCAAGCCGAGGACGCGGCGCTTCGAGAAGGACGGGCGGGTCTCGTTCCACCACCACGAGGTGGTCGGCGCCAAGATGACGAAGAAGCGCATGACCGCGCTCAAGTACTCCAACGAGCTCGTGAAGGACGTCTCCCGTCTGGTCGAGCTACACCTGCGCTTCCACGGCTACGGCACGGGCGAGTGGACGGACTCCGCGGTGCGGCGCTACGTACGCGACGGGGGCCCGCTGCTCTCCCGGCTGCACAAGCTCACGCGCTCCGACTGCACGACGCGCAACAAGCGCAAGGCGAGCGCGCTTTCGCGGGCGTACGACGGTCTGGAGGAGCGGATCGCGCGGCTGCAGGAGCAGGAGGAGCTGGACGCCATCCGCCCGGCCCTCGACGGCAACGAGATCATGGAGATCCTGGGCGTCGGCCCCGGCCCGGTGATCGGCAAGGCGTACAAGTTCCTGCTCGAACTGCGCCTGGAGAACGGGCCGATGGAGCGGGAGGCGGCGGTCGCCGAGCTCAAGGAGTGGTGGGCGGCGCAGGGCTGAGCTGAGTCCGAGCAAACGAACGGGGCCCTGTTTCACGTGAAACAGGGCCCCGCTTCATGAGTGCGGTTGCGGTGTTTCACGTGAAACACCGCAATGCACGGCCTAGACCTCCTTGAGGCAGAGCACGAACTGCTCGCCCGAGCTCCTCCTGCTTCCGCTGGTCTGCTCCTGGTAGGGGATCTCGGCTCCGGGAACACCCTCGCACTGGCTCATGTCCAGGGTGTCGTCGATGCGCTTCACCACTTCGTACTTGGCTTCCGAGGTGCCGCAATCCACGATTTCGAGATCAGGGGCGGACATGGTGCCCTTGTTCTTCATGCAGTCGCCGGCCTCCGCCTCGGAGGAGTTGTTCTGGCTCATGAACCAGATCACTCCGCCGATGATGACCGCGATGGCGAGGCCGACGATCTTGAGCTTCTGCATGACGCTCATGCCGTTGCGCGCCGGAGGAGGGGGCGGAGGGGCTCCCCACTGTCCTTGCTGCGGGGGACCTCCCCACTGCTGCTGCTGCTGCTGCGGCTGGCCCTGCGGGTATCCGGGGCCGGGCTGCTGGGGCGGGTAAGGGTACTGGCCCTGCCCCTGGGGAGGCGGGTAAGACATGGGATCCCCCTTGTTGATGACTACGCCGACGGCGCATGTATGGCCCTCGTAAGGTACCGATGCGATCGCGCCAACTCGCAGCCTGGTACGGCTCTTTCGCAGTGATGTGACAGTTCAGGGGCGGTTGAATCGGGCCATAGTCGCCGCAACCGCCGCGTAGAGGACCCCCACGGCGACGACCAGCGGTACGGAACGTCCATCGGGCGGCAGCATCAGCGCGGCTACCCCGGCCGCCCCCACGAAGGCGACATTGAAGAGCACGTCGTACACCGAGAAGATCCGTCCTCGGTAGGCGTCGTCCACCGAGGACTGCACGACGGTGTCGGTGGCGATCTTCGCGCCCTGCGAGACCAGGCCCAGGACGAAGGCGGCGATCAGCATCGGGATCGGCTCGAAGGGCAGGCCGAGGGCCGGTTCCAGAACGGCGGCCGCGCCCGCGCACACCGCGATCCAGCCGCTCGGGCGCATCCGCTCGGCGGCCAGTGGCGTCAGGACGGCCGCCGCGAAGAAGCCCGCCCCCGAGAAGCCGACGGCCAGGCCGAGCAGCGCGAGCCCGCCGGCCTCGTCCGACGACCAGGCGTACCGGCACAGCATCAGGACCATCACGAGCAGCGCGCCGTAGCAGAACCGCATCAGCGTCATCGCGCCGAGCGCCCGTGCCGCGGGCCGGCGTTCGACGGCGGCGAGGTGCCGTACGCCGGCCACCAGACCCCTGGCCGTGGAGGCGAGGGCGGCGCCGATACGGGACTGCACCTCGTCCGGGTCCGGGCCGAGCAGGGTGCGCGGGATGCGCAGCGCGGCGAGGGCCGAGCAGAGGTAGAGCGCGGCCCCGACGAGGACGACCGCGGCATCGGAGTCCGATGCCACCAGGCGTACGCCGAAGGCGAGGCCGCCGCCGAGCGTCGCCGCGAGCGTTCCGGCCGTGGGGGAAAGGGAGTTGGCGATGACCAGCCGCTCGGCGTCGACCACGCGGGGCAGTGCGGCGGAGAGGCCCGCGAGGACGAAGCGGTTGACGGCCGTGACACAGAGGGCCGAGGCGTAGAACAGCCAGTCGGGCACGCCGAACAGGATCAGCAGGGCGGTGGCGCAGGCGAGGACCGCGCGCAGCAGATTGCCGTAGACGAAGACGCGCTGCCGTGGCCAGCGGTCGAGGAGGACGCCGGCGAAGGGGCCGATGACGGAGTACGGCAGGAGCAGCACGGCCATGGCGGAGGCGATGGCGGCCGGCGAGGCCTGCCGCTCCGGCGAGAAGACGACGTATGTCGCGAGCGCCACCTGGTAGACCCCGTCGGCCGACTGCGACAGCAGGCGAACGGCGAGCAGGTGCCGGAAGTCCCGGAAGCGCACGAGTACGCGCAGATCACGTACGACGGCCATGGCGCCAAGCCTCACACAGCCCGCAGGCCCCCGGGGGGATTTCCCGGGGGCCTGCGATCAAGCAACCTGTGCGTGCGGGACGCACACGGAGGGGGAGGTCAGCGCTCGACCTCGCCGTTGATGAACTTCTCGACGTTCTCGCGGGCCTCGTCGTCGAAGTACTGGACCGGCGGGGACTTCATGAAGTAGCTCGACGCCGACAGGATCGGGCCGCCGATGCCGCGGTCCTTGGCGATCTTCGCGGCGCGCAGGGCGTCGATGATCACGCCGGCCGAGTTCGGGGAGTCCCAGACCTCGAGCTTGTACTCCAGGTTCAGCGGGACGTCGCCGAAGGCGCGGCCTTCGAGGCGGACGTAGGCCCACTTGCGGTCGTCGAGCCAGGCGACGTAGTCGGACGGGCCGATGTGGACGTTGTCCTCACCGAGCTCGCGGTCGCGGATCTGCGAGGTGACCGCCTGGGTCTTCGAGATCTTCTTGGACTCCAGGCGCTCGCGCTCGAGCATGTTCTTGAAGTCCATGTTGCCGCCGACGTTCAGCTGCATGGTGCGGTCCAGGATGACGCCCCGGTCCTCGAAGAGCTTCGCCATGACGCGGTGCGTGATGGTGGCGCCGACCTGCGACTTGATGTCGTCGCCGACGATCGGGACGCCGGCCTCGGTGAACTTGTCCGCCCACTCCTTGGTGCCGGCGATGAAGACCGGGAGGGCGTTGACGAAGGCGACCTTGGCGTCGATGGCGCACTGGGCGTAGAACTTCGCCGCGTCCTCGGAGCCGACCGGCAGGTAGCAGACCAGGACGTCGACCTGCTTGTCCTTGAGGACCTGGACGACGTCGACGGGCGCCTCGGCGGACTCCTCGATGGTCTGGCGGTAGTACTTGCCCAGGCCGTCGTGGGTGTGGCCGCGCTGGACCTGGACTCCGCTGTTCGGGACGTCGCAGATCTTGATGGTGTTGTTCTCGCTGGCGCCGATCGCGTCCGAGAGGTCGAGGCCGACCTTCTTCGCGTCCACGTCGAAGGCGGCGACGAACTCGACGTCCTTGACGTGGTAGTCGCCGAACTGGACGTGCATCAGGCCCGGGACCTTCGACGCCGGGTCGGCGTCCTTGTAGTACTCGACGCCCTGCACCAGCGAGGCGGCGCAGTTGCCCACGCCGACGATGGCTACGCGAACCGAACCCATTCCGGTTGCTCCCTGTTCGTTCTCGATGAGGTCCCGCGGATCGCGGGGCTGCCTCACTTTTCGGTGTCGGCGGACGAATCCGGCCGGGAGCTGTCCCGGGTCCGGGGCAGGCCGCCCGCCTTTCCTGATGTGTCCTGCTGAGCCGAGCCCGTGTCCTGCCGGGTCCGGCCCGTGTCCTGCTGAGCCGAGCCGCCGGGGGCCGACCGCTGCTGGTCGCGTCCCGCCCGCTCGCTCTCGATGAGCTCGTTCAGCCAGCGCACCTCGCGCTCCACGGACTCCATGCCGTGGCGCTGCAGCTCGAGGGTGTAGTCGTCCAGACGCTCACGGGTCCTGGCGAAGGAGGCGCGCATTTTCTCCAGCCGCTCCTCGAGCCGGCTCCTGCGGCCTTCGAGTACGCGCATCCGCACGTCCCGCGAGGTCTGCCCGAAGAAGGCGAAGCGGGCGGCGAAGTGCTCGTCCTCGTACGCGTCCGGGCCCGTGTGGGAGAGGAGCTCCTCGAAGTGCTCCTTGCCCTCCGCCGTGAGCCTGTAGACGATCTTGGCGCGGCGACCGGCCAGGGGCGCGGCGAGAGGGTCCTCCGTGCTGTTGCCCGGCTCCTCGATCAGCCAGCCGCTCGCGACCAGCGCCTTGAGGCAGGGGTAGAGCGATCCGTAGCTGAAGGCCCGGAACACCCCGAGGGAGGTGTTGAGCCGCTTGCGCAGCTCGTATCCGTGCATCGGGGACTCACGCAGCAGGCCCAGGACGGCGAACTCGAGGATGCCGGAGCGCCTGCTCACGTTCGCCTCCTCTCGCGACTCTCTGGCCGCACTCGCCGGGACTCTTTATGTCGAGCTGATGTATCGACTCGATACATCACGACGATAGAACGGCCCCCCGGAGCCAGCAAGTGGGGCCACGGTGAACGGCGTCACATCACGGATTCATAGGATGCAACTTGCCTGATTTGGGGTGAACTTCAGGGCTAGGAGGGTTTTGGCGGTGCGTAGTGTGTGCGCCATGCAGACCACCGGGAACCGCGCGACGCCAGATGGCGTCCCCGTCCGGGGTGCAGTGCGGTCGCGAGCCTTCCGGGGCGCGTCCGCACTTCGGGGGGACCGGAAACCACCTGCCGCTTCCAGGCGCGCGACCTCGCGCCTGCCCGAGGAGTAGTCGTTCGATGAGCGAGCACCGTCGCAAACCGCCGCAGTCGCAGGGCGGCGGACGTGCCGCGGTCAGGCGCGGCGTCACCGGATCCTCCGGTCGGCGCGCAGCACCGCGTAGTGCCACAGGGTCTCCTTCCGGTTCGTACGGGTCGCATGGCTCGTCCGCCGGTGAGGAGCAGCCGTACGAGGGCCGGGCCGCGGCTCGGCGCGCAGCGCAACGTTCCGGCGGCCGCCGGCGCGCGGCCGAGGGCGCCGGAGTCGGCGCCGGCGCGGGAGCCGGAGGGCGTCGCGGTGGCGGCGGTCCCGGTGGTCCCGGCGCCGGTGGGCCGGGCCGTGGCCGTGGCCGGGGCGCCGAGCCGCCGCCGGGGAAGAAGCGGATCATTGACTATCCGCGGTACGGCAAGGCCGGCTGGCGGAAGTTCGTGCCGTCCTGGAAGCAGGTCACGGGCACGTTCATCGCGTTCTGCGCCGCAGTGATGGTCGCGGGCGGTATCGCGTACGCCCTGGTGGAGATCCCGGACGTGAAGAAGGCGGAGGCGCAGACCAACGTCTTCTACTGGAGCAACGGGAAGCAGATGGCTGCCACCGGCGGCGGCCAGAACCGGCAGATCATCGGGATCGACCGCATTCCGGAACACATGCAGCTCGCGGTCATCTCGGCCGAGAACGCCACGTTCAAGGAAGACAGCGGTATCGACCCCATGGGTATCGGCCGCGCCGTGTTCAACATGGCGACCGGCGGCGAGACCCAGGGTGGCTCGACCATCACCCAGCAGTTCGTGAAGAACACGTACCTGGACCAGAGCCAGACCCTCACACGTAAGGCGCGCGAGCTCTTCATCTCCATAAAGGTCGGCGCTGAGATGGACAAGGACGATGTCCTCGCCGGCTATCTCAACGCCGCCTACTACGGCCGCAACGCCTACGGCATCCAGTCGGCGGCGCAGGCCTACTTCGACAAGGACGCCGAGAAGCTGACTCTGTCGGAGAGCGCCTTCCTGGCCTCCGTCCTCAAGGGTCCGAACCTGTACAACCCGGACGGCGGCGTCGGCCCGAACGCGTCCTCCAAGGCCAACACCAAGCGGGCCAAGGAGCGTTGGGAGTGGATCCTCGACCGGATGGTCGAGACCGGCAACCTCAGCAAGGAGAAGCGCGCCAACGCCGGCGACTTCCCCACGCTGGTGAAGCAGAAGTCCTCCCTGTCCGGTCAGACCGGTTACCTGGTCGACACGGCCAAGGACTACGTGACCACCAAGCTCAAGATCTCCCCGGAGGAGCTCGAAAAGGGCGGCTACAAGATCTACACGACCTTCGACAAGAAGAAGGTCGGGCAGATGGAGAAGGCCGTCGAGAAGACCAAGAAGGCCTTCCTCGACCCGGACAAGCGCGACAGGGACAGGTTCGTCCAGTTCGGCGCGGCGTCCGTGGATCCGAAGAGCGGTGCCCTGGTCGCCATCTACGGCGGCGAGGGCATGGACGAGGGCCACTACACGAACAACGCCAACACCCGTGGTGTGCCGGTCGGTTCGACCTGGAAGCCGTACGTCCTCGCGGCCGCGATGAAGGATGGCACGGTGAAGAGCGGCGGTGCGCCGATCTCGCCGGAGAGCCTCTACAACGGCAACGACCAGCTGATCATCAACGATCAGAACGGCGACCCGATCAAGGACGTCAACGGGAACCCGTTCCGGCAGAAGAACGAGAGCGACCGGATGTGGGGCAAGGTGACGCTCCGCAAGGCGATGGAGCAGTCCATCAACACCCCGTTCGTCCAGCTCGGCATCGACGTGGGCCTCTCCAAGACCCGGGACCTCGCCGCGAGCACCGGCATCCTGGAGGAGAGCTTCGACAAGGGGAACCTGGGCAACGCCTCGTTCTCCCTGGGTACGTCCACGCCGAGCGCGATCCGCATGGCCGACTCGTACGGCACCTTCGCCAATGAGGGCGTGCACTACGAGCCCTACTCCGTGACCAAGGTGACGATCACCAAGGACGGTCAGGAGGAGGTCCTCCCCGAGTTCCAGAAGCCCAAGCGGCAGTCGGCGATGGACGCCGACATCGCCAACAACGTCACCGACGTCCTGCAGGACGTGATCAAGACCGGTACCGGCAAGAAGATCGCCGACATCGGCTTCCCCGTGGCCGGCAAGACCGGTACCACCGACAAGAACAAGTCGGCCTGGTTCGTCGGCTACACCCGGGAGCTGTCGACCTCGGTCACGCTCTTCCGTACGGACCCCAAGGAGGGCGAGCTGCTCTCCATGAACGGAACCGGCGGTGTGCCCTCCATCCATGGTGGTGACATCCCGGCGCAGATCTGGAAGGACTACATGGCGGAGGCCATGAAGGGCATGACGCCCGAGCCCTTCCCGGAGGCCGAGAAGATCGGCGAGATCGTCGGCAAGCCGACCGCGCCGCCCTCCCCGACCGAGACGGCGGACCCGGAGGACAGCGCGACGGCGTCTCCGACGGAGGAACCCTCGAGTTCACCCAGCGGCGAGCCGAGCCCCGGCGAGACCTGTGACCCGTTCGACTGGAAGTGCAAGGACACCGGCGGCGCGACCGACGGCGGTACGACCGACGGTACGACCGACGGAGGCACCACAGGAGGCGAGACCACCACTCCCGAGCCGCCCACCGGGGGCAATGGCAACGGGACCGGCGGAGACGGCGGCGGAGGCGGATGGTTCGGCGGGCCGACCGGCTAGGTCCCCCTTCTGCCCGAGCCACGAGCGCGGGTGTTTCACGTGAAACGAGGGCCGTCGCACCACCCGGTGCGGCGGCCCTCGGCCTGTCCACGGGCACGTAAGCCCGTCCACCGGCACGTGGGGGCCTGTCCACGGGCACGTGAGGCCTGTCCACGGGCAACCTGGGCTTGCCCACAGGCGGGCACGCGCACGTCCTCAGGCACGTACGGCAGGATGAGCCCCATGACGAGCAGCACGAGCCCGGACCCGAGCGCGCCGCACTCGCAGCCCCAGGGAGACGGCGGGTCGTCCGCCTCCCCCGCCTCCACCGGGCCCGTCCCGGTGGTCGCGCCGACCGGACAGGACGAAGTCGCAAGAGCGGGCAGTGAGTTGATCGGCGGCCCCCTCGGACGCAGGGTGCTGTACGGCGCCGGCTGGTGGACGCCGGTCCGCGTCATCGCCCTCGTCGCCATCGGGATGTTCGCGCTCGGCATGGTGCAGAAGCTGCCCTGCTACAACGGCGCCTGGTTCTACGGCGCCAGCGCGCAGTACACCCACGCCTGCTACTCCGACATCCCGCACCTCTTCGCCGGACGCGGCTTCTCCGACGGCCTGGTGCCGTACTTCGACAAGCTCGCCGGAGACATGGAGTACCTCGAATACCCGGTCCTGACCGGGGTGTTCATGGAGGTTGCCTCCTGGGTCGTGCCCGACGGCGGCACCATCCAGCACCGCGAGCAGATCTACTGGCTCGTGAACGCCGGGATGCTGATGGTCTGCGCCGTCGTCATCGCCGTCTGCGTCACGCGTACCCACCGCCGCCGCCCCTGGGACGGGCTCCTCGTCGCGCTCGCCCCGGCCTTCGCGCTCACCGCGACCATCAACTGGGACCTGCTCGCCATCGCGCTCACGGCCGCCGCGATGCTGATGTGGTCCCGCGGCCGGGCCGTCGCCTTCGGCGTCCTCCTGGGCCTCGCCACCGCCGCCAAGCTCTATCCCGTACTGCTCCTCGGACCGCTGCTCGTGCTGTGCTGGCGGGCGGGGAAATGGCGGTCGTTCCTGGCGGCGGCCGCGGGTACGGCGGGCTCCTGGCTAGTCGTCAACCTGCCGGTGATGGTGCTCGCGCCCGAGGGGTGGCAGAAGTTCTACACGTTCAGCCAGGAGCGCGGCGTGGACTTCGGCTCGTTCTGGCTGATCCTGCAGCAGCAGTTGCAGGACCGCGGCAAGGACGCGCTCGACACCGACAGCGTCAACACGCTCGCGACGCTCCTGATGGCCCTGGCCTGCCTCGGCATCGCCGTGCTCACCCTGACCGCGCCGCGCAGGCCCCGCTTCGCCCAGCTCGCCCTGCTCGTCGTCGCCGCGTTCATCCTCACGAACAAGGTCTACTCACCGCAGTACGTGCTCTGGCTGATCCCGCTCGCCGCGCTCGCCCGGCCGCGCTGGCGTGACTTCCTGATCTGGCAGGCCTGCGAGATCGTCTACTTCCTGGGGATCTGGCTCTACCTGGCCTACACGACCAGCGGCGACAAACACCACGGGCTCCCGCAGGAGGGCTACCACCTCGCCATCCTGGCCCATCTGATCGGCACCCTGTACCTCTGCGCCGTCGTCGTCCGCGACATCCTCATGCCCGAGCGGGACGTCGTACGCCGGGACGGCTCCGACGACCCCTCCGGCGGGGTGCTCGACCGGGCGCCCGACGCGTTCGTCCTCGGCCGTGCCGCCCACCCGCCACGGCACGCTGCGGCGATGACGGACGGCGGTACGCAGGTCGCCTGGGGCGCGGAGCGGAGCGCCGTACGGGACGGTTCGCCCTGAGCGAACTCCCCGTGCTTCAGCGGGACTTCAACGGCGAGGGGCCGGTCGCGATGCATGCGACCGGCCCCTCGCCGTGACCCGCGGAACGGGCCGTACTCAGCTCATCGACGCTCGACTCATCAACGTCGACTCACCAACAGCCGACTCATCAACGGTCGACCAGGCGGTCGAACTGCGTGGTGGTGTGCCGGAGATGGGCCACCAGCTCCTCGCCGACCTTCGGCTCCGGCGCGTCCGACGGCACGAACAGGATCGACACCTGCATGTGCGGCGGCTCCGCGAACCACCGCTGCTTGCCCGCCCAGACGAAGGGGGCCAGGTTCCGGTTGACCGTGGCGAGGCCGGCGCGGGCCACGCCCTTGGCGCGCGGCATGACGCCGTGCAGCGCCTTCGGCGCCTCCAGACCCACACCGTGCGACGTGCCGCCCGCCACGACGACCAGGTAGCCGTCCGAGGCGGTCTTCTGCTGGCGGTAACCGAAGCGCTCGCCCTTGGCGACCCGGGTCACGTCGAGGACGGAGCCGCGGTACTCGGTCGCGTCGTGGTCGCCGAGCCAGAGCCGCGTACCGATCCGCGCGCGGAAGCGGGTCTGCGGGAACTGCTGCTGCAGCCGGGCCAGTTCCTGCGCCGAGAGGTGGCTGACGAACATGGTGTGCAGCGGAAGACGGGCCGCGCGCAGCCGGTCCATCCACTGGATGACCTCCTCGACGGCGTCCGAGCCGTCGGTGCGGTCGAGCGGCAGGTGGATGCCGAAGCCCTCCAGGCGCACGTCCTCGATGGCGGCGTGCAGCTGCCCGAGCTCCTGTTCGCTGACGCCGTGCCGCTTCATCGAGCTCATGACCTCGATGACGACGCGGGCGCCCACCAGGCCGTGCACGCCCTCCACGGACGAGACCGAGCGGATCACCCGGTCCGGCAGCGGCACCGGCTCCTCGCCGCGACGGAACGGGGTCAGGACGAGCAGGTCGCCGCTGAACCAGTCCTTGATACGGGCCGCTTCATAGGTCGTGCCGACGGCCAGCATGTCGGAGCCGAAGCGCGTCGCCTCGTCCGCGAGCCGCTCGTGCCCGAAGCCGTATCCGTTGCCCTTGCAGACGGGCACGAGTCCCGGGAACTGTTCGAGCACCTGCTTGTGATGAGCTCGCCAGCGCGTGGTGTCGACGTAGAGCGTGAGCGCCATGGCCGGTCCCGGAACCTTTCTTGTGTCTGAAGTGGGGTCGTGTGAGGTGCGGGGATGAGCAGCATTTTGCCGCGTCTCCCGACGTGTGGCCACGGCGGGAGGTCCGGCGGCTAGCGCTTCGACATCCAGTAGTCGAAGCCCTTCTGCAGCACCTTGTTGAGCGGGAAGTCCCACTCGCCGATGTACTCGACGGCCTCGCCGCCGGTGCCGACCTTGAACTGGATCAGGCCGAAGAGGTGGTCCGTCTCGTCCAGAGTGTCGGAGATGCCGCGCAGGTCGTAGACGCTCGCGCCGAGCGCGTACGCGTCCCGCAGCATCCGCCACTGCATGGCGTTGGACGGCCGCACCTCGCGCTTGTGGTTCACGGACGCGCCGTACGAGTACCAGACGTGGCTGCCGACCGTCAGCATCGTGGCGGCGGCCAGCGGCTCGCCCTCGTGCTTGGCGATGTAGAGCCGCATGCGGTTGGGGTCCTCGGCGTTGAGGGCCTTCCACTGCTGCTGGAAGTAGCTGAGCGGACGGGGCCGGAACCGGTCGCGCTCGGCCGTGATCTCGTACAGCTCCTGCCAGACCGGCAGGTCGTCGTAGCCGCCCTGGACGACCTCGACGCCGGCCTTGTCGGCCTTCTTGATGTTGCGCCGCCAGAGCTGGTTGAAGCTCTTCTGCACCTCGTCGAGCGACCGGTTGGCGAGCGGCACCTGGAACACGTAGCGCGGCTGTACGTCGCCGAAGCCCGCGCCGCCGTCCTCGCCCTGCTGCCAGCCCATCTTCCGGAGCCGCTCCACGACTTCGAAGGCGCGCGGCTCGATGACGTCCGCCTCGATGTCCCGCAGACGCTTCACGTCCGGGTCCTGGATGCCCTTCTTGATGGTCGGCGCCTCCCAGCGGCGGATGACCACCGGCGGGCCCATCTTCACGGAGAAGGCGCCCTGCTTCTTCAGGTGAGCCAGCATCGGCTGGAGCCAGTCGTCCAGGTTCGTCGCATGCCAGTTGATGACCGGACCCTCGGGCATGTACGCGAGATAGCGGTTGAGCTTGATGATGTCCTTGACGTTGACCTGGCGGTACAACACCAGGCCTGCGCCGACCAGTTCACCCGCCGGGTCGAACCAGCCGAGGCTCTCCGCGCGCCATTCGCTCTTCACGTCTCCCCACGCCGGGACCTGGCAGTGGCTAGCCGACGGCAGGCTCTGGATGTACTCCAGATGCTGCTCGCGGCTGATGGTCCTCAGGGTCAGGCTCATGCGGGGCGCTCCTCGGCTGGTGTGTCCCCATGGGGCAGGGGCTTCCGGCTCACCCGCCGAAGCCTACTGCGCCCGGGGAGCGCCCCGACTGGCCGTATGCAGGCTGAGGCTGCCCGGGGGGTTCCCGGGCAGCCTGTAAGCGCTCTGTCGGGGCGTCAGCCGAGCAGTCCGCCGAACAGTCCGCCGTGCGCCATACCGAGGAAGAAGCCCACCGCAGAGGCGCCGAGCCCGATCACCATCAGGAACCGCTCACGCGTGGTCTCACTGATGAACTGCCCGTACGCGCCCGTGATGATCCCCACGAGTCCGGCCCAGGAGCTGAGCAGGTGCAGGTGGTGGAACATCGCCGTGACGAACGCGACGGCGCCGAGGATCAGCGTCACGCCGAGAAGCGTGTCCTGGACGGGGTGCGGCTTCCCGTCCGTGGCGAGGAGAGAGCCTGCCGTGTTCCGACGTATTGCCTGTGCCATGAGGCACCTCCTGGCAAGAGGCGGCGCATCGTAGCGCCATGGACACCCGATGCGTACAGATTGCGGCCCCTGACCTCTTGATTTCAACCGGAAGGCGACGTGCGGGTACTCTGTACCGTCTGCACCGGTGTCTGCCCAGGCCACAGCGTCGCCCCGCTCGCGGGAGTCGACTGTCAGTGGCGGCCGATACCGTTGCGTACGCATCACGACCCTCCTGCCACGGAACGACCGTGGCCGCTGAGTCCAAAGGAGGTGGGTTCTACATGCGTCACTACGAGGTGATGGTCATCCTCGACCCCGATCTCGAGGAGCGCGCTGTCTCCCCGCTGATCGAGAACTTCCTCTCCGTCGTCCGTGAGGGCAACGGAAAGGTCGAGAAGGTCGACACCTGGGGCCGTCGTCGTCTCTCGTACGAGATCAAGAAGAAGCCCGAGGGCATCTACTCGGTCATCGACCTGCAGGCCGAGCCTGCGGTCGTCAAGGAGCTCGACCGCCAGATGAACCTGAACGAGTCGGTCCTCCGGACCAAGGTCCTCCGTCCCGAGATGCACTGAGCTCTTTAGCTCAGCAGTAACCGGGATTCGAGTAGCAGCAAGCAGCCAGCAGCAAACCCGCCGAGAGGTTCCCCCATGGCAGGCGAGACCGTCATCACGGTCGTCGGCAATCTTGTCGACGACCCCGAGCTGCGCTTCACCCCCTCCGGTGCGGCGGTCGCGAAGTTCCGTGTCGCGTCCACTCCCCGCACTTTCGACCGTCAGACCAATGAGTGGAAGGACGGCGAGAGCCTGTTCCTGACCTGCTCGGTCTGGCGCCAGGCGGCGGAGAACGTCGCGGAGTCGCTTCAGCGCGGCATGCGCGTCATCGTGCAGGGCCGTCTGAAGCAGCGGTCGTACGAAGACCGCGAGGGCATCAAGCGCACGGTCTACGAGCTGGACGTCGACGAGGTCGGCGCCAGCCTGCGCAACGCCACGGCCAAGGTCACCAAGACCAGCGGCCGCGGTGGCCAGGGCGGTTACGGCGGCGGCCAGCAGGGCGGCGGCGGTGGCGGCGGCTGGGGCGGTGGCCCCGGCGGCGGTCAGCAGCAGGGCGGCGGCGGTGCTCCCGCCGACGACCCCTGGGCGACCGGTGCGCCGGCCGGCGGCGGCCAGCAGGGCGGCGGCGGTGGCGGCTGGGGCGGAAGCTCCGGCGGCGGTGGCGGCTACTCGGACGAGCCCCCCTTCTAGGGATCACTCCCCTCTGGGGATCACCCCCTCCGGGGTGGGGTTCGAACTCCACACTTCTTGATCACACAGGAGAAACACCATGGCTAAGCCGCCTGTGCGCAAGCCGAAGAAGAAGGTCTGCGCTTTCTGCAAGGACAAGGTCACGTACGTGGACTACAAGGACACGAACATGCTGCGGAAGTTCATTTCCGACCGCGGCAAGATCCGTGCCCGCCGCGTGACCGGCAACTGCACGCAGCACCAGCGTGACGTCGCCACGGCCGTCAAGAACAGCCGTGAGATGGCGCTGCTGCCCTACACGTCCACCGCGCGATAAGGAAAGGGTGACCGAAACATGAAGATCATCCTGACCCACGAGGTTTCTGGCCTCGGCGCTGCTGGCGACGTCGTCGACGTCAAGGACGGTTACGCCCGCAACTACCTGATCCCGCGGAACTTCGCGATCCGCTGGACCAAGGGTGGCGAGAAGGACGTGGCGCAGATCCGCCGCGCCCGCAAGATCCACGAGATCGCGACGATCGAGCAGGCCAACCAGATCAAGGGCCAGCTCGAGGCCGTCAAGGTTCGCCTTGCCGTCCGCTCCGGTGAGGCCGGTCGCCTCTTCGGTTCCGTCACCCCGGCCGACGTCGCTTCGGCGATCGAGGCTGCCGGCGGCCCGAAGATCGACAAGCGTCGCGTCGAGCTGGGCTCGCCGATCAAGACGCTGGGCGGCTACGAGACGTCCGTGCGCCTGCACCCCGAGGTGGCCGCCAAGGTCAACATCGAGGTCGTCGCCGCGTAAGCGTCGCGCTCGGCACTGCTGAGTCGAAGAGTTGGGCCCGCACCTTCCGGGGTGCGGGCCCAACTTTTTGTTCGTACGGCTTGTTCGTACGGCGCTCTCGTTCGTGCGTGTTCGGCAGCGCCGTTTCACGTGAAACGTCAGCGGGTGGCGCCCGTGACGATCCAGCGGCCCGAGCGGGCGCGCAGCCAGAGCGTGATCATCCGGACCGTCATCATCAGCGCCATCGCTCCCCACAGCGCGGTCAGTCCACCGCCGAAGTTCGGTACGAGCAGGGCGGCCGGGATGAATACGGCGAGCGTCGCGAGCATCGCCCAGGCCAGATACGGTCCGTCGCCCGCACCCATCAGCACGCCGTCGAGCACGAAGACGATGCCGGAGACCGGCTGGGACGCGGCCACGACGAGCAGCGCGATGAACGCGGCGTCCTGGACCTGGGTGTCGCCGGTGAACAGCGGCAGGAAGATCGGCCGGGCGGCCACGACGAGCAGTCCGAGCACGACGCCGGACGCGATGCCCCACTGCACCATGCGCCGGCAGGCGGCCTTGGCGCCCTCGGTGTCCCCGGCGCCGAGGTAGCGGCCGATGATCGCCTGACCGGCGATGGCGATCGCGTCGAGGGCGAAGGCCAAGAGGCTCCACAGGGTCAGGATGATCTGGTGGGCGGCGATGTCCGCGTCCCCGAGGCGGGCGGCGACCGCGGTGGCGATGATCATGATCGCCCGCAGCGAGAGCGTACGGACGAGGAGCGGGATCCCGGCCTGTGCACAGGCGCGGATGCCGGCGGTGTCCGGGCGCAGCGAGGCGTGATGGCGCCGGGCGCCCCGGACCACGACGACGAGGTACGCGACCGCCATGCCGATCTGGGCGATGGCCGTGCCCCAGGCGGATCCTGCGATGCCGAGCCCGGCGCCGTAGACGAGCCCGACGTTGAGCAGGGCGTTGGCGACGAAGCCCGCGATCGCGACGTAGAGCGGGGTCTTCGTGTCCTGGAGTCCGCGCAGGACTCCGGTGGCGGCGAGGACGACGAGCATCGCGGGGATGCCGATGGCGGAGATCCGCAGATAGGTGATCGCGTGCGGGGCCGCGGTGGCGGAGGCGCCGAAGAGGTCGATCACCGCAGGCGCCGTCGGCACGATGACGGCGACGACCGCGATGCCGATGAGCAGCGCGAGCCAGATGCCGTCCATGCCCTGGCGGATCGCGGACTGCATGTCGCCGGCGCCGACCCGGCGGGCGACGGCGGCGGTCGTCGCGTACGCGAGGAAGACGAAGATGCTGACGCCCGTCATGAGGAGGGCGGAGGCGACGCCGAGGCCGGCCAGCTGGGCCGTGCCGAGGTGGCCGACGATGGCGGTGTCGGCCATGACGAAGAGGGGCTCGGCGACCAGTGCTCCGAAGGCCGGCACGGCGAGCGAGATGATCTCGCGGTCGTGCCGTCTGCGGACGGCCTTGGGGTCGGCCTCGGGGTTGGCGGGAGCCTGTGTCATGGGCTCCAATGTAATCTTCCACAGGTAATGGACGCAATGTGATTCTGACCCTTACGTTGCCGTCTCCTCGGGTCGTTGCGGGGCGCTGCCCGCCCTGATCTTGCTCCGGTTTCAGAACTTTTTTCTATGCACAGCCGGGGGGTAGTAAAAGGCCAGGTCAGGGGATGTTCGTCAGGAGGCCTGAGGGCTTGTTCACAGCGCTGTCCACCGGACCGTGCACAGGATTCGGCGAGTTCTCCACAGCATCGGGTCCGTCATCCACAGGCCCTGTGGATAACCAGATTGGCTGACGGTGCCCGCGGCCCTACCGTGGTCCGGCGCCCGCCCCGTTTTCCGCTCCCGGAAACCCCCGCATAACCAACGCGACAGAAGCGGAGTTGGGTCTCTGGTTTGTCAGTGCCGTGCCGTAGAAAAGAGCGGGCACGGCGAGGTCCGCTCGGCGGACGGGAGGAGGTGCCCGGTGAGTGTGTCCGAGCCTTTGGAAGGCCCCTGGGCCGACAGCGGTCCGGGTGACCGACTGCCCGTAACCCGCCAGCGCAGGGACGGCGGCCGTGGCCGCGGCCGGGACGACCAGCACGACAGGGGCGGGGACGGCCCGTGGGACGGCGCCTCGGCCTTCGAGCGCGTCCCCCCGCAGGACCTGGACGCCGAGCAGTCCGTCCTCGGCGGCATGCTGCTCTCCAAGGACGCCATCGCCGATGTCGTCGAAGTCCTCAAGGGCCACGACTTCTACCGCCCGGCGCACGAGACGATCTACCAGTCGATCCTCGATCTGTACGCGAAGGGCGAGCCCGCCGACCCGATCACCGTGGCGGCCGAGCTCACCAAGCGCGGCGAGATCACCAAGGTCGGCGGCGCCTCCTATCTGCACACGCTGGTGCAGACGGTCCCCACGGCCGCCAACGCCGAGTACTACGCGGAGATCGTCCACGAGCGCGCCGTGCTCCGCCGCCTCGTCGAGGCCGGCACGCGCATCACGCAGATGGGATACGCGGCGGACGGCGACGTCGACGACATCGTCAACAGCGCCCAGGCCGAGATCTATCAAGTCACCGAGCAGCGCACCACCGAGGACTATCTGCCGCTCGGCGACATCATGGAGGGCGCGCTCGACGAGATCGAGGCGATCGGCTCGCGCTCCGGGGAGATGACCGGTGTGCCGACCGGCTTCACCGACCTCGACCAGCTCACCAACGGCCTGCACCCGGGCCAGATGATCATCATCGCCGCCCGTCCCGCCATGGGTAAGTCCACGCTGGCGCTGGACTTCGCGCGGGCCTGCTCCATCAAGCACAACATGCCGAGCGTGATCTTCTCGCTCGAAATGGGGCGCAACGAGATCGCGATGCGTCTGCTCTCCGCCGAGGCGCGCGTCGCCCTGCACCACATGCGCTCGGGCACGATGACCGACGAGGACTGGACCCGGCTCGCCCGCCGGATGCCGGACGTCTCGGCCGCCCCGCTCTACATCGACGACTCCCCGAACCTGTCGATGATGGAGATCCGCGCCAAGTGCCGCCGCCTGAAGCAGCGGAACGACCTGAAGCTCGTCGTCATCGACTACCTCCAGCTGATGCAGTCCGGCGGCTCCAAGCGCGCCGAGAGCCGCCAGCAGGAGGTCTCGGACATGTCGCGAAACCTCAAGCTCCTCGCCAAGGAGCTGGAGCTTCCGGTGATCGCGCTCTCGCAGCTGAACCGTGGCCCCGAGCAGCGCACGGACAAGAAGCCGATGGTCTCCGACCTGCGTGAATCCGGCTCCATCGAGCAGGACGCGGACATGGTCATCCTGCTGCACCGCGAGGATGCGTACGAGAAGGAGTCGCCCCGCGCGGGCGAGGCGGACATCATCGTCGGCAAGCACCGTAACGGCCCGACGGCCACGATCACGGTCGCCTTCCAGGGCCACTACTCGCGCTTCGTGGACATGGCGCAGACCTGAGAGGTCCGGCTCGGGGCATCCAGCGGGCGGCTGCGAACGCTCCGTCGATCAGTACGGGGACGACCTCGCAGGCGTCCGACTCCGCTGCGACGGCGACGTCGTCCGCGTAGCCGCCCGCGATGAGCTCCCGCCCCGAGGCGCAGGCGGCCAGGGTGGCTGCGATGTCCGGCACGCTCTCGTACGCGGCGGAGGCCATGGCCGCCTCCGGGGAGAGCAGGTCCCGGCCGGACCGGTGCAGTGCGGCGATCACGGCGCCGGCGCCGAGGAGGTCTTCGAGCGCGGGCCTGAGGCTGCCGTCCGGCCAACGCTCACCCGAGGCGACCACCAGTACGGGCCGCTCGGCCGTGCCGAACCCGCTGCCCGCCAGCCAACGGCCGACGGCGCTCGCGTTCCTCAAGGCCCCGGCCACCACCGTAGATTCGCCTGCCGCGGCGGCGATGCTGGAGCCGTTGGGCGAGGGGAGCACAAGGCGTGAGGCGAAGGGCGCGCGGCGCAGCGCGGCGGGTGACAGCGACCAGGGCGATGTCTCGTCGGCCATCCGCCGCCCCACGGCCAGCCGGGCCCCGACCTCGTCGGCGAACTCCTGGGCGGTCGCGTCGCGCCAGCGGTAGGGGAAGACCTTGGTGCCCGCCTCCACCGCAACGGTCACAGCTGTGGTGAACGACAGCACATCGACGACGACAAGACAGGCAGCGTCCTGCGCGAGCAGCCCCGCACCGGCAGGCCCCCACTCGAAGCGCACGCCGTGGCCCGCCTGCGTGAACCAATCCGATCCTGCACTCATGGACGAGCATCATGCCGGAGCCGCCCGGCGAAAGGTGGCTCATCGGTCGGTCATCGGGGGCCCAACTCGGCTTCTCTGGAGGCGCGTTGGGCGAAGACCGCCTCGCGCCGCTCTTCCATCTGGCGCAGGGCTTCCTTGCGGTCGCGCTTGGAGAGGCGGTCCACGTAGGTGCGGCCGAGGAGGTGGTCCGTCTCGTGCTGCAGGCAGCGGGCGAAGTAGCCGGTGCCCTCGACGGTGAGCGGGTCGCCGTCCTGGTCGAGGCCGCGTACGACGGCGTGGTCCGTGCGGGGGACGGGCAGGCCGGCGCCGGGCACGGACAGGCAGCCCTCCATGTCGTCGACGAGTCGGCGCTCGCCCGGCTCGGGCAGTTCGAGGACCGGGTTGAGGATGTGGCCGACGTGCCGGATGCCCTGGTCGTCCCAGCAGTCGTAGACGAACAGCCGCAGGTCGACGCCGACTTGGTTGGCGGCGAGGCCGGCGCCGTCGGCCACGTACATCGTCAGGAACATGTCGTCGATCAGGGTCGCGAGCTCCAGGGAGCCGAACTCGGTGACGTCCCGGCACGGTCGGGCCAGCACGTCCTCGCCGACCTCCGTGATCCGGCGCACCGAGCCCCGCGCCGCTTCCGGGGACGGGCTGGGTGGGCGTCGACGGGCCGGCCCTGCACGCGAGGGCGTCGGTCGACGGGACGGGACGACTGCTCCTGCGGAACGGACATGACGGACTCCCCTTCTGTCCTTGCCAACTGCTTTGCAAACTAGCAGACTTTGCAAAGCATACGAGCCAGGGTTTTTGAAGGTGGCGAAGTGACCGAGGACGACATCAACACCTCCTACGGGCGAGGCCGGGGCCAGGGCCGCACGAGCGGCGAAGGGCTGCCCGAGCACGATGTGCGGACGGCGCTGCTCGAACTGCTCGCCGACGTCGGCGTCGTCACCGCGACCGAGGCCGCGGCTCGGCTCGGCTACAGCTCGGGGCTCTGCTCGTTCCACCTGCGGCAGCTGGCCCGGCACGGCCGGATCGAGGAAGCGCCCCACAGCGGCGGGCGCGCCCGACCCTGGCGGCTGCGGAGCCGCAGCGAATCCCCGACCGGTTCTCCGACCGGCTCCCCGGCCACATCCTCAAGCGGCTTCCCGACCGCTGACGCCCAATTCGGCGATCTGGCCCGGGGGTTGGAGGACGAGAGCTGGCAGCGGTGGCTGAGCCGCAGGGACGAGGTGCCGGACGAGTGGCGCCACGACGAGGCCTTCAGCGCGGTCGCCTATCTGACACCGGACGAGATGAGCCGCGTCGCCGAGGCCGTCCGACAGGCCCTCGCGCCCTACCGGGACCGGGAGCAGCGCCCGCTGGCCCGGCCGGACGGCGCCCGCCCCGTCGCGCTCATCAGCCGCCTCTTTCCGCTGCTGCCCGAGCCGGGGGACGAGCCGGGGGACGAGCCGCGCTCCTGACGCGCCCTGGGGACAGCCGGGCACACGACCCGTACGCCTGACGACCCGTACGGCGGGACGGTGCCGTAATCCGCTCGACTGAGGCCCGGACCTGCCGGTGAACTGAGGGCATGACACTCGAAGACCACGCTTACGACGAGCTGCTCCCCGCCACGCGCCGCGCCCTGCTGCACCGGACCGCCAAGGCGCAGGCCGAGGGCCGGGCGCCGTCGCTCGTCGCAGCCGTCGTACGGGACGGGCAGGTCGTCTGGCACGGAGCGCGGGGTTCGGTGGCGGGTCGGCTCCCGGACGCGGACACCCAGTACCGCATCGGGTCGATCACCAAGACCTTCACCGCCGTCCTGGTGATGCGGCTGCGCGACGAGGGGCTGCTCGACCTCAACGACCCGCTGGGCAAGCATCTGCCGTGCCCCGACCTGGAAGCGGGCGCGGGCACTGGCGTAGGCGCGGCCGCCGGTGACGTGACCGTTGCCCAACTCCTCGCCCACACCGGCGGGTTGGCCGCAGAGTCACCCTCGCCCTGGTGGGAGCGGACGCCCGGCACCGTACGCCCCGAGCTCGCGGACGTGCTCGGCGAGCAGCCGTTCCGGCACCCGGTGGGGCAGCGCCACCACTACTCCAACCCCGGCTACACCCTGCTCGGCTCGCTCGTGGCGGAGCTGCGCGGTGCGCCCTGGGAGGAGGTGCTGCGGGCCGAGGTCCTGGAACCGCTCGGGCTGCACCGTACGAGCGCGCAGCCGAAGGCCCCGTACGCGCAGGGTCTTGCCGTGCACCCGTGGGCGGACGTGCTCCTCGCCGAACCGGTGGAGGACCTCGGTTTGATGGCACCCGCCGGCCAACTCTGGTCGACCACCGGGGACCTGGCGCGCTTCGCGGCCTTCCTGGCGCGCGGCGACGAGCGAGTGCTGAGCGCGGAGTCCGTACGGGAGATGCGGACGCCGGCCGCGCCACCCGAGTCGGGGGACCGGTACATGGGATACGGCCTCGGGATGCAGCTGCTCAACGTGGAGCAGCGGACGCTGGCCGGGCACATGGGGTCGTTGCCGGGGTTCCTGGCCGGGCTGCTGTTCAGCGAGGAGGAGGAGGTCGGGGCCGTCGCTCTGGCCAACTGCACCTCGGGCCCGCTGCTCGGTTCGCTGGCGGCTGAGCTCGTCCAGACCGTCGTGGAGGCGGAGCCGCGCATCCCGGAGACCTGGCGGCCGGCCTCCGAAGTCGACCAGGGCGTACTGGAGTTGGCGGGCGCCTGGTACTGGGGGACGCATGCCTTCGGGCTTCGGCTGCGCGGGGACGACGGGCTCGACCTCGGCCCGCTCGCGGCGGCCGGCCGCTCGGCCTCGTTCCGCGCCGAGGCCGACGGGACGTGGACCGGCCTGAACGGCTACTACGCGGGGGAGACGCTGCGCGCGGTGCGGCGGGAGGACGGCTCGGTGAGCCACCTCGACCTCGGCTCGTTCGTCTTCACCCGCGAGCCGTACGAGGCGGGGGCGCCGGTGCCGGGCGGGGTGGACCCGCAGGGGTGGTTCGGCCTCGGCTGAAGCGATTTCGGAGGCGGCGGCTGAAACGGCGGAGGGCGTCGGCGGTCATGTTTCACGTGAAACACGACCGCCGACGTTCCCACTCAGACCTCACCCCAGCCGCAGCTTGAACCCCAGATGCGATGCCTCGAAGCCCAGGCGCTCGTAGAAGCGGTGCGCCTCGATGCGGGTGGCGTCGGAGGTCAGCTGGACCAACTGGCAGTCCTGGCGGCGGGATTCGTCGACGGCCCACTCGATCAGGCGGGTGCCGATACCGCTGCCGCGCTCGTCGGAGTGGATGCGTACGCCCTCGATGATCGAGCGGGTGGCGCCGCGACGGGAAAGGCCGGGAACGACCGTGAGCTGGAGCGTGCCGACGACCCGGTCCTCGCGCACAGCCACCACCAGGTGCTGCTGCGGATCACCGGCCAGGCGCGTGAAGGCCGCCTCGTACGGAGTGAGGTCGTCGGGGGACTCGCGCTGGGCGCCCAGGGGGTCGTCGGCGAGCATGGCCACGATGTCCGGAAGGTCGTCGGCAGTGGCGGGTCGGATCGCGAAATCTCCCATGGGGCGGAGCCTACGGGGCGGGCGGCGGCGCCCCCTGGGGGAAGTGCGGCGGATTACGGCGGAGGCGGAGCCGAGGAGCTCAGGCCGGCGCCGGGGCGTTGAGCGACTCGACGGCCTTGACCAGCGGGGCGAGCTCGGCGTTCTGGGCCGCCGCGTCGAGGGCCTCGCGCAGGGCGGTGTCGTTGGTCGGCCGGGCCTCGGCGAGCAGCTGCGCCCCGGCCTCGCTGACGTCGGTGTAGATGCCGCGGCGGTCGGTCGGGCAGAGGTAGCGGGAGAGCAGTCCGCGGTCCTCGAGCCGGGTGACCAGGCGGGTGGTGGCGCTCTGGCTGAGCACGACCGCGTCCGCGACCTGCTTCATCTGCAGATGGCCGCCCGGCCCGTCGTGCTGGCGGCTGAGGACGTCCAGGAGCGAGTACTCGCGGACGCTCAGCTCGTGCTTCGCCTGGAGGGCGCGCTCGATATGCGCCTCGATCTTGCCGTGCAGGGAAGAGAGGGCGCACCAGCCCTGCGCGAGAGCGGTCAGTGCGGGGTCCGTCGCTGTCATGGGGCTCCTGCCTCCCTGCCGTGAGGCCCTGGTGGGCCGTTTCCCGGTGCGGCTGACGCCCAGGATAGACCAAGCATGAAATAGCCTGCGTTTGCAATTAAAGAGCGTCTGCAATTATTGTGGACGCTCGTAAGGCGCAGTCACCCCTCTGGGAAGGCGAAACCCCTCATGCCGCTCGCACTCCTCGCCCTGGCGATCGGGGCCTTCGGAATCGGCACCACCGAATTCGTGATCATGGGGCTTCTCCCCGAGGTGGCCGCCGACTTCGATGTCTCGATCCCCCTCGCCGGTTACCTGGTGACCGGATACGCGCTCGGCGTCGTCCTGGGCGCTCCCTTGATGACCGCCCTCGGCACCAAGGTCTCGCGCAAGCGGATGCTGATGCTCCTGATGGGCCTCTTCATCGTCGGGAACGTCCTCTCCGCCCTCGCCCCCGTCTTCGGCCTGATGCTGGCCGGCCGGGTGGTCGCCTCGCTCGCCCACGGTGCGTTCTTCGGCATCGGCTCGGTCGTCGCCGCGGATCTGGTCGCGCCCGAGAAGAAGGCCGGCGCCATCGCGATGATGTTCACCGGCCTCACCGTCGCCAACGTGGTGGGTGTCCCGCTCGGCACATTCATCGGGCAGAGCGTGGGCTGGCGCGTCACCTTCGGCATCGTGGCCCTGCTCGGCGTGATCGGGCTGCTCGGTGTGGCCAGGCTGGTCCCGGACATGCCCAAGCCGGAGGGCGTGCGCCTGCGCCATGAGCTGGCCGCCTTCCGCAATGTGCAGGTGCTGCTCGCCATGGCGATGACGGTGCTCGGCTTCGGCGGCGTCTTCGCCGCGATCACCTACATCACGCCGATGATGACCGAGGTCGCAGGCTTCGCAGGCACCTCCGTCACCTGGCTGCTCGTCCTCTTCGGCCTCGGGATGGTCGGCGGCAACCTCATCGGCGGCAGGTTCGCCGACCGCGCCCTGATGCCGATGCTGTACGTCTCGCTCGGCGCGCTCGCCCTCGTCCTCGCCCTGTTCACGCTCACCGCGCACGACAAGATCGCCTCAGCCGTGACGATCGTGCTGATCGGCGCCCTGGGCTTCGCCACCGTGCCGCCGCTGCAGAAGCGCGTGCTCGACCAGGCGGCCGGGGCGCCCACCCTCGCCTCGGCGGTCAACATCGGCGCGTTCAACCTCGGCAACGCCTTGGCGGCCTGGCTCGGCGGACTGGTCATCGCCGCCGGCTTCGGCTTCACCGCGCCGAACTGGGTGGGCGCCGTGCTCGCCGCCTCCGCCCTCGTGCTCGCCGTGCTCTCCGCCGCACTGGAGCGCCGCGGCTCCGGCGCCACCCGGGTCGTCGCCTCCGGAGCGCCGGCCGGGCAGGAGGCACTCGCCCGCAGCACCGGCTGAGGCACTGAGCGGGACTAGGGCCTGTCGTTTGGATCTTGCCGGGGTCGCGACCGCCCCTCACCGTCGACCAGATCCGGCCTGATCCAAACGACAGGCCCTAGGCTCAGCCGGCGGCGACCGTCAGCGGGGCGTAGCGTCGCGTCCAGTCGCCGGGCAGCTCCGAAATCCCGTACGTCATCACCGAGTTGAAGCTCCAGGACTCCAGGCCCTGGAGCTTCAGCCATGCCACCAGCTCCTCGTGCCGTACGTCGATGTCGGTGCGCAGCGGGCGGTCGGTGTTCTGGGCCAGATCGGCGACGAGGGCCTTGGCGGTCTCCGTATCCCGGGCGATCAGCGGGCCGACGACCTGGGTGCCCATGTTCGGCCAGGCCGCCGCGTAGCCGATGAGCTCGCCGTCGTCCTCGGCGACCCGCAACTGGTCGGCGAAGGCGGGGAGGCGGGTGAGCATGCCGGTCCGGTCGGTGCCGAAGACCTCGCCGTCCAGGCGGAGGATCGCCTGCAGGTCCTCGGCCGTCGCGGGCCGGGTGCGTACGGCGGGGGCCGGGCCGGAGAGACGGAAGCGGCCGCGCAGCATCTCGGCGCGGCCGGTCGTCCTGAAACCGAGCCCTTCGTACAGCGGCCGCCCGTACTCCGTCGCGTGCAGCGTCAGCGGAGTCGAGCCGACGGTGTCGAGGACGTGCTGCATCAGGCGGCGGCCGATGCCCTGGCGGGCGTGGCGTTCGGAGACGAGCACCATGCCGATGGCCGCCAACTCCGGGCGCTCATAAGGCCCGTACGAGGTGACGACGCAGGCGCTGACCAGGCCGCCCTCCGGGTCGTCGATGCCATGGCCGGTGCCGGCGGAGAGCAGCAGGCCCCACTTGTGTTCCTCGCGGGGCCAGCCGCGGTTCTCGGAGAGGTCCGCACAGGCGGTCAGATCGCGCGGGGTGAGTCGTCGGACGGGCAGCGTGGAGAGCGAAGGTGTCGACACCCGGATCAGGCTGTCTGACGTACGCCCTTGGCGTCCACCGCATTACGCGATGCGGCCCGGTGCTTTCGGCCACGCTTCGTCAGCCCCCAGGGCTTCAGTACGGAGAGCACCGTCATGAAGAGGTACGCGGACAGGGAGACGAGGGGGCCGGCCACCAGATCCGAGGGGTCGACCACCGTGGAACCCGAGGCGACCGTCTCCGCGGCGTCGCTGACGCCTGGGCGCAGTGCGAAGACCGACGCGACGGTGGTGGCGAGGGTCAGCCAGAACTTCGTATAGACCCAGCGGTGCCGTGCGAGTCCCCAGGGCGTGCCCAGGGACAGAACGAGGCCGCTCAGCAGGGTGAGCAGCGCCAGCGGGATGACCAGCCAGTCCGCGAAGAGCTTCATGGAGCGGACGGTGGCCTCGGTCATCGCCGGGGAGTCGGTGGTGATCGCCGTGACCGCGAGGGCGAGCAGGCCGAGCGTCAGCCCGAGCCAGCCGGCGGCGGCGACCACATGGACAGCGAGGGTGGCCCGTCGTGCGGGGCGGTCAAGTTTCACGTGAAACACCGTCTCGCCGGGAGGCGGGTACGCGCGTCCGACAAGGGGAGTAAGTGCAGGTACTCGCGGGGGCGTAGCGCGTGCTCCGCGGGGCCGAGACGAAAAGGGGTGCGGCGAGGCGCAATTGAGGAATTGCGCCGCGCACGTGCCCTGGGGGAAAACCGAACGAGGGGTGAGGGGCTTGTGTGCGCTGCCGCTGCCGGTATGGTCGAGTCCGGTTGAGCAGCGGGCGCCCGAGCCCGCGCGAGAGCAGCGAAGCCGCAAGGCTGGAGGGGGATCGGTTACCGGACTTCTCGCTACTTGTCCGGTGTGAAGACACGGGGTTGCAGGCCGCGTTGACGGCTTGCGGGCAATATCACATTTCGACCTACTGGTCCGTAATAGGCGGTAGGGCAAGGTTCAATGTGGGCCCAATTTCCTTCGGGTGCAGAGCGGGGAAAGACAGGTGCTTTCCCTACGGAAAGTGCACAGACCAACCGAAAGATGTTCGAGGCGAGGCAAAGAATGGACGCTCCGACCACCAAGTCGGCCGACAACGGCAGTTCTGGCGATGACGGGGGCGGCTGGTTCACCCCGCGCAAGAGGACGACGAACCCGGCCGCACCGGCGGAGCAGCCCACGCCCGAGCAGCCCACGCCCGAGCAGTTCAGGCCCGAGCCCGCGCGGGAGCAGTCCGCGCAGTCGCAGGAGCAGCCCACGCCGCCCGGCTCCGGCTACGAGGGCCCGTGGCGCGACGGCAGCGCACGTGAGCACCGGATACCCGAGGCGCGGCGGCCCGCCGATGCGTTGAGCACGCCGTCGAGGACGCCCGCCAACGCTGTCGCGTCCGCTTCGCCCTCCGCGTCCGCGCCGTCCGCGCCGTCCGCCCTGTCTTCCGCTGGGACGGCCGAGCCCGAGACCGTCTCCGGTCCCGCCCCCGCCTCGTCCTTCTTCTCCAGGCCCGCGGGCACCGCACTCGCCCAGCCGCCCGCCGCGTCCCGTACGGCGAGTGCCGCCGAGCCCGGCCCGCGCACCGCACCCGCGGCCTCTTCCGTCCCCGCCGCTCCGACCGGCGCGACAGCCCCCGCCGCCCCGACCGCTGCCGCCCCGACCGCCCCTGCCGCCCCGACCGCGGCGGTCTCCGAGCCCTCCCCGGACGCGGTGCTCATCCAGCGCACGATGGCCGAGGTGGGCCCCGTCGCCGACAAGGTCACCTCGTACTTCTACGCGCTGCTCTTCCTGCGCCACCCCGACCTGCGGATGCTCTTCCCGGCCTCGATGGACACCCAGCGCGACCGGCTCCTGAAGGCGCTGCTCACCGCCGCCGAGAACCTCGACAACACCGAGGCCCTGGTCTCGTACCTGAAGAACCTCGGGCGCGGCCACCGCAAGTACGGCACCGAGCCCGAGCACTACCCGGCCGTCGGCGAGGCGCTCATCGGCTCACTCAGCCGGTATGCGAGCAGCACCTGGGACGAGGCGACCGAGGCCGCCTGGGTGCGGACGTACACGACGATCTCGCAGATCATGATCGACGCGGCCGCGGAGGACGAGCAGCGCGCGCCCGCCTGGTGGTTCGGCGAGGTCGTCTCGCACGAGCGCCGGACCCCCGACATCGCGGTGATCACCGTACGGCCCGACCAGCCCTACCCCTTCCGTGCCGGGCAGTACGCCAGCCTGGAGACCCCGTGGTGGCCGCGGGTGTGGCGGCACTACTCGTTCGCCTCCGCGCCCCGCGCCGACGGGCTGCTGAGCTTCCACGTCAAGGCCGTCCCGGCGGGCTGGGTCTCCGGCGCCCTGGTGCACCGCGCCCGCCCCGGCGACACCCTCCGCCTCGGCCCGCCCGCCGGCAGCATGACCGTCGACCACGGGAAGCACAACGGGCTGCTCTGTGTGGGCGGCGGCACCGGGATCGCCCCGATCAAGGCACTCGTCGAGGACGTCGCCGAGCACGGCGACCGCCGCCCGGTCGAGGTCTTCTACGGCGCCCGCAGCGACCACGATCTGTACGACATCGACACCATGCTGCAGCTCCAGCAGACCCACCCGTGGCTCTCGGTGCGCCCGGTGATCGACCGCTTCGACCAGCAGAGCCGACTCGGCCAGCTCCCGGACGCGGTACGGGAGTTCGGCCCGTGGAACGAGTACGACGCGTACCTCTCCGGCCCGCCCGGACTGATCCGCAACGGCGTGCACGTCCTGCGGGACGCGGGCATCCCGGTGAACCGGATCCGCCACGACTCCCTGGAAGAACTGGTCGCAGCCGGCGCGTAGCGGCACTGGAAGCGGCCCGGCTGTAGGAAGTCCGGCTGTCCGAGGTCCGGCTATCCGAGGTCCGGTGCGTGCATGGCGCGTACGCCCTCGATGTTGCCGTCGAGGTAGTGGCGCAGCGAGAGCGGCACCAGGTGGACCGAGGCGATGCCGACGCGGGTGAAGGGGATCCGCACGATCTCGTACTCGCCCGCGGGCTCCTCGATCTCCGGGCCGTGCCGCTGCGAGGTGTCCATGGACTCCAGACGGCAGACGAAGAAGTGCTGCACCTTCACGCCGGTGGCGCCGCCGTCCGCGCCGATGTGCTCCACGGTGTCGACGAAGCAGGGCACCACATCGGTGATCTTCGCACCGAGCTCCTCGTGCACCTCACGGTGCAGGGCGTCGACCACAGTGGTGTCCTCGGCCTCGACTCCCCCGCCGGGCGTGATCCAGTACGGATCCACTCCCGGCTTGGTGCGCTTGATGAGGATCAGATCGTTGCCGTCGAGGAGGACGGCTCGGGCGGTGCGTTTGACCACGGGTCGGACGGTCATGGAAGAAATGTGGCCCGTCATGTTCCACGTGAAACACACCCGGAGCGGGTTCCTCAGGAAACGACGTTCCACGTGAAACATCGCCTGCCGCCCGTCAGCTCCAGTCCGCCGCCGCGCGCAGCAGCCAGTCATGCGCCCGCGCGATATGCGGCAGCGCGAGCGTCCCCGTACGCACCACCAGGAAGTACGTGCGCAGCGGAGGCACCGCGGGGTCGAGCAGCGCCACCACGTCCCCCCGCTCCAAGGCCTCCACGCAGAGATAGCGCGGCAGTACGGAGAGGCCCGCGCCGGCCGTGACACAGGCGAGGGCGGCCCGCAGGTCCGGCGCGATCACCGTGCCGGAGGCGGCGGGCCGGGAGTCGAGGACGGCCGACCAGTAGCGCGTGACGAGCGGCAGCGATTCATGCACCTCCACCACCGGCAGCGCCCCGAGCCGAGGCACGCCGCCCCAGGGACCGAGCCCCGCCGGGTCGAGCCCCGCCGGGTCGAGCTCAGCGGATCCCAGCCCCGCCGGGTCGAATCGCTTGGCCAGCTCGGGGGAGGCGACCAGGACATGCTCCTCGTCGCAGAGCGCGGTCGCGGTCAGGAGTGCGCCACGGGGGCGGGCGGTCGAGATGGCCAGGTCGTGATGGCCGGCGGCGAGCCCTTCGAGCACTTCCTCGGCCGTGCCGAACGAGGCGCGCAGCGCATAGCTCCGGCCGTCCTCACCGGTGAGAGCGGTGAGCGCGGGCAGGGCGCGTTCCGCGGTGAACTCCGGTGGGCCCGCGAGGTGCAGGGTGCGGGTCGACGACTCCTCGTCGGGGACGCCCTCCGCGATCTCCACCAGGGCGTCCAGATGTGGGGCGGCCTTGTGCGCGAGCTCGTCGCCGACCGTCGTGGGCGTCACGCCGCGTGCCTGGCGGAGGAAGAGGGGGCGGCCCAACTGCCGTTCCAGGGTGCGTATCTGGGAGGTGACGGCCGGCTGGGAGAGGCCCAGGAGAGCGGCGGCGCGGGTGAAGGAGCCGGCCCGGTGCACAGTGACGAACGTGCGCAGCAAGGCCAGGTCCATGCGATGCCCACTCCCCTCAAGCCCCCGCAGGCACCCAACTATAAATAAGTCGATAGGTCTCTGTCGCTACCGTGATTGGACACTGACAGAGAGTCAACTAGCCTTGTACGAGCGGTTCTTCGCATCTGGAAGCACCCGGAAGCGCATCCGGAAGCGCATCCGGAAGCGGTGATTTCCGTATGCGGGACCGCGACGGTCCGAGCCACGAGGGGGGAGGCTCGGACCGTCTATCACACGTTTCAGCCCGCGGTCTCGTCGAGCGCCCGCAGCACGTCGGCCACCAGATCCTGGGTGTCCTCGGCGCCGGCGGAGAAGCGGATGAAGCCCTCCGGAACGGCGTCGCCGCCCCAGCGCGCCCGCCGCTCGGCGGTGGACCGTACGCCTCCGAAGCTCGTGGCGTCCTCGACGAGATGGAGCGCGGCCAGGAAGCGCTCGGCGCGCTCGCGCGAGGCCAGCGTGAAGGAGACGACGCTGCCGAAGCGCCGCATCTGCTGGGCGGCCAGCTTGTGCGAGGGGTCCTCGGACAGCCCCGGGTAGCGAAGGCCGCTCACGTCGTCGCGTGTGCGCAGCGCCTCCGCGACGGCCAGGGCGTTCTCCACCTGCCGATCGATGCGCAGCTGCAGCGTGGCCAGGGAACGGTGGGCGAGCCACGCCTCCATCGGGCCCGGGATCGCGCCGACGATCTTCCGCCAGCGGCGTACGCCCGCCATCGCCTCGGCGTCCCGGCCGGTGACGTACCCGAGCAGGACATCGCCGTGGCCGGTGAGGCCCTTGGTGCCGCTGGCCACTGAGAAGTCCGCGCCGAGCTCCAGCGGGCGCTGACCGAGGGGCGTCGCCAGGGTGTTGTCGACGGCCACCTTGGCGCCCTGCTCATGTGCGGCGGCCACCAGGCGGCGGATGTCGCAGACGTCGAGGCCCGGGTTGGAGGGCGTCTCGATCCACAGCAGCTTCGCGCCCTCCAGGACGTCGAGCTGGGCGTCGCCCCCGGTGGGCGCGGTGCGCACCTCGACGCCGTACGCCCGCAGCTGTTCGTGCACGAGCGGCAGGGCCTGGTAGCCGTCGTCGGGCATGACCACCACGTCGCCGGCGCGCAGCTGCGAGAACAGCACGGCGGAGATCGCGGCCATGCCGGAGGCGAAGGCCAGCGTCTCGACCTCGGCGTCGGGCGCTTCGAGTTCGCCGATGGCGCGCTCCAGGAGCGTCCAGGTCGGGTTCTCGTCACGGCCGTACGTATAGGGCCCGGTCGGCTCGCCGGACAGGTGGAAATGCGCGGCGAACACCGGCCCCGGCAGCGTCGGTTCGTGCTTCACCGGCTCCGGGAGCCCGGCCCGCACCGCGCGCGTGCCGTCGCCCGCCGAGCCCTGAATTCCGCGTTCCGTCATGCCGCACCTCTCTCCGTCAGCGCCTCCTGGACCGCGGCGAGCAGCCCGGGGGACGCGGCCTCGACCAGTTCGAGGCACTCTTCAAAACCGTCCGTACCGCCGTAATAAGGATCCGGAACGTCGAGATCCACGGCGGTGGGATCGTACGAGCGCAGCAGCCGCACCTTGGCGGCGTCGGCCGGAGTGGGGGCGAGGCGGCGCAGATCGCGCAGGTGCCCGGCGTCGAGGGCGATCACCAGGTCGAGCCGGGCGAACCAGTCGGCGCTGAACTGCCGTGCGGAATGGGTGCTTTCGTACCCGTTGGCGAGGAGGACGGACACTGTGCGTGGGTCCGCCCCGTCGCCCACGTGCCAGCCGCCGGTGCCGGCGCTGTCCACCTCGACGAGGCGGTCGAGCCCGGCCTCGTCGATGCGCGCGCGGAAGACGGACTCGGCCATGGGGGACCGGCAGATGTTGCCGGTGCAGACGAAACAGACGCGGAAGGGGTCGTTCATCGTCGTCCGTCAGTCCTTGCCGTCGGGCAGGATCACGTCCATCGCCCAGGAGACGACACTGATGATCAAGCCGCCGAGTACGGCCGTCCAGAAGCCCTCGACGTGGAAGCTCAGGGAGAGCTGCTCGGCCAGCCACGAGGTGAGCAGCAGCATGAGCGCGTTCACCACCAGGGTGATCAGGCCGAGCGTGAGGATGAACAGCGGCAGGGTCAGGAGCTGCACGAGGGGCTTGACCAGGAAGTTCACCACGCCGAAGACCAGGGCGACCAGGACGAGCGTGATCACCTTCTTGGAAGTGCTGTTCCCGGTGAGGGTGATGTCGGCCAGCAGCCAGATGGCCACGGCCAGAGCCGCCGAGTTGGCGACCGTCTTGACTACGAAATTCTTCATGTGTCTGATCGTGGCAGACGTGATCGGCGCCGGACACAGGCGTACGACGGCAGCGAGGGCGGGCAGGCGATGAAGGCATTCCGGTTGGACGAGCTCGAGGTGGAGCGGGCCGAGAACCAGGGGGCGTACCTGCAGTTCCTGCGCGAGCGGAACATGTCCGTCGGCCTGTACGCGCTGAACGCCGGCGAGAGCGACCCGCAGCAGCCGCACAACCAGGACGAGGTCTACTTCGTGGCCAGCGGCCGGGCCGCGATCACCGTCGGCACGGAGACCACGACCGTCAGCCGGGGCAGCGTCGTCTACGTGTCGGCCGGCGTTCCTCACCGCTTCCACCACATCAGCGAGGACCTGCGCGTCCTCGTGGTCTTCTCGCCGCCCGAGGGCTGAGCGCCGCTGAGCGAGAGCGCCGCGCCGCCGCCCGAGGGCTGAGCGCCGGTCCGGAGTCAGGGGCGAACCCCGAGACCCCCTCAGGGTTCACTCAGGGAAGGACAAGGGCTGCGCGGCCCCCGAACGCCGGATCGCCCGCCTAGCATCGAAGGCACAGCTCGGGGAGACGGAACTCGGGGAAGCGGAAGGAGAAGGCGATGGCCGTGCAGGAGATGTTCGAGGGACTGCCCTGGTGGGTGAAGTGGGTCGCGGTGCCGGCCATCGCGCTGTTCGTGTTCGGCGGGCTGATCTTCTCGCTGCTCGGCTTCGTCATAGCGCTGCTCTTCAAGGTGCTGATCTTCGCCGCGCTCGTCGGCGGACTCATCTATGTCGTACGGAAGTTCATGTCCTCGTCGTCCTCGCGCAGCGACTGGTAGCCCGGCGAGCGCGAATGGTCCCCGGGGCGAGCATGTAGCGCACTTTCGCTCGGCAGGGGGAATCTTTCGGCCAGGAGGGTCGCTGAGGCGCAGTCGGCGTTAGAGTCCGGGACAGTGATGCGGGGTGCGTCTCCGGGCAGCTCCGCTTCCCCCACGGGGGCTCCCCCCACGCGCCACGGGAGTTGGACCTTGGCCACGGCAGTCAGCACCCCCGCACCTACCCTCATCGGCTCCGTGCAGCGGGCGATGCGCCTCCTGGAGGCCGTTGCCGCGCACGCCGACGGAGCGCCCGCCAAGCAGCTGGCCAGAGAGGCCGGACTGCCCCTGCCCACCGCGTACCACCTGCTCCGCACCCTCACGCACGAGGGCTATCTCCGCCGGGAACAGGGGGTGTTCGTCTTCGGGCCCGCGGCCGAGCGACTGACCAGCAGCGGAGCGGAGCAGAATCGTCGCAGCAAGATCGGCGACGTCCTGGCGCACTGGCGGGACGCCATCGGCGTGCCGGTGTACTTCGCGGTGTACCGCGACGGCGAGGTCGAAGTCGTGGACATCGCCGACAACCAGGGCAGCCCCGCGGTCGAGGAGTGGGCCGACTTCCGGCAGACCGCGCACGCCCACGCGATCGGCCAGTGCCTGCTCTCCCAGCTCGACGAGGACGACCGGCGCGAGCACCTCTCCCGCTATCCCGCGCAGGCCATCACGCCGTACACCGTCCGGGACAGCGGGACTCTGCTGCGGCGCCTGGAGCGGATGGGGCGGATGCAACCCGTCGTCGAACAGCAGGAGTACGCACTGGGGACGGTCTGCGCCGCCGTCCCGATCACCGTCGGCACCACGGCGGCGACGCTGGCGATCTCGCTGCCGCTGCACCAGCGCGGCCGACTGCTTCCGGCGGTCCGTGAGTTGCAGAGCGACGTTGGCCGGAAGCTTGCCACGCTGGCCTTCTCTATCAGTATCTGAAAACTCACTCCTTGTGATCTATTACGTACGTTGAGCAAGATGCCCTCAGGGTCGAGAAGATGATTCCGGCCCAACTCAACGGCACAGCAACGGGGTAGGCGATGCGCGAGTCCGTCCAGGCAGAGGTCATGATGAGCTTTCTCGTGTCCGAGGAGCTCTCGTTCCGCATCCCGGTGGAGCTGCGGTACGAGACCCGAGACCCCTTTGCCGTGCGACTGACCTTCCATTTGCCCGGCGACGCCCCGGTGACCTGGGCATTCAGCCGTGAACTCCTGGTCGACGGAGTGGGCGGCCCGTGCGGCGACGGCGACGTGCACATCGCGCCCGAGGGTCCCGAGCCGCTCACCGACGCCTTGATCCGCCTTCAGGTCGGCGGCGACCAGGCGCTGTTCCGCGCGGGCATCGCCCCGCTGCTCGCCTTCCTCGACCGTACGGACAAGCTGGTCCCGCTCGGCCAGGAGCGGACGCTCGCCGACTTCGAGGCCAACCTCGACGAGGCCCTCGGCCGCATCCTGGCGGAGGAGCCCAGCACCGGCTGAGCACTGTCCGTGACTCCCTCCCCGGCTGCGCTGAAACGCTTCGGCGCGGCCGGTTCTTTTCGCTGTACGCGCGTCGGGTTCACTTCGCCGTACGTACGAGCGCCGGGTTCGCCTCGCCGTACGAGCGACGGGGTTCGCTCCCCGGCTCAGCGCTTGCGGCGTCGGCCGCGGCCCCCGCCGCGTGCCGCACCCCGCCCCGAGGCGGCCGAACTCGCCTCCGCCATACCGGGCTTGTCGGCCGAGACCAGCAGGGCCGCGAGCGCGGTGGTCACCGGCACCGAGGCGACCAGGCCGATCGAGCCGATCAGGGTGCGCACGATCTCCTCGGCCACCAGCTCGCTGTTGGCCACCGTTCCCACACTGCTCTGCGCGATGGAGAAGAGCAGCAGCAACGGCAGGGCTGCGCCCGCGTACGCGAGGACCAGGGTGTTGACCACCGAGGCGATGTGGTCGCGGCCGATCCGGATGCCCGCGCGGTACAGCTGCCGGGCCGTCATCGTCGGGTCGGCGTGGTGCAGCTCCCAGACGGCCGAGGTCTGCGTCACCGTCACGTCGTCGAGCACGCCGAGGGAACCGATGATGACGCCGGCGAGCAGCAGACCGCTCATGTCGATCTCCGGGTAGAGACCGTGGATCAGGCCGGTGTTGTCGTCGGTGTTGCCGCTCAGGTGCGCCCAGCCGATGAAGAGCGAGCCGAGCAGCCCGATGAGGAGCAGCGAGATCAGCGTGCCGAGGGCGGCCACCGAGGTTCTCGCGGTCAGTCCGTGGCACATGTACAGGGCGATCAGCATGATGGCGCTCGCCCCGACCACCGCGACCACCAGCGGATTCGAGCCCTGCAGGATCGCCGGCAGGATGAACAGGGTCAGCAGCGCGAAGCTCACGGCGAGCGCGACGAGCGCCATGAAGCCGCGCATCCGCCCGACCACGACCACGGCGAGTGCGAAGACCGCCGCGAGGATCCACATCGGAACGCTGCGGTCCACATCGGTCACCGAGTACTGCAGCTCCTTGGGCGCCCCGGGCGCGTACGCCACGACCACGTCCTGGTCCTTCTTCAACTGCCGTGGCGCGTCCGGCTGGACGACCTCGACGAAGGTGCGGCCCGCGTCCTTGCCGCTGGTCACCTCGATCGTCGCCTTCGCACAGGTGCCGGTCTGCGAACGCTGCGCCTCCTGGCCCTCGGGCGTCGAGGGGTCGCCGGTGGGCGGGACCTGGGAGGCGTTGACGTCCTTGCAGTCGACCCGCTGGAGCTGGACCACGCGGCCCGACTCGGTCTGCCGGTCGAAGCCGACGCCGCTGCGCTCGTGCGGAGGGGCGCCGCCCGGCCAGAGCACGGCGAGGCCGACGAGCACCGCGGCGGCGAAGGGGATCAGCACCGCGGCGATGACCTTCCGCAGATGCTTCGACACCGGCTCGGCCGGGCCGTGGCTGTGCGAGTGGCCGTGGGAATGGCCGTGCGAGCCGTTGGAATCGCCGTTGGAGTCGCCGTTTCCGCCACCACCGTGCCCGTTTCCGTGGGGCGGTTCGGAGGGCGGCTGAGGTGGCTGATGCGTGGTGGTCACCGCCCGATCATCGCAAGAACGGAAGGGGCCCTCTGTTCAGCGTGGCCGTGGGGGCGCTAGCGTGGGGGCACCTTTGCAATCGCGGGAGCTCGGAGCACCGGGCTGAGAGGGCGCTGACCTCCGTACGAAATGTCTGGCTAACGCCAGTTCTTCGAATACGGATACGGCTGCGTCGACCGCCGAACCTGTTACCGGGTAATGCCGGCGTAGGGAGTAGGTCTCATGACCACATCGGACGCACGCACGCCTGCCTCGACGCAGAACCAGGGCGACGAGGCCGGGAAGTCCATCGGCTGGCACAAGGCGTATGTCGAGGGCTCGCGCCCCGACCTGCGCGTGCCGGTCCGCCAGGTGCACCTCACCAACGGCAAGGCCGTGACCCTGTACGACACATCAGGGCCGTACACCGATCCGACAGCCGATACCGACGTCCGCCGCGGCCTCGCGCCGCTGCGGGAGAACTGGATCATCGCCCGCGGCGACACCGAGGAGTACGCGGGCCGCCCGCCCCGCCCCGAGGACGACGGCGTGAAGCACACGTCGCCGCGCGGGGGACTGAAGAACCTCGACGCGGTCTTCCCCGGCCGCCCCCGGCAGCCGCGCCGGGGCCGTGGCGGACAGGCGGTGACGCAGCTCGCGTACGCCCGTCGCGGGGAGATCACGCCCGAGATGGAGTTCATCGGGATCCGCGAGAACCTCGACCCCGAGGTCGTACGGGAAGAGGTCGCCGCGGGCCGCGCGGTGATCCCGGCCAACGTCAACCACCCCGAGATCGAGCCGATGATCATCGGCAAGCGGTTCCTGGTGAAGGTCAACGCCAACATCGGGAACTCCGCGGTCACGTCCTCCATCGAGGAGGAGGTGGACAAGATGACCTGGGCCACCAAGTGGGGCGCCGACACGGTCATGGACCTCTCCACCGGCCGCAACATCCACACCACCCGCGAGTGGGTCCTTCGCAACTCCCCCGTGCCGATCGGCACCGTGCCGCTCTACCAGGCCCTGGAGAAGGTCGACGGCAAGGCCGAGGAGCTGACCTGGGAGATCTACAAGGACACGGTCATCGAGCAGGCCGAGCAGGGCGTGGACTACATGACGGTCCACGCCGGCGTCCGCCTCCCGTTCGTGCCGCTGACCGCCAACCGCAAGACCGGCATCGTCTCGCGCGGCGGCTCGATCATGGCCGCGTGGTGCCTCGCGCACCACAAGGAGAGCTTCCTGTACGAGAACTTCGCGGAGCTCTGCGAGATCCTCGCCGCGTACGACGTGACGTACTCGCTCGGCGACGGGCTGCGCCCCGGTTCGATCGCGGACGCCAACGACCGTGCGCAGTTCGCGGAGTTGGAGACCCTGGGCGAGCTGAACAAGATCGCCAAGGCGCATGACGTGCAGACCATGATCGAGGGCCCGGGGCATGTCCCGATGCACAAGATCAAGGAGAACATCGACCTCCAGCAGGAGATCTGCGAGGAGGCGCCGTTCTACACGCTCGGCCCGCTGACCACGGACATCGCGCCCGCCTACGACCACATCACGTCGGGCATCGGCGCCGCGATGATCGGCTGGTGGGGCACGGCGATGCTCTGCTACGTCACGCCCAAGGAGCACCTGGGCCTGCCGAACAAGGACGACGTGAAGACCGGCGTGATCACGTACAAGATCGCGGCGCATGCGGCGGACCTGGCGAAGGGCCACCCGGGCGCCCAGGACTGGGACGACGCGCTCTCGGACGCCCGTTTCGAGTTCCGCTGGGAGGACCAGTTCAACCTGGCCCTCGACCCGGACACGGCTCGGGAGTTCCACGACGAGACGCTGCCGGCCGAGCCCGCGAAGACGGCGCACTTCTGCTCCATGTGTGGCCCCAAGTTCTGCTCGATGAAGATCAGCAGGAGCATCACCGAGCAGTTCGGCGGTGAGGAGGGCGCCTCCCAGGAGGAGATCGAGGCGGGCATGCTCGAGAAGTCGAAGGAGTTCGCCGCGGCGGGCAACAGGGTCTACCTGCCGCTCGCGGACTGATCCCGTACTGAGAGTCGATTCCTTCTTCGACGCGTACGGTCCGTTGATCGCGCGCTGCGCATGGGTCCCGGCTGTGGTGCCGGGGCCCATGCGGCGTTTCCGGCACCGTCGCCCGGCCCGGTGCTCAGCCTCAGAGTGCGGTCAGCTTGCCGTCCTTCGTGACCTTCACGTGTGCCTGCGGGCCGCCCGGTGAGCATTCGCGGCCGTTGGGATAGGTCAGCTCGGTGACGACCATGACCTCGTCGTCGAGCAGCGGCGTCCCGCGCTCGTCCTTGAGGACCAGCCGCACCCGGATCTTCTTCCCGTCCTCCGGCAGGCCGTCCATCATGGCGAACCCGGGCCAGGCCGTCGGAGGTTCGGACGGCTGCGCGGCCTCCCTGAGCTCCTTCTGCAGGGGCATTCCGCCCGAGTGGCAGCGGCCGTCCCAGCAGGCGACGAGCTCGGCCTCTGCTGCCTCGGGCGCGAACTCCGGCGCTACGGACACCCCCACGCCGGAGGGCGAATCCCGCAGGGTGCAGATGTTCTCGCCGACCCCGCACGCGGTGAGCGGCAGCAGGGCGGCGAGCGGGACGACGGCTCGGGCCAGGGCCCGGATACGGATGCCCTCGCCTGTGGGGAGTGGGTGTTTCACGTGAAACCGCTACCGATCTGCTCATCCGGCTTGCTGGTCCGACCAGTTGGTCCGACCCGCTAGTCCGGCCGATGTTCCGGCCCGCCGAAGTCAGGGCTGGAGAAGTCCGGCCGCGAATAGCTCGGCCGTGAGCCAGAATCCGTACCGCTGCCGCTGCCGCTGCCGCTGCCGCTGCCGCTGCCGCTGCCGCTGTCGCCGTCGTCGAGGGGGCTGCTGAACCCCGGCCGGTTGTAGCCGAGCGAGGGCATTCTCGTACCGGACGGGCCCGGTCCGTGATCGACGACGTCGCGCGGCTGGGCCAGGGCCTCGCGCAGGAACGGCAGCACGCCACGTTCCAGCAGCGCCTCCCGCCAGACCTCCCGGGCGCGCACCAGCTCCTCGTTCGACTCCTCCGGTGGGCCTGCCGGAAGAGCCGTGGAGCCGTTGCGCAGCGCTGTGAGCAGCAGGCCGACCGCGGCGACGAGAATGCCCGCCGCGGTGAGCGCTCCGAAGAGCCAGCCTGCCGTCAACAGCGTGTCGGCGAGGGCGGGTTGGGGCGTGACCATCTTCAGGATGTACCCGACGAGCAGGAAGATCGCCGCGGCCGTGCCCGCGAGCACCGGGGCGAGCACGGCGAGCACGGCCACCAGGCCGGCGCCCGCGGTCTCGGTGACCTCGCCCATGGTGGTGGCCAGGCCGACGGAACCGGCGGCGGGCTCGGGCGCGCTCGGCTCACCTGCGGCCGCGGTGGTCCGGGTGGGGGCGCGCAGCTCCTCGCGGACCTTGACGTAGTGCTCGTACTCCGTCGCCGCGGCGGCGGTGATCAGGGCGGTGGCGTTCAACGCCATCGTGCGCAGTTGCTCGGAAGTCAGGCGCTCGCCCACAGCGGCGAGTTCTGGACGGTGTGGTGCGGTGCGCAGCGCCTCATCGAGGATCCGCTCGTAGTCCTTGCGGTCCTCATTCAGCAGGTGCGGAGCGCTGTTCATGTGCATCCCCCGATGCTCCGTAGGGCCGGGACACCCGTGTGCTCACGGGCGGTTGGGCGGAAACGGAGGAGAGCCTGCTACGGATAAGCAGATGGTAGAGCGGTTCCGGCGCGCCGTGACAGGGGGTTTGAAGAATTCGGCCCCTGGTCAGGGACGTCCCATGTGCTCTACGCCTGCCCGGTCAACCGTCAGTTATCCAGGGGGAGTTGGCACACAAGGAGTTTTCCGGCCATGGTCACGCCGCCGTCCATGGCGATCGCGAGGCCGTCGGCGTACACATGCGGACCGTCGACCTGCGGGCCCGAGCTGTCCTCGCCCTCCTCCGAACCCACTTCGCCGAGCAGGTACGGGATGGGGCTGTGGCCGTGCACGATGCGCCGGCCGCCGTAGGTGTTCAACAGCTGCTGGACCGCCCCGGAGCCGCCCTCGTCGCGGAACGCGAAGCGCTTGGTGAACTTGCGGAACAGGTCCCAGACCTCGTCGGCGTCGTTGCGGGTGAGCGCCTCGCGGATGGTGTCGTTGACGGCCTCGATCGAGTCGCCGTACTCCAGATACGTCAGCGCGTCCGAGTGCACCAGGAGGTGCTCGTCCTCCAGCTCGATCGCGTCGAGCCGGGACATCCACTGCAGGTGCACGTCCTGCAGCCGGTCCATATCGGACTTCTGGCCGCCGTTGAGCAGCCAGGCGGCCTGGAACGTGGCCGTGCCCGCACCGGAGTTGACGGGGGTGTCGCCGAAGCGCTTCGCGCCGAGCAGCAGCAGCTCGTGGTTGCCCATCAGCGCCTTGCAGTACCCGCCCGCCGCCGCGGCCTGCGCGGAGAGCCGCATGACCAGGTCGATGACGCCGATGCCGTCGGGCCCGCGGTCCGTGAAGTCGCCGAGGAACCAGAGCCGGGCGTTGCCCGCGGCCCAGTCCCCCGCCTCGTCGATCAGGCCCTGCTCGCGCAGTGCGGCGAGCAGCTCGTCGAGATAGCCGTGCACGTCCCCGACGACGTAGAGCGGGCCGAGGCCGCTCGACGTGCCCGTGGGCTCGGCGGCCGGGTTGATGTGCACCTGGACCGTGTCACCGCGGTTGATGACCGGCAGATCGCGCTGTGTCGGCGTGTACCCCTCGGGCAGCCCGCCCTGCGCGGTGTCCTGGCCGGTCTCCGCAGGGGGCTCCTGGCCGGCCTGGTGCACATAAGCGGGTACGCGGAAGTCGCGCACCGTGTCCGTACGCACCGCGGGTACCTGACCGGCCCCCTGAGTCATCGACCCCTCCACCACCGTCGCGCCGCTTTTCTCCACCGGGTTCGGACGGCCTGGTCGCAGCGGTCCGCGGTGTCGTGCGCCCATCATAGGAATGCGGCTCGCGCTGTGTGGTGCACCAGGGGTGTTGAATCGGCCTGAACCCGGGGTTGACCGGGGTTTTCTCCCGAATTGAGGGCAACTCTTCTTCCCTGCTTCGGCCGGAGATCGCTCGTCCTCGCCCCGAGAAACACATTTCCTCGTCCCGCGAGGCGTCGCCGTCCGTTCCGGGAAGCGCCTCCATCCGTTCCGAAGGGCTTCGCTCTCCGTTCCGATTCCGTTCCGGCGAGGCGCCGTTGCGATCGTTTCTGCCGGGAGGGCTATCCCTGCCCCGAAGGGCGCGGCGGGCTGACCGTCGTACGGGGCGGCCGCCGCAGCGACGAGGTCCGCACGATCAGCTCCGTCGGTATCACCTGCTCGATGGGCTGGTTGGTCTCGACGCTCTCGATGGCGTCGATCAGCAGCTGGACGACGGCTGTGCCGATCCGCCGCGGCTTGAGCGAGAGCGTGGTGATGGGCGGTTCCGTGTTGGCGTAGACCGTGGACTCGCTGCAGCAGACGAGCAGCAGGTCGTCCGGCACGCGAAGCCCGTACCGCCGGGCGGCGGCGAGCAGGTCGGTGCCGTTGGGGTCGAAGAGTCCGTAGACCGCGTCGGGCCGGTCCGGGCGGGCGAGCAGCCGGTCGGCGGCGACGGCCCCGGCGCAGGGGTCGTGCGCGGGGTAGGACTCGACCACCGGGTCCTGGCCGATCCGGCGGCACCAGCGCAGATAGGCGGTGGTGGAGAGCCGGGTGTACGTGTCCGTGGTGGTGCCGGTGAGCAGGCCGATGCGGCGGGCGCCGGCGGCGGCGAGGTGGTCGAGGATGCCGAGCACGGCGGCCTCGTGGTCGTTGTCCACCCACGCGGTCACCGGGAGCGAGCCCGCCGGGCGGCCGTCGGACACCACGGGCACGCCCTGCCGGACGAGTTCGCTGACGACCGGGTCCTTGTCGGAGGGGTCGATGACGACGGTGCCGTCGAGGGCGACGTTCGACCAGACGTCGTGGCGGGAGGTGGCGGGCAGGATGACCAGGGCGTATCCCCGGTCGAGCGCCGCGGACGTGGCGGCTCTGGCCATCTCCGCGAAGTACGCGAACTCGGTGAAGGTGAAAGGTTCATCCCCGTACGTCGTCACGGTCAGGCCGATGAGGCCCGACTTGCCGGTACGGAGGGTTCGGGCCGCGGCGGACGGGCGGTAGCCCAGCCGGTCGGCGACCTCGCGGACGTGTTGGCGGGTGGCGTCGGGGAGCCGGCCCTTGCCGTTGAGCGCGTCGGAGACGGTCGTGATGGAGACGCCGGCAGCGGCGGCCACGTCCCGGATGCCCGCCCGGCCCTGCCGGTTGCCCCGAGTCTGTGCCCGGCTCACCTGGTGCTTCCCTGCTGCTGTCATGGCGAGCCGATAGTAGGGCTCATGAGGGTGGTCGTCGTGACTGCATATTCACGCGTTGACAGGCACGTTTCTGCATGGTGAAAGACCATCAAATGCCTTGGAATTCAAGGGAGTTGGGGGATTCCAGCGTAGTCCGTGCCTTGCATGTGCCCGCCTGCCTGGTGCCTACCGCAGGTCTCGAAGAGGTCTCAACTCACCTTCACGGGGGACGCGCGCCACGGCGCAAGCCACCGGCGCACGGCATCTCGGGGAGCGCTCCCCCCTCCCTGCGCGCCGATGCCTCCGTTGTCCACAGGGCAGGGGTGGGTTGTCCACAGGGCATTCGCAGAAACGCCGAATCCTCATAGGGTGAGCAGTATTCGAACCCGGGCGGTACGAGGAGGACCTGCAGTGAGCGAGAAGACCCCGAGGCTGCGTGCCGAGCTGGACGGCATCCCGACGTACAAGCCGGGCAAGCCCGCCGCGGCCGGCGGCCCGGTGGCGTACAAGCTGTCCTCGAACGAGAACCCCTATCCGCCGCTCCCCGGCGTGATGGAGCAGGTGACGGCGGCGGCCGACACCTTCAACCGCTACCCGGACATGGCGTGCACGGGCCTGATGAACGAGCTGGCGGACCGCTTCGGCGTCCCCCTCTCGCACCTGGCCACGGGCACCGGCTCGGTCGGCGTCGCGCAGCAGCTGCTGCAGGCCACGAGCGGCCCGGGGGACGAGGTGATCTACGCCTGGCGCTCCTTCGAGGCGTACCCGATCATCACGCAGATCAGCGGGGCGACCTCGGTGCGCGTGCCGCTGACGTCGGGGGAGGTGCACGACCTCGACGCGATGGCGGACGCGATCACGGACCGCACGCGCCTGATCTTCGTCTGCAACCCCAACAACCCGACGGGCACGGTGGTGCGCCGGGCCGAGCTCGAGCGGTTCCTGGACCGGGTGCCGAGCAACGTCCTGGTGGTCCTGGACGAGGCGTACCGCGAGTTCATCCGCGACACGGACGTCCCGGACGGCATCGAGCTCTACCGCGAGCGGCCCAACGTCTGCGTGCTGCGCACCTTCTCCAAGGCGTACGGCCTGGCGGGGCTGCGGGTCGGCTTCGCGGTCGCCCATGAGCCGGTGGCGGCGGCGCTGCGCAAGACGGCGGTGCCGTTCGGCGTGAGCCAGCTGGCGCAGGACGCGGCGGTCGCCTCGCTGCGCGCGGAGGACGAACTCCTGGGCCGCGTCGGCTCGTTGGTCTGCGAGCGCACGCGCGTGGTCGAGGGCCTGCGGAAGCAGGGCTGGACGGTCCCCGAGACCCAGGCCAACTTCGTCTGGCTGCGCCTGGGGGACCGTACGCTCGACTTCGCGGCGGCCTGCGAGAAGGCCGGTGTGGTCGTGCGGCCGTTCGCGGGCGAGGGCATGCGGGCCACGATCGGCGAGACCGAGGCCAACGACATCTTCCTGCACACGGCGGAGGCCTTCCGCAAGGAGCTCTAGCGGTACGCGGGCCCCCTCACGCCCGCCGGCCGTCCTGCGGTCCGCCCTGCGGTCTGTCCTGCGGTCCGTCAGTCGGCGACCAGTTCCACCCGGATCGGGTCGCCGCTGCGGACCGTGGCGAGCTTGCGGGGGTCGCCGTCGAGCGAGCCGAGCAGGTTGCAGGGGCTGGCGAGGCGGCACTCGTCGCCGCGGGAGATCGGGGTCGGGCCGTACGGCAGGGCGAGGGCGTCGCCGTCGGTCCAGAAGGCGACGGTGCCGGGCTCGACGACCTGTTGGGCGTCGGCCTCGCGGTCGACGCTGATGCCGGTGTCGAAGTAGACCTCCTCGCCCCAGGTGTTGGCGGTGGCGGAGAGCGGCAGCGCCTTGTGGAGCGCCTGGGCGGTCGGGGTGTCCTCGAGCGTCGCGGTCAGGTGTCCGGCGGGCCAGGTGATTCGGATCTGCATGCCGCGGATTCAACAATATGTTGAAGCCCTTGGGAAGGGGCGGGCGGCGGCTTCCCGGTGCGACCGCGAGTAAGGGGACCCCCGAGTGAGACGCCAGAACCGGTACGACATAATGCTTGTGAATGTGAACGCGTTCACAAGCGCGCCTGATTGATCCCGTGATGTACGGGTTCCTAAGGGCAGACTGCCGCTGTGACCACGGCGACGTAAGGAGAGTGACGACGTGGACCTGGCTCTGGCGCCGGAAACCCTGGCGCGATGGCAGTTCGGCATCACGACCGTCTACCACTTCCTCTTCGTACCGCTCACGATCTCGCTCGCCGCGCTCGTCGCCGGCCTGCAGACCGCTTGGGTGCGGACCGAGAAGGAGAAGTACCTCAAGGCCACGAAGTTCTGGGGCAAGCTCTTCCTGATCAACATCGCGATGGGTGTCGTGACCGGCATCCTGCAGGAGTTCCAGTTCGGCATGAACTGGTCCGACTACTCGCGGTTCGTCGGTGACATCTTCGGGGCCCCGCTCGCCTTCGAAGCCCTCATCGCCTTCTTCTTCGAGTCCACCTTCATCGGCCTGTGGATCTTCGGCTGGGACAAGCTCCCGAAGAAGCTGCACCTGGCGACCATCTGGATGGTCTCCATCGGCACGATCCTCTCCGCGTACTTCATCCTGGCGGCCAACTCCTGGATGCAGCACCCGGTGGGCTACCGGATCAACGAGGAGCGCGGCCGCGCCGAACTGACCGACTTCGGGGCCGTGTTGACGCAGAACACCGCCCTGGCGCAGATGTTCCACACGCTGACCGCGGCCTTCCTGGTCGGCGGCGCGTTCATGGCGGGCATCGCCGCGTTCCACCTGGCGCGCAAGAAGCACGTGCGGGTCATGAAGACCTCGCTGCGGCTCGGGCTCGTCACCGTCACCATCAGCGGACTGCTCACCGCCGTCAGCGGCGATGTGCTCGGCAAGATCATGTTCGAGCAGCAGCCGATGAAGATGGCGGCCGCCGAGGCGCTGTGGGACGGCGAGGACTCCGCGCCGTTCTCGATCTTCGCGTACGGAGACGTCGCGCAGGGGCACAACAAGGTCGCCATAGAGATCCCGGGTCTGCTGTCGTTCCTCGCGCACAACAACTTCGACGAGCACGTCCCCGGCATCAACGACCTCAACGAGGAGATGCAGGAGGAGTACGGGCCCGGTGACTACCGCCCGAACATCCCCGTCGCCTACTGGGGCTTCCGCTGGATGATCGGCTTCGGCATGGCCTCGCTCGGCATCGGTGTGCTCGGGCTCTGGCTGACGCGGAAGAAGTTCCTGCTGCCGCAGTCGATGCGGGTGGGTGAGGACGAAGTGCCGCATCTGGTGCTCTTCAAGAAGGCCCTGAGCCCGAAGTTCACCCGGTGGTACTGGCTCGTGGCGCTGTGGACCATGCTCTTCCCGCTGATCGCCAACTCCTGGGGCTGGATCTTCACGGAGATGGGCCGACAGCCGTGGGTGGTCTTCGGCGTCCTCAAGACCTCCGCCGCCGTCTCCCCCGGCGTCTCCCAGGGAGAGGTCATCACCTCGCTCGCCGTCTACACGCTGCTCTACGCGGTGCTCGCCGTGATCGAGGTCAAGCTGATCATCAAGTACGTCAAGGCCGGCCCGCCCGAGCTCTCGGAGGCGGACCTCAACCCGCCCACCAAGATCGGCGGCGACGACCGCGACGCCGACCGGCCCATGGCCTTCTCGTACTGAGCCTGAGGAGCTGCTGAGGCATGGAACTTCACGACGTCTGGTTCGTACTGATCGCGGTCCTCTGGATCGGCTACTTCTTCCTGGAGGGCTTCGACTTCGGGGTCGGGATCCTGACCAAGCTGCTCGCGCGCGACCGCAAGGAGCGCCGGGTTCTCATCAACACCATCGGTCCCGTCTGGGACGGCAACGAGGTGTGGCTGCTCACCGCGGGCGGCGCGACCTTCGCGGCCTTCCCGGAGTGGTACGCGACGCTGTTCTCCGGCTTCTATCTGCCGCTGCTCGTGATCCTGATCTGCCTGATCATCCGCGGCGTGGCCTTCGAGTACCGCCACAAGCGGACCGAGGACCGCTGGCAGACCAACTGGGAGCACGCGATCTTCTGGACCTCGCTCCTCCCGGCGTTCCTCTGGGGTGTGGCCTTCGCCAACATCGCGCGCGGGGTGAAGATCGACCGCGAGATGGAGTACGTGGGCGACTTCTGGGATCTGCTCAACCCGTACGCGATCCTGGGCGGGCTCGTCACGCTGTCGCTCTTCACCTTCCACGGCACGGTGTTCGCGGCGCTCAAGACCCTGGGCGACATCCGGATGCGGGCGCGGAAGCTGGCGCTCGGGCTCGGGCTCGTCACGGCGGTGCTCGCGCTCGGCTTCCTGGTCTGGACGCAGGCCGACAAGGGCGACGGGACGAGTCTGGTCGCGATGATCGTCGCCGCGGTCGCGCTCGTCGGGGCGGTCGGGGCTGTGAAGATCGGGCGCGAGGGCTGGTCGTTCGCGCTCTCCGGGGTCACGATCGCCGCTGCGGTTGCGATGCTGTTCCTGACGCTCTTCCCGAACGTCATGCCGTCGACCCTCGACCCGGCGTGGAGCCTCACGGTCTCCAACGCCTCGTCGACTCCGTACACCCTGAAGATCATGACCTGGCTCGCGGGCATCGCCACTCCGGTGGTGCTGCTCTACCAGGGCTGGACCTACTGGGTGTTCCGCAAGCGGATCGGTACGCAGCACATCGCCGCCGATGCGCACTAGTCGGTACTAGCCGGTACTAGTTGGGGCTGTTTCACGTGAAACCGATCGACCCGCGCCTGCTCCGGTACGCCCGAGCCACTCGTCTGTTCCTGATCGCGGTGGTGGTCCTCGGGCTCGCCGGGGCGGGCCTGGTCGTCGCCCAGGCGATGCTCATCGCCGAAGTGGTGGTGGGGGGCTTCCAACAGGGGCTCGACGCAGCCGAGTTGGTCACCCCACTGCTGCTGCTCGCGGCCGTCGCGCTCGGCCGGGGCCTCGTCGGCTGGCTCACCGAACTCGCCGCGCACCGGGCGAGCGCCGCGGTGAAGTCGGAGCTGCGCGGGCGGCTCCTGGAACGTGCCGGGGCGCTCGGCCCCGGCTGGCTGAGCGGGCAGCGGACCGGCTCGCTCGTCGCGCTCGCGACGCGTGGGGTGGACGCGCTCGACGACTACTTCGCGCGCTACCTCCCGCAGTTGGGCCTCGCGATCGTGGTGCCGGTGGCGGTGCTCGCGCGGATCGTCACCGAGGACTGGGTGTCGGCCGCGATCATCGTGGTGACGCTGCCGCTCATCCCGATCTTCATGATCCTGATCGGCTGGGCGACCCAGGCCCGGATGGACCGTCAGTGGCGGCTGCTCTCCCGGCTCTCCGGGCACTTCCTGGACGTGGTCGCCGGACTGCCGACGCTGAAGGTGTTCGGCCGGGCCAAGGCGCAGGCCGAGTCGATCCGGCGGATCACCGGTGAGTACCGGCAGGCGACGATGCGCACGCTGCGGATCGCCTTCCTCTCCTCCTTCGCCCTGGAGCTCCTCGCGACGCTCTCGGTGGCGCTGGTCGCCGTGACGATCGGCATGCGGCTCGTGCACGGCGACATGGATCTCTACATCGGGCTCGTGGTGCTCGTCCTCGCGCCCGAGGCGTATCTCCCGCTGCGGCAGGTGGGCGCGCAGTACCACGCGGCCGCCGAGGGGCTCGCGGCCGCGGAGGAGATCTTCGACGTACTGGAGACCGAGCCGCCGGCCTCGGGTGACGGGCTCGCGCCGACCGGTGAAGTGCGCTTCGAGGGCGTGACGGTCCGGTACCCGGGGCGGGACCGTGCGGCCGTCGAGGGCGCGATGTTTCACGTGGAACAGGGCGAGACGGTCGCGCTCGTCGGCCCCAGCGGCGCCGGCAAGTCCACGCTCCTGAACGTGCTGTTGGGCTTCGTACGGCCCGACGAGGGGCGGGTCACCGTAGGCGGCACCGATCTCGCCACCGTCTCGCTCGACGCCTGGCGCGAGCGCATCGCCTGGGTCCCGCAGCGCCCGCACCTCTACGCCGGGACGATCGCCGAGAACGTACGGCTGGCCAGGGCCGGGGCGAGCGACGACGAGGTCCGGGAGGCGCTGCGGGACGCGGGCGCCCTCGGGTTCGTCGAGGCGCTGCCCGCCGGTGCGCGGACCGAGCTGGGCGAGGACGGGGCCGGACTCTCTGCGGGACAGCGGCAACGCCTCGCGCTCGCCAGGGCGTTCCTCGCCGACCGGCCCGTACTGCTGCTCGACGAGCCCACCGCGGCGCTCGACGGTGAGACCGAGGCCGAAGTCGTGGACGCTGTGCGGCGACTCGCGGTCGGGCGGACCGTGCTGCTTGTCGTGCATCGGCCGGCGCTGCTTGCCGTGGCGGATCGGGTGGTGCGGATCGAGGAGCCGCCGGCGGTTGCGGGGGCCTCCGCCAAGGGTGGTGCGGTTGCGGGTCGTCGTGCCGTTTCCGATGCGGGTCGCGCGGAGGTTGCTGAGGCCCGTGAGGCTGCTGAGGCCGATGTGGTCGTCGGCTCTGCGCCCGGGGACGAGTACGCGCCGGCCGCTGTGCCCGCGCCCCCGGCCGCCGGGGCTCAGCCTGCGGGGCGGGTCCTTGCACGGGTGCGGGCGATGGCCGGGGAGCGGCGTGGGCGGCTGCTGCTCGGGCTGTTGCTCGGCAGCCTCGCCCTCGGCAGCGCCGTCGGCCTGATGGCGACGTCCGGGTGGCTGATCTCCCGCGCCTCCGAACAGCCGCCCGTGCTGTACCTGATGGTGGCGGTCACCGCGACGCGCGCGTTCGGCCTCGGCCGGGCGGTCTTCCGGTACGCGGAGCGCCTGGTCACGCATGACGCGGTGCTGCGGATGCTGGCCGACGCCCGGGTCGCCGTCTACCGCCGCCTGGAACGGCTCGCCCCCGCCGGGCTCCGGCAGTCGCGGCGCGGCGATCTCCTCGCCCGGCTCGTCGGCGACGTGGACGCGCTGCAGGACTACTGGCTGCGGTGGCTGCTGCCCGTCGGCACGGCCGTCGTCGTCTCCCTCGGGGCGGTCGGCTTCACCGGCTGGCTGCTTCCGGAGGCGGGCGTGCTGCTCGCCGTCGGACTGCTCGTGGCCGGGGCGGGGGTGCCGCTGCTGAGCGGTGCGCTGGCCCGCCGGGCGGAGCGCCGGCTCGCCCCGGCGCGCGGAGTGCTCGCCACCCGCGTGGCCGATCTGCTCACCGGGACCGCCGAGTTGACCGTCGCGGGCGCGCTGCGGGCCCGTACGACGCTGGCGCGGGAGGCCGACAAGGAGCTGACCGGGATCGCCTCGCGGGCGGCCACGGCCACCGCGCTCGGCGCGGGACTCTCGGCGCTCGCCTGCGGGCTGACCGTGGCGGCCGCCGCGCTCGTCGGCGTGGGCGGCGTCCGCGACGGACGCCTTGACGGGGTGGCCCTCGCCGTCGTCGTCCTCACACCGCTCGCCGCGTTCGAGGCGGTCACGGGGCTGCCGCTCGCCGTGCAGTTCCGGCAGCGGGTACGGAAGAGCGCGGAGCGGGTGTACGAGGTGCTGGATGCGGCGGAGCCGGTACGGGAGGCCCCCGGTGCGGTCGGCGGGGAGGCCCCCGCCGACCCCTTCCCCCTGCAGGTGGCGGGGGTGCGGGCGCGGCACCCGGGGCAGGACCGGGAGGCGCTCGTCGACGTGGACCTGACGCTGGAGCGGGGCCGTCGCGTCGCCGTCGTCGGGCCCTCGGGCTCGGGCAAGACGACCCTCGCGCAGGTGCTGCTGCGGTTCCTGGACGCGGAGGCGGGGACGTACCGCCTGGGCGGGACGGACGCGGACGCGCTCGACGGGGACGTGGTGCGGCGGGTAGTCGGCCTGTGCGCGCAGGACGCCCACATCTTCGACAGTTCGATCCGGGAGAACCTCAGGCTGGCGCGCACGGACGCCGACGAGGGCGCGCTGCGCGGTGCGTTGGCGGGGGCGCGGCTCCTGGACTGGGTCGACTCGCTGCCGCAGGGCCTGGACACGCTGGTCGGCGAGCACGGCGCGCGGCTCTCCGGGGGGCAGCGGCAGCGGCTCGCCCTGGCGCGGGCGTTGCTTGCCGACTTCCCCGTCCTCGTACTGGACGAGCCCGCCGAGCACCTCGACCTGGAGACCGCGGACGCCCTGACCGCCGACCTCCTCGACGCGACCGAGGGGCGGACGACGCTGCTGATCACGCATCGGCTCGCCGGGCTGGACGCGGTGGACGAGGTGATCGTTCTGGACGGGGGGCGGGTTGTGCAGCGCGGGGGGTACGCGGAGTTGGCGGGGCTCGTGGGGGGTCCGCTGGCGCGGATGCTGGAACGGGAACGGGAAGGGGAGACGTTGTCGGGCGCGGGGTTGTTCCCCTGACCCGCCCCTTCCCTTCCCTTCCCTTCCCTGCCCTTCCCTGCCCTTCCCTGCGGTCGTGGCGAGATCTGGGCTCAGGCCGTGGGCTCAGGCCGTGGGCCCCGAAAGCGGTCCGCAGGACTTTCCCGAACGGGTCCGTACCCGACTTTCCTTGGCAAATAGGACTTACTACTCTCAAGTGCATGTCAGCCGCCCCCGCAGCCCCCCAAGACCCACCCCCTCCGCCTTCTCCGACCCCTCCGGCCTCCTTTCCCGAGCGGGTGGATTCCGGGTCTGCTGCTGCCGAGCTTGCCGCGCGGAGTCTGCAGGGGCTGCCCGAGGAGTTGGCGGCGCGGTTGCCGCAGTTGCTCGAGGCGATGGTGTCCGTGGGCAGCGGGCTCGACCTGCACTCCACGCTCGACCGGATCGCGGAGACCGCGGCCAGCCTCACCGGCGCCAGGTACGCCGCGATCGGCGTGATCAACGACCAGGGCGACGGGCTCTCCGACTTCGTCACGTACGGCGTCACGCAGGAGGAGCGGGAGCAGATCGGGGAGCTGCCGGACGGGCGCAGCGGAATCCTCGGGGCGCTCATCCAGGACCCGGTCTCGCTGCGCCTCGACGATCTGACCGCTGACTCGCGCTCGGTCGGCTTTCCGCCGAACCACCCGCCGATGCGGACGTTCCTCGGCGTCCCGATCCGGGTCGGCGACGAGGTGTTCGGCAACCTGTATCTGACCGAGAAGCAGGGCGGCGACGGCACGTTCAGCGTCTACGACCTGCACATGGTGAAGGTCCTCGCGACCGAGGCCGGCATCCAGATCGGCAACTCCCGCCTGTACGAGGCGACCCGGCAGCGCGAGCGGTGGATCGACGGCTCGGTGGCCGTCACCACGGCGCTGCTTTCCGGGGCCGACGCGGACGAGGCGCTCACCGTGGTCGCCGAACAGGCCCGCCGTCTCGCCGACTCGGAGGCCGGCCTCGTACTGCTGCCCGCGGACGAGGGTGGTCTGGAGATCGTCGCTGTGGCGACCGAGCTGCCGCTGCGACCGCTCGGCGTGGTGATCCCGCCGGAGTCGCCCGCGGTGGACCACCTGCTCGCCGGGGAGCCGGTGTTCGTGGAGGACGCGGCCGCCGACCCGCGCATGATCACCGAACTGGCCAAGGAGTACGGGCCGAGCATGCTGCTGCCTCTGCACAGCGGCGGCCGGGTGCTCGGCGCCCTGGCCACGCCGCGCTCGCCCGGCGCACCGAAGTTCACCGAGGCCGAGAAGACCCTCGCCGGACAGTTCGCCGCGCAGGCCGCGCTCGCCCTGATCATGGCCGAGGCGCAGCGCGACCGGGAGCGCCTCGCGGTCTTCGAGGACCGCGACCGGATCGCCCGTGACCTGCACGATCTCGTGATCCAGCGGCTGTTCGCGACGGGCATGATGCTGGAGAGCGCGCAGCGCCGTTCCGTGGTGCCCGAGGTGCAGGTCGGCGTCGGCAAGGCGGTGGACGAGCTGGACGTGACGATCCAGGAGATCCGTACGGCGATCTTCGCGCTCCAGCAGGGCCCGGCCGAGGCGCCCTCGGGGCTGCGGACGCGGGTGCTCCGGGAGATCAACATGGCCGCCGTGCCGCTCGGCTTCAAGCCCGCGCACCGCTTCCTCGGCCCGGTCGACTCGCTGGTCGGCGAGGTCACCGGCAAGAACCTGATCGCGGCCCTGCGCGAGGCCCTGTCCAACGCGTTCCGGCATGCGCAGGCCTCCCGGATCGAGGTCGTGGTCGACGCGGAGGTGACGCTTCCGGACGGCACTCCCGGCGTACGGCTCACGGTGGCCGACGACGGCGTAGGCATCCCCGCGGGCGGCCGCCGCAGCGGCCTGAAGAACCTCAAGCGCCGCGCCGAGTCCCTGGGCGGCGACAGCTGGTACGGGCCGGGCCTCGGGAACGACGCGTACGAGGATGCGTACGAGGATGCGTACGAGGATGCGTACGAGGATGCGTACGAGGATGAGGACAGCCACGGGAAGCGGATTCGCGGCGGGACGACCGTGGTCTGGCAGGCGCCGCACTGAGTGACCAGGCGTCGGGCCGCTGACGGTCGGACGTGTCCCGGGCCGCCCGGACGCGTCCCGCACTGCGCCTGGACGTGTCCCGCGCCGCCGTGCCCCGTCCGGCAGAGTCCGTATGGCCTGTACGGGGCACAGGTCCACCCGCTCGCACGCCTCTTACACGCGCCGCGCCGGGTGCGGGGTGACGATCCGGGCATGCGCTCTCGTTCTCGCCGAAGGATGCATCGGTCACTGCCGCAGTGGCGGTGCAAGCAGTGGCCGTGCACGTGGTTGCGGCTGCCGACGGCGCTTGCGTTGTGCGCGCTCCTCGGGCTGAACGCGGCAGGGGCCCCGCCCGCCACCGCATCGGACGGGCCGAGCGCAAGCGCCGAGGTGGCGCGGCTGTTCGAGGAGGCCGCGAAGGCCACCGAGCAGTACGAAGCGGGCCGCCGGGCCGCCGACGAGCAGCGCGCCAAGGCCCGCAAGATGGAGCGCCTGGTGGACCGCGAGCGCCGTCGACTGGAGCTGCTGCGCGAGGACTTGGGGCGGATCGCGCGCAACCAGTACCGCACCGGCGGCGACATCTCGTACACCGCGCAGCTGCTCCTCGCCGACGATCCGGACGCCCTGATGCGCAGTCAGCGGGCCTTGTGGAAGGCGGATCTGGCGATGAACAACGCGATCGGCAGGACGCAGCGGACCGCCCGCGCCCTGGACAGCGGGCAGCAGCGGGCGCAGGCCGCCTGGCGCGGCCTCGACGTGCGTAAGGCCGAGCTGGCGACGCTCAAGGCCGACATCGAGCGGAAGCTGGAGCAGGCCCAGTGGACGCTGCAGAGCGAGGCCGACCGGCAGGTCACGGCCGGCCGCTGCCGGGGCGCCGTACGCCTGGACGAACCGGCCGCGGACACGGCGGGGCGGGAGTGGGTGGCGCCGGTGGAGAAGTACGAGCTCTCCGCCGGATTCGGTGGTTCCGGCGAGCGCTGGGCGAGCCGGCACACCGGCCAGGACTTCGCGGTGGGCATCGGGGCGCCGGTGCGGGCGGCCGGCGCGGGCGAGGTCGTGCGGGTCACGTGCGGCCAGGGCTTCGGCATCGAGGTCGTGGTGAAGCACGCGGGCGGCTACTACACGCAGTACGCGCATCTCGCGGCCGTCACCGTCGACCAGGGCGAGCGGGTCCGCACCGGCCAGTGGCTCGGGCAGGCGGGCACGACCGGCAACTCGACCGGCCCGCATCTGCACTTCGAGGTACGGCTCACTCCCCACTACGGCTCGGGCGTGGACCCGCGAACGTGGCTGGCGGAGCGGGGAGTTGAGCTGTAGCGGGGAATGGAGCTGCAGCGGGGGGGGGGGGGGGGAGCTGTGACGGGCGCGGCCGGGGGGCCGTGTGCTGAAACGTTTAGGCGCCGGTGCGCTGCGCCAGGATCCGCTCGATGACCACCGCGACGCCGTCGTCGTTGTTGGCGACGGTGCGGCCGGAGGCGGCGGCGACGACGTCCGGGTGGGCGTTCCCCATCGCGTACGACGTGCCGGCCCAGGCGAGCATCTCGACGTCGTTCGGCATGTCGCCGAAGGCCACCACCTCGTCCGGGGCGATGCCGCGCTCGGCGCAGCACAGGGCGAGGGTGCTCGCCTTGGAGACGCCGGCGGCGCTGATCTCCAGGAGCGCGGTGGGGCTGGAGCGGGTGACGTTGGCGGCGCTTCCGATGGCCGTACGGGCCAGGGCGAGGAACGCGTCGGGGGTCAGCTCGCCGTGGTGGGCGAGGATCTTCAGGACCGGCTCGTCGGCCCGGTCGGAGTGCTCGGCGAGCAGCTTCTCGACGGGGGCGATGGTGACCGCCGGGTCGAGGTGGAGCGGCGGGTAGGCGAGCTCGTGGCCGATGCCGCCGGTGCGCTCCACGGCGAAGGACGTGCCGGGCGCGGCTGCGCGCAGCAGGGCGACGACGTCCAGGGCCGCCGTTCGCTCGATGGCGCGGATCTTGACGAAGCTGTGCGCGCCCGCGCCGCCGTGCAGGTCGACGACGGCGGCGCCGTTTCCGCAGATCGCGAGGCCGTGGCCGTGGACGTGGTCGCTGACGACGTCCATCCAGCGGGCCGGGCGGCCGGTGACGAAGAAGACCTCGATCCCGGCTTCCTCGGCGGCCGCGAGGGCGGCGACGGTGCGCGGGGACACCGACTTGTCGTCGCGCAGCAGGGTGCCGTCCAGGTCCGTGGCGATCAGCCGGATGCGGTGATCGGGGGTGGGAGCGGGGGCGGGGTCGAGGTCGTCCGTTCGCGTCGAGGTCACGCCCGCATTCTTCCGCATATGCCGCACGTCCGGGGGGCTGGGTGCACATTTGAGTACGGGCGAGCGCAGACGCGAGGAGGGCGGGCCGGTGTGCGGGCGGCCGGGGCGGGTGGCGCCGTGCGGGGCGAGGGGCGGGCCGTCGGGCGGTCGTTCTCCCGGGAGAGTTGGGTGGTCGTTCTCCGGGAGAGCCGGGTGGCCGTTCTCCGTGGGAGCCGGGCAGCCGTTTTCCGGGGGAAAGGCTCGGGGCCGGACCGTAGGCTGGCGCCATGACCTCTCCGCTGCGTCTGAGCACCGTGATCCTGCCCATCCACCGCTGGAGCGACGGCGGTCGGGCGCGCTGGCAGCGGGCCGAGGAACTCGGTCTGCACGCGGCGTACACGTACGACCACCTGTCCTGGCGCAGCTTCCGCGACGGGCCCTGGTTCGGGGCCGTGCCCACGCTGACCGCCGCCGCGGCCGCCACCTCGCGGCTGCGCCTCGGCACCCTCGTGACCTCGCCGAACTTCCGCCATCCGGTCACTCTCGCCAAGGAGTTGATCACCCTCGACGACATCTCGGAGGGCCGGATCACGCTCGGCATCGGCGCCGGCGGCACCGGGTTCGACGCGACCACGCTGCGCAGGCCGGACGCGGAGCCGTGGTCTCCGCGGGAGCGGGCCGACCGCTTCGCCGAGTTCGTCGCGCTCCTCGACCGGCTGCTTCGCGAGCCCGCCGACGTCACGTACGCGGGCGACTTCTACGACGCGACCGAGGCCCGCAACCTGCCCGGCTGCGTGCAGCGCGAGCGGCTGCCGTTCGCGGTCGCCGCGACCGGCCCGCGCGGCCTGCGCCTCGCCGCCCGCCACGGCCAGGCGTGGGTGACGACGGGCAACCCGAAGCTGTACGAGGAGGGCTCCCCCGAGGAGTCGTACGCGGCGCTGCGCGGTCAGCTCGACGGTCTTTCCAAGGCGTGCGCCGAGTCCGGCCGGGATGTCACGGAGCTCGACAAGGTGCTGCTCACCGGGTTCACGCCGGACTTCCACCCGGTGAACCGGCGTGGGCGGCGGCCGATCGACTCCTTCGACGGGTTCGTGGACTTCGCGGGACGGCACGCGGAGCTGGGTTTCACGGAGATCGTCGTGCACTGGCCGATCCCCGACTCGGACTTCGCGGCGGACGAGAAGCTCTTCGAGCGGATCGCGTCGGAGGCGGTCGGGCAGCTTTGATCGTGCGGCCGGGCCTGAGCGGGGCGGCGGCGGGTGTCGTTCAGTTCGGCAGCCGCAGGTAGCGCGGGGGCACGGCCTGGGTGAGCCAGACGCCGTTGGCGCTGAGGCGGAAGGTGTGGCCGTCGGCGTGCATGGCCGGTGCGTCCACGCTGAGCACGATGGGCCTGCCTCGGCGGGCGCCCACGCGGGTCGCGGTCTCGCGGTCGGGCGAGAGGTGGACGTCGTGCCGGTTCATGGGCCGCAGGCCCTCGCGCCGGATCGCCGCCAGGTTCGCGGCGACGGTGCCGTGGAAGAGATATGTGGTCGGCGTCGCCGCGGGCAGGTCCAGGTCCACGTCCACCGAATGGCCCTGGTTGGCGCGGATCCGGGCGCCGTCGATCGCGAACCGCTGCTTGTCGCTGGTGGCGACGGCCTCGTCCAGCTCGTCGCGGGTGATCGGGAAGCCGTGCGTGGCGGCGGCTTCGAGGAGCGCGTCGATCTCCGTCCAGCCGGCCGTGTCGAGCGTGAGGCCGATCCGGCCCGGCTCGTGCCGGAGGTGTTTGGAGAGGTACTTCGAGACCTTCACGATGCGTCGGTCGGTGCGCTGGTCGGTATGTCTGACGGTGGGTTGATCGGTAGGGCGATCGGTGGGTCTTTCGGTGGGGCCGTCGGTGGGTCGGTCGTTCATGTTCCCAGGGTGCCCGGAGCGTCGATAAGTTCTCCAACTCTTTACCGTCGGAATGCATGATCCACAGCCAACCCCGGTTATCCACAGGCCAGTTGGGAGTTCTGTGGACAACAGGCCGGTGGATTACGGTAGTTCGCCAATTTCTGCGGTCTGTGCGGTGGTTGATGTCAACTGATCCAACTTCCGGGACTGCACTTCCCGTTCGGCGGCCGCCGAGACGAACGCCGCGATGTTCTCCGCGCCAACCAGCTGCTGCACGGCCTGAATTGTGGTCGCGGGCAGTGCCACCGGGGACGCCTCGTACAGAGGAGTCGTGGATGGTGTGCCGCCGAGCTGTTCTCTGAGGTGACGCGTGGCGAACAGCCGCATGGCGCGGGCGAGTTCGGCGTCCACCGTCTGCTGGGCCAGCGGGCGCAGGCGGCGTACGAGCTCGGCCGCTTCCGCCGCTTCGTCGTCCGTCGGCGGCAGGTGTCCGCCGATGTAGCGGGCGAAGACGTGCTCGGTCGTGAAGTCCAGGAATCTGGACGCGATGAACTCGACATGGATGCGCAACTCCCGCAAATGGCCGGAGATTGCGATCAGCGGCACACCCGCCGCGTGCAACTCCACTGCCACAGCGAGCTCTTGAGGGCTCGGCACCAGGAACTCGTCGTCCCTGCCCGGGATTCGCTCCAGGACACCGAGCTCGATGGCGTCCTCCACCGCCGCCTCGTCAGGCGTGCCGCCGAAGCACTGGTCGAGCTCGGCGCGCGTGATACGGCCCGCCTCCTCGTCCGTCCACGGGCCGTCCACTTCCGCCACGAGGCCGAGTACGCCGCCGAGGCCGCGGCCCGCGTCCCAGGCCTCCAGGAGTTCCTTTATCGAGGCCAGGGTGAAGCCCCGGTCCAGGAGGTCGGCGATCTGGCGCAGCCGGGCCAGATGCGCGTCCGTGTACACGTTGGACCGGCCGCGCCGCTCCGGGCGGGGCAGCAGGCCGCGGTCCTGATAGGCGCGGATCGTACGGACCGTGGCGCCGCTGTGGTGTGCCAGGTCCTCGATCCGGTACTCGACTGCAGGCTGCACTTTCCCTGCCACCTCCGCTTCTCGGTGCGTCCGCCGCTCCGGGTGCGGCCGCGCGGGCACCACTCTCCGCTGCCCGGCCCCCGCGGCCCAACTCGGCTGCAGGGGCCGACAGTCCACCTGACGCGCGACCGGCTACAGCGGCGGCTCCATCCTGGCCAGCCTCCGCAGCGCCTTCGGGGCGAAGCGGGACAGGGCGTGGGCGCCGCGCGCCTCCGGTGTCACCGGGACGACCGCCCGATTCCTGACCACCGCGTCGAGCACCGCGCCGGCGACCTTCTCCGGCGGGTAGTTCCGCAGCCCGTACAGGCGCGAGCTGCGCTGCTGGCGGCGCTTCTCCTCCTCCGCGTCCACCCCCGCGAACCGCGCCGTGGCCGTGATGTTGGTGTTGACCAGGCCGGGGCAGATCGCCGAAACGCCGATGCCCTGCCCGGCCAGCTCGGCGCGCAGACACTCGCTGAGCATCAGCACCGCGGCCTTCGACGTGCTGTACGCCGGCAGCGCCTTGGACGGCTGGAAGGCCGCGGCCGAAGCCGTGTTGACGATGTGACCGCCCTGGCCGCGGTCGGCCATCTGCTTGCCGAAGATCCGGCAGCCGTGGATGACGCCCCACAGGTTGACGTCGAGGACCTTCTTCCAGTCGTCCACCGTCGTGTCGAAGAACGAGCCGGACAGGCCGATCCCGGCGTTGTTCACCAGGACGTCCACCACGCCGTACTCCCTGGCGACCTTCTCGGCGAGCTTCTCCATGGCCTGCTCGTCCGAGACGTCCACCGTCTCGCCCCAGGCGGCCGGGGCACCGACGAGGGCCGCCAGCTCGGCCGTGCGCGCCACGCCCTCCGCGTCCCGGTCCACCGCGACGACGCGGGCGCCCGCCTCCGCGAACGCGAAGGCCGTGGCGCGGCCGATGCCGCTGGCCGCGCCGGTGACCAGGACCAGCTGGCCGGCGAAGCGGTCCGCGTACCTGCCCGTGGGCGCCGCGCTGCGGGTGGCGGCGGCGGCTTCCTGCGCGGCCGCGCACCCGAGGTCCTGGAGTCCCTCGTTGGCGGTCACGAAGTCCGTTACCCAGGCAGCCAGTTGGTCGGGCCGGGTGCGCGGCACCCAGTGCTTGGCCGGCAGCGTACGACGCGTCAACTGGGGGACCCACAGCTCCAGTTCGTCGTAGAGCCGCGGGGAGAGGAAAGCGTCGCCGAGCGGGGTGATCAGCTGCACCGGCGCGTGCGCGTACGCGTCCGCGCGGGGCCTGCTCAGCCGGGCGCGGACGTTGTCGCGGTACAGCCAGGCGCCGGTGGCCGCGTCCGAGGGCAGCGACGAGGTCGGGTACCCGTCCGCCGGGACGCCCTCGAAGCGCTGCAGCAGCTTCGGCCAGCGGGCGCCGAGCGGACCGCGCCAGGCCATCTCGGGCAGGGCCGGGGTGTGCAGCATGTACACGTACCAGGACTTGGCGCCCTGGCCGAGGAGTTGGCCGACCCGGCGCGGGGTCGGGCGGACCATGCGCTTCTTGATCCAGTGGCCGAAGTGGTCGAGGGACGGGCCCGACATGGAGGTGAAGGAGGCGATCCGCCCCTCCGTGCGCTTGACCGTCACGAACTCCCAGGACTGCACCGAGCCCCAGTCGTGCCCGACCACGTGCACCGGGCGGTCCGGGCTGACCGCGTCGGCCACCGCCAGGAAGTCGTCCGTCAGCTTCTCCAGGGTGAAGCCGCCGCGCAGCGGCACCGGCGCCGTCGACCTGCCGTGGCCCCGGATGTCGTACAGGACCACGTGGAAGCGGTCCGCGAGGCGCGTCGCCACCTCGGACCACACTTCCTTGGAGTCCGGGTACCCGTGCACGAGCAGGACCGTCGGCTGCGCCGCGTCGCCCAGCTCGGCGACGCAGAGCTCCACCCCGCCCGTACGGACCCAGCGCTCGCGCGCGTCCTTCAACAGTCCACCGCTCATTCGGACTTCGCCCTTTCGATCCCGCTCGCCCTTGCGCCGCTCGCCCTTGTGCGGCTCGTCCGGCTGCTCGCCCTGTCCCTTGCCGCCCGCGCGGCCCTGACCGCTCCGCTCGCCCCGCGCGCTCACAGTGCCTTCGCCTCCGCCCAGCGCCGCACATGCGGAAGGTCGTCGTCCAGCCAGAACGCGCTCTCCTGCGGGTCCTTGGAGTCCGTGACGACCAGGATCTCCTCGAACTTCGCGCCCGTGCCCCGGAAGCCGAGGTGCGGCTCGACCGCCCACAGACCGGGCTGCGGCGGATGGTCGGAGAACTTGTACGGACTCCACAGCGGGGACCAGCCGTCCCGGTGGCCGTGCACCGCGTCGCTCGCCAGGCCCTTGAGCGCCTGCGTGCCGAACCCGAAGACGTTCGGCGAGAAGCGGCTCTGCTTCACCCGGTCGACCTTGTGCGCGATCACGCCGAAGGGGTAGGCGCGGTGGCGGTTCGCGTACCCCTGGCGGTTCATGAGCTGCTCCACGTCCTCGTAGATCTCGCGCAGCGAACGGCGCTCGCGGACCTCGCGCAGGATCAGCTCGCGGTGCTCCTCCAGGTCCGCCATCAGCCGTTCCTGCACCCGGTTCGGGCCGAGGCTGCCCGAGTACCCGATGTCCGCCGTGAAGCCCTTGTGCACCGGGGCCATGTCGAGGATGAAGGGCATCCCCGGCTCCAGCTTCCGGTTGGTCGGGAAGAACTGCAGCGGGATCTTGAACCCGGCGAACGCCGTGCGGTCCCCGAACCAGGCGAAGGGCAGGTGGAACCAGTCACGCACCCCGCGCTCGCGCAGCCACTCCCGCTGCATCCGCGCCGCCTCGCGCTCCGTCACACCCGGTTCGAGCCGCGCCGCGACCGCCTCCGCGCAGGCATAGCTGAGGGCCTGCACTTCCCTGAACCCCCGCAGCTCGGCCGCGAGTTCAGTGTCCACCGCTGAGGTCATGCCACCGTCCGTCCCGTGAGGTCCCGCCGAATCCCGCCTTGCTGCGCTACGCGTCCGTAACGTGACACTGATGAATGTGACAATGCCTGACGGCTACGTCAAGGGGTGTGCGGCGGCCCTGTGGATAACTCCCTCGGGGGGTACCTGAGCGCTACGACCCCTACGGGTCCGTACGCCTGGAGTCGCACACGGAAGCAGTCGTCTGGGGTGACGACCGCTGTGGTGCACGCCACTACCGTCGAGAACGTGACTGTGATCGCGACCGAAAGCCTCAGCAAGCGGTTCCCCCGGGTGACCGCGCTCGACCGGCTCTCCGTGGACATCGGCCCGGGTGTGACCGGGCTCGTGGGGGCCAACGGAGCCGGCAAGTCCACCCTGATCAAGATCCTGCTCGGCCTCTCCCCCGCCACCGAGGGCCGCGCCCAGGTGCTCGGACTCGACGTGGCGACGCACGGCGGCGACATCCGCGAGCGCGTCGGGTACATGCCGGAGCACGACTGCCTGCCGCCCGACGTGTCCGCCACCGAGTTCGTGGTGCACATGGCCCGGATGTCCGGCCTGCCGCCCACCGCGGCCCGCGAGCGCACCGCCGACACCCTGCGCCACGTGGGCCTCTACGAGGAGCGCTACCGGCCGATCGGCGGCTACTCGACCGGCATGAAGCAGCGCGTGAAACTGGCCCAAGCCCTGGTCCACGACCCGCAGTTGGTGTTCCTGGACGAGCCGACCAACGGCCTCGACCCGGTCGGCAGGGACGAGATGCTCGGCCTGATCCGCCGCGTCCACACCGACTTCGGCATCTCGGTGCTCGTCACCTCGCACCTGCTCGGCGAGCTGGAGCGCACCTGCGACCACGTCGTCGTCATCGACGGCGGAGCGCTGCTCCGCTCCAGCTCCACCAGCGACTTCACCCAGACCATGGCGACGCTCGCCGTCGAGGTCACCGACACGGACGAGCACCCTGACGGCACCGCCGTGCTGCGCGCCCGCCTCCAGGAGCGCGGAATCACGCTCCACGCGCGCGTGGAGGACGGTCTGCCCGGCGCAGGACACGTACTCCTCCTGGAGGCGGCCGGCGAGGAGACGTACGACGTGGTGCGCGACACCGTCGCCGAACTCGGCCTCGGCCTGGTCCGGATGGAACAGCGCAGGCACCACATCGCCGAGGTGTTCCGCACCGACGAGCAGCAGCAACCCGTGCCCCGACAGGCCCAGAACCAGGCCCTGTTGAAGACGGCGGCAGAGCGAGGAGACGGCCGTGACGGCAGCTGAGACGCGGCGCCCGGACGGGGCGCAGACCCGGATCCACAACATCGGGTACCGGTCGTACGACGGCCCCCGGCTCGGCCGCGCCTACGCCCGCCGCAGCCTCTACTCGCAGTCCCTGCGCGGCGCGTACGGTCTCGGCCGCAGCGCCAAGTCCAAGGTGCTGCCGGTGATCCTGTTCGCCGTGATGTGCGTGCCGGCGGCGATCGTCGTGGCCGTCGCCGTACAGACCAAGATGACGGACCTGCCGCTCGACTACACGCGGTACGCCATCACCACGCAGGCCGTCATCGGCCTCTTCCTCGCCGCGCAGGCCCCGCAGTCGGTCTCCCGGGACCTGCGTTTCCGGACGGTGCCGCTGTACTTCTCCCGCCCGATCGAGCGCGGCGACTACGTGGCGGCGAAGTTCGCGGCGATGGCCTCGGCCCTGTTCGTGCTCACCGCCTCGCCGCTGATCGTGCTCTACCTGGGCTCCCTGCTCGCCAAGATGGACTTCGCGGACCAGACCAAGGGGTTCGCACAGGGGTTGGTCTCCGTGGCGCTCCTCTCGCTGCTCTTCGCCGGACTCGGCCTGGTCGTGGCCGCGTTGACGCCCCGGCGCGGCTTCGGCGTCGCCGCCGTCATCGCCGTCCTGACCATCTCGTACGGGGCGGTCTCCACCGTGCAGGCCATCGCCGACGTGCAGGGCTCGACGGGCGCGGTCCCGTGGCTCGGCCTGTTCTCGCCGATCACCCTGATCGACGGCGTGCAGACCGCGTTCCTCGGGGCGACCTCCGCGTTCCCCGGCGGCCACGGACCCGGTACAGGTACCGGCGCTGTCTATCTCCTGGTCGTCCTCGCGCTGATCGCGGGCTCGTACGCAGCCCTGATGCGCCGCTACCGAAAGGTCGGGCTGTGACCACGATCCACATCAGCCATGCTTCCCGCTGGTTCGGGAACGTCGTCGCGGTCAACGACATCACCATGAGCATCGGCCCCGGCGTGACCGGCCTGCTCGGTCCCAACGGCGCCGGAAAGTCCACGCTCATCAACATGATGGGCGGCTTCCTCGCCCCCTCCACGGGCACGGTCACGCTCGACGACCGCCCGATCTGGCGCAACGAGGAGATCTACCAGGAGATCGGCATCGTCCCCGAGAGGGAAGCGATGTACGACTTCCTCACGGGCCGCGAATTCGTCGTCGCCAACGCCGAGTTGCACGGCCTCGGCAAGAAGGCGGCCCAAAGGGCCCTCGCCACGGTCGAGATGGAGTACGCGCAGGACCGCAAGATCTCCACGTACTCCAAGGGCATGCGCCAGCGCGTGAAAATGGCCTCCGCTCTTGTGCACGATCCGGCGGTGCTGCTGCTCGACGAGCCCTTCAACGGCATGGACCCGCGCCAGCGCATGCACCTCATGGACCTGCTGCGGCGCATGGGCGCGGACGGCCGGACGGTCCTGTTCTCCTCGCACATCCTGGAGGAGGTCGAGCAACTCGCCTCCCACATCGAGGTGATCGTCGCGGGCCGGCACGCCGCGAGCGGCGACTTCCGGCGCATCCGCCGCCTGATGACGGACCGCCCGCACCGCTACTTGGTGCGCTCCGACGACGACCGGGCGCTTGCCGCCGCGCTGATCGCCGACCCGTCCACGGCGGGCATCGAAGTCGACCGCGCGGAGGGCGCGTTGTTGATCCAGGCGGTCGACTTCGGCCGGTTCACCCAGCTCCTGCCGCGCGTCGCCAAGGAGCACGGCATCCGCCTCCTCACGGTCTCGCCCTCGGACGAGTCCCTGGAGTCGGTCTTCTCGTACCTCGTCGCGGCCTGAAGGGAGCCCCCGACATGTATGACCCCACCGTCGCCCGGCTCACCTACCGGGCGCTGCTCGGCCGCCGCCGTGCTCTCATCCTTTTCTCACTTCCGGTCCTGCTGATCGTCATCGCCTCTCTGGTACGTGGGTTCACCGGAGTCGACGACCAGGTCGCCGCGGACGTCCTCGGCGGCTTCGCGCTCGCCACGATGGTCCCGCTGATCGGCGTGATCGCGGGCACCGGCGCCATCGGCCCGGAGATCGACGACGGCTCGGTCGTCTATCTCCTCTCCAAGCCGATCAAGCGCCCCACGATCATCGTCACCAAGCTGATCGTCGCCATCGCCGTGACCATGGCGTTCTCGGCGATTCCCACGTTCGTCGCCGGGCTGATCCTCAACGGCAACGGCCAGCAGGTGGCGATCGCGTACACCGTCGCGGCCCTCGTCGCCTCCATCGCGTACGCGGCGCTGTTCCTGCTGCTCGGCACGGTCAGCAAGCACGCCGTGGTCTTCGGCCTGGTCTACGCCCTGGTCTGGGAGACGCTGTTCGGCTCCCTGGTCGAGGGCGCGCGGACGCTGAGCGTGCAGCAGTGGTCCCTCGCGGTGGCGGAACGCGTCGCGCGCGGCGACCTGGTCAGCTCCGACGTCGGACTGCCGCTCGCCGTGGCCCTGTTGACCGGCGTGACGGTCCTCGCGACCTGGTACGCGGGCCAGAAGCTGCGCACACTGACGCTGGCCGGGGAGGAGTAACTCCCTGTGCAGTGCGGGTTTTCGGGCCCGCGCCACCACCCGTACAGGAACGCGAAAACGGCCACCACGCGCGCGTAGTGGCCGTTTTCGTCGTATGGACGGGCTCAGACCGTACGGTCCCGGGCGGCGAGCAGTCCGACGACGAGGGCCGCCGCGCAGACCCCGAGGACGAGGCAGATCGGCACGGTCCAGCTGCCCGTCGCCTGGTACACGGCGCCGACCGCCAACGGGCCCGCGGCGGCGAGGAGATAGCCCACCGTCTGCGCCATCCCGGAGAGCCGGGCTGCGGCCATCGCATCGCCCGAGCGCAGCACGATCAGCGTCAGGGCTAGCCCCACCGCACCGCCCTGCCCGATGCCGAGGACCGCCGACCACAGCCAGGCGCCCGACACCGGCGCGACCATCAGACCCGCGTACCCGGCCGCGACCAACGCCGTCACCAGGGCGACCAGCGGCCGCTGGCTGCGCATCCGGCCGGCGAGCAGCGGAACGCCGAACGCGCCCGCGACCTGGATCAGGTTGTTGAACGCGAAGATCACGCCGGCCGTGGCGCGGCTCATCCCGTGGTCCGTGAAGATCGTCGGCATCCAGGCGATCAGGACGTACGACCAGAGCGACTGCAGGCCCATGAAGAGCGTGACCTGCCAGGCCAGCGAAGAGCGCCACACGCTGCGCGCCGGCCGTCCCGCCGGGGCGGCCTTCCGGACCTCGTGACCGGTGCGGCCGCGAGCGATGAGCACCTGGGGCAGCCAGGCCACGGCCGCGACCGCGGCGAGCAGCGACCAGAACGCGAGCGAGGCCTCCCAGCTGTCGCCGAAGGCCTTCTCCAGCGGCACGGAGGCCGCCGCGACGACGGTGGCGCCGGCGATCATCGCGCCGGTGTAGACGGACGTCATGGACGCGGCGCGGTCCGGGAAGTCCCGCTTGATCAGGCCCGGCATCAACACGTTGAGCAGGGCTATCGCGGTGCCGACGAGGACGCCGCCGCCGTACAGGGCGCCCACGGACGGCAGGACCCGTACGAGGATGCCGATTCCGAGCAGCAACAGGGCGCAGAACAGCACCAGTTCAGTGCCGAAGCGCCGGGCGAGCCAGGGCGCCACGAGCGCGCCGACGCCGAGGAAGAGCACCGGCACCGAGGTCACGAGGCTGCTCGCCGTGGAGGAGAGCCCGAACGCCTCGCTGATCTCGCCGACCAGCGGCGAGACGCTGGCGAGCGCGGCCCGCATGTTGAGCGAGGCGAGCACGATCCCGACGAGCAGCACCACGGGATGCGCCAGCAACTCCCGCCGCGCGGCGCGCCCTTGGGGAGAGGGGCGGACGTCGGCCTCGGCGTCCAGAAGGAACTTTTCTGCGTCGGCGGGCGCGGTGCCGGTCGGCGCGGTGTCGGCCGGTGCTGTGTCGGGGCGTGACAAAAGAGGGCACCTTTCTCGGGCGTACGGCTGTACGGGCCCGTACGTGTGCGGGGTCAGGGGATGTGCGCGGGGCGGGGTCAGCGCACGCCGAGCTGCCGGAGTGCGTCGATGGGCACCTTCAGGAGTGCGCGCACGGCGGCGTCGGCCGCGACCGGGTCGCCGGCCTCGACGGCGTCGACGAGGGCCTCGTGCGCGGAGATGTCGACGGGCGGCATGTCCCGGTCGCCGAGCGCGTGCACGAGCACCTCGTGCACCTGCACCGAGAAGAAGCGGTAGACCTCGATGAACGCGGTGTTGTGCGTGGCCTCGACGACGGCCAGGTGGAAGGCCATGTCCGCGTCCGCGTTCCGGTCCCCCTCCTCGTGCAGCGTGTCGAGGGCGGCGCGCAGCCGCAGCAGGTCGTGGGTGTCCCGGCGCTCGGCGGCCAGCCTGGCGGCCTCGGCCTCCAGGGCGACGCGGACCTCGGTGACCTCCAGGGCGCCCGCGTGGCGCATGCCGCGCAGTACGGCGGAGGGGTCGGCGGCGGACCGTACGAACGTGCCGTTGCCCTGCCGGGACTCGAGCAGGCCCGCGTGCACCAGGACGCGGACGGCCTCGCGGACCGTGTTGCGGCCGACGCCGAGCTGCTCGGCGAGGGTGTGCTCGGTCGGGATGCGGTCGCCGACGGCCCACTCGCCTTCGGTGAGCTGCGTACGGAGCTGGTCGACGACCGTGTCCACCAGTGACTGTCGGCCCGCGGCCTGCAGCGCCATGCGCGTTCCTCTCGGTTTGCCCTGTTGCCCAGTCATCCTACAACTGCCTCGCGCTACGTCCCTGTGCGCTTCCCCACCCCGCCCCTCCCTGGACTCCGTTCGTCGGGGCTGCGAGGCCTGTCCCCACCGAGGCTCCCGTCCCGGGACCCTGCCCGGGGCTGTCGCCCCGGATCCCGGCCGTCGTTCGGCTGCCGCGCCGTCGTGGCCGGTCGCGCAGTTCCCCGCGCCCCTATCGGGGCACTCTCGGCGCCGGCCTGCACAATCCGGCCCCTGCGGAGCCGAGCGCTGGGAGGGGCCAAGCTGGTCCCCCGACGGGGGCTGGGGCCAGGCCCCGGGACGGGTCCGGGCGGAGCCTTGAAGCGGGCTCCGGTGGAGGTGAGTCACGGGCGGAGGCGGCAGCCTCGGCCAACCAGGATCCAAGGGCGGCAGCCCTGGAAACGACGCACGGGAACGCAGCCCACGGAGCCGTCCGCCAGGCCCCTGGAGAAGGGGCGGGAAGGGGCGGAAAGGGCAGGGAGGGGAGGAAGAACCCCTACCTCAACCGCTCCGCCAGCACCGAAACATGGCTCCGCTCAAGCTCCTTGACCGCGGACAGCAGCGTGACCGGCCCCTTCGCCGCCAGCGCCCGCACCTCGTCGAGCGCCGCCCGCTGCGCCTCCCCGTCGAGCTCCGCCTCGTACCGCTCGCGGAACTCGTCGAAGGAGCCCTCGGAGCCGTGGAACCAGCGGCGCAGCTCCGTCGACGGGGTGAGGTCCTTGGGCCAGAGGTCGATCCGTGCGTCCGCCTTGCTCAGGCCGCGTGGCCAGAGGCGGTCGACGAGGACGCGCGTACCGTCCTCGGCCTCGGGGGTCTCGTAGACCCGGCGGAGACGGACGGTACGCGCAGCGGTCATGATCCAGGTCCTCCGAACTTCGGAACTACCGCGTGACTTCGGAACTACCGCGTGGGTGTTCCCCGGTCGGCGAGCAGCCGCTCCAGGACCAGCGCGATGCCGTCGTCCTCGTTGGACGCGGTCACCTCGTCGGCGACGGCCTTGAGCTCGTCGTGGGCGTTGGCCATGGCCACGCTGTGCGCGGCCCAGCCGAACATCGGGATGTCGTTGGGCATGTCGCCGAAGGCGATCGTGTCCTTGGCCTTCGCGCCCAGGCGGCGCGCGGCGAGCGAGAGGCCGGTCGCCTTGGAGAGCCCGAGCGGCAGGAGTTCGACTATCCCCGGGCCTGCCATGGTCACGCCCACCAGGTCACCGGAGACCCGCCGGGCCGTCGCGGCGAGCGCGTCGTCGGAGAGGTCGGGGTGCTGGATGTACAGCTTGTTCAGCGGGGCCGCCCAGATCTCCGCCGGATCCGCGATCGGCTGCACCGAGAGCGGGCCTTCCTGCACGCGGTAGCCGGGGCCGACGAGCACCTTGCCGTCCACCCCGTCCTGGCTCGCGGCCAGGGCGAGCGGCCCGATCTCGGCCTCCAGCTTGGCCAGGGCGAGCCCGGCCAGCTGGCGGTCCAGGGTCACCGAGGTGAGCAGCCGGTGCTCGCCCGCGTGGTAGACCTGCGCGCCCTGGCCGCACACCGCGAGGCCCTCGTACCCGAGGTCGTCGAGGATGTGCCGGGTCCAGGGCACGGCCCGGCCGGTGACCACGATGTGCGCGGCGCCGAGACCGCAGGCGGCTTCGAGCGCGGCGCGCGTACGCGGCGAGATCGTCTCGTCGGACCGCAGCAGCGTGCCGTCGAGATCGGTCGCGATCAGCTTGTACGGGAACGCGCCCGGCGCGGCCGGAGCCGCGAGCGCGTCCCGCTGGGCGGCGGCCTGAACGGCGGCGCCCGCCTTCATCTGGCCGACCGTGACGACGCGCGCGGCGTCGCCGTCCCCCGCAGTGGTCTCCGGACCGGGAAGTGAGCTCACTTGGCGACCGGCTCCAGTACCTCGCGCCCGCCGAGGTAGGGGCGCAGCACCTCGGGCACGCGCACCGAGCCGTCGGCCAGCTGGTGGTTCTCCAGGATCGCCACGATCGTGCGCGGCACGGCGCACAGCGTGCCGTTCAGCGTCGCCAGCGGCTTGACCTTCTTGTCCTCCCGCATGCGGATGGACAGGCGGCGCGACTGGAACTCGGTGCAGTCGGACGTCGAGGTCAGCTCGCGGTACTTGCCCTGCGTCGGGATCCAGGCCTCGCAGTCGTACTTGCGGGCGGCCGAGGAGCCGAGGTCGCCGGTGGCGACGTCGATGACGCGGAACGGCAGCTCAAGCGAGGCCAGCCACTCCTTCTCCCACTCCAGAAGCCGCTTGTGCTCGTTCTCGGAGTCGGCCGGGTCGACGTACGAGAACATCTCGACCTTGTCGAACTGGTGGACCCGGAAGATGCCGCGGGTGTCCTTGCCGTGCGAGCCGGCCTCGCGGCGGAAGCAGGGCGAGAACCCGGCGTAGCGCAGCGGCAGCTTGTCCGCCTCGATGATCTCGTCCATGTGGTACGCCGCGAGCGGCACCTCGGACGTGCCGACCAGGTAGAGGTCGTCCTTGTCCAGGTGGTAGACGTCGGCGGCGGCCTGGCCGAGGAAGCCCGTGCCGGCCATGGACTGCGGGCGGACCAGGGCCGGGGTCAGCATCGGCGTGAAGCCGGCGGCCGTGGCCTGCGCCAACGCGGCGTTCACCAGGGCGAGTTCGAGCAGCGCGCCGACGCCGGTGAGGAAGTAGAAGCGCGAACCGGAGACCTTGGCGCCGCGCTCGACGTCGATCGCGCCGAGGAGCGTGCCGAGCTCCAGGTGGTCTTTGGGCTCGAAGCCCTCGGCGCCGAAGTCGCGGATCGTGCCGTGCGTCTCCAGCTCTACGAAGTCCTCTTCGCCGCCGACCGGGACGTCCGGGTGCACGAGGTTGCCGAGCTGGAGCAGGAGGCGGTCGGTCTCGGCCTTGGCCTCGTCCTGCTCGGCGTCGGCTGCCTTGACGTCGCTCTTCAGCTGCTCGGCGCGCTTGAGGAGCTCGGCCCGCTCTTCCGGCGTGGCCTTGGGGATGAGCTTGCCGAGCTGCTTCTGCTCGGCGCGCAGCTCGTCGAAGCGGACGCTGGAGGACCTGCGCCGCTCGTCGGCGGAGAGCAGAGAGTCGACGAGCGCGACGTCCTCTCCACGGGCGCGCTGAGAAGCGCGGACACGGTCGGGGTCCTCACGGAGCAGGCGAAGGTCAATCACGCGCTCCAGGCTACCGGTGCGCGCTCGGGGTCCTCGACCCGTATTCCCGCTGCGCCTTCGCGAGGGCCGGCGGAAGGTCGCCGGACGGTCAGCGGAAGGCCGGCGGAGGGTCAAGGGAAAACCCCTCGCATCCCCGGATGGAGGCAGCTCGCTCGTCGCGGCTTGACCGTAACTCCTTGTGGAGAGCGGCACTTGAGCTGCGCTTGTCCACAGGTATGGGTCCCGGAGGAGAGTTATCCACAGGCTGTGCGAAAGGTCTGTGGATATCGGAAACGATCATTCTCGAAGTGCAAAGCGGACCGAAGAATTCCTGGCACAAACCCCTCGCGCGCTCACTTTCGAGTGGAAAAGGCTCGCCCTAAAGGATTGATGAAAGGAATTGAGTGGACGAGAGGGGGCGTGCGGGCCTGTGGAGGGAGATGGGGCGACAAGGGTGATTTGTCGACGAAGTCGGGGGTTGGTGTCGACTTGTCCCCAGGTCGAGAAGACAACCTGTGGATAACCCTGTGGACAGAGAAAATCCGCAGGTAGGACAAGGTGCCGAACCGCGCCCGAGGGGAGCGGCGGGCGTCGTGGGCCACGCCCGCCCGCGCCCGCAGGAGGGCTTACGCCCGGCCGTCCTGGACCCGCGCCAGCCAGTCCGCCGCCGACGTGAACTCCGCGTCCGTCGTGCCCGCGCGCAGCGCCCGCACTTCGTCGGGCGTCACGCCGGCCCGCGGGTACGAGCCGAGGAACCGCACCTTCGGCGAGATCCGCTTCAGCCCCATCAGAGCCTCGCCGACCCGGCGCTCCGCGATGTGCCCCTCGGCGTCCACGCAGAAGCAGTAGTTGCCGATGCCCGCGCCCGTAGGCCGGGACTGGATCAACATCAGGTTGACCCCGCGCACCGCGAACTCCTGCAGGAACTCGAGCAGCGCACCCGGGTGGTCGTCGTCGAGCCAGATGACGACGGAGGTCTTGTCGGCGCCGGTCGGTGCCGCGGGCCGGGCGGGGCGGCCGACGAGCACGAAGCGGGTCTCGGCGTTCTCCGCGTCGTGGATCTCGGTGACCAGCGCCTCGAGGCCGTACGTCGCAGCCGCGAACTCGCCCGCGAACGCGGCGTCGAAGCGGCCCTCCTGCACGAGGCGCGCACCGTCCGCGTTCGAGGCCGCGGACTCCCAATGGGCCTCCGGAAGGTGCGCCGAGAGCCAGTTGCGGACCTGCGGCTGGGCGACCGGGTGGCCGGTGACCGTCTTGACGTCGGACAGCTTCGTGCCGGGGCGGACCAGGAGCGCGAACGCGATCGGGAGCAGCACCTCGCGGTAGATCATCAGCGGTTCGCCGGTGGCGAGCTCGTCGAGCGTCGCGGTGACGCCGCCCTCCACCGAGTTCTCGATCGGCACGAGCGCGGCCGCGGCCTGGCCGCCGCGCACGGCGTCGAGCGCCGCGGGCACGGACACCATGGGCACGAGCTCCCGGGTGGCCGCTTCGGGCAGAGTGCGCAGGGCGGCTTCGGTGAAGGTGCCCTCGGGTCCGAGATAGGTGTAGCGGGTGGCCGACATACCGTCACCTTAATGCGCTGTACGGGGCCGCGGCGCCGCCGAACCCGAGACCTGCCCCGGGAGCCGCTCAGGACTCCAGGAGCCGCTGCCCCACATATTCACCGGAACGTGCGCCTCCGGGTACCGCGAAGAGGCCGCTCGACTCGTGCCGGATGAACGCCGAGAGCGCGTCGCCCCGGTCGAGCTTGCGCTGCACCGGCACGAAGCCGCGCATCGGGTCGGCCTGCCAGCAGATGAAGAGCAGGCCCGCGTCCGGCACGCCGTCCTCGTCGTACCCGTCGTGGAAGGAGAACGGCCTGCGCAGCATCGCGGCCCCGCCGTTCTGGTCCGGCCGGGAGATGCGCGCGTGCGCGTCCGCGGGGATGACCGGCTTGCCCTCGGCGTCGAACGCGTCCAGCTTCGGCTCGGTCGTCTCGGAGCCCCCGGTCAGCGGGGCGCCGTCGGACTTCCTGCGCCCGATGACCTTCTCCTGGGCGGTCTGCGAGAGCTTCTCCCAGTCGTCGAGGAGCATCCGGATCCGGCGTACGACCGCGTAGGAGCCGCCGGCCATCCAGGCGGGGTCGGACGAGCCGTCGGCGGCGTTCGCGGGCACGAAGATCCGCTTCCGGAAGTCCGGCTCGGACTCCTTCGGGTTGTTGGTGCCGTCGACCTGGCCCATCAGATTGCGGGTCGTCATGGGCTGCTCGGTCGCGCCGGGCGTGCGGTTGAAGCCGTTCATCTGCCAGCGCACCCGGGCCGCGTCGCCCGCGTCCCGCTGCAGGGTGCGCAGCGCGTCGAAGGCGACGAGCGCGTCGTCGGCGCCGATCTGCACCCACAGGTCGCCCTCGCTGCGCTTGGCGTCAAGCCGGTCGGAGGAGAACGCGGGCAGCGGGTCGAGCGCGAACGGCCGCTGCTTCTCCAGACCTGTACGGCCGAAGAAGCTGCGGCCGAAGCCGACCGTGACGGTGAGCGAGGACGGCCCGGCGTCGAGCGTGATGGTGGAGTCGCCCGCCGGGCGCCCCGCCATCAGCCTGCGGGCCGTCGCCGACCAGCGGCGAAGGAGCGCGGCGGCCTCCTTGCGGCCCGCGCCGGGGGCCAGGTCGAAGGCGACGAGATGGCCGCGGGCCTGCATCGGCGTGGTGATGCCCGGCTGGTGCTCGCCGCCGAACGGCACCTCGGTCCGCCCCACCGAGGCGAGCCCCGCACCGGGCTCGGGCTGCGCCGCCGCGTGCCCGGCCACGCCGCCGACCGCGCCGAGCGCGAGCCCGCCGGCCCCCGCCGCCCCCACCGTCCCGAGCAGCCGCCGCCGGGACAGCTCGGCGGCGGGGCCTGCGGTGTCGTCCCGCTCCCCGGTCGTACGGGACGGGTTCTCCGCGCGGTCGTCAACAGTCATGGGGTCAGCCGATCTTCACGTTCTTGTTCACGGTCACTTGGTCGATGTCCGAGGTGCGCACGGTCACCGAGAGCTGCCAGTCGCCCGGCATCGGGACCTGCAGGCCCGCCGAGCTCCAGTGGCCGGCGGCGATCCGGTCCGGCTCGACCGGCAGCGGCCCGATGTCCTTGGCCTTCAGGGTCAGCGCGACCTTGAGCTCCGGTACGTCGAAGGCCTCGCCGTTCGGGCGCTCGGCCCAGACGTGCAGGGTGTTGGAGCCGGTACGGCCCGGGTCGAGGTCGATGCGGACGGTGCCCTTGCCGTCCTCGCCGCCGGTGTCGAAGGGGAGCTCGATCTTCACGGGGCGGTTCGGCATCGCGCTGCCGGAGGCCGCGTTCGCCCGGTCGACCTGCTCCTGGGTCCGGCCCGGCTCGGTGGCGGTCAGGGCCGTGGTGACGGCGAGCAGGACGACGGCGACGGCCGCCTCCGCGAGCACCGAGCGCCTGAGGCCCGCGCGGTCCGGGTCGGCGTCCCTGATCCGCTTCTCGCGCGCCGTGTCCATGGCGGCGCGCTGGCGGGCGAGTTGGGCGGCGCGCTCGGGGTCGGCGGCGCTGTCGCCCTCGGCCTTCGCGTCCCCGTCGACCTCGGGTGCGGGGTCTGCCTTCGCGCTTCCGGCCGCCGACGCCCGTACGGCCACCGGCTCGTCCTCCCGCGCGGCCCGCTGCTCGACGACGTGCGCCTCGACCACGTCAGCCTCGACCACATCCGCCTCGGCGACGTCCGCATCCGCGACGTCCGCCTCAGCCTCCGACGCCTCGCGCGTGATCCGTGCCGTCCAGCGCCGCGAGATCGACGCGATCCCGACGAGCAGCACCACGAGCCCGACCTTCACGAGCAGCAACTGCCCGTACGCCGTGGACACCAGGGCGTTCCACGAGCCGACCTGCCGCCACGACTGGTAGAGCCCCGTCGCCACCAGGACCAGTACGGAGCCGAACGCGACCCGGGAGAAGCGCCGCACCGCGCTCCGCTCGACCGGCCGGTCCGCCGGGGCACGGTAGAGCGCGACGAGCAGCGCCGTGAGCCCGCCGAGCCAGCCGGCCACGGCCAGCAGATGCACCACGTCGACGGGCATGGCCAGAGCCGTCTGGATGCCGGTCGAGGCGTGCTCGGCCAGCGCCCACGTCGAGGCGAGACCTGCCGCGACGACCCCGCCGCCCACCGCGAGCCCGAACGTCAGGTCCCGCTTCTCGGCCGGGTCCTCGCGCTTCGCGTACGCCCCGAAGAGCACCACGACGAACAGCGCGGCCGCGCCGAGCAGCAGCAGCCGGGAGATCAGCGCCGCCCCGGTCTTCGTCGCGAGCACCGCGCCGAGCCCGCCGAGGTCGAGCACGTCCGCCAGCTGCCCCGAGTCGGTGTACGGCCCGCGCAGCAGCAACAGCGCCACCGTGCCCCCGGCCAGGCCGACCCAGCTGTACGCGACGAGCCGCTGCAGCGCCCGTACGCCCACGCCGCCTGGCCAGCAGGCGAGGAGGAAGGCGGCGGCGCCGACGAGCAGGGTGAAACCGGCGTACGACACATAGCGGGCGATGCCGTAGAGCACGCCCACGGCGCCGCCGCCGGCCGCCTGCTCGGGCAGCGCCACGCTCGTCTCGGACGGGGCGCCGATGGAGAAGCTGAAGGCGCCGGAGACCGGGTGGCTGTCCGCGGAGACCGCCTTCCAGGCGACCGTGAAGGTGCCCTCGGGCAGCCCGGAGTGCAGCGGCACGCCGTACTTGACGACGCTTCCGCTGCACAGGTCCTGAAGTTCGCCGGTGTCGACCCGCTTGCCCTTCGGGTCGAGCACCCGGATCGAGTCGTCCGACATGGCGACCTGCTCGGAGAACTGCAGGGTCACCTGTTCCGGGGCCTGCCGCACCACCGCGCCCTGCTTCGGGTCGCTGCCGGTCAGCGCGGCGTGCGCGGACGCGGGGGAGGCGCCGGCGAGCAGTGCGCCGACGGTGGCCGCGAGCAGCAGCACGAGGTGCAGCAGCGGACCGGTGCGGCCGAGGCGGGGAGCGGTGGGCAGCATCAACTCGTCATCCCTCAGTGGCTGTGCGGGTTGTAGGTCGGCGCCTTGACGTCGAGCTCGGCCTTGATCGGCGCGGACTTCTCGAAGTGCAGCTCGACGGCGATCTTGTCGCCCTTCTTCGGCAGTTCCGTGAGGTCGTGGAACATGATGTGGTTGCCGCCGCGCTCCAGCTTCAGGGCGCCGCCCGCCGGGATGTCGAAGGCCTTGACCATCTTCATCTTCTGGTCGACGGTCTCGTGCAGCCCGGCCGACTTCGCGCTCTCGGTGGTGACCGAGGTGAGCTTGTCGGCGCCGCCCTTGTTGGCGATGGTCAGGAAGCCGCCGCCCATGTCCTTCGTGACGGGCTCGGGCATGTACGCGCCCGTGACGCTGAGCTGGGGCTTCGCGTCCGCGGCGGGCTCCTTGTCGGCGCCGTCGGACGAACTGCAGCCCGCCAGCGCCAGAGCCGACGCGGCGGCAATGGCGACGACAGTCCAAGAACGCGCGAAGCTCCTTGAGGGGCGGTGGCCGGGCAACGGGTGGGCCTTACGGGGTGTCACGGGTTCTCTCCCTTGATGATCTTCGGCAGGTCCTTGACGTAGTCGTCGGCGGTCGCTTCCTCGCCGTTGTAGAGGACGTAGCCCGCGTCGCTCTTCGGCGAGAAGGCGATGACCTGCTTGCCGTGCATGGACGTGACGGAGCCGTCCTTCTCCTTCTTCGGCGCGTCGATGCTGATGCCGAGGGTCCGGGCGCTCGCCTGAATGGTCGGGAAGTCACCCGTCAGACCGATGAACGAAGGGTCCTGCGCCTTCAGCCACTTGCCGAGCTCCGCCGGAGTGTCACGCTCCGGGTCGGTGGTGACGAAGACGACCTGCAGCTCGGCCAGTTCGTCCTTGGGGAGCTTCTGCGCGAGGCGCCGCTTGGCGTCCGCGATGTTGCTCATGGTGAGCGGGCAGACGTCCGGGCAGTGCGTGTAGCCGAAGTACATCAGCACCGGCTTGCCCTTCGTCCGCTCCCGCAGGTCGAACTCCTTGCCCTTGGTGTCCTTCAGGACCAGGTCCGGCTTCTCGAAGGGCCGGTCGAGCACGGTCGCGGCCTTGTCCTGCGCCTCGGCGGAGACGTCCGCGACGGGCTGGTCGGATTCCGCGCCGCCGGTGCCGCAGGCCGAGAGGCTCAACGTGGCGGCGGCGAACAGGGCGGTGACGGCGAGAGCGGTCTTCTTGCGCATGACGGGTGTTCCCATGGGTGTTCGTGATGGCCCGGTGAGCGGCGGGGGCGTACGTCGGACACCCCCGCCGCTCACCGGCTGTCTCAGCTCGCGGACTCGCCGCGGCGGCGTCCGGCCAGGAGGCCGAAGGCCACGCCGGCGGCGCCGACGAGGATGCCTGCGACGCCGAGCCCGCGGGCCAGGCCGTCGCTGCTGTCGGCGGCCGCCTGCTCGGCGGCGCCCGCCTCGGACCCGGCGTCGTCCGAGGCCTTCTCCGCGGATGCGGCGCCGCCGTGTCCGTCGGCCGCCGCGGCGAGCTCCAGTACGGGAGCGGGCGACTCGGGCTCGGGGGCGCCCTTCTGCGGCTCCTCGATCCAGCGGACGACCTCGTCGTTGGAGTACGTCTGCAGGGCCTTGAAGACCACCTGGTCGGCGTCCTCGGGCAGGGCGCCGAGGGAGACCGGGAACTGCTGGAACGTACCGGGCTCGATGCCCTTGTCGTCCGCGGTCCAGGTCACCTTGGAGACGGCCTCGGCGATCTTCTCGCCGTGCATCTCGATCGGCTTGTCCAGCTTGGACTTGGTGACCTTCACGTCCCAGCCGTCGACGGGCTGGGGCATCACGGAGGCGAGCGGGTGGTCGGTCGGGAAGTTCACCTCGAGCTTGGTCGTCGAGGCGTTGTCCCGCTCGTTCGGCACCTTGAAGTTGACCGTGGCGTAGCCGCCCTTCGCGGCCTCGCCCGTCGGCTCCACGCTGACATGCGCGAAGGCCGGGGCGGAGAAGACGAACACGGCGGAGGCGGCGACCGCACCGACGGCGGCCGCACGCTTGAGCTGACGGGGCACGGCAGACATGGCTGACATGACGGAAACACTCCACTTTCGGCAGTGGGAACGGTGAGGGGCGCGCGGCCCACCCGGCACATCGGCAGGGCAGGGGCACACCAGGCGGAAGCAGACGGCCGGCGCCGCAAGGGCACGGGCCCACGCGCGCGTGGCGCGGCCTCCTCCGTACCGTCGAAGGGCCGCGTCAGGCAGCGAGCGCGAAGGCGTCGGCCGGTGGCCCGCGCCTGGTCACCGTGTCGTCGAGCACCGCCGTGCGCGGCTGCCACAGCACCCATCGGGCGGTACGCGCGGCGCACGGCACGCGGCCGAGCAGCGTCCGCAGCCCGGCCCGCAGCAGCAGCGCCAGAGCGACCGCGGCCCGCAGCGGACGTACGAGCACGCCCTCCTCGATGCCGTGCGCCGCGTACGCCGACAGCTCGAAGAGCCGCAGCAGGGCGAGGTCGCCGCGGCGCAGCAGCCAGCCGGCGGCGAGCCCGGCGAGCAGGTGCCCGAGCAGCATGGGCACATCGGGGGCGAGCCCCACCGCCATGCCCTGTCCCGGTACGGCGGCTTCGCCGTGCTGGTGCGCGGCGACGGCCGAGTCCGGGTCGATGCCCGCGCTGCTCAGGATGCGGCGGGCCTCCGCGGGGCTGATCGCCGCGGCCCCCGCGCCGCACACCAGACGGGCGGCCCGAGCGATCAGCGCGCTGTCCGCCGAACCCGGCAGGACGTGCGCACCCTGCTGTCCGATCCCGAACAGGGCGTGCAGACCGAGCTGCCCGAGCGTCAGCGAGGCGGCGATGCCGGGCGTCGAACGCGGACGCCCGGCGAGCGGCAGCGCCACCGCGAGCACCGCGAGGAACCCGACGGCCAGCGACCACAGCGGGACCGAAGCACAGGAGGCGAGAGCATGGCCGCCCGCGGACAGCGCGACGCAGACCGCGGCGAACACCGCGGCCCGAAGTGCCCGGAGGCTCACTCCGGTGCGGGTCTCGCGCGTCTCACGCGCCGCGCGCAGGGGGCGCGGAAGGGGGGCAGCCATGACCGGCTCATCATCGCACTGGCCCTTGTCGCTTCATACGGCAGGTCCGCAAGGTCCGAAAGGTCGGCTCCCGCCCGGATGTCGGGCCGGTGGCGCCGTACCTCGTCCGGGACGTCCGCGCATCCGCCGTATGGGCGGCATCACGTCAACTCTGCGCTTATGTGTGGTCGGTCGCGGCAATAGGTATCGGTATGTCGAGCCGCGGCCGGGAGGCGGGAGCATGAGCATCTGGTGGTCCCTCCACTTGCGGCGCGAAGCTGCGAGCGTGCCGCTCGCCCGACGCCTGCTGCTCGGCACGATGGAGAAGGCCGGTGTCGACCCGGACATCTCCTACGACCTCTCGGTCGCCCTCAGCGAGGCCTGCGCCAACGCCGTCGAGCACGGCGGCCGCGCCGCGCACCCGGACGGCGCGCACTCCTGCGCGTCCCCCGGCGGCTTCCAGGTCACGGCCTATCTCGACGGCGACATGTGCCGCATCGAGGTGGCCGACTCGGGCCCCGGCTTCCCTGCCGTCGGCCACGGCCACGGCCGCCCGGCCAGGACGCCGGACCTGGACGCCGAGCACGGCCGGGGCCTGTGCCTGATCCGGGAGATCGCCGACCACGCGTCCTTCGGCAACCGGCCGGGCCGCGGCGGCGCGGTGGTCAGCTTCGACAAGATCCTGAAGTGGCGCACGGACGCCCCGCTGGTCAGCGCCTGACTCTTTTCAAAGGCTCCTGATCTCCGCTGATCTCCGCGAGGAACCCGGTGATGAGCCCGAGCCAGTCCTCGGGCCGCTCGGCGAACGGCAGATGACCCGAGTCGAGCTCGGCGAACCGCGCGCCGGGCAGCAGCGCCGCCACCTCGCGGTGCAGCTCGGGGCGGACGAGCTGATCGGCCGTCGTCGACACGACCAGGGCCGGGATCCCGAGCGCGGCGACGGCGGCGAGGTCCTCCCGTACGTCGAGGCGCCGGACCAGTTCCGCGTGCTCGGCGCTTCCCGCGGGCAGGGTCTCGCGCACCCCCGCGAGCGCGGCGTCCAGGCCCTGCGGGTCGAGGGCCGCGAGCGCCGCAGGGCTGAGCGCCTTCCCGAGCAGGAACTTGGCGAGCGTCTCGTGCCGCCCGGTCGCGTAGAGGTCCCGCCAGACCTCGGCGTCCCACCGCAACCGGTCGTCCGTACGGGCGAGGGTGGCCGTCAGGACGAGCCCGGTCACCCGCCCCGGATGCCGGGTCGCGGCGCGCACGGCGACGGCCCCGCCGAGCGAGTACCCCACGACCGCGAACCGTTCGAGGCCTTCCGCGTCCGCGGCGCCGACCAGCTCGTCCGCCAACTCGTCCAGGGAGAGCGGGTGTTGGGCACGCGGCGTGGCCCCCGTGCCCGGATAGTCCACGCCGACCACGGTGTGCTCCGCGGCGAGGCCGTCGAGCAGCGGGCCGTAGTTGGGCTCGACGCCGCCTCCGGCCCCGTGCGCGAGCAGCAGACCGGGCCCGGCGCCCCGAACGGTCCGGGCGTACGTGGACCTGGGCGCGCGAATCCGCACAGGCGTCTGCGCAGGTGTGTGTACGGGCATGGGGTCCCCCTCGTTCGACAATTCCGTATCGATCCCTACAGAAAAACCTAGCACGGTTTCTGTATCGACCACTAGGGAAAACCGCCCTGCTACGGGAACGCCGAAGGCCGGCCGCCCCCGAGGGGAGCGACCGGCCTTCGATCGAGACAGTCGGCGCCGGCTCAGCCCTTGAGCTCGGCCATCCACCGCTCCACGTCCTCCGACCGGCGCGGCAGCGCGGCCGAGAGGTTCCGGTTGCCGTCCTCGGTGACGAGGATGTCGTCCTCGATGCGGACGCCGATGCCGCGGTACTCCTCGGGCACGGTCATGTCGTCCGCCTGGAAGTACAGACCCGGCTCGACCGTCAGGCACATGCCCGGTTCGAGCGTGCCCGCGACGTACGCCTCGGTGCGCGCGACCGCGCAGTCGTGGACGTCCATGCCGAGCATGTGGCCCGTGCCGTGCAGGGTCCAGCGGCGCTGCAGGCCGAGTTCGAGCACCCGCTCCACCGGGCCCTCGACGAGGCCCCACTCGACCAGCTTCTCGGCGAGCACGTGCTGCGCGGCGTCGTGGAAGTCGCGGAACTTGGCGCCCGGCTTGACCGCCGCGATGCCGGCCTCCTGCGCCTCGTACACCGCGTCGTAGATCTTCTTCTGCAGCTCCGTGTACCGGCCGTTGATCGGCAGGGTGCGGGTCACGTCGGCGGTGTAGAGCTCGTTCGTCTCCACGCCCGCGTCCAGGAGCAGCAGGTCGCCGGAGCGGACCTGGCCGTTGTTGCGCACCCAGTGCAGGGTCGTGGCGTGCGGGCCCGCGGCGCAGATCGAGCCGTAGCCGACGTCGTTGCCCTCCACGCGCGCGCGAAGGAAGAACGTGCCCTCGATGTAGCGCTCGCTGGTGGCCTCGGCCTTGTCCAGGACGCGTACGACGTCCTCGAAGCCGCGGGCCGTCGAGGTGCAGGCCTGCTCGAGCTGGGCGACCTCGAAGGCGTCCTTCACGAGGCGCGCCTCGGAGAGGAAGACCCGCAGCTCCTCGTCGCGCTCGGCGGTGACCTTGTCGGTCAGGGCCTTCTCGACGCCGGCGTCGTGGCCGCGCACGACCCGCGTCGGGCCGGTCGACTCGGCGAGCTGCGCGGGCAGCTCGCGCACGTCGGAGGCGGGAATGCCGTACAGCTTCTCGGCCTCGGTGAGGGAGTTGCGGCGGCCGACCCAGAGCTCGCCCTGGCCGTCCAGCCAGAACTCGCCGTTCTCGCGGTCGGAGCGCGGCAGCAGATAGATCGTCGCCTCGTGCCCGCCGTCCTTCGGCTCCAGGACGAGGACGCCGTCCTCCGTCTGGTTGCCCGTGAGGTACGCGTACTCGGTGGAGGCGCGGAAGCCGTACTCGGTGTCGTTCGAGCGGGTGCGCAGGTTGCCCGCGGGGATCACCAGGCGCTCGCCGGGGAAGCGCGCGGAGAGCGCGGCGCGGCGGCGCGCGGTGTGCTCGGCCTGCGGGATCGGCTGCAGGTCGTGCAGCTCGGTGTCGGCCCAGCCGGACTGCATGTTCGCCGCCAGCTCGTCGGACACGCCCGGGTACAGGCCGTTCTTGCGCTGCTTGATCGGCTGCTCTTCGGACTCGTCCGGGTTCTCCGGGTTCTCCGGGGTGAGCTGTTCGGCCACGGTCTGCCTCCTCAGTACGACACTGGACCGCCTTCCATCGTATGTCCGTACGGAGATACGTCCCAGAGCCTTAAGACCTATGGCCGGCGTCGCCTGTGGCGCACGATTTGAAAAGCGTCTCTGCGGGAGGTGGCGCAGAACCGTCTCTCCTGAGGCAGGGCGCGGAACGGTCAGTCGAAGCGCGCGGCGAGCAGCACGACGTCCTCACGGCTGTCCGCCGCGTCGAGGCCGTCCGGCAGCACCGTGCGCAGCACATGGTCGGCGATCGCGCCCGGGTCGTGCCGGATCGAGCGGGGCACGCCGGCCGCGGCCGAGTGCAGCCGTGCGAAGGCGCGGTCCATGGAGTCGCCGGTGCGGTGCAGCAGACCGTCCGTGTAGAAGAGAACGGTTTCGCCAGGTGTGGGGGACAGGTCGACGCTGGGCGCCTCCCAGCAGGCCAGCATCCCGAGCGGCGCCGAGAGCGAGGTCTCCACGAACTCGGTGCGCCGCTCGCCGATGATCAGCGGCGGCGTGTGCCCGGCGCCCGCGAGAACGATCTTCCGCCGGCGCGGCTCGCAGTACGCGAACAGCGCGGTGGCACTGCGCGCGGGCTCGGTCAGCCGAAGCAGGAGTTCCAGATCGGACAGGACCGCGACCGGATCCTCCCCTTCCATCACGGCGTACGCCCGCAGCGAGGCGCGCAGCCGCCCCATCGCCGCAACGGCGCTCGGCCCGGATCCGGTGACCGAGCCGACGGCGAGGCCGAGCGCGCCCTCGGGCAGCGGCAGCGCGTCGTACCAGTCGCCGCCGCCGCGGGGTCCGGTGCGGTGCCGGGCGGCGAGCTGCACTCCGGCGACCCGCGGCAGCCGGCTGGGCAGCAGCTCCTCGGTGACCGTCGCCAACGTGGCGCGCGCCCGCTCCAGTTCGAGCAGGCGGGCCAGGTGCTCGGTCGCGTACCGGGTGTAGAGGCCGATCAAGTGGCGCTGGTGCTCGACCGGTTCGGCGGGCTCGTCGTACAGCCAGACCGCCGCGCCGAGCCGGCCCGCGGCGGTGGTGGCCAGGGGGACGGCGTAGCTCGCCGCGTACCCGAGGCGGGCGGCGACCTCGCGGTGGCGCGGGTCGAGACCGTCCTCGGAGAGCAGGTCGGGGCTGGCGATCTCCGCCTCGCCCTCCGGCAGCCCGTCCAGGAGCCGGCCGTACGAGGTGGCGCTTCGCGGCACGGTCTCGATGTGCCCGATGTCCGCGTGGGCGAGGCCGAGACCGATCGTGGTGTCGGGGCCGTTGCCGTCGGCGGGTTCGAGGACGACGAGGCCGCGGCGGGCGCCGACCAGGGCGGCTCCGGCACGCAGCAGTTCCTGGAGCGCTTCGTCGAGGGTTCCGGTGCGGGTCAGCCGCTCGGTGAGCTCGTGCAGCGTCGTGAGGTCCGAGACCCAGCCGGCGAGGCGATCCTGCAGCGCGGCGCCGGCGGGCGGCGCGGTGGAGCTCGCGGACTCAGGGTGGCTCTGCACCGGCGCGGCAGTCTGCGCAGGAGAGGGGACCGTTGAGTCGATTCCAGCCACTTTCGGAAGGTGCGGGGCGCTCATGGCGTCCGACTTTCAGGTCGGTGCGTATTGCTCAATAGCATCGCAAACCCCCTGTCATTCTCCGCCGTCAGCAGTGCCTCCACATGTACACGGCCTGGTGATGGGATGTCCAGCATTGTCCAGCTGGGATTGCTGGTGTCCATGTGGTTTCAGAGGTCTGGCGGAGTGTTTGCGACCGCTTGTGAAGCTAAATGCAAGTTGGCCGAAAACTGACAGCACTAAGGGCATATTGCGGTCGACTGGCCTCGTTCAACACGGCGTCACAGCGGTCGTGACGGGTACGTAATCGGTGTAGGGCAGGGGCAGTTGGGCCGTCCCGGAACCTGACGCCGAACCTCCGCGTCTTAACCGGCGGCGGCCGCTCCCCACCCATTCGACGGTGGAAACGGCGGAGCTTCGAGTACAGCGAGCAAACGCACACGGCAATACGCATCGGCACACAAACGCCATGCGCGCGCCACCCTCCGCCAGGCTTTAATGGAGCACAGCCAGCTCGACCCGTAGGGGTTCCCCATGCCTGAGCCTGGGGTGTGAAGCGCCGACTTGTACGCACGGTGAACAGATGCACGCATGGTGTGATGTGGCCCTCGGCGTTCAACGGAAAGGAACGAGCGCTCATGCGCGAGATCCTCGGAAGGCGACGCAAGCTCCTGTCGAAGCGGTCAGGTCGCCGGCCTGACCAGATCGGCGCAGCCCTGACCTTCGCCACGGAGTGGCAGTGGCCGGTGCTGCCCGGAGTCGGAACCAGGCAGCCGGGCGCCCCCGACTGCGCCTGCCCGGACGCCGACTGCGCCCAGCCCGGCGCGCATCCCTTCGAACCCGGCCTCCTCGCCGCGACCACGGACGAGCGGATGGTGCGCTGGTGGTGGACCAACCGCCCCGGCGCCCCGATGGTGCTGGCCACCGGAGCCCCCGGCCCGTGCGCGGTCAGCCTGCCCGCGCTCGCCGCGGCCCGCGCCCTCGCCGAGCTCGACCGCGCCGACCTCCGCCTCGGCCCGGTCGTCGCCACCCCCGACCGCTGGTACGTCCTCGTCGCGCCCTACTCCCTCGCCCAGCTCGGCGAGCTGCTCTACGCCAAGGACTGGGTGCCGGGCTCGCTCCGCTTCCACGGCGAGGGCGGCTATGTGGTGCTCCCGCCGTCCGAGACGGGACGCGGCCAGGTCCGCTGGGAGCGCGCCCCGCTCCCCGGCTCGGCCCGGCCCTGGGTGCCGGACGTCGAGGCGGTCGTGGACGTCCTCGTCGAGACCCTCACTCGTACGGGTGTGAGCGCGCCCGAGATGTAGCGGAAACGGGCGCGGATCGGTTCGGCGCCCTCTGCCGCGCCGATATCTTCGGGCCCGTCTCCCTTCCCCCGTAGCAGTCGAGCAGGTGGGTCCCATGCAGCGCACTCGCTTGGCGGTGCTCGTCGCCGCCGTGGCACTCACCGCCTCTCTGCCGCTGGCCGGAGCACTCGCGGGCCCGACGAGCGAGGGCCGCACCGACCGCACCGAAGCCGCACGGCAGGCGTCGTCCGACGCACGAAAGGGCGCCGCCGATCCGGTCCCTTCGGATCCTTCAGGCTCTTCGGGTGAGCCGGGGCGGGCCGGGGCTTCGGCCGGGGCCGGGGTGGAGGAGAAGGCGCCGGGGCGGACGACCGGGGGCGGGCTGCTCTCCGGGCTCGGCCTCACCACCGCCGCGCAGTGCGGACCCGAACTCGCCTCCCCCGACGGAGTGGAGGCGCAGACCTGCGTACTGGCGCAGGAGGGCGACACCTGGGCGCGGACGTACTACCGCAATGCGACCGGCGAGCGGCTGCGTGCCGTCCTCACGCTGATGGGGCCCGGCGGGCGCACCGTGCAGATGCACTGCGCCGTGGGGGCCGACGACGAGCCCGGTGCCTGCGAGACCCCGCGCGAGCCCGGCCGGGGAGAGCCCGCGGCCTACACGGCGATCGCGGAGTTCGCCGCCCCGCAGGGGGCGGAGGGCGACGAGGAGGAGCGGCCGCTGCTGCTGCGCTCCGGGAGTAACTCGCCTCACACGCCCAGGAGTTGAGCCGGAGAACGGCTGCCGGGCCGGGCGGGGGCTGAACGCGGGATTCCGCAGAAAAGACAAGGGCCCGGTTGCTGGCGACGGGGGATGCACCAGCAACCGGGCTACCTGAACGGTAACAAGAGATCGGCGGTTCGCAAATTCGATCTCGGCTATTCGGACACGGATTTACGTGCCTTTACCGGGAGTTGTGACGCGAGTCATATGTTCCCCCCTGGTTCGGGGCCGTTCCGGACGTCTCCGACGGGTCAGTTCAGGGTGACCTGGCGGTTGGTGAGGCCGCCGCGGGCCCGGCGCTCCTCGGGGGTCAGCGGGGCGTCCGTGGCGAGCGCGGCGGCGAGGCGCTCGGCGAACTCGGTGGCGGGCTTCTCCACGTCCGCCGCCTGCACCTCGCTCGGCAGGTCCCAGACCGGGACCACCAGGCCGTGCGCACGGAACGAGCCGACCAGGCGGGTGCCCTCTCCGAGGCTGGACGTGCCCGCGGCGTGCAGCCGGGCCAGGGCGTCGAGCAGCTGCTCCTCGGGGTGCGGCATGACCCAGCGCAGGTGGTTCTTCTCCGGGGTCTCGCACCAGTACGCCGCGTCCACGCCGGCCAGCTTGACCGTGGGGATCGCCGCGGCGTTGGCCCGCTCCAGGGAGGCGGCGACGTCCGGCGTGGCGTTCTCCGAGTCCGGGACCCAGAACTCGAAGCCCGTGTGCACCACCGGCTCGAAGGGCGCGGCCGGGTCGAGCAGGTCTTGCAGACGCGGGCCGTCGGCCGGGGCGCGGCGGCCGTTCACCGGCTTGCCCGGCTCCGTGGTGAGGGCCTGCTGCAGGGTGTCGGCCAGGTCACGGCTGAGGTCGCCGGACGCCATGTCGTTCTGCAGGCCGATGAGCACCGAGCCGTCCTCGCGGCGCAGACCCGGCCAGGCCATCGGGAGGACCGTGGCGAGCGTGACCGACGGGACGCCCTCGGGCAGTCCGCCCTTGAGCGTCAGCTCGACAGTCGCGGCGGGCACGAGTTCGCGCAGCGCCACCCAGTCGCCCTCGCCGGACAGGCCCTCGAAGGGGCGGTGCACCAGCTCGGTCACGGCGTGCGCCGCGGCCCGGCCGTGACAGGCCTTGTACCGGCGGCCGGAACCGCAGGGGCAGGGCTCGCGGGCACCGACGACCGGGATCTCTCCATCGGTGAGCTGTGCCTTCTTGCCCTGGGGCTGGCCCTTGGTCTGGGGGCGCTTCTTGGCCATCGTGGGTGTCTCCCGGTGACGTCTTCCTGCGTACGGGCGCGAGCCTAGCCGTTCGTACGCGGAGACCGGGTTGCCTGTGGACAACCTTCGCCGGGAACGAGCCGGGCGGCGCTCGGGGCGCCGGGGCCCGCCGGGCCGCTGCGGTCGCTCAGGCCAAGTCCTCGAAGGGGTCGGCGAATTCCAGACCGGCGACGGCCGCCGGGGCCGCGACGCGCGTAGCGAAATCCGTACGGCACGAGACGTCCTTCAGGACGACCCATACGGTGACCTCGCCCGCGGCGTCGTCCCGGACGCCCCAGTCCTCGGCGAGCGACGTGATGATGTTGAGCCCGCGGCCGCCGTGCGCGGTGACCGAGGGCGTGGCCGGAACCGGGCGGGTCGGACCACCGCCGTCCGTCACTTCCACCGTCAGCCGCCCCGCGGGCTCCACCCGCCATGCGGCTCGTACATCTCCGTCGCCGACCATCGATCCCCGGCCCAGCGGCCGGCCGTGCCGGCACGCGTTGCTCAGCAACTCCGAAAGGATCAGGACGGCATCGTCAATGACCGAATCCGACACCCCGCTGATGCGGAGCTGGTCCCGCATCCGGTGTCGTGCCTTGCCCACGCCCGCAGGGCCATGGGGTACGGCCATGCTCGTCTGCGCGGGCACCTCCTGTGCCACCACCAACGCCACCCCCGAGACCTCCTTTGCCCCACGCCACGGTGTGAATGCCCCACTGGACTGGACCGGAAACCGGCCAATCCGCCTCTGGTGACGCACTCGTGACGATCGCGTACGGGCCGAACGCGCCGGTGCACTCTGCGTGAGTGACGGCAGAGGCGGATGGGCGTTGCCCGAGGGGTCTTCCGGGGCGGGGGACGACTGGACGGGCGGCACGCGCGCGTAGTGACGGATTCGGCCCAGGGGCCTCAGGGGCGGCCGAGTTGGTCGAGCACGGCGCGCGGCCGGTTGGTGATGATGGCGTCGACGCCCAGGTCCACACAGAGCTCGACGTCCTCGGGCTCGTTCACGGTCCACACATGCACCTGGTTTCCGGCGCGCTTCAGCTTCTCGATGTACGCCGGGTGGTTGCGGACGATGCGGATGCCAGGGCCGGCGATTCCGACACCGCGCGGGAGCCGGCCGTCGCGCAGCCGGGGCGAGACGAACTGCATCAGATAGACGGTCGGGATCGTCGGCGCCGCGGCCCGGACCCGGTGCAGCGAACGCGCCGAGAAGCTCATGATCCGTACTTGGGAGGGGCCTTCGGCCGGCGGTGCGTCGAGGCCGAAGCGCTTCAGGAGGTGCAGCAGCCGCTCCTCGACCTGGCCGGCCCAGCGCGTGGGGTGCTTGGTCTCGATGGCGAGCTCGACCGGGCGGCCCGCGTCGGCGACCAGTTCCAGGAGCCGCTCCAGGGTGAGGACCGAGGTGTCGGCGCCGTCGGGGTGCTCGGTCCAGTCCGGGGCCTCGGCGGGCTCCTCGGCGTCGGCGCGGAGCTTCCAGGAGCCGAAGTCGAGGGCGGCCAGATCGGCCAGCTCCAGGGTCGAGACCGCGCCCCGGCCGTTTGACGTACGGTTGACGCGACGGTCGTGCACACATACGAGATGGCCGTCGGCGGTGAGACGGACGTCGCATTCCAGGGCGTCGGCGCCGTCCTCGATGGCCTTCTTGTAGGCGGCGAGGGTGTGTTCCGGGGCGTCGTCGGAGGCGCCCCTGTGCGCGACGACCTGAGGGACCCCTGCGAAGGGTCGGATCGGGCCCGCGGGAGGTGTCTGTGGTGCGGAAGTCACCGCGTCATGGTGTCACCCGCGGCGGTCGCGGTGTGCGGCCCCGGGAGGGGTGGGTGCGCCCGTTTGGTCCGACATGAAGAGCGACGGCAGGACGCACAGGTGCGGCTTATGGTCCCCTGACGTCCCATGGGAAAAGCTGAAACCACACAGTGGGAAAAGCTGAACCGCAGGCTGAACCGCACCAGGACAACCGCACCGCCGGGACAGGACGACAAGGCGCCGTGGATCGAGGAGAGAGAGCTGTGAGCACCGAGAACGAGGGCAACGAGGGCAACGAGGTCACCCCCGCCCCGTCCGCACCTTCCGTGCCCGTGCCCCCGGCGGCCGCTCCCGACGCGAACCACGCAGCGGAGGCGTCGCCGACCGAGCAGCGACAGCAGCCGACTTCGGCGGACCAGCAGCGCACGGTTTCGGCTGACCAGCAGCACACCGCGCCCCTTCCGCCCGTGCCGCCTCCTCCGGCGGGAGCCGGGGGCGAGCCCGCGGGTGCGGGCGGCTGGCCGCCCGCACCGCCCGCCGTGCCCGCGTACGCGCAGGGCGGCGGGGGCCATGAGTGGGGTGCGAGCTATCAGCAGCCCGCGCCGGTGCCCGCCCGGCGCAAGGGCGGCCTGGTCGCCGCGGTCCTGGTCGCCGCGCTGCTGGCCGGCGGCATCGGCGGCGGGGTCGGGTACTGGGCGGCGGAGCGCAACGACTCGGCGGTGGACTCGACCACGGTCTCGGCGTCGGACACCCCCGCCAACCTGAAGCGCGAGCCGGGCACCGTCGCGAACATCGCGGCGAACGCGCTCCCCAGCGTCGTCACCATCGACGCACAGGGCGGCGGCGCGCAGGGCGAGGGCGGCACGGGCACCGGCTTCGTCTACGACAAGCAGGGACACATCCTCACCAACAACCATGTGGTGGCGTCCGCCGCGGACGGCGGCCGGATCCAGGTGACGTTCTCGGACGGGAAGAAGTACGAGGCGCAGGTGGTCGGCCTGGCGCAGGGGTACGACGTGGCGGTCCTGAAGCTCAAGAACGCCTCGGGCCTCAAGCCGCTGCCGCTCGGTAACTCGGAGCGGGTGGCCGTGGGCGACTCGACCATCGCGATCGGTGCGCCCTTCGGCCTGTCCAACACGGTGACGACCGGCATCGTCAGCGCCAAGAACCGCCCGGTGGCCTCCGGGGACGGCACGGGCTCGAAGAACTCGTACATGAGCGCGCTGCAGACGGACGCGTCGATCAACCCGGGCAACTCGGGCGGGCCGCTGCTCGATGCGCGCGGTGCGGTGATCGGCATCAACTCCGCGATCAAGCCGGCGGAGAGCGGGGGCGGGCTCGGCGGCGGGCAGGGCGGTTCGATCGGCCTCGGCTTCGCCATCCCGATCAACCAGGCGAAGAACGTCGCCGACCAGCTGATCAAGACCGGCAAGGCCGTCTACCCGATGATCGGCGCCTCGGTCTCCCTGGACCAGTCCACGAGCGACGGTGCGCAGATCTCCCAGGAGGGCGTGGGCGGATCGTCCCCGGTCACCAAGGGCGGGCCCGCGGACAAGGCGGGGCTCAGGGCCGGCGACGTGATCACCCGGCTCGACGACCGCCCGATCGACAGCGGCCCCACCCTGATCAGCGAGATCTGGACCCACAAGCCGGGCGACACGGTCAAGTTGACGTACAAGCGCGGCGGCGACGAGCGCACGGTGGACGTCGTCCTGGGCAGCAAGGGCGAGGAGTGACCGGTCCTCCGGTGGCCGGATCAAGCGGCAGGCGGCCCGGCTGTGACCGCCCGAACGCCCACGAGGGCCGCCGGGGCCGGTAGGCTGTAGCCGCTCCGCAGCAGGTGAGGCGGGGCGAGGGTGGGTTGCCCGAGCGGCCTAAGGGAACGGTCTTGAAAACCGTCGAGGCGCAAGCCTCCGTGGGTTCAAATCCCACACCCACCGCGGTAGTTGAGGGCCCCTGACCGGGGATTTCGGTCGGGGGCCCTTGGCGTGGGCGGGGGCCGTTGCGCACCACTCCCCCCCCGAGACGCTGTAGTAGGTCCGCCGGATGTGCGTGACGAGTGCGGGCTTCTGGGTGCCGAGCAGTGATGCTTCCTCGGCGGTCGCCTGCCGGGGTTCCGGCTGCTCGACTGCGTGGCTGACGGTGATCCCGATGGCGGCCATGCGGTTCATGACTCCGGCGCCTGCGTGCGGTCCGCCTTCGGGGAGTACGACGAGAGTGCCGACGGTGAGGTCGTACGGTTTCCAACTCGTCGACAGCTGAACGGGCTTGGCCGCGAATGCTCGCATTTGGCAACGGGCGTTACGCTCACCCCGAACAGGATCGGCAGTGCACGGTTCGCGAGCTTGTTTCCCACCGGCTCGCGTGGGTCGCTCAGTGGATCCTCACCGGGGCAGATCGTCACTGTCGGGCTTGAGTACCACCCAAGAGCCATGGTTAATGCAGTACTTCGTCTGGTACCAGAGCCGAACTTTCTCGACGCTGGAATCCAGAAGCATCCTGAAAACCTTGTCCCCGTTCGTCGGGTGTGGGAAGTCCGAGCCGAAGCTGATCCCTGGCTTTCCGCCACGGTTCTTCTTTGTGAACATCTCAGGGGTGGCTGAAGTGAAGCAGTCGAGCAGGACCTTTTTCGGCACCTCCTCCAAGGTGTAGACAAAGCGGTCAGGGCGAGTCTCCGCGCGCAGGATCAGGATGCGGTCGTACCCGTCCATATGTCGGGGGAGGCGTTGACGAACCTCTGCTGCACAGAGGTCGGCCGTCGTCGCTTCGCGCACCCAACGAGCCTCGGAGAACTTTTCGATCTTGATCTGTGTAGCGCTCAGCCCCTTGGCGGCTTCCGTCTTCAGTGACCATCGCTCGCCGTTTCCGAAGACGTCATAAGCGGACTCACCAGGCGCCGGGTTGAGATCAGCCTCGTTGTGCCCTTGGGTAATCAGGCAACGCTTCATCGCGTACTCAAATGGTTTCTTGTTGAGTGGTGCCTCGTGATTTGAGTGGTGGAGGCTGAGAAGATTGGACATCTCCTCGGCAAACGCCTCATCCACGATGTCTGCGCTTGAACCCGGGATGAACTGGACGGGTATGTTGAGGCTCTTGACCATTGATGCCACGGTCTCAAGTTGTCGCATCGACAGGTGGTTAAGCCCACTGGTGATCTCCTTCGTTACCCGCTCACGGTCGCTGTTCATGGGCTGAGACTACGGTCAGTTGATGCCTCGTCGACGGTCGCGTTCCGCTTCCCAGCGGATGCAGGCCTTGTAGTGCGGTGATTCGGGCATGGAGCGGCAGCCGTTATCCGCGGTTGCCGATCGCCCGTGCCGCCGAGGCGATCGTTGCTCGGGCCTCGTGGGCCGGGAGGCCTGTTTGGGTGGCTGCTGTGGTGAGGCGGGGGGCGAGGGTTTCGCCGAGGCCGGATTCGTAGGCGCGGCAGGCGGCCCAGAAGAGGCGGGTGTTGCGCTGGCCGGCGCGGGCGCCGAGGACGAACTGGACCAGGCCCTCCCCCTGGGCGGAGCCCGACGAGCTGCCCGGCGCAGGGCGCGTGCGGCCGCGGGGCGGGGGTGTGAGCAGGCGGAGCAGGGCGCGCGGGCAGCGGGCGGGCGCGAGGTGGGCCGTGCCCGGTTCCGTGCCGTAGACCCCGTGCTCGGTGCGGGAGCCGGGGCCGACGAGATAGCCGCCGGCGCCCCGGACGTCGATGCCGGGGGCGAGGCGGCTCGCGGAGTTGGGGACGACCACGTCGGGCGGGCCGGAGAGCCACAGGTGGCGGCCGCCGCTCGGGGTGAGGACGACCACCGTGTCCGGGATGGAGAAGAGGTGCCGCAGGGCGAGCTCGCGCAGCGTCGCCGAGCAGTCCGGCCCCTCGGGGCCCGGCTTGTCGTCCAGGTCGATGCCGATGAGGTGGTGCGGGGGCAGGCCGCACGCGATGCCGTACCCCGTGGCCCAGGGGGCGGCGGTGAAGAGCTCGCGGATGCGGGCCGGGTCGGTCGTCGCGTCGTACACCCCGTGGCCGGGGCGGCCGCACTCGCCGTGGCAGGGGGCGGGCGGGCACGGCTCGTCGCGGTGCGGGGAGCGCAGGGCCGGGAGCTTGGTGCGGGAGAGCGGGATGACGGCGAGCCCACGCTCTGCGGCGGACAGGGCATGGGCGAGGGCCAGGGTGGCGGCGTGCCGGTCGGTGGTGGCCATGGCTTCATTTTCGTACGTACGTTCGAAGAAGGGAAGGGGGATTTCGGGTGGGCCACTCGAACGAGGTACGGGGCCCGCTCGCCCGGCAGTGCGCCGCACCTGGAACTCGCGGTCGGTTCCGGGTTCCGCGGGCGCGGGGTGATTCCGGTGGGTTCAGCAGGTTTATCGACTTGTCATCACGCTTGCGGGGGAAGGCGGCGCCGTGGGTGGTTCGGCGGGTGTGCGGTGGGCACCTCTGCTCTCGCGACGTCGTGAACACCGCAGGGGCGGTCGGCCAACTGCCCCTGGATCAGGCGCACTTACCGGCTCGAACAACTCGGCCGGACTCTTTGGAGGAATCACATGGCACGCATCCGGACCGCTCGCGTCCTCGCCGCAGCCGCCGCCCTGCCGCTCGCCGCGGCGCTCTTCACGGGCGTGGCCCAGGCCGACAACGGGGGCTTCGCGAGCGACGGATCGAACACCGGCGTCGCGACCGTCACGGGCAGTGGCGTCGGAGGGGTCAACGGCGGCAGCAACGCCACCAACCAGCAGGTGGCGACCGGTTCCGGCGCCTCCAACCAGAACAACAACGCCCAGGTGGACGGCTCCGCCTTCACGGCCATCGACCAGTCGAACGAGACGTACGCCGTCAACTTCGCCCAGCTCTGGTGAGCCGCCGGTCCGCGTAGGGCCGCGCCCTCCAGAGGGGGGAGGGCGGGGTCCGCGCGGCGGGGGGTACATGCACCGCGCGGCGGCACGAACTGTGCCGCCGCGCCGGTGTGTTGCGTCACTTCCGGGGAGGCGTCCGTGACCTTGACAACGGAGTCTTTTCTGACGGACAGTCAGGAAACTCCAGCGCCAGACCACGCCGGACCCACTGTCAGACCCCACCGCCAGACCCCCCGATCCGTACGAGCTCCCAGGAGGGACGCCGTGCACCTCGCCCCCACCCGCCGCCAGGAGCAGCTGCGCGCCGAACTCCGCGCGTACTTCCACCGGTTGCTCGGCAAGGAGCCACCGGACGACGGACCGGGCCAGCGGGAGGTGCTGCGCCGGATCGGGGCCGACGGGATGCTCGGGCTCGGCTGGCCCGTCGAGTACGGCGGCCAGGGGCGGGGCGCGGACGAGCAGTTCGTGTTCTTCGACGAGGCGTACCGTGCGGGCGCGCCCGTCTCGATGGTCACCCTGAACACCGTCGGGCCGACCCTGATGAAGTACGGGACCGAGGAGCAGAAGGCGTACTTCCTGCCGCGGATCCTCAGCGGCGAGCTGGTCTTCGCGATCGGGTACAGCGAGCCGTCCGCCGGCACGGACCTGGCCTCCTTGCGCACCCGGGCTGTGCGGAAGGGCAATGACTGGGCGATCGACGGGCAGAAGATCTTCACGTCCAACGCCCAGCAGGCGGACTGGATCTGGCTGGCCTGCCGTACCGACCCCGAGGCGCCCAAGCACCAGGGCATCTCGATCATCCTGGTGCCGACGGACGCGCCCGGGTTCTCCTGGACGCCGATCGAGACGGTGGGCGGGCTGACCACGACCGCCACCTACTACGACTCGATCCGGGTGCCGGTCTCGAACCTGGTGGGCGAGGAGAACGGCGGCTGGGGCCTGATCACCAACCAGCTCAACCACGAGCGCGTCGCCCTCGCGGCGATCGGCATGCAGGCCGAGGACTGCTACGCGAGCGCGCTCGCCTTCGCCCGCACCCCCGACCCGGTCACCGGCCGGCGTCCCGCCGAGACGCCCTGGGTGCGCGCCCGCCTCGCCGAGGTGCACGCGCGGCTCGCCGCGACCCGGCTGCTCAACTGGCGCCTGGTCGGCGACGTCGGCGCCGGGCGGCTCGCGCCCGGCGACGCCAGCGGCGTGAAGTTCGCGGGCACCGAGTCGGCGGTCGAGGTGTACCGGATGTGCCAGGAGATCGTCGGCGACGCCGGTCTCGTACGGGCCGGATCGCCCGGTGCGTACGGGATCGGGCGGGACGGGGACGGCGAGCTGGAGCGGATGAACCGGGCGGCGCAGATCAACACCTTCGGGGGCGGGGTGAGCGAGGTGCAGCGGGAGATCGTCGCGACGATGCGGCTCGGCATGAGGAAGGTGCGCCGGTGAGCGGGACGCGCGAGATACGGGCGGAGGGCGCGCAGAGTTCGCCGAGCGCCGGGCAGTCCACCGATGCCGCCGAGGAGCGGGAACTCACCCCGTTCCTGCGGGAGTTGAAGACGTACGAGGGCAGGCCCGCAGCCGAGGCCGGCGTCGGCAAGGACCCGGTGAACGAGCCGATGATCCGGCACTGGTGCGAGGCGATGGGCGACGCGAATCCGGCGTACGAAGGACCGGACGCCGTCGCTCCGCCGACGATGCTGCAGGCCTGGACGATGGGCGGGCTCTCCGGGCACGGCGGCGCGGGCCGCTCGGCGGCGTACGACGCGCTGTTCGGGCTGCTCGACGGCGCCGGGTTCACCTCGGTCGTGGCCACCGACTGCGAGCAGGAGTACCTGCGCCCGCTGCGGCCGGGGGACGCGATCACCTTCGACGCGGTGATCGAGTCCGTCTCGGCGCAGAAGACCACCAAACTGGGTACGGGGCACTTCGTGACGACGCGGATGGACGTCCAAGCGAACGGCGAACCGGCCGGGACGCACCGGTTCCGGATCCTCAAGTACGCACCCGCGCAGCGCAGACCGCGCGGCAAGCAGCCCCAGCGCACCCGGCCCCGCCCGGTGATCAACCGGGACAACGCCGGCTTCTGGGCGGGCGTCGAGCAGCGCAGGCTCCTCGTCCAGCGCTGCACCGACTGCGCAACCCTGCGCTTCCCCTGGCTGCCGGGGTGCAACGGCTGCGGCTCGGAGCACTGGGACACCGTCGAGGCGAGCGGCGAGGGCACGGTCTACTCGTACGTGGTCATGCACCACCCGCCCTTCCCCGCCTTCGACCCGCCGTACGCGGTGGGGCTCGTCGAACTCGCCGAAGGGGTACGGATGATCAGCAACGTCGTCGGGACGCCGACGGACGAGGTGCGCATCGGGATGCCGGTCAGGGTCGAGTTCCAGCAGGTGGACGAGGAGCTGGTCCTCCCGGTCTTCCGGGCCGTCCCAGGGAGCATCGCCTGATGGACTTCACGCCCACCGAGGAACAGTCCGCGGCCCTGGAGCTCGCGGCGCGGATCTTCACGGACCTGTCGACGCCGGAGCGGCTCGGCGCACTCGGCGCGGACAGCGACCGGGAGCTGTGGAAGGAGCTGTGCGCGGCCGGACTCGGCGGCGCGGTGCGCGAGACCGGGCTGCTCGGCCTCGTCCTGCTCCTGGAGGAGCAGGGCCGGCGCACCGCGCAGGTGCCCTTCGCGGCCTCCGGCGCGTACGGCCTGCTCGCCGTCGCCTCGCACGGGACCGCCGAACAGCGCGAGCGCCTCCTGCCCGCCCTGGAGGACGGCACGGAGGTGGCGACCGGCGCGTTCCCGGCCCAGCCGGGCGTACGCGCGGACGCGGAGGGGCGGCTCACCGGTGCCGTCGCCTGGGTGCCCTGGCTGCGCGACGCCACGTACGTCCTGGTGGCTGCGGCCGACCACGGGCTCTGGCTGGTGCGCACCGAGGACGCCGAGGTGCAGCCGGTCGAGCTGACCGCGCCCTGGTCCGCGGGCCGTCTCGTCCTCGACGCGACCCCGGGCGAGCGGCTCGGCGGCGCGGGGGCGTACGACGACGTGCTCGCGACGGCGCGCACCGCGTTCGCCGGACTGCAGGCCGGGGTGTGCGCCGGTTCCCTGGCCCGCGCCGTCGAACACACCTCGACGCGCGAGCAGTTCGGCAAGCCGCTCGCCGCCAAGCAGGCCGTGCTGTTGCGGGCGGCCGACGCGTACATGGACATCGAGGCGATCCGGGTCACCGCGTACGAGGCGGCCTGGCGCAGGGACGAGGGGCTCGACCACCGGGCCGCGTCCCTGACCACCGCCTGGTGGGCCTCGGAGGGCGGCCGCCGGGTCGTGCACGCGGGCCAGCATCTGCACGGCGGCACGGGCGCGGACCTGGACCACCCGGTGCACCGGCACTTCCTGTGGGGGCGGCAGCTGGACGCCTACCTCGGCGGCGGGGCCGAACTCCTCGCGGATCTGGGGGAGTTGATAGCGCACGGGGACGACGCGATCGAGGAGGGGGAGCGCTCATGACACACCTCAGGGCAGGGGAGGCGTTGCCGCCCCTGGAGATCCCGGTGACCCGCACCCTGATCGTCGCCGGGGCGCTCGCCTCGCGCGACTACCAGGACGTGCACCACGACGCGGAGCTCGCGAAGGAGAAGGGCTCCCCTGACATCTTCATGAACATCCTGACCACCAACGGCCTGGTCGGACGGTACGTCACCGACTGCTTCGGCCCGGAGGCCGTCCTGCGGAAGGTGAAGATCCGGCTCGGCGCGCCCAACTACCCGGGCGACACGATGGTGTTGACGGGCACGGTCGCCGAGGTGGAGGGCGGCACGGCGCGTGTGGACGTGGTCGGCGCGAACGGCCTCGGCAAGCACGTCACCGGCACCGTCACCGTGGCACTTGCCGAGGAGGCGGGCGCATGAGCGTACGGAACAGGGACAGCCTCGGCGGCAAGGCGGCCATCGCGGGCATCGGCGCGACCGAGTTCTCCAAGGACTCCGGGCGCAGCGAACTGAAGCTCGCCGTCGAAGCGGTGCACGCCGCGCTCGACGACGCGGGCCTCTCCCCCGCCGACGTCGACGGCATGGTCACGTTCACGATGGACACCAGCCCCGAGATCACCGTCGCGCAGGCGGCGGGCATCGGCGAGCTGTCCTTCTTCTCGCGCATCCACTACGGCGGCGGAGCGGCCTGCGCGACCGTCCAGCAGGCGGCCCTCGCGGTGGCGAGCGGAGTGGCCGAAGTCGTCGTCTGCTACCGGGCGTTCAACGAGCGCTCCGGCCGCCGCTTCGGCTCCGGGGTGCAGCACCGCGAGCCCTCCGCCGAGGGCGCGGCGCTCGGCTGGGCCCTGCCGTTCGGACTGCTCACCCCGGCCTCCTGGGTCGCGATGGCCGCCCAGCGCTATCTGCACACGTACGGGCTCGGCCCCGAGGCCTTCGGCCATGTCGCGGTCACCGACCGGAAGTACGCGGCGACCAACCCGGCGGCCTACTTCCACGGCAAGCCCATCACGCTCGCCGACCACGCCGCCTCGCGCTGGATCGTGGAGCCGCTGCGGCTGCTCGACTGCTGCCAGGAGACCGACGGCGGCCAGGCGATCGTCGTGACGAGCGCGGAGCGCGCCCGTGATCTGCGACAGAAACCGGCGGTGATCACGGCCGCAGCCCAGGGCGCGGGCCGGGCGCAGGAGCAGATGACCAGCTTCTACCGCGACGACCTCACCGGACTGCCCGAAACCTCCGTCGTGGCACGGCAGTTGTGGCGCAGCTCGGGCCTCACCCCGGCCGAGATCGACGTCGGCATCCTCTACGACCACTTCACCCCGTTCGTCCTCATGCAGCTGGAGGAGTTCGGCTTCTGCAAGCCGGGCGAGGCCGCCGACTTCGTCGCCGAGGAGGCGCTGCCCCTGAACACCCACGGCGGGCAGCTCGGCGAGGCGTATCTGCACGGCATGAACGGCATCGCGGAGGGCGTACGGCAGGTGCGCGGAAGCGCCGTCAACCAGATCGCCGGCGCCTCCCGAGTCCTCGTCACGGCCGGTACGGGAGTGCCCACTTCGGGGCTGCTGCTCGCAGCGGACGGCTGAAGTCTGCGGCGCCGTGCGCGTGTCCTCGGCGCGCACGGCGGACGGGCCTTTTGACTCGCCGTATGGACCGCAAAAAGCCGATCGTTGGACTTGTCCTCACGGTGCTCGGGCTGCTCACGCTCGCCGCGCCGCCGACCGTCGCCCGGGGGACGGACGCCGGGTCGGGCGCGGCGCCGGCGGACGGAGCCCGCGCTGCCGCGGCCGCCCCCGACAAGCGGGCGGCGCCGCGCACCTACAAGGGCTGGGCCTTCGACACCTGCAGCGCCCCGACCCTGGAGACCATGGCCGCCTGGCGCCGCCACTCCCCCTACCGCGCCGTCGGCGTCTACTTCGGCGGCCGGGGCCGGCACTGCAAGGCGCAGCCGAACCTCGACCGCGCCTGGCTGCGCGGCGTCCACGGCATGGGCTGGCGCGTACTGCCCCTGTACGTCAGCTCGCAGCCGCCGTGCGTGATCGCCAAGAACAAGAAGAAGGTGCGCATCGGCTCCGACCCGGTCGCGCAGGGCGCCGCGGAGGGCCGTGACGCGGTCGCCCGAGCCCGTACGTTCGCGATCGGCGAGGGCAGCCCGCTCTACCTCGACATCGAGTCGTACGACCTGCGGAACAAGAAGTGCCTGGACACGACGCTGTCCTTCGTCCGCGCCTGGAACCGCGAAGTGCGCGCCCAGGGGTACATCACGGGCTTCTACAGCAGCGCCGACTCCGGTGTGAAGCACATGGAGCTGGCACGCCGGGCGGGCGTCAAGGACCTGCCCGAGGCCATCTGGTTCGCGCGCTGGAAGGGCAAGCCGAACCTCAACCGCGAGCCGGTCTTCGAGCCGGGCGCCTGGTACCCGAACAAGCGCATCCACCAGTACCGGGGCAACGTCAAGGAGCGGCACGGCGGCCACACCCTGCTCATCGACCGCAACCTGATGGACGCCCCGGTCGCCCGGATCGGCTGACCGCCGCGGCCGCTCCCCGCGGGGCGGTCCCGGGCCCACCCCTCGGGGGCGGGCCCGGCCGCCTCCACCCTCAGGAGGTGGGGCAGGCCCCACTCCTACAACCTGAGGGGGACGCGGGTTCGGGACCTGGGGCCGATCCGCGGGGGTGGGGCCGCTCCTAGCGTGGAAGCCATGACCGTTATCGATGGGCCGCCCGTCCGCACCGGGGGAAGCGCGAACGCCCGGTACCCGTCGTTCTCCTCGTATCTGCGCGCCCGTCGGCCGGTGCTCCTGCGCACCGCGCGCTCGCTGACGGCCGACCCCTGCGACGCGGAGGACCTGCTGCAGACCGCTCTCGCCAAGACGTACGTGGCCTGGGAGCGGATCGAGGACCACCGGGCGCTCGACGGCTATGTGCGCCGGGCCCTGCTCAACACCCGCACCTCGCAGTGGCGCAAGCGCAAGCTCGACGAGTTCGCCTGCGACGAGCTGCCCGAGCCGGACCCGCTGCCGCTCGCCGACCCGACCGAGCAGCAGGCGCTCCGGGACGCCATGTGGCGCGCGATCATGAGGCTTCCCGCCCGCCAGCGCGCGATGGTGGTCCTCAGGTACTACGAGGACCTGAGCGAGGCGCAGACCGCCGAGGTGCTCGGGGTCTCCGTCGGCACCGTGAAGAGCGCCGTCTCCCGGGCGCTCGGCAAGCTCCGCCAGGACCCGGAGCTGGCGCCGACGCCGTGAACGGCGGAGGGGCCCGAGCGGTCGATCGGGGCCCGTCATGGGATGGATCACGCCGCCGTCGGGCATCCATCCGCGCCGCAGTAGTGACATACCAAGTGGTATGCGGTGAGAATCAGCGAAACCCTACTGCTCCGTAGCGCCCACCGGGAGGACGCCGTGCTGAGCACCATGCAGGACGTACCGCTGACCGTGACCCGACTCCTCAAGCACGGGTCGACCGTCCACGGCACATCGCAGATCACCACGTGGACCGGCGAGGGCGAGCCGCACCGCCGCACCTTCGCCGAGATCGGTGAGCGCTCGGCCCAGCTGGCGCACGCACTCCGCGAGGACCTGGGCGTCGAGGGCGACGAGCGTATTGGAACGCTCATGTGGAACAACGCCGAGCACGTCGAGGCGTACTTCGCGGTCCCCGCCATGGGCGCCGTGCTCCACACCCTCAACCTGCGCCTGCCGGCCGAGCAGTTGGTGTGGATCGTCCAGCACGCCGCGGACCGCGTGATCATCGTCAACGGCTCGCTGCTTCCGCTGCTCGCGCCGCTCCTGCCGCAGCTCACCCCGGTCGAGCACGTCGTCGTCTCAGGCCCCGGCGACCGCTCGCTGCTCGCCGAGGCGAACGTCCAGGTGCACGAGTACGAGGAGCTCCTCGCCGGGAAGCCCACCGCGTACGACTGGCCCGAGCTGGACGAACGCCAGGCCGCGGCCATGTGCTACACCTCCGGCACGACCGGCGACCCCAAGGGCGTCGTCTACTCGCACCGCTCCATCTACCTGCACTCGATGCAGGTCAACATGGGCCAGTCGATGGGCCTCACCGACCAGGACACCGGCCTGATCGTGGTCCCGCAGTTCCATGTGAACGCCTGGGGCCTGCCGCACGCCGTCTTCATGACCGGCGTGAACCTGCTGATGCCGGACCGCTTCCTGCAGCCCGCCCCGCTCGCCGAGATGATCGAGCAGGAGCGCCCCACCTACGCGGCCGCCGTGCCCACCATCTGGCAGGGCCTGCTCGCCGAACTCACCGCCAACCCGCGGGACATCGAGAGCCTCGACCAGGTCACCATCGGCGGCGCCGCCTGCCCGCCCTCGCTGATGGAGGCGTACGACAAGCTCGGTATCCGGGTCTGCCACGCCTGGGGCATGACCGAGACCTCCCCGCTCGGCACGGTCGCCCGGCCGCCCGCCGGGGTGAGCGAGTCCGAGGAGATGGGCTACCGCCTCACCCAGGGCCGCTTCCCGGCCGGAGTCGAGGCCCGCCTCAGCGGCCCCGGCGGCGAACACCTGCCCTGGGACGGCACCTCGGCCGGTGAGCTGGAGGTCCGCGGACCCTGGATCGCGGGCGCGTACTACGGCGGCGCGGACGGCGAACCCTTCCGGCCCGCCGACAAGTTCAGCGAGGACGGCTGGCTCAAGACCGGCGACGTCGGCATCATCAGCCCCGACGGCTTCCTGACCCTCACCGACCGCGCCAAGGACGTCATCAAGTCCGGCGGCGAGTGGATCTCCTCGGTCGAGCTGGAGAACGCGCTGATGGCCCACCCGGAGGTCGCCGAGGCCGCGGTCGTCGCCGTACCGGACGAGAAGTGGGGCGAACGGCCGCTCGCCACCGTGGTGTTGAAGGAGGGCTCGACCGCCGACTTCGAGACGCTCCGCGACTTCCTCGGCGAGCACATCGCCCGCTGGCAGCTGCCCGAGCGCTGGTCGATCATCCCGACGGTCCCGAAGACCAGTGTCGGCAAGTTCGACAAGAAGGTGATCCGCAAGCAGTACGCGGACGGGGAGTTGGACATCAAGAAGTTCTGAGGGTCTTCGGTACGCGGATGGGGCGCTGTTTCACGTGAAACAGCGCCCCATCCGCGTACGGCCGTAACGACCTTGTGGCAGCGGTCAGTTGGTGCTCAGTTGGTGCCGATCTTCGCAAGCAGGTCGACGATCCGGCCCTGCACCTCGGCGCTCGTGGACCGCTCCGCGAGGAACAGCACGGTCTCGCCGGAGGCCAGCTTCGGCAGCTCCGACTGGTCGACGGCCGCGGTGTAGACGACCAGCGGGGTGCGGTTCAACTGGCCCTTGGCGCGCAGCCAGTCGACGATCCCGGCGCGCCGGCGACGCACCTGCAGCAGATCCATCACGACCAGGTTCGGGTGCATCTGCGTCGCGAGCGTCACCGCGTCCGCGTCGGTTCCAGCCCGCGCGACCTGCATGCCGCGCCGCTCCAGGGTCGCCGTGAGCGCCTGCGCGATCTCGTCGTGCTCCTCGATGAGCAGGACCCGCGGCGGGTGCTGCTCGCTGTCCCGCGGCGCGAGCGCCTTCAGGAGTACGGCGGGGTCGGCGCCGTACGCCGCGTCGCGCGAGGCCTGGCCGAGTCCGGCCGTCACCAGGACGGGCACCTCGGCCGCGACCGCCGCCTGCCGCAGCGACTGCAGCGCGGTCCGCGTGATCGGCCCGGTGAGCGGGTCGACGAAAAGCGCGGCCGGGAACGCCGCGATCTGGGCGTCCACCTCGTCACGGGAGTTGACGATCACCGGGCGGTAGCCGCGGTCGCTCAGCGCCTGCTGCGTGGTCACGTCGGGCGCGGGCCAGACCAGGAGCCGCCGCGGGTTGTCGAGCGGTTCGGGCGGCAGCTCGTCGTCCATCGGCTGCGGCTGCGGGCTGTTCGCGACCTCGACCGCGCCTCCCGGGCCGTCGAGCGGCTCGGGCCCCTCGGCGCCCTCGTCCGGCGCGCCGATCGCGTACGACCGGCCCTCGGTGCGCTGCCCGTCACCGCCGGGCAGCGGCCCGCTTCCAGCGAGCGAACCGGAGCCCGGCAGCGAACCCGCGCCGGGCAGCGGTCCGGAGCCCGGCAGGGAACCGGAGCCCGGGAGCGAACCCATGCCGGGCAGCGGTCCGGAGCCCGGGAGCGAACCCGTGCCGGGTGCGCCGGCCGGGGGCAGCGGGCCGGGGCCCGCTGAGGGGGCTGCGCTGTCGCCCTTCGCGAGCGCCTCGGCCGTACGCCCGCTCTCCGGCGGAGTGCCCAGCTTGCGGCGCCGGCCCGAACCGCCGGTCTGCTGCGCGCCGGACGTGTTCAGGCTGCCCGTCTGGGACTTCGTCGCGTTCGACGGCTGGCTCTGCGGACCCTGCGCCCTGGGCGGGAGCGGTCCCGGCTTCTGCCCCGGCTTCTGCTGCTCGGCGATGTGCTGGGCGAACGGGACGCCCTGACCCAGCGTCCGCACGCTGATCGCCCGGCCCTGCGTCGACGTGCTCGACCCGGCCGCCGGAGCATCGGCCTCAGCGGGCAACGGCTGCGCGAGCCGCTGGGGCTGCGCTTCCGGCTGGGGCTGGGGCTGGGGTTGCGGTTGGGGCTCGGGCAACGGGTGTGACTGCCCGGCGGGTTCGGCCGGTTCGGCCGGTTCGGCTGCGGTGGGAGCGGGGGCTTCCGGTGCTGCCTGCGCCTCCGGGGTTTCCGGCGTCTTCGGCGCTTCCGGGGCGGCGGGCTCGGCTGCTGCCTGCGCTTCCGGTGCTGCCTCGGCCACCGCCTCCGCGGCTGCTTCCGCCGCTGCCGGTTCGGCCTCCTGCTCGGGCGGCAGCGCGGCAGGCACGGCAGGTGCGGCAGGTGCGGGCTCCGGCTCGGTCGCCGGTCGGGCGCGACGCCTGCCGGTGGGGGCCGACACCGGGTGCGGCTGCGGCGGCGTGTGGTCGGACGACGGTCCGTGGGGCGCGTTGTAGCCGTGATCACCCTCGACATCGGCCGGGTGCGCCAACTCGTCAGCGCCCTCCGGGACTTCAGCCCCCTCCACCGGCACGTTCTCCTGTACGGGAACGGGCGCGGGCGCGGGTACCGGTACCGGCACGGGGGTGGCCTCGGCCGGTGCGGCCGGTGCGGCCGGTGCGGCCGGTGCGGCCGGTGCGGCCGGTGCGGGCGGCGCGATGGGTGCGGCCGGTGGTGTGGCTGCTCCGGTCGGTGCAGTCGGTGCAGTCGGTGCAGTCGGTGCAGTCGGTGTGGCCGGTGCGTCGGCGGTGCCCGGTGCTGCGGGCAGGCCCGCTCCCGGAACCTCCGGCGTACGGTCGGCCGCGGCGGGCGGCAGCGCGAACGGGACGCGCGGGCCGCTCTGTTCGGCGGCCGCGGCACGCTCCTGCGCGGCGGCCAGCGCACGCCGCGCGCGCCTGCCCCTGGGCCGCACCTCGACCTCGGCGCCCCCGGACACCTGGGCCTGCGCGGCGACGGCTTCGGCGGAACCGGCTTCGGCAGCGGCCGCTTCGGCGGTGACGGCTTCGGCCGCGGCAGGCTCCGTGCCCGCCGCCGGCAGCGCGGCGAGCGCCTGCGGCGCCCCCTCCACGCTCCGCCGCGCCCTGCGCCCGGTCGGCGCGGTGCCTGCGGACTCGGCCGGCACCGGAACGCCCTGCGGCGGCACCGTCTCGCCGAGCTGCTGCCCCGAACCGGAACGCGAAGCGGAACCACCCGCGGCGTGCTCGGCCGCGGTCACGACGGAACCCTGAGCCGGCTCGCCCTGGCCCTCGGCGGGCGCCGGACGACGGCGCCTGCGGCCCGTACCCGCGGAAGCGCCCGGGATTCCGGCGCCGTCCGTCGACGGCTGGCCGGCGCTCTGCGCGGGCGCCGGCTCGCCGCCGCCCTGCGTCTCGCCGCCCTCGCCGCCCTCGCCGCCCTCGCCGCCCTCGGCGGACTCGACGGCCGGGGCCGCGGCCCGGCGCCGACGCCGACCGCGCGGCTCCTCCGCGGCCTGCGCGCTCTCGTCGGCCGGTGAACTCTCCGCGGACTCGGCCTCGTCGGCCCCGGCGGAGTTGTCGTCGAGGAACGCGTCCACCGACGGCCCACGCCGGGCCCGCCGCCGCCCACGGCCCTCGGTCTGCTGCTGCGCGGGCACCGGCCCGGCACCCGAACCAGCCGCGTCCGCCTGCCCTGTACCGGAGTCAGAACCGGAACCCGCAGCGGAGGCCAGCTCCAACTCCGACCCGACGGCCGGAGCGGTACGGGGGTCGGGAATCGCAGCCGTACCCGCACCCGGAACCGCAGCCGTACCCGCACCGGTCTCGTCATCGGCAGCCGTGGCGCCGAGCGGTACTTCGAGGACGTACGCGCTGCCGCTCATCCCCGGCACCTCGTGCGTCTGCAGGACACCGCCGTGGGCCCGCACGATGCCGCGCACGATCGGCCCGTGCACCGGATCGCCGCCCGCGTACGGACCGCGCACCTCGATGCGGACGACCTCGCCGCGCCGAGCCGCCGCGACCACGATCGTGGAGTCCACCTGCGCCGAGGCGCCGGGACCCGCGGGCACGCGCGCGTTGCCGGTCGCGTCGATGCCGGCGACGTCCGCGATCAGATGCGCGAGCGCGGTGGCGAGCCGGGGCCCGTCCACCTCGGCCTCCAACGGCGGCGCGTGCACCGCGAACTGGGCGCGGCCGGGCCCGATCAGCTCGACGGCGCCCTCGACGCCCGCGGCCACCACACCGTCGATCAGGACGCGTTGCTTCTGCAGCTCGGCCGTGCCGGTGTCGAGGTGCTGGTACGCCAGGACGTTGTCGACGAGGGTCGTCATCCGCGCGTACCCGGCGGCGAGGTGGTGAAGGACCTGGTTCGCCTCGGGCCACAGCTGGCCCGCCGGGTCCGCGGCGAGCGTGCCGAGCTCGCGGCGCATCTCCTCGAGCGGGCCGCGCAGCGACTCACCGAGCACCGCGATCAGCTGGGCATGCCGCGCGGAGAGCGATTCGTACCGCTCGGTCTCCTGCTCGACGAGGGCCTCGTACCGGTCCTTCTCCCGCTCGGCGAGGGCCGCGTACCGGTCCTTCTCGCGCTCCTCGAGCGTCGCGTACCGCTCCTGCTCGCGCGCCTCAAGGTCGGCGTACCGCTGCTGTTCGCGCGTCTCCAGCTCCGCGTACCGCTGCTGCTCGCGCGCTTCCAGGTCCGCGTACCGCTGCTCGGCCTGCGCGGTCTCCTTCGCGTGCCGCTCGACGAGTTCGTCGTACGCCCGCCGGTCGGTGAACGCCAGGACCGCGCCGACCAGCTCGTCCCCGTCCCGCACCGGCGCGGTCGTCAGGTCGACCCTGACCTTGCTGCCGTCCTTGGCCCACAGCACCTGCCCGCGCACCCGGTGCTTGCGCCCGGACCGCAACGTGTCCGCGAGCGGGCTCTCCTCGTACGGGAAGGGCTCGCCGTCCGGGCGCGAGTGCTGCACGAGCGCGTGCAGCTCCTTGCCGCCCAGGTCGCTCGCGCGGTAGCCGAGGATCTGCGCGGCGGCCGGGTTCACGAGGACGACGCGGCCCTCGGTGTCGGTGCCCACGAAGCCCTCGGCGGCGGCTCGCAGGATCATCTCGGTCTGTCGCTGCGAACGCGCCAGCTCCGCCTCGGTGTCCACGGTGCCCGACAGATCCCGTACGACGAGCATCAGCAGCTCGTCACCGGAATACCCGTAGGTGCCGTGGGACTCGTACGCGTCCCGGGAGTCCTCCAGATTCGCACTGGTGACTTCGACCGGGAACTCGCTTCCGTCCGTGCGCCGTGCCGTCATCCGCCGCGGCTTCGTCCGCCCGTGACTGTCCGCGTCCACGGAGTCGGGGCGGCGCATCGAACCCGGGATCAGCCGGGAGTCGAACTCCGGCAGCAGGTCGAGGAGACCGCGCCCGACCAGGGACCAGCCGGAGGTCTCGAAGGTCTCCAGCGCGATGCTGTTGGCGTTGACGACCGTGCCGTTGGCGTTGACGAGCAACAGCGCGTCCGGAAGGGCGTCGAGTATGGCTGCGAGGCGAGCAGCGCCTCGGGATGGCCTGCTGCTCACGACGACGGATCCTCCCTGTTACTGCCCTTTTGCCGGCCTCTGGGACTCCCCGTCCCGCGGCCCTTGGCGTGTCACGGGAAGGAGTCTACGGGCACCCGTTCCGCTCGCGACGCCGGATGAGAGGGAGGTCGCACGGAGGAGGTGTGAGCGCCTCGCGCGCACGCCGTGACGGGAGTGCATACGTGAGGTGCGCAAGCCCCACACGAGCCGCACACGACCCCGCCCGCTCCCCTCCACCCGTCTTCCCCAGCAGCCCCTGGGCGTACCGGAGTTGCTCGGGTGCGCCCAGGGGCGTGCCCGGTCGGTTCAGCGCAGGCCGAGCGGCCCGCCGAGCCCACCGCCGAGCCCATCGCCTGCTCCGCCTTCTGCCGCCTCGCTTCCTCGGCCGCCCGCGAACTCGGGCAGCACGGGCACCATCGTGTTCCAGCGCCCGATCTCGCACCCGCCGCTGCGGTCGTACGAGGCGTCCACCGGCCGGCCCTGCCAGACCCCGGTGACGTGGGCCGTGCCGGCGCCGCCGTGCTGCATAGTGCAGAGCGAGTCCGCGGGCACCGGCGCGAACGGGTCCTCGTTCTCCTCGGCCAACTGCCCGAGCCGCTCGCAGGCCGCCTCGGCCCGGTGGTGCGTACCGCCGAAGCTCCCGTCCCGCCCGCACTCCAGCTGGTACGTCCCGTCCTCCTCGGTGCCGGTGTCCGAGACGGTCACGGTCAGGTGGTCCTGCTCGGCCAGCGGTAACCGGGGCGCGGGGGCGGCCTCCTGCGCCACGGCGGGGGCGGCGGCGGACAGCGCGGCGAGGGAGGCGACGGCGGTACAGGCGAGACGGCGCAGCAGCACGGGGACTCCAGGAGAGTGTGCGGGCGGAGAGGAAACGCTTCACCCCTACTAACGCCTGACGCGCCCCGACGTTGCGCCCCGCGCGCCCCGCCCACATCGCCGCAGGCCGCGCCGGGGCTAACGCTTTGCCCTGCCGCCCGCCCGCCTAGTACCGTGGGGGGCGATTGGTGACAGCCCGCTGGGCTGTGTCATCATCTGCAACGCACCACGCGCAAGCGAGGTGTGCTGGAGGCGTCGCCTAGTCCGGTCTATGGCGCCGCACTGCTAATGCGGTTTGGGTCTTAAAGCCCATCGAGGGTTCAAATCCCTCCGCCTCCGCAGCAAGATCCGAAGCCCCGGTCCAACAGGACCGGGGCTTCGGTGCGTCCGGGGCCCCATGACCGCTGACAGGTGCGTTTTCGCAGGTCACAAGGGGTGAGGCAATCGGATTTCACATGACGACGGCAGTCATGTAATGTTCTTCCTGTCGCCGCGAGCGGGCCGAAAGGCCGGGGAGCGGAGACGAAAACAGAACAAGCACTCGTAGCTTAACGGATAGAGCATCTGACTACGGATCAGAAGGTTGCAGGTTCGAATCCTGCCGAGTGCACACAGACAAGAGGCCCGGACGAGAGTCCGGGCCTCTTGCGTTGTCGGTGTCGGCCGCTCGGGGGATGTGTGGGCGGTGTCGGGGCCCTGGTCCGGGCCGGGGGCATCTCTTGGGGGACGAAGGGAGATGTGATGCCGCTCTATCTGTCGCGGTTCAGCTATACGCCGGAGACCTGGGCGAGGCTCATCGGGAACCCCGAGGACCGGGCCAAGGCCGCTCAGTCGTACATCGAGTCCGTCGGGGGCAAGCTGCACGGATTCTGGTACGCGTTCGGGGCTCGCGACGGCTACAACCTGTGGGAGGCGCCCGACAACGTCTCCATGGCCTCGGTCGCGCTGGCGATCAGCGGAGGCGGTGCGCTCAGCTCGTTCGAGACGACCGTTCTGCTGAGCGTCGACGAGACCATGGACGCCCTGCGGAAGGCCGGGGAGGTCCGGTACCGGAAACCCGGTGCGTAGCGCGGACCTTCCTGACGGGCCCCGGACGAGAGTCCGGGGCCCGTCGCGTTGTCAGTGGTGGGGAGCATGCTGGGGATATGGCGTGGTGGTGTGCGGGGGTTCGGTGGCGTGAGGGGCGGCCGGAGCTGCGGTGGTTCGGGGACGGGCGGGGGGAGCGGGGCAGTGTGCTCGGGTTCGGGCAGGAGTTGGCGTTCGTGGCGCGGGGGGAGCGGTGTTGTGTCGGGGTGTGGAGAGCGGGGCGGCGTACGCCGTGTCCGGTGGGGGCCGTCGTGCCGGGGCGGGGGACGCGGGACCAGTGCGCGGAGTGCGCGCGGATCGACCGCTCGTTCTCCGTCGCCGCCGACACCAACGCCGCTGACCAGCGGCCGTACGCGGTGTATCTGGCGTGGTTCGGGCCCGGGTTGCTGAAGGTGGGGATCACGGGCGTGCGGCGGGGGCCGGCTCGGCTCCTCGAGCAGGGGGCGGTGGCGTTCGCCTGGCTGGGGCGGGGGCCGTTGATGGCGGCTCGGCGGGCGGAGGAGCTGCTCGGGGCGGCGCTCAAGGTGCCCGACCGGATTTCGTACGCGCGCAAGCGGGCCGCGCGGCTCGACCTGCCGCCGCTCGCCGCGCGGGTCGCGGAGCTGCGGGACTGCCATGCGCGGGCCGTCGCGCTCGCCGGCTGGCCGGAGTCCTTGCGGCGGGTGGAGTTCGAACCGGTCGACCACGCTGGGCTGTTCGGGCTGGAGGAGCTGCGCGATGTGGCGGAGGTGCGGGTCGTACGGGAGTTGGTGGACGGCGGCGGGGTCGCCGGGCGGCTCGTGGGCGTCGCAGGACCCGATCTGCTGCTGCGGCCGCGGGACGGGGGCGGGCCAGTGGTCGTGGACGGGCGGCTGTTGGGCGGCTGGCGGCTCGTCGCGGCCGAGACGGAGGCGGAGCGGGCGGGCGTGAGCGTTCCCGTGGAGGCGCTGACGGTGCGGGACGAGGGGAGCAGGGGCGTGCAGGGCGGGCTGTTCTGAGGGCGGACTGGAGAGGGGCGGGGTCGGCTGCGCCCTCAACTACCGGAAGGGCGTGGACAGATGGGGAGTGTGTGGCGAGAGTGGATGGCATGACCACTGATTCGGGCGCCGCGGCTGCGGCGCCGTCGCCTGTGCAGCCGTCGCCTGTGCCGCAGCCGCCTGCGCCGCCGGTGCCTGTGCCGCCGTTCGAGCCGCCGTACTACGCCGTCATCTTCACGTCGCTGCGCATGTCCGACGGCGCGGGGTACGGCGAAACGGCCGAGCGGATGGAGGAGTTGGTGCGGAAGACGCCCGGGTTCCTCGGGATGGACTCGGCGCGTACGCCGGGCGGGCTCGGCATCACCGTCGGCTACTTCGAGAGCGAGGACGCGATCAGGGAGTGGCGCTCGCAGGTCGAGCACCGGGCGGCGCGGGAGCGCGGCAGGGCGCAGTGGTACGAGAACTTCTCGGTGCACGTCAGCAAGGTGGAGAGGAGCTACTCCTTTGTGCGGGAGCAGCAGCGGGAGCGGGAGTAGCGGCGGGACCGCCGGGGGCGGTGAGCGGGAGCGGGTGCGGGTGCGGGCGTTCTGGCGGCGGCTCGGGGTTCCCGGGCTGGTCGACGTGCATACGCACTTCATGCCGGAGCGGGTGCTGCGCAAGGTCTGGGCGTACTTCGACGGCGTCGGGCCGCTCACCGGGATGGAGTGGCCCATCTCGTACCGACAGGACGAGGAGGAACGGCTCGCGCTGCTGCGGGAGTTCGGGGTGCGGGCGTTCACGGCGATGCTCTATCCGCACAAGCCGGGCATGGCGTCCTGGCTGAACGGCTGGGCGGCCGAGTTCGCGGGGCGTACGCCGGACTGCCTGCACACGGCGACGCTGTTTCCCGAGGACGGCGTGGAGACGTATGTGCGCGAGGCCGTCGAGGCGGGGGCGCGGGTCTTCAAGTCCCATGTGCAGGTGGGGGGTTACGACCCGGCGGACCCGCTGCTCGACCCGGCGTGGGGGCTGCTCGCCGAGTCCGGCACGCCCGTCGTGATGCACTGCGGCTCGGGCCCGCAGCCCGGCAAGCACACCGGGCCGGAGCCGGTGGCGCGGGTCCTCGCGCGCCATCCGCGGCTGCGGCTGATCGTGGCGCACATGGGGATGCCGGAGTACGCGGACTTCCTGGACCTCGCCGAGCGGTACGCGGAGGTGCGGCTCGACACGACGATGGCGTTCACGGACTTCAGCGAGCGGCTCAGCCCGTTCCCGGTCGAGGAGCGGTCCCGGCTCGCCGATCTGGGCGACCGGGTCCTGCTCGGTACGGACTTCCCCAACATCCCGTATCCGTACGTCCACCAGCTCGAAGCGCTGGAGCGGCTCGGGCTCGGGGACGAGTGGCTGAGGGGGGTCTGTCACGACAACGGGGCGCGGCTGTTCGGGCTCGGCGCTGCCGCAGCCTGACATCGGGGCTGTTCCGCCTGACAACTCGCGGAACCGGAACTCGTTTCTCAGAAACCGGCACTCGTTTCTCAGGGAATTCACAGGTTCGGGAAAGGGTGTTCTCAGAGGGCGGGGCCAGGGTGGCGCGTATGACCACGAGCTCCGAATCGCGTACCGAACTGCTCAGGCCCGACGGCAGCCCCGTGCGGGTGCTGGTAGTCGACGACGAGTCGTCCCTGACCGAGCTGCTCTCCATGGCGTTGCGCTACGAGGGCTGGGAGATCCGTACCGCCGCCGACGGGGCCGGGGCCGTGGCGGCGGCCAGGGGGTTCCGCCCCGACGCCGTCGTGCTCGACGTGACGCTGCCCGACATGCACGGGCTCACCGTCCTCGGCCGGCTGCGGCGTGAACAGCCGGACGTGCCCGTGCTTTTCCTCACCGCCAAGGACGCGGTGGAGGACCGGATCGCGGGGCTCACGGCGGGCGGCGACGACCATGTGACGAAGCCGTTCAGCCTGGAGGAGGTCGTGGCGCGGCTGCGCGGGCTCATCCGGCGGTCGGGGGCGTCGGCCCGGCGCAGCGAGTCCGTGCTCGCCGTCGGCGACCTGACTCTCGACGAGGACAGCCACGAGGTCACGCGCGGCGGGGACTCGATCCACCTCACGGCCACCGAGTTCGAGCTGCTCCGCTATCTGATGCGCAACCCGCGGCGGGTGCTCAGCAAGGCGCAGATCCTGGACCGCGTGTGGAGCTACGACTTCGGGGGGCAGGCGAACGTGGTCGAGCTCTATATCTCGTATCTGCGGCGGAAGATCGACGCCGGGCGGTCGCCGATGATCCACACGCGGCGCGGGGCCGGTTACCTGATCAAGCCCGCGGAGGCGACGGCCGCGGCCTGAGCGAACCCCGGACGCCTCGGCTCCGGCCTCGGCTCCGGCCTCGGTTTCGGGCGCCGCCGCCGGGGTCGCCACCCTCTACGACCTCACGGAGCGCACGCCGAAGAAATAACCGTACGGTGTAAGAGGAACTCTTGTACGGTGTATGGGGAAGGTCCCGTACACCGTACAAGAGGGGCGGCGAGTGCCCGTGGCGGCGACGACCGATCAACCGCCCGAAGCCGAAGCCGAAGCCGCCGCCACGTCCGGCGGCCACCCGCAGCGCTGGCTGATCCTCGGCGTCATCTGCCTGGCCCAGCTGACCGTGCTGCTCGATAACACCGTCCTCGGCGTCGCGATTCCCTCCCTCACCACGGAGCTGAACGCGTCCACCGCCGACATCCAGTGGATGATCAACGCGTACTCCCTCGTCCAGTCCGGGCTGCTGCTCACCGCGGGCAACGCCGCCGACCGGTACGGCCGCAAGAAGATGCTCACCGCGGGCCTCGCGCTCTTCGGCGTCGGCTCGCTCTGTGCCGGACTCGCCCAGACCAGCGGGCAGTTGATCGCCGCCCGTGCGGGCATGGGCATCGGTGGCGCGCTGCTCATGACCACCACGCTCGCCGTGGTCATCCAGATCTTCGACGAGGCCGAGCGCGTCAAGGCCATCGCCCTGTGGGCCACCGTCGGCTCGCTCGGCTTCGCCGCGGGGCCGCTGATCGGCGGCGTCATCCTGAACCACTACTGGTGGGGCGCGATCTTCCTGATCAACATCCCCGTGGCCCTGCTCGGCCTCGTGGCCGTCGTCAAGCTCGTCCCCGAGTCCAAGAACCCTCCCCCAAGCTCTCAACTTCGTTCGAGCAGGGGGGACCCCCACGGCGACCGGCCCGACCTGCTCGGCGCGCTGCTCTCCACCATCGGCATGGCCACGCTCGTCTACGCGATCATCGTCGGGCCCGAGCACGGCTGGACCTCGGCGCAGGTCCTGCTCCCGGCCGCCGCCGGCGTCGTGGTCCTCGTGCTCTTCGCGCTCTGGGAGCTGCGCACCCCGTACCCGATGCTCGACATGCACTTCTTCCGGTCCCCGAAGTTCGTCGGCGCGATCGCCGGTTCGCTGCTCGTGGTCTTCGGCATGGGCGGCTCGCTGTTCCTGCTCACCCAGCACCTCCAATTCGTCCTCGGGTACGAGCCGTTGGAGGCCGGCCTGCGGATGGCGCCGCTGGCCCTCACCATCGTCGGCCTCAACCTGTCGGGGCTCGGCCCGAAGGTCGTCGTCAAGCTGGGCACGCCCCGTACGGTCGTCCTCGGCATGACGATGGTGGCCGCGGGGCTGACGTCCATCGCCCTGCTCGGCGGCGGCACGGACGGCTCGTACGGCGGGATCCTGCTCGGCCTCGTGCTGTTCGGGGCGGGCATGGCGGTGTCCCAGCCGGCCATGGCCAACGCCATCATGAGCGCCATTCCGCCGGAGAAGGCGGGCGTCGGCGCGGGCATCAACGGCACGCTCGCCGAGTTCGGCAACGGGCTCGGGGTGGCCGTCCTGGGCGCGGTCCTCAACGCCCGGTTCGCCGCGCTCGTCACGGTCACCGCGGCCTCGCTGCCCGCGGCCCTCGCGGCGGCGCACGGCCCGGCCGAGCGGAAGCAGATCGCCGAGGCCTTCGCCTCGGGCCTGCAGACCAGCCAACTGGTCGGCGCGGCCGCGGTGTTCGCGGGTGGGCTTGTGGCGGCGGCGATGCTGGCGCGGGCGGAGCGGGCGGAGCGGGCGGAGAAGAACAGCCCGCCCCGGGGTAAATCCAGCCCGTCCGGAGCCTGAGGACGAGGCCGAAGGCCGAGAAAGGGGGCGGGGGTCCGGGGGCGCAGCCCCCGGGTACGGTGCCCAGGACAACCGCACGCGCAGGACGACGTAAGAGGGACGACATGGTCAGCGCAGCGAACCGCGCGAGGAACCCGGCGCGCTCCAGCGTCTGGCTGGAGGACAAGGCCGCCCGCCCCGCGAGCAGCCGAAAGGCGGAGCAGCCGGAGGGCCTCGACCGCGACCGGATCGTGGCGACCGCCGTCCGACTCCTGGACGCGGAGGGCCTGCCCAAGCTCTCCATGCGCCGCATCGCCACCGAGCTGAACGTCACGGCGATGTCCCTCTACTGGTACGTGGACACCAAGGACGACATCCTCGAACTGGCCGTCGACGCGGTCTTCGGCGAACTCCCGCTCACCGACCCGGACGACGGCCAGGACTGGCGCGTCCACCTGCGCAGGCTCGCCGCCGACTACCGCGAGGTGCTGGTCCGGCACCCCTGGGTCTCGACGATCCTCAACACGTACCTGAACATCGGCCCGCACTCGATCGCCTTCGCGGAGGCCGTCCAGAAGATCATCCGCACCACGGGCCTGCCCGTCTCGGTGCGGACCGGGGCGACGGCCGCGGTGTTCCAGTTCGCGTACGGCTTCGGCACGATGGAGGGCAACTTCAGCCGGCGCTGCGCCGCCTCCGGCCTGACCGTGGACGAGTACTACGAGGAGGCCATGGAGGCCTTCACGGAGAACCCGCGGACGTCCGAGCAGATCGACGAGCTCAAGGACGTCATCGGCGCGCACGCCGGCCGTACGGTCGCCCAGGTCTGGGACGCGGACTTCGCCTTCGCCCTCGACCTGATGATCGCGGGCATCGAGGCGATGGTCACCCGGTACGCGACGGAGTCCTGAACCTCCTGAACCCCGGCGGGCTCAGCCGGCCAGCCGCGCCGGGAACCCGCCCGTCGCCACCGGACCCCACCGCTCCGGCGTGATCCGCAGGATCGACTTGCCCTGCTTCACCATCGCGGCGCGGTACTCGTCCCAGTCCGGGTGCTCGCCGGAGATGTTCCGGAAGTACTCGACGAGCGGCTCCACGGACTCCGGCACGTCGAGCACCTCGGCCGTGCCGTCGACCTGCACCCAGGGCCCGTTCCACTCGTCGCTGAGCACGATCACGCTGACCTGCGGATCCCGCTTCGCGTTCCGCGTCTTCGCGCGCTCCGGGTACGTGGACACCACGATCCGGCCGGAGTCGTCCACACCGCAGGTCAGCGGCGAGCCCTGGGGCGATCCGTCGGACCGCCGGGTGAGCAGGATCGCGCGGTGCCGAGGCCGTACGAAGTCCAGCAACTCGGCAAGGTCGACACGGGTGTTGGAAGCGATCTGAGGGGCCATACGCCGACCCTAGGCGCTGCCCGACCATCCCGCACCCGGCAGCGCCCCGCCCCCCGCGTCGGACTAGGCCGCACCCGGCAGTGCCCCGCCCCCCGCGTCGGACTAGGCCGCACCCGGCAGTGCCCCGCCCCCCCCGCCTCGGACTAGGCCGCACCCGGCAGGCTCTCCCCCTGCACCGCCTGGATGTCCAGCTCCACCCGCAGCGTCGCGCCGATCGCGGAGATCCCCGCCTGCACGACCTGGTTGTAGTTCATCGCGAAGTCCTCGCGGCGCAGCTCGGCCGTCGCGTGGAACGCCGCCCGCAGTCCGCCCCACGGGTCGGGCCCGGTGCCGAGGTAGGCCAGGTCCAGGTCGACCGGGCGCACCACGCCGTGCAGCGAAAGCTCGCCGTGCACGGTCCAGCGGTCGGGCCCGGCGGCGCTCACCGACGTACTGCGGTAGCGGATCTCCGGGTACTGCTCCACGTCCAGGAAGTCCGGCGAGACCAGGTGCTTGTCGCGCATCCCGTTGCCGGTGTCGACCGAGGCCGCGCTGATCACCGCGTCCACCCGCGAGGCGAGGGGGGCCTCGGCGATCTCGATCTGCCCGCCGAACTCCGTGAACCGGCCGTGCACGCTGGAGATGCCCAGGTGCCGGGCGACCGCGCCCACCGAGGAGTGCGCCGGGTCCAGGGTCCACACCCCGGGCGGCGGCAGTTCGGCGCCGCCCTGCCGGGTCAGGGTCACCGTGCCGAGGTCGGCCCGGCCGCTCGCCGAGACCAGGGCCGTGGCGGCCGCGGGCGCGTAGCCGACGGCGGTCACGATCGCCGTGTAGGGGCCGGGCGCGAGCGAGTCGCCGCGTACGACGCCCTCCTCGTCCGCCTCGGCGCGCAGCATCTGGGCGCCGCGCATGTCGGTCAGGGTGACGACGGCGTGCTGCACGGCCCACCCGTCACGCGTACGAATCCGTGCGCTGAGTCCCACGTTCCACTCCTCGCCAAAGGTCCGGGGCCAAGGTCGAAAGCCCCGCAAATCACGTATTGCTGAAAAAATATGGGGCCCGGCGGGCCGTCCCCTGCCCGCCGGGCCCTCCTCCTGCCGCTCGCCGTGCCCGCCTCCGCTCGGAACGGACACAGGCGACCGGAGTCGTGAACCGACCGCCCGAACTACGCGTCCGGGGGTCCCGAACTATGCGTCCGGGTGGGCCAGTTCGATGTCGTGACCGTCGGCGTCGCTGCCGCCGACCGTCAGCGCCATGGCCGCCGGCGGGTAGCCGCTCGCCATGACCGTGTACTCGCCGCTGTCCAGGTCGGTGAAGGCGTACGCGCCGTCCTCACCGGTGGTCGAGGTGGCGACCACGTTCCCGGCCGCGTCGACCAGGGTGACCCGCGCGTCCCGCAGCGGTCCGCCCGCCGCGAGCACGGTGCCCTGCACCCGCGCACCGGCCTGCAGCGCCACCTCGATACGGGTGACGCCCTGGCCCGCCACGTCGACGGGGAGCGCCAGCGGCCGGTGGCCCTCGGCGTTCACGGCCAGGGTCACGGGGCCCGGGACCAGCTCGCCGAACGTGAACTCGCCCTGCTCGCCGGTCTGTCCGGTGGCCAGCACGTCGCCGCGCACATCGGTCACCACGACCATCGCGCCGACCACGGGCTTCGCCCCGTCCGCCGTCCGCACCACACCGGCCAGGCCGCTGGTGCCGCTGAGCAGCACGTCGTACGCGAGCGGCTCGGCGCCGACGACGACGGTGGAGGCCTGCGGCTGGAAGCCGTCGGCCGAGGCGATCAGGACGTACGAACCGGCGCCGGGGGCGTCGAGGACGTACCCGCCGTCGTTCTGGGCGATGGTGCGGCCCAACTGCCGTCCGCCGAGGGAGATCAGCGTGACCGCGGCCCGGGGGACCCCGGCGCCGTCGCCGGCGCGGACCACGCCGCGTACCTCGATGCCGGGCTTGCCGGCCGTGCCGCTCTGCACGATCGTCTGCGCCTCCTCGGGCTGCGGGGTCGGAACGGAGACCGGAGCCGGGGTCGCGGTCGGGGTGCCGGCGGACTCGGGCAGCTCGGCGGCCTCGGCCGGGACGGCCTTCGCCATCGCGCCGGTCTTCAGCGGGACCTCCTTGATGAACAGCGTCAGGAGGAAGGCCAGCAGCGCCGCGGGCGCCGCGTACAGGAAGACGTCGGCGACGCCGTGTCCGTACGCGCTCTCCATCACGGTGCGGATCGGAGCCGGCAGCTCGTCCAGGTTCGGGATGGCGCCGCCGCCGGTGCCGCCGTGTCCGGCCAGGCCCGCGGCCTTCGGGCCGAGCTCGGCGATGCCGTCCTTGACGTAGTCGGTGACGCGGGTGGCCATCACGGCGCCGAGCGCCGAGACGCCCATGGCGCCGCCGAGGGACCGGAAGAACGTGACGACGGAGCTGGCCGCGCCGAGGTCCTTCGGGTCCACCTGGTTCTGGGTGCAGAGCACGAGGTTCTGCATCATCATGCCGATGCCGAGGCCCATCAGGGCCATGAAGATCGCGATGTGCCAGTACTCGGTGTCGTACCGCATCGTGCCGAGCAGGCCCATGCCCGCCGTCACCAGGAAACCGCCGCTGACCAGCCAGGCCTTCCACTTGCCGGTCTTGGTGATGATCTGGCCGGAGACCGTCGAGGAGACGAACAGGCCGCCGATCATCGGGATCGTCATGACGCCGGACATCGTCGGCGACTTGTCCCGGGCCAGCTGGAAGTACTGGCTGAAGAACACGGTGCCGCTGAACATCGCGATGCCCACGAAGAGCGAGGCGAGCGAGGCCAGGGTGATCGTCTTGTTGCGGAAGAGCCGCAGCGGGACGATCGGCTCGCTGGCCTTGGTCTCGATGAAGATGAAGATCAGCGCGAGCAGCACCGAGCCGCCGACCATCGCGTACGACTGCCAGGACAGCCAGTCGTACTTGTCGCCCGCGAAGGTCACCCAGACCAGGAGCAGGGAGACGGCGGCGGAGATGAAGAACGCGCCGCCCCAGTCGACCTTGACGTCCCGCTTCACGACGGGGAGCTTCAGGGTCTTCTGCAGCACGATCAGCGCGACGACCGCGAAGGGCACGCCGACGTAGAAGCACCAGCGCCAGCCCCAGTGGTCGGTGATGACGCCGCCGAGCAGCGGGCCGCCGACCGTGGCGACCGCGAAGGTCGCGCCGAGGTAGCCGCTGTACCGGCCGCGCTCGCGCGGCGAGATCATCGCGGCCATCACGATCTGCGCGAGGGCGGAGAGACCGCCGACGCCGATGCCCTGCACGACACGGCAGGCGATCAGCATGCCCGGGTCCTGCGAGAGGCCCGCGACGACCGAGCCCGCCATGAAGATGACGAGCGATATCTGGACGAGCAGCTTCTTGCTGAACAGGTCGGCGAGCTTGCCCCACAGCGGAGTCGTCGCCGTCATCGCGAGCAGCGAGGCCGTGACGACCCAGGTGTACGCGGACTGGCCGCCGCCGAGGTCGGAGATGATCTCGGGCAGGGCGTTGGAGACGATCGTCGACGAGAGGATCGCGACGAACATGCCGAGCAGCAGGCCCGAGAGGGCCTCCATGATCTGCCGGTGCGTCATGGGCGAGGCATCGTCGTGACCCGCCTGGCCGCCGTGCTTGGCATGGCTGCCCCGCACACCGGCCGGTGTGGTCGTTGCCATGAACTTCCTTCTCTTACTTCTTACGCGGGTGTACGGGTGGGCGAAGTGTGGGAGCGGGCCTGCCGGCACTCGCCGAAGCTGCTCCGCAGCCGGGCGAGCAGGGCGCTGAGCTGGTTGACGTCGTCGTCGGACCAGTCCCGCAGGTAGTGGGCGAGCGCGTCCGTGTAGCGCTCGGAGAGTCGCTGGAGCACGTCCGAGCCCTCGGGCGTGATCCGCAGGATGCGGGAGCGCCGGTCGTCGGGGTCGGGGGACCGGTCGATCCAGCCGCGGTCCGCCACGTGCGCGACATGGCGGCTGGTGACGGACATGTCGACGGCGAGCAGCTCCGCTAGCCGGCTCATCCGCATCTCGCCGTACTTGTCGAGGAGCAGAAGGACGGCGGCCGCTCCGGCCGGACACTCGGCCGGGAGGGTGCGGGAGAGCTCCCGCTTGACGGCGCCGATGGCACTCAGCTGCCGACCGAGTTCCTCGTACTGAGGTTGTGCGGCCATGGCCACCCTTCCACCACTGTTTGTTGCTTAGAGCAACGATAGAAGCAGTTGGTTGCCGAAGGCAAACTAAAAAGGGGCCTCGCGGCTAAAAAGCTGGCAATGCTCAGGCAAAGGGGACGGTCCGTGCGCGCCCGCGACCGAGAGTCACCCAGGGCTTGGGCCGGATCCCCGGATTCGCTAGGGTCCTGCCCCATGGCACACAACCCCCACGCCCCGCAGAACCCCCAGGGCGGCAACGACCCCGCGGGCAGCACGCAGATGTTCCGCGCCTTCGTCGACGACGCGGCCCCGCAGCAGCAGGAGTCCGCCCGCGGCGGCTCGCGCGTCGGGTTGATCGTCGGCGTCGTGGCCGTCGTCGCGATCGTCGCGGCGGTGGCCTGGCTCGCCCTGTCCTGAGGGCGGTCTCCTTACAGGTTTCCTTGCGGGTTTCCTTGCAAGATTCCTTGCAGGGGCGGGGTCACTTCCACTTCACCGAGACGTCCTGGGTCTCGATGCGCATGCCGAGCGGCACCCGCCAGGCGTCCACGCAGAGGTTCCAGGACTCGGTGACGGTCTCGCCCGGCTCGATCGGCGCGGGCAGCTTCCGCTCCGACTCGACGGTGGCCCAGTCGACGCCGAGCCCGCCGATGACGTGCGTGCCGAAGGTGACGGTCCCCGAACGCACCGCTGTGCCACCGGAGTTGTGGAACTTCACGGTCACCTTCTCGCACCAGCGCTCCTCCAGCGCCTTGCGCACCGGCTCCCCGATCTTGAGCACGGCGGGGCCGGAGGGCTGCTGAGTGTCCTCGCCCGAGCCGTCGGAGTCGCCGGAGCCGGGCGGCTCGGAGTCGTCGGAACTCCCCTCCCCCGAGCCGGAGTTGCCGCCCTCGGCGGGCGTGCCGGGCTCGGGCGTCGCCGGCGGGCTCGCCGGATCCCCGGAGGGCGCACCCTCGGAGGAGCCGCTCCCCGTACCACCCGTACCGCCCGTACCCGTACCGCCATCGGACCCGGAACCTCCGCTCCCGGAGCCCCCACCCTTGGACCCGGAACCCTCCCCGGCCCCCTCCAACGGCACCATCCGCACCTCGCCCGTGGGGGCGACCGTGCGCTGCGGGGTTCTGTCGGGCGTGGCTCCCACGGCGCCGACCGCCACGTATCCGTCGTCCTCCGCGGAGGAGTCGCTTCCGCAGGCGGCGAGAAGCGTTCCCAGACACACGACAGCCACCGAGGCCGTAGTCACGGCGCCTCGGCGGCTGCGTGCCCAAGCGATACCGGCTCGTGCTCGTGTCATGGGCGCCAGTCTGGCTGACGCTCCGTCAAATCTGAACCCCGAGAGGCGGGTTCAGTCCTGGATCAGACCCTCCCGCAGCTGCGCGAGCGTACGCGTCAGCAGTCGCGAGACGTGCATCTGCGAGATGCCGACCTCCTCGCCGATCTGCGACTGCGTCATGTTCGCGAAGAAGCGGAGCATGATGATCTGCCGCTCCCTGGGCGGGAGTTTGGCGAGCAGTGGCTTCAGCGACTCGCGGTACTCCACTCCCTCCAGTGCGCTGTCCTCGTACCCGAGCCGGTCGGCGAGCGAGCCCTCGCCGCCGTCGTCCTCGGGCGCGGGCGAGTCGAGCGAGGAGGCGGTGTACGCGTTGCCGACCGCGAGGCCGTCGACCACGTCCTCCTCGGACACGCCGAGCGCGGCGGCGAGTTCGGGCACGGTCGGCGAGCGGTCCAGCTTCTGCGCCAGCTCGTCGCTCGCCTTGGTGAGCGCGAGCCGCAGCTCCTGCAGCCGGCGCGGCACGCGCACCGACCAACTGGTGTCCCGGAAGAAGCGCTTGATCTCACCGACGACCGTCGGCATCGCGAACGTCGGGAATTCCACGCCGCGTTCGCAGTCGAAGCGGTCGATCGCCTTGATCAGGCCGATCGTGCCGACCTGGACGATGTCCTCCATCGGCTCGTTGCGGCTGCGGAACCGCGCCGCCGCGTACCGCACCAGCGGCAGGTTCAGCTCGATGAGCGTGTCACGTACGTACGCGCGCTCCGGGCTGTCCTCGTCCAGCGCGGCCAGGCGCAGGAACAGGGAACGGGACAACGTGCGGGTGTCGATGGCTGTCGATGGCTCCGGACGGAGCTCCTCGGGTGCGCTGGGTGCGCTCTTCGTGAGCGTGAGCACCTTCGAGCTGCCCTGTTCTGCGGACATGCCACCCCCTTGAGGTCGCGGACGGTCGCGGCGGGCGCTCCGTCTTCAGGAACGCAGCCTCCACCTGAATACCGGTCATGAGGCTGCGGCAAACGCGGTTCCAGCAGAATGTCACATGTCGGCAACACGCTGTAGCGCCAAGTCGACAAATCTGTACAGGAAAAGCCTGGTCTGTGGCTTTTCTGCCGCAGCGCCCCAAGATCCAGCTCCACCCGTCACGGTGGCCGTTCGCTCCCTTGTGCGGAACCTCGACCTCCGCAGGTTGTGCCGGAGTATGCCGCCCGCACGGGGGACCTGGGAGGGAGTACAGGGGGGCGCACGGTGGAAGCACGACCGGCGCACGAGAAACCCCCGCACCCGGCTCGTACGGCGCACGAGAAACCCCCGCACCCGGCTCGTACGGCGCACGAGAAACCCCCGCCCGGCTCGTACGGGAGTGACGAGCCGGACGGGGGCGGGACAGGGCGCGCCGCGGGCCTTGGCGGAAGCTAGACCTCGATGCGGTTGGCGGACCGCAGCCGCGCGAAGCTGCGGGCGAGCAGCCGGGAGACGTGCATCTGGGAGACGCCGAGCTCGGCGCTGATCTGCGACTGCGTCAGGTTGTTGTAGTAGCGCAGGAGCAGGATCCGCTGTTCGCGCTCGGGGAGTTGGACGAGCAGGTGCCGCACGAGGTCGCGGTGTTCGACGCCGTCGAGCGCGGGGTCCTCGTAGCCGAGCCGGTCGAGCAGCCCCGGCAGCCCGTCGCCCTCCTGCGCGGCCTCCAACGACGTTGCGTGGTACGACCGTCCGGCCTCGATGCAGGCCAGCACCTCGTCCTCGCCGATGCGCAGCCGCTCGGCGATCTCGGCGGTCGAGGGGGAGCGCCCGTACGCCGTGGTGAGGTCCTCGGTGGCCCCGGTGACCTGCACCCACAACTCGTGCAGCCGGCGGGGCACGTGCACGGTGCGGACGTTGTCGCGGAAGTAGCGCTTGATCTCGCCGACGACGGTGGGCATCGCGAACGTCGGGAACTGCACACCGCGTTCCGGGTCGAAGCGGTCGATGGCGTTGATCAGGCCGATGGTGCCGACCTGGACGACGTCCTCCATCGGCTCGTTGCGGCTGCGGAAGCGGGCTGCCGCGTACCGCACCAGCGGCAGGTTGGCCTCGATCAGGGCGGCCCGCACGCGGTCGTGCTCGGGCGTTCCCGGGGTCATGTCCTTGAGTTGGGCGAACAGCACCTGTGTCAGTGCCCGGGTGTCCGCGCCCCGCTTCTTGGCGGGAGATGCCTCGGCCGCCCCGGCCGTGGCCCTGGTCGCCTCCTGTGGGGCGTCCTGGGGCGGCACTTGAGGCGCAGTACTGGCCGGCACGGTCAACGCCACCCCTTTTCGAAACGAACCGTTCTGGTCGAACCGTTCCACTCATCCGTCAAAAGCGGTCATAGCATCACAAGACATGTGCACTGTGTGCAAGCACCCGATAACGCCGTGTTGAGGGCAAGTTGGGGTCAAACGCACAAAAGACCCCCCACCGATTCCGGTGAGAGGTCGTACGAGCGTTGCCTACTGCACGAGTTGGGTCATGAAGTCGCCGACGCCCTGGGCCGCGTCGGATATCCCCTCGAAGCCCACCTGGACGAGGTCGGCGGCCCGGTCGGGGGAGTTGATGATGGTGTAGAAAACGAAGACGATCACCACGTAAAGGGCGATCTTCTTGGCTTGCACCACGTCCCGGCCTCCCCTGCCTGTTCTCTGTCCCCGCGTGCAGTCGGGTGAGTCTATCCCGCCGCGCGGATCACGCCAGTGGCCGCACGCCCCGGCGCTCGCGCCCCCTGCGGCGACTGCCCAGGGCTCTCGCGCTCACACGCCTTCACACGCCTTTTAGGGACCAACGGCCCACCGGTCCAGGCCCTTTGCCGCGCCGCGGGCGGCGGTCGGCGGCTCAGTATGGGTGGTGAGCCCGGCGGGTCTGGCAGGAATCCGCAGGGCAGGGACCCGGCTCCACTGCGGGGTCCACGTCGTGGGCTTCCCCCTGACAGCGACGTGGACTTGAGAGCCCGGTCCTCATCGGGGGAAGCGGCTTGTCCCCCCGATGCCGCTTCCCCCGGCCTCCTCGCACGAGAGCCCCGGCGCACGGGTCATGGCGCCGGGGCTCTCGTCGTACGTACGCAGGGCGGCTCAGGGGCGGCCGCCGAGCGCCTGCTGCTCCGCGCGGGCCTGCTCGATCAGTTCCGGGTACGGGTCCTCGTCCTCCAGGTCCGAGCCGTCCAGGACGCTGATCGACCACGGGATCGGGCACGGAGAGGCGTGCTCGGGGTCGGGACAGAGCAGCCGCGCGATCTGCTCCTTGACCTCTTCGGCCTGCCGCTCGGTGGCGTAGATCCCCAGGCGTACCTCCCGGACGCTCCGGTCCGCGGGCGGTTCCTCGGACATGGTTCACCTTCCGCTGGGGGCCGGGCCGTCCGCCCGGCCCGGCTCGCTCGCCCCAGCGTGCAACGCCAACGCCCGTGCGCGCACCGGAAAAACGAAGTGGCCCCGATCCGTTCGCACGGATCGGGGCCACTTCCAAGAGCGGTAGCGGTGGGATTTGAACCCACGGTGACGGGTTACGCCACACTCGCTTTCGAGGCGAGCTCCTTCGGCCGCTCGGACACGCTACCGAGAGGAACTCTAGCCCAAAGATGCCCGTGCGCCGAAATCCATATCCGCGAAGCGGTCCCGAGGCCTTGCCGACGGGGGTTCGACGCGGGCGCGGCGGGCTCAGCGGTCCCGGAAGAAGCGGGTCAGCTGTGCCGAGCAGTCGTCCGCGAGCACGGCGTCGATCACCTCGGGCCGGTGGTTGAGCCGCCGGTCACGGACCAGGTCCCAGAGCGAACCGGTCGCGCCGGCCTTCTCGTCCCTGGCGCCGTAGACCAGGCGCTCGACGCGGGACTGCACGAGGGCGCCCGCGCACATCACACAGGGTTCGAGGGTGACGACGAGCGTGCAGCCGGTCAGCCGCCACTCGCCGAGCTGGGCGGCGGCCCGGCGCAGCGCAAGCACCTCGGCGTGCGCGGTGGGGTCGCCGGTCGCCTCGCGTTCGTTGTGGCCGGTGGCGATGGTCTCGCCGTGCGGGGAGAGAACCACGGCGCCGACGGGGACATCGCCCCCGAGTGCGGCCTGTTCGGCCTCCTCGAGGGCGATGCGCATCGCCGGCAGCCAGCGGTCTCGTACGGGGTCGTTCACAGGTCGTGCAACTCGTTCACTAGCGGACGGCCTCGAGTACGTCCGAGGCGCCGAGGGCCTCGGCGATCGTGTTGAGGGCGTCGGTCCTCAGGGACAGCAACTCCTTCTCGGGCAGGCCCAGGTCGTCGAGGATCGCGATGTCCCCGAGCGGCCCGGCCGGGACCGATGCGTCGCCGTCGTCGCTGTCGTCGTCGGGGTCGGTGGCCGGCTCGCCGTCCTCGGTGCCGTCGAGGTCGACGAGCTCCTCCAGGTGCGCCGAGTCGTCGGACGAGCCGGGTTCACGGCCGAGGAGCTCGTCCGTGACCAGGATCTCGCCGTAACTGCTGCGGGACGCGGCGGCCGCGTCCGAGACGTAGATACGAGGGTCGTCCTCACCCTCCACACGCACGATGCCGAACCAGGCGTCCTCCTGCTCGATGAAAACGAGCACTGTCTCGTCGTCGTACCCGCCGGACGTGGCCTCGCGGGCCAGGTCGGCGAGATCCGACAGGGTCTCCACATCGTCGAGCTCTGTGTCGCTCGCTTCCCACCCGTCTTCGGTGCGCGCGAGCAGTGCGGCGAAGTACACCGTGACTCTCCCACTGGTAAGAGGCTGCCGGTTGGGGTTCCCCCCGGCGGAGGTTGACGGGCGGGGAGTCGCGAAGTGCGCCCGCCCAGTCGGCATCGTGGCAGAAACGGAGCCGTTGCGAGAGGTCTTCCGCGCGCTGTGTCTGTGGCGCGCCGCACGTCGCGGCCCGGCACGCTGTCGCCGGACTACCAGCGGAAGGTGCGCATACGCATCTGCTGACGCATCCGGGCCGCGCGCGCCTTGCGGGGCTGGACGCGGGCGCGCAGCTCCTTCGCCTCGTGCAGCTCGCGGAGGAACTGGGCGCGGCGGCGGCGCCGCTCCGCGTCGGTCTCCAGCTGCTCCGGTTCCTTCTCGCCGTCCTGCATGGCTCCACCACCCTGCCCAGTGGGGTACCCGGGGTCGTCCGTTCCCTCCACTTTCCCCCGCTCGGCGGCTTTGATGCCAGCGATGCGGTACGGAGAGACAGGCTCGGGGCAAGGCCGGGCCGGGCGGGCGCGGTGGCCGCAGGGCCCCGGTAGCCTGAAGGGCGGGTCGCTGCTGCGGCCGTTGTTGCAGATCAGACCCACGGAGGCTCCTGTGCGCTTGCACGTCGTCGACCACCCGCTGGTGGCGCACAAACTGACCACGCTGCGCGACAAGCGAACCGACTCCCCGACCTTCCGCCGCCTCGCCGACGAGCTGGTCACCCTCCTCGCCTACGAGGCCACGCGCGACGTGCGCACCGAGCAGGTCGACATCGACACCCCGGTCGGCCCGACCACCGGCGTGAAGCTGGCCCGCCCGCGCCCCCTGGTCGTCCCGATCCTGCGCGCCGGTCTCGGCATGCTCGACGGCATGGTCCGCCTGCTGCCGACGGCCGAGGTCGGCTTCCTGGGCATGGTCCGCAACGAGGACACCCTGGAGGCCTCCACGTACGCGACGCGCATGCCGGAGGACCTGTCGGGGCGGCAGGTGTACGTGGTGGACCCGATGCTGGCGACCGGCGGCACGCTCGTCGCGGCGATCCAGGAGCTGATCAAGCGCGGCGCCGACGACGTGACGGCGGTCGTGCTGCTCGCGGCGCCCGAGGGCGTCGAGGTGATGGAGCGCGAGCTGGCGGGCACCCCGGTGACGGTCCTGACGGCGGCGGTCGACGAGCGGCTCAACGACCAGGGCTACATCGTCCCGGGCCTCGGCGACGCGGGCGACCGGATGTACGGCTCCGCGGAGTAGCTCGGCGAGCCGTTGGGCTCAGCAGTTGCCGCGTGAGGGCGTCGGGGCGGGTTCGGCCAGCTTGGTCAGGGCCTTCTCGGCGTCCTCTTTCTTCGCCAGGGACTTGAAGGCCTTGCCGATGATGAAGTCGATCTCCTCGCCCTTGCGGCCGTCCGTCTTCCGCTCGGCGCCGGCGAGCTGTGTGCCGAGCACGGGCAGGCCGCTCTTCAGGGCGGACTTGGGGCCGAGCAGCACGGCGGCGGCCTCGACCTTCTTGTCGTACTCCTTGGTCGCGTTGCCCACTTCGCCGATCGTGAAGCCACGTTTCTTCAACTCGTCGGCGGTCTTCTTGGCGAGGCCGGTGCGGGGCGTGGCGTTGAGGACGTTGACCTTGATCTGGCCGGGTTTCGGCAGCGCCTTCGGGGACGGCGACGGCTTCGGCGCGGGCTTGCAGTCGGGCCGGTCAGCCGCGACGGCGCCGCGTTTCTCGCTGCCGGAGAACACGTCGACGAGCTGCACGACGCCCCAGCCGACCAGGCCGAGGGCGGCGGCCGAGGCGATCACTGCGAGCACGGTCCGGCGGTGCCGATTGCGGCGCATCCGCGGGTACTTGTCCCCGGTGATGCGGTATTCGCCGCCCATTCCGGGGGGTGTGAGCATGCTCATGTGCGCAGCGTAATGCGGCCGGGGCGTGATGCCTACTAGATGATCAATCGACCGGGTGCGAGCCAACCCGAAAGGGCCAATACGTACGAGACGGGCAGCGGTGGACGATCAGGGCGGCGGGGCGCGCTGATCGGGCGGCCGGGAGCGGGCTCGGGCGGCTGCGGCCCAGGGGTGGGCGGCGGCCGAGAGGGGGGGCGGAGGTCTGAACTCCGGTCCGGATCAGCCCAGTTCGAGGACGCGGGCGTGCAGGACCTGGCGCTGCTGGAGCGCGGCGCGCACGGCGCGGTGCAGCCCGTCCTCCAGGTACAGGTCGCCCTGCCACTTCACCACGTGCGCGAAGAGGTCGCCGTAGAACGTGGAGTCCTCGGCGAGCAGGGTCTCCAGGTCGAGCTGGCCCTTGGTCGTCACCAGCTGATCGAGGCGGACCGGGCGCGGCGCGACGTCCGCCCACTGCCGGGTGCTTTCCCGGCCGTGGTCGGGGTACGGCCGGCCGTTTCCGATGCGCTTGAAGATCACACGGAAAGCCTACCGGGCAAGGGGCTCCGGGCGCAGCCATGGCGACCGAGTGCGAGGCTGGAATATGCCGCCGCAAAGCCGACATACCGGTGACAGTCAAACCGGGAACAGGGGCCTGAAATGAGCGAGAGCGAGCCGCAGCAGCCCGGGGAGACACCGGCCCGGTCGGCCCCGATTGCGACGCCCACGCCACCGGCGGGCGCGGCCCCGACGACCGCCGCCGAGCGCGTCCCCCGCACGGGCGAATCCCCGGCCCCCGCCGCTGACGCGACCGACGGCGCGACCGCCGATCCCGCGCCCGCCGACCCGGCTCCCGCGCCGGCCGCGCACTCCGCGCCGCTGGTCGCCGGGGAGGGCGTGCGCTCCGCGTCCGCGCTGCCGCGGGAGGCCATGGAGATCGCCGCCGGCTATGCCTTCGGCGGGCCCGCCCTCGACCTCGGGGCGCTGCTCTGGGACGGCGCGTGCCTGGCCGACGCGCAGGTGCGCATCCCGCTGCCGATGCTCAACCGGCACGGCCTGGTCGCGGGGGCCACCGGCACCGGCAAGACCAAGACGCTGCAGCTGATCGCCGAGCAGCTGGCCGCGCAGGGCGTGCCCGTCTTCCTCGCCGACGTGAAGGGCGACCTGTCCGGGCTCGCGGCGCCGGGCGAGGCGAACGACCAGGTGCGGCAGCGTTCCGGCGAGGTCGGGCAGGACTGGGCGGGCAAGGGTTTCCCGTGCGAGTTCTACGCGCTCGGAGGGCTCGGCGAGGGGATTCCCGTACGGGCGACGGTGACGAGTTTCGGGCCCGTACTGCTGTCGAAGGTGCTGCAGCTCAATCAGACGCAGGAGCAGTCGCTCGGGCTGATCTTCCACTACGCGGACCAGAAGGGGCTTGAGCTGCACGACCTGAAGGACCTGCGGGCGGTCGTCGCGTTTCTGACCTCCGACGAGGGCAAGCCGGAGCTGAAGAACATCGGCGGGCTCTCCACGGTCACGGCCGGGGTGATCCTGCGGGCGCTCACCGCGTTCGAGGCGCAGGGCATGGCGCCGTTCTTCGGGAACCCGGAGTTCGACGTGAGCGAGTTCCTGCGTACGGCGGCGGACGGGCGGGGGCAGGTGTCGGTGCTCGAACTGCCAGCCGTACAGGACAAACCGCAGCTGTTCTCGACGTTCCTGATGTGGATGCTCGCCGATCTGTTCAACAACCTGCCCGAGGTCGGCGATGTGGAGAAGCCCAAGCTGGTCTTCTTCTTCGATGAGGCGCATCTGCTGTTCAACGGGGCGAGCAAGGCGTTCCTGGAGTCGATCACGCAGACCGTGCGGCTGATCAGGTCGAAGGGCGTGGGCGTCTTCTTCGTGACGCAGACGCCGAAGGACGTCCCGGGCGATGTGCTCGCCCAGCTCGGCAACCGGGTCCAGCACGCGCTGCGGGCCTTCACGCCGGACGACCAGAAGGCGCTGCGGGCAACGGTGAAGACCTTCCCGCACTCGGCGTACGACCTGGAGGAGACGCTGACCTCGCTCGGGACCGGCGAGGCCGTCGTCACCGTGCTGAGCGAGAAGGGCGCGCCGACCCCGGTGGCCGCGACCCGGCTGCGCGCGCCCGAGTCGCGGATGGGCCCGGTCGACGCGGCGGAGCTCGACCGTGCGGTGAAGGCCTCGACACTGTACGCGCGGTATGCGGAGGCCGTGGATCCGGAGTCGGCGTACGAGGTGCTCACCGCGCGGGAGACCGAGCGGGACGCGCAGAAGCGGGCGGAGGCGGAGGCGGCCGAGGCGGAGAAGGGCGACCGGAAGGGGGCGGGACGGTCCGGGCAGGACGCCTCGATGGTGGATCAGGTGATGGGCTCGGGGATCTTCAAGTCCCTTGCGCGCTCGCTCGGTACGCAGATCGGGCGGGAGATCTCCCGGTCGGTGTTCGGCACGCGCCGCAGGCGCTGAGGCCGCCGCCCCCGGGAGGGGAACGGCGGCCCGGCGTACGGCAGTTGCTGATCAGGCGTCCGCGTCCCCGCTGAGCCGCTGCACGCCCTTGAGTAGCACCGAGTGGTCGTTGTCGCCCCAGCCCTGGGCGCGGGCGGAGGCGATCAGCTGGGCGGCGACGGCGCCGACGGGCAGCACCGCGCCGACGTTGCGGGCGGCCTCGGTGACGATGCCCATGTCCTTGTGGTGCAGGTCGACCTTGAAGCCCGGCCGGTACTCGTGGAGCAGGAAGTTCTCCATCTTGCGGGTCAGGACGGCGGACCCGGCGAGGCCGCCGTTGAGGACCTCAAGGGCCGCCTTCAGGTCGACGCCGGACTTCTCCAGGAACGTGACGGCCTCGGCGCAGGCCTCCAGGTTCACGGCGACGATCAGCTGGTTGGCGGCCTTCACGGTCTGGCCGGAGCCGTGCGGACCGCAGTGCACGATCGTCGTGCCCATGGCTTCGAGGACCGGCTTGGCCGCGTCGAAGTCGGCCTTGTCGCCGCCGACCATGATGGACAGGACGCCCTCGACCGCGCCCGCCTCGCCGCCGGAGACCGGGGCGTCGAGGACACGGACGCCGTGGTCGCGGGCGTTCTCGGCCAGGTCGACCGAGGTCTGCGGTGTGATCGAGGAGTGGTCGATCAGGAGGGCGCCGGGGCGGACGTTCTCCAGGATGCCGTCCGGTCCGTACGCCACCGCCTCGACCTCCGGGGAGGCCGGCACCATCGTGATCACGACGTCGGCGTCGCGCACCGCGTCCGCGATCGTCGCGGCCGCCGAGCCGCCCGCCTCGACGAGCGGCGCGGTCTTCTCCGGGCTGCGGTTCCAGCCGGTGACCGTGTGCCCGGCGCGTACGAGGTTGATCGCCATCGGGCTGCCCATGATGCCGAGGCCGATGAAACCGATCTTTGCCATTGCCTGCCCCTGCTTCCCACGCTTCCAGAAGTTACTTCCGTTATACGGAATCTATGCTCCGTTGAGCGGAATCCTCTGTCAAGAAAGCCGGGCCTGGCGGTCGGCCCGGCTACTTCTTCTTGGCCGCGGCCTTCATCTCCTGCTTGTACGCCCGCACCTTGGCCAGCGTCTCCGGGCCCGTGATGTCGGCCGCGGAGCGGAACGCGTCCTTCTCGCCGTAGAGGCCGGCCGCCTCGCGCCAGCCCTTCGGCGTGACCCCGTACTGCTTGCCGAGCAGGGCCAGGAAGATCTGCGCCTTCTGGTCGCCGTACCCGGGCAGGGCCTTGAGGCGGGCGAGGAGTTCCGTGCCGCTGCTCGCGTCGCGCCAGACCGCCTCGGCGTCGCCGCCGTACTCGTCGACGAGGTACTGGCACAGCTTCTGCACCCGGCCGGCCATCGAGCCGGGATAGCGGTGCACGGCGGGCTTCGCCTTCATCAGCTCGGCGAACTGCTCCGGGTCGTACGCCGCGATGTCGTGCGCGTCCAGGTCGTCCGCCTGCAGCCGCTCCGCGATGACGTACGGCCCTGAGAACGCCTTCTCCATCGGAACCTGCTGGTCGAGGAGCATGCCCACGAGCGCGGCCAGCGGGCTGCGGCCGAGCAGTGCGTCGGCCTCCGGCTCCTGGGCCAGGTGGATGTCGGCGGGCTTCGGTGCTTTGGTCATGCCTCGATGATCGCGCAGGGCGGCGCGGCCGTCGTCCGGTACGCGCCTGCGCGCGCCGCGGCCGCCGCCGCCCGCGCCGCGCGCTCGGCGGACTCCTCGTCGAGCGGGGCGCCGGAGAGCAGGAACCGGTGGTAGAGGGGTGCGGAGACGGCGCGCACGACCTCCTGCGCATCCGTTTCCGGGGGCAACTCGCCGCGCTGTACGGCGAGTTCGACGCACGGAACCCACTCGGCGACGCGGATCTCGTAGAAGCGGTGCAGGGCGTGCGCGGTCCGCTCGTCGCAGGTCGCCGCCGCGATCACCGCCCGGAACAGGGGGCCCTGGCGCGGGTCGGTGAGGGTGGTGCGGACCAGGTGGGCGTTGGCCCGCAGGTCGTCCAGGAGCACGCCGGTGTCCGCGCGCGGCGAGGACTGCTCGGCCATGTCCGCGAGCAGGTCGGCGACCAGTGCGGCGGGCGTGCCCCAGCGGCGGTAGACGGTGGTCTTGCCGACCCCGGCGCGGCGGGCGACGTCGCCCAGGTCGAGGCCCGCGAACCCGCCCTCGGCGAGCACGTCCCCCGCGGCGTCGAGCACGGCGGCCCGCACTCGGGCGGTGCGGCCGCCGGGGCGGACGGTGCCGGGTTCGGGCGCGGGTGGGGCTTCGTCGGAGGTCATGGGGTCAGCCTAACGGGGGTCCCGTTCCTTTAAGTGGCTCGTGAGGCTGACCCTCGGTGGGTGTGTTCGCGGGTGTTTTCGCGGGGGTGCTCGTGGGCGTGCTCAGTGGTGCCAGGCCTTGCCACCGGTGTTGTGGATCATCCGCTGCAGCACCTTCATCGTCGTCAGGAACTCCTCGTCGGACACGCCCTCATGGACGCGCGCGAGGGAGATCCGCTGGCGTGCGGTGGCGGTTTCGAGGAGTTCCACGCCGCTGTCGGTCAGGGAGATCAGCTCCGCGCCGGCGCCGTCCCGGCCGGTCGCGAGGAGGCCGCGGTCGATCAGGTCGTCGATGTCCGCGTGCAGGGCGTCGCCCACGCCGAGGTAGCCCCGCAGCATCGTGAACACCTCGTCGCGCGGGCGGGCCCCCTCCCGGACCTGGTTGACGACCCACCACTGCGGCTGGGTGAGGCCGACCTCGGCGAGGCCGGCCCGGATGAAGTCGACGACGGCCTTGTTCGCGGCCCAACTCCAGTAGCCGATGGGCTGGTTGAGCAGCCCGGCGTCGTCATGGCTGTACGTGAACTCATCAGTGCGGGCGGGCTGTTGGTCGTTGCCGTTGCCGTTGCCGTTGCCGTTGCCGTTGCCGTTGCCGTTGCCGTGGTCGCGCTGTGTCGTCGTCATGTGGCGAACGTAGAACCTCAAGCAAAGTTGAGGTCAAGGGCGGGTGCGGGCGGTGCGCTCGAACCGGACGCCCCGGTCCTGCACCGGCCCGTGGCGCAGCGTCCGCACATCGCGCGGGTAGTTCTGGTTGAGCCGCCACGGCGCCGTCGCCCCCTGCTTCGGCAGCGCGTCGAGCGAGCGCCGCACGTACCCCGAGTCCAGGTCGATCAGCGGCCTCAACGCGCCGCCGTCGTCGGGGAGTTGGGGTGTGCACACGTCGTACCCGTGCTCGTCCATGTGCGCCAGGAGCCGGCAGACGTACGTCGCGACGAGATCGGCCTTCAGGGTCCAGGACGCGTTGGTGTAGCCGATGGTCAGCGCGAAGTTCGGCACGCCGGACAGCATCATCCCCTTGTACGCGACCGTGTCCGCGACATCGATCTCCTTGCCGTCGACGGTCAGGCCGATCCCGCCGATCGCCAGCAGGTTCAGGCCCGTCGCCGTCACCACGACATCGGCCGCCAGCTCCTCGCCCGAGCCGAGCCGCACCCCGGTGGGCGTGAACCCGGCGACGGTGTCGGTCGCCACGGACGCCCGGCGCCTGCGGATCGCGGTGAACAGATCCCCGTCCGGCGCGATGCAGAGGCGCTGGTCCCAGGGCCCGTAGCTCGGCCGGAAGTGCGTGTCCACGTCGTACCCGCTGGGCAGTCGGCGGCGCGCGGCCCGGCGCAGGGCGCCCGCGACGAACCGCGGCGCGCGCCGGCTGAGCTGGAAGTTGGCAAGGGCGAGCAGCGCGTTCTTCCAGCGCAGCGCGCTGCCCGCGGTGCGGCGCGGCAGGATCCGGTTCAGCGGGCGCGCGAACAGGTCCTTCGAGGGCAGTGCGAGCACATGGCTGGGCGAGCGCTGCACCATCGTCACGTGGGCCGCGGTCTCGGCGAGCGCCGGTACGAGCGTCACGGCCGTCGCCCCGCTGCCGATCACCACGATCCGCTTGCCGGCGTGGTCCAGGTCCGCGGGCCAGTGCTGCGGGTGCACGACCTGCCCGCCGAACTCCGCGATGCCGGGGAAGTCCGGGGTGTACCCCTCGTCGTAGCGGTAGTAACCGGCGCAGACGAACAGGAACGTGCAGGTCAGCCGCTTCTCGCCGAGGTCCTTCTCGCCGAGGTCCTTCTCTCCGGGGTGCGTCTCGCTGTGGTGGGTCCCTTCGGGGTGCGTCTCTCCGGGGGCGCCCGCGCGCTGCACGGTCACCGTCCAGCGGCCCTCGGCGGAGGACCACTCGGCGCGGCTCACCCGGTGCCCGAACCGGATCGCCCGGTCCACGCCGTACGTGCGCGCGGTCTCCTGGATGTACGCGCGGATCGAGGCGCCGTCGACGATCGCCCGCTCCTCGGTCCACGGCCGGAACGCGTAGCCGAGCGTGTGCATGTCCGAGTCCGAGCGGACCCCCGGATACCGGAACAGGTCCCAGGTCCCGCCGATCGCCTCCCGCCCCTCGAGCACGGCGAAGCTCTTGCCGGGCGCGCTGCGCCGCAGGTGGCAGGCCGCACCGATGCCGGAGAGCCCGGCGCCGACGATGAGAACGTCCACGTGCTCGGGCCCTTCGCGCAGCGTGGTGTCGGGCTCGGGCTCGGCGTCCTGGCCGTGCTCCGGTGCTTGCGGCATCTCGTCTCCCGGCCGGATGGGGGTGGACCCTCAGTTGACCGTTTCGACGCGGCCGCGCGCTACCCCACGCCCTTCGTGACGCCCTTCGTGCGCGTACGCATGCGCAGACGGGTGGGCGTACGCCGCGCCGATCCCATCCGTACCGCCCCGATGCTCGCCGTGACCACGAGTGCGATGGCCAGCCACTGCGTGACCGCCAACTCCTGCCCCAGGACGAGCAGTCCGGCCAGCGCGGCGACCGCGGGCGCGAGGCTCATCAGTACGGCGAAGGTCGACGCGGGCAGCCGGCGCAGCGCGAACAGCTCGAGCGAGTACGGCAGCCCGGAGGACATCGCGGCGAGCGCGAGCCCGAGCGCCAGCGTCGACGGTACGAACAGCGCCGCCCCCGCGCTCGCCAGGCCGATCGGCAGGCTGACCACAGCCGCCACTCCCATCGCGAGCGCCAGCCCGTCCGCCCGCGGGAACCGCGCCCCGGCCCGCGCGCTCATCAGGATGTACGCGGCCCACATCACCCCGGCGCCGAGCGCGAACGCGACACCGGCGAGGTTGAGTTGGCCGAAGCCGCCCTCGCCGAGCAGGAACACACCGCCCAGGGCGAGCGCCGCCCACAGCAGGCTGGCGAGCCGCCGCGAGGCGATCACGGAAAGGGCGAGCGGACCGAGCACCTCAAGGGTCACCGCGGGGCCGAGCGGAATCCGCTCGATGGACTGGTAGAACAACGTGTTCATCCCGCCGAGCGCGAGCCCGAACCCGCACACCACGGCCCAGTCGGAGCGCGTGTGCCCGCGCAGCCGCGGCCGGCACACGGCGAGCAGCAGCACCGCCGAGAGCACGAGCCGCAGCGTGACGATCCCGAGGGCGCCCGCCCGCGGGAACAGCAGCGCGGCGACCGCCGACCCGAACTGCGTCGACAGCGCCCCGGCCACGACGAGCCCCACCCCGACCAGCCGACCGCGCCCCGCCGACGGCTCGGGACCCGTGGCCGTACCGGCGGAGACGGAAGCGGGGCGAGGGGCGGTCGTCGTCATGCCCTCCACGCTACGGAGCCCTCCGCTCCAGGTGAAATGCGCAATGACCCGTGGTTATGCTCGACACGCATGACCGTACGCCCGCCGAGGCAGCGGACCCGTACGTGAGAGGCAGCGGGCCGGTACGTGAGAGGAGCGAGGGGGGGCGATGGCCGTAGAACTGCGCCACCTGCGCTGCTTCCTCGCGATCGCCGACGCGGGCACGATCACCCGCGCCGCTGCCCGTCTCCACATCAGCCAGCCCGCCCTTTCCCGCACTCTGCGCGCCCTTGAGGACCACCTCGGCGCCCGGCTCGTCGACCGCTCCACGCACCACCTCGAACTCACCCCGGAAGGGCGGGTGTTCCGCGACCGGGCCGCTGCCGCCGTCGCCGCGGTGGACGCCGCGCTCGACCCCGGAGCCCTGGCCCCCTGGCCGCTGCGCCTCGGGCACACCGGACCCGCGCTCGGCGAGCACACCTCGGAACTGCTGCGCCGCTGGGACCGACGGCACCCCGAGACGCCGCTCGAGCTGCTCCGTATCGACGACCGCACGGCAGGCCTCACCCAGGGCAGATCCGACGTCGCCCTGCTGCGCGCCCCGTTCCAAGCCCCCGGGTTCGTCAGCGAGTCGCTGCTCACCGAGCGCCGGGTCGCCGTCGTGGCCGCCGACAGCGTGCTCGCCGGGCGCCCCGAGCTGACCCTGGCGGAGCTCGCGGACCAGCCGGTCGCGATCAACACCGTCTCCGGCATCACCAACCTCGACCTGTGGCCCGCCACCCGCCGGCCCACGGCCGTGGTGTCGGTGACCAACACCGACGACTGGCACGCCGCGATCGCCGCCGGCCGCGCCATCGGCGTCACCCCCGAATCCACTCCCCGTATGAACGCCCACCCCGCCGTCGCCTACCGGCCCCTCGTCGACGCACCCGACGTCCCCGTCCTCCTTGCCTGGCGCGAACGGGGCGGCCATCCGGCCATCCCGGACCTGGTCGCCCTGGCCCGCGAGACGGTCGGTTCCTAGGAGCCGGTCGGCCCCCGAGGCCGGTCGGCCTCCGGAGTCAGTCGGTCCCGGAGCCGGCCGCCCGCGCGCGATCTCCGGCTCAGCCCTGCGGCTGGGTGATGTCGACCATCCACGGGACGCCGAACTTGTCCGTGCACATCCCGAAGACGTCTCCCCACATCTGCTTCTCCAGCGGCACGGCCACCGTGCCGTCGGCGGAGAGCTTCTCCCAGTACCCGCGCAGCTCCGCGTCGTCGTCACCGCTGACGCTCACCGAGTAGTTGTTGCCCGCCTTGAACTCCATTCCCGGCGGGTTGTCCGCGCCCATCAGCGTGAAGCCGCTCGCGGTCTCCAGCATGGAGTGCATGATCTTGTCGGCCTCGGCGCCGCCGGCCTGGCCGCCGAGATCACCGAAGGTGTTCAGCGAGAGCGTGCCGCCGAACACCTCTTTGTAGAACTCCATCGCCTGCCGGGCGTCGCCGTCGAAGCTGAGGTACGGATTGAGGCGCGAAGCCATGGAAACCTCCCAAATGGGGATCAAGCCGATGATGTTTTCAGGCTAGTCGCGCCCACTGACAACGGCCCTCCGACGCAGTCCGACCCGGACCGCTCGGGCCCCGACAGCTCGTCCCGGACCGCTCGGGCCCAGAGAGCTCGGTCCCGGGCCGCTCAGGCGGTGAGCGCCACGGCGACCGCCCAGCCCACGTACCAGATGTTCACCACGAGCCGCGCCGCCACCCCGGCCGGCTGCCACAGCACGCCGGGCCGGTCGCGGTGCACGGGCCGAAAGGCGTCGAGATGCGGCACGAGATACACGGCGAAGAGCCCCGCAGCGGCCCACGCCCCGACCGCCCGGCTCGCGGGCGCGAGCACAAGCGCCCCGACGAGCACCTCCACCACCCCGGAAACCACCACGAGCACCCCACCCGCCCCGAGCTACTCGGGAACAAGGGACCGGAAGTAGCCGGGGAACACGAAGTGCGCACACCCCGCCGCCACAAGGAACACCGCCAGCGCGACCGCACCCATAGAGTCCATGCCGCGATGTTCGACTCATCCCGCACCTGGACGCTTGAACAGAACGATCGGCTACGGGCGTTCGCCACCGGCCCCGAGGCGACGCTGTTCGCCGAGTCCGCGCCGTTCGCCGTCACCCGCCACCGGCACCCGGCCTGGAAGGTCGTCCTGCCGACCGCCGGCCACACCGTCCTGGGCCGCGGCGCCCGCCCGCCGCTCACCGCACCGGGCCTGATCGTGCCCCCGCAGCTGGCCCACACCTGCGCCACGACCTCCGGCTACGCCGCCCTGTTCCTCGACGCCTGGCACCTCCGCCCCGACCTGGGCCTCGTACGCCTCGATCAGCACGCCGTACGACGCCTGCTCGCGGCCCTCGGCCCGGTCACCGCCGACGCGGCGCCGCCCGACCTGCCCGCCGTCCACGCCGAACTCCACGCGCTGCTGCGCCCGCACACCGGGACCGGGCCCACCCTGGACGCGCGCGTGGTGCAGGCCGTACGCGAGGCCGCCCGCCCCGTCCCGCACGCGCCCCTGGACGAGATCGCCGCCGACGTCGGCCTCTCCCCGCCCCGACTGCGCGCCCTGGTCCGGGAGTCGGTGGGCGTCCCGCTCGCCCTGCTGCGCCGCTGGTCCCGCCTGCGCGAAGCGGTCGCGGCCCTCCCGCACTCCTCGCCGGCCGACTCCGCGGCCGCAGCGGGCTTCGCCGACCAGCCCCACCTGACCCGCACCTCCCGAACCCTCCTCGCCCGCACCCCGGGCTCACTGCGCGGGAACGGGAGATGAAGGCCGGCACCCCTGACCGGCACCCCTGACCGGCACCCCTGACCGACACCTCTAACCGGCACCTTTAAGAGGCGGAAACGGGCGGCACAGAGCCCGACTTGGCGGCGGAAACGTCGAAGGGCCCCACCGCGAACGGTGGGGCCCTTCGACATCGTGCCCGGTGAGGCACTGGCGGAGGATACGAGATTCGAACTCGTGAGGGGTTGCCCCCAACACGCTTTCCAAGCGTGCGCCCTAGGCCTCTAGGCGAATCCTCCGCGGCAAACAATACAAGACGTTGAGGAGTGCTCGCGAACTCGTTCCCCTCCGCCCGGAGCATGTACTCTTGGCGCAGCCCCTCACGTGGCGCTATCTGACTGAACTCCCCCAGGGCCGGAAGGCAGCAAGGGTAGGTCGGCTCTGGCGGGTGCGTGGGGGGCGCTTGCGTTTCCGGGGAGGGGCCGGGGGGCCGCCGCAGTCCGTGGGCGGGGCCGGTTGTCGGTGGGCACCATTAACCTCGTATGCGTGTCGTCCCTTGCGCTGTACCGCCGTTATCGCCCGGAGTCGTTCGCCGAGGTCATCGGGCAGGAACATGTGACCGACCCGCTGCAGCAGGCGCTGCGGAACAACCGGGTCAATCACGCGTACCTGTTCAGTGGCCCGCGCGGCTGCGGTAAGACGACCAGCGCGCGCATCCTGGCGCGCTGCCTCAACTGTGAGCAAGGTCCCACTCCGAACCCCTGCGGCGAGTGCCAGTCCTGCCGCGACCTCGCGCGCAACGGGCCGGGCTCGATCGACGTCATCGAGATCGACGCGGCTTCGCACGGTGGCGTGGACGACGCCCGTGACCTGCGCGAGAAGGCCTTCTTCGGCCCGGCCAGCAGTCGGTACAAGATCTACATCATCGACGAGGCCCACATGGTCACCTCGGCGGGCTTCAACGCCCTCCTGAAGGTGGTCGAGGAGCCGCCGGAGCACCTCAAGTTCATCTTCGCGACGACGGAGCCCGAGAAGGTCATCGGCACCATCCGCTCGCGTACGCACCACTACCCCTTCCGCCTCGTGCCGCCGGGCACCCTCAGGGACTACCTCGGCGAGGTCTGCGGCAAGGAGGACATCCCCGTGGAGGACGGGGTGCTGCCGCTGGTGGTGCGGGCCGGCGCGGGCTCCGTGCGTGACTCCATGTCCGTCATGGACCAGCTCCTCGCGGGCGCGGGCGCGGACGGTGTGACGTACACCATGGCGACGTCCCTGCTCGGTTACACCGAGGGCTCCCTGCTCGACTCCGTGGTGGACGCCTTCGCGGCCGGTGACGGCGCCGCCGCCTTCGAGGTGGTGGACCGGGTCATCGAGGGCGGCAACGACCCGCGCCGCTTCGTTGCCGATCTGCTGGAGCGGCTGCGGGACCTCGTCATCCTCGCCGCGGTGCCGGACGCCGCGGAGAAGGGGCTCATCGACGCCCCCGCCGATGTGGTGGAGCGGATGCAGGCGCAGGCCGGGGTCTTCGGCGCCGCCGAGCTCAGCCGCGCCGCCGACCTCGTCAACGCAGGCCTGACGGAGATGCGCGGCGCCACCTCGCCGCGGCTGCAACTGGAGCTGATCTGCGCGCGCGTGCTGCTGCCCGCCGCGTACGACGACGAGCGCGCCGTCATGGCCCGGCTCGACCGCCTGGAGCGCGGCGGGAACTTCAACGCCGGCGCCCAGGCCCCCGCCATGGGGTACGTGCCGGGGCCCGACGCCCACGCGCCCATGCCGCAGCCCGGCCCCGCCGTGCCTCCCGGTGGGGGACCGGCCGCCGCGCGTGCTGCGGTGCGCGGAGCCGGTGCCGCTCCCTCTCCCTCCGGCTCCGCTCCGGCTCCGGCCCCCGCTGCTCCGGAAGCAACGCCTCCTGCGCCCGCGCCTGCTCCTGCGCCCGCCCCGGCTCCGGCTCCGGCTGCCGCTCCCGTCGAGCCCGCCCCCGCGCCCGTACAGCCCGCGGCTCCTGCTGCTGCTCCGATGGCGCCGGCCGCGCAGGCCGGCGGTCCGGCTGCCGCGCCCGCGCCCGGTGCGTGGCCGACGGTCTCGGGTGCCGGTTCCGGCGGCGGTCCCGGTCAGGGCGGTGCGCCTGCCGGCGGCGGCTCGCGTCCCGGCGCCTGGCCCACGGCCGCCCCCGCGGGCGGCGGCCGTCCGAACCCGCCGAGCCCGGCCCCGGCGCAGGCCGCCGCCCCGCAGGCGCCGCAGCCTCCGCAGGGCCCCCCGGCCGGTGCCCCGGTGGGGCCGCCCGCCGGTGGGCTCGACGCCCGCAGCCTGTGGCCGAACATCCTGGAGGCGGTCAAGAACCGCCGCCGCTTCACCTGGATCCTGCTCAGCCAGAACGCCTCGGTGGCCGGGTTCGACGGCCAGACCCTGCAGGTCGGCTTCATCAACGCCGGAGCCAGGGACAACTTCGTGAGCAGCGGCAGCGAGGACGTGCTCCGCCAGGCCCTGGCCGAGCAGTTCAACGCGCACTGGAAGATCGAGGCCATCGTCGACCCGTCGGGCGGTGCCGCACCGCCGCCCGCCGCGGCCAACTTCGGCGGCGGCGCTCCGGCTCCGCGCCAGCCCGCGCCCCAGCCGCAGGCCCCCGTACAGCCGCAGCAGGCCCCGGCCCCGCAGCGCCCCGCACCGCCGCAGGCCTCGGCACCGGCTCCGGCCGCGCCCGCCCCGCGTCCCGAGCCCTCCGCGCCGGAGCCGCCGCCGTACTCCATCGAGGACGACGTCCCGGCGGACGACGACCCGGACCTGGACGACTCGGCGCTCTCCGGACACGACCTGATCATGCGGGAGTTGGGCGCGACGGTGGTCGAGGAGTTCACGAACGAGTAGCGGTCGCCGCCGCCCGCGCCTTTCCTCCAGGTAGAGCCAGGTAGAGGAACCTACGAAAGGCGACGCGTCTCACGCCCGTCGCCCCGTACAAAAGCACCGGGTCGTTCCGGCTAGGCTGCACGTGTGAAGGTCCTCGTCATCGGCAGCGGCGCCCGCGAACACGCCCTGTGCCGCTCTCTGTCCCTCGACCCGGCGGTCACCGCCCTGCACTGCGCGCCCGGCAACGCCGGCATCGCGGAGGTCGCGGAGCTGCACGCGGTCGATGCCCTCGACGGCGCGGCCGTGGCCGCGCTCGCCACCGAGCTCGGCGCCGGCCTGGTCGTGGTCGGCCCGGAGGCGCCCCTCGTCGCGGGGGTCGCCGACGCCGTGCGCGCCGCCGGCATCCCGTGCTTCGGCCCGTCCGGCGAGGCCGCGCAGCTGGAAGGCTCCAAGGCGTTCGCCAAGGACGTCATGGCCGCCGCCGGCGTGCCCACGGCCCGCTCGTACGTCTGCACCACCCCGGCCGAGGTCGACGAGGCGCTCGACGCCTTCGGCGCCCCGTACGTCGTGAAGGACGACGGTCTCGCCGCGGGCAAGGGCGTCGTCGTCACCGACGACCTGGAGGCCGCGCGGGCGCACGCCAACGCCTGCGAGCGCGTGGTCATCGAGGAGTTCCTGGACGGCCCCGAGGTCTCGCTCTTCGCGATCACCGACGGCGTGACGGTCCTGCCGCTCACCCCCGCGCAGGACTTCAAGCGCGCCCTCGACGGCGACGAAGGCCCCAACACCGGTGGCATGGGCGCGTATTCGCCGCTGCCGTGGGCCGATCCGAAGCTGGTCGACGAGGTCATGGACACCGTCCTCCAGCCCACGGTCGACGAGCTGCGACGCCGCGGAACGCCGTTCTCCGGTCTGCTGTACGCGGGTCTCGCGATCACCTCGCGGGGTGTGCGGGTCATCGAGTTCAACGCCCGCTTCGGCGACCCCGAGACCCAGGTCGTCCTGGCCCGCCTCAAGACCCCGCTCGCGGGCGTACTGCTGCACGCCGCGGAGGGCACCCTCGCCGACGAGCCCCCGCTGAACTGGAGCGACGACGCCGCGGTCACCGTGGTCGTCGCCTCGCACAACTACCCGGGCACGCCGCGCACGGGCGACCCCATCGACGGCCTCGACGCGGTGGCGGAGCAGGACGCTCCGCACGCGTACGTGCTGCACGCCGGCACCAAGCGCGACGGCGACGCGGTCGTCAGCGCGGGCGGCCGTGTGCTGTCCGTGACCGCGACCGGCACCGACCTGACCGAGGCGCGGGAGCGCGCGTACGCCGCCCTGGGCCGGATCCGTCTCGACGGCGGGCAGCACCGTACGGACATCGCGGCCAAGGCCGCCGCCGGAACGCCGACCGCCGGCTGACCAGCCCGTATCCCGAGCGCGAAGCTCAGCCGATTCGGCGTTCACCTCACCGGACTGCGCGGGACGTGATCTTCACGGCCCGCGCAGTCCGCGTTCTGCCATGCGGTTGTGGGCTCACCGGCGGCTTTCCCGTGTACGTCTGGGCGCCCCGATACGCCCGCGTGGACGCCGCCGCGCACGCCTCCCGGGCCCGCGGGACGTCGGCTGGATCTGACGCCTGATCGGGGACGTGATCGTCATCCACCTTTAGCCAAAGCCATTCCATCGAGTGACCGCTGGCCCAACCGGCTGACGTGCCCCGATGCCCCAACTAGGGTGCGGCGCAAGCATTCCGGCACTTGGCCCACCGGCATTGCGATGTCAGTGGTGGGTGCCACAGTGGGGGAGTGAGCAAAGCCGTCGCAGGGCAGAGGGGGTGACGTCCGGCCGTGTCCGGAACCGGTGTGCAGGGTGAGATGGGCGCGCAGGCGGCGCGCTTCCGTGCGCTGGCCGTGCTGCGGGTGCGCAGCCGTGCCGTCGCGGTGGCTCTGCTGCCCGCGGCGGTGGCCGTGGTGCTGTTGGTCGGAGGCGTCACCGGCCGTATCGGCGGCGGGAGTTGGGACGTCGTGCGCTGGATCGTGACCGGCGCCGCACTGCTCGTGCTGCTCGCGGCGGCGGGCGTCGCGCTGGTGGTGGCCCGCGCGCGGCCCGCGCTCAGTCCCACGGTCCCCATCGCCGAGGAGTCCGCCCCGGATCTGTACCGCCTGGTGCGCGACCTCGCGGACCGGCTCGACGTTCCGGCGCCCTCCGCCATAGCCCTCACGCCCGACTGCGACAGCTGGCTGGAGGACCGTACGCACCCGGCGCACGGCCCGCCCCGCCCCGCCGCAGAGCGCTCGCCGTCCGACCGTTCCGCCACGGCCCCCGGCTCCGCCACGGCTGCCGAGCCCGCGCCCACCGCGCCCGTGCTCGTCATCGGCTCGCCGTTCCTGTGGTGGATGCGCGTCGGCGAGCTGCGCGCGGTCCTCGCCCCGGTCGTCGCCGGTACGGGGCCCTCCGCGCAACCCGACATAGCGGCGGCCCGGCGCTTCGTGCGCGGCCTGGACGCGGCGGTCGCGGTGGCCTCGAAGCCGGGCCGGAGTTCGGTGCCGCGAGCCGTCCTCGCCGGTGTCGGCTGGGTCTCCCGGCTGATGCTGCGGGCCTGCCGTGGGCACGCCGCCGAGATGGAGCGGGGCGTCGCCTCCGCTGCGGCCGAGCGCGCCCAGACGGTGGACTACGGCCTGCGGATCGCCGCGCAGGAGCAGGTCGGCCTGGCGTACGCGGGCTGGGACCGGCTCCTCACCAGGGTCGCGCTGCCCGCCTGGCGCATGGGGCGCTGGCCCGATCAGCTGGACGCCGGAGTGGTCGCCGCCCTGACCGAGCTGTCCCGGCGCGACCGGCTCGCGGAGGGCTTCGCCTCACGGCTGGGCGAGCGGCCCGCCTGCGACCTGCTCGAAGAGCCCGGCGCGGTGGACGAGGCGACGTCCCTGCTCGCCGCCCGCCTCTTCCACGGCGGTCCCGCGGAGCGGGGTCCGGACTGGGCGCCGGTCGGTTGGCAGGAGTATCCGGAAGAGGTCGTCGACCGGAAGTGGCGCACGGACGCGGCGCGCCTCCACCGCGTACTGAACGACCTGGGCGTACGCAGCGCAGGCGCAGGCGCAGGCGCAGGCGCAGGCGCAGGCGCAGGCGCAGGCACTCGCACAGACACAGGCACAGGCGCAGACACAGGCACAGACACGGGCACGGGCACGGCTCAGGACGACCCGGAGCCGCCCACGCTCGCGCGCATCCTGGACCATCTGTCGGCGAGACCCGGCGGTGCCGGATCCGGTGCCGCCGCCTCCGAGCCGACCGGGCCTTCGTCGTCCGCCGTCTCTTCGCTCTCGGCCTCCGCCGCTTCTGCCCCCGCCTCGGCCGCCTCCGGAGCGCGTTCGCAGACGGTCACCGCGGCCACGGTGACGGAACCCGAGGCCACAGCAGACCCCACGGACCCCACAGACTCCACAGACCCCTTCGACCTCAACAACCCCACCATCCACGCCGATTCAGCGGACGCGACGGACTCCGCGGAGTCGGCCGAGGCAGCCGCCCTGGCCGCGCGGCTCACCGCAGAGGTGGCGCGGGAGGAGGCCGCCGCTCCGGTGCCCGTGGCGGCAGGCATCGGGCCGGACGAAGCCCTGTGGGGCGACGGGCAGTTGCCGCTCTTCCCGCTGCAACCCCCGCGCTCCGGACGCGAGTTGCTGACGGACCACGTGCTGGCGATGATCTGCTGCGCCGCCGTCGACACGGCCGGCGCCGCCCCCGGGCTCGACTGGCTGGACGGGCCCACGCTGCTCGTCGCCGGTGAGCGCGTCGTGGACCTCGCGCCCCGTGTCCAGAGCCTTGTGGAGGACGGTGATCCGGAGCCGTTGCGCGGCTGGCTGAAGGTCCTGGGCGTGCGCCCGGAGAAGCCCGTACGCCTGGTGTAGCCGGGGCAGCGCCGCCCCGCCGCACCCGGGAGCCGAGGTCGAGAGCGCCGAAGCGGAATCCGGTGGTCCGACCCCGACACATGTCAGGGGAGACCCTCCAACTCCCCTGAGAAACCCTGAAATTCGCGACGAAGGGTGACGGCGTGCATGCGTTATGTGATGTGCTGTGCACGGCCATCCGGACAACAGGCCAGGACCCACACGAAGAGGGCTGAGGCGCACAGACGAGGGCGGGGCACCCGAGAAGCGAGAGAGGGGCGGCATGGGGACGGAACGGGCGGCGCAGCGGCAGGCGTCGCGGACCCGGGGCCCGAAGCGGCCGATCCGGCGCTGGGAGTCCGGCGCCCTCGCGCACGGCGTCACCGACCCCTTCGGCCAGGGCCCGCTGCCCTGGCTGCGCGGCAGCGAGCACTACTTCGACGACACGGGCAAGGTCGTCCCCTGGTACGTAGACCTGGCCCCTGCCGAGGCAGGCGAGGCGCAGCCCACCGAGGCCCGGCCGAGCGCCACCCGAGCCGCCCCCGGGATCCCGCAGCCGCGCACGGGAACGGCGGGCCCCCGCACCGCGGACGACGTGCACCGGCAGATCAAGGGCTTCACGTCGACCGGAGCGGTGGCCCCGGGCGAGGCGATCGACTTCCATGTGACCGTGGACCCGCCACAGGAGTTCGGCGTCGACGTCTACCGCATCGGGCACTACGCGGGCGACGGCGCCGCGAAGATCACCACCAGCCCGCGCCTCTCCGGCATCGTCCAGCCGCCCCCGCTCGCCGCGGACCGCACGGTCTCCTGCCACCACTGGTGGCTCTCCTGGCGCCTGCAGATCCCCAGCTACTGGAACATCGGGGCGTACGTGGCGGTCCTCACCACCGCCGACGGATACCGCTCGCACATCCCGTTCACCGTCCGCGACGACCGCCCGGCCGACCTCCTCCTGCTGCTCCCGGACATCACCTGGCAGGCGTACAACCTGTACCCGGAGGACGGCCGGACCGGTGCCAGCCTCTACCACGCCTGGGACGAGGAGGGCCGGCTGCTCGGCGAGAGCGAAGCGGCGGTCACGGTCTCCTTCGACCGGCCGTACGCGGGCGCGGGCCTCCCCCTGCACGTCGGCCACGCCTACGACTTCATCCGCTGGGCCGAGCGGTACGGCTACGACCTGGCGTACGCCGACGCCCGTGACCTGCACGCGGGCCGCATCGACCCCACGCGCTACCGCGGCCTGGTCTTCCCCGGCCACGACGAGTACTGGTCGGCGCCCATGCGCCGCACCGCCGAGCAGGCCAGGGACGGCGGCACGTCGCTCGTCTTCCTCTCCGCCAACACCATGTACTGGCAAGTGGAGTTGAGCCCTTCCCCGTCCGGCATCCCCGACCGCCTGCTGACCTGCCGCAAACGCCGAGGTCCGGGAAAGGCCGCCCTGTGGCGCGAGGTGGACCGGGCCGAGCAGCAGCTCCTCGGCATCCAGTACGCGGGCCGCGTACCCGAACCGTTCCCGCTGGTCGTGCGCAACGCCGAGCACTGGCTGTGGGAGGCGACCGGGGCGCACGAGGGCGACGAGCTGGACGGCCTGGTCGCCGGCGAGGCCGACCGCTACTACCCGCGGACCGCGCTCCCCGAGCACCGCGGCCGCATCCTCCTCGCCCACTCGCCCTACCAGGACGCGGGCGGCGCCCGCCGCCACCAGGAGACCTCGCTCTACCGCGCCCCCTCCGGCGCCCTGGTCTTCGCCTCCGGCACCTTCGCCTGGTCCCCGGCCCTTGACCGTCCGGGCCACGTCGACCCGCGCATCCAGCGCGCCACGGCCAACCTCCTCGACCGCATCTGCAAACGCGACTGACACCTGCCACCACCCGGCCCCACCCCTGGTCCCCTGGCCGAAAGCAGCCCCCCGCGTACGGGAGAATGCGAAGCACTCAGCCAAAACCACGGGGAGGAACCGTGTCCGGATTCGTTGAAAAGCCCGAGCCCATCGAGGTTCCGGGTCTGGTGCATCTGCACACCGGCAAGGTGCGCGAGCTGTACCAGAACGAGGCGGGCGACCTCGTGATGGTCGCCAGCGACCGTATGTCCGCGTACGACTGGGTGCTGCCCAGCGAGATCCCCGACAAGGGCCGCGTCCTCACACAGCTGTCGCTCTGGTGGTTCGACCAGCTCACCGACCTGGTCCCCAACCACGTGCTCTCCACCGAGCTGCCCGAGGGCGCCCCGGCCGACTGGGCGGGCCGCACGCTGATCTGCAAGTCGCTGCAGATGGTCCCGGTCGAGTGCGTCGCGCGCGGCTACCTGACGGGCTCGGGCCTCGTCGAATACAAGGAGTCCCGCACGGTCTGCGGCCTCGCCCTGCCCGAGGGCCTCGTCGACGGCTCCGAGCTGCCCGCGCCGATCTTCACGCCTGCCACGAAGGCCGAGGTCGGCGAGCACGACGAGAACGTCTCGTACGAGGAAGTGGTCCGCCAGGTCGGCGCCGAGACCGCCGCCCAGCTGCGCCAGACGACCCTCGCCGTCTACGGCCGGGCCCGGGACATCGCCCGCGAGCGCGGCATCCTGCTCGCGGACACCAAGTTCGAGTTCGGCTTCGACGGCACGGAGCTGGTGATCGCCGACGAGGTGCTCACGCCGGACTCCTCGCGCTTCTGGCCGGCCGAGACCTGGGAGCCGGGCCGCGCCCAGCCCTCGTACGACAAGCAGTACGTCCGGGACTGGCTGACCTCGCCGGCCTCCGGCTGGGACCGCAAGAGCGAGCAGCCGCCGCCCGCGCTGCCCGCCGAGGTGGTGGAGCGGACCCGCGCCAAGTACATCGAGGCGTACGAGAAGCTGACCGGCACCCGCTGGTAGGACACACGACGAAGCCCCCGGCGCCGATGGCGCCGGGGGCTTCGATCTGGAGCGGACGACCAGGTTCGAACTGGCGACCTCAACCTTGGCAAGGTTGCGCTCTACCAACTGAGCTACGTCCGCAAGGCGTGCACCGCGTCGGTGCACCTCCACTATAGCCAACCTCGACGGCGTGCGATGCGCACTGCCGCATGACGGTTCTCGGCGGACAGTTTCGAGACGGCCGACGAGAGGTAGTTGCGGACCGTTCCCTGCGACAGGGCGGCCCGCTGCGCGATCTCCGCGACGGGGGCTCCGTCGGCCGCGAGCTCGAGCACTTCGGCCTCCCGCGCGGTCAGCGGAGAGTCCCCCGAGGCGATCGCGTCGGCCGCCAACTCCGGGTCCACATAACGGTTTCCGGCGTGCACGGTGCGGATGATCTCGGCGAGCCGCTGGGCGCTCACCGTCTTCGGGACGAAGCCGCGCACGCCCGCCGCGAGGGCACGCTTGAGGTGTCCGGGACGGCCGTGACTGGTCACGATCATGGTGCGGCAGTCGGGAAGTTCGGACCGTAGCGATGTGGCCACAGTCACACCGTCGGCGCCCGGCATCTGCAGGTCGAGGACCGCGACGTCCGGCCGGTGCGCCCGCGCCATGGCGAGCGCCTCGGGTCCCGAGGCCGCCTCGGCGACCACGCTCAGGTCGTCCTCCAGCGCGAGCAGTGCGGCGAGCGCGCCCCGGATCAGATGCTCGTCGTCGGCGAGGAGTACGCGTACGGCCGTCACCGGTTGTCCTTCCGTGCTGTGCCGACCGGCTCGCCGGCCTGCGACGCCTTGTTCTCTTCTACGGGGTTCTCTTCTGCGGCGTTCTCTGCTGCGGGCTCCGCCTCGGCGCCGGTGGGCAGCGGGACCTCGGCCGTCAGGCGGAAGCGGCCGCCCTGGGCCGGGCCCGCCTCCAGGACGCCGTCCACGCCGGACAGCCGCTCGCGCAGCCCCACGAGGCCCGAGCCGCGTGAGGCGGCGGGCGCGGCCGACGGCCGTACGCCGTCGTTCTCGACCGTCAGGACGGCGGCGGACCCGGCCCCGTCCCGTACGCGCAGGGCGATCGTGCAGCGCTCCGCGTCCCCGTGCCGCAGCACGTTCGTGGCCGCCTCCCTGACGACCCAGCCGAGCGCCGCGTGCACGGCGGACGGCAGGGCGTCCGCGGCCTCCGCGCCGAGTACCCGGCAGTCGATCCCGGCGGCCTTCAACACGCCCTGCGCACCGGCGAGTTCGGCCCCGAGTCCGGCCTCGCGGTAGCCGCGTACGACCTCGCGGACCTCGCGCTGGGACTCCTGGGCGATCCGCTGGACCTCGATCATCTGCTCCACCGCCTCGGGCCGGCCGCGCCGGGCCAGCTGGACGGCGAGCTCGCTCTTGAGGGCGACCACGGCGAGGTTGCGGCCGAGCACGTCGTGCAGATCGCGCCCGAACCGCAGCCGCTCCTCCGCGACGGCGAGGCGGGTCTCGATGTCGCGGGCCTCGCGCAGCTCGTACATCACGCCGAGGACCCAGGCCGAGGCGCGCGCCGTGAGCGCCATCCAGCAGCCCGCGAAGGTCTGCCCGATCAGCGCGGACAGTGTCAGCCCCACGCTCCCGCTGAGCAGCCACACGGCCCCGCAGACCACCGCGGCGATCGCGAGGATCCGGCGGACGGCCGTGCGGGCGGGGACGAGCAGGGCGTACCCGCAGAAGAACGGCAGCGTGGCGCAGCCGAGGGCCGTCGTCAGCATCGGGTACTCGGTCATCCCGCTGATCCGGCCGAGCGCGAGCAGGCCGACGAGCAGGGCCGCGGTGAGCGCGGCACCCACCGCGACCCGGCGCCGGGGCACGTCCTCGACACCCAAGTACTGCAGGAACGCGCCGCGGATCAGCCGGATCGACCACCAGCCCTGGGCGAGCGCGAGCAGCACCACGGCGGCGATCAGGGCGGCCGGGGCGTGCTGCCGGACCGGCCGCGTCACGGACAGGGCGATCATGACGGGGACGGCGACCCAGACGAGCAGGTAGATGGTGCCGCGCGTGTAGAGGTCGACCCGTTCCAGCGCACTGCTCTGCCGCCACTTACCGAACCGCACGCCCACCGTCGCCCACTCCCCGTTCAGTGCCGCGGTTCCCAGCGGAACCACCGCTGTACAGCAAACACCGCGAGCACGACCCAGGCCACCGCCGTGGCGGTCGCGCCGAGCGCCTCGTACGCGGAGAGCTCCCCGGTCCAGCCGCCGCGCACGAGGCGGATCGCGGGGGACAGCGGCAGCAGTTCGAGCACCGAGGCGACGCGGTCGGGGAAGACCTCCAGCGGCACGGTCATGCCGGAGCCGATCATCGAGACGAACATCAGCGGCAGGCTGCTGACCTGCGCGCTCTCCGCGGTACGGCTGAACGCCGCGGTGACGGCCCCGAGCGCGACCATGAGCACGATCCCCAACAGCACGCCCAGGACGGCCAGATGGAGCGCCTCGGGAGCCTCCAGGTCGATGAGCGCCGTGCAGGCGAGCGCCACCACGACGCACTGCGCGATCCCGATGAGCGCGGCGGGCAGCGCGGTCCCGGCGAGGATCTCCCGGTCGAGCAGCTCGCCGGTGCGCAGCCGCTTGAGGACGAGCTCCTCGCGGCGGGCGACGTAGATGTTGACGAGCGCCGCGTACACCGCGAAGAGCATCGCGAACCCGATGCCGGCGCTCAGCATGGCGGTCCCCATGCTGAGCCCGGCCTTCTCCAACATGTCGCCCTTCAGCGTCTGCTGGACGCTCAGCGGCAGCAGCAGCGGCACGACGACCGCGGTGACGAGCATGCCCTTGCTGCGGCCGAGCAGCGTCAACTCGGCCCGCCCCAGGGCCGCGAGGCGCCCTGCGGCGGTCGTGGCGGCTCCTGCGGTGGTGGTCGCTGCGCTCATGCTGCCTTCTCCTTGTCCAGGGCGTCCTGCTGAGGTGCGTCCTGCCGCCGTGCGTCCTCCTGCTTGACGTCCCGAGCGATCCGCAGGAACGCCTCCTCGAGCGAGGCCGACCGCACATCGAGCCCGCGCAGCTCCACGCCCGCGTCCTGCGCCCACAACAGCAGCCGGGTGGCGGTCTGTTGGAGCGCGTCGGTACGGAGCTTCACGGTCCGCCCGGCCGTCTCGTGCGCCGTGACGCCGAGCGGGCCGAGCGGCGGCAGGTCGCCGAGGTGGTGCCCGTCGGGCAGTTCGAAGCTGATCTGCGAGGGCTGCGTGGCGGTGACCTCGGCGGGCGTGCCGCTCACCGCGAGCCGCCCGGCGTGCATGATCGCGAGCCGGTCGGCGAGCGACTCGGCCTCTTCGAGGTAGTGCGTGGTGAGCAGCACGGTGGTGCCGGAGGCGCGAAGCGCCCGCACCAACTCCCAGGTCTCGACGCGTCCTTCGGCGTCGAGTCCGGTGGTGGGTTCGTCGAGGAACAGCACTTCGGGCCGGCCGAGCAGGGCGAGCGCGAGGTCGAGCCGCCGCTTCTCGCCGCCGGACAGCTGCTTGATGCGTACGCGGGAACGGTGGCCGAGGCCCACAAGCTCCAGGGCCTCTCCCGTGGGCCTGGAGCCGCTGGTGCACCCGGCCCACATCCGGACCGCCTCGCCGACGGTCAGCTCGGAGGGGAATCCGCCCTCCTGCAGCATCACGCCGATCCGCGGCCGTACGAGGCTCCGCTCGGCGTACGGGTCGTGCCCGAGCACCCGCACCCGTCCCCCGGTGGGCCTGGCCAGTCCTTCGAGCACTTCGACGGTGGAGGTCTTGCCCGCGCCGTTGGTGCCGAGCAGGGCGAAGAGCTCGCCGCGGCCGACGGCGAAGGAGATTCCCCGTACGGCCTCGAAACCGCCCCCGTACACGCGCCGCAGATCGGTGACTTCGATCACGTGGTCATCGGTGTTCATGTGATCCAGCTTTTCCCGGCCGGCGGGCGGGCGGCAGTGCGCGCTGTCATGAGCGGGCATGACAAATGTCAGAGAGCCGCCGGGGTGCATACGCCGAAGGCCCCGGTCCAGTGGACCGGGGCCTTCGATATGGAGCGAACGACGAGGTTCGAACTCGCGACCTCAACCTTGGCAAGGTTGCGCTCTACCAACTGAGCTACGTTCGCATTGCCTCCGACCGGCTCTCACCGATCGGCGCGAGCACCAGAGTACCTGATCCACCGGAGTGGTTGGTAACCGATGCAGAGCGGGTGACAGGAATTGCACACTGCGCCTCCCTCTTGGAAAGAGGGTGTTCTGCTACTGAACTACACCCGCGCGTTCTCCGTGGAGTCCGGCCTCTCGGCCTCGCCCCGCGGCGCGCTCCAGACTTTAGCCGACCTGCAGGGGTGTTGTGCAAGTCGGCTGTCGCGGCGGCCTCTTGGAGCACCGCCGCGAGCGCCGCCGCAGCGGCCGTGCGGCGACGGTCAGTTGGCGGCCTCGAACGCCTCGTAGACCTTCTTGGGGATCCGCCCGCGGGCCGGGACCTCCATCTTGTGCGATCGGGCCCAGGCGCGGACCGCGGCCGGGTCGGCGGTCACCGCGGTGTGCTTGAACTCCTTGCCCGGCTTGCCGGCCCGGCTCGTCCGCGACTGCTTGCGGCCCGCCTGCAGGTAGGGGGCGAGCACCTTGCGCAGTTTCTTGGCATTGGCTTGATTGAGGTCGATCTCGTACGACTTGCCGTCGAGACCGAAGGCGACCGTTTCCGCCGCTTCTCCGCCGTCGATGTCGTCAAAGAGAGTGACCACGACACGTTGCGCCACGAATATCGGTCCCTTCATGCGGACTCACCGCGCTGACATGCGGCGATGGCCGACTGCTGTTCGGCTGTGTTGCGGCTCTTCCTCGGACGATTTCCGGGTGGAGTGCCGACTGTCCCGAGTTATTGCCATTTCCTTTGTACAGGTCTTGGCAATGCATTGGGAAGTCCGACTGAATACGTCAGCGTGTCCGTGTGCAATGGGTGTGGCAATGCCTGCACGGAATTTTCCCTGGATTTTCCCCGGTGGGCGTCCGATGTCTCCCTAAAGTGACGGCCATCACGTAGGACTCTACGAATCTATGCGCGTAGAAATTTCCGTCGGATACGCTGAAGGAACCGTTCTCACGCACCACACACCGGGAGTGCCAGTGGCACGCGTCGTAGTCGACGTCATGCTCAAGCCCGAGATCCTCGACCCCCAGGGACAGGCGGTGCAGCGTGCACTGCCGCGCCTGGGATTCCAGGGCATCGCGGACGTACGTCAAGGAAAGCGCTTCGAGCTCGAAGTCGAAGGGCCGGTCGACGAGGCCGCCCTCGCCCGTATCCACGAGATGGCCGAGACGTTCCTCGCCAACACCGTCATCGAGGACTTCGTCGTCAAGGTCGAAGAACCCGCCACGGCTGGGGAGTCGAAGTGACTGCTCGTATCGGAGTCGTCACTTTTCCCGGCACACTCGACGACCGTGACACGCAGCGCGCGGTCCGTGTCGCCGGCGCGGAAGCGGTGCCGCTGTGGCACCGCGACAAGGACCTGAAGCAGGTCGACGCCGTGGTCCTTCCCGGCGGTTTCTCCTACGGCGACTATCTGCGGGCCGGGGCGATCTCCCGGTTCTCGCCGGTCATGGAGACGATCATCGAGCAGGCCAAGGGCGGAATGCCGGTTCTGGGCATTTGCAATGGCTTTCAGGTGCTGACAGAAACGCACTTGCTGCCCGGCGCGATGCTGCGGAACAACCACCTGCACTTCGTCTGCCGCGACCAGAAGCTGCGGGTCGAGACCGACAAGACCGCCTGGACCTCCGACTACTCGGCCGGCCAGGAGATCTCCGTACCGCTGAAGAACATCGACGGCCGGTACGTCGCCGACGAGCGCACCCTGGACATGCTCGAGGCCGAGGGCCGCGTCGCCTTCCGTTACCTCGACGTGAACCCGAACGGCTCGCTCCGTGACATCGCCGGCATCAGCAACGAGGCGGGCAACGTCGTCGGTCTGATGCCGCACCCCGAGCACGCCGTCGAGCCGCTGGTCGGCACCGGCCGCACCGACGGGCTCGGCTTCTTCACCTCGATCCTGAAGAACCTCCTCAAGGGGGCCAACGCATGACGCTCGACACGGTCAAGCACGCCGCCGAGACCCCCGAGTCCGCGCAGCCCTGGAAGGAACTCGGCCTCAAGCAGGACGAGTACGAGCGCATCCGCGAGATCCTCGACCGCCGTCCCACCGGCGCCGAGCTCGCCATGTACTCGGTGATGTGGTCCGAGCACTGCTCGTACAAGTCCTCCAAGGTGCACCTCAAGCAGTTCGGCGAGAAGGCGCCCGAGAACGACGCGCTGCTCGTCGGCATCGGCGAGAACGCCGGTGTGGTCGACGTCGGCCAGGGCTACGCGGTCACCTTCAAGGTGGAGTCGCACAACCACCCCTCGTACATCGAGCCGTACCAGGGCGCCGCGACCGGCGTCGGCGGCATCGTGCGCGACATCCTCGCGATGGGCGCGCGCCCGGTCGCCGTCATGGACCCGCTGCGCTTCGGCGCCGCGGACCACCCCGACACCAAGCGCGTCCTGCCGGGCGTCGTCGCGGGCATCGGCGGCTACGGCAACTGCCTGGGCCTGCCCAACATCGGCGGCGAGGTCGTCTTCGACCCCTGCTACCAGGGCAACCCGCTGGTCAACGCGCTCTGCGTGGGCGTCATGAAGCACGAGGACATCCACCTCGCCAAGGCTTCCGGCGCCGGCAACAAGGTCATCCTGTACGGCGCCCGCACGGGCGGCGACGGCATCGGCGGCGTCTCCGTGCTCGCCTCCGAGACCTTCGACTCGACCGGTCCGTCCCGGCGCCCGGCCGTCCAGGTCGGCGACCCGTTCCAGGAGAAGCTGCTCATCGAGTGCACCCTGGAGATCTTCCGCGAGGACCTCGTCGCGGGCATCCAGGACCTCGGTGGCGCCGGACTCTCCTGCGCCACCAGCGAGTTGGCCTCGGCCGGCTCCGGTGGCATGCGGGTCGAGCTGGACACCGTGCCGCTGCGCGACGCGACGCTCTCGCCTGAGGAGATCCTCATGAGCGAGTCGCAGGAACGCATGTGCGCGGTCGTCGAGCCCGGCAACGTGGACCGCTTCCTGGAGATCTGCGAGAAGTGGGACGTCATCGCCACCGTCATCGGTGAGGTGACCGAGGGCGAGCGCCTGGAGATCTTCTGGCACGGCGAGCAGATCGTCGACGTACCGCCGCGGTCCGTGGCCCACGAGGGCCCGACGTACCACCGGCCGTACGCCCGCCCCGAGTGGCAGGACGCGCTGCAGGCCGACGACGCCAACAAGCTGGCCCGGCCGGCCAACGCGGACGAGCTGCGCGAGCAGATCCTCAAGCTGGTGGCCTCCCCGAACCAGGCCTCCAAGGCGTGGATCACCGACCAGTACGACCGTTTCGTGCAGGGCAACACGGTCCTCGCGCAGCCGGAGGACTCCGGCATGGTGCGGATCGACGAGGAGACCAACCTCGGCGTGGCCGTCTCCACGGACGGCAACGGGCGGTACGCGAAGCTCGACCCGTACACGGGCGCGCAGCTGGCGCTCGCCGAGTCGTACCGCAACGTGGCCGCCTCCGGCGCCAAGCCGCTCGCGATCTCCGACTGCCTGAACTTCGGCTCCCCCGAGGACCCGGGCGTCATGTGGCAGTTCGCCGAGGCCACGCGCGGCCTCGCGGACGCCTGCCAGATCCTCGGCACCCCGGTGACCGGCGGCAACGTCTCGCTCTACAACCAGACCGGGGACACGGCGATCCACCCGACGCCCGTCGTCGCGGTGCTCGGTGTGATCGACGACGTGACCCGTCGTACGCCGATCGCCTTCGCCGAGGAGGGCCAGCTGCTCTACCTCCTGGGCGAGACCCGCGAGGAGTTCGGCGGCTCGGCCTGGTCGCAGGTCGTCCACGACCACCTCGGCGGTCTGCCCCCGCAGGTCGACCTGGAGCGGGAGCGGCTGCTCGCCGAGATCCTGATCTCCGGCTCGCGCGACGGCATGATCGACGCCGCGCACGACCTGTCCGACGGCGGTGTCGTGCAGGCGGTCGTCGAGTCCTGCCTGCGCGGCGGTCGCGGTGCGCGGCTCGTCGTGCCCGACGGCCTGGACGCGTTCACGTTCCTGCTCTCCGAGTCCGCGGGCCGCGCGATCGTCGCGGTGCCGCGCAGCGAGGAGCTCCGGTTCACGGACATGTGCGGGGCGCGCGGGCTTCCGGCCACGAGGATCGGCGTCATCGACGGCGACGCCGTGGAGGTGCAGGGCGAGTTCAGCATCCCGCTGAGCGAGCTGCGCACGGCCCACGAGGAGACGGTCCCGGGCCTGCTGGCCTGAGGTTCCTCCTCCCGTACGTCTCGTATGTACGCGGCTTCGGCCCCGCCCGGGTGTTCTGGCGGGGCCGAAGTGCGTTCCTGGGTGCGGTTTCGTCGCAGGGTGCGGGCCGGTGGTCCGTCCTCGCGCAGTTCCCCGCGCCCCTGAGCGATGCGGCTGCGCCGCCGCTCATCGGGCCGCACCCGGCGACGAAACAGCAACCCCCGCGGCGAGACCCGTTGTCGTACCCCAGACGTAGGGTTCCCGCATGCCGCCTGCGAAGAAGCGTCCGCGTACGTACGACCCGAAGAAGACCGCCGCAGCCGTCCGGGCCCAGTTCGCCGCCGTACGGGAAGCCGCGAAGGAGCTCACGTCCGAGCAGCTGGCGAGCCCCACGCACCTGCACCCCTGGACCGTGCGCGAGCTTCTGGTGCACATCGACATGGCCGTGTCCGCGGTGGTCCGGCACATCGACGACGTCGAGCCGCCCAAGGCCGAACTGCCGCTCCTGGACTGGCCGGCCGGCACCGCCAGGTTCGCCGGTGCGCTGGCCGACGTGGTGCCGGAGATGGCCGCGCGGGCCCCGGAGCAGCTGGACGAGCTGTTCGAGCGGACCCTGGCCGACTTCGACGACCGCCTCGCCACGGCCGACCCGCACCGCACGGTCGCGACACGGATCGGCACCATGTACCTCAACGACTTCCTGGTGACGCGCACGGTCGAACTCGTCACCCACACCGACGACTTGAACCGGGCGACCGGCATCGACGTGCCGATGGACCGCCAGGCCCTGGCCGCCTGCACCCGGTTCCTCGCGGACGCGCTCGCCGCGAAGGCCCCCGGCGGTGCGACGGAGGTGCGGATCCCGCCGTACGCCGTGGTGCAGTGCGTCGAGGGCCCGCGGCACACCCGCGGCACCCCGCCCAACGTGGTGGAGACGGACCCGCTGACCTGGGTCCGGCTCGCCACGGGACGTACGGACTGGGCCACCGCGCTCGACGAGGCGAAGGTCTCGGCCGGCGGCGAGCGGGCCGACCTCTCGGCGCTCCTGCCGGTCATGAGCTGAGCTCGGGCCGGAGCGATTGTCGGGGAGAGGTGACCGGAAAAAGAACGGAACCGATTCCCCCACCTCCTCCGTCACATCGGCATGCACACCCAGCGAAAGACCCTCAGCACCGTCGGAGCCGTCAGTGCCGTAGCGGCCTTGGGGCTGCTCACGGCCTGCGGCGCCGACAAGACCAGCGCCGGCGACGCCCCGGCCGAACCCAGCGTGCCCGTGACCGGCACGCACTGGACCGTGGACAGCGTCACGGCCGGCGGCAAGAAGATCGACGCCCCGGGCACCAAGGCCCATGTCGCCTTCGACAAGAAGGGCCGGGCCACGGGCAACTTCGGGTGCAACGGCTTCGGCGGCACCGCCTCGGTGAAGGGCGACACCATCACCGTCGACAAGATCGCCAAGACGGAGATGTCCTGCGGCGACGAGATCGACAAGCTGGAGACCACCCTGACCGAGGCCCTCAAGGGCAAGCTCAAGGCCTCCGTGAAGGGCGACAAGCTGACCCTGACCACGGCCAAGGGCGACTCGATCACGCTCACCTCCGAACCGCCCGCCGAGCTGGCCGGCACGAAGTGGCTGCTGAAGGCGGTCGTCGAGAAGGAGGTCGCGACCTCCCTGCCGGAGAGCGCGAGCAAGGCCGACAAGGCCCACCTGATCTTCGACGAGAAGGCCGGCACGGTCCACGGCAACCTCGGCTGCAACGAGGTCAACGCCAAGGCCACGGTCACCGACGGCAAGATCGAGCTCGGCACCCCGCGCCTCACCCGCAAGATGTGCGACGGCGAGGTCATGAAGGCCGAGCAGAACCTGGCGAAGCTCTTCGGCTCGACGGTGACGTACGAGATCGACCACCGCACCCTGCACCTCACCGGCAAGGACGGCCTCGGCCTCAACGCGGAGGCGGCCGCGAAGAAGTGAGAGAAGGGCCGGGGCCGGGGGCGCGCAAACCCCCCGGCCACCGCCCCCTCACGCACGATCCGGCCCACCCGATTGCGAGCCGTATCACCTACGCGCGTTGACCGGCGTCCCCAATTCGGACCAGTGGTCGATCTCGCCTACACTCGGTGGCGTGCCTCGTGGTGATGGACGACTCAACCACGACCTGCTCCCCGGCGAGAAGGGCCCCCAGGACGCTTGCGGCGTCTTCGGTGTCTGGGCTCCGGGTGAAGAGGTCGCCAAGCTCACCTATTTCGGACTGTATGCCCTGCAGCACCGTGGACAGGAGTCCGCGGGCATCGCAGTGAGCAACGGGTCCCAGATCCTCGTCTTCAAGGACATGGGTCTGGTCTCGCAGGTCTTCGACGAAACCTCCCTGGGTTCCCTCCAGGGCCATATCGCGGTCGGTCATGCCCGCTACTCCACCACCGGAGCCTCGGTGTGGGAGAACGCGCAGCCGACGTTCCGTGCGACCGCGCACGGATCGATCGCGCTCGGCCACAACGGGAACCTGGTCAACACGGCCCAGCTCGCCGAGATGGTCGCCGACCTCCCCAAGGAGAACGGCCGCTCGACGCAGGTCGCGGCGACCAACGACACCGACCTGGTCACCGCCCTGCTCGCGGGCCAGACGGACGCCGACGGCAAGCCGCTGACCGTGGAGGACGCCGCCCCCCAGGTGCTTCCGCACGTCAAGGGCGCCTTCTCCCTCGTCTTCATGGACGAGCAGACGCTGTACGCGGCCCGTGACCCGCAGGGCATCCGCCCGCTGGTCCTCGGCCGCCTGGAGCGCGGCTGGGTCGTGGCCTCGGAGTCCGCGGCGCTGGACATCTGCGGCGCCGCGTACGTCCGCGAGGTCGAGCCGGGCGAGATGATCGCCATCGACGAGAACGGGATGCGAAGCTCCCGATTCGCCGAAGCAAAGCCCAAGGGCTGCGTCTTCGAGTACGTCTACCTGGCCCGCCCCGACACCGACATCGCCGGGCGGAACGTCTACCTCTCCCGCGTGGAGATGGGCCGCAAGCTCGCCAAGGAAGCCCCCGCCGACGCCGACCTGGTGATAGCCACGCCGGAGTCCGGCACCCCGGCCGCCGTCGGATACGCGGAAGCCAGCGGCATTCCGTACGGCGTGGGCCTGGTCAAGAACGCCTACGTCGGCCGGACCTTCATCCAGCCCTCGCAGACGATCCGCCAGCTGGGCATCCGGCTGAAGCTGAACCCGCTCAAGGAAGTCATCAAGGGCAAGCGCCTGGTCGTCGTCGACGACTCGATCGTGCGCGGCAACACCCAGCGCGCCCTGGTCCGGATGCTCCGCGAGGCCGGCGCGGCCGAGGTGCACGTGCGCATCTCGTCGCCGCCCGTGAAGTGGCCCTGCTTCTTCGGCATCGACTTCGCCACCCGCGCCGAGCTGATCGCCAACGGCCTGTCGGTCGACGAGATCGGCAAGTCCATGGGCGCCGACTCCCTGGCGTACATCTCCATCGACGGGATGATCGAGGCGACCACCATCGCCAAGCCGAACCTCTGCCGTGCCTGCTTCGACGGCGAGTACCCGATGGAGCTCCCCGACCCCGAGCTGCTCGGCAAGCAGCTTCTGGAGACGGAGCTCGCCGCGGGCGCCGCCGCCACGGCCGCGACCGACGCGATCCGTCGTCCGTAACAGCCGCAGTAACACCCGCAGTAACGACACGAAGGTTCTCTCCGCCATGTCCGAGACCACTGGTGCCAGCTACGCAGCCGCGGGCGTCGACATCGAAGCGGGCGACCGCGCCGTCGAGCTGATGAAGGAGTGGGTGAAGAAGACCCAGCGCCCCGAGACCACCGGCCTCGGTGGTCTCGGCGGCTTCGCCGGCCTCTTCGACGCCTCCGCCCTGAAGCGGTACGAGCGCCCGCTCCTCGCCTCCGCCACCGACGGCGTCGGCACGAAGGTCGACCTCGCCCGCAAGCTCGGCGTGTACGACACCATCGGCCACGACCTCGTCGGCATGGTCGTCGACGACCTGGTCGTCTGCGGTGCCGAGCCGCTGTTCATGACCGACTACATCTGCGTCGGCAAGGTCCACCCCGAGCGCGTCGCCGCCATCGTCAAGGGCATCGCCGAGGGCTGCGTCCTGGCCGGCTGCGCCCTCGTCGGCGGCGAGACCGCCGAGCACCCGGGCCTGCTCGGCGCGGACGACTTCGACGTCGCGGGCGCCGGCACCGGCGTAGTCGAGGCCGACCAGGTCCTCGGCGCCGACCGCATCCGCAAGGGCGACGTGGTCCTGGCCATGGCCTCCTCGGGCCTGCACTCCAACGGCTACTCGCTGGTCCGGCACGTGCTGTTCGACCGCGCGAAGATGTCCCTCGACGAGCAGGTCGCCGAGTTCGGCCGCACGCTCGGCGAGGAGCTCCTGGAGCCCACGCGGATCTACTCCCTGGACTGCCTGGCCCTGACCCGTACGACCGAGGTGCACGCCTTCAGCCACGTCACCGGCGGCGGCCTGGCGAACAACCTGGCCCGGGTCATCCCGGACGGCCTGCACGCCACGGTCGACCGCGCCACCTGGACCCCCGGCCCGGTCTTCGACCTCGTCGGCAAGGCCGGCCAGGTCGAGCGCCTGGAGCTGGAGAAGACCCTGAACATGGGCGTCGGCATGATCGCCGTGGTCCCCGAGACCTCCGTCGACGTCGCCCTCGCCACCCTCGCCGACCGCGGCGTGGAGGCCTGGGTCGCCGGCGAGATCACCGAGCGTGGCGACCACGCCACGGGCGCGACCCTCACCGGCGACTACGCCTGAGGCCGGACCACCAAGGCATGCAGGAAGCGGGGTTCCGGGACGGAGCCCCGCTCCTCAGCCATGCAAGAGGGCAAGCGGCATCGCGTCCGGCCACCTCACACCCGTAAGCAGGAAGACAGCACGAAACCCGGCCCGGCGAACCCGGGACCGGGTGAAGTGCGAAGGTGCGGCGAGCTGGTTACGCGCCGCGGCGATGTTGCGACGAAGGACCGGACTCGTCGTCCTCGTCCTCATCGTCGTCGTTATAGAGATCCGCGTACTGCGCGTACGGGTCGTCTTCGTCCTCGTCGTCCTCGAACGGCTCGCCGTTCGGCGGCTGGCTCGAAGTCGTCGATGCGCCCAGCTCATTGGCCAGACGCGACAGGTCAGTCCCGCCGCTGCTGTACTTCAGCTGGCGGGCGACCTTCGTCTGCTTGGCCTTTGCCCGGCCGCGCCCCATGGCTCGACCCCCTCGGATACGGGGCTCGACGGCCCCAGAGTCTTGACACGCGTTCATGATTCAGAACGGACTCTCCTCGGAGAGACCGGTCCGTAGGGCTTCAACGGTACCTGCTTCGGCGGCCATACGGTACGCCGCCCACAGGACGCGCCTTGCCCACAGACCCTGGAGGAGCTACGTCCTCGCTGGTCACAGGCGATTTTAACCTCTTCTCGGCGAGCGACCCGCCGACGGGGGTGAGGCTTGTCTCGTCATGTCCACGTGATGAGACAACCCCCGCCGGAGGGTCACCCGGAGTGATCGGCTCAGCGTGCGCTGCGGGCTTCCGCCATGCGCTGCTCCGCGATCCGGTCCGCTGCCGCGGCGGGCGGAATCCCGTCCGACTTCGCACGTGCGAATATGGCCAACGTGGTGTCGAAGATCTTGGACGCCTTGGCCTTGCAGCGCTCGAAGTCGAAGCCGTGCAGCTCGTCGGCGACCTGGATCACGCCGCCGGCGTTCACCACGTAGTCCGGGGCGTAGAGGATCCCGCGGTCGGCGAGGTCCTTCTCCACACCCGGGTGCTCCAGCTGGTTGTTGGCCGCGCCGCAGACCACCTTGGCGGTGAGCGCCGGGACCGACTCGTCGTTCAGGGCGCCGCCGAGCGCGCACGGCGCGTACACGTCGAGGCCCTCGGTGCGGATGAGCGCGTCCGTGTCGGCGACGGCGGTCACCTTGCCCGGGTGCTTGTCGAGGATGCGGCGCACCGACTCCTCGCGCACATCGGTGATGACGACCTCGGCGCCGTCCTCCAGAAGGTGCTCGACCAGGTGGTGGCCGACCTTGCCGACGCCCGCGACGCCGACCTTGCGGCCGCGCAGCGTCGGGTCGCCCCACAGGTGCTGCGCGGAGGCGCGCATGCCCTGGAAGACGCCGTACGCGGTGAGCACCGAGGAGTCGCCGGCGCCGCCGTTCTCGGGGGAGCGGCCGGTGGTCCACCTGCACTCGCGGGCCACGACGTCCATGTCCGCGACGTACGTGCCGACGTCGCAGGCGGTGACGTAGCGTCCGCCGAGCGAGGCCACGAACCGGCCGTAGGCGAGCAGGAGTTCCTCAGTCTTGATCTTCTCGGGGTCGCCGATGATGACGGCCTTGCCGCCGCCGTGGTCGAGCCCGGCCATGGCGTTCTTGTACGACATCCCGCGCGCGAGGTTGAGCGCGTCGGCGACGGCCTCGGCCTCGGTCGCGTACGGGTAGAAGCGGGTGCCGCCGAGGGCGGGGCCCAGTGCGGTGGAGTGGATCGCGATGACGGCCTTGAGGCCGCTGGCGCGGTCCTGACAGAGCACGACCTGCTCATGGCCGCCCTGGTCCGAGTGGAACAGGGTGTGCAGTACGTCGGCAGGCGCGCCGGTCACTTCGGTCACGGTGGTGACTCCCGGGTGGGTAGCGGCGGATGGAACCAGCTCTGTCTCGCCGCCTGCTTGTGGCGGGCGGAGGGTGGGGGCGAGCTGTGGTGGGCGGCTGGTGGGCCGCGTGAGCAAGAGAGTACGACCTGTCATGGCACTCCAGGGAGGCAGTGTCGTGGATCACTCCATGGTGCGCCCGCACATGGGACGATCGGCAGGGTTTTCCCGGCTGTCGTGAGGGGAGGGAGCGAAACGTGCCCGAAGCGACCCCGCCCGCATCGCTCTGCGTCCCCTACGCCTCGTACCTGCGCGTGTACGAGCCGCTCGCCGCGTTTCCCGAGCCTGAGCGCAGCCACTGGGCGCGCTACGCGGAGCGCCCGGAGCGTCCGACGTACCAGGTCGAACTCCGTCGCTCCCTCGGTGACCTGCTGCCCACGCCGCCGATGCCGGTGCCGGCGCACGAGAGTGCGGACGCGTTCGTGACGTACGTGGACGGGGTGCTCTGCGTCTGTCCCTGGCGGACGCGGCTGCGCGGCTGGCAGGCGCTCGGCGATCTTGCCGAGGAGCTGCCGCTGCCGGTGCTCGACGCGGTCCTGCCGCCGGTGGTCCGGCTGCAGGCGAGCGCGGACTACGAGGAGTGGCGCGAGCGCAACCCCGACGCCCGCCCCTGGATCCGCACGGGAACCTGGCAGGTGCCGCTGCACTGGTTCGCGCTCTTCGCCGACGAGGAGCGGAGTTACGAGAAGGGGTCGGGGGACCCCGCCACCGAGGCCGGGGCGCCGGCGCTGCGGTACCGGACGCCGATGGTGCAGGCGCGGCGCCGGCTCGCGCGGGCCCTGAAGGCGCTGCGGGACGCCCTGGACGAGGGGGCGTTGATCGACGGCCTGGTAGATGTGGGGCGTTGGCTTGAGGAGTTCCACCCCCGTTCGCTGGTCGAGCTCGACTACGGCGGGCTCGTGCACGCTCTTCCGGCCGACCGGCTCGATGCGGACCACTCGGCGGCGGATGTCGCGGAGGGCGTCGAGGCGCTGCGTGACGGGGACGGGGTCCGGGCCGGCGAGGCCTATGCGCGGCTCGTGGAACGGTGGCGCGCGGTCCGCGAACGGCAGTTCGCGAGCTAGTAGTTATCCTGACGAAGCGGACCCTTCGGGGCCAATGCCTCGGGTGAAGTGGGTCTATCGTCGGAGGACCGCGAGGACGTAGGTCCCGATCCGGGCTTTTGTCTCAAGCGTGACGGACCGCACTTACATCGCCCTTGCCCTCTTCCCCTACCCTCGTGCCAAAATAGGACAAGGAGTCCGGGGAGGGCTCCTTCCGTCCAATTATGGGCGGAGTGCTTGGCATTGCACTCTATGGGGGGCCTGATGACTGCTGATCACCCTGTGACTGATCGTCACAGTGGCGTGACTGTCCGCTATGGCACGGTCCATTGGCTTCCGCCGCTGATGGACACCTGAGAGGGCAATTCCATCGGTTTGGCCGACGCGGCTGGACAGATGGTGTAGTTGTAGTGCCGAGGACAAGCCGTTCGTCCTATAACCGACTCGACCCGCGTCTCCCATTTCGGGCAACGTGGGTCAAGGTGCAGAATTTAGAGGAATGAACCGAGAAGCTTCGGTTCACCCGAGGAGGCCGCTCATGACCGCTCGCACCCCTGATGCCGAGCCGCTGCTGACCCCGGCTGAGGTCGCCACGATGTTCCGCGTCGACCCGAAGACGGTCACGCGCTGGGCGAAGGCCGGCAAGCTCACGTCCATCCGCACCCTGGGTGGGCACCGCCGTTACCGCGAGGCTGAGGTCCGCGCGCTTCTTGCGGGGATCCCGCAGCAGCGCAGCGAGGCCTGAAACACCGCCTAGCACTGCATTACCGGGCAGTTCAGGGTCCCCCAACCCGAAAACCGCCCGAAACAGCTCCATATGACGGGAGCCTGCCCCAACAGGCTCCGCGCCCGAGCATCATGGGTACGTCGTCGATCGCGCTGGACTCCGCCGGGTCCAGCGCGATCTTTTTTGTGCCCACAAAGCGGGGCGGGACGGGAGCGGTGGCTCCGATGTTGATCCCTGAACACCTGGTCGGGCGCGTCGTGTTGGAGCCTGAGGGGGTCTGTGGGAGTCCGTCGGAAGTGCCTCGGGCCCACCCCCGGAGATCTTTGGGGAGAGCCTCGACGGACCGTGCAACAGGCCTCGGAGGGTAGTGCAATTGCACATATTAAATTGACCCTTTGTAGGGAGGGTGTAAGTCCCGGCGTTTCCAAAACCAGTTCGGTGACACCCGTCACATGAGGCGCAGCTTGTTCCTCAAGTCGCTTCTGCGCTAAGGGAGATCACCCGAACCGGCGCTCCGGCCGTACGGTCCCTCCGTGCCCAGCGTGCCACTGCGGCGGGCGTCTGTGGGGTGGCATAGGTCATGCGGAGGCGGGACTCTCGTCCTCTGTGGCCTGAGGGGCCTCCAGCGGCTTCTGACGCTCGCTCAGAGGTCGCGGCGGCGGTTCCATCGCGAGCCGCAGGAGGCGATGGCAGATCGGGCAGTGGCGCGTCAGATGGCGATAGCCGGAGCCGTTGCCGGAGACCGCGGCCAGATGGGCCCGCAGCAGTGCCCGTGTCTCATGTCGCCGTGGGGACGCCCGCATGTGCGACCTCCTCGCCCCGTCCACCCCTTGGTGTGTGAGTACCGGCGGCGGCTGACGGAGTCAAGACGCACCGAAGCCCGCATCCGACGGATGCGGGCTTCGAATCTGTGCGGTCCTGACGGGATTTGAACCCGCGGCCTCCACCTTGACAGGGTGGCGAGCACTCCAAACTGCTCCACAGGACCAGGTGTTGCGGCGCTTGATCAGTGCGTTGCGCTGCGAGAAGAGACTCTACAGCAGCAGCTGGCCAGGGTCGAACTCGCTCTCCGTGAGCGGCCCGTCACGCCCTTTTCGCCACGGTCGCACCCCTTTTCGCTACGGCGCCGCCGCGTCCACGGCCTTCACGATCCGCTTGTCCGAGATCGGATACGCCGTGCCGAGCGCGTGCGCGAAGTAGCTGACCCGCAGCTCCTCCAGCATCCAGCGGATGTCCCGCACGTTCTGCGGGACCGGGCGGCCCTGCGGCAACTGCTCGAGGAGCCAGGCGTATTCGTCCTGCATCTCGTGGACCTTGTGCATGCGCGTGGTGTCCCGCTGCACGTTCGTCGGCATCTGCTGCAGCCGGCGGTCCGCGGCCGTCAGGTACCGCATCAGGTCCGGCAGCCGGCGCAGCCCCGTCGCCGTGACGAAGCCGGGCCTGACCAGGGCGTCCAGTTGCGTGCGTACGTCCGTGAGGTTGGCCAGGAGCGCCGGGGAGTTGGTGGACTTCAGGCGGCGCTCACAGGCCTGCCAGGTGGCGAGGACCTGCTGGACCTGGCCGACCGTGTGCACGGTGGCGTCGACGAGGTCGGCGCGGACCTTCTCGTACAGCGCGCGGTAGGACGCCTCGTCCCAGGCCGGGCCGCCGAAGTCGGCGATCAGCTTGTCCGCGGCGGCCGTGGCGCAGTCCTCCACCAGGGCCTGGATGGAGCCGTGCGGGTTGGCGGAGAGGGTGAGCTTCTGCTGGTTGGTGAGCTTGCCGGTGGCGAACTTGGCCGCGTTCACGGGGATGTTGAGCAGGATCAGGCGCCGCGTGCCCTGCCACATCGACTCCAGCTGCTCGGCCTCGGTGTCGAAGAGGCGTACGGCGACGGTGGCGCCCTCGTCGACGAGCGCCGGGTAGGCCTTGACCGGCTGGCCCGCCCGCCGGGTCTCGAAGACGCGCTGGAGCGTGCCGATCGTCCAGTCGGTGAGGCCCGTGCGCTCCACGGACTCGCCGCCGGAGCGCTCCGCGGTGGCCGCAGCGGCCTGCGAGATCGCCTTGCGGGCCTTGGGCTTCAGCTTCAGCTTGAGCGCTTCCAGGTCCTTGTCCTCGGCGAGCTTGCGGCGTCGCTCGTCGACGATCCGGAACGTGATCTTCAAGTGGTCCGGTACGCGCGACAGATCGAAGTCGTCCGCCGCCACGGGGACGCCGACCATGCCCTTCAGCTCCCGCGCGAGCGTGACGGGAAGCGGCTCCTGCAGCGGCGTCGCCCGCTCCAGGAAGGCCTTCGCGAAGTTGGGCGCGGGGACGTAGTTGCGGCGGATGGGCTTGGGCAGCGAGCGGATCAGCTCGGTCACCACGTCCTCGCGCAGACCGGGGATCTGCCAGTCGAAGCCCTCGTCCGTGACCTGGTTGAGGACCTGGAGCGGGACGTGGACCGTGACACCGTCGGCGTCCGCGCCCGGCTCGAACTGGTACGTCACGCGGAACTTCAGCGCGCCCTGACGCCAGGAGTCCGGGTAGTCGGCCTTGGTGACCGCCTCGGCCGACTCGCGGATCAGCATCGACCGCTCGAAGTCGAGGAGTTCGGGCTCATCCCGCTTCTTGTGCTTCCACCAGGAGTCGAAGTGCGCGCCCGACACCACGTGTTCGGGGATGCGCTGCTCGTAGAAGTCGAAGAGCGTGTCGTCGTCGACCATGATGTCGCGGCGGCGGGCGCGGTGCTCCAACTCCTCGACCTCGGTGAGGAGTTTGCGGTTGTCCGCGTAGAACTTGTGGTGTGTGCGCCAGTCGCCCTCGACCAGGGCGTTGCGGATGAACAGCTCGCGGGAGACCTCGGGGTCGATGCGCCCGTAGTTCACCTTGCGCTGCGCCACGATCGGGACGCCGTACAGCGTGACCTTCTCGTACGCCATCACCGCCGCCTGGTCCTTCTCCCAGTGCGGCTCGGAGTACGTGCGCTTCAGGAGGTGCTCGGCGAGCGGCTCGATCCACTCCGGCTCGATCTTCGCGTTGACCCGGGCCCAGAGGCGGGAGGTCTCCACCAGCTCGGCGGACATGATGAACCGCGGCGGCTTCTTGAACAGGGCGGAGCCGGGGAAGACCGCGAACTTGGCGTTCCGGGCGCCCAGATACTCGTTCCGCCCGCCGCGCTGCTTCGGGTCGCTCTCCTTGGACTCCTTCCCCGCGGCGGAGCCGCTGTCAGATGCAGTCTTCATGCCGATGTGCGAGAGCAGACCGGCGAGGAGGGAGATGTGCACCTGCTGGTCCGGCGCGTCGTCCTCGTTGAGGTGGATGCCCATCTGCTTCGCGACCGTGCGGAGCTGGTGGTAGATGTCCTGCCACTCGCGGATCCGCAGGAAGTTCAGGTACTCCTGCTTGCACATCCGGCGGAACGAGCTGGAGCCGCGCTCCTTCTGCTGCTCGCGCACATACCGCCACAGGTTCAGATACGCGAGGAAGTCGCTGGTCTCGTCCTTGAAGCGGGCGTGCTGCTGGTCCGCCTGCGCCTGCTTCTCGGCCGGGCGCTCGCGCGGGTCCTGGATGGAGAGCGCGGCCGCGATCACCATGACCTCGCGCACACAGCCGTTCTTGTCCGCCTCCAGGACCATCCGGGCCAGGCGCGGGTCGACGGGCAGCTGGGCGAGCTTGCGGCCGGACTGCGTGAGCCGCTTGCGTACGTCCTTCTGCTTGGGGTCCAACGCGCCCAGCTCTGTGAGGAGTTGGACGCCGTCGCGGATGTTGCGGTGGTCCGGCGGGTCGATGAACGGGAACTTCTCGATGTCGCCGAGGCCGGCCGCGGTCATCTGCAGGATGACGCTCGCCAGGTTCGTACGGAGGATCTCCGCGTCCGTGAACTCCGGGCGGGCGTCGAAGTCGTCCTCGCTGTAGAGCCGGATGCAGATGCCGTCCGACGTACGACCGCAGCGGCCCTTGCGCTGGTTGGCGCTGGCCTGGCTGATCGCCTCGATGGGCAGCCGCTGCACCTTCGTCCGGTGGCTGTAGCGGGAGATGCGGGCGTTGCCCGGGTCGATCACGTACTTGATGCCGGGGACCGTGAGGGAGGTCTCCGCGACGTTCGTCGCGAGGACGATCCTTCTGCCCGTGTGCTGCTGGAAGACGCGGTGCTGCTCGGCGTGCGACAGGCGCGCGTAGAGGGGGAGGACTTCCGTGAAGCGGTACTTCTTCTTCTCCAGGGCGTCCGCGGTGTCGCGGATCTCGCGCTCGCCGGAGAGGAATACGAGAATATCGCCGCTGTCGCCCTCCTTCTGGAGCTCCTCGACGGCGTCCGTGATCGCGGTGATCTGGTCGCGGTCGGAGTCGTCGCTGTCCTCTTCGAGCAGCGGGCGGTAGCGGACCTCCACCGGGTACGTACGGCCGCTGACCTCGACGATCGGGGCGTCCCCGAAGTGCCGGCTGAAGCGTTCCGGGTCGATCGTCGCCGAGGTGATGACGACCTTCAGGTCCGGGCGCTTCGGCAGCAGCTGGGCGAGGTAGCCGAGCAGGAAGTCGATGTTCAGGGACCGCTCGTGCGCCTCGTCGATGATGATCGTGTCGTACGCGCGCAGCTCGCGGTCCGTCTGGATCTCGGCGAGCAGGATGCCGTCCGTCATCAGCTTCAGAAACGTGTCGCCGCCGACCTGGTCGGTGAAGCGGACCTTCCAGCCGACCGTCTCGCCGAGCGGGGTGTCCAGCTCGTCGGCCACGCGCTCGGCGACCGTGCGCGCCGCGATCCGGCGGGGCTGCGTGTGGCCGATCATGCCGCGGGCGCCACGCCCGAGCTCCATGCAGATCTTCGGGATCTGCGTGGTCTTCCCGGAACCGGTCTCACCGGCGACGATCACGACCTGGTGGTCCCGGATCGCCGCGAGGATCTCGTCCTTCTTCTGGCTGACCGGCAGCTGCTCGGGGTACGTGACCGGCGGCAGGGCCGCACGCCGCTCCCGTATCCGCGCGGCGGACTTCTCCGCCTCGGCCGCGATCTCGTCGAGGACGGACTGCCGCGCCTCGGGCCTGCGGATCTTACGGCTGCCTTCGAGGCGACGGCCCAAACGGTGCGCGTCGCGGAGCGAGGCCTCGTCGAGGAGCCGGGCGAGTTCGGCATAGGAAGTAGACATACGAACTCCAGGATCTCACCCGTCTGTCGGCACTGGCGAACGCATTTCTGTCCCCTCTGTCCGGGTGGTGCAGTATGGAGCCATGTCGCCAGAGCCCGCCCGCCGTCGCCGCTCCACGGTGACGCTGTTCCTGGGCGTGCTCCTGGCGGTGCTCACCCTCGGCCTCAGCTGTGCCCCGGCGAGCACGGCCGCCGCCGCGCCCGCCCAGTCGGTGCGGGTCGGGGTCCCGGAGGCCTCGCTTCCCGACGGTGACCCGGGTCATCCGGGCGCGGGCGACGGCACCGGCTGCGGCAAGAAGAAGGACCGGGACGGCCAGCCCGCCGCCCCGAACCGCGGCGCGGCCGCCCACGAACAGCTCCAGTCCACGCTCTCCTACGAGCAGAGCGCCTCCGGCGACTGGACGGCCGACGGCCGCTTCGCCCGCCTCGCACCCGACCGCGGCCCACCGCCCCGGGACCCGCCGTCCCCCGTCGAACTCTCCGTACTGCGCGTGTAGAAGGCCCTGTCTCCGGCCCTCACCCACACGCCCAGGACAGGAGAAAACCCCGCATGAATCTGCGGCTCGCACTGCGCGCCCCCGCCCTCTGGCCGGCGGCGCGCTGGTCCGTGGCGCTCGGCGCGGCTCTGCTCAGCGGAGTGCTGCTCGGCCTGCCGACGGCCCTCGTGCCCAACCCGTTCTTCGGCCGCGAGATCCCGCCCGAGTGGTGGAGCTACCCGGTGCTCGTGGCCTCCGCGTTGCTCGCCGGACTGCTGCTCGCGACGTACGTCCGCACGGGCGCGGAGCGCACCCGGGACGAGGACGGCGACGACCGCCAGGACGAGGACGGTGACCGCCCTGGCGAGGACGGTGACCGCGTCTCGCGGCTCGGCTCCGCCGGCGCACTGCTCTCGTTCCTCGCCATCGGCTGCCCCGTCTGCAACAAGCTCGTGCTGCTCGCCCTCGGCACCTCCGGCGCGCTCACCGTCTGGGCGCCGCTGCAGCCCGTGCTCGCGGTCGCCTCGCTCGCACTGCTCGCCGTCGCCACGGTCCGCCGGCTCGCCGGCGAGGTGGCGTGCCCGGCGACGCCCGCGCGCTGACCGTCGACTCCCGAAGCTTCTCGACCCGTACCACCAGGAGACCTGAACACCCATGGCCCCCACGTCAAAGAACACGTCCCCCGCCGCCGGCAAGGGCCGCGGCATCGCGATCGGCGCGGCCGTCCTCGTGGCCGCGCTGCTCCTCGGCGTCTTCTCGTACACCGCGACCAAGCCGGGCTCCGGCGCAGGCAAGGACAGCGCGGGCGACACCCCCGTAGCCGACGTATCCACCGACCCGCAGGAAGGCGTCTACCCGGAGCTGGAGAAGCTGGCCCGCCGCGACGCGAAGGACCCGCTCGCGCAGGGCCGGGCGGACGCCCCGGTCGTCCTCGTCGAGTACGCGGACTTCAAGTGCGGCTTCTGCGGCAAGTTCGCCCGCGACACCGAGCCGGGCCTCGTGAAGAAGTACGTCGACAACGGCACGCTGCGCATCGAGTGGCGCAACTTCCCGATCTTCGGCGCCGAGTCGGAGGCCGCCGCGCGCGGCGCCTGGGCGGCCGGACAGCAGGGCCGCTTCTGGCAGTTCCACGAGGCGGCGTACGCGGACGGCGCGAAGGAGAAGGGCTTCAAGGCCAACCGCTTGACCGCGCTCGCCGAGGAGGCCGGAGTCGCCGACCTCGACCGCTTCGCGAAGGACCTCGACAGCAACGCGGCGAGGAAAGCCGTCGCCGAGGACACCGAGGAGGCGTACAAGCTGGGCGCCACCTCCACCCCGTCCTTCCTGATCAACGGCCGTCCGCTGGCGGGCGCCCAGCCGGCGGAGACCTTCGAGCAGGCCATCGAGCAGGCGGCGGCGACGGCTGACCGGAAGGGCGAGGGCGAGTGACCGGCGACATCGGCTATCTCGCCGCGTTCCTGGGCGGGCTGCTCGCGCTGCTCAGCCCGTGCAGCGCGCTGCTCCTGCCGGCGTTCTTCGCGTACTCGATCGACAGCTCGTCCCGGCTCCTGGCCCGTACCGGGATCTTCTACCTGGGCCTGGCCACCACCCTGGTCCCGCTGGGCGCGGCGGGCTCGTTCGCGGGGCGGTTCTTCTACGGCAACCGGGATCTGCTGGTCCTCGTCGGCGGCTGGCTGATCATCGTGCTCGGCGTGCTGCAGCTGCTCGGCATGGGCTTCGCGTCCCGGAAGATGTCCGAGCTCTCCGGCCGCATCCGCCCGACCACGGCCCTGTCGGTGTACGCCCTGGGCGCGGTCTACGGCCTGGCGGGCTTCTGTGCGGGCCCGATCCTCGGCAGCGTCCTCACGGTCGCGGCCCTGGGCGGCAATCCGGGGTACGGGGGTGCGCTGCTCGCGGTGTACGCCCTCGGCATGGCGGTCCCGCTGTTCCTTCTGGCGCTGCTCTGGGAGCGGTTCGACCTGGGCCGGCGTCGCTGGCTGCGCGGCCGCACGTTCCGCGTGGGCCGCTTCGAGCTGCATACGACCTCGACCCTGTCGGGCCTGTTCTTCATCGCGCTCGGCACGCTGTTCCTGGCCTTCGACGGCACGACGGCCCTGCCCGGAATCCTGGACGTGGACGATTCGTTCGCGGTCGAGCAGTGGGCCCGGGGTCTCGGCGAGCGGGTCTCGGACACGGTCCTGGTCCTCACGGCGGTGGCCGTGACGGCGACGTTCTTCGGGGTACGTGCCTGGCGGCGCCGGGAGGTACGGGGCAAGGCGGTGGAACGGGAGAGCTGAACTCTGGCGCCCGCCTCGCCGTCCGTCCATGTCCGGTCGGCGGGGCGGGCGTTGGCGTACGGCGTTGGCGTACGGGCTGGTCTGTCGCGTCCCGTCGGGGCCGTCGCGTCCGGAAAACACTGAAGCCCCCGTCCGGAGACGGGGGCTTCTTTTGTGGCTGGGGCCGGGGTCGAACCGGCGACCTTCCGCTTTTCAGGCGGACGCTCGTACCAACTGAGCTACCCAGCCACGAGATTCGCGAGGAATCTCAGCGGTCCTGACGGGATTTGAACCCGCGGCCTCCACCTTGACAGGGTGGCGAGCACTCCAAACTGCTCCACAGGACCAAGCTGTTGCGCGACTAAGTGTCGCACAGGGTGGTGCGTGCCCCCAACGGGATTCGAACCCGTGCTACCGCCTTGAAAGGGCGGCGTCCTGGGCCACTAGACGATGAGGGCGGAACTACTGGTTACAGCTCTGCTTCGTCTGCGCGTCCAGGGGACGTGAGAAGCATGTGACTCCGCTTCCCCCAGAGGGTTCCGCTTCTCCTTCGCTCCTTGCAGAGTTCTGGACGGTCAAGCCCTGACCGGTGCCGTTGGGCACGCCCAGACTGTACTACGGCGTTTGGACCTCGACCAAACCGAAAAGATGTGAGGTCGTCCGGCGGCGTGGGCGTCGTGCCGGGCTCGTTCTCCTCCGGCACGTGCCGGCTGACCTCCGCCGTGGTGAGGCCGAGTCCGCCGAGGGCGATCTGGTCCCAGGCCTGCAGGCGCTTGGTGGTCCGGTCGAGGTACAGGATCGACGCGGAGACCGGGTCGGGTTCCGCGCCCTCGACGGCGCGCAGGCCGCTGCCGCCGGTGGAGCCCTCGATGCGCAGCCGGGTGCCGCGGGGGAGCTGCTCCGTCTTCGGGTGGTGGACGTGCCCGGCGAGGACCAGCGGCACCAGGCCGTCGGTCTGCCGGGCCGCGACCGGGTTGTGCGCGACGGCGATGTCCACGGGCGCGCCCAGGGCCCGCTGGGCGCGCAGGGACCCGGCGAGGTAGCCGCCCGCCGTGCGCTCGGCCGGGTCGCCGCGGGCGACGACGGAGCGGTCCGGGGTGAACTGCGGGTCGCCGATGCCCGCGATGCGGAGGCCGCCGACGCGCACGGTGCGGCCCTGGTCCAGGACGTGCACGTTCTTCAGGCGCTCCAGGTGGCGCTGGGTCGTCATGGAGTCGTGGTTGCCGCGCACCCAGACGTAGGGGGCGCCCAGGTCCTCGATCGGGTCGAGGAAGCCGTTCTCGGCGGCGGTGCCGTGGTCCATGGTGTCGCCGGAGTCGACGATCACGTCGATCTCGTACTGCTCCACGAGTGAGGCGATGATGTGCCAGCTCGCGGGGTTGAGGTGGATGTCGGAGACGTGCAGGACGCGGACCGTGGACGGGTCGGGGGCGTAGGTGGGGAGCGTGGAGGTGGCGTCGTAGAGCTTGGTGACGTTGGTGACCAGGCGGGCCAACTCCTTCTGGTACGCGTCGAATTCGCTGACGATGTTGCGGGCGTTGCCGACCACGGACGGGGCGGAGGAGAGCAGTCCGGAGAACCGGGGCTCCAGGACCGATTTGGGGTTCCAGGTGGCCAGGGCGGCGCCGCCGCAGACCACGAGCAGGGCGAGCGCGGTGCCGCCGGCGGCGAGGGCGGGGCGCGGCCTGCGGTAGACGGCGAGGCCGAGGGCGGCGGCGCCGAGCACGACCGCGACGCAGGAGCGGAGCGCGAGGTCGAGGGCGCCCGCCTGGACGTCGCGGGTGACCTCGTCCTGCAGGCCCGCGATGCGCTCGGGGTGGTCGACGAGGGCGCGGGCGCGGTCCGGGTCGAGGCTGTCCACGTCCACGTCGAGGCGGACCGGGGCGCTGTGGGAGTCGAGTTCGAGGGCGCCGAGCGGGGAGACGTTGATCTTCGTGCCGCCGGCGAGCGAGGGCCGCAGCGTCATCTGCGTGTCCATCGGGCCGACGGGGACGCGCACCCCGCCGACGGCGAGCAGCCCGAGCCAGGCGCCGAGCAGCACCACGGCGACCAGGCCGAGGGCGCGCGCGTAGGGGTGCGGCGGGTGGACGAGGGCGCCGACCGGGTGCGGGTGGCGCGCGCGGTAGTGGCGTACGGACGCGGCCGGGGCGGTCCGTACGCGGTGCAGGGCGTTGCGGGCGGCGGCGCGGGCCGTGGCGCGTGCGCTGGCCATTGGGCCGGTATGCCCAGGCTTGCGGGCGTCCATGCCGGTCCGGGGGTGGGAGTCAGCCCCAGCCCAGCTCGTGCAGCCGCTCGTCGTCGATGCCGAAGTGGTGGGCGATCTCGTGGACGACGGTCACGGCGACCTCGTCGACGACGTCCTCCTGGGTCTCGCAGTAGCGCAGGGTCGGGCCCATGTAGATGGTGATGCGGTCGGGGAGCACCCCGGCGTACCACTCGCCCCGGTCGGTGAGCGGCGTGCCCTCGTACAGGCCGAGCAGCTCGGGGTCGTCGGCGGCGGGTTCGTCCTCGACGAACACGGCCACGTTGTCCATCACTCTGGTCAGTTCCGGGGGGATCTGGTCCAGGGCCTGGCTCACCAGCTCTTCGAACGCCTCACGGGTCATCTCCAGCACACGCCCCATTGTCCGGGACGGGCGCGAGATGTGCGGGGGCCGGAACGGCCGGGGTGCTCGGGGTGCGTGCGGTGGGGGCGGGGCCTCGGGTGTGCGGGCAGGGTGAGCAGTTAGCTGACATACAGTCAAAAATGGTGTGATGAAAGGGACTTGTGCGAGGCAGGGGCGTCGTGCGGGGCGTGCGGCGTGCGGAACGCGCGGTTCGGGGGTCGTGTGCGCGGCGTGTCCTCCCGTGGGCGGCGGGAGTTGGGCACGGCAACCACATTGCCGCGCTCCGGAGGTGCCCGCCCGTGCGCCAGTTGTACGTACCCGTCCGTCTGGCCGCCGTGGTGGTCGCCCTCGGTGCGGGCGCCGGGTGCGTGAGCGTCGGCGGCGACGCCCGGGAGCCCGCGCCCGCCGAGTCCTCGCGGTCGGCGGAGGAGCGTTCCGGTGAGCGCTCCGGCGAGGCGGGGCCGGACGGCGGGCCGGTGGTGAGCGGGGTCACGGGGCAAGAGGGTGCGCGGTCGGACGGTGCGCCCTCCCGGTCCGAGGGCGGCGCCCCTTCCTCCCCCGCGTCCGAGTCCTCCTCGCGGTCGGCCTCCCCGCCCCGCCCGTCGGCCTCCCCGGACCGGCCAGGACCGACGCGTACGACGTCGAGGCCCCGCCCGTCCGGCATGTCGTCGCCCACGCGCACGCCGACCCCCACGCCCACGCGGAGCACGCCGGGGGCGACGCCCACGCCGGAGCCGGACACCGGGCGGCCGTCGTCGTCCGCGGCGGGCGGCGGCGAGTCCTCGGGCGCGGACGGGGTGCGCGGGGCGAGCTTCGCGGGGCGGGAGCCCTCGCCCGAGGCCGGGCCGAGCTGAGGCGGCGCCGCCCCTGCGAAACCCCTGCCGTCGGTTCCGTTTTCGGGCGTCATCGCAGGTCAGGAGGGCGGTTTGCCATTCGGGCCGAGGGGTGCGTACAGTAGTAGATCGTTTGATCCCATTTGCCCGGCGCCAGCATCGAAGAGCGCCGTGTGGCGCGTACTCTCCCTAGCCGTGGCTGACCGCATTGAGGCGGTCGAAATTGCGATTCACGGAGTTTGGGCGCGTGCCGAGACTCCGGAAGGTTTCGCATTTCGCATGTCCACTTTCAGTACTGAGCACTCCGTCCTGCCCGAGAACACCGCGGACGAGGCTGTCGTCACCGAGGCGACCACCGAAGCCCCCGAGGCGCCCGAGGCTCCCGAAGTCACCTTCGGCGACCTGGGCCTGCCCGAGGGCGTCGTCCGCAAGCTCGCGCAGAACGGCGTGACCACGCCCTTCCCGATCCAGGCCGCGACCATCCCGGACGCCCTGGCCGGCAAGGACATCCTCGGCCGCGGCCGCACCGGCTCCGGCAAGACCCTCTCCTTCGGTCTGCCGACCCTGGCCGCCCTGGCCGACGGCCACACCGAGAAGAAGAAGCCCCGCGCGGTCATCCTGACCCCGACCCGCGAGCTGGCGATGCAGGTCGCCGACGCCCTCCAGCCGTACGGCGACGTCCTCGGCCTCAAGATGAAGGTCGTCTGCGGCGGTACGTCGATGGGCAACCAGATCTACGCCCTGGAGCGCGGCGTCGACATCCTCGTCGCCACCCCGGGCCGCCTGCGCGACATCATCAACCGCGGCGCCTGCTCGCTGGAGAACGTCCAGGTCGCCGTCCTCGACGAGGCCGACCAGATGTCCGACCTGGGCTTCCTGCCCGAGGTCACCGAGCTGCTCGACCAGGTCCCGGCCGGCGGCCAGCGGATGCTGTTCTCGGCCACGATGGAGAACGAGATCTCCACGCTGGTCAAGCGCTACCTGACCGACCCGGTCACGCACGAGGTCGACGCCGCCCAGGGCGCCGTCACGACCATGACGCACCACATCCTCATCGTGAAGCCCCGCGACAAGGCGCCGGTCACCGCCGCGATCGCCGCGCGCAAGGGCCGCACCATCATCTTCGTCCGCACCCAGCTCGGCGCCGACCGCATCGCGGAGCAGCTGCGCGACGCCGGCGTGAAGGCCGACGCGCTGCACGGCGGCATGACGCAGGGCGCGCGCACCCGCACCCTCGCGGACTTCAAGGACGGTTACGTCAACGCGCTCGTCGCCACCGACGTCGCCGCCCGAGGCATCCACGTCGACGGCATCGACCTGGTCCTGAACGTGGACCCGGCCGGCGACCACAAGGACTACCTGCACCGCTCCGGCCGTACCGCCCGCGCGGGCCGCTCCGGCACGGTCGTGTCCCTGTCGCTGCCGCACCAGCGCCGCCAGATCTTCCGGCTGATGGAGGACGCGGGCGTCGACGCCTCGCGCCACATCATCGGCCAGGGCGGCGCGTTCGACCCCGAGGTCGCCGAGATCACCGGCGCCCGGTCCCTGACCGAGGTCCAGGCCGACTCCGCGGACAACGCCGCGAAGCAGGCCGAGCGGGACGTCTCGCAGCTCACCAAGGAGCTGGAGCGCGCCCAGCGCCGGGCGACCGAGCTGCGCGAGGAGGCCGACCGCCTCACCGCGCGTGCCGCGCGCGAGCGGGGCGAGGACCCGGCCGAGGCCGTCGCCGCTGCCGCCGAGGCCGCCGTCGCCGAGGTCGAGGTGCCCGAGCAGCAGCCGCGCGAGGTGCGCGAGCAGCGCGAGTTCCGCGACGAGCGTCCGTCGTACGAGCGTCGTGAACGCCGGGACGACCGCGGCAACTTCGAGCGTCGCGAGCGTCGGGACAACGACCGTCCGTTCAACCGCGACAACCGCGACAACCGTGACCGTCGCGACAACGACCGCGGTGGCTTCCGCCGGGACGACCGCGGCGACCGTGGCTTCAACCGCGACCGCGACGACCGCGGCGGCCGTTCCTTCGAGCGCCGCGACAACGACCGTCCGTTCAACCGCGACAACCGTGACAACCGTGACCGTCGCGACAACGACCGCGGCGGCTTCCGCCGGGACGACCGCGGTGGCCGTTCCTTCGAGCGCCGGGACAACGACCGTCCGTTCAACCGGGACAACCGCGAGCGTCGTGACCACCGCGGCGGCGGCGACCGCCCGTTCAACCGCGACCGCCGCGACGACCGCGGTGGCTTCCGCCGGGACGACCGGGGCGGCAACGGCGGCGGATTCAACCGCGACCGCCGTGAGCACCGCGGTGGCAGCGACCGTCCGTTCAACCGCGACGACCGCCCCTTCAACCGGGACCGTCGCGACCACCGCGGCGGCAGCGACCGCCCGTTCAACCGCCGTGACGACCGCGGCGCCGGCTCCTTCGGCCGCCGCGACGACAAGCCGCGCTGGAAGCGCAACGGCTGATCGGATCGGCACGACCGACTGACGTGAGAGCGGGCCCACTCCCCGGAGCGGGCCCGCTTTCGCATCGCCGTACCGATACCCGATCGGTTCCGTCCGCGCCTGCGGCTATGCTCGGGGGGTGCGTTGACGCGGGCCGTTAGCTCAATTGGCAGAGCAGTGGACTTTTAATCCATTGGTTGTGGGTTCGAGTCCCACACGGCCTACGACGCGGGGGTCTTCGGGAAAACCGTCTGACCTGCACAGCAGCGCCCGTCTCCACTTCGGTGGGGGCGGGCGCTGCTTCGTTTCGGGGTGCCTGTGTGGGCTCTGCGTGAGCGATGCGTGAGCGGACGGGACGTCAGCGGAGAACATCCGGTGTCTCAATTGCGCCCTTGTGAAGCGAATTTGGCGCCCATACCGTCCCCGACCATGTTGAAGAAGATCCTCCCCTACTGGGGCCTGATCGCCTTGGTCGTCGCGATAACCGGGTGGCTGACCTCGGACATCGGTCCTGGTGGCACAGCGGCGCTCTTCGGACTCAGCTTCCTGTGGTTCCTCTTCCAGGCGCCGAACCCCTGCGGCGCCCCTGTTCGCAACGCCGGCAGGGCTTGCCGGAACAACGCCAAGGGCGTCCTTCGCGGCTGCCACCTGCAGCAGCACAAGTGGCAGCGCATGCGGACGTTTTTCGTTCGCCCTCGGCTACGCAGTTGCATGGGCCAGCTCTTTGAGAATCCGGTGACGGGGCTCGCCAGCCTGGGCGGGATCCTGGCGCTGATCTCCACTGTCATCAACACGATCATCTCCCTGACGGGGAAGGGAGGGGCGTGATGTTGGGGATCCATCTCCCCGCCTGAGAGCGGGGCTGTGTGAGAGGCCGCCGTACCAGCAGCGCTCAGGAACCGGACTTTCCGGCCCTGGGGATCAAGCTCGCAGCCTTCTCGGCGATCTCGCGGTCGACCTCGGGGAGCAGGCTCGTGTACGTGTCGGACGTGAGCGCGATGGTGGAGTGCCGCAAGGTCTCCTTCACCGTGTGGATGTCGCCGCCGCCTCCGTGCGTGAGTGTGGCCGCTACGTGGCGTAGATCACGGAGTTTGATGGGCGGCAGGTCTGTGGTGGCGAGGATGCTGCGGAAGGTCTCGGAGGCCGTCTCGGGGTGCAGCCAGGAGCCGTTCTCCCGAGTGAACACCTTGCCGGTGTCCTGCCAGGCGGCACCCCACTTCTTACGGTCCTTGTCCTGGCTGGCCTTGTGCTCGCGCAGGACGGCGATGTTCGTGTCGGCGAGCGCGATGGTGTTGGAGCTGCCCTCGGTCTTCGGCTCCGATTCGTAGACGTCCCAGCCGTCGACCACCAGTGCCCTGGCGGGGGTGATCAGGCCGGCGTCGAGGTCGATCTCGTGCCAGTCCTGGCCGACCGCTTCGCCGCGCCGAAGGCCACGGGTGCCCATGAGGTGGAACAGCGGGTACAGCCGGTCGGCCTCGGCCGCGTCGAGGAACGCCCCGAACTGGGCCGGCGTCCACACCATGACCGGGCCCGGAATCTCGCCGGTCTCGCGCCAGCGCCGTACCCGTTCATCGGTCCAGAGAAGGGGCTTGGGCCGCCGTCCCGACTCCAACTCGACGTGGGACGCCGGGTTGAACGTGATGAGCTGCTGGGAGATCGCCGCGTTGAGGGCCGCTCGCAGCGTGCGCCTGATCGCCTGCCAGGTGCTAGGGCCGCTTACCTTCCGGAACGGCTTCATCTCCGCCAACTTGGCCCGCTCCACGGCGAGGTGTTCGCGCTCTGCGGCGACGGGGCGGCCGGGCTTGCTCGGCTTGCAGCGCGCCACCTGCTCGCGCCGGGCCTGATTCTCCGCTGTGATGACCTCGTTCTCGTCGGCTATCCCGTCGAACATCTCCACCAGGTGGCCGACGTTGAGACGGTCCAGGCGCACGTGTCCGATGAGGGGCTTCAGGTGGACGCGGATGTGCGAGGCGTACCCGTTGAGCGTGGTCTTCCGGCGCTTCTTCGCGGCGAACCAGGTGTCGAGCCACTCGCCGACTGTGAGGCTGCCGCGCAGGGCAATGCCCGCGTTGAGGCGGCGGCGAGTCTCTTCGACGTCGGGCAGAGGCGCGTTCTCCGCGACGATCGCCTCCAGCATCGTGACGAGGCGGGAGATGCTGTCGGCATCGTCGGAGTCGGCGAGGCCGATCAGGGCGCGGACGTGGTCGAGGTCCGCCTGGGCGGACTTCAGGGAGTCGTAGCCGGCGCGGCTGAAGGAGCGGCGAGTGCCGTCTTCGCGGGGCGGGAGCTCCTGGCGGATCGAGTACGTGCCGTGCTTGCGGTTGGAGAGCTTGGGGCACTTCTTGCCAAGCGGCTTACCGGACTTGGGGTCGCGGCAGTAGCAACGGCGGTGGGTGGAGCCCTTCAAAGGCGTTCCTCCGGTGTGGTGTTGGGGTCGGATCCGGGGTCGGGTGGGTCGACGTCGTCCAGGCCGGTGGGAAGTTGCGGCAAGGTGGCACCCTCTTCCTGCAGTTCACGGCGGAGCTGGCGAAGTCTGTACTTGGCGGAGATGGCCTGGTCGGCGTACGTGCTCCGCTTGCGTTCGGCTTCTTCCTGCTGGGCGCGGCTGGTGGCGGTCTTGGCTGCGAACCGGGCGCGGTCTTCCTCTTCGAGGGCGGCGAGGGCGGTGTGCACGAGGCTTGCGTGGTGCTCGTAGTCGGGTACGAGACCGGGGTCGAAGCCGAGGACTTGCTCTTCGCCGGTGAAGCGCCGCAGGGCGTCCCAGGTGGGCACGAGTTCCTGGAAGGGGAGTTCCTGGGTCTTCTTCACGTAGCCGACCGGAAAGATCAGGCAGACGGGGTACGTCTCCAGGGCTGCTGCCAGGACCATGACGTCCACCAGCGGGAGATTGGCGCGGCGTCCGGACTCCATGTTGGCGATCACGTTGCGCGGAATGGGGTGCCCTAGCTCCTCGCACCGGTCGGCCAGGTCCTGCGCGCTCCATCCCATCTCCCTTCTTCTGCGCCGGACTTCGCCGGCCACGTTGGCCTTGATCCGGTCCACCCACTCCGGGAAGGCGTCTTCCTGATCAGCATCCACACGGCGTTGTGTCATGCAGACACATTAGCTTGGCCATGCTGGTACGTAGACGCCTGGAGCCGGACGTGACGACCGCGTTCGCCGAGGGCTGTACCGATAAGGGACGTACTGCATGCGTGACGACGAGTTGGCCGGACAGTCGAAGGGCTCGAAGGGGATGAGCCGGGAGGAGCTGCTCGCCCTGCCTGTGGCTGTTGACCTGGACACGAGTAACCGTGCTTTGGGTCTCGGGCGGAGCAAGGGGTACGAGCTGGCGAAGCGGGGCGAGTATCCGTGCAAGGTGCTTCGGCTCGGTAACGCCTACCGGGTCGTGACTGCGGATCTGTTGGGGCTGCTGGGGCTCGCGGCGTGAAAGCTGGGGAGCGTATCAATTCGTTCTGCGCTGAGCTGACACAGATTTGCTGGACTGTTGCCAGGCGTGGACGTACGGTCCGTGTTCCCTCGCGGTGCCCCGCTGCCCGCGAGAACGGGATGGGCCTCCGGCGGTGCAACGCCGGAGGCCCGAGCAACCCCGAACGGCCCTGGAAGAACCAAACCGGCGGTCAGGGCGTGCAAGCCCGCCACCGCCAGACGAGGAGCTGCCCTGTGGAACACGCAGGTGCCGAGCCCTATTCCGACGACGCCAAGCCCACGTGGCCGCCGGTTGCCATCCCCGGCCAGCCGGCTGGCGACACCGAGACACCTCCACCGTCCCTGCAGGAGGGCCCAGTTGAGGAGCCGACCGCAGCGCCAGCGGCCTCCGAGGGTGCGCGGATTCTCGCCGATCTGCGGGCGCAGATCGAGCGGTACGTGGCGATGCCGAGCCAAGAGGCCCTCACCGCGGTGGCCTTGTGGGTGGCTGCCACGCATCTGCAGCCCGCGTGGCAGCACGCGCCGCGTCTGGCGATCGTGGCTCCGGAGAAGCGGTGCGGTAAGTCCCGCCTCCTGGATGTGGTGACGGAGACCGTGCGCAACCCGCTGATCACGGTCAACGCCAGCCCGGCGGCGATCTTCCGGTCGATCAACGACGAGGACCCGCCGACCCTCCTGGTCGACGAGGCCGACACCCTCTTCAGCACCGCCAAGGCGGCGGAGAAGAACGAGGAGGTGCGCGGCCTGATCAACGCCGGGCACCAGCGCGGTCGCCCCACGCTGCGGGTGACCGGGCCAGAGCACAAGCCCACTGCGTTTCCCACGTTCGCCATGGCGGCGCTCGCCGGGATCGGGGACCTGCCGGACACGGTGATGGACCGCTCGGTGGTCATTCGGATGCGCCGCCGCGCGGCGGGCGAGAAGGTCGCGGCTTTCCGCACTTCCCGGGACACCCCCGCCCTGCACGCGATCCGCGACCGGCTCACCGCCTGGCTGCAGCCGCTGTACGTACAGGCGATGGAGATGGAGCCGCCCATGCCGGTCGAGGACCGAGCGGCGGATACCTGGGAACCCCTGGTCGTCATCGCCGACCTCGCCGGAGGCGACTGGCCCGCGCTGGCCCGTGCCGCCTGCCGCGTGATGACCGATTACGAGGCCGGGCAGGACGAGGAGGGCGGCCTGCGCACCCGCCTCCTGGTCGGCATCCGCCGGGCCTTCGCAGCCGAGAACGACCCGGCGGTCCTGGCCACGAAGCGTCTGCTGGAATCTCTCAACGCGGACAAGGAAGCGCCCTGGGCCGAGTACGGTCCCAACGGCCTGACCCCGCGCGGCCTCCAACTCCTGCTGAAGCCCTACGGCATCAGCTCGGCCAACCGCCGCTTCCCCGACGGGACACAGGCCAAGGGCTTCGCCCGCACCCAGTTCCTCGACACCTGGGCCCGCTACTGTCCCGAGCCGCCAGCTCCGAGCCAGCCCGCCCAGGCTGCGCCCGAGCCGCTGCCGGGCAGCGCCGCCTGACCCGCCACGACTCGTCGCACTCGTCCCGGCGCAGGTCAGCGCAGGGACGAGTGCCCGAGCCGCAACGAGTCGACTCGACATCACGCGCCCACTCGTACCTGTCCTGACCAGGCACGCGACGAGTGGGACGAGACAACGCACCACCCGGCTGCCGTCGCCTCCTGCCGATCTCCGGACTCGACTCCCCAATTGGGGAGTCGAGCCGATAGGCCAACGGACGGCTGCTGCCTCACCTCACCAGGAGTGCCCCGCTTGACCCTCCGCAGCCTCGCCAAGTCCTTCTCAGGTACCACCGCGATCCGCGCCGGCATCGCCATGCTCGCCGCGTTCGCCTTCGCCCTCTCCTACGACGCCCTCCGACAGATGGCCGTCGCCATCCACATCAGCTGGCTGCTCACCTGCGCCTTCCCGCTCGTCATCGACGGGTTTATCGCCATCGGCGTTGGCGCCCTGCTCATGCTCCGCTCTGCTCCGACACGCTCCCGCGTCTACGTCTGGCTGCTCGTCGGCGCCGCCACCCTCACCAGCATCTGGGCCAACGCCCTGCACGCGGTCCGCCTCAACCAGCAGGCCCGCCACGGTGATGGCATACGCCTCGACGACGTCACCGTCGGCGGCCTTTCCGCCATCGCCCCGCTCGCCCTGGCCGGCGCCGTCCACCTCTACATCGTCGTACGCCGCCAAGACGTGGCTGATGTGGCTCCGGCTGCCGCCGGAGTGGCTGATGGGCGGCAAGGGGCGGGCACCTCGGAAGAGCCCGTGCCCGCAGAGAGGCTCGTCATCGCGCGCAGCGCGCCGCTCGGACGACAGGGGCGAGCCTCCCGCCGCCACATCGAAGCCACCTTCCGCGACCGCGACCTCACGATCGGCCGGAAGGAGGCCGACCTGCTGAAGGACCTTGTCCAGGCTGAACTCGACGCAGCAGCCGCTGAGCAGTGGCCAGAGCTCAGCGCGGCAGGCGCCGACGCCGCCTGACTCGTAGGACGAGCCGCCCTCAGCCCCTGCTGGGCGTCCCCCCCCGTGCCCGCAGACACGGGGGGCACGCCCAGCCCCTCTGCCATCAGCCCGCACCTCCCACCGGAGAACCAGTCCATGCACGACGAACCCAGCGAACTCCCCACCCCCGAACAGCAGATGACCGACGACCTCACCAGCGAAAACAGCGCAGCAAGTTGTCGGGTAAGGAGTCCTTACCCGGCCCCCGCCCCAGAGGGGGAGGAGGCATCCGGCGCCGGGGCGGCACCGGAGTCGGTCGGCCCGGGGGTGCCGACCGTGGGGGTGGGCAGCAGCGAGCCGTCGTCGTCGAACGTGCCGCAGTCGCCTGCGCTGCGCCGACGTTTGCGTGACAAGCAACTGCGCGAGCGCCGCGTCCACCCCCGCTACAACGACGACGAGTTTGCCCTCGTGCGCCAAGCCGCCTCCTTGAGCGGCATGGCGCTCGGTGGCTATGTGGCCGAGTGCTCCCTCGCTGCCGCCCGCTCCGACGACCCCACCGCCGCTGTCGCCGACTACCGCGCCATGGTCAAGACCCTGATGGCCGCCAACGGACAGCTCGGCAAGATCGGCAGCAACCTCAACCAACTCACCCGCCACCTCAACCAGGACGGCGCCTGGCCCCACGACGCCACCGTCCACCGCCTCTTGGGTCGTGTCGAGGCATCCATCGCCGACTTGGACACCGCCATCGCCCAAGTCACAGAGGGTCGGTGAGCGTCAATGATCCCGAAGATCATCCTCGGTAAGGGGCCCGACGCCACACGCCGCACCATCCGCTACCTCTTCGGCCCCGGCCGCGCCAACGAACACACCGACCCGCACCTGGTGGCCTCCTGGAACGGCTTCGCCCCCGACCCCGGCCGCAGCCCTCACCGCGATCCACAGGATGTGGAAAAGCAACTCGTCGCCCAACTCGACCAGCCCATAAGGATGCTGGGCGACAAGGCACCCAAGCACACCGTGTGGCACTGCCCCGTCCGCGCCGCACCCGAAGACCCGATCCTCACCGACGACCAGTGGGCCGAGGTCGCCCGCCGGATCGTGGCCGCCGCCGGCATCGCACCCGACGGCGACGAGGACGCCTGCCGCTGGGTGGCCGTCCGCCACGCCGACGACCACATCCACATCGCCGCCACCCTCGTACGCCAGGACGGCCGCCGCCCCAAACGCGACTACGACCAACGCGCCGTACAGAAGGAAGCCCGCACGATCGAAGTCGACTACGGGCTAAGGCGGCTGAAGGCCGGCGACGGCACCGCCGCCAAGCGCGCCACCAGCAAGGAACACTTCAAGGCCAAGCGCCTGGGCCAGGACGCCACCGCCCGCGACATCTTGCGCCTGCGAGTGCGCCGCGCAGTGGCAGCCGCAGCCGACGAGACCGAGTTCCTCGCCCTGCTGGAAGTGACCGGCGTGGACGTACGCCGTAAGCGCGGCCCCTCCGGCGACGCCCTCGGCTGCAATTTCGCCCTGCCCGGCGACACCAACGACAAGGGAGAGCCGGTCTTCTACGCGGGCTCCACCCTCGCCCCCGACCTGTCCCTGCCCAAGATCCGCGAACGCCTCGCGACCACCAGCCCCGAACCGGCCAACGTCCCGCCGGGCAACCCCTGGCACCAGGCCACCGCCGCCACCGAACGCATCCCCCACCACCTCGTAAGTGGCGACGACCATGCTGCCCAGGGCCAACTCGTCGCCCTCGGGATGACCTTGGACGTGCTGCCCCTAGCCGCACCAGCCGCGGTCAGGTCTGAACTCTCCCAAGCTGCCATGGCATTCGAGCGCGCCAGTCGCTCCCGCATCACTGCCGACCTCAACAGCACCCGCGCACTGCGCCGCAGCCTGCAAAGCATCTGGCGCGAGCGTCCCCAGGACCGCGACGGCACAGGGCTTGCCATGCTCCTGGACGTCACGCTGACCGCCGTCGCGCTCGCCCTGCACTGGCACCGCACCCGCCAGCACGCCCAACAAGCAGCAGCAGCCGAACAAGCCCTCGTCCACCTGCACTCCGCGTACGTCCAAGTCGCGGAGCCCGTACTGACACAGCTCGCCCAACACACCCCCAGCCAACAGGCCCAACGTCGCTACGCCCACCATCTGCAGCAGGCCGCACCGGCACACGCGGAGCGCATCCTCAACGACCCTGCCTGGGACGCACTCGCCGCCGTACTCGCCCAGGCGGAAGCAGCAGGCCACAACACAGCAACCGTCCTCGCCCAGGCACTCGGCCAACGCACCCTGGGTGATGTCCGCAGCCCCGCCCGCACCCTGACCTGGCGCATCCGCCGCCTCAGCGAACGCCACGCCCCCAGCCCACGAGCACAAGCAGCCAGGGCCCGGACAGCCAAGGCTTACAACCCCTCGCCGCTCCCCGGTGCCCAGGCGCACCCCATGGCGGCCGGGTCGCGACAACCGCAGCCACGCGCGCGACGGCGCTGACGGCATCCACGGGCCGACGCGGGAGTGGGTGCGGGCTTCAGCCCCCGTCAAGTCCTGTACTCCAGCTCCGTCAACGCGTCCCTTATGACGCTCGGGGCCACCTCGTACAGGTCAAGGTCCTGCACGTACTTCACCAGCGCCTCCCGTGCTTCGCCGAGCTGCTGCATCAGGCTCTCCCCGCTGAACTGATGCGGGAGGACGATGCTGCGGAACTCCTCCCGCGTGATGGCTCCGGCGAGCAGCTTCTCTGCGAGCCATAACCGGGTGCGTTCCCGGATCGCGAAGGTCAGGTGGATGCTGTGCTCTTCGGATTCGAGTACGTGAGGGTTGTGAACCCATCCGCGCGGCAGCAGGAGCGACTGGCCGGCCTTGAGGTCGATCTCCAGGTCCGGCCCTGCCGCTTCCCACGTGGGGATGTACTCGTCCTTCCACACGCGGAAGCTCTCGTTGTACTCGCGCATCGGTGCCGTGACCGGTGGCCGCCAGAGCTGCCAGCGCTTCGTCCCGGCGATCTGGACGATCACGGCCATCTGCTGGTCCCAGTGGTGGCGGAGTCCCTGGTGGCCGGGCGGAGTCAGGAAGGCGTGGATGTAGTTCGAGTAGCCGGTCTCCGTCTGGATCGCCTCGGAGATCCCGGCCAGGGCCGGGACGACGCGTTGGAGGTTGCCCAGTCGGATGGTGTAGCCCTGCTCGTACAGGCGCACCAGCTTCGCGCGGTCGGTCCGGCCGTCCGTCATGTACGCGTTCTGGCTCAGCGACGGGTTCGGTGCCTTGACGGCTGCGATCTCGTGGGCCGGAACGGTGCCCATGTAGAGGTAGCCCCGGATGGCCTCCGAGGTGACGGCCTCGTCGAGTGCCGGGCGGCCGCGGTCATAGACGCGGGGCTCGTCCGGCCACGAGGTCAGCAGTTCGGTGACGCCTTCCTCGGGCAGCAGCAGGCGCAGCGACATGGCGTCGACTCCTTATGACGGCGGGAGCGGGCAGGCGATCTCGGGGTGGAACCGGTTGGGGCAGCACACGATGGAGAAGGAGATCAGGCGTTCCGACGGCGTGTAGTACACCCAGCTCACGTCAACGCCGCGAGGCAGCACGTCAGTTGCGTAGTCGAGCTTCGTGTCCAGGGTGCTGTACGCCTGCCGCCTGTCCGGCCTCTCGAAGGGCGGGTTGGCCTCGTACTGCTTCGTCAGCCAGGCGAGCACGATGCCGAGGTCCGACCAGGTGCGGTCGCCGGAGACCTGGTTCTTCTTCAGGAGCCAGTAGCCGGTCATCGTGGGCGGCACGTTGCCGGTGGTGAATTCGGAGGCGGCTTCGCGGTATCGGTCGAGGACGGCCTGCTGCTTCTTGTCCTCGGGGTCGATCACCGAGGGCGGGCCGTTGGGGTGCGCGGGCCGTCGGCCTCCCTCTTTCCCGTACACCGCTGACGGTCCGATCCACGGCCCGTATCCATGCCAGTGCCCTGACCAGCTCATGTGGGTGCCCTTCTGGAGGTGCAGGGCCGCCCCACCGAAGCAGGGCGGCCCGTTTTGTCCTGGATGGGGAAGCGTCAGGCTAGAGCGCCAGACCCCGCTTCTTGGCCCAACCGAGGACGAAGTCGTCGACCTCGGCGGCGGTCACTCGGAGCTTCTCGCCGACGCCCTCGGGCTTCGAGTCGCGCAGCTCGAACGCCTCCACGGCGCCGGGGATGGCCGCGACGTCGATGCACGCCTCGTGCTCGCCGCCCAGGTTGCCGCCGCAGAAGTTCTCGAACGCGCCGTCGTCGACAGCGGGGAGGGTGTAGAGGTTCGGCATGGGGTGTTCCTCCTTGCGCATGTGCTGTGCGGAGAGTCGGTCTCCGCGACCGCCTTGCACTTCCACCCACCCCGGTCCGGCTTGTCCTTCTGCCGGGTACTGGCTGACTGGGGTGGGGGCTGGGCTCCGCCCCGCGAGGGTGAGTCGAGCGGGGAGGCCCGGGTGGAGTCACCTCGGGGGCGGAAGTTCACTGCGTCCGGTCAGCGGCTCACGCCGGCCGTTGCGATCCCGTACGCCAGCGCCGCGACGAGCACGGCGAGGGCCAGGACGTAGACCGTCTGTTGAGACCTCGGACTCACGCGCCACCTGCTTCGCGTCTCTCCTGGTAGACCCAGAGCAGCTTGCGCGTCAGCAGCGCTACGTCGCGGTTGTAGAAGAAGACGTTGAAGGCCGGCGACTCCTCGCGGGGCCGCGCCGCGAGGTCGAGCAGCCGGTACGAGCGGACGATCAGGTCGCGGACCTCGGGGTCTTCGTCAGCCCCCAGCTCCTCCCCGAGGAGCAACTGCAAGTGGCCCACGACTACAGGGGTCTTGCTGTCGAGCGACGGCCGGGTGGAGGTCGCCATCTGCATCGCGAGAACCGTCTCCGTGCTGTCCTCAATCAACTCCACATCGAGAGGCAGGGATTCGAGACCGGCTACATCGTGCTGTTCGGACACGGCAGACACCACGCATCTCCCCTCGGGACCGCACGGGTTGCGGCCGCCTTGGCTGCTCGGTTCGGCACCGAACGTAGAGCGAGCTGGGATCAACTCCCAAGGAGATTGCGCCTAATTGCGGGAAGTCGATTGACGGGCTCGAACGCTCCATCGACCATCACCGCATGCGCAATCTCGCGCAAGGCAGAGGACGGGAGAGTGACCATGAAGCTACGGTTCCTTGGTAAGAACTCCACCCCCGGAGACAGCCCCACCCTGTATGCCAGCGACCAGGACGGCTACGTCGTACAAGGCTGGAGGGTCTACGCCCAAGACTTGCTCGTGCAGCTCGATGTGCCGGAGGGGCAGACGGCCGTCGAGGTGCCGACCGAACTCTTCGAGCACCTGACGAAGGACGGTCTCGCGCATGGTGAGATCCGGAAGTTCGAGGCCCCGATCATGCTCGTCACCGAACAGGGCACATGCATCGTGCAGGGTCCGGTGATGCGCGATGCCGAGGCCCTGAGCCAGATGCGCTTGCCTGACTACGAGGATTGCATCGAGGTCCCCAAGTCCTCGATCACGGCCCTACTGGAGGAGAGCAGTGGACCTGATCACCAGCGCCCAGCGTGACGAGCTGTTCAACAGCTTCGAGCACGATGCGTTCCACCTGGAGTTGAGGGACGACTACGGGTCGCCCGTCGAGGACACTCCCTACGCGAGGTGGCAGAGGGCGCAGCCCGACGACTACAAGTGGCTCGACCCCTGGATGACGCTCATGAAGCGGGTGACCGGGGAGGGCAAGACGGTCCGCCGAGTCCGAGTGGTCACGGAGCCCCACTCGCAGTACGTCGGGTGGGAGCATTCGCTGACTAACCTCAACGTCGAGGCCGGCGAGGACATCCGGTGGCTGCCGCGGCACCAGCTGCCCGATGGAATCACCTTCCCGGTTGAGGGCAACGACTGGTGGCTGTACGACGATCGCCTTCTTGCGGTCGGGCACTTCGACCCCGACGGACGCGTCCTGGGATCGCAGATCATTGAGGACCCGGACACCGTGGCCGAGTGCATTCGGCTGCGGGACGAACTCTGGGCCGCCGCCATCAAGCACTCCGAGTACAAGCCCTGACCGATCAGTGAGTAACCGAGCACAGGCGACACGAGAGGCGTTGGGCACCAGGCTGCGTGGATTCCGCAAGGACGCGGGATTCCGAAGCGGCAAGGCTTTCGCCGAGGCCACAGGCTGGCAGGAGTCCAAGGTCTCGCGGATCGAGACTGGCAAGCAGAACGCGAGCGAGGACGACCTCCGCGTCTGGTGCGAATTGACCGGGCGCGAGGCCGTCCTCGACGACCTCATTGCGACACTCCGTCATATCGACGAGCTGTGGCTGGAGTGGCGCCGGCAGCTCCAAGAGGGTGCCGAGAAGCGCCAGAAGAAGTCGCTGTCGCTCTACAAGCGAACCAAGATCTTCCGCATCTACGAGCCCAACGTCATCTGGGGCACCATCCAGACGGCTGCCTATGCCGAGGCCATCTTTGAGGAAGCGGCCAACCTGTACGGAACGCCAGCAGACACGGAAGCCGCCGTGGCGAAGCGGCTTGAGCGCCAGGGGTACCTGTCAGCGGGGGACCGGATCTTCAACGTGGTGCTCGGGGAGCAGGCTCTCTACTCGAACCACGGCGGAGCGGGCGTGATGCGAGGGGCACTCGACCGACTGATGAATGTGATGTCGCTTCCCAGGCTGAGCCTGGGCATCGTCCCCCGCGACGCCCAGCTCGGGCTTTGGGTCGGACACGGGTTCGCCATGTTCGACGACAAGCTCGTCATGGTCGAGACCCTCTCCGCGGAGATGACCGTCACGGCGCCGGGCGAGATCGAGACCTACATGAAGGCGTTCGAGTTGCACAGGCAGCTTGCTGTGTACGGCCAGCCTGCACGGAAGCTGATCCAGGCAGCATTTGACCATTTCAACCGCTGAGGGTGACGGGAAGATGGCGGAGACGCCGAACTGGCGCACCAGTAGCTACACGCACACGGATAGCTGTGTCGAAGTCGCCGACAACGACCCGCGCAGGGTCCGCATCCGGGACACGAAGACACGCACGCGCGGCGAGGTGACCGTCCCGCCGGTCGCGTGGCAGACGTTCGTCGAATTCTGCAAGGCGGCGCTGGGCTAGCCACCTCAGCGATGACAACTGGGCCGACATCGCCCGCCCGACGACGCCGAACGCCGAGGCTGACAAGGGGCAGGCCCCCGACGCCCCAGCCCAACAGCAGTGGGTGCTCGCTTTACCCTGCGCGGACGTCCTGCGCGAACACGGATGGCGCTGCGATCTCTTGGCGGCAACAAGGGCACTCGGTCAGCCGCTCAGGATCCACGCGCCACGGGCCGAGCCACACTTTGCGCGCTTCAACCTCTTGTCGTTCCCGCTCCGTACGGAGCCTGCTCATCGCGACACCAAGGCGGCGCAGGCAGACTTTCCGCTCCTGCTCGCGGCGCCTCTCCAGGCCCAAGCGCCACCACATCACCTCTGAGGCGTCGAACGATGTCTTGCAGCTCTGATTAACCAGGGCAACAACCTCACCGAGATTCACCCATACCTCTGGGTCATGAAGGCCCTGGACAAACCCCTGCAGGACCTCATCTCTCGTCGGCGGCCGGTAACGAGGACTGTCCACAGCGATCAGGGCACCGGTGAACACCCGCCTCACCTGCAGCAGCATCCACTGCTCGGCATCGGTGGGCCAGATCCTCGCACCTGCCGTGCGGCCAGTGGTGTAGCGCACGACGCCGACCGAGGACAGTCTGCTGACGCATTGCTGCGCATTGCGCGTCTCAAACGAGTAGCCATATACCTCGCCGGCAACGCCTTCCCAGGTCATCCAGACCGGGTACGGCTCAATCGTGCGGGCCTCGGCCAGCATCTTGTAGATCTTCGATCCGATGGGAGACTTCTTCGGCACAGTGCGAGGCTAGGCACGCCGGGTGACGGGCGGCGCTAAGGATCGACAATGCACACGATCGAGTGTTGTCGCGCAAAAGAGTTGCCTATGCCGGGTGTCTGATAGGGCATGGGAGCCAGCACAGAGTGACGAGATGGAGCTGTCTCGAAGTGTCAGACGCGTCTTGGCCATGAGGTGCCCAGAGCGATGGTTCCGGCCAGGACAGACAGCACGGCGAGTACGGCGAACAGCGCCGGATATCCGCCCAGGGGCAGCGCGAGGGCGACGCCCGCGAACGGGGCCAGGGCCGATGCCGTGGTGGTGGGTGCTGCGAGGAGGCCGGAGAGGCGGCCGTAGTGGGTGGTGCCCCAGCGGTCGGTGACGGCGGTGGCCTGGAGCAGCGTGAGGTTGCCGCGGACGGTGCCGGCGAGGACGGAAAGGGCGATCAACAGGCCGTACGGGCCTGGCGTGAAGGCCAGTGCGGCGGTGGTGAGGCCGCCGAGTGCGATGAGGGCCGCGGTGCGCGCGGTGGTGCTGGTGTGGCGGGCGAGGCCCTCGTACAGCGTGCGGCCGAGGGTCTGTCCGGCGCCGCCGAGGCCGAGGGCCCATGCCGCCTGGGCGGTGGTGTAGCCGCGTTCGAGCAGGAGCGGTACGAGTGCGATGACGACGGCGCTCATGGCGAACGCGGAGATCGTGAGGGCTACGCCGAGGAGCAGGAACGGGCGGCTGTGGGCGGCCTGTTGAGCGCTGCCACCGGTTTCGGTGGTGGCAGACGGTGCTTGCGGCCAGGGAGCCTTCAGCGCGAAGGCGTGGGCTGGGACGGTCACCACGGCGAGGATCGCGGCGAGTACGAGATAGGTGGCTCGCCATGACAGGTGGTCGGCGAGCGTGGCCGTCAGGGGTGCGAAGACGGTGGAGGCGAGGCCCCCGGCGAGGGTGACGATCGTGAGGGCGCGTACGTGGTCGGGGGCCCACCAGCGGGTGAGGGCGGCGAAGGCCGGCTGGTAGAAGGTCGACGCCATGGCGAGCCCGGCGAGTAGCCAACCCGCAGCGAAGACAAGGAGATTGGGGGCGGTGGCCACGACGATCAGGCTCGCTGCGCCGATGGCCGAACCTGTGGTCATGACGGTGCGCGGGCCACGGTGGTCGAGGATGCGGCCGACCCGGATTCCCGCGACGGCGGAGACGAAGAGCGCGGCGGAGAACGCGGCCGTCGTCCCGCCCGCCGACCAGCCGGTGTCGGCGGTGATCTGCGGATTCAGCACGGGGAACGCGTAGTAGACGACGCCCCAGCCGGTGATCTGGGTCAGACACAGGGCGGGCAGCGCCGCCCGGGGCCGCGACCGGTGTGCGATGCCGGTCACGGTCTCACGGCGGTGGATGTCGACGTTGGTCACGAGCCGCAGCAACCCCCAGAAGCCGTCGTCTCGCTGGTGGTCGCCGCCGGAGCGCCGATCTCGACGAGAGCGGGGGCAGGTGCGCAGCAGCCTCCGGCATCGGCATCGGCATCGGCTTCGGTCTCGGGGGCGGTGAGGAGGCCGCCGCCCTTGCACACGCCGGTCTCGGGCAGGGTGAGCTCGACGCGGTCGGCCGAGTCCAGGTCACCGGCGAGCGCGGCGACCACGGAGCGGACCTGCTCGTACCCGGTGAGGGCGAGGAAGGTCGGGGCGCGGCCGTAGGACTTCATGCCGACGAGGTAGACGCCCTGCTCGGGGTGGGACAGCTCGCGGTGGCCGTGCGGGTAGACGGTGCCGCAGGAGTGCTGGTTGGGGTCGATCAGCGGGGCGAGTTCGACCGGGGCCTGGAGGCGTACGTCGAGGTCGAGGCGGACTTCGGACAGGAAGGACAGGTCGGGGCGGAAGCCGGTCAGGACGATGACCTCGTCGACCGGTTCGAGGCGCTGCCCGTCCTCGCCCACCAGGACCAGGCGTCCCTTGCCGTCCCGTTCGACGGCGTCGGTGCGGAACCCGGTGACGGCCTCGGCGTGGCCCTGGTCGACGGCTGCCTTCGCGGCGAGGCCCAGAGCGCCACGAGCGGGCAGCTGGTCGGCCTCGCCGCCGCCGTACGTGGAGCCGGAGATGCCGCGACGCAGGACCCATACGGCCTTCGTGCCGGTGCCGTCGTCGGACTTCGCGAGGTCGGCCAGGTAGGCGAGGGCGGTGAAGGCGGAGGCGCCGGAGCCGACGACGGCGGTGCGCTTGCCCGCGTAACGGGCCCGTACGGACGGGTCGTTGAGGTCGGGGACGCGGTAGGTGATGCGGTCGGCGGCGGCACGCTCGCCGAGTGCGGGCAGTCCGCTCGCGCCGACGGGGCTGGGGGCGGTCCAGGTGCCCGACGCGTCGATCACCGCACGGGCGTGGAGTCGCTCCTCGTGGCCGTCGGCGGTGCGGATGTGCACGACGAAGGGCTGGTCCTCTCGGTCGGTGTCGACCACGCGGTCGCGTCCGGCGCGGGAGACGCCGGTGACCGTGGCGCCGAAGCGGACGCGGTCGCCGAGGACATCAGCGAGGGGCTGGAGGTACTGCTCCGCCCAGTCGCCGCCGGTCGGGTAGGCGGCCCCGTCAGGTCGGGTCCAGCCGGTGGGGGCGAGCAGCTTCTCGGCGGCCTCGTCGGTGACTTCAGCCCAGGGGGAGAAGAGCCTGACGTGCGACCACTCGCGCACGGCCGCCCCGGCTGACGATCCGCCCTCCAGGACCAGCGGCTCCAGGCCGCGCTCGATCAGGTGGGCGGCGGCGGCAAGGCCAATCGGGCCTGCTCCGACGACCACGACCGGCAGTTCGGGGGTGGTGGACGCGTTCACGACGACTCCTCGATGTCTGTTTCGAAAATCTTGTTTCGATAACTGTCGATGGCTTGTGTCGACAGCATTGCACCTGTTTCGATAAGCGTCAACATAGGCGTTCATCGAAACAAGGGATGTGGATCATGGAATACGTCGACGTCGCGATCATCGGAGGCGGTCAGTCAGGGCTGGCTGCCGCGCACGTGCTGCGCGGTCGGGGGCTGCAGCCGGTCATCCTGGAGGCATCCGCCGAGGCGACCGGCTCCTGGCCCGACTACTACGACAGCCTCACGCTGTTCTCGCCCGCCCGCTTCAGTGCACTGCCCGGTCTGGAGTTCGGCGGCGACGGCGACCGCTACCCGCACCGGGACGAGGTCGTCGAGTACTTGGCGCGTTACGCCAGCCGCCTGGACGCAGAGATCCGCACCCGCACCCGGGTCGAGACCGTGGAGCGGAGCGAAGCGGGGTTCCTGCTGCGTACGGATGATGGCCGCACCCTCGGCGCGGCCGGGGTCGTCGCCGCCACCGGCGCCTTCGGCAATCCGGTGCTGCCCGACCTTCCCGGCCGGGACAGCTTCGTCAGCGAGGTGCTGCACGTGGCCGACTACCGCGACCCCGCCCCGTACGCGGGCAAGCGCGTCGTGGTCGTCGGAGGCGGCAACTCCGCCGTCCAGGTGGGCCACGAACTAGCTGCCGAAGCAGCTCAGTTGACTTTGGCCAGCCGTAACCCGGTCCGTTTCCTGCCGCAGACCCGCGACGGGAAGGACCTGCACCACTGGCTGACGTCGAGCGGCTTCGACCAGCTGCCGCCGGAGTGGCTGATCCACTATGTCGGCGGCACCCTCGTCCTGGACAACGGCCGCTACCGCGACGCCCTGGAGTCCGGCCGACTGCGTCGCCGCCCGATGTTCACCGCCCTCGACGGCGACGAGGTCGTGTGGGGCGACGGCAGCCGCGAGCCGGTCGATGTTGCCCTGTTCGCCACTGGGTACCGGCCCCACCTCGACTACCTGGCCAAGCTCGGCGCCCTCGACGAGCACGGCCTGCCCCTGCACAGCGGCGGCATCTCCGCCACCCACCCGGGGCTCGTCTACCTCGGCCTCGAATTCCAGCGGTCCTTCGCCTCCAACACCCTGCGCGGGGTGGCGCGCGACGCGGAGTATGTGGCCGACGCGCTGGTCGCCCACGTCCGCAAGGCGCCGACCGCTACTGGCCTCTGAACCTGTCGGCCACGAGCGCGCAACCCTGGCGGCTTTGATTCGACATGTGTCAACATAGATGCATGTCGAACATCAAGGCGTTGCCGCTGCTGGAACCGGAGACGGGGTCGGGGCCGGAGTCCGTGGCGCCCTGCTGCCCTCCGCTCACCGAGAGGCCGTTCACCGCTGAAGAAGCGGAGCGCACGGCGCGGATGTTCAAGGCGCTGGGCGATCCGGTGCGCTTGCGGCTGTTCTCGGCGGTCGCCTCGCACGCGGGCGGGGAGGCGTGCGTCTGCGACATTTCCGATGTCGGCGTCTCCCAGCCGACGGTCTCCCACCACCTGAAGAAGCTCAAAGAGGCCGGCCTGCTGACCTCCGAGCGGCGCGGGACTTGGGTGTACTACCGCGTCGAGCCGTCGGTGCTTGCCTCGATGGGGCGGTTGCTCACCTCGGAGTGATCCTCGTGATGCCGCGCCTCCGGCCTGGCCAGGTGTGCACGAGAACGGTGGCAGGGCAGACGCGGACGGCTTCGTAGGTCCGAACTAATCCGCTCCGGATGTCCGGTGCCATGCCCTGAAGGTGAGCGCGCGCCGTAGCCGTACAGGCTCTCCACCGGCCAGGATGCCCGTCATGAGCACGGACCAGACCCTCCGCCCTACCTGGCCGACTCGCTCAGCGCCGGTGGTGTTCGGCGCGGGAGCGGCCATCGGAGTTCTTGGCGGGATGATCGGGCTGGGCGGAGCGGAGTTCCGCCTGCCGCTGTTGATCGGCCTGTTCGGGTTCGCGGCCCTCTCGGCAGTCATCCTGAACAAGGCGATGAGCCTGGTCGTGGTCCTGGTCGCGCTGCCGGCCCGTCTCTCGGCGGTCCCGGCCGCCGACGTCGCCGCCCGCTGGCCCGTCGCGGTGAACCTGCTGGCGGGCAGCCTGCTGGGGGCCTGGGCAGGCGCATCGTGGGCCGTGCGCATGCGCAGTTCCACCCTTTACCGGGTGCTGGCCGTGCTGATGGTCCTCATGGCGGCTGCCCTGGTGCTCACCCACACCACCACTCTGGCCGCCCTCGCGCTGCCGCTCTGGGCCCAGGTACCCGCCGGTGCCGCGGCCGGGTTCGGCATCGGTGTCGTGGCCGCGATCATGGGCGTGGCGGGTGGCGAGCTGCTGATCCCCACGATCGTGCTGCTGTTCGGCGAGGACATCAAAACCGCCGGAAGCCTGTCCCTGCTGGTTTCCCTGCCGACCATGCTGGTCGCGTTCGCTCGCTACAGCCGCGACGGCAGCTTCTCTGTCCTCGGTGCCAACCTCCGCTTCACGGTCACCATGGCCGCCGGCTCCATCGCGGGCGCCGTCCTGGGCGGTCTCCTCCTCGGTGCGTTCCCGGACGTAGTGCTCATCCCCGCGCTGGCCGTGATCCTGCTCGTCTCCGCGGTCAAGCTCGCACGTCACGACTGAGCGGTCGGGAACCTCTCCACCGCTTGCATCCCGGAGCCGACGTGAACGACGCCGAGCTAATCGGATGCGAGCAGTCCGGCGATCTCGCGAGCCGCGTCTCTCGCAGGGCGCCCCACGCCGATCAGCGTCGCGGAGGCAGGCCCGGTCCAGTCGCCGTACCCGAGCAGATGCAGCCGTGGTTCATCGACTGCGCGGGTGCCCTCGGTCGCGATGTGTCCACGCGTGCCCCGGAGTTGGAGCGGGCCGAGGTGGGAGAGGGCGGGGCGGAAACCGGTGCACCAGATGACGACGTCGACCTCGGCGCGCGTGCCGTCGGACCAGACGACACCGTCGCGGTCGAGACGTACGAACATCGGCGACGCCTTCAACAGCCCGGAGTCCCGCGCTTCCCGCACCGGAGGCACAGCCACGATGTCGCCCAGCGCGGCTACGCCGCCGGTGTCCGCGCGGCCCGCCTCAAGCGCTTGCCGGCGGGCGGTGGCCGCGTCGAAGAGCGCGCGCCCGTCGATCTCGTCGGGCAGGAATCGGGGCGGGCGCTGGGTGACCCAGATCAGGTCGGTGTCGTACGCGAGATCGGCGGCGATCTGGGCGCCGGAGTTGCCGCCGCCCACCACCACGATGCGTTGCCCCGCGAAGTCGGCCGGCGAGCGGTACCCGACGGTGTGCAGCTGACGTCCCGCGAACTCGGCGCGGCCGGGGACGGCGGGCAGGAACGGCCGCCACCACGTCCCCGTCGCGGAGATCACGGCTCGCGCCCGCCACGTACCGATCTCGGACTCGACGCGCAGGAAGTCCCCGTCGCGGTGCACGCCGCGTACCAACGCCGAGCGCATGATGGGCAGTTCGTAGCGGTGCTCGTACGCGGTGAGGTACTGCACGACGTGTCGCGCGTCCGGGTACGTCTCGCCCTCCTGCACGGGCATCGGCTGGCCCGGCAAAGAGGAGAAGGCGGCCGGGGAGAACAGGTGGAGCGAGTCCCATGCGTGCTGCCAGGCGCCGCCCGGCGTGGACTGTCCGTCGAGGACGACGAAGTCCACGCCGAGTCGGCGCAGGTGGTAGGCGGCGGCCAGACCTGCCTGGCCGCCGCCCACGATCACCACATCGGTGCGCTGCACGGTCACGCAGCCGTCGCGAACTTCTTGCGCCAGGCCAGCGCCACGTAGACGAGCGCGATCAGGACCGGCACCTCGATCAGCGGGCCGACGACACCGGACAGCGCCTGGCCGGAGGTGACGCCGAACGTCGCGATGGCGACGGCGATGGCCAGCTCGAAGTTGTTGCCCGCCGCCGTGAACGCCAGCGTCGTGCTGCGCTCGTACGTCAGACCGATGGCCTTGCCCAGCAGGAACGGGACGAAGAACATCAGCGCGAAGTAGACCAGGAGCGGCAGCGCGATGCGGGCAACGTCGAGGGGCTGCGAGGTGATCGTCTTCCCCTGCAGGGCGAAGAGGATGACGATCGTGAACAGCAGGCCGTACAGGGCCCAAGGGCCGATCTTCGGCAGGAAGTTGGACTCGTAGGACTCGCGGCCCAGCTTCTTCTCGCCGATGCGGCGGGTCAGGAACCCTGCGGCGAGCGGGATGCCGAGGAAGATGACGACGTTCAGGGCGATCTTCCACATCGAGATGTCGAGCGTCTCGCCTTCACCGAGACCCAGCCAGCCGGGCAGCAGGTCGAGGTAGAACCAGCCGAGCAGACCGAACGCCAGGACCTGGAAGACCGAGTTCAGGGCCACCAGGACCGCCGCCGCCTCGCGGTCGCCGCAGGCCAGGTCGTTCCAGATGATCACCATGGCGATGCAGCGGGCCAGGCCGACGATGATCAGGCCGGTGCGGTACTCGGGCAGGTCCGGCAGGAAGATCCAGGCCAGGGCGAACATGACCGCCGGGCCGACGAGCCAGTTGATGACGAGCGACGAGACCATCAGCTTGCGGTCGCCGGTGACCGCGTCGAGCTTGTCGTAGCGGACCTTGGCCAGGACCGGATACATCATGATCAGCAGGCCGACGGCGATGGGCAGCGAGATCCCGCCGATCTCCACCTTCGCCAAAACGTCGTTCAGACCTGGGATCAGCCGGCCGAGGCCGAGGCCGAGCGCCATGGCGAGCAGGATCCACACCGCCAGAAAGCGGTCGAGTGTGGAGAGCTTGGCGACGACCGAGGATTCCTCGGTCGTCGCGGGGGTGGGTGTTTCGGTGCGGGTCACGGACAGGCCCTCTTGTTGTCGGCGGCGGTACGGGCGCTCTCGGCCAGCTCGGCGAACTGGCCGGCGAGCGAGGCGACGATGTCGGGCCGGAGCTTGTAGTACGTGAACCGGCCGCACGGCTCGGTCTCCACGACCCCGGCCTCGCGCAGGACTCTCAGGTGGTTGGAGAGGTTGGTCTGCCGGGCACCGGTCTCCTCGACGAGGTGGGTGGTGCAGAGGGTCTCGCGGGCGAGCAGGGTCACGATCTGCAGCCTGAGCGGGTCGGCCAGGACCCGGATCAGGTCAGCGTCGACTGACGTCATCATGGGCTGATACTGTCACATCATTCCTGACTGACACCAGTGCTGCCTGAAGCGTTGAAGGGGCTCCCATGTCCTCCACCCCCCTGGCCTCCGTCCTCTTCGTCTGCGTCCACAACGCAGGCCGCTCGCAGATGGCCGCCGGCTTCCTCTCCCACCTCGCGGGCGACCGCGTCGAGGTCCGCTCCGCAGGATCGGTCCCCGGCGACCAGGTCAACCCGGCTGCTGTCGAGGCGATGAAGGAGGTCGGCGTCGACATCGCCGACGCCAAGCCCAAGGTCCTCACCACAGAGGCCGTCCAGGCGTCCGACTACGTCATCACCATGGGTTGCGGCGACGCCTGCCCGATCTTCCCGGGCAAGAAGTACCTCGACTGGGCCCTGGAAGACCCCGCGGGCAAGGGAGTCGAGTCCGTCCGCCCGATCCGCGACGAGATCAAGACCCGTATCGAGGCCCTCATCGCCGAAATCGACTCCCAGAACCAGGCGTGACCAGCGATCTTCGGGGGCGCTCTGCGTGAGCGATGCGTGAGCGGATGCGCCGTCAGAGCGCGTCACGGCCTGGACCGAGCAGCACCCCGCCCCCTCTCTGAACAGGTGCGGGAGGACAGCGAAGGACCGTCCGGACCCACCCGGACGACCCCCTCCACGACTTTTAATCCATTGGTTGTGGGTTCGAGTCCCACACGGCCTACGACGCGGGGGTCTTCGGGAAACCCGTCTGACCTGCACAGCAGCGCCCGTCTCCACTTCGGTGGGGGCGGGCGCTTCTTCGTTCGGGGCCGCGGGAGCCGTGCGGGCGGCAACTGGGGCGTTCCGTGGGCCTGTTGACGACCCGTACGGGAAACGCGGGGAGGCAGACATGCATCAGGCCCGGCACATGTGATGTGCCGGGCCTGATGTTTCAGTAGCGGGGACAGGATTTGAACCTGCGACCTCTGGGTTATGAGCCCAGCGAGCTACCGAGCTGCTCCACCCCGCGTCGGTAAACACAAGTGTACGCCATCTCAGGGACCCCTCGCGCCACCCTTTCCACGAGGCGCGCGTCACCTGTACGGCCGACAGGAGTCGCTGGTCGCGGCCCCTGCGGAAACCCTGGGACAGGAGCGGCAGTGGTCCGCCGACACTGTGGACGCGGCAGGAGACGACCGGTGGGGAAGCGAGGAGCGCGAGGCGCGCGGCGGGGCGCCGGTGGCGGTGGGCTGCCGCGCCGTCGGCGGACCCGCGCGGAGCCGGAGCGGAAACGGACCGGCACCCACGCCCACGCGCACGCGTTCGTCCGCGCCCTGCCGCTGCTGCTCATCCTCATCGGGCTCATCTCCGCGCTGCTCACCCCTCCGAGGTTCACCGCGGCCCCGCTGTTCTCGGCGGCGCCGCTCGTCGCCGCGCCGTTCTTCGGGCTGTTCAGCACGGTCCTCACGGGCGTGGCCGCGTCCGGCTCCGTGGTGCTGCTGCAGCTGTACTACGGGACGGTGGGCCGGCCGCAGGAGCTGACCGAGCTGATCAACGTGGTCACCGTCTCCGGGCTCGCCGTCCTCATCAACTTCGTCGTACGCCAGCGCGGCGAGAAGCTCGCCTCCGCGCGCGAGATCGCCGAGGCCGCGCAGCGCGCCGTGCTGCCCGAGCCGGCCGCGCGGATCGGCGGGCTGCAGGTGGCGGCGCGGTACGAGGCGGCGCAGGCGGACGCGTTCATCGGCGGCGACCTGTACGCGGTGCAGGACACCCCGCACGGCGTACGGCTGATCGTCGGCGACGTGCGCGGCAAGGGGCTCGGCGCGGTGGAGGCCGTGGCCGTGGTGATCGGCGCGTTCCGGGAGGCGGCCGAGCAGGAGGCGACGCTCGAGGCGGTCGCGCAGCGTCTGGAGCGCGCGCTCGCCCGCGAGGGCACCCGGCGCTCCGGCCTCGACGCCTTCGAGGGGTTCACGACGGCGGTGCTCGCCGAGATGCCGCACGGGCGGGAGGTCGTACGGTTCATCAACCGGGGTCATCCGGAGCCGCTGCTGTTGTCGGCCGGTGGGCGGTTGTGCCTCCTGACCGCGGAGGAGCCCGCGCTGCCGCTCGGTATGGGGGACTTGGGGATATGGCCGGACCGCGCGGGCGAGTGCCGTTTCCCGGGCGGCGCGACGCTGCTCTGCTACACGGACGGGCTCTCCGAGGCGCGCGACGAGGCGGGGGAGTTCTACGACCCGGCGGCCCGGCTCAGCGGGCGGATGTTCACGACGCCGGACTCCCTCCTTGGCACCGTGGCCGAGGAGGTGCGGGCGCACACCGGGGGCTCGGGCATGACGGACGACATGGCGCTGCTCGCCGTACGCAGGCCCGCCGCGGGGGAGCAGTTGTCACCGTCCGTGAGTGAAGCGCCGCCCTCCGCATAACAAATGACGCACCGTCAGAAAATTCGTGGAGGATTCGTGTGTACGACGGAGGGTCAACTCGCCCGGTTCCGCCCCCTCGTGTCCCGAAAAGCCTTGGCCAGAGTCGTGAACGATCAGTCGGAACGGCTTGGAATCCGATGCCGCTGTCTATTAACGTTCGATAACGCAGCGCGGTCGTCCCAGCCGTCACAAGAGTCGGCTCCGTGCGCACACGCTTAATCCCGCAAGGGAGCCGGGGAACCACCAACTTGGGGTGAATCGGGCGTTCTTCGCCCGTAGGAAACCTTCCTGTTCCGAACCCGTCAGCTAACCCGGTAGGCGAGAAGGAAGGAAAGGAGTGCGCCCCAGTGGCGACCCCCGCAAGCCGAGGCACGACCGGCCATGAGCCCGCGTACTTCCCGGACGGAGACCAGGCGTTCGGGCACGACGAAGGGCCCTGGGAAGAGTGGAACCCCACTGAGGAGTCCGTTCGTCCCGTGCGCGGCCGGCACCGCGTCGGCAAGCAGCGTGGCGGATTCGCGCGCAGCTCCACCGTGCTCGGCGTCGGCGTCATCGCCGCGGTCGGCGCCGGCGGCATCGCGACCGCCAAGGACCGTCCGCCGGTACCGATTTCGATGCCCGACCTCTCCGGCGTCACCGAGTCCCTGCCGGACGCCGAGTCCCTTCCCGGCGTCGGCTCGCTGATCTCCGACTCCGACGAGGCCGCGGGCGCCGAGGACCTCTCCGGCGTCACTCAGGCCACCGCCGCGGGCGGTGCGCCCGTCGCGCAGCTCAGCGGCGAGCAGCAGGCAGCCTCCGCCGACGCCGGTGAGGCGCTGCGCTCGCGCATCATGCAGCAGGCCGAGTCGAAGCAGGACCAGGCCGCGGCCGCCGAGCAGGCCGCCGCCGCCGACGCCGCGGTGAAGGCCGCCGCCGAGGAGGCCGAGGCGCAGCAGAGCGAGGCCGAGCGCAAGGCCGCCGAGGCCAAGCGCAAGGCCGAGGAGGAGGCGAAGCGGAAGGCCGAGGCCGAGCGCCTCGCCAAGCTCGCCCGCAGCTTCACCGCCCCGCTCTCCTCGTACACCATCAGCACGGTGTTCGGGCAGGCCGGTTCGATGTGGTCCTCCGGCTACCACACGGGTCTGGACTTCGCCGCGCCCACGGGCACGCCGATCAAGTCGATCCACAGCGGCACCGTCAAGGAGGCCGGCTGGTCCGGCAGTTACGGCTACCGCACGGTGATCGAGCTGGACGACGGCACGGAGCTCGCGTACAACCACCAGTCGTCGATGAGCGTCAGCGTCGGCCAGGAGGTCAAGACGGGCGACGTCATCGGGCGGGTCGGCTCCACCGGCAACTCCACCGGTCCGCACCTCCACTTCGAGGTCAAGTCCGGTGGCGAACTGATCGACCCGGGCGCGTGGCTGCGCGGCAAGGGCGTCAGCATCTGAGGCTCGGCGTCTGACTTCTCAGGGCGTTCAGGACCTTCCTGGATTCCAGTGGTCCTGGCGGCTTACCCCCCGACGTCAGGGCTGCCGGTACGAGGCATGCATCGGTGAGGTGAGGCATGCCCTCCACAGCCGTCGTGTGACGGGTTCCCTGTTCCGGTACGCGTTCCGTTCTGCGGTGCGCGCGCCGGAATAGGCCCGTCCGCGGCGGCTGTTGACGTTCCCATGACCTCTTTGCGCCCCCTCGGCTCGTCCGACCTCTCGGTCTTCCCGCTCGCCCTCGGCGGCAACGTCTTCGGCTGGAGCGCCGACCAGGACCAGTCCTTCGCCGTCCTCGACGCCTACACCGCGGCCGGCGGCAACTTCGTCGACACCGCCGACGTCTACTCGGCGTGGGTTCCCGGCAACAGCGGCGGCGAGTCCGAGACCGTCATCGGCAACTGGCTCGCGGCGCGCGGCAACCGCGAGGACGTCGTCCTCGCCACCAAGGTCGGCGCCCTCGAAGGCGTCAAGGGCCTCGCAGCGAAGACCATCAAGCGGGGCGTCGAGGATTCCCTGCGCCGCCTTCGCACGGACTACATCGACCTGTACTACACGCACTTCGACGACCCGACCGTCCCGGTCGAGGAGATCGTCACCGCCCTCGACGACCTGGTCCGCGCGGGCACCGTGCGCGCCGTCGCCGCCTCCAACATCTCGCCCGAGCGGCTGCGCGAGTCCCTGGAGTTCGCCGAGCGCGAGGGCCTCGCCCGGTACGTGGCGCTGCAGCCGCACTACAACCTCGTCTCGCGCGGCACGTACGAGGGCGAGCTCCAGGAGGTGGCCTCGCGGGCCGGCCTCGCCGCCGTGCCGTACTACGCGCTCGCCTCCGGGTTCCTCACCGGCAAGTACCGGCCGGGCGCCACCGTCGACAGCGTGCGGGCGGAGAGCGCGGGCGGTCACCTCGGGACCGAGCGCGGCCTCAAGGTGCTCGACGCCCTCGACCGGGTCGCGGCCGCGCACGACGCCGAGCTCGCCACCGTCGCCCTCGCCTGGCTCGCCGCGCAGCCGACCGTCGTGGCGCCGATCGCCTCGGCCCGTACGGTCGAGCAGCTGCCCGCCCTTGTCGCGGTCGCCGAAGTCGAGCTCACCGACGCCGAGGTCGCCGAGCTGACGGCTGCCTCAGCCTGAGCGGTAGGGGTTGTGGGCCGGGGCGTACGGCGCGTACGCGTGCGGTCCGTGCGCCGCGGGGCTCGGCACGTACGTGAGGTGCGGTTGCGCGTAGGCGTACGGAGGCGCGTACGGAGGCGCGTAGGGGTACGCGTACGGGTGCGGGCGGGGTGCGGGGATCGGTGGGGCCGTGGCGCGGGCCGCGTGGGCCAGGGCGGGGCGGGCTGTCTCGCGGCGCCGCCAGATCTCGTCCAGGAGTTCCCGCTCGCGGGAGACGAACTCCGGGCCCGCCCGGCCGCTCCGCCCTCGGTGCCGCAGGAACGCCAGGGACGTCGCGTACGCCTCGTACTCCGCGACCGTCCGGGCCGCTGACGGGCCGCCGATGTACGCGGCGTGGTCGCGGGCGAGGCCGCGGGCCCGCATGGAGGAGAGCGCGTACGCCTCCAGGGGGCCGATCCAGCCGGCCGCGGCGTAGACGGGCAGTTCGGTGCGGATGGTGCGCAGCTCGCGCTGGCGCGTCCAGATCGTGAGCCAGGTCAGGAGCGCGAAGGCGGGGACCATCAGGCCGACGTAGACGAAGAGGAAGCCGAACCCGCCGAAGACCGCCGAGCCGTTCCAGATGGCGTGCATGGCCATCGCGAGGACGAGCCCCAGGAGGGGGAGCAGGAAGCGGCGGACGCGCCTGCGGTGCGCGGCGCGGGCCGCGAGGCCGAAGCCGATGCCGGTGAGCACCGTGAACAGCGGGTGCGCGAAGGGCGACATCACGATGCGGACGAAGAACGTCGCGGCGGTGACCGAGTCGAGGGCGAGGCCGGTGATGCCGCTGGCCTCGTCGGTGCCGTACGCGGTGCCCAGATAGAGGATGTTCTCGGTGAACGCGAAGCCGGTGGCGGTGACCCCGGCTATCACCACCCCGTCGACTATCCCGGTGAACTCCCGTCTGCGGAACAGGAAGACGAGCAGTACGGCGGCGGCCTTGGCGGACTCCTCGACGACGGGCGCTATGACGGTCGCGCCCCATGCGTCGGCGCCGGCCGGGTCGGCGGTGGCCGTCTCTATCCAGCGGGTCGCGAAGGAGTTCGCCACGATCGCTATGAGCGCGGCGGCGCAGGCGCCCCAGGCGAAGGAGAAGAACAGGTTCCGCCAGGGGCCCGGCTCGACCCGGTCCAGCCAGCGGAACGCGGCGGTGAGCAGCGGCACCGGCAGCGTGGCCAGGCCGAGGCCGACCAGGAAGCCCTCGGTGCCGGTCTCCTCCCGGACCAGGGCGAGGATCACCAGACCGGAGAGCGCGAGCAGGGTGCCGAGCGTCCACAGCTTGACCGAGTGCCGCCGCTTGAACGAGCGCCGCCACCAGGACGTCCCGGACTGCGGGGCGTGGGGAAGAGGCGCGAGGGTCACGCGTTCGACGATAACGAGCGGGGTGCCGGTTGGGCGATGGTGTTCGCGAATGCGAGCTCGACTCTTCCGGACCTTTCGGGCAGGCGGGGCGAAACCTGCTTCCTGAGCGGCTCCTGAACTACGACTTGAGCTGCTTCCTGAACTGTCTGAGCTGCTTCCTGAACTACGTCCTGAGCTACGTCCTGAACTACTTCCTGAATTACTTCCTGCGGAACAGCAGGTCGTGGACGACGTGCCCCTTGTCCAGGCCCTGGCCCTCGAAGCGGGTCAGGGGGCGGAAGGCGGGGCGCGGGGCGAAGCCGCCGTCGTCCTGGGTGTTGGCGTAGTCGGGGTGCGCGGTGAGGACTTCCAGCATCTGCTCCGCGTACTCCTCCCAGTCGGTGGCGCAGTGCACCAGGGCGCCCGGCTTGAGGGAGTGCGCGGCGAGCGTGAGGAACTCCGGCTGGATCAGGCGGCGCTTGTTGTGGCGCTTCTTGGGCCAGGGGTCCGGGAAGTAGACGCGCAGGCCGTCGAGGGAGGCCGGGGGCAGCATCTCGCGGAGCAGGATGATCGCGTCGCCGTTGGCCACGCGGACGTTGGTCATGCCGCCGCGCTCGGCGAGGCCCAGCAGGTTGCCCATGCCGGGCGTGTGCACGTCGACCGCGAGGATGCCGGTGTCCGGGTCGTCGGCCGCCATCTGCGCGGTGGCCTCGCCCATGCCGAAGCCGATCTCCAGGACGACGGGGAGCCCGCCGAACATCTCGTCCAGATCGAGCTTGCCGAGGCCGTCGATGTCCAGGCCCCACTTGGGCCAGAGCCGCTGCAGATACTCGGCCTGGCTGGTGGTGACCCGGCTGCGGCGCGGCTGGAAGCTGCGGATCCGGCGCTCGTGGTGCGAGCCCGCGGGGTCGGGCGCGGGCCCGTCCGGGAAGCGGGGCTCGCTCTTCGGGCGGGCGCGGCGGGGCGCGTCGACGGGCTGCGCGTCGACGGGCTGCTCGGCGGCGGCCCGCTCCGCGGTCGGTTCCGGGGCGGAGGCCGGTTCCCGGGCCGGGGCCGCGCTCGGTTCTGCGGCGGCCGGAGCGGCGGGCGTCGTCGGGGCGGCTTCGGGGGCGTCGGGCGCGTGGAAATCAGACACAGTGAGAGCAATTTTACGGGGGTGCGGCGCGGGGGTGCGGCCGTCGTCCGTGGCTGGGCTGTTGTCTCTTGCTCGGCGGGGGGCTTTGCTTGGCCGGGTCCCTCTTGGCTCGGTACTTGCTCGGCCGAAGGCTCTTGGCTCGGGTCTTTCTCGGCCGTCGTCCCTGGCTCGGCCGTCGTCCCTGGCTGGACTTGGGACCTTGCTTGGCCATCCCTTTCTCGACCCGGGGCCCTCTCGGCTCGGGTTCTTGCCCGGCCGGGATCCCTTTGGCTTGGGCCCTTGCTCGGCTCGGTGCGACCGTGACCGTCCCCGGCTCGGGGCCGTGGTGCCGCCGGCTTGCGCCTGGGCGGGCTGCGAAATTCAGCCCGTCCAGCGTTTGAGGACGAGCCCGCAGGGCGATCGAGGGTGCGGTGGCCGAGGGTGCGGTGGCCGAGGGCGCGGTGGCCGAGGGTGCGATGGCCGACGGCGTGGAACGTGATCCCGAAGGCGCACGCCTTACACCGCGTCCAGCACCCCGAGGACCGGGCGGTCCTTACACCGCGTCCAGCGCCCCGAGGACCGGGCGGTCCTTACACCGAGTCCAGCGCCCGGAGGGCCCTGCGGGCCACCTCGCGGCCGATGGGCAGGGAGGCCGTCGCTGCGGGGGACGGGGCGTTCAGGACGTGGACCGTGCGCGGCGCCTCGCGGATCAGGAAGTCGTCGACCAGCGTGCCGTCGCGCAGCACCGCCTGGGCGCGCACCCCGGCCTTCGCGGGCCGCAGGTCGTCCTCCGTGACGGCGGGAAGCAGCCGGCGCACCGCGTCCGTGAAGGCGCCCTTGGACAGGGAGCGCTGCAGCTCGCCCGCTCCGTACCGCCAGTGTCTGCGGGCGATGTGGCGGCTGCCGGGCCAGGTCAGCGTCTCGGCGAGGTCCCGGGGGCGGAGCACCGACCAGTCGTACCCCTCGCGGGCCAGGGCCGGGACGGCGTTGGGGCCGATGTGCACGCCGCCGTCGACCCCGCGCGTGAGGTGCACGCCGAGGAACGGGAAGGCCGGGTCGGGCACCGGATAGACCAGGCCACGCACAAGCTCGGGTCTGGCCAGGTCGTAGTACTCCCCGCGGAAGGGGACGATCCGCATGCCCGGGTCGTCGCCCGCGAGCCGGGCCACCCGGTCGCAGTGCAGGCCCGCGCAGTTGACCAGGGCGCGGGCGCGCAGCACCGTGCCGTCCGACGTGCGCACCGCTACGCCTCGCTCGGGGCGGCGGTCGATCACCGTGACCTCCGCGCCGTACCGCACCTCGGCGCCCGAGGCGCGGGCGAGGCGGTCGGCGACGGCCGTGAAGTCGCATACGCCCGTCGTGCCGACGTGAATGCCGGCGATGCCGCTGACCTGTGGCTCGAACTCCGCTATCTGGGCGGGGCCGAGCTCCCTGACCGGGATGCCGTTCTCCCGGCCGCGCTGCACGAGCGCGTGCAGCCGGGGCAGCTCCGCGCGGTCCGTGGCGACGATCAGCTTGCCGGTGACGGCATGCGGAATGTCGTACTCCGCGCAGAACTTGACCATCTCCGCGGCGCCGCGCACCGCGTACTTCGCCTTGAGCGAGCCCGGGGCGTAGTAGATCCCGCTGTGGATCACTCCGCTGTTGCGCCCCGTCTGGTGCCGGGCCGGGCCGGGCTCCTTCTCCAGGACCGTGACGCGGGTGCCCGGACGGGTGCGCGTCAGTGCGTACGCAGTGGACAGGCCGACGATCCCGCCGCCGATCACCAGCACGTCGCAGTCGTACGTCATGCGCTCCACCTCCCAGGTCCGATAGTGCACTGCGCCACTGACAATGCCTTCAAACCCGAAAGGATCATGGACTGCTGCCGAGGTGACAAGGGGCGGTGCGCCGGACGCTCATGTTCCGGACGCTCGCCTCACGCCGGGGCGACCAGCAGCGGCCTCGCCCGTTCCCGCAGCTCCGCGACGCGCGGCTCGTCGCCGTGCGCCTCCAGGCGGTGCAGCAGGTCCCGCACGTACTCCGTCGTACGGGCGGAAGAGATGCGTCCGGCCACTTCGACGGCGCGCAGGCCCTGCGCGCACGCCGCGTCCAGGTTGCCCGACTCCAGCTCGGCGACCGCGCTGACCACGAGCCGCAGGCCGTGCGAGCGGACGAACTCCTCGGTCGGCCGGGACAGCGCCTGCTCGGTGAAGCGGCGCACCTGGCGCGGCGCCTTCAGGTCGCGGTAGCACTCCGCGGCGTCGGCGGCGAAGCGGTCGTACGAGTAGAAGCCGAGCCACTGCGGGTCGTTGTCGCCGTCCCGCGCGCGCTCCAGCCAGCCCTCGGCGGCCTTGAGCGCGGCCCCCGCGGCCTGCGCGTCGCCCGCACGCGCGTGTGCCCGCGCCTCGATGAGGCGGAAGAAGCTCATGGTGCGTGCGGTGGCGAGGCCGCGGTTGCGCTCGATGGCGGCCTGCGCGAGGTCCACGCCCTCGTCGCCGAAGCCGCGGTAGGTGGCCTGGAGGGACATCGACGCGAGGACGTACCCCCCGAGGGGGACGTCGGCGGCGGCCCTGGCGAGGCGTAACGCCTGGATGTAGTAGCGCTGGGCGGCCTCCTGCTGGCCCGTGTCGAAGGCCATCCAGCCCGCGAGGCGGGTCAGTTCGGCCGTCGCTCCGAACAGGGCGCGGCCGACCTCGTCGGAGTACGAGCCGAGGAGTAGCGGGGCCGCCTCGACCCGCAGGCACTCCGGGACCATCGACGAACGCCAGTCCCCGCCGCCGTACTTGGAGTCCCAGCGGCGCGCGTCCTCGGCGGCCTCACGCAGCTTGTGCACGTCGCTGTGGCCGACGCGCTGCAGCGTCTCGCCCGCCGCGGCGGCCGTGTCGCCCTCCGCGGCGCTCTCGGGGGAGCGCTCCACGGAGCTGTCGGCGGGGGTTATCAGCCACCGGGACGCCGGGGTCGCGTACGCGCTCACGGCGAAGGAGCCGGCCAGGGACTGCCAGATGCCGCCCCCTCCGGCCCTGCGGCCCGCGAGGTCCAGGCGGTACAGCTCCGTCGCGGACTTCACCGCCGCACCGACGTCGCGCGGGAAGGCGAGGCCCACTTCGGGCGCCGGGTCCGCGTCCGCGAGTCCGATCTCGTGCAGCGGCACCGGGCGGCCCAGCTTCTGGCCGATGGCCGCGGCGATCAGATGCGGCGCTGCGCCCTGCGGCACCATGCCCTTGGAGACCCAGCGGGCCACCGAGGTCTTGTCGTAGCGAAGCGTCAACCCCCGCTGTGCACCGAGGTCGTTGACCCTTCGTGCCAGGCCGGCGTTGCTGATTCCCGCGAGGGCGAGAACCGCGCCGAGCTTTTCGTTCGGCCCGCGTTGCTCCCTGGACATGCGCCACCCCTCGACACAGACGGCTGCCGCGGCTTTGGCATAACCACGCGGCATTCGTAAACCCAGCGTAGTTCCCCGCATTCCAAGCGTTAAGGGCCCTGGTTCCGGATGGCGGGAATGTTGTCTGTACAGGAGTGCGGGTCCCGTCGGTCGTGCTCCGGGCGTGTGGCCGTGCGCCCGCATGTGCGCTCTTCTCGGACACCCGGGGGGAGCGCTTCCATGGGCGGTGCGTGGGTCGGCCCGCTGTGCACTGGAACCAGTGGGCTGGGGGATGCCGCCGCCTTCATCCCCGCGGGCGGCGGAGCGGTCCGGGAGGTGATGGGCGCCTCCCGGACTGTGTCGATCCGTAGGCCCCACGCGCGCGTGCCAGCCCTCGTCCCCTGCTGTGGTGCCGTTTGCGCGGACACCGAATTGGCCAAATATCGATGCCTGCCGATCGCCCCCGAGATGTCTCAAGTGTCCGAATCCGGGGGCGCGTTGAGGCATGCCCGTACGCTCCCGGAACCCCTCTCGTACGCCTTCTTCGTGGCAGCATGGACCTGAGTTCCCGGCAGTGCTCCGGCAGCGCTCCGGCTTCTTCGGTTCGGTTGTCCACAGCCTGTGGAGGCGTCGATGCGGTGGCTGGTGGGGTGGAGCAGTACCACCGCGAGGACGGGCCCGGCCATGGCGCCCGATGCGCACGACGGCGGCGAGACCGTGCACCCCGTCGGCTCCCAACTCCTGTGGGGCGACCCGGATCCGCTGTGGGCGGTCGGCGACTGGCGGCCCGACGAGGTCCGCGTCGTCAAGGCCGACGAGCGCACCAGGATCGCCGTACTCGGCACCTGCGGGGCGAGTGACGAACAGCTGCGGGTCGGCCTGTTCGCGGCCCGCGGCGGCGCCCTGCGCCACCTCACCGCCTGGCCCGGCAGCTACACCGCGGTCGTCCAGGTCGGCCGCCGCATCACCGTCGCGGGCGACCTCGCGGGCGCGCGCCCCGTCTTCCACACCCCCTGGGCGGGCGGCACGGCGTACGCCACCGCGGCCCTGCCGCTCGCCGACCTCATCGAGGCCAACCTGGACATCGGCCACCTCGCGGCCCTGCTCGCCTGCCCCGACGTCCCCGAGGCCCTGCACGACTCGACGCCCTACCTCGGCGTGCACCGCATCCCGCCCGGCCACGCCCTGATCCTGCGCGACGGCGCCCGCGAGATCGCCGGGTACGAACCGCTCGCCTCGCTCGTCGTCGCCGCACCGCAGATGGACGGCGCGCGGGCGGTGGACGGCGTCCGCGACGCCCTGGTCGAGGCCGTGCGCACCCGGCTCGCCGCGCCCCGGCACGTCCCGGACATCGACCCGGGCCCGGTCCCCGGCATGGGGCCCGCGGAGCGGCGCGGCGCGCGCAGACCCGTGCCCGGCATCGGCGCCGACCTCTCCGGCGGGCCGGCGTCCGGCACGCTCGCGCTGCTCGCCGCGGGGCTGCCCGGACTGCCCGGCACCGTCCTCGGCCACGGCACCGGCGCGGGCGAGCGGCTCCTCGCCGTCACCTTCAACGACCTGGCCACCGGCGGGCGCGAGGCCGAACTGCAGCGCGCGGGCGCCATCGCGGCCAACCCGCGCCTGCACCACGTCGTGGTCGCGGCGGGCGAAGAGGCCCTGCCCTACGCCGACTTGGAGGGGCCGCTCACCGACGAGCCGGGCCCCTCTCTGGTGACCGCCGCACGCCACCGCGCCCGCCTCGCCTCGGGCAGCGCCGACCACTTCACCGGGTACGGCGCACGCCAGGTGCTCGACGCCCACCCCGCGCGCCTGGCGGACCTCCTGATGGACCGGCGCAGACGCCATCTCGTGCGCCCCGTCGCGGCGTTGGCCAAGGCGGAGGGATCGGTTCTCGTCCCCGCGCGGGTGTACGCGGCCGCCCGCCGTCTCGCCCGTACGTCGTACCGCGCAGGCATCGAGGACGCCGCCGTACGTCTGAGAGAGGGCAGGTTCGAGGAGCCCGCGGGCGCGGTCGGCGCCTCCCTCGCGGCGCTCGCCTGGGCGAGACCGGGGCCCGCCGCGCGGTGGCTGACCGGCGAGGCGCTCGCTGAAGTATCGGTTCGCCTCGAACAGGCGGCGACCCGCCCGGGACCGGGCCCCGGCCAGCACCCCGGCGAGCTGCGCGCCCGAGCCGCCCTGACCCGGCACGCCGCCGACCTGCGGGTCCTGGAACAGGCCGCGGAGGTCCGCTTCCAGCGCCTGCACGCCCCGTTCCTCGACAACCAGGTCGTACGCGCGTGCCGGGCGCTCCCCGAGGCGCTCCGGGTGCGACCGGGCGCACGCGCGGAGATCCTCCGCACCGTCCTGGAGGGCGCCGGGGTCGCCGAGCTGCCGGACGGCTGGGGCGAGCCGACGCTGGCCTCGTCCACGGCCGCCGTCGGCACCGGACTCCGCGTCGCCGTCGAGGAGTTGGACGACCTGTTCGCCGCGCCGCTGCTCGCCCAGGCGGGCCTGGTCGAGGGCCGCGTGGTGCAGCGCGCCCTGCGGGAGGCCGCCGACGGGGACCGGAGCGGGCTCGACGGCCTCGCCGAACTCGTCTCGACCGAACTGTGGCTGCGCCGGCTCCTGTCCCGCCGCGGCACCTGCTGGACGGGCACACCGGCACGCGCGCGTGCGGTGCCTTCCGGGATCACCCCGCACAAGGGCGTGCTCGGGCAGCGCAGGGGGGCGCTCGGGGGCGCGGGCAGCCCCACCGGGGTCTGAGGCCGTACGCCCCCTTCGGCCCCGGCCGGCTGCGCGACCGATCACCGGCGGTTGTCAGTGGCCGCGGGAACAATGGACCCGTGCGGTACCGAATCCTGGGCGCCACGACGGCGCGCGACGAGCAGGGCGCCCCCGCCCCGGTGGGCGGCCCCCGCGTGCGCGCGCTCCTCGCCGCACTCGCGCTGCACACGGGGCGTACGGTCCCGGTCGGGACGCTCATCGACGAGGTGCGGGCGGACGCCCCGCCGCCCGACGCCCCCGCCGCACTCCAGGCCCTGCCGGGCCGGCTCCGCCGGGCGCTCGGCCGCCGGGCGGTCGCCTCGGCCCCCGGCGGCTACCGACGGGACGCGGACCCCGACGACGTGGACCTGCACCGCCTCGAACGCCGCGCCCGGCAGCGTACGGAGGCGCTGCGCGCGGGCGATCCGGCCACCACGTCGCGGGTCCTGCGCGAGGCGCTCGCCCTGTGGCAGGAGTGCGAGACGGCTCGGCGCCAGGGCGAACGCGCCACGCCGCCACCGCAGTTCGAGGCGGCGATCGCCGAACTCGACGGCCGCATCACCGCCGCCGAGTCGAGCCCGCGCGCGGGCCTGCCCCTGGTCGCGGAGGGCCTGCGGCGCGCGGTGCCGCGCGCCGCGCCGAACTCGTCCTCGTCCCGGCCACGCTCACCGAGAGCCTCGCCGTGCTGCTGCGCGCCTTGGACGACCCGCGCGCGGCCCGCCTCCTCGCCGCCGCCACGGCCTGGCGCGCGGCCCGGCCCCGCTGCGTACCCGAAAGGGCCGAGACGGAAGCCCTTGAGCGCGCCCTGCGCACGGCCCTCGGCGAGCAGCGGTACGAGACGGAGCGGACGGCCGGGGACGAGCCGGGCCCGGAGGGCGTAGCGGCCGAAGTGGCCGCCGCAGAGCGGGGGTTGGAGCTGGGGTGAGCGGCGCGGGCGCTACTCGCAGGCGATCCGTGACTGCGCCCAGTCTGCGAGCGCCACCGCGTCGAAGTCCGACTCCGGCTCGACGATCAACTGCATCGTCTTGCGCCCGGTCAGGTCGACGTGCACGGGCACCGCCGGATCCCCGCCGCGCATCACCGGCGAGCTCCACATCGGCTCCCCGTCGGCCAGCACCTGGAACCGCACCGCGCCGAGCCCCATCGTCATGTCGTCCACACCCACCAGCGCGTCGTACGTGCTGCAGGTGCGGTTGAGGTCGATGGTCAGCGAGGAACGGGCGTGCACGGTGATGCCGTGGTCGTACTGCTCGCCGCCGATGCGGAGATTGCGGCGCTGCCAGAACCAGCTGGACTCGCCCATCCGCACCTCGGGCTTGGTGCCGTCGCCGAGGACGCTGTACTCCAGCTCGTTGACCGGGTACACCTTCGGCTCCGCCGGCGGGGGCGGCGACGGCTTCGTCGGGCTCGGCTCCGGCGGCGGAGGGGGCGTGGGCGTCGGAGTCGGGGTAGGCGTGGGGGTAGGAGTGGGCGTCGGGGTCGGTTCCGGCGAGGGCTCAGGGGCCGGCGGCTCAGGCTCGGGGGACTCCGGCTCGGGCTCCGGTTCGGGCTGCTGCGGCTCGGCGGACTGCGTCGGCGCCGGTTTGGGCTTCGCCTCCGGCTGGGGCTCGCTGCCGGTCAGGGCGAGGGCCACGGCGACCCCGGCCGCGACGACGACGCCCGCCGCGATGCCGGCCTTCGCCGGGGCGCCGAGCCCCTCGGCCGCCGCACCCCCGGCCGCACCTCCGGTGGTGCCGCCCGCGGCGGCCGCCGCACCGGCGCCGGCTGCGCCCGCCGCGCCGCCACCGAGCAGCAGCCCGGCCTTGACGGAGTACCCGGCGGCGCCGAACCAACCGATGACCGCGACCGGAACGAGCGCCGGAATACCGCCCGCCAACTCCTTGATCTGGCCCGCCGCGAGGCGGCACTTGGAGCACTCCTCCAGGTGCTTGCGCAGGCCCCGCTCGGCGCGCGTGCGCAGCCGCCCGCGGGCGTACGCCCCGAGCCGGTCCGCGTACTGGGCGCACGCGTCGTCCGAGGCGAGCGCGGTGCTCACATGCGCCTGCAGATACGCCTGCTTCAGACCCTCGCGGGCCCGACTCGCCAGCTGCGCCGTCGCGTTGGGCGAGGCGTGCCCGAACAGCGGGGCGACCTCGCTCAGCGGGTCGTCCTCGACCTCCGTGTGCCACAGGACGGCCTGCCACTCCTCGGACAGGCTGCGGAAGGCCTGCATGACCATGGACCGCTCGGCCTCGTGCATGGCCATCACGTCGGCGCCCAGGTCCAGGGTGTCGTCGTCGGAGACCTCCGAGGAACGCGAGGCCTGTGAGGCGAACACCGCGAAGTCCTCGACGAGTTGCTCCCGATGGCCGGCCTTCATCCAGCCGGCCGCCACCCGCCGCACCGAGGTGAGCAGATACGCGCGCACCGCGTGCTCGGGCCCCGAACCCCCGCGCACCGCCTGCAGCATGCGGGCGAACACCTCGGACGTCAGGTCGTCCGCGGTGTGTCCGTCCCGGCAGCACGTACGCGCGTAGCGCCGTACCGCTTCCGCATGGCGGCGGTACAGCTCCTCGTACGCCGAGTCGTCGCCCGTACGCATCCGAGCGATCAACTCATGGTCGGCCGCGGGACCTTCGGAGGAGGAGAGGAGGTCGTCGGCGAGCGAACCGCCGGCCTGCGCCGCGTGGTCCGTGGAGTCCGTGCTCTCGCGCTGTGAGGGGACGCTGTTCGCGCTCTCGTCGCCCGCGTGACCCGAGGGGCCGGAAGGGCCGCCCTGACTCGGCACCTGTCGAGAGGGCAGCCCACTGGAGTCCACACCCCCGGAGAGTGGCTCGTCCCGCCCGTCAACGCTCATAGCGCGTAGCCCCCGCACAAACACTCAGACCGAACACCGGGAAAGAGTGTCACATGCGTCAACGGCAACGAACCCCGAATGCGGGCAACCACTCATCCGGGGCGAGTTCCGGAAACCCGGCACTGCCGTTCACTCATTCGGGGCACACTGAACGGGTATGCCGGGAAGGCGAGTTGACCGGTCCGAGACCCGTAAGGGCCCCGACTTCTCCGGCATTTCCCGCCTTTCCGGCCTTTTCCGCAAGGCGTACCCGAAGCCCCGAAAAGAGATCAGGCGGGCCGGGACCGCAGCCCCTCCAGAAGGATGTCGAGCAGCCGCCCCGAGGCCGCCGCCTGCTGCGCCGGATCGGGCAGCGAAGGCGCAGCCGTGGCTATAACCAGCAGCACGTCCGCCACGGTCACGTCCGCGCGCAGCGCCTGCGCCGCCCGCGCCCGCTCCACCAGCTGACCGACCACGTCGAGCAGCGCCGCCGTACCCGAGTCGGCGTCGGCGTCCGCGGCCTCCTGCTCCGGGGACTGCCGCTGCTCCACGAGCCGCAGATCGGGCTGCGCCGCCGCATGCCGCTGCTGCGGCACCCGCGCCGCGTCCTCGGCCGACTCCGCCGCGCCCTCGTCGGCCACGCCCACGCGCAGCACCTGCGGCGGCAGCAGCCGGCCCGCGCCGGACGCCACCGACGTCCGCAGGAAGCAGGAGAGCGCCGACCACGGCTCCTCCTCCTGCCCGAGCGCCGTCTGCGCCTGCTCGGTCAGCCGCGCCGTCTCCTCCTCGGCGATGCGCCGTACGAGGACGTCCTTGCTCGGGAAGCGGCGGTAGACCGTGCCCACCCCGACCCGCGCCCGCCGCGCCACGTCCTCCATCGGCGCGCCGTACCCCAGCTCGCCGAAGACCTCGCGCGCCGCGCGGAGCACGTGCTCCAGATTGCGCTGGGCGTCCACGCGCAGCGGCGTGCTGCGCGAACCGTCCGCAGCACCGGTCCTGGCCTGCGAGTCCGCGCCGTCCGCGAGAGCCGACGCGGTACCCCAATGAGAATCCTGAATGTGCATAAGCGTTCCCCCGGTAATGACGTCTCCCCCCGGAGACTTCCCCGCCTGACTGCCGGTGCGCGAAGGGGATCTGGCCGTGATCATCTGTGGTGCTTCCCCCGCACCCCGACGACACACGAACATAGTTGAGGCGGAGTCAATTCAGAAGGGGCCAGTTCCGCACGGAGCGCCCCCCGATCGGAGTACGCACCGGTTCCACCCTGATTGCACCCCCGGTCGAGCCGTCGAAGTCACACGCTGACCTGCGTATTTCTCCGAACTCACGGAACACGCCGGGCACCGGAGCCCCGCCGACTTCCGGTCACACAAATTGCCGGGCCTGTGGACAAACGCGCGGCCGCGGTGCGTCATGGACAGGTGATGGCTGCAAACTCACGGGGGAGGGCCCCCGGATCGCCCCGGGCTCGCATTCTCGTCGTCGGCGGCGGCTACGTCGGGCTGTACACCGCGCTGCGGCTGCAGAAGAGGCTGAAACCCGAGCTCAGGCAGGGGTCGGTGGAGATCGTCGTGGTCACCCCCGACCCGTACATGACGTACCAGCCGTTCCTGCCCGAGGCCGCCGCCGGATCGATCTCGCCGCGCCATGTCGTCGTACCGCTGCGCCGCGTCCTGGACCAGTGCAAGGTCGTCATCGGCGAGGCGCAGTCCATCGACCACGCCAAGCGGACCGCGACCGTCACCACCCTCGCCACCGAGGAGGAGGGCACCGGCGCCGTCGAGATCACGTACGACGAACTCGTCCTCGCCCCCGGCTCCATCTCGCGCACCCTGCCCGTGCCCGGACTCGCCGACTACGGCATCGGCTTCAAGACCGTCGAAGAGGCCATCGGCCTGCGCAACCACGTCATCGAGCAGATGGACATCGCCTCCTCCACTCGTGACCCCGCGGTGCGCGACGCGGCCCTCACCTTCGTCTTCGTCGGCGGCGGCTACGCGGGCGTGGAGGCGCTCGGCGAGCTGGAGGACATGGCCCGCTACGCCTCGCGCTACTACCACAACGTCAAACCCGAGGACATGAAGTGGATCCTCGTGGAGGCCTCGAACCGCATCCTGCCCGAGGTCGGCGAGGTGATGGGCAGCTACACGGTGCGCGAACTGCGCCGCCGCAACATCGACGTACGCCTGGAGACCCGGCTCGACTCCTGCCAGGACCGCGTCGCCGTGCTCGACGACGGCTCCCGCTTCCCCACCCGCACCGTCGTCTGGACCGCAGGCGTCAAACCCCACCCCGTGCTCGCCGCCACCGACCTGCCCCGCAACGAACGCGGCCGCCTCAAGTGCACCGCCAAGCTCGCCCTGGACGCCACCACGCACGCGTGGGCGGCCGGTGACGCGGCCGCGGTACCCGACATCACCGCCGCCGAACCGGGCACAGAGTGCGCCCCCAACGCCCAGCACGCGCTCCGCCAGGCCAAGGTCCTAGCCGACAACGTCGTCGCCGCACTGCGCGGCAGACCCCTGACGGACTACGCGCACAAGTACGCCGGATCCGTCGCGTCCCTCGGCCTCCACAAAGGCGTCGCACACGTCTACGGGCGGAAGTTGAAGGGCTACCCTGCCTGGTTCATGCACCGCGTCTACCACCTCAGCCGGGTGCCCACCTTCAACCGGAAGGCCCGCGTCCTGGCCGAATGGACCCTCGCCGGGCTCTTCAAACGCGAGATCGTCTCCCTGGGCTCCCTCGAGCACCCGCGTGCGGAGTTCGAACTCGCTGCCGGAGGACAGCGCCCGAAGGAGTCCTCCTGACCGGAGCCAGGAACTCCCCGTACAGCACCGGCGTCTGACGGATGTCAGTCCGGTCGGACAGACTGGACACGACCACGGGCGAACCGCCCCTCGACCTTGCACGAGGCATCCCCAGTGCCGTGTCTCGACCCAGAAGCGAACACACGAGGCCTAACGCAGTGAACTTCACGCGCTGGAGCGCCCGACTCCCCGGAACGCAGCGCCGCGCCGCAGCACGATCCGACCGCGGATCCGTGCCCGCCGCCCGCGCCGAGCACCCGGCCGACGAAGCGGACGACGCCGTTCCCACGCCCGCCGTCGAGGACATCCCCGTGCGCGGCGTCCTCGACCGCGTCCCCGCCCTCGTCGCCCTGGTCCACGGCCCCGAACACCGCATCGCGTACGTCAACGACGCCTACGCCGAAGCCTTCGGCCCCCGCCCCGTCGGCGCCCCCGCGCACGAAGCCCTGCCCGAGCTGGAGGAGCTCGGCCTGCTGCCGCTGCTCGACCAGGTCCTGCGCAGCGCCAAGCCGCGCACGGTCAAGTCCCGCAAGGTCCCCGGCGGCCGGTCGTACACGTTCACGTGCACCCCGCTCGACACCCCGGACGGCGGCGGCGTCCTCGTCTTCGCCGCCGACGTCACCGACCAGGCCGAGGCCGCCGAACGGCTCCGCGCGAGCGAGCGCCGCCACCGCGAGACCGCTGTCACCCTCCAACGCTCCCTGCTCCCCCAGGAGTTGGAGGGCCCGGACGACCTCCGCATCGCCGCCACGTACCAGCCGGGCGGCACGGACGCCGCGGTCGGCGGCGACTGGTACGACGTGATCACCCTCGGCGGCGGCCGCACCGCCCTCGTCATCGGGGACGTCATGGGGCGCGGCGTGCGCGCCGCCGCGGTGATGGGCCAGCTCCGCACGGCGGTCCGGGCGTACGCGCGCCTGGACCTGCCCCCGCACGAAGTCCTGCAACTGCTCGACGGCCTCGCCGCGGAGATCGACGCCAGCCAGATCGCCACCTGCGTCTACGCCATCCACGACCCGAACGAAGGCCGCCTCACCTACGCCTCCGCCGGCCACCTCCCGATCCTCGTACGCGACGAGGAGGGCGAGCTGCACCGCGCGGAGGAGCCGACCGGACCGCCGCTCGGCACCGGCGGCTGGATGCACACCTCGGGCTCCCTGCCCTTCCCGCCCGGCGCCACGGCCGTCCTCTACACCGACGGCCTGGTGGAGCGGCGGGACGAGGACATCGACCAGGGAGTCGCCGCCCTGGAGCAGGCCCTCGCGGGGGCGACGGGCAACCCGCAGGTGGTCTGCGACCGCCTCATCCGCACCCTTGGCGTGACCGCCGAGCACGACGACGACGTGGCGGTCCTGGTCCTGCAGCACCCCAAGCGCACGGGCGCCGACGCCGAGCGCTTCCGGGGCGCCGCCCTCGAACTGCTCGGCGGCGTGGAAGCGGCACCACGCGCGCGTGCCTTCGCCTCCGGCGTCCTCGCCAGCTGGCGCTTCCCGGCTGAGCTGCACGACCTGGGCGTCCTCGCCGCCAGCGAACTCGTCGCCAACTCCCTGCAGCACGGCACCCCGCCGATGCGCCTGAGACTCCGCCGTACGGACCGCCGCCTGATCGTCGAGGTCACCGACGGCGACGACCACCTGCCGCGCCGCCGCCGCGCGGAGCCGGCCGACGAAGCGGGGCGCGGCATCGCCATCGTCGCGACGATCGCGTCCTCCTGGGGCTCCCGGCGCACCCCGGGCGGCGGCAAGGCGGTCTGGTGCGAGTTCGCCCTGCCGCGCGAGTAGCCCGTATGCCCGCCGTCAGGCGCTGACCGCCTCCGGGGCGGGCTTGCCCTCCCGTACGACGAGGCTCTTCCTCTCGGCCCACGGGTGGTTCTGCGCCGGAGTGAGCGACCGGCCGAGCTTCAGCGCGAGCACCGTGATGCCGAGCGAGAAGAGCACGAACACCGCGATGTACGGCCCGTGCAGCGAGGCCCCCATAGGCCCGCCCACCGCGGGCCCGACCGCGAGCGCGAGCTGCTTCACCAGCGCGAAGGCCGAGTTGTAGCGACCGACCATCCCGTCCGGCGCCAGATCCGCCACCAGCGGCGCGACGGTCGGCGACAGCATCGCCTCCCCGATCCCGAACAGCGCGTACGTGGAGATGAACGCGGCCGTCGCCATGGCCTGGCTGCCGTGCCCGAGGCCCGCGTACCCGGCGAAGACCCAGGCCACGGCCCAGATCAGCCCGACGGAAGCGATCACGCGCGAGCGCTTGCGCCGCTCGACGAACTTCAGGACCAGGAACTGCGCCGCCACGATCGCCCCGGTGTTGGCGGCGAGCGCGATACCAAGGGTGGACGGCGAGATCCCCGCCGCCTCGACGCCGTACGCGGACAGACCGGACTCGAACTGCCCGTAGCAGGCGAAGAAGAGCACGAAGCCGAGAACGCACAGCTGCACCATGGCCCGCTGACTGAACAGCTGCTTCCAGCCGCCCTTCGCCTGCGGAGTGGCATCGCCGATACGCGGCTGCGCCGGCAGCTTCACCGTCGCCATGATCGCGACGAGCACCAGGAACATGCCGGCCTCGATGCCGAAGAGCAGCGTGAAGTCGCCGGGGCGCTCCTGCTTCACGATCTGGCCGCCGATCAGGCCGCCGATGCCGAGGCCCAGGTTCTGCAGAAAGAACTGCATGGCGAAGGCGCGCGTCCGGGTCTCTGGAGTCGAGCACTCCACGATCATCGTGGCCAGCGCCGGCTGCATCACGGCCTGCCCGGCGCCGAGCAGCGCGGCCGCGGCGAGCACCGTCTGGGGGCCGGTGGCGAGCCCGAGGCTCATCGCACCGATCGCGGCGGTCACCAGGGCGGCGAGCAGCACGGGCAGCGGACCGCGCCGGTCGACGGCCCGACCGGTGAACGGCAGCACTACGAGCGCGGCCACGGCGAAGACGGCGAGCACGAGGCCCGCCGTCGTAGGACCGAGTTCCCGCACCTGCGCCACGTAGACGTAGAGGAACGGGACCGTGAAGCCGAGACCGAACGCACTCAGTGCGTTGCCCACGTGGATCCGGCGCATCGCAGCGCCCTTCGCCCTGGTCACTTTCACCTGCCTTAGGAGTCGCTCCAGGAGTTAGACCTGAAGACTTAGAAGCTAAAGTTCAGAGCTAAAGAGTACGGCTCGAAGGTCTTTAGTGCAAAGTCGCAGCGTGCGATACTGCCGGGCATGGGTGACACCGCCGATGCCACAGCACCGACCGAGCCGACCCTCGAGGAGCAGATCGCCGCGTATCAGCGCGAGTTCAAGGACCTCGATCCCCAGGTCGAGCAGGTGGTCTCCGCGCTCGGCCGCCTGAACCGCCGGATGAACGTGGCGTACGGCCGTCAGACGGCGACGCTCGGCATCAGCAATGCGGAGTGGGAGGTCCTGAAGGCCCTCGTTCTGTCCGGCGCTCCGTACCGCCTGGGTCCGGGCGAGATCGCCAAGCGCCTCGGCCTCACACCGGCCGCCATGACGCACCGGATCGACCGCATGGTCGCGGAGGGCCTAGTGACCCGCGACCGCGACGAGTCGAATCGGGTACGGGTCATCATCGAGCTGACGGACACGGGCCGGGAGAAGTGGCTGGAGGCGATGCGCCTGGCCACGGTCTTCGAGGAGGACCTGCTGCAGGACCTCTCCGGGGAGGAGCGCGGACTCCTCGGCGAGCTGCTGACCAGGCTGCTTCGCAGGGTCGAGGACGCCCAGCCGGACGCCGGCGGCAGGCTCTCGGATCTGGAGTGAACCCGGGGTTGACAGCCCCTGACCGGATCCGTAAAGTTCTCCGGGTTGCCACGGAGCCGTAACGGTTCTGCGGCGGCCACTCTCGCCGCGTGAGCGGCACACCAAACTCAGCACGATCTCCCTACGGGGTCAATTTCGGCATGCCCGAATTGAATTCCGAGGCCG
>NZ_JASCIQ010000019.1 GCF_029968035.1 Streptomyces cavernicola | reverse complement strand
CCCCCCCCCCCCCCCGCCCCGCGGGGAGCCCCCCCCCCCCCCCCCCGCGGGCCGGGGGGGGGGGGGGGGGGGGGGGCGCGGGCCCCCCCCCCCCCCCCCCCCCCCCCCCCCGCCTCAACTCCCTTACAGAACCGGCAGGTTCTTCCGCAGCTCGAAGGCCGTGACCTCGCTGCGGTACTCCTCCCACTCCTGCTTCTTGTTGCGCAGGAAGAAGTCGTAGACGTGCTCGCCGAGGGTCTCGGCGACCAGTTCGCTGCGCTCCATCAGGGCGATGGCCTCGCCGAGGTTCTGCGGCAGGGGTTCGATGCCGAGGGCGCGGCGTTCGGCGTCGCGGAGGGCCCAGACGTCGTCGTCGGCGCCGGGCGGGAGCTCGTACCCCTCCTCGATGCCCTTGAGGCCGGCGGCGAGCAGGACCGCGTACGCGAGGTAGGGGTTGGCGCCGGAGTCGAGGGAGCGGACCTCGACGCGGGCCGAGCCGGTCTTGCCCGGCTTGTACATCGGCACGCGGATCAGGGCCGAGCGGTTGTTGTGGCCCCAGCAGATGTACGAGGGGGCCTCGCCGCCCGCGCCCGCGGTGCGCTCGGAGCCGCCCCAGATGCGCTTGTACGAGTTGACCCACTGGTTGGTGACCGCGGAGATCTCGGCGGCGTGGCGCAGAAGGCCCGCGATGAAGGAGCGGCCGACCTTGGAGAGCTGATACTCGGCGCCGGACTCGTAGAAGGCGTTCCTGTCGCCCTCGAACAGCGACAGGTGCGTGTGCATGCCGCTGCCGGGGTGCTCGGAGAACGGTTTTGGCATGAACGTGGCCTGCACGCCCTGCTCCAGGGCGACCTGCTTCATGACCAGGCGGAACGTCATGATGTTGTCGGCCGTGGACAGCGCGTCCGCGTACCGCAGGTCGATCTCCTGCTGGCCCGGCGCACCCTCGTGGTGGCTGAACTCGACCGAGATGCCCATGGATTCGAGCATCGTGATGGCCTGGCGGCGGAAGTCCATGCCCACGTTCTGCGGGGTGTGGTCGAAGTAGCCGGAGTTGTCGGCGGGCGTGGGGCGGGTGCCGTCGAGCGGCTTGTCCTTGAGCAGGAAGAACTCGATCTCGGGGTGGGTGTAGAAGGTGAAGCCCAGGTCCGAGGTCTTGGCGAGGATGCGCTTGAGGACGAAGCGCGGGTCCGCGTAGGACGGGGAGCCGTCCGGCATGAGGATGTCGCAGAACATCCGGGCGGTGCCGGGGGCCTCGGCGCGCCACGGGAGGATCTGGAACGTCGACGGATCGGGCTTGGCGATCATGTCCGACTCGTAGACCCGGGCGAAGCCCTCGATCGCCGAGCCGTCGAACCCGATGCCCTCGTCGAAGGCCTGCTCCAGCTCGGCCGGGGCCACCGCGACGGACTTGAGGAAGCCCAGGACGTCCGTGAACCACAGGCGTACGAAGCGGATGTCGCGCTCCTCAAGGGTGCGGAGCACGAATTCCTGCTGCTTGTCCATAGCTACATCCTTGCAGTTCAGACGGTCTGTGCACCACCGCCCCGGCACGGTTGGGGCTTCAGTATCGAGGCCAGGGGTTTCCGCCAGATTACGGGCCCTGTGTGGCCTGCGACATCCCGGTGGCCACTACGATCGGCGGGCCGCCGTACGCCGTCTTCCGCACGTTTCCCGATCCCCCCATCCTGTTTCCCCGAGCGAACACCGAAGGACATCGTCATGGGTTCCAGCACGACATCCGGGCAGGGCAGTTCGAACGACCGCAAGGCCCGGATAGCGGCGATGCGCCGCGCCGAGCAGGCGCGGGAGCGCCGCAACCGGACCGTCGCGATCGTGGCGGCCACGGCCGTCGTCGCGGGCCTGGTGGGCGTCGGCTCGTATCTGTTCATCCGGGAGCAGAACGAGAAGGAGCGGGAAGAGGCCAGGGTCACGGCCGAGCAGAAGGCGCAGGCGAAGGCCCGCGAGGAGGCCGCGAACGCCACGATCGAGGGCGAACGGTCCTGGGACGCGAAGGAGCTGGGCCGCAAGCACGTCGCGAAGCCCGTGAGCTATCCGATGACGCCGCCGGTCGGCGGTGACCACGACCAGGTCTGGATGAACTGCAACGGCGACGTCTACGCGAAGCCGATCCCGGACCGGCACGCCGTGCACTCCCTCGAACACGGCGCCGTGTGGGTGACGTACAACGCGAAGGCGAAGCCCGCCGACCTGAAGGCGCTGGAGGCGAAGGTCAGCGCGACGCCGTACTCGCTGATGAGTCCGGTGAACGGGCAGAAGGGCGCGCTGATGCTGAGCGCCTGGGGCAAGCAGCTCACCGTGGACAGCGCGAAGGACCCGCGCGTGGCGACGTTCTTCGCCAAGTACGTGCAGGGCAAGCAGACTCCGGAGCCGGGCGCGGCCTGCCAGGGCGGGATGGCGCAGTGAGGCGTGCGGGGTGGGCGGGGGTGTGCGCGGCCGTGGTGGTGGCCGCCGCGGCGGGCGGCGGGGCTGCGGCGCTCGCGGGCGGCGGCACGTCCCACGAGCCTGCGCCTCGGCCGCGTGCGTCCTCTCCCGCCCTCGACCGTCCGGCCGCGGACTCGGCGGACGCGGGCTTCGCCCGGGACATGGCGGTGCACCACCAGCAGGCGGTGGAGATGTCCTTCGTCGTACGGGACCGCACGGACGACGAGGAGATCCGCAGGCTCGCGTACGACATCGCCAACACGCAGGCCAACCAGCGGGGCATGATGCTGGGTTGGCTGGACCTGTGGGGGTTGCCGAAGGTGTCCTCTCAGCCGCCGATGGGGTGGATGGGGATGAGCGAGCACGGCTCCGGGCACGGTTCGGGGGGCGGTTCGGGGGGCGGTTCGGGGGGTTCCGGGGGTGCGCCGTTGATGCCCGGCATGGCTTCCAAGGCGGACCTCGCGCGCCTGGGGAAGGCCGAGGGCGAGCGGGCCGAGGTGCTGTTCCTTCGGCTGATGACCGCGCACCACAAGGGTGGGGTGCATATGGCTCAGGGGTGTGTGGAGCGGTGCCGGGTGGGGGTTGAGCGGGATCTGGCGGAGGGGATGGTTGCGGCTCAGGAGTCCGAGTTGGAGCTGATGGGGGATCTGCTCAAGGCGCGGGGGGCGGAGGGTAGTTGAGGTTGCGGGGGTTTTTTCTTCCCCTCCCCGCCCCTTCCCGAAAGTCCTCGCCGGACGGCTCCGGGGGCTGCGCCCCCAAGGCCCACTTCGGAGGCGGCCACCCTCCAGGCTCCCCTGCCCGGGGCTCCGCCGCCCCCCACCTTCCCCTGCGCGGGCTCCGCCGCCCGTTTCCCCGCCCGGGGCTGCCGCCCCAGGACCCCGCTCTCGGGGCTGCGCCCCGGGCCCCGGCTGTTCTTCGGCTGCTGCGCCGCCGTGGCTGGTCGCGCAGTTCCCCGCGCCCCCCCTGATCGGGGCTCCGCCCCAGGCCCCGGCCGTTCTTCGGCTGTCGCACCGTCGTGGCTGGTCGCGCAGTTCCCCGCGCCCCCGATCAGGGCACCGCCCCAGGCCCCGGCCGTTCTTCGGCTGCCGCACCGCCGTGGCTGGTCGCGCAGTTCCCCGCGCCCCCGATCAGGGCACCGCCCCAGGCCCCGGCTGTTCTTCGGCTGCCGCACCACCGTGGCCGATCGCGCAGTTCCCCGCGCCCCCGATCAAGGCACCACCCCGGATCCCGGCCGTTCTTCGGCTGCCGCACCACCGTGGCCGATCGCGCAGTTCCCCGCGCCCCCGATCAAGGCACCACCCCGCGCCCCGGCCGTTCATCGACTGCCACACCACCGTGGCCGATCGCGCAGTTCCCCGCGCCCCTTTCGGGGCACCCGTCGCAGCCACAGGTCGCACAGTCCAGCCCCCGCCCTGCAGGTCTCCCGCCGCTCCGGTATCTGGGGGCAAATTCAGCCCCTCCGGCGTTTGAGGAGCGGGGGTCCGGGGGCTGGCCCCCGGGATGGGGTCCGGGGCAGAGCCCCGTGGTGGGGTCCAGGGGCGGCAGTCCCGGGCAAGGGGCCGGGGGCGGCAGTCCCGGGCAGAGGGCCGGGGGCGGTAGCCCCGGGCAAGGGGCCGGGGGCGGCAGTCCCGGGCAGAGGGCCGGGGGCGGTAGCCCCGGGCAAGGGGCCGGGGGCGGCAGTCCCGGGCAGAGGGCCGGGGGCGGCAGTCCCGGGCAAGGGGCCGGGGGCGGTAGCCCCGGGCAAGGGGCCGGGGGCGGTAGCCCCGGGCAGGGGGCCGGGGACGGCAGCCCTCGGAGCTGGCCGCTGAGGACTTTCGGGAAGGGGCGGGGTGGGGAGAAGTCGGCAGGACGGGAGAATGGGCAGGTGCGCTATTCCATCCTCGGCACCACCCAGGCAGTCCGGGCCGACGGCGTCCCCGTCGGGGTCGGCGGGGCGCGGCTTCGTGCGTTGCTCGCCGCGCTCGCGTTGCGCGCCGGGCGGAGCGTGTCCGTCGGTCAGCTCGTCGCCGCCGTGTGGGACGGGGATGAGCCCGCCGATGCGAACGCCGCGCTGCAGGCGCTCGTCGGACGGCTGCGCCGGTCGCTCGGGCACGCGGCCGTCGAGTCCGTCGACGGTGGTGGTTACCGGCTCGCTGCCGCCCGGGACGACGTGGACGCGCATCGTTTCGAGCGGCTCGCGGGGGAGGGTGCCCGCGCCCTGGCCGACGGCGAACCCGCCAAGGCGGCCGCCCTGCTCGACGAGGCCCTCGGCCTGTGGCGCGGGCCTGCCCTCGCCGACCTGCCCGACCGCACCGCCGAGGCGGCCCGGCTCGACGCCCGGCACCTGGACGCCCGCCGGGCCCGCCTCGCCGCCGCGCTCGAACTCGGCCGCGCCGAGCAGTCGTTGCCCGAGCTGACCGCCCTGTGCGCGGAGCACCCCCTGGACGAGCCGCTGCAGGCGCTGCGGCTGCGTGCCTTGCGGGACGCCGGCCGGTCGGCGGAGGCCCTTGAGGCGTACGAGCAGGTGCGCGGCGAGCTGGCCGAGCGGCTCGGGACCGACCCGGGCCCCGAACTCCGTTCCCTGCACGGGGAGTTGTTGGAGGCGCCGCAACCCCCGCAACCCCGGCGACCGCAGCGCCCGGCCGCGCCCGGCAACCTCCGTACCCGCCTCACCAGCTTCGTCGGGCGTGAGGTGGACATCGCGGCGCTGCGGGACGACCTCGGGCGGGCCCGGCTCGTGACGCTGCTGGGGCCCGGCGGCGCGGGCAAGACGCGGCTCTCGCAGGAGGCGGCCGAGGCGCTGCCGATGCCGGACGGGGTGTGGCTGGCCGAGCTCGCCCCGGTCGCAGCGGCAGCCGCCGCCAGCGACGCCGCTGCCGTGCCGGAGGCCGTGCTCACCGCGCTCGGCGGCCGCCGCACCGTCCTGTACGGCGTGGGCGCGGAGGAGTTGCGGGCCGCCGCCGACCAGCGCGGCGGCGACCCGCTCGTCCGGCTCGCCGAGCACTGCGCGCCGCGCCGGATGCTGCTCCTGCTGGACAACTGCGAGCACGTCGTGGAGTCGGCGGCGCGCACCGTCGAGTATCTGCTCGCGCACTGCCCGGGGCTCACCGTCCTCGCCACCAGTCGCGAACCCCTCGGCGTACCAGGGGAGTTGGTGCGCCCCCTCGAGCCGCTGCCCGAGCCGGTCGCGCTGCGGCTGCTCGCCGACCGGGGCGCCGCCGCCCGGCCCGGCTTCCGCACCGAGGACGACCCGGAGGCCTGCGCGGAGATCTGCCGGCGCCTCGACGGACTGCCGCTCGCCGTCGAGCTCGCCGCCGCCCGGCTGCGCTCGCTCACCCCGCGCCAGATCGCCGACCGCCTCGACGACCGCTTCCGCCTCCTCACCTCCGGCAGCCGTACGGTGCTACCCCGGCAGCAGACCCTGCGGGCCGTCGTCGACTGGTCCTGGGAGCTGCTCGACGAGCGCGAGCGGGCCGTGCTGCAACGGCTCTCGGTGTTCGCGGGCGGCTGCGAACTCGACGCGGCCGAGGCGGTGTGCGGCGGCGCGCCCACCGCTCCCGAGCAGCCGGGCGGTGAGCAGGCCTGCACGCTCGACCTGCACGTGGACCGCCGGGACGTGGCCGACCTGACCGGCTCCCTCGTCGACAAGTCCCTTGTGGTGGCGGCCCCTTCGGACGCGGGCACGATGCGCTACCGGCTCCTGGAGACCGTCGCCGAGTACGCGGGCGCCCGCCTCGACGAGGCCCGCGACCGCCCCGCCGCCGAGCACGCCCACCTCGTCCACTACCGCGAACTCGCCCGCAGAGCCGACCCCGAGCTGCGCACCGCCCAGCAGAAGCAGGCCATCGCCCGCATCGAGCGCGAGTACGAGAACCTGCGCACCGCGCTGCGCCGGGCGACGGACGCGGGCGACGAGCAGGAGGCGCTCTGCCTCGTACTCTCGCTGTGCTGGTACTGGCAGATGCGCGATCTGCGCAGCGAGTCCCGGCACTGGTCGACGGCGGTGTCCGCGCTCGGGCCCGACCCGTTCGCCGAGCCGGTCGAGCCGGCGCCGCCGCTCACCGAGCGGTGTACGGCGAAGCCGCCGCCGATGGAGCCCGAGCAGCTGACGGAGGCGCGGCGCGGGGCGCGACTCATGCAGATCGCCGCGATGGACCAGCGCTCCGACGGCTGGAACCGGCCGGAGAACGAACAGCGCCTGCAGGGCATCGTCGCCGCCTACCGGCCCGGCCTGCCGCAGACCTGCTGGAGCCCCGGTGCGTTCTGGGTGTTCGCGGTGCTCCTCACCGGCCGCCCCGACGACCTGCGGGAACTCCTCGACCGGAACGTCGAGACCTGCAGGCGGCACGGCTTCCGCTGGGAGCTCGCCGCCACCCTCCAGCTGCGCGCCAACGTCCTCGCCAACCGCAGCGCCTGGGGCGGCGACGCGGAGCGCGACGCGACCGAGGCGCTCACCCTGTTCACCGAGCTCGGCGACTCCTGGGGCGCCGCCGAGGCGCTCTCCGCGCGCGGCGAGGCCTGGGAGCGGAGCGGCGAACTCGCCCGCGCGGAACGGGACTTCGCGGCCGCCGTCGAGCACGCGGAGGCGATCGGGGCGGCCGCTCAGGTGGCGGTCCTGCGGGTGCGGCTCGCCGGGATCATGCTGGAGAACGGGCTGTCGGAGCAGGCCGGGCAAGGCGAGGAGACGGGGCGGGCCGGGCAGGCGGAGCAGGGGGAGGCGATCCTGTGGGAGATCCTGCGCGAGGCCGGCGACACCTTCTCGGAGGCGGTGCCCGCCGCCCGTATCCATCTGGCCGGCCGGCTCGGCGCCAGCGGCCGCAGGGACGCCGCCCGCGAACAGCTCGACCTGCTGTGGGAGCAGTACTTCGCCGGCCCCGCCGTGATGTTCAGGGGCGTCCTGCACGGCATCTACGGCTGGCTCGACGTCCTCGACGGCCGCCACGAGGAGGCGTACGAGCACGGCACGGCCGCCTTCCGCTGGTCCCAGGACCCGGTCGCCGCGATGATCGCCCCGCACATGTCCTCGGTCCAACTCGCCCTGTGCGCCTGGGCGTTGGCGGGAAGCGGGGAGCGGGAACCGGCCCACCGCGCAGCCCGGCTGCTCGGCGCCGCCGACGCCCTGCTCCCGGCCGGCCACCGCCCCGCCTCACAGGAGCGCATCCAACGGGCCTCCGCCGAGCAGGCCGTACGGGACGTCCTCGGCGACGCGGCGTACGAGCGCGGACATGCGGCGGGCGGCGACCTCTCTCTGGAGGAGGCCGCCGCCCTGCTCTGATCCGGATGTCAGCGGAGGGGGCGGCGTGCAGCGCCCAACGGGCCTCGGATCAGGACTTGTTGGTGAACTTGCGGATGGCGATCGGCGCCATCACGACCGTGAGGCCGATGGACCAGGCGAGCGTCACCCACAGGCCGTGCGCGATCGGGCCGCCCACCATCAGGCCGCGGGCCGCGTCCGCGAGGCCCGACATCGGGTTGTACTTCGTGAAGGCCTCCAGCCAGCCCGGCATCGACGCGGTGGGCGCGAAGATCGACGAGCCGAACTGCAGCGGCATCATCACCAGGAAGCCCATGGCCTGCACCGCCTGGGCGCTCTTCATGGTCACGCCGAGGGTCAGGAAGATCCACATCACGCCGAAGCCGAAGAGCGCGGACAGGCCGACGGCGGCGAGGAGACCCGTCCAGCTCTCGATGTCGAAGCCGACGAGCACGGCCACGATCATCAGCACCGTGGTGGCGATCAGCATCCGCAGGAGCTCCACGGAGATCTTCGCGATCAGCACCGAGGCACGCCCGATGGGCAGGGACCGGAAGCGGTCCATGATGCCCTTCTGGAAGTCCTCGTTGAAGCCGGTGCCGACGGCCTGCGCGATGGTCATGCTCATCATCGCGAGCATGCCGGGGATCACGTACTGCACGTACGCGTCCTGGCCGCCGCCGAGGGACTGGCCGATGGATCCGCCGAAGACGTAGACGAAGAGGAGCGTGAAGACGACCGGCATCAGCAAGGCGTCGAACATCGACTCCGGGTTGTTCCTGATCCACAGCAGGTTGCGGCGGATCAGCGCACCGGTGTGCCGGACGTGGGAGCGCAGCCCGATGCGGTCGTCGGCCTCGCCGTGCTTCAGGGCGGGCGGGGCGTCGAGGGGCGCGGTGGTCGTGTTCGTCGCGGTCGTCACGCGGCGACCTCCTCTCGGGTCGGGTCGGTGTCGGCGTCCTGCGGGGCACTGGCCTTCTGGCCTGTGATGGACAGGAACACCTCGTCCAGGCTGGGCAGTTCGGTGGCGATGTCGGCGAGGCCGTAGCCCCGCTCCGCGAGTGCGCCGACGATCGCGGTGAGCTGCTCGTCGCTCTGCACGGGCACGAGGACGGTGCCGTTCTCCGCGTCCACGGTGGCCGTGGCGAGCCCGGTCAGGCCCGAGGCGTCGAGGTCGGCGGCCATCGTGCGCAGCTCGGCCGGGTCGGCGGGCCGGACGCGCAGGGTGCGGCCGCCGATCTTCGCCTTGAGCTCGGCGATCCTGCCGCCGGCGATGATCCGGCCGCGGTCGATCACGGTCAGCTCGGAGGCCAGCTGCTCGGCCTCCTCCATGTACTGGGTGGTGAGCAGCACGGTGACGCCCTCGCCGACCATGCGCTTCACCTCGTCCCAGACCTCGTTCCGGGTACGCGGGTCGAGGCCGGTGGTCGGCTCGTCCAGGTACAGGACCGCGGGCTGGCCGATCATCGAGGCCGCGAGGTCGAGTCGGCGCCGCATGCCGCCGGAGTACGTGAAGGCCGTCCGCTTGCCCGCCTCCGTCAGCGAGAACCGCTCCAGGAGTTCGGCGGCGCGGCGCTTGGCCTCCGGCCTGGAGAGGTCGAGGAGGCGGCCGATCATGTACAGGTTCTCGAAGCCGGACAGCTTCTCGTCGACCGAGGCGTACTGGCCGGTGAGGCCGATCTTGCGGCGCAGCTGGCGGGGCTGCCGCAGGACGTCGTAGCCGGCGACGTAGGCCGTGCCGGAGTCCGGGGTGATCAGGGTGGAGAGGCAGCGGACGAGGGTGGTCTTGCCCGCGCCGTTCGGGCCGAGGACGCCGAGGACGGTGCCTTCGCGGACGTCCAGGTCCACGCCGTCCAGGGCCTTGGTCGTGCCGTAGTGCTTGACCAGTCCCCTTACCTCTACGGCGTTGCGGCCGTTGCTGGGGTTCTTGTCGGATCGCGTCATGCGAACACCTTGCAAGGGGCTGCCGACAGATCGCCTACAGCCCGCCTACATACGCCTACAGCCGCCTACAGCCGGGGCGGGGGCCTTGTTCTTCCCCTCCCCGCCCCTTCCCGAAAGCCTGCGGCGCTGTGTTCTTCGGCTGCCCCGCCGTCGTGGCTGATCGCGCAGTTCCCCGCGCCCCTGTCGGGGCCCGTGAAGTCCAGCCCTAGCCCGCAAAATGCAGCCCACCCTGCCCAATCCAGCCCCTCCGGCGTTTGAGGAGCGGGGGTCCGGGGGCTGGCCCCCGAGCGGGGTCCGGGGCGGCAGCCCCGGGGTGCGGGGGTCTGGGGGTGCAGCCCCCGGAGCTGTCCGCTGAGGACTTTCGGGAAGGGGCGGGGAGGGGATGAGCAAAGGGGCTAGTGGAACGCGTGTTCCGGGGCCGGGAACGTTGCGCCGCGTACGTCCGAGGCGAACTCCCGCGCCGCATCGCCCATGACCGACCGCAGCTCCGCGTACTGCTTCACGAAGCGCGGGACCTTGCCCGAGGTGAGGCCCATCATGTCCGTCCACACGAGGACCTGCGCGTCGCAGCCCGCGCCCGCGCCGATGCCGATCGTCGGGATGTGCAGCGAGCGGCTCACCTCCACCGCCAGCTCCTCCGGCACCAGCTCCAGGACGACGCCGAACGCCCCCGCGTCCTGCGCGGCCTTCGCGTCGCGGAGCAGCCGGTGGGCGTCCTCGTCGCCGCGGCCCTGGACCCGGTAGCCCATGGTGTTCACGGACTGCGGGGTCAGGCCCAGATGCGACATGACCGGGATGCCGGCCGAGACGAGCAACTCGGTCTGCGGGAGGGAGCGTTCACCGCCCTCCAGCTTCACCGCGCCCACCCCGGCCTCCTTCACCAGGCGGGTCGCCGAGCGCAGCGCCTGCACCGGGCCCTCCTGGTACGAGCCGAACGGCAGGTCGCCGATGACCAGGGCGCGCTTGGTGCCGCGTACGACGGCGGCGCTGAGGACGGCGATCTCGTCGAGCGTGACGGGCACGGTGGTCTCGTACCCCAGGTGGCAGTTGCCCGCCGAGTCGCCGACGAGCAGGACGGGGATGCCCGCCTCGTCGAAGACGGACGCGGTCATCGCGTCGTACGCCGTGAGCATCGGCCACTTCTCGCCGCGCTCCTTGGCGGCGGCGAGGTCGCGGACGGTGACGCGGCGCGTGGTCACGCCGCCGTAGAGCGAAGCACCGGAAGTCTTGCTGCTGCTCTGGGCCGCCTGCTCCTGGGCAGGCGTGTGGGCAGCCGAAATCTGCGTCATGACGACGGCTCCTTCAAAGTCATCTCGTGGCGCCCTGACGGCGTCCCCGGATCACCGCCATGGTGGCACCAACCGCCCCGACCGCGCCAGAGCAGGGCCGCGCACAGCCGCCCCGCGCAGGTCAGAAACGTGCGCGTTTCGTCACAGGCACGGCTGGGCCCCGTCCGGGCGGAACTCCGCGCAGCGTACGGTCGTCCTCGACGACGTACGGCCGTTCTACGGCGGCGGAGCGAGGGCACCGAAATCCCCTAGGGTCTGGGGCGGACGTGTGCACGGCAGGTAGTGAGGCGACGGTATGGCGCAGGCGTACAGGGCGGAGACGGCGAACCGAGGCGCGCGGAGCGAGCGTTCCGGATCCCGGCTTCAGCGGCTGCGCCGCAGCTGGCGCGGGGACCGTGGGATCTGGCGCAGGGGCCTCTTCCTGAGCTTGCTCGCGATCGTCCTCGCCCTGGTCATGCTGTTGCACGCGCACATCCCCAACGCCGTCGGCAACCTCGGCAGCCTGCTCGAGACGTTCCTGCCGTGGCTCGGCCTCGGCATTCCGCTTCTGCTGCTGCTCGGGCTCGCCCGGAAGTCGGCCAGCGCACTGGTCGCCGTCCTGCTGCCCGCCGCGGTGTGGGTGAACCTCTTCGGCGGCCTGGTCTTCGACAAGTCCGGCTCGGGCGGCGAGCTCACCGTCGTCACGCACAACGTCAACGCCGAGAACGCCGACCCCGAGGGCACCGCCCGCCAGGTCGCCGAGTCGGGCGCGGACGTGGTGGCCCTGGAGGAGCTGACCCAGCAGGCGCTGCCCACGTACGAGCGCGCGCTCGCGGAGACGTACCGCTACCACTCCGTCGAGGGCACCGTCGGCCTGTGGAGCAAGCACCCGATGACCGACACCCGGCCCGTCGACATCAAGATGGGCTGGACCCGCGCGCTCCGCGCCACCGTGACCACCCCGAAGGGCGACGTCGCGGTGTACGTCGCGCATCTGCCCTCGGTGCGGGTCAAGGCGGACGCGGGCTTCACCGCGGGGCAGCGGGACAACAGCGCGGAAGCCCTTGGCATCGCCATCCGCGAGGAGCCGGTCGAGAAGGTCGTGCTGCTCGGCGACCTCAACGGCACCATGAACGACCGCGCGCTCTCCCCGGTCACCTCGCAGCTGCGCTCCACGCAGGGCGCGGCGGGCGACGGCTTCGGCTTCAGCTGGCCGGCCGGCTTCCCGATGGCGCGGATCGACCAGATCATGGTGCGCGACGTGGAGCCCGAGGCCTCCTGGACCCTGCCGAGCACGGGCAGCGACCACCTCCCGCTGGCGGCCCGCGTCGCCCTCTGAGGACTGTCATCCGGCGTTAACGGGGCCCTCATCCCGCGGAATACAACGGCTGAGAGACTTTGTTCCGTACGAGAACTTAGTACGCGAACTCCGTACGGGAACCCCGTACGAGAACGCCGTACGAGAACTCCGTACGCGAACCTGTCTCTCGCCCGTTGTGAAGGGTCTCTCATGCCTGTGGCGCTGCTCGCGCTCGCCGTCTCCGCCTTCGGCATCGGCACCACCGAGTTCGTGATGATGGGCCTGCTGCCCAACGTCGCGGACGACCTGGGCACGTCCGTACCCACCGCCGGGTACCTCGTCTCCGCCTACGCGATCGGCGTCGTCGTCGGTGCCCCGCTGCTCACCGCCTTCGGCTCCCGCGTCCCGCGCAAGAAGATGCTGGTGCTCCTCATGGCCGTCTTCACGGTCGGCAACCTGGCCTCCGCGCTGGCCCCCACCTTCGGGCTGCTCGCCGCGGGCCGGGTCCTCGCCGGGCTGCCGCACGGCGCGTTCTTCGGCGTCGGAGCGGTGGTCGCCGCGCGGCTCGTACGGGACGGGCGTGAGGCCCGCGCGGTGGCGACGATGTTCCTCGGCCTGACGGTCGCCAACATCGTCGGCGTCCCCGCCGCCACCCTGCTCGGCCAGCATCTCGGCTGGCGCGCGACCTTCCTCGTCGTCGCCGCGATCGGCCTGCTCGCCATGGCGGCCCTGGCCCGGCTCGTCCCGTACGTCCCTATGGACGCCGGGCAGAACCTGCGCCAGGAGCTGCGCGCGCTCGGCGACCGGCAGGTACTGCTCGGGCTGCTCACCGCGGTGTTCGGCTTCGCGGGCGTGTTCGCCGTCTACTCGTACCTGGCCTCGATGACCACCGAGGTCATGCGGCTCTCGGAGTCCTCGGTGACGCTCGTCCTCGCGCTCTTCGGTATCGGTATGACCCTCGGTGCGCTCGTCGCAGGGCCGCTCACCGACCGGGCCCTGCGGCCCACGCTGTACGGCTCGCTCGGCGCGCTCGCCGTGGTGCTGCTCGCCTTCGACTTCACGGTGCATGTGCGGTGGGCGGCGCTCGTGACCGTCGTCGTGCTCGGCGCGGTCGGGTTCATGACCACCACACCGCTGCAGATGCTGGTCATGCGGAAGGCCGCACACGCCCCGACGCTCGCCTCGGCCTCCAACCACTCGGCGTTCAACCTCGCGAATGCGGGCGGGGCTTGGGCGGGCGGGGCGGCGATCGCTGCGGGGTGGGGGTGGATGTCGCCGACGCTGGTGGGGGCTGGGCTGGCGGTGGTCGGTCTGCTGATCGCCGTGCTGGCGGGGGTGCTCGACCGGGGGCGGGACGCGGGGCCCTCGCGCGTCGTCGCGGGCAGCGGGGCGGGGCAGGTGCAGGAGCCCGTGGGCTGAGCCCTGCTCTTCCCCTCCCCGCCCCTTCCCGAAAGTCCTCAGCGGACAGCTCCTGGGGCTGCCGCCCCCGGTCCCCTGCCCGGGGCTGCCGCCCCTGGACCCCGCTTCGGGGCTCCGCCCCGGACCCCGACCTCGGGGGCCAGCCCCCGGGCCCCCGCTCCTCAAACGCCGGAGGGGCTGAATTCTGCGGCTGCGGCGGGATTCACATGCCCCGATAGGGGCGCGGGGAACTGCGCGATCAGCCACGACGGTGCCGCAGACGAACGACGGCGGCACAAGGGAGCCCCTCCGGCGTTTGAGGAGCCGGGGGGCCGGGGGCGGAGCCCCCTGGGGTCAGCGGAGTTCGCGCCAGCGATTGGTGATCGGAAGACGACGGTCCTTGCCGAACCCCTTCGCCGAGATCTTCGTACCCGGCGGGTACTGCCGCCGCTTGTACTCCGCCCCGTCGACAAGCCGCAGCACCTTCGCCACGACCTCCTCCTCGTACCCGGCGGAGACGATCTCCTGCGCCCCCTTGTCCCGGTCCACGTACAGCGCCAGGATCCCGTCGAGCACCGGGTAGTCCGGCAGCGAGTCCGTGTCGACCTGGTCCGGGCGGAGCTCCGCGCTCGGCGGCTTGGTGATGGAGTTCTCCGGGATCGGCGGGGTCTGCCCGCGCTCGACCGCGGCCCGGTTGCGCCACTCGGCGAGGCGGAAGATCGCCGTCTTGTAGACGTCCTTGATCGGCCCGTACGCGCCCACCGAGTCGCCGTACAGCGTCGAATACCCCACCGCCAGCTCGGACTTGTTGCCCGGCGCGAGCACGATGTGGCCCTCCTGGTTGGAGACCGCCATCAGCATCGTGCCGCGCAGCCGCGACTGCAGGTTCTCCTCGGCGAGCCCGGTCAGGCCGAGCGAGCCCATGTACGCGTCGAACATCGGCTCGATCGGCACCGTGCGGAAGTTGAGGCCGGTGCGCTCGGCCAGCTCGGCCGCGTCGCCCTTGGAGTGGTCCGAGGAGTACTTCGAGGGCATCGAGATGCCGTACACGTTCTGCGCGCCGAGCGCGTCGCAGGCGATGGCCGCGACGAGCGCCGAGTCGATGCCGCCGGAGAGGCCGATCAGGACCGAGCGGAAGCCGTTCTTCGCGGCGTACGCGCGCAGGCCCACCACGAGCGCCGAGTAGACCTCCTCGTCGTCGTCGAGCCGCTCCGCGTACCCGCCCGCGAGCTCCGCCTCGTACGCCGGGACGGGCTCCTCGGAGAGGATCACGTGGTCGATGCGCAGACCGTCGTCCACCACACCGGAGGGCGCGGCGCCCGCGGCCGGCAGGTCCAGGTCGAGGATCACGCTGCCCTCGGCGAACTGCGGGGCGCGCGCGACGACTTCGCCGCTCGCGTCGACCACGATCGAGTCGCCGTCGAAGACCAGCTCGTCCTGCCCGCCGATCATCGCCAGGTACGCCGTGGTGCACCCGGCCTCCTGGGCGCGCTTGCGCACCAGCTCCAGGCGGGTGTCGTCCTTGTTCTGCTCGTACGGCGAGGCGTTGATGGAGACCAGGAGGCCCGCGCCCGCCGAGCGGGTGGCCGGGACACGGCCGCCGTCCTGCCAGAGGTCCTCGCAGATCGCGAGCGCCACGTCGACGCCGTGGACGCGGACGACGGGCATCGTGTCGCCGGGCACGAAGTAGCGGAACTCGTCGAAGACGCCGTAGTTCGGCAGGTGGTGCTTGGCGAAGGTGAGGACCACCTCGCCGCGGTGCAGCACGGCCGCGGCGTTCTGCGGGGCGCCCGCGGGCTGGCCGTACTTCGGCTGCGCGGTCTCGGAGCGGTCCAGATAGCCGACGATCACCGGGAGTTCGCCGTACCCCTCGTCGGCCAGGCGCGCGGCGAGGGCGCGCAGCGCCTGCCGGGACGCCTCGACGAAGGACGGGCGCAGGGCCAGGTCCTCGACGGGGTAGCCGGTGAGGGCCATCTCCGGGAACGCCACCAGGTGGGCGCCCTGTTCGGCGGAGTGCCGGGTCCAGTGCACGATCGAGTCGGCGTTCTGGGCGAGGTCGCCGACGGTCGAGTCGATCTGATTCAAGGCGAGGCGTAGTTGAGGCACGCGGCCCAGTGTAATCGTCAGAGCGACGCGATGTCTTGGCGGGAGGGTGTGGGGAGCCCCACGCCCGGTCGGCGCGGGGCTCCCCGGCGTGCTACTTCGCGGCGCCGGTCCAGATGGCGTCGTCGTACTTGAGGACCTCGGGGCCGAGCTCCAGCCGGACCTCCTTCGCGGCGTCCGCGGGCACGGAGAACGCGAAGTTCCCGTGCGCCTGCTTGCCCGCGAGGAGCTTGCCGGTGAACGGCTTGGTGGCGTTGCTGCCGTCGAAGATCATCTCGACGTCGGCGCCCTTCGCGTCCCGCAGCGTCGGCAGGGCGGTGGTGACGTCGATCGTCTTCTTGCCGCCGTTGACGATGGTGACGTCGAACCGCACCGCCACGTTGCCGTCCTCGTGCCCGGCCGCGAACTCGTCGGGGCTGTACGGCTTCGGCTTGCCGACCGTGACCTTCACGCCGTCGTCGTACGTGTGGGTCGCACCGAACTTCAGGGGTTCGTCCGCATCGGCGGCCCCCGGCTCGTCGGCGTCCCCGCCCGCCGAGTCCTCGTCGGAACCGGAATCGGAACCGGAACCGGAACCGGGCTCGCGGTCGGCCGAGGCGATCTTGTCGGCCTCCTTCTCCAGCTCGTCGGACACGCTCTTCACGGCCATCACGACGACCACGAGCCACACGATCGACAGAACGATCGCGACGCCGCCGAGGATCGTGCCGGTCAGCGCCACGCCCTTGTTGGTGGCCATGCCCTTGCGCGCCTTGGAGAGGCCGATCAGGCCGAATATCAGGGCCAGGACGCCGAGGATGACACCGCCCCAGACGGTGAAGAACAGCACCGCGCCGATGATGCCGAGCACGAGGGCCGTGACGCCGAGGCCGTTCTGCGGCTGCTGGTGCGGGATGGGGAACGGCGGCGGCGCCATCGGCTGCCCGCCGGGCGGCGGACCGAAGGGCGAGGGCGGGCCGGGGTTGTTGTTGGGCGCGGTCATGTGGAGTCCTCGTGAGCGAGCGGTGAAGCGGGGTCCACGACCGGACCCCGCGCAGGAAGGACTCCCGGCCCGCACCCAAGGTTGTACGACCGCCCCGCCGTCTTGCGGATCTGACGGAGCTCCACGCGAGGTGGCCGACATGCGCCTTCCCCCGCCCCCGCTGATCATGGAGCGCATGACGACCACCGAAAAGGTGCGTGAAGAAGCCGGCGACGACGGCACGAAGCGGCAGTTCATCTCCTGGGTCACCCTCGCCCTGATGACCACGGCGTCCGTGGCGAGCCTGCGCCCCTCGCCGGCCATGGCGATCTACGGCCTCGCGGCGGTCTTCCTCTACCTGCTGCCGGCCGTCGTGTTCCTGCTCCCCACCGCCCTCGTGGGCGCGGAGCTCGCCTCCGGCTGGACCGGCGGCATCTACCGCTGGGTCAGCGAGGCCCTCGGCAAGCCGCTCGGATTCCTCGCCGTCTGGTGCCAGTTCGCCATGACCATCGCGTACTACCCGAGCCTCCTCGCGTACGTGGCCTCGACCTTCGCGTACGTCATCCACCCGAGCCTCGCCGAGAACGGCCTGTACGTCGCGATCGTCATCGTCACCATCTACTGGACCGGCGTCTGGGTCTCCTCGCGCGGCACGAAGACCGTCGCAGGCCTGTCCAGCTTCGGCCTGGTCGTCGGCACGCTCGTCCCCGGCGTCGTGCTCGTCGGCCTCGGCGTGGTCTTCCTCGCGCAGGGCAACCCGTCGGCCGCGCCGATGACCCCCGACCACTGGCTGCCGCCCTGGACGGGCCTGGCCAGCCTGGTCCTGATCGTCAACAACTTCCTGTCGTACGCCGGGATGGAGATGAACGGTGTGCACGTCTCCTCGCTGCGCGAGCCGCGCTCCGAGTACCCGCGCTCGATCTTCCTCGCCACCGGCCTCGTCCTGCTGATCTTCATCCTGCCCGCGCTCGCCATCAGCTGGGTCATGCCGGCCCACCAACTCAGCCTCACCGCCGGGCTGATGCAGGCCTTCCAGGCGTTCTTCGACCACTTCGGGGTCGGCTGGCTCACCAAGGTCGTCGGCATCATGCTGGTGCTCGCCGCGCTCGGCGGCATGCTCACCTGGCTCGCCGGACCGGCCAAGGGACTCGTCCAACTCTCCCGCCAGGAGGGCTACTTGCCGCCGGTCCTGCAGCGCCTCAACAAGTACGGGGCGCCCCGCAACATCATGGTCGCGCAGGGCGTGATCACCACCCTGATCGGCGTCCTGTACGCGTTCAGCGACGACGTGTCGTCCGCGTACTGGATGTTCTCCGTGATCACCGTGCAGATCTACCTCATCGCCTACCTGCTGATGTTCCTCGCCGTCGTCCGGCTCCGGAAGTCCCAGCCGGACCGGGAGCGCGGCTTCCGCGTGCCGGCGGTGCGCCTCGTCGCGGGCGTCGGCTTCGTGGCCTCGCTGACCGCTATGGTCATCGGCTTCGTGCCGCCCGAGCAGTTCGGCGACGCCCCGCTCTGGCGCTACCTGATCGTCGTCGGCGGCGGCCTCGCCCTCATCGGCGTCGTCGCCCCGCTCGCCTTCCTCGCCTTCCGCAAGCCGAGTTGGGTGCACCCCGAGTACGCGACGCAGCCGAGCCCGCCGCGCGAGGGGTGAGCGACCCGGCCCCGGGGGCGGCGAGCGGTGCACGGCCGGGCCCATAAGGTTCATCCCACCATGTCCAGCCATGAACGGATTCGCACCCTGAGGGCTGCCCGGGTGGTCGCCGCCGCTCTGCTCGGCCTCGGGGCCCTCGCGTACACCGCCTGGGCCCTCGAAGCCGTCCTCGCCACCGGACTCGATCCGATACGGACATACGTCAGCGAACTCGCCGCCGAGAGCGAACCCCTCGGCGGCCTCTTCCGCGCCACCGACCTCGTCGCCGGACTCCTCGTCTGTGCGGGCGCGGCCTGGTCCCTGGCCCGACTGGCTCCGCACACGCCGTGGTTCCGGGTGGGGTGGGCCGGGCTGCTGCTCTTCGGCGCGGCCACGGCGGTCGACTCGCGGCTCCCGCTGAGCTGCACCCCCACCGCCGACCCGGAGTGCGCGGCGCGCGAGACGGCGGGCCTGGTGCCCGCGACCCACACCGCGCACGCCATCAGCAGCTCCCTCGCCGTGACGGGTGCGCTGATCGGCATGGTCGTCCTCACCGCCGCCGCCCGCCGGCACCGCACCCTGCCGGCGCTCGCCCGCCTCGGCCCGTGGCTCGTCGGGCTCGAACTGGCCGTCACGCTCTGGACGTTGAGCTCGGTCGCGGCGTTCCAGGCGGGCCACGGCACCTGGCTCCTCGGGCTCGGACAGCGCGCCCAGGTCGCGCTCATCGCCGGCTGGCTGGCCCTGCTCGCGTACGCGCTCGCCCGGCGTGCCGAGGGGTGGGTGCGGTGAGCCCCGGCCGCCCCTGCCGTCCCTGCCGCGCCCCCCTCGACACCTTCGTCCGTATCGACGGCGTGCCGCACCACGTGGTCGTCGAGGGCGCGGGCCCCGTCTGCGTGCTCTCGGCCGGGCTCGGCATGGCCTGGTACGACTGGGACGCCGTGACCGCGCTGCTCGCCCCGTACCGCACCGTCGTCCGCTTCGACCGGCCGGGGCTCGGGCTCAGCGGGCCGGCCCGCGCCGCGCCCACGCTCGCCGCCGAGGCCGACCGCATCCTGCACGTCCTCGACGCCTGCGGGCTGCCCGGCCCCGCCACCCTCGTCGGCCACTCCCTCGCCGGATTGCACTGCGAGGCCGCCGCGCGCCGCCACCCGGATCGCGTCGCGCGCCTCGTGCTCGTCGACTCCAGCGTGGAGGAGCGGGCCAGGCCCCGCCCCTCGCCCGGCCTGCGCGTCGGCGCCGCGCGCCTGTGCGGGGCGCTGCTCGGTGCCGCCGGCCTGCCGTACGTCCTCGGGCCCGCGCTGCGCCGCGCCTCGGTGTTCCTGGCCCGCACGGGCGGCGGCGACCCCGCCCCGTACGAGCTGGTGCGGCGCACTTACGGTACGAGTCGCTCGCTGCGGGCGATGGTCGCCGAGCACGCCACCTACCTCGACGTCGCGGCTCAACTCGCCGTGCTGCGGCGGCAGTCGGGGCTGTCCGCGGGGTTGCCGGTCACGGTCCTCACCGCGGGCGCCGACCGCCGCTGGCTCCGCCGCCAGCGCCGCCTCGCCGCACTCCTCGCCGCCGACCACCGCATCTCCCCGGAGTCCGGCCACCTCCTGATGCTGGACCACCCACACGACGTCGCCGCAGCGGTACGCGGTGCCTGACCCCCTCCTTTCTCCCCACCCCGCCCCTTCCCGAAAGACCTGCGGTCAGCCCCGGGGGCCAGCCCCCGGAACCCCCGCTCTCAAACGTCGGAGAGGCTGAATCAGGCAAGCTGGGCCCCCGAAAGGGGCGCGGGGAACTGCGCGAGCGGCCACGACGGCGCAGCAGCCGAACGACAGCCGGGGCCCGGGGCGAAGCCCCCGGAACAGGGGCGCGGGGAACTGCGCGGGCGGCCACGGCGGCGCGGCAGGCGAAAGGCGGGCGTCGCAAGAATGAGCCTGTCCGGCGTTTGAGGACGAGCCCGGAGGGCGATCTCACCGTGACCGAGCCGACCTCGCCCAGAAGCCAGCCCCCGCAGGGAGCCCGTATGACGACCGCCATCAAACGCAGCGACCGCCGCATCAGCCCGGTGTTCCTCGCCATCGCCGCGGCGACGACCGCCGCAGGCTGGGCCACCTGGACCGGCTTCGCCGAGAACACGGGCCTCGCGGTGTTCCTGTTCGTCACCGGCGCCTGGGTCGTCTCCCTCTGCCTGCACGAGTACGCCCACGCCCGCACCGCCCTGCACAGCGGGGACATCTCGGTCGGCGCGAAGGGCTATCTGACGCTGAACCCGCTGAAGTACACGCACGCCCTGCTGAGCATCGTGCTGCCCGTGGTGTTCGTGATCATGGGCGGGATCGGGCTGCCCGGCGGCGCCGTGTTCATCGAGCGGGCCCGCATCCGGGGCCGCTGGCGGCACAGCCTGATCTCGGCGGTGGGTCCGCTGACCAACGTCGCGTTCGCGATCGTCTGCACGGCGCCGTTCTGGCTGGACGCGCTGTCCGGCGTACCCCTGTCGTTCCGGTACGCGCTCGCGTTCCTGGCGCTGCTGCAGGTCACGGCGGCGCTGCTGAACTTCCTGCCGGTGCCGGGTCTCGACGGGTACGGGGTGATCGAGCCGTGGCTGTCGCGGAAGATCCGCCGCCAGGTGGAGCCGTTCGCGCCGTTCGGGCTGCTCGCGATCTTCGCGGTGCTGTGGATCCCGGCGGTGAACATCGCGTTCTTCGACGCGATCCACGCCCTGCTGCGCGGCCTCGGCATCGGGGAGCCGGCGTCGTTCTGCGGGCAGAGCCTGTACCGCTTCTGGCAGGCGGACAGCCCGGTCTGCGTCAGCCGTTGACGGCGGCGGCCTCGGCCGCGGCGGCCTTCTCGGCCTTGCCCTTGCGCAGGTAGTACCAGGTCATGTTGGACGAGAGCCCGGCGATCAGCACCCAGACGATGCCGAGCAGGCTGCCCTGGACGAAGGCGACCACGGCCGCGACGACGGCGAGGACGCAGACGACGAGGGCGTACAGAGCGAGGCGGGGCATGGGGTTCGGCTCCTGTCCGGATACGTGCGGTTCGTACGCGCGATGCGTACGCCGTCCAGTGTCCCCCATGGGCGATGCCATGCCCCGCCAGGCCCCGTACCGCGGCTACACGTCGGTGACGCGCAGGCCCGCGTGCGCCTTGTACCGCCGGTTCACGGAGATCAGGTTGGCGACGAGGGACTCCACCTGGTGGGCGTTGCGGAGCCGCCCGGCGAAGACGCCGCGCATGCCGGGGATGCGGGCGGCGAGGGCCTGGACGAGGTCGGTGTCGGCGCGGGCCTCGCCGAGGACCATCACGTCGGTGTCGATCTCCTCGATGGACGCGTCCTGGAGCAGCACGGCCGACAGGTGGTGGAAGGCGGCGGTGACGCGGGAGTCCGGAAGCAGCGCGGCGGCCTGCTCGGCGGCGCTGCCCTCCTCGGGCTTGAGGGCGTACGCGCCCTTCTTGTCGAAGCCCAGCGGGTTCACACAGTCCACGACGAGCTTGCCGGCGAGCTCCTCGCGCAGCGATTCCAGGGTCTTGGCGTGCCCGTCCCACGGCACGGCGACGATCACGATGTCGGAGCGGCGGGCGCACTCGGCGTTGTCGGCGCCCTCGACGCCGAGGCCGAGCTCGTCGGCTGCGGTCTTGGCGCGCTCGGCGGCGCGGGAGCCGATGACGACCTTCTGGCCGGCGCGGGCCAGGCGGTAGGCGAGGCCCCGGCCCTGGTCGCCGGTGCCGCCGAGCACGCCGACGACGAGCCCTGACACGTCGGGAAGGTCCCAGGGATCCTTGGCGGGAGCCTTGCCCTGCGCCTTCTCCGGAGCCGGGGGCGCACCGTCCTGAGCAGCAACTGCAGCATCGTGGGAAGTCATACGCCGACGATACTTGCCGGTAGTGGACGCTGTCCGTACGAAGTTCACACCCGTGTGCGAAGCTCCGGCCCCAACCACGCAGCCGCGCCGCCGAGTTGGGGAAAGCGCCGGACGGCCGGGCGGTGCGGGCGGCAGGATGCGGGGCTATGGACGCCGTACGGGTCGCGCTGCTGCGCGAAGTGCTGGCCGGGACGGAGTGGCCGGGCGCCACCCGCCGCTTCGCGGGGGCGCTGCGCGGTTCGGTGGTGCCGCACGGCGGCGGCCTGCTGCTCGTGGGCACCGCCGGGTACGAGCCGTGGCACCTGGCCGCGCACCTCGTCGACGAGGCCGCCTGGTCGGGGACGCCGGAGCTGCGGCCGACGCTCGTACGGCACAAGGTGCGCCCCGACGACCCGGCGCATCTGTCGGTGGGGCTCGGCCGGATCGAGGCGGCGCGGCGGGGCGAGACGCTGCTCGTGGTCGCACCCGACGACCCCGGCGGGGGCCTCCTGGAGCGGGTGCACGACGCCCGCAGGGCGGGGGCGACGGTGCTCGCCCTGGAGTCCGGCGACCGCGAGCTGAACCGGCTTGCGCACGAGGCGCTGACCGTGCCCGAGGAGCCGGAGCTCGACCTGGACACGGTGCAGCACCTGGTGAGCGCGGCGGCCGGCGAGAACTCCCTGCCCGCGCCGGCGCCGCGCGGACGCCGCACCTTCCGGGACCGCCTCTCCCGGCTCGCGGATCAGCTGACGGAGCCGCCGCCGGCCCGCTGGTGAGGCTCCGGTGGGATCACTCGGGGTCGGCGGGATCACTCAGGGTTGTCGGGATCACTCGGGGTTGTCGGGCTCGCCCTTGCCGTCGTGCCAGCGGGGGTCGGTCTCCCACTCCAGGTTCCGCTCCTGGGCGGTCTGCATCGCGTGCGCCGCCTCTTCGGGAGAGGCGTACGGGCCGAAGCGGTCCTTGCCCGGACAGTCGGGCCCCTCCTCGACCTTCTTGTGTTCGAGGCAGTAGTACCACTCCCCCGGCTTGCCGACCGTGCGCTTCTTGAACAGGGCCATCACGGACCCCTCTCTTCTTGGGTCTGCCCGAGGTTCGTTCCGCCGCCATCGTGCCCCAATCGCGCTGGATACACTCACTGGCATGTCTGGCCAGTCGCTGCTCGTACCAGGGGAGCTCTCTCCCACCCGTTCCGTCCCCGGCAACATCCGCCGTCCCGAGTACGTGGGCAAGCCCGCCCCGACCCCGTACTCCGGCCCGGAGGTGCAGACCCCGGAGACCGTCGAGCTGATGCGGATCGCGGGCCGTATCGCCGCGCAGGCCATGGCCGAGGCGGCCAAGCACATCGAGCCGGGCGTCACCACGGACAAGCTGGACGCGGTGGCCCACGAGTTCATGTGCGACCACGGCGCGTACCCGTCCACGCTCGGCTACCGCGGCTTCCCGAAGTCGCTGTGCGCCTCGGTCAACGAGGTCATCTGCCACGGCATCCCGGACTCCACGGTGCTGCAGGACGGCGACATCGTGAACCTGGACGTCACGGCGTACATCGGCGGCGTGCACGGCGACAACAACGCCACGTACCTCTGCGGTGACGTGGACGAGGAGTCGAAGCTCCTGGTGGAGCGGACGCGCGAGGCGACCGCCCGAGCCATCAAGGCGGTCAGGCCGGGCCGCCAGATCAACATCATCGGCCGCGTCATCGAGTCGTACGCCAAGCGCTTCGGGTACGGGGTCGTGCGGGACTTCACGGGGCACGGCATCAACTCGTCGTTCCACTCCGGCCTGATCGTCCCGCACTACGACAGCCCGCACGCCACGACCGTGATCCAGCCCGGCATGACGTTCACGATCGAGCCGATGCTCACGCTCGGCACGCACGAGTACGACATGTGGGAGGACGGCTGGACCGTCGTCACCAAGGACCGCAAGCGGACCGCGCAGTTCGAGCACACGCTCGTGGTGACGGACACCGGGGCGGACATCCTCACGCTGCCTTAGTGGTTCCGGGAACCTCTTTCTTCGCACGCACGTTTTACCGACAGCTCGTCGGGAACTCCTTCACCGACAGCCCGTCGGCATCGGAGGTTCCCCCGTGTCCAGCCCGTCCACGTCGTCCACGCCGGTCACGCCGTTCTCGACGGTCATCCGCACTGCGTCCCACGAGGCGCACACGGAGGCCGAGACCTCGACGTTCATGAGCGACCTGCTCGGCGGCAAGCTCGGCGTGGAGGCGTACACGCGCTACACGGAGCAGCTGTGGTTCGTGTACCGCGCGCTTGAGGACGGCGCCGAGGCCCTGCGGGACGACCCGGTGGCGGGCCCGTTCATACAGCCCGAGCTGATGCGCACGGCCGAGCTGGAGCGGGACCTCGCACATCTGCACGGCGGGGCGGAGGACTGGCGCGCGGACCTGCAGCCGCTGCCCGCGACGCGGGCGTACGCGGGCCGGGTCGCCGAGTGCGCCCGCAGCTGGCCCGGCGGCTTCGTCGCGCATCACTACACGCGCTACCTCGGCGACCTCTCCGGCGGCCAGATCATCCGCGACAAGGCGGAGCGGACGTGGGGCTTCGCGCGCAAGGGCGACGGTGTGCGGTTCTACGTCTTCGAGGGGATCGGCAATCCGGCGGCGTTCAAGCGGGGGTATCGCGAGCTGTTGGACGGGGTGCCGGTGGACGAGCTGGAGAAGATGCGGATCGTGGACGAGTGCAAGCGGGCGTTCGCGTTGAACACTGCCGTGTTCCGGGCCCTTGGGGACGAGTTCCCGCTCAGCGCGTGAGCCCGTGTTTCGACTGCTGCGCCGTCGTGGCTGATCGCGCAGTTCCCCGCGCCCCTAAAAACCAGCCCCTCCGGCGTTTGAGGAGGCCCGTCCGGCAGGCCACGCGGCGCCAGCCGCACATCGGACACTGCCGGGAAGGGGCGGGTAGGGGAAAAATCAGGGCCCGACCAGCTGCACGCGGCCGCCCACCTCCACCGTCCCGTCCGGGTTGGGCGCCGTGAGGATCTGACTGCCCGCGCCCTGGCGAATGTTGAGCGCGCGGCCGAGCGCGGCCGTGAGGAGCAGCGCGGCCGCCCCCGTCGCCTCGTCCTCGTCGATGCCCCCGGTGCAAGCCCCGGCTCCACCGGAGCGGCTGACGCCGCGCTCATCGATACGCCCGGGAAACGCCCGCGCACGTACGCGACCGGCCGCCTCGTCCTCCCACGCCCAGGCGTACACCCACTCGCCGGGCGGCGGTACGTCGAGGGCGTCCACTTCCGAGGCCGAGCCGTACTGCCGGAGCACCCGCGCCGGGGCCCACTCCGGGCGGGCCGTGATCCAGCTGAACTCGCCGTCCTGACGTGCCGTCACCACCCCGGCGGGCGTGTGGAGTTCGGGCAGGTCGAGGAGCCAGGCCGTGCCGACGCAGGGGTGCCCGGCGAAGGGCAGGCGGAGGGTGGGGGTGTAGATGTCGACCACGCCGCGCTCGTCATCGTCGACGAACACGGTCTCGCTGTGGCCGAGGCGGCGCGCGAGGTCCTGCCGCGCCGCCTCGCCGGGCACGGCGGCGCCGTCGCGGACGACCCCGAGGGCGTTGCCGCAGAGCCCGTCGGGGCCACAGAAGACGCGGAGCACATCGAGGTCGAGGGGGCCGGGCCGGCCGGTCGCCGAAGTCATCCGGGCATTGAAGCATCAGCGGGCGGGCGCCCCGCATTCGGTGGTCCGACGGCCCCTTTGACCCGCCCTTGACCGCCCTCTGAACCCCTCATGACCAGGTCGTTATCGGGTCGCGCTCATCCAGCGCGGATGAGAGTCGAATCACTGGACGGGCAACTTGAAGTGAGGTAAGCCTCAGATAAGTTAGGTCCGCCTCACCTGGCCCTCGTCCCTCTCTGGAGTCCCGTATGCGCGCCGTTCGCGTCACCCTCGCCTCCGTCACGGCAGTGGCACTCGCCGCCGTGGCCACGGGCTGCACCGAGAAGAGCAAGGCCGGTGCCGGCGGCGACCACGTCGTGAAGGTCACCGCGGGCGACGACTCCTGCAAGGTGTCGAAGAAGGAGTTCCCGGCGGGGCACGTGGTGCTCGACGTGGAGAACACCGGCTCCAAGGTCACCGAGGTGTACGTGCTCTACCCGGACGACCGGATCGTCACCGAGCGCGAGAACATCGGCCCCGGCACAAGCCAGAAGGTCAACGCCGAGGTCAAGGCGGGCTCGTACCAGATCGCCTGCAAGCCCGGCATGGTCGGCGAGGGCATCCGGCAGAAGGTGAAGGCGACCGGCGGCGGCAAGGAGGTCGCGCGCGACCCGAAGCTGGACGCCGCCGTGGCCGCGTACCGCACGTACGCGCAGGAGCAGGCCGACGAGACGCTGCCGCTGGCGAAGAAGTTCGCCGACGCCGTGAAGGCCGGCGACCTGGAGGCGGCGAAGAAGGCGTACGCGCCGTCCCGGATCGGCTGGGAGCGCACCGAGCCGGTGGCCGAGTCCTTCGGCGACATCGACCCCAAGGTCGACCTGCGCGAGGACGGCCTGACGGGCGGTCAGGATCCGGAGAAGGACTGGACGGGCTGGCACCGTCTGGAGCGCTCGCTGTGGAAGGACGAGAAGATCACCGGCCGCGACAAGGAGCTCGCGGACCTGCTGGTCAAGGACCTGGAGAAGTGGCAGGACAAGGTCAACGAGGCCGAGATCACGCCCACTTCGATGGCCAACGGCGCCAAGGAGCTCCTCGACGAGGTCGCCACCGGCAAGGTCACCGGCGAGGAGGAGCGCTACTCGCACACCGACCTGGTCGACTTCAAGGCCAACGTCGAGGGCGCGGAGAAGTCGTACGCGCTGCTCAAGCAGGTCGCCGCGAAGAACGACCCGCAGCTGACCGCCCAGCTCGACCGGCGGTTCACGGCTCTGAACGAACTGCTCGACGAGTACCGCGAGGACGAGAAGTCCTACGACTTCGAGTCCTACGACAAGGTCGGCAAGGACGAGCGCAAGGAACTGTCGGACGCGGTGAACGCGCTGGCCGAGCCGCTGTCGCAGCTCGCGGCCGCGGTGGTCGCCAAGTAGGCCCGGGAACAGGCGAGTCGGGAGTCCGGTCATGACGGAGCGTACGAACACCTCCGCGCCCTCGCGGCGTTCGCTGCTCGCCCTCGGCGGCGCGGGCCTCGCCGTCGGCGCCGCCGCGGGCGCGGGCGCGATGGCCGTGGCGCAGGGCGGTCCGGGCGGCGAGCCGGCGGCGCAGGCGGGGGCCGCGGTGCCTTTCCGCGGGCGGCACCAGGCGGGCATCGCCACCGCGGTGCAGGACCGGCTGCACTTCGCCGCGTTCGACGTGAAGACCGACGACCGGGCCGAACTCGCCGCGCTCCTGGAGGAGTGGAGTGCGGCGGCGGCGCTGCTCACCGCGGGCCGCCCCGTCGGCGAGGGCGCGTACGGCGGTATCCCGGAGGCCCCGCCGGACGACACCGGCGAGGCGCTCGGCCTCAAGCCGTCCCGTCTGACCCTGACCTTCGGCGTCGGGCCCTCGCTCTTCGACGAGCGGTTCGGGCTGCGCGAGCGGCGGCCCGAGGCCCTGGTCGACCTGCCGAAGTTCCGCGGCGACAACCTGGACAAGGCGCGCAGCGGCGGCGACCTGTGCGTACAGGCCTGCGCGGACGACCCGCAGGTCGCGGTGCACGCGATCCGCAACCTGGCGCGGATCGGCATGGGCACGGTCGCGGTGCGCTGGTCGCAGCTCGGCTTCGGCAAGACCTCCTCGACGACGCCGGACGCGCAGACCCCGCGCAACATGATGGGCTTCAAGGACGGCACCCGGAACATCGCCGGCACCGACACCGCCGCCCTGGACGAGCACGTGTGGGTGAGCGAGGCGGACGGGCCGGACTGGATGGCGGGCGGCACCTATCTGGTGGCCCGCCGCATCCGCATGAACATCGAGACCTGGGACCGGACCTCGCTCAAGGAGCAGGAGGACATCTTCGGTCGCACCAAGGGCGAGGGCGCCCCGTACGGCAAGAAGCGCGAGCGGGACGAGCCGGATCTGCGGGCCATGCCGGAGGTGGCGCACGTCCGCCTCGCGCACCCGGACAGCAACGGCGGGGCGCGGATGCTGCGCCGCGGCTACTCGTTCACCGACGGCACCGACGGCCTCGGACGCCTTGACGCGGGCCTGTTCTTCCTGGCGTACCAGCGTGACGTGCGCGACGCGTTCGTGCCCGTGCAGCGGCGGCTCGCGGAGTCCGACGTGCTCAACGAGTACATCCAGCACGTCGGTTCGGCCGTCTTCGCGATCCCGCCCGGGGTGGCGGACCAGGGCTCCTGGTGGGGCCGCGACCTGTTCACCGGAAAGGTTTGAGGCGTGTTCGCCAACTTCTTGATCGGACTGCGGGAGGGCCTGGAGGCCTCACTCGTGGTCTGCATCCTCGTCGCGTACCTGGTGAAGACCGGCAACCGCGCCGCGCTCCGGCCGATCTGGCTGGGCGTGGGCGTCGCGGTCGGCGTCAGCCTGGCCTTCGGCGCGGCCCTGCAGTTCGGTACGCAGCAACTCACCTTCGGGGCACAGGAGTTGATCGGCGGCAGCCTGTCCCTCGTCGCGGTGGGCCTGGTGACCTGGATGGTGTTCTGGATGCGGCGCACCGCCCGGCACCTCAAGGCCGAGCTGCACGGCAAGCTGGACGCCGCCCTGACGATGGGCACGGGCGCCCTGGTCGCCACGGCGTTCCTCGCGGTGGGCCGGGAGGGCATCGAGACCTCGCTGTTCGTGTGGCGCTCCGTGGACGCGGCCGACGACGGCTGGCGGCCGCTCGCGGGCGCGCTGCTCGGGCTGCTCACGGCGGTCGCGATGGGCTGGCTGTTCTACCGGGGTGCCCTGCGCATCAACCTGGCGAAGTTCTTCACGTGGACCGGCGGCATGCTGATCGTGGTCGCCGCGGGCGTCCTCGCGTACGGCTTCCACGATCTGCAGGAGGCGCGCTTCCTGCCGGGCCTGGCGAGCAAGGCCTTCGACGTCAGCGCGGCGATCCCGCCGGACAGTTGGTACGGGACGCTCCTCAAGGGCGTCTTCAACTTCCAGCCGGACCCGACGGTCGTCCAGGTCACGGTGTGGGCTCTGTATCTGATCCCGACGCTCGTGGTGTTCCTGGCCCCGGTAGGGTTCCGACCGTCAGTGGCGGCAGTTGGAGCGGAGCGAAAAGCAAGCGATGAGCAGGCTGCGCAAGGTGGGTCGGCCGGCCGCGGCGGCAGCGGCGGTGACGGTGCTGGCCGTGACGGCGAGCGGGTGCGTGACGGTGCACGGGGAGCGGGAGATCGTCCCGGCGGCCACGAAGGCTGAGGCCGCCCGTGCCCTGAAGGACTTCACGAAGGCGTACAACGCGGCGGAGGCCGAGGCCGACCCGGCGAAGGACGCGAAATACCTCACCGGGCCGTTCGGCGCGATCAACCAGGCGGACCTCAAGGTGCGCGCGGAGCGCAAGAAGAACGGCTCCGAGGGGCCGGCGCCGACGCCGCTGAAGTTCGACGACACGAAGTTCACCATCCCGAAGCAGGCCGGCTGGCCGCGCTGGTTCGTCGCGGACTCCGGCAGCAACAAGGACAACAACGACCAGTTCCGCTGGGTCCTCGTCTTCACCCGCGGCGGCATGGACCTGCCGTGGGAGGCGTCGTACGTGGCGTTCCTGAAGCCCGGCCAGGTCCCGAAGTTCAAGAAGGACGCGGACGGGCTCGCCGAGCCGGTCGCCCTGAACGACTCGAAGCTCACCGTCCCGCCGAAGAACCTGAGCAAGGAGTACGCCTCCTATCTGAAGGACGGCGGCGAGACCTTCGAGGAGGGCACGCACACCTCGGGCTGGCGGGAGAAGCGCGAGCGGGAAGCCGAGCGCCTCGGCCTGGTCACGCAGTACATCGACGAGCCGCAGAACTCCGGCGACTTCGCCCCGGTCGGGCTGCGCACCGAGAACGGCGGGGCCCTTGTGTTCTTCTCCACCCGGCACTTCGAGAAGCGCACCGCGGCCGAGGGCCTGAACCTGCGCATCCCCGCGGACGTGCGCGCCCTGATGAGGGGCGACGCGAAGGGTGCGGTGACGCTGGAGTCCGTGGCCGGCCAGGCCGCCCTCGTACCGCCGAAGGGCGGCACCAACTCGCTGGTCCAGGTACTGAACCGAGTGCAGGGGCTCACGGGCGCCAAGGGCGAGTGACCCGGACTTCACCGGACTTCAAACGACGCGAAGGCGCCCGGAGGCCGAGCCTCCGGGCGCCTTCGTGTGCGGTCTCGCGGTCCTGGCGGTCGGGCCGGGTGTGCTCAGCCGCGCAGCGGCCAGGCCGCGCTCTCCGGTTCCGATCCCGCGTGCTGCGCGATGGCGTCGGTGAGGGCTTCGAGCAGAGTCAGCGGCTCGGGCAGCGGATGCTCGGGGCCGCGCACCCAGTGGACGTCGAGCTCCCCCGGCAGGCGCGCGGGCGGCACCAGAACGTACGAACCCCGGCAGTGCCAACGCAGGCCGGGGTGCTCGTCCATCGTCTCGGGGTGGCAGTCCAGCTCACACGGCCACCACTCGTCCTCGTCCTCGGGGGTGCCCCGGGTCGCGGTGAAGAACATCATCCGGTCCCCGCCGGACTCCGCGACGGGGCCGACCTCGACGCCTTCGGCGAGCAGCCGCTCCAGAGCGCTGCGGCCGGCTTCCACCGGTACGTCCAGGACGTCGTGGACCATGCCGGTGGCCGTGATGAAGTTGGCCTCCGGCTGGTGCGTGGCCCAGCGCTCGATCTGGGCGCGGTCGGTGGTCGACTGGGTCTGCCAGGCGAAGGAGATCGGGTGCCGGGCGGGGGTGGGGCAGCCGATGCGGTCGCAGGAGCAGCGGTACCCGGCCGGGTGTGCGGCCGGGGCGAGCGGCAGGCCCGCCGCGGCGGCGGCGAGGAGCAGCGCCTGGCGGTCGGCGCTCTCGTCCTCGCCCGCGTCCTTGGGGCGGCGGGAGCGCAACCACTGGGAAAACCTGCTCTGTCCGCCGGTGCGACGGCCGAACTCCGCGCCCATCTATCCCCTCACCTTGCTTCGTCCCGTCCGTCCATGGTGCCACCATCCTGCGCCCCGGGTGGCCGCACTCCTCATCCGGGGTACCGGGGGCGATGCGAGGCCTTGGGTGTCGATGACGGGCGAGTCCGGACATATCTGCCTACCTTGGCGACATGGTCACCATGGCTGCACCCGCTGTCATCACCGCCCTTGCCCTGGCAGGAAACCTGACCGGCGTGACGTCGACCGGCCCGGCCGCTCCCCTGGAGTGGAGCGGCGGCGGTCCGCTCACCGTCGACGCGCTCCCCCGCATCACGTACACCGCGCATCGCGGCGGCGCCCTCGAAGTCCCCGAGAACAGCATGTCCGGGCTTATGGCGGCGTTCGAGCGGGGCACGGCCCAGGTGCTCGACGTGGACACCAGGGTGCTGCGCGACGGCACGCTCGTCGCCATGCACGACGCGACCCTGGACCGTACGACCGACCGGAAGGGCCCGGTCCGCGCGCTCACGGCCAAGCAGTGGCGCGACGTACGCCTGGTGCCGCGGCCCTCGCTGGGGAAGGCCTGGCGGCCCGAGCGCCCGCCGACGGTGGCCGAGGTGCTTGACCGGTTCGGCGGGCGGACGGTGCTGCTCCTGGAGGTCAAGGACAAGGACGGCCTGGTCCCGCTCTCCCGGATGCTGCACAAGCGCGGCCTGACCCGCTCCGTCCTGGTCAACTCGAACTGGCCGGCGGTCGCCGAGCGCGCCCACGAGCTCGGCCTGCGCGCCCAACTCTGGCGCAGCGCCGAGCAGATGAGGCACGACAAGCCGCACGAGTGGCGTGCGTTCGTCGACGTCCTGGACGTGGACTACAAGGCCCGCGACCAGGACCTGGTACGGGCGGTCGACTCGGGCATCCCGCACGTGTGGGCGCACACCGTGAACTCGACGCGGCAGCGGGACCGGGTGCTGCGCCTCGGCTGCGACGGGGTGATCACCAACGCGCCGGGGCTCCTCACCCGCACGCCGATGAAGGGGCCCGCCCGCGCGCGCCCGCTCAGCGAGGAGTGAGCTCGGGCGTCGCACGGCCCAGGTCGGCTCAGCGCAGATCGACTCAGACCGGGTCGGCTCAGACCGGGTCGGCTCAGACCGGGTCGGCTCAGACCGGGTCGGCTCAGACCGGGTCGGCTCAGACCGGGTCGGCTCAGACCGGGTCGGCTCAGCGCGGGTCGGCTCAGCGCGGGGCGAGGCCGCCGAGCGCGTACTCGACGAGGGTGTCCGCGTACGCGTGCGAGAGCTCGCCGGTGCCCTGCAGCCAGCGTTGCGCGATCGGCGAGAGGAAGAGTTCGAGGGCGATCCGCGGGTCGAGGTCGGCGCGCAGCTCGCCGGTCTCCTGGGCGGCGCGCAGCCGGGCCACGTACAGCTGCAGTCCGGGTTCGAGGAGCTGCTCGACGACACGGGCGCTGAGGTCGCGGTCGATGATCCCCTCGGCGGCGAGCGCGCGGTACGGGATCTCGAAGCCGGGGTCGTTGAGCTCGTCGACGGTGGCGCGCAGCACGTTCTTCAGGTCGGCCGCGAGGTCCCCGGTGTCGGGCAGGGCGCGGGCCTCGGCCGGGTCGACGCCGGAGGCCTCCGCGGCGGCGGCCATGTTGCGCTCGCCGAGGTCGACGAAGGCTTCGAGCAGCACTTCCGCCTTCGACGACCACCAGCGGTAGATCGTCTGCTTGCCGACTCCGGCGCGGGCGGCGATGCCCTCGATGGTGGTCCTGGCGTATCCGACCTCGCCGATGAGGGCGAGGGCGGCGTCGTAGATGGCGCGGCGGGAGCGCTCGCTGCGCCGCGATGCGTCGGGTGCTGTCTTGGTCGCCATGGGGCGAATGTAGCAGCGGGATGAGTCGATACGTATCGTCTCGATTCGGTGTGAACGCGTGCGGCACAGCCGGAGAACAACCCGTTCGCCACCGCGCGGGAGGGCTGTCCGCAGCGGACCATGGGCAGCATCCGAGCGGCCGAACCCCGGCCGCAACGACCACCGTGAGGAGCCCTCATTGCCTCGTCACGCCACACCCCGGCGCTACCTGATGTGCTCACCCGCGCACTTCGAGGTCTCGTACTCCATCAATCCGTGGATGGACCCCCGCAAGCCCGTCGACGTGTCCCTGGCCGTCGCGCAGTGGGAGGACCTGAGGGAGCGCTACCGCTCGCTCGGCCACACCGTCGAGGAGCTCACCCCCCGCCCCGACCTGCCCGACATGGTCTTCGCCGCGAACGGCGCGACGGTGATCGACGGCCGGGTGCTCGGTGCGCGCTTCGCCCATGCCGAGCGCGCTCCCGAGGCCGCCGCGCACCTCGACTGGTTCCGTGAACACGGCTTCCCCGAGGGCGAGTTGTGCGAGCCGGTGCACATCAACGAGGGCGAGGGCGACTTCGCCGTCACCGCCTCGTACGTGCTCGCCGGGCGCGGCTTCCGGGCCAGCCCGCTGTCGCACGGCGAGGCCCAGGAGTTCTTCGGGCGGCCGGTGATCGGGCTCGACCTGGTCGACCCGCGCTACTACCACCTCGACACCGCGCTCGCGGTCCTCGACGACGCGGCGGACGAGGTGGCGTACTACCCCGGCGCGTTCTCGCCCGGCAGCCGGGCCGTGCTGCGCCGGCTCTTCCCCGACGCGCTGATCGCCGAGCGGCCGGACGCCGCGGCGTTCGGCCTGAACGCGGTCTCGGACGGCCTGCACGTGCTGCTGCCGCAGGCCGCGGTGGGCCTCTTCGAACCGCTCAGGCAGCGCGGCTTCGAGCCGATCGGGATGGACCTGGGCGAGCTGCTCAAGGGCGGCGGCAGCGTCAAGTGCTGTACGCAGGAGCTGCGTTGCTAGTCGGTTGAGCCTGCGCTCTGCTCCGCGGGCGGCCAGGCGTCGCCCCACTCCGCGTCCCGGGCCGCCTTGTAGCGGACGCCTTGGCGCTTGGTCACCGTGGAGCGGGCCAGCGCGCCCTCCGGCTCGCAGAGGTCGAGCAGCACCTGGCCCTTGCGGATCTGGGGCTTGCGGACGATCCGGCCCTGCGCGGGGACGGCCGGCAGGCGGGTGGCGGCGACATAGCTGAACTTCTCGTCCTCGTACGCGAGCGAGCCGCCCTTGACCTTGCGGTGCAGGGAGGAGCGGCTGACGCGGGACGAGAAGTGGCACCAGTCCTTGCCGGGCTCGATGGGGCAGGCCGCGCTGTGCGGGCAGGGGGCGGCGATGCGCATCCCCGCGGCGATCAGGCGGTCCCTGGCCTCGATGACGCGGGCGTAGCCGTCGGGGGTGCCGGGCTCGATGATCACGACGGTCTCGCCGGCGTCGGCGGCGGCCTCGACGACCGAGCCGCGGTCGGCCTCGGTCAGCTCGCCGAGCACGTACGAGATCGTGACGAGAGCGGTGCTCTCGACGGTGAGCGCTGCTCCGATACGAGAGCGCTGCCAGCGCGCGGCGCTCAACAGGGGGTTGGACTCGGCCAGTTCACGCCCCAGGGCGAGGGCGGGCTCGGCCCAGTCGAGGACGGTGACGGGCCGCTCCGTCGGCCAGGTCGCGCTGACCGCCCAGGTGGCCGCTCCCGTACCGCCGCCGATGTCGACATGGCTGCCCGGGGCCCAGCCCTCGGGGGCCGCGGCCGCGAAGGCGTCGAGGGCGGACCGCACGGCCTCGAACGTGGCGGGCATCCGGTACGCCGCGTAGGCCGCGACGTCCGAGCGGTCCCGCAGCACGGGGGCGTCGGTCGGGGTGCGGCCCCGGTAGTTGGCGATCAGGCGGTCCACGGCCTGCGTGGCCTGCTTGGGCGGCAGCCCGTCGAGCAGGCCCGCGAGTGCGGTGCGCAGTGCTTCGGCGGGGGTGGGGGTGGGGGCGTTCACCTGGGGAATCGTACCTGCGGCGCGCCCCTCGCCCTCCGGGCGGATTTTCTCCCCACCCCGCCCCTTCCCGAAAGCCTGCGGCGCTTCGGGGGCCAGCCCCCGGACCCCCGCTCCTCAAACGCCGGAGGGGCTGAATTGGGTCGGTGATACGGGCCCCGACAGGGGCGCGGGGCTGTGACACTTGCGGCTCCGCCGCGTGGGCGCGACCAGCCACGACGGCGCAGCAGACGAACGAGCAGCGGGGTCCGGGGCGCAGCCCCGAAGCTGCTGCAAGCTTTCGGGAAGGGGCGGGGTGGGGAGAGGTCAGCGTGGGGGCGGGCCCGTGACCGCTCTTGCCAGGCGGGTCGCCGCGGCCGACCGCGGGCCGTTGGCCGGCGCCCGCCGGACCGGATGAACCGTGTTCGCGAGCAGCACCAGGAACGTGTCCGTGGCCCGGTCGAGGACCAGGGACGTCCCCGTGAACCCCGTGTGCCCCGCAGCCCCGCGCCCCGCCAACTCCCCCATGAACCACGCCTGGTCGACCAGAAACCCCAGCCCCGGCGGGCGGAGCAGCAGCTCCACGAAGTCGGGCCCGAGGATGCGCGCCGTCCCGTACGCACCGCCCCCGAGCAGCGTGCGGCAGAACACCGCCAGGTCGCGCGCGGCGGAGAAGAGCCCCGCGTGCCCGGCGACACCCCCGAGCGCGTACGCGTTCTCGTCGTGCACCACCCCCCGCACCATCCCCCGGTCCAGCTTCGCGCGAGGCCGGCGCTGGTCCTCGGTGGCGGCGGCGGACGGGCAGGGCCCGAAGCCGGTGGCGCGCATGCCGAGGGGCCGGGTGACGCCCTCGCGGATCAGCCGGTCGAGGCGGCGCCGGGTGAGGCGCTCCAGGACCTGCTGGAGCAGCAGCATGTTCAGGTCGGAGTAGAGGTACGCCCCGCCGGGCTCGGCGATCGGTTCCTCGGCGCGCAGCGCGGCGAGCATCGCGGGCCCGTCCGGGCAGTCGTACAGCGGGAGTTCGGGGCGCAGGCCCGAGGTGTGGGTGAGCAGGTGGCGCACGGTGATGCCGTGGTCGGCGGCCGCGGTGAGCTCGGGGGCGTACGCCGCGATCCTGGCGTCGATGCCGAGGGTGCCGCGCTCGATCTGCTGGACGGCGGCGACGGCGGTGAAGAGCTTGGTGAGCGAGGCCAGGTCGAAGGGCGTGCCGAGGGTCATGGGGACGCGCCGGTGCTCGGGCAGTTCCGCGCCCTCGGCGGCGTACCGGACCGCCCAGCCGGCCGCCTCCTCGACGGCGACGACGGGTCCGCGTCCGGCGACCGCGACCGCGCCCGCGCACCACGTGCCGGGCAGCGCGCGCACGCCGTCGACGAGCAGCCGCAGCTGCCCGGGGTCGAGTCCGGCCCGCTCGGGCGGGCCGCTGCGCAGCCGTGGCGAGGTCAGTGTCCCGCCCCCTCCGTGCGGCCCGTGTCCTCCGTGCGGCCCGTGTCCTCCATACGGCCAGTCTCCTCCGTACGTGCGGCCCCCTCCGTACCACCAGGCTCGTTGCGGGTCGTCCACGGCCGGCACAGGGCGAGGAAGCAGGCGACGGCGAGCAGCGCGCAGGACAGCTGGACCACGGCCATCGGTACGGCGGTGTGCTCGCCCGCGATGCCGACGAGCGGCGAGGCGACCGCGCCGACGAGGAACGAGGAGGTGCCGAGCAGCGCGGAGGCGGAGCCCGCGGCGTGCGGGGTGCGCAGCAGGGCGAGGGCGTTGGTGTTGGGCAGGGTGATGCCCATCGCGGACATCAGCACGAAGAGGCCCGCGGCGACCGGGACCAGGCCGACCTCCCGGGCGTCGCCGAACACCCCGGTCGTGAGGAGGAGCAGCGCACCCGCCGCGAGAGTGATCACGGCGAGGCCGACGCCGAGGACCCGGTCGAGCCGGACCCGGCCGACGAGGATCTTGCCGTTGATCTGGCCGACGAGGATCAGGCCGACCGAGTTGACCCCGAAGAGCAGCGAGAAGGTCTGCGGGGATGCCCCGTAGATCTCCTGGACCACGAACGGGGAGGCCGAGATGTACGCGAAGAGGGCGGCGAAGGCGAAGCCGCCGGCGAACGTGTACCCGGCGAAGATCCGGTCGCCGAGCAGCCCCCGCATGGTCCGCAGCGCCTCGCCGCCCCCGCCGGACTGGCGGCGTTCCGGGGTGAGGGTCTCGGGCAGGCGGCGCCAGACGAGGGCGGTGAGCGCGATGCCGATGGCGGTGAGGACGACGAAGATGCCGCGCCAGTCGGTGAAGCGCAGCACCTGGCCGCCGACGAGCGGCGCGACGATCGGGGCGACCCCGGAGATCAGCATCAGGGTGGAGAAGAACCGGGCCATGTCCACGCCGTCGTACAGGTCGCGCACGACGGCGCGGGCTATGACGATGCCCGCGGCCCCGGCGAGGCCCTGCAACAGGCGGAAGGCGACGAGGAGTTCGACGCCGGGCGCGACGGCGCAGATGGCCGTGGCCACTATGTAGACGAGCATGCCGCCGAGGAGCGGGCGGCGCCGCCCCCAGCGGTCGCTCATCGGCCCGACCACGAGCTGCCCGAGCGCCATCCCGGCGAGGCAGGCGGTGAGCGTCAGCTGCACGGTGGCGGCCGGCGCGGACAGCGCGTCGGTGACCTCGGGGAGCGCCGGCAGGTACATGTCCATGGACAGCGGCGGCACCGCGGTGAGGCCGCCGAGCAGGAACGTGGTGAGGAGTCCGGTGCGCCGCGCCGCGGCCTTGCCGGGGTCGGGCGCGCCCTCCGCCGTCGGCTCCCTGCGCCCTGCCGAACGTCGGTCCACAGCCGTCACGTACCTCAACCCCTCCCCATAGTTGCCTCGGCTGCCTATGCTCTCAGCTCGGCCGACCGGTCTCGGCCGGTCCGGCCGGGACCGGACGCTCGGCCAGGGGAGGCACCGGATGGGGCGTGTGCGGTGGGGAGTGCTCGCGACCGGCTGGATCGCCGAGCGATTCACTGCGGAACTGGTCGGCATGGAGTCGGACGCGGAGGTGGTGGCGGTCGCCTCGCGTACGCGGGCGGGCGCGCAGGCGTTCGCGGACCGCTTCGGGATCGAGCGGGCGTACGGGGACTGGGCCTCGCTCGCGGCGGACGAGGACGTCGACGTGGTGTACGTGGCGACGCCGCACTCCGCGCACCGCGAGGCCGCCGGGCTCTGCCTGGAGGCGGGGCGCGCGGTGCTGTGCGAGAAGGCGTTCACGCTGAACGCGCGGGAGGCCGAGGAGCTGGTGTGCCTGGCGCGGGCGCGCGGGAGCTTCCTGATGGAGGCCATGTGGATGTACTGCCATCCGCTGATCCGGCGCCTGCGGGAGCTGGTCGCGGACGGGGCGATCGGCGAAGTCCGCACGATCCAGGCCGACTTCGGGCTCGCGGGCCCTTTCGAACCGTCCCACCGGCTGCGCGATCCGAAGCAGGGCGGGGGCGCGCTGCTCGACCTCGGGGTGTACCCGGTGTCGTTCGCGCAGCTGCTGCTCGGGGAGCCCTCGGCCATCACGGCGAGAGCAGTGCTCTCGGAGGAGAGCGTCGATCTCCGTACGGGAGCACTGCTCTCCTGGGAGAGCGGTGCTCACGCTCTGGTGCACTGCTCCATCGACGCGGCGACCCCGGTCACCGCGTCCGTGACGGGCTCCCGGGGCCGTATCGACATCCCCGACGGGTTCTTCCATCCGGACCGCTTCGTGCTGCACCGGCCGGGCCGCGAGCCCGAGGAGTTCACCGGCGAGGGCCCGCGGGACTCCCTCCGGCACGAGGCGGCCGAGGTGATCCGCTGCCTGCGCGCGGGCGAGCAGGAGTCCCCGCTGGTCCCCCTCGACGGCACCCTCGCCGTGATGCGGACGCTCGACGCCGTACGGGAGCAGGTCGGCGTCCGCTATCCCGGGGAGTGAACTCACCTTTCCCGTACGGGAGTCACGCCGGCTTCAGCCCCGGGTTCCCCGCCTCCGTCACGAACGACGCCGCCGTGGAGATCGGGGCGCCCGGCGTCGTCACCGCGGAGACCGTCTTGAAGTCGGCCCGCGCCGAGTCCGTGCCGAGGGCGACCGTCACATACCCGCGCCGCCCGTTGAAGAACTTCAGGTGCGGGTTGGCCTGCATGTACGTGTCCCAGGTGGCGGGCTTCTCCTCGCCGTCCTTGCCGCTGGCGATGGAGGTCGCGACGATCTCCGCGCCGAGCGTCTTGGAGTCCGGGTCGTCGAAGTCCTGCTTGATGTCGAAGGCGTAGCCGCGGTGCACGTCGCCGGTGAGCACCATCAGGTTGTCGATCCCGGCCGCGCGCGCCCCGTCGAGCACCCGGGCGCGGGATGCGCGGTAGCCGTCCCAGGCGTCCATGGACAGCTTGGGCGTGTCCGTGAGGTCGAACGCCCGCTGGGACACGACGACTTGCTGCGGCACCAGGTTCCAGAGCGCCTGCGACTGCCGCCACCCGTCGAGCAGCCAGCGCTCCTGCGTGGCCCCGGTGATGCTGCGCTTCGGGTCGTCCGTCTCGGGCCCCGCGGGGTGCGCCTTGTCGCCGTACGCCTGGTCGGAGCGGTACTGGCGGGTGTCGAGGATGTCGAACTGGGCAAGGCGGCCCCAGTGCAGCCGCCGGTAGAGCTGCATGTCGGGCCCGTCCGGCTGCTGCGGGCTGCGCAGCGGCTGGTTCTCCCAGTACGCGCGGTACGAGGCGGCCCGGCGGATCAGGAACTCCTCGGGCGGTACGGAGTTCTCCGGGATGTCGTCCGCGTAGTTGTTCTCGGTCTCGTGGTCGTCCCAGGTGACGAGGAAGGGGTGCGCGGCGTGCGCGGCCCTCAGGTCGGGGTCGGACTTGTAGAGGCCGTAGCGCATCCGGTAGTCGTCGAGCGTGACCGTCTCCCGGTTGAAGTGCGCGGGCAGCACGCGGTCGGTGTAGTTGCGGGCGCCGCCGACGGAGTTCACGGCGTACTCGTACAGGTAGTCCCCGAGGTGCAGGACCAGGTCGACGTCGTCCTGGGCGAGGTGCCCGTACGCCGTGAACCAGCCGTCGTGGTACGCCTGGCAGGAGACCGCGGCGAGCTTCAGGGCGGAGAGCTCGGCGGCGCGGGCCGGGGCGGTGCGGGTGCGGCCGACCGGGCTGACCCAACTGCCGGTGCGGAAGCGGTAGTAGTAGACGCGGCCGGCGTCCAGGCCGTCGATCTCGACGTGCACGGAGTGGCCGAACTCGGGGTGCGCGGTGACGGAGCCGCGTCTGGCGATGCGGGCGAAGCGGTCGTCGTGGGCGAGCTCCCACTCCACGGTGACGCGCTGCGCGGGCAGGCCGCCGTCCGCCTCGTACGGCTCGGGGGCGAGGCGGGTCCAGAGCACGACGTTGCCGGGCTGCGGGTCGCCGGAGGCCACGCCCATGGCGAACGGGTCGTCGGATATGCGGCGTGCGTCCAGTTCTGCGGCGTGCGCGGCGCCGGTGCCGGGCAGGTGGGTGGCGAAGGCGAGGGCGGCGGCCGCGCCGGTCACGGTGAGGAATCGGCGGCGGCCCAAGTGCCGTGCCGCCGCGCGGAGTTCCTCGGTGCGGCGGGCCGCGTTCCGGGCGGTGTTCCGGGCTGCGTGCTGAGCTGCGTTCCGGGCCGCGTGCTGGGCTGCTTCGTGCGCTGCGAGCGTCATCTGCCCCTCCCCTGACGGTTGTTGTCAGAGGCATTCGACGGGGGCGCGACGACTTGGGCCTGTCGCGTACACAACAGTCGTATGGCGGACGGATGAGTACCGCATGGCCATGCGTCCCGTACGCTGCGGGGCCATGAACGAGGCGCAAACGAAGATCGCGATCGTGACGGGCGCGGGCTCCGGCATCGGCCGGGCCGTCGCCCTGGAACTGGCGGCCGGCGGCTGGTCCCTGGCGCTGGCCGGGCGACGCCCGGCGGCCCTGCAGGAGACGGCGGCCATGACGGAGCGCGGCGACGCCATGTTGTGCGTACGGACCGACGTCGCCGTCGAGGACGACGTGGCGGCGCTGTTCGCGGCCACGGTGGAGCGGTTCGGCCGGCTCGACCTGCTCTTCAACAACGCGGGCACGTTCGGCCCCGGCGGCGTCCCCCTCGACGAGCTGTCCTACGAGGCGTGGCGGCACGTCGTCGACACCAACCTGAACGGCGCGTTCCTGTGCGCCCAGGCCGCGTTCCGGCAGCTGAAGGGCCAGTCGCCGCAGGGCGGGCGGATCATCAACAACGGGTCGATCTCCGCGCAGGTGCCGCGCCCGCACTCGATCGCGTACACCACCACCAAGCACGCCATGACGGGCCTGACGAAGTCCCTCTCCCTGGACGGCCGCCCGTACCGGATCGCCACCAGCCAGATCGACATCGGCAACGCCGCGACCGACATGACCGAGCAGATGCAGCGCGGCATCCTGCAGGCCAACGGGGAGCTGGCCGCCGAGCCGGTGATGGACGTCGCCGACGTGGCCCGCACGGTGCGGCACATGGCGGAGCTGCCCCTTGAGGCGAACGTCCAGTTCGCGACTGTGATGGCCACGAACATGCCGTTCATCGGGCGGGGTTGAGGGGAAGGCCGCGCGCAGCGCATGCCTTCAGGGGCGCGGGGAACTGCGCGACCAGCCCCCACCGGGCCGCAGCCGCCGACGAACCGAATCAGGCAGACGCGGCCGCGGCCCGAGCCTCAACTGAAGCGAACCGGGAGGTACTTGATCCCGTTGATGAAATCCGACCGCATCCGCCGCGGCTCGCCCGTCAGCTCGACCTGCGGAAAGCGGCGCAGCAACGCCCGTACGAGGGACTTGATCTCGGTGCGGGCGAGGCCCGAGCCCAGGCAGTAGTGCGGACCGCCGCCGCCGAACGCCAGGTGGTCGTTGGGGGTGCGGCGCAGGTCGAGCACGTCCGGGTCGGCGAAGACGGCCTCGTCGCGGTTGGCCGAGGTGTAGTAGAGGACCGCCTTCTGGCCCTCCCGGACCGGCACGCCGCGGATCTCCGTGTCACGGGTCGCGGTGCGCCGGAAGTTGTGGATCGAGCCGTTCCAGCGCAGGAACTCCTCGGTGGCGGTGGCCCACAGCGCGTCGTCGTCGATGCCCGCGACCAGCTCGGCCCGCGCCTCGGGATGCTCGGCGAGGGTGAGGAGCGTGCCGGCGAGGAGGTTGCGGGTGGTCTCGTTGCCGGCCACGCAGAGCGTCACGAAGAACATGTCGATCTCGTGCGCCGAGAGCCGCTCCCCGTCGACCTCGCCGTGCACGAGAGCACTGATCACATCATCCCGCGGCTCCTTCAGACGGGCGGCGGCGAGCTCGTCGCAGTACCCGTAGATCTCGGCGGCGGCGATCTGCCCGTCCTCCTCGCTGGTGGAGAAGTCCGGGTCCTGGAAGCCGACCATGCGGTTGGACCAGTCGAAGATCTTGTCCTCGTCGGCGGCCGGGATGCCGACCATCTCGCAGATCACCTGCAGCGGAAGCCGCGCGGCCAGCTCCTCCACGAACTCGACCCCGCCGCCGCCCTGTTCGCTCAGTTCGGTGACCCGGTCGGCGAGGACTCCGGCCCGCCGCTCGATGTCCTCGGTCAGCTTGCGGATCATCCGCGGCGCGAACGCGGCGTTGACGAGCCGCCGGTAGCGGCTGTGCTTCGGCGGATCCATCCCGACGAGGGTGAGCGCGAGGCTCTCAAGCGCCTCGGGCGGCTGGTCCCGTACGAAGAACGAGCCGCGCTCGACGGACCACAGCTCCGGGTCCCGGCTGAGCGCGACGACGTCCTCGTGCCGGGTGACGGCGAAGAATCCGGCGTCACGGCCGCCCGGTATCTCGTGCCAGTGCACCGGATCCTCGCGCCGCAGCCACGCGAACTGCTCGTGCGGCACGCCCCGGGCCCAGGTGTCTTCGAGGAGGTCGATGGGGGTGGCGGGGGTCGTCGGGGTGCTGGGGGTGGCGGGGGTCATATCGAGGATCCCTTCGGAGTCGACTGTCCGGTCGAGGGGTCTACGGTCCCGGGGTGTACGGATCGGATCGGGCTCCGAGCACACCCGAAACGGCCTCCACGACAAGCCGTTCGGGCACGGCCGCCGGGTCGAGCCGGTGCTGCAGGGCACAGCCGAGGAGCACGCCGAGCACGAGGGCGCCGGTCTCGTCCGGCGAGCGGGACAGGGTCCGGCCGGTGGCCGCGGCCCAGTCGGCGAGGCCCTCCCCCAGCTCGCGGCGGATCTCCGCGTACCGGCGGGCGAGCGGGGAGCCGACCTGGGCGTCGCGCGCGCCGTGCAGCCACAGCTCCAGTTCGAGCAGCAGCCAGGAGTCGCCGCGGTCGGCGTCGGGGCGGGTGACGCTGCGCCACATCGCGGCGGCGTGCGCCTGCGGGTCGGGGTCGGCGGCGAGGTCGGCCGCGAGGCGGTCGGCGGTGCGGCCCTTCCACACCTCCAGGAGGGCGAGCAACAGCCCTTCCTTGCCGCCGAAGTGGCTGTAGAGGGCCCCGGTGGTACGCCCGGCCGCCCCGGCGACGGCCTCGGCGGACACGGCGTGGAACCCCTTGGTGGCGAAGAGCTCGGCGGCGGCGTCGATGAGCCGGGCCCGCGTCTCGACCTTGCGCTGTTCCTGCGTACGGCGCGGTGCTTGCGTACGGCGCGGCTCTTGCGTACGGCGAGCCATGGGCCCTCTCCCTCCCCCACGCACCGCGGGCAGATATATCGGGGCGGCGATATAACCGACAAGGAGAGGAACCCACAGAACTGACAACTCGTCAACTACTAGGCATGAAAGGGAAGATGAGAATCCTGAGAACTCCTATGCCTGCCCCGTCTCGAACCGGGCGACCTTCCCGCCCTCGACGGTGAACTGCCAGCGCGTACGCATCTCGCCATAGGTGTCGTTGCGGTAGCGGGCGGTGAGGGTGAGCCCGTCGTCCGACTGCGTCTCGACGTCCATGTGACCGTTGGAGGAGAAGATCTCCCGCTCGGTCCAGTCACCGAGATCCCGCTCCGTACCGTCGTCCGACATGGTCGCGCCGGGCGCGAGTGCATCCTGGAAGGCCTTCCTGTCCTGGGTGTTGAGCGCCGCGACGAAGGCGCGTACGGCGGCGTCGGCGAGCAGCTCGACCGGCAGAACGTCGTCGTTCATCTCGCTCACGGGGACTCCTTCGCTCGGTTTCGGGGGCAGCCCGAGACGTACACCAATCACCCACGCGGGCAGCGGACCTTGGTCCGGTCGCGGCGGGTCGTGGGCGCGGCGGCCGGGCGGCGCACGGTGACACTCAGCGTGGACCTGGACACGAACACGAAGACAGCGGCGGACCGGGGCAGGGCGAACGGCTAGCATCGCGCACCCGAACAAGCCGGAACCGCCCCACTCCACTCGCCCGGAGGCGTCATGCCACTCCCCCCGCCCCGCCTCGGCGTAGCCGTCGTGACCATGGGCAACCGCCCGCGCGAGGTGGCCGCCCTGCTCGCTTCGGTGGCCGCGCAGGACGTACCCCCGGACCGCGTCGTGATCGTCGGCAACGGCTCCCCGCTGCCCGAATTCTTCGGCCTGCCGGGCGAGTTGACGGTGATCGAGCTGGCCGACAACCTCGGCTGCCCCGGCGGCCGCAACGTCGCCCTGCGCAGGCTGCGCGCGTTCGGCGACGTGGACGTGGTGATCGAGCTGGACGACGACGGGCTGCTCGTGGACAAGGGCGTCTTCCGCGGCGTACGGGACCTGTTCGCGAGCGACCCGCACCTCGGCATCGTCGGCTTCCGCATCGCGGACGAGCACGGCGAGACCCAGCGCCGCCACGTACCGCGGCTGCGCGCGCAGGACCCGATGCGGCGCGGCCTGGTGACGACCTTCCTCGGCGGCGGCCACGCCTTCGCCATGCGGATGCTCGAGCAGACCGGAGACTGGCCGGAGGACTTCTTCTTCACCCACGAGGAGACCGACCTCGCCTGGCGCGCCCTGGACGCGGGCTGGAAGATCCTCTACGAGCCGACCCTGCTCCTCCAGCACCCGAAGACATCCCCGGCCCGGCACGCGGTCTACTTCCGCATGACAGCCCGCAACCGAGTCTGGCTCGCCCGCCGCAGGCTCCCCCTCCCCCTGATCCCCCCGTACTTGACCACCTGGACCCTCCTCACCCTCAGCCGCACGTCGTCCCTCGGCGGCCTACGTGCATGGGCGGCCGGCTGCGCGGAGGGGGTACGCACTCCGTGCGGCGAGCGAAGGCCCATGCGGTGGCGCACGGTGTGGCGGATGGCCCGGTTGGGGCGGCCGCCGGTGGTCTGAGCGCGCTTGCGGCCGCGCCTTGCTCAACGGTCGCAGTACGCCCCCACACGAAGGGCGTTGCGATGCTCGCCGACCCGGTCGGCACAGGGGAGGTGGGGCGGACGAGTCGGCCTGTACGCCGGGTTTAGTCACCTGGGGAGCGGCTGGCTGGGGCGATGCCGGGAGCATGCCGCCTGAGCTGCGGAAACGCCGTTTCAGGGCGTTGCGCGCGTGGCTGCGCTTTCCCGGCTCGCACTCCCCCGGCGCTCCCCGGACTCCCCAGAGACTCCCCGGGAAACGCGCTGGATTCGGGCCGGTCGAGGTCTTCAGGCCGGCCGCTCATTTCTTCACCCCATCGTTCGCGCTCGGACTGACGGAGCTGGCCAGACCGCTCTGGGGTTGGTGGGACCCATGGAGGGCGGCGGGTGACTTACCGCCCCCGCTGTGACTGAGCGCCCCACTTGGCTCGGCGAGCGCGAAAGCTGGCCACGGCGGGCGCTCAACTCCAGTGGCGGCCCGCAGCCTCCAGATGGACAGTCGAATACATGGGTTGAGTTCTGGCTTGGGGACCACCGATACCCCACCACCGTCAACCTTGAGGCCCAGTTCCTTGACCGGCAATCTCAGCCACAGCGGGCGACGATCACTGAGGGACGATCCGGCAGTGTGGGCTCGCATGCTCCATTCAGGCGACGTATGAGGTGCGACCGGTTCACGCGACGTACATGGTGGACGGGAAGGCCGCTGTCAGCCCGCTCACGACCAGGCGGAACATTCCGATTCGCCCCACGGCCCCAGCAACGAGTGACGGGGCGTGCTCCACGCACGCGCTAGGCGGGTCACGCCGCATGCCCGTGAAGCGAAACCGGCCGGTGCATACCCGACTGCTGCGAGTTTCGTCGAGGTGATGGTACTGATGGATAAGGGTCCGAAGATGCATTCAACCTTCGCGCGGATGACGCGGGCTGCCGGGGCCTGCATTGCAATCGCCGTTCCCCGACTGGGAGCGCGTTGACGTTCGAGGTTTTGGCCGATGGTAAATCCGTACACAAGAGACAACCCACCTCGGGGAGTCGCGGAATCTCAACCTCGATATCACGGGTGTTCTTCGCCTCAAGCTCGTTGTCACCTATGCCTCATCAGTCGATGTGGCCACCTATTCCCATGGCGCGTGGGGAGATGCACGTTTTGAGTCGTAGCGCCTTCGGCTAATAGCTCTTCTCGGCTCAGATTGCGCCCGCTCATTGGAGGTCAATTATGACTTACGGGAAAGCAATCAGTGCTTCGGTGACTGCAACCGTCTTGCTCGGTCCGGTGGCGGCTTGCAGTGGCAGCGAAACCTCAAATCCGGAGGGGCCACGCAGCACGGCATCCAGTGCCCCCCATGGATTGGTCACCGAATCAGACGCTGAACATATTCTGAATTCACCTGTTGACCGTGATCCTTACACGATCAAACCAGAGGATGTACCTGACCTCCCAGGATGTCCCGCCTACACACGCATTGCTGATCAGTTCGAGCAGCATGTCACTTATGTGTCTAGCGAAGGGGAGCAGATCGGTGAACGCGTGGTAAGAGACGGAAAGGATACGGAACCCCTGGAGGACCTCCGGACTTGTTCCGGGGGAACGGCAGCAGACGGCACAGAAATCGCCATTCAGGTCACTTCCGCGCCGGGTGGACCGGGTAATATCAATGGACAAACCAAGGTGGATGGCGAAACTTTCGAGTTGCGAGCACGGGTCGTTGACGGTGACAATATCTATATCATTGGTATTGGAACGCCGGAGCAGGCCGATACCGCCATTGAGTTCGCCGTAGCCCGCTACAGCGGCGCCCCTCTTCCGGAAGATCATTCCAGCTGACTGCCGCGATCAGTGCGCTTCGACCGTGGCCTACCATCTGGACCGGCTGTGTGCGCAGGGCGTCGTCGTGGAGACGCGCGAGCGCCTCAGCGGGCGCTGCCCGCACTGCGGGCAGCGAACGTGCGGCCCGCCCGCCGAACCCCAGTGGGTCGACGGGCGCGCCAGTGAGCCGCGCGAGCCACTCCCACCCATGCTCGGTCAGTGCCCCCGCCGCAAGATAGCCGCGCAGGCCGGCGGCCGGGTACTCGATGACGTCCTCAGGGAGCTCGTGGACTGAGAACCATTCGAGAGCCAGGCACTTCGCCGGCTCGCTGTTGACCTGTTCGCCCTCCCACTCGATGGCCTCGAAGAACAGGCCGATACGCTCCATTTCAGCGCTCTGCCTGTGGTGGACGACGTGCACGAGTCGCAGGTGCTCGGGTCGACTTCGATGCCGGTCACCTTGCGTAGTTCACGGGCGGCGACGTGGCGAGCGGGCTCGCCCTGGTCGAGCCTCTAAAGGCGAGACACGCTGGCGCGCCAAGTGCCGTCATCGCAGCTGAGCTTGGCTCCGAGTTCGTGAGTGCGGAGGGCTCCCTCGTCCAGCCACTGGCCAATGAGGGATTGGAGGCGTTCGAGCGCGGGTGAGTCCGGGGCATCCGCGATGATGAGTTCGTCGGTGGCGATGGCCGCGTGTGCCGAGCCGTCCGCGGTCCGCATACCGACACCGATGCCGACTCCCTCGTCGTGGACCGCTTCGAGGAGTCCCTGGGGGCCGGCCGCGATGAGCCAGTTCTTGAAGTGGAAGTAGTCGTCGCCGACCACGAGCCCTTGGATGGTGTGCGGTCGGTCTCGGAGCGCGGTCAGGAGTGCGGCCGCCGTGCGCGTTTGGTCGGCTCCGAGGAGGATCAGCTCGAACTCGGGCCGTCCCGGATCGACCGCTCGGGAGACCGACGGGGCGGGCCGCGGCGCGACCATCGGGGTGTATCCGCCATGGTGAACGACGACCTGCTGCGGCAAGTGGTGTTCGTCGACCGTGACATGGGCGATGGCGTAGGCGCCGGGCAGGTCGGCGATGCGTACGCCGCTGATCAACGACCCATCGGGCTTGAGTTGTTGGAGCCACGCATCCGGGATGGCCGGCGGGGTGGTCCCGACGAGGATGCGGTCGTACGGCGCCTGGGCGGGGTAGCCGAGGAGACCGTCTGCGGTGACGGCCCTGACGCTGTAGCCGTGCTCGGCGTACAGCTTCTCGGCGCGCTCGGTGAGCTTGGAGTCGATGTCGACGGTGGTGACCTGTCCCTGTGGTCCGACGATGTGGTCCATGAGGGCGGCCGAGTAGCCGGACCCGGTGCCGATCTCCAGGACGTTCGCGCCGGGGCGGAGATCCAACATGCGGAGGTGTCGGTGCGTGACGGCGGCCGGGGTGCACGGTCGTACGGCCTGGCCGTCGGCGCCGTGGTAGGTCTCGACAGGAACGGCCCTGTCCGCGTTCGCGACGGCGTCCTGCTGGGGTGTTGCTTCGGTCATCGGTCGGTCCTCGGTCGTCAGATGCGAAGGGTGACGTGGAAGGGGCGGTCGGGGGTTTCGGGCTCTCCGACGGGGCCGGATTCCGCTTCGATCCAGGCGTGGGACTCGCAGGGGTCGAAGCGGCAGCCTATGCACCAGTCCACGGAGCGACCGCGCAGCGCCAGAGCGAGGAACGCCGCCAGGGAGATCTCCAGGCAGGCGGCCCTGCCGGGAAAGAAGCGGCTGACCCAGTCGCGGGCGGCAACGGCCCTCACGCCCTCCTCCGCAGTGGCAGGCCGGTGGGCACACCTCTTCGTGATACGGGCGACGGCGAGGGTGCAGCGTAGGGGCGCCGCCTGGACGAGGGCACTGGCCACGGCGAGTGCAGCGATGGCGCCGAGGCGGTCCGGCAGGGGCGGTCGTTCGGTTCGCGTGGGTACGGCCATGGGGATGCTCAACGATGCCACCGCCTCCGAGTCGGAGCACACAACATGCGGCAGTCGACGAGCTGTTGGGCGAGAGCGTGCATGTCGGCGCGTACCTGTTGCGGGTCCGCGCCAAAGGTCTCGGCTACGCGGTCGGCCGCCTGGTCAACGGTGGCGCCTTCGTCCAGGTAGCGCCACCAGAGCGCGCCGGAGAGCGTGAGCGCGTACCAGCGCCCCTTGCCGCGGAGGTCGAGGAGCATGCCGCCGCGATCGGTGATCGTGGCGCGCACCGTGGCAGCCGGTCGGAGGTCAGGCATCCTGCATCGCCACCGTCGAAGTGCGCTGCCGCTGGAGCCAGAGTTCCGTAGTGATGAGGGCCTCCAGCGCTGCGAGGTTGCCGGGTACGCCGGCGGCGAGGCGTTCCAGTTCGACACCGGCCACAGCGCGGTCGATCCAGCCCTCCGCCGCGAGCCGGCTCTCGGCGAGGAGATGGCGCAGTACGTCGACGTTCCTGCGCAGCCCGGTGTAGGCATTGCCGTCGTACGCGCCCTTGGTACGGCGGGCGAGCAGCCAGTCGGGCACCAGGCCCTTGAGGGCGGCGCCAAGGAGCGGTTTCTGTGCCGTAGTTGAAGCGCGCTCCCGTACAGGGATGGCCATGGCCGCACGTACGACGGCGCTGTCGAGGAACGGGGCGTGATGCGGCAGGCCGACGCCGTGGGACTGGTTGCGCAGCTCCGCTTCGTACGTGCCGAACTCGTGCAGTTCGGCCCAGGCGCGGTGACGGCTCGTCTCGCTGCTGGGGATGCTGCACCCCTCGGCAGCCGACGCCGCCCGGAGCGACAGGCACCGCCTCGCGTCCGGGGTGAGCCAAGCTGAAGCTCCCGAGGCTCGGATCCAGTGGAGGCGGGCCTGTGACTCCGGCCGTCGGCGGCCCGGCCGGGCGGCAAGGTCGTAGGCGAGGTGTTGCAGCGCGCGGGCATGCGTGGTCCGCGACAGCTGCGCTGCGCCGGCGGCCACGGCGTACGTCGGCAGGTGCCGGAGGCGGGCACGGGCCAGGCAGTGGCGCATGAGGTCGGACACCTTCCGTTCTCGGGCGAGATCGGCCAGGTAGAAAGGGGATGCGCTGAGCAGGGTGTCGGCGCCGGAGCCCGTCAGGTGCAGGTCGCTGCCGTGATCGGTACAGGGGCGCTGGTACGCAGCCCTCATGCGCCAGCGGGCAGCGTCCGGGAACGGCTGGTCGGTACCGGGGGCGCCCAGCAACTCCGAGAAGAACAGGCCGTCGGAGGCCGATACCAACTCGTGGCGCAGGCCAGGCTGGTCGGCTGCCGCACGCAGCGCGTACTCGACGTCCTCGTTGCGGCTCGTCGTGTCAGCGTGGGTGACGGCGAACACCTCGGCGCCTGCGGTCCCGGTGGCCAGGAGCGCCAGTGAGGTGGAGTCCAGGCCGCCGGAGAAATCGGCCGTGATCTTCCCTGCCGCCTGCGTGCGACTGGCGATCCCCGTGAGGAGCGCCTCGCGCAGCTCAGCCGCCGCTGCTTCGAACGGCACGGTGCGCGGCTCCTCGTACTTCTGGATTCGGTGCCGGCCGTCGCGCTGCACGAGCAGCACGTGGCCACCCGGCAGGCGTCGTACGCCCTCGAAGGACGTGCCGTCACCGACCACTTCGGGCACAGTGGGGCACACGAGTCGTGCCGTGAGGGCCTCGTAGTCCAGCGCGGCGTCGAAGCGTGAAGCGAGAGCGCGGGCCGAGGTCGACCACTGAGTTCCGGTCGGTGTCTCGGCGAAGTACACCGGGCGGGTGCCGGCCACGTCCGTGATCACTGCCATGGTGTCGCCGGTGTCCGCCACCACCCAGTAGCTGCCGGGCCATTCGGTCAGCCTGGCCCAGCGGCCGGACCGTACGTGTTCCAGACCGTCCCATAACTGCCGGTCGTCGGCGTAGCAGTTGCCCAGCACGAACAGACGGGTCGCACCGTCGAAGACGACTCGGCTCCGGCCATCGACGAGTGAACCCGCGGCTTCGGGCCAGCGGCTGGGCGGTTCCGGACTGCTCAGGTGATACATGCCATCCCCTTCTCCTGGTCCGACCAGGCGGGCGGGGCCGGAGGCGGCCCCACCCGCGGTGATCGGGTCCGCCTACTCGAAGTAGCGGCCCTTGTCGGAGCTGTCCTCGGCGTACTTGCCGAGCGTCACCTTCGACACCGCGTCCAGCTCGATGAGTTGAGGCGCCGCGTACTCCTCCTCGGGCTGGGCGGCCGTCTCGTTCGTGACCTGATCAGTCATCTGCTGTTCCCTTCTCTGGTGGGTGGGGTGGGCTGCCGTCGCCAGCGCCGCGAGGGCGGTCTGCGACGGTCATCTGAGGGGCCGCGGTCTCACGCGACCAGGCCGAACTCGGGGCACAGCACCGCACGGCATCCGGTTCACCAGGGCCTCACCTCGGCCAGGCAGGCTGATCCGAGCTTGAACTCGGCCCAAACCACCTTGTGTTGGCCGTCGGCTCCACGCCCCAGCCGTCCGCGCACTCGGCGACGAGGAAGAGTCCTCGGCCGGTGGCGCAGTCCTCTCCGGGGCTCTGCTGTTCGGGGAGGCCCATTCCGGCGTCACGTACTTCAAGGCGTAGCCGATCGTCGTCAACCGCGAGTTCTACGAGGAATCCGTCGGCCCCTGAGTGCACCAGGGCGTTCGTGGCCAACTCCGATACGCAGAGTTCGACGTCGTCGCTTCGGTCGGCGATGCTCCAGTCGGAGAGCGTGTCCGTGGTGAACTTCCGTGCCGCCCGCACCGAGACGGGGTCATCGTCGAACGCCTGTTGCCGCGGCGTGGGTTGCCGTGGCGCGTGTGCAGCCGAAGCCATGACGTTCTCCGTCCCGGTGAGGAGCAACTTGGTGCTGTGGACGTCCACGGAACCGCTCCTCGGAGGCACGAACCAGAGCAGAATTGCCGCATGCGTGAGGCATCCATGCCGCACACGCGGGCATGACCTGGGGTGCTTCCACTCTGAAATCAGCGTCGATCACGCGGGGAGACCGAAGCCATGGCACTGAAGCGGCACGCCTTCGCCCGCCGCCGCCATGCGGTGGGATACACGCAGGAGGCCCTGGCTGAGGCGCTGAGCGTGGAGCGATCCACCGTCTCCCGTTGGGAATCGGGACGCGTGGACCCGCAGCCGTACATCCGCCCGCGCATTGCCGCGATCCTTCAGGTCTCCGCCGAGGAGTTGAGCCGGCTGCTCGCCGTGTCGACTGAAGACGCGATGCCTGCCTCCGAGCGGACCCAGTACGCCATGCGGCACCCTTCGCGCGTGGACCTGGTCACCGTCGCTGAACTACGGGGCGGCATGCAGGACTTGGCTGAGCGCTACGACCGCATGCCTTCCGCGACCTTGCTCGCCCACGCCGGCCGACACGTGAATCAAGTCGAGTTCCTCGCAGGCGAAGCGCCGGCGGGCCGGGTCCAGCGCGAGGTGCGGGTTCTCCAGGCCGACGCCGCTACGTTCATGGGTCAACTCGTCTGGGACGCCTCACAACGGCGGGACCACGGCACAGCCCGGACGTACTACGCGCAGAGCGTGGACGTGGCCCGCCACCTGCGGGACCGGACGGCGGAAGGGCACGCGCTCTTACGCACCTGCTATGTCGCCCTCTACGGCGCCAACGACTACCGCGAAGGCCTCGACCTCGCCCTGCAAGCCGCCCACACGACACGACTCACGAGCCATGTGGTCACCGGACTTGCCATGCTGCATGCGGCCGAGGCGCACGCCTACCTCGGTGAAGGCCGCGAGTGCGAGCGGGCCCTCGCCGGTGCCGAAATGCACCTGGAACAGGCGAGCAGTACGGACGCGGCCCACGACCTGCTGTCCCCCACCCACTTCGGGCGGCTCGCCGGATCGTGCTACCTCACGCTCGGCAAGTACGGCAGGGCGCAACAGCTCCTCGACGAGACCGCCACGGAGCTCCAGGACCGCCGGAAGTCCCGCGCGATCGTCGTCGGGAACCTCGCTCTCGCCTGGATTCGCCAGGGAGAGCTCGACGCCGCCCTCACCGCGTTCAACGACGCCGTAAACGAACTGCACGGAACCCGCGGAGGTGGTGGGATGAACATCGTCTTCCGCGCCGCCCGCGAGCTTCGAACCTGGCGGAACGAGCCAGCGGTGCAGGAGGCGCAGGACCGGCTGATGGCCCTGATGGAAGCGGCGTGAAGGGGACCGAGGTGCGCACACTGATTGATGAAGAGAAGCAGCGCGTTCGCGAGCGGGTCTGGGATCTGCTCGACAACGCCGACGCCGTCCACGACGCCTCGGTTCACGGCCGCATCCCGAACTTCAAGGGCTCGGACGAGGCTGCTACACGGCTGGCCGGCCTTCCTGCCTGGCGTGACGCCGAGTTCATCAAGGCCGTGCCCGACAAGGCACAGCTTCCGGTGCGCGCGCGTGCTCTGTCCGAGGGGAAGACGGTGTTCATGGCCGTGCCCAAGCTCGCCGACCCGCGCCCCTTCTACCTGCTGGACCCGGCGGCCCTCACCGTCCAGCCGGTGGAGGCCGCGTCGAGCAAGATCGCGGCGACCGTCGCCCCGAAGGTGGACGTCGATGCCCTACGGCCCGTGGACATGGTGGTGGTCGGCAGCGTTGCCGTGAACCGGGCCGGCGTTCGCATCGGGAAGGGCGCCGGGTACTCCGACCTGGAGTTCGCCTTCCTCATGGAGGCCGGACTGATCAGTCCACAGACAATCGTGGTGTCCACGGTCCACACTCTCCAGGTCGTTGACGAAGAACTGCCCGCCACCGAACACGACTTCGGCGTGGACCTGATCGTCACCCCGGACGAGGTGATTTCCTGCAGTTCGCCACATCGGCCGGCGGGACTCGTTTGGGAACACCTGGACGCGCAGAAGATCGCATCCATTCCAGTCCTCGCGGCACGGGCTCCATCGGCTGGACGCTGAGCGGCGAGCAACAACAAGAGTGCCCCGCCCACGGCACGAAGCCGTGGGCGGGGCACAGTTCGTTCATCTGGCAGCGCGCCTTCGATTCGAGACGACGGAGGCGTTCTTGTGTTCACCCTGGGAGTCGTTTCTGTCATCGCCCTGCTCATGGTGCTGGACCCGAAGCTAGGCGCGGCTATCGCAGTGGTTGGCGCTACGTTCCTAGTCGCATCCTGGGCCAGGCAGTTCGGTCTGCCAGGCGGGCAGGACGGCGGTACAGATCGCACCGGATGACAAGTGTCAGGAGCCAGCCAGGTCCAGCGCCGAGGACGGTGGCCCGTTCGCCGATCGCGTTGCCGATGGCCGAGAAACGTGCCGGTGATCGGGAAGGAGATGACCTGCTGCTGAGGCGCAGCCCTCCGCCGCAGGTCACCGGCGGAAGGGGCGGACGAGTCGGCCTGTACGCCGGGTTCTGTCTCCCTCGGGCCTTGCGGACCGGGGGGAGGCGGTCATCCATCTGGGGCCGGCGTTGCCGTCGGCCTCGTGCGGTCTACCCGCGGACTCGGGCGGGCAGCCCTCGATCATCCGCGCAGAGTGCCTGTTACAGCACCCCTCTTGACCTTGCTCCGGGTGGGGTTTACCTAGCCGCCTGAGTCACCTCAGGCGCTGGTGGTCTCTTACACCACCGTTTCACCCTTACCCAGCACCGAAGCGCTGGGCGGTTTGTTTTCTGTGGCACTGTCCCGCGGGTCACCCCGGGTGGCCGTTAGCCACCACCCTGCCCTGTGGAGCCCGGACGTTCCTCGGAGAGAGTCCGAAGACCCTCGCCGCGACCGCCCGGCCGGCTCGTCCGCCGTGCCGACCATGCTACCCGCGTCGCGGAGAGCGGTTGACCTTGCCGCAGCGGCAACGTTTCTACTGGGCTCATGCGGATCGGAGAGATCGCCGCGCTCGCCGGGGTCACCACGCGGGCCGTGCGCCACTATCACCAGCAGGGGCTGTTGCCGGAGCCGGAGCGGCGGGGCAACGGGTATCGGGAGTACGGCCTTCGGCATGCCGTGGAGCTGGCCCGGATCCGGCGCCTTACCGAGCTCGGGCTTGGCCTGGCCGAGGTCAGGGATGTGCTCGCGGACGACGCCGGGCGTGAACTCGTAGAAGTACTGGAGGAGTTGGACGGGGATCTGGCGCGGCAGGAGGCGGCGGTCCGGGAGCGGCGGGCGCGGCTCGCCGAGCTGCTCGCGCAGGCTCGGGCCGGGGAGTTGCCGCCGGAGGGGCCGGTCTCCGCGGACCTGGCCCGGCTGTTCGCCGCGTTCGGGCCGACCGAATCGGCGATCGCCGCGAAGGACCGTGCGCATCTGGCGCTCTTCGACCAGGTCGGCGGCCCCGCGAGCGGCGGGCTGATCGCGGCGCTGCGGCCGCTGGCCGAGGATCCGGAGTTCGTGCGCCGGGTGGAGGGGCTGTACGGGCGGTTGGACGAGCTGGCGGAGGCCGGCGAGGACGATCCGCGGATCGGGCCGCTCGGGGAGGAGCTCGCCGCCGCCATGCCGGAGGACGTGGTGCGGCTGATCGCCGGAGCCCCGGCCGAGGAGTCGCTGAGCGGCGGCTTCGGGGCGGCGTTCCTCGGGGACTTTCCGCCCGCGCAGGCGGCGGTCGTACGGCGCATGATCGCGGGGCTCGCGGAGCGCGCGCGTGGGGGTGGGCGGCCGTGAGCGGCGCGCGGGTGCTACGGGCCGTACAGCGGCTCACCGTGCTCGAACTGCACGGGATGCACAGCCTGTTGCTGTGGGTCGCGCGGCGGCGGCACGGGGTGTCCGAGGGGGCGCGGGCCTTCGCGTACACCGGGCCGCAGACAGCGATGCTGTTCGGGCTGCTGTTCGTGGCCGTGCTCGAAACGGTCGCGCTCGCGGTGCTGATCCCGTGGCCCGCGGTGCACGCGATCGTGCTGTTCCTCGATGTGTACACCGTGCTTCAGGTGCTCGCGCTGCACGCCGCATGTGTGGTCCGGCCACATGTGGTGGGCGCGGACGGTTCGCTGCGCATCCGGTACGGGCACCTGCTCGACCTGCGCATCCCCGCCGAGGGTGTGGGCCGCGCACATGTGGCGCGGCACTACCCCGCCGGCAAGCGGGTCCAGGAGCACCCGGACGGCAGCCTCGACCTCCTGGTCGGCTCGCAGACGACGGTGACGGTGGAGCTCGCGGCGCCCGTGACATTCGTACGGCCCCTTGGGCGGCGGGTGGAGGTGACGACGGCGGTGCGGTTCCACGCGGACGATCCACAGGCCCTCGTCGCGGCGCTCAAGAACGGTCGGCCCACGCTCACGCCGGGGCGAACCGGACCTTCGCCGAGCCCGGGTCGGCCTGGGTGAGGCGGACGCGGAGGCGCTCGCCGAGGGGCAGCTCCGCGGTGCCCTCGATGCGGGCGACGACCGCGGGGTCCTCCAGGTGCACGGTGCCTACGGCGGGTTCCTGCTCCTTGACGTCGATCACGGTCGCCTCGAAGGTCTCGCCGATACGGTCCCGGAGCAGCGCGGCCTCGACGATGTCGATGCTCTCGCGCTCCACGGTGTTGGCCCGCCGGGTCCCGTCGGCCATCTCCTTGGGCAGCTCGGGCAGGGCGTCGAGCACCCACTGCGGCGGGTCGTCCCCGGCGCAGGCGGCCAGGCAGATCTCCCCCGCGTACCGGTCGACGAGGCGGCGCAGCGGGGCCGTGCAGTGCGTGTACGCGGCGGCGACGGCGGAGTGGACGCGCGGCTCGGGCAGCTCGCCGCCGGTGAAGGCGGTGTAGCCCGCGCCGCGGAGCAGGGTCGTGCACTCCTGGAGGAACGCGGCGTGGTTCGGCTCGCGCGGGTCGAGTGCGCGGACGAGGTCGGCGTACGGGACGTGGTGCGGCCAGTCCACGTGCAGGGCGGTGGCGGCGCGGCGGAGGCGGCCGACCGCGCCGTCGGGGGCGGCGGGCAGGGTGCGCAGGATGCCGGTGCCGTGCTCGGTCATCAGGTCAGCGGCGGCGATGCCGGTGAGCAGGGAGATCTGGGCGTTCCAGGCGTCGGCGGGGCGCAGGGCGCGGTAGGTGAGCGCGTAGTGGCCGTCGCGTTCCACGATCTCCTGCTCGGGGACGTTGAGGGAGATCCCGCCGCGTTCCACCTCGCGCTGTTCGCGGAGCAGCCCGATGTCCTCGAGCAGGGCGAGGGGCTCTTCGGCGGTGCCGGTGTCGATGGCCTTCTGGACGCTCTCGTAGTCGAGTTTGGCGCGGCTGCGGACGAGGGCGCGGCGGACGTCGAGGGCGGTGCGGTGGCCGTCCGCGTCCAGGTCGATGGTCCACAGGAGGGCCGGCACGTCCTGGTCGGGGAGGAGGCTCGCGGCGCCCTCGGAGAGCAGCGGCGGGTGCAGGGGCACCTTCTCGTCGGGGAAGTACAGGGTGACGGCGCGGGCGTGGGCCTCGCGGTCGAGGGCGCCGCCGGGGGTGACGAAGGCGGCGACGTCGGCGATGGCGTACCGCACCCGGTAGCCGCCGCCGTCCCTGCGGGAGAGGTGCATGGCCTGGTCGAGGTCGGTCGCATCAGAGGGCGGTCGCGAAGCGACTCGTTGGAAGGGTGGTGGCGGGAGACGGGTGGGCGGGTCGATCGTGAAGAACGGGATGTCGGTGGCGTCGGCGTCGGGCAGCCGGGGCTCGCGCGCGGCGGCCTCCGCCTCGGCGAGGACCTCGGGCGGGAACTCCTGCGGCACGTCGAGGTCGGCGCGCAGCGCGTGGAGGGCGGCGCGCAGCGGGGTCGCCTCCGTGGCCGGGGGCACGTGCAGGTGACGGCGGGGCATGTGTGTGAGCGTATTTCGTCTGCCCTGTTTCCTCCCGTTCTGGGCGTTCTGGCTCGCTCCCTGGACGCGGTCCTGGCGTACCGCGTCCGGCCGTTACGCTGCCTCGGGGGCCGCACCCCGTATCACCTGGGGGCCGCACCCCCCGCCTCGTACCACCGCAGAAGGAGAACCCGTCGTGCTCGTGCTCTTGCCTCCGTCCGAGGGAAAGGCCGCTTCCGGGAAGGGCGCGCCCCTGAAGCCGGAGGAGCTGTCCCTGCCGGGTCTGGCCGAGGCGCGGCAGGCAGTGCTCGACGAGCTGGTGGAGCTGTGCCAGGCCGACGAGGAGAAGGCGCGCGGGGTGCTCGGCCTCAGCGAGGGTCTGCGCGGCGAGGTCGCGAAGAACGCGGAGCTGCGCACGGCGGGGGCGCGACCGGCCGGGGAGATCTACACCGGCGTCCTGTACGACGCGCTCGACCTCGCCTCGCTCGACGCGGCGGCGAAGCGGCGGGCCGCGAAGTCGCTGCTCGTGTTCTCGGGGCTGTGGGGCGCGGTGCGGGTCACCGACCGCATCCCCTCGTACCGCTGCTCGATGGGCGTGAAGCTGCCGGGGCTCGGCGCTCTGAACGCGTACTGGCGCGGGGTCATGGCGGACGTTCTCCCGGAGGCGGCCGGGCAGGGCCTGGTGCTCGACCTGCGTTCCTCCGCGTACGCGAGCGCGTGGAAGCCGAAGGGCGAGGTGGCGGGCCGGACGGCGACGGTGCGGGTGCTGCACTCGCAGCTGGTCGACGGGGTGGAGAAGCGCTCCGTGGTGAGCCACTTCAACAAGGCGACCAAGGGCCGGATCGTGCGCGACCTGCTGCGGACGGGCGCGTCCCCCGCGTCGCCCGCGGAGCTCGTGGAGGCGCTGCGCGGACTCGGGTACGCCGTGGAGGCCGAGGCTCCGGCGAAGGCGGGGAAGGCCTGGCAGCTGGACGTGGTGGTGACGGAGATTCACTGAGCCGGGAGAGCCGGGAGAGCCTGGAGACCCGAGAGGGTGCATTGCAACATGTGCAACGCTCTTTGCGCATGCTGCACACGGCGGGCAGGATGGTGCCATGACTTCGCGCTCTGTCCTTGACCTCGCCCCCGTCGTGCCCGTCGCCGTCGTGGAGGACGCCGCGGACGCGGTGCCGCTCGCCCGAGCCCTGGTGGCGGGCGGCCTGCCCGCGATCGAGGTGACGCTGCGCACCCCCGCCGCCCTCGACGCCATCCGCGCGATCGCCGCCGAGGTGCCGGACGCGGTGGTCGGCGCCGGCACCGTGATCTCCCCTCAGAACGTCCGGGACTCGGTGGACGCGGGTGCGAAGTTCCTGGTCAGCCCCGGCTGGACGGAGGCGCTCCTGGACGCGATGAAGGCGTCGGGCGTGCCGTTCCTGCCCGGCGTCTCCACGACGTCCGAGGTGGTGGCGCTGCTCGAACGCGGCGTCAGCGAGATGAAGTTCTTCCCCGCCGAGGCCGCCGGCGGCACCGCCTACCTCAAGTCCCTCGCGGGCCCGCTCCCCCAGGCCCGCTTCTGCCCGACCGGCGGCGTCACGCCCGCCTCGGCGCCCTCGTACCTCGCGCTGAAGAACGTCGGCTGCGTGGGCGGCAGTTGGATGCTTCCCGGCGACGCGGTCGCGGCGAAGGACTGGGCGCGCATCGAGGACCTGGCCCGCGAGGCCGCGGCCGTACGGGGCTGACTCGCGCCCGTGCCGCTCAGCGCAGGTGGGACGTCTCGTTGAGGAGCCGCAGCGAGGCGTTCCCGTCGCCGTAGTACGCGATGGCCGAGAGCGACGCCGCCGACAGCTCCATCCGGAACAGCGCCTGCGGCGGCGCCCCGAGCGCGAGCCGCACCAGCGTCTTGATGGGCGTGACGTGCGTGACGAGCAGGACCGTACGCCCCGCGTACCGCGCGACGAGGCGGGCCCGCGCCTCCTCGACCCGCGTCGCGACCTCGGCGAAGGACTCACCGCCGGGCGGGGCCGCGTCCGGCGCGGACAGCCAGGCGTCCAGCTCGTCCGGGTAGCGCTCGCGGGCCTCGGCGAAGGTCAGGCCCTCCCAGACCCCGAAGTCCGTTTCCCTGAGGCCCTGTTCGACGGTGACGCCCAGGCCGAGGCGGGCCGCGACGGCGTCCGCGGTCTCGCGGCAGCGGCGCAGCGGTGAGCTGACGATCTCCTGGACGGTGCCGCGCGCGGCGAGGGCGGCGGCGACCCGCTCGGCCTGTTCGCGCCCGATCGCGGAGAGCTCCGGGTCGGATCCGCCGCTGCCGGAGAACCGCTTCTCGGGCGTGAGCGCGGTCTCGCCGTGCCGCAGCAGGACGAGGGTGACGGGCGGGCCCAGATCGGGGGCGGACCAACCGGCGGCGGGGGCCTGCACGGTGGGTGCCTGGGCAGTGGCTGGGGCCTGCGCGGCGGGTGTCTGGGCAGCGGCAGGGGCCTGGACCGCGGCCTCCGTCACCGCGCCCGTACGCGAACCCGCAAGCGCGGCCCGCGCCTTGGCCGCTCCGGCCGTCGCGTCGCCGGGCGGGCCCTCGGGCTCGGGGAGGTTCGCGGAGGTCTTCCCCGCATTGCGCGCGGCGCGGGCGTCCTGCGCGTCCAGCTCGGCCGTGGAGTCGGCCGCCGTCCACTGTTCGCCGCGCTTGCCCGCGTCCATCGCCTCGTTGGCGAGCCGGTCCGCGTGCTTGTTCTCCGCGCGTGGGATCCACTCGTACGTGACCGTGCCCGGCGGGAAGATCCCGCGGGCCCGAGCGGCGAGCGGGCGCATGTCCGGGTGCTTGATCTGCCAGCGGCCCGACATCTGCTCGACGACCAGCTTGGAGTCCATCCGGACCGCGACCGAGGCGTCCGGGTCGAGCTCATGGGCGGCCGTCAACCCGGCGACCAGGCCCTTGTACTCGGCGACGTTGTTCGTCGCCACACCGATGAACTCGGCCCGCTCGGCGAGGACTTCACCGGTGGTCGCGTCCAGGACCACCGCGCCGTACCCCGCGGGGCCCGGGTTGCCCCGGGACCCGCCGTCGGCCTCGACCACGAAGCGCATGGACTACAGCCCGGACTCCGCCGTACGGACCAGGATGCGGCGGCAGTTCTCGCAGCGCACGACCGCGTCGGGGGCGGCGGCACGCACCTCGTTGAGCTCGGTGATGTTGAGCTCCAGGCGGCAGCCCTCGCAGCGGCGCTGGTAGAGGCGGGCCGCGCCGACGCCGCCCTCCTTCTCGCGCAGCTTGTCGTAGAGCTTCAGGAGGTCGGCCGGGACGGAACCGGCGACGACCTCGCGCTCCTTGGTGACCGTGGCGGCCTCGCCGTCGATCTCCTCGAAGGCGGCGTCACGGCGGGCCGTGGCGTCGTCGATCTTCGCCTGCACGGAGGAGACGCGCTCGGTCAGCTCGCCGACGCGCTCCTGCGCGGACTCGCGGCGCTCCATGACCTCCAGGACCACGTCCTCCAGGTCGCCCTGGCGCTTGGCGAGCGAGGCGATCTCCCGCTGCAGGTTCTCCAGGTCCTTGGGGCTGGTGACCGCGCCGGAGTCCAGGCGCTGCTGGTCGCGGACGGCGCGCTGGCGCACCTGGTCCACGTCCTGCTCGGCCTTGGTCTGCTCGCGGGCGCAGTCGCTCTCCTCGGTCTGCGCGGCGACGAGCAGGTCCTTGAGCTGCGTGAGGTCCTTGGTGAGCGACTCGATCTCGGCGTGCTCGGGCAGCGCCTTGCGCTTGTGCGCGAGCTGCTGCAGGCGTACGTCGAGCGCCTGGACGTCGAGGAGGCGGATCTGGTCGGCGGGCGCGGCGTTCAGTTGGGGGCTCCAGTTGAGTCAGTGGGTGCGGAGACGGACGACGCCGCGTGGGCGGTCCAGGGGTCGGTGACCGTACGCGAGACATGGACCCGAAGGCCCCATCCGTTGCGGTCGGAGATCTCGTCGAGCTGGGCGGCGGCCTGCTCGCACCAGGGCCACTCGGTGGCCCAGTGGGCGGCGTCGAACAGCGCGAGCGGAGTCTGCTGGGTGGCCTCGGAGGCGGGGTGGTGGCGCAGGTCGGCGGTGAGGAAGCCGTCCACGCCGGCCGCGCGGACCGCGTCGAAGAGGCTGTCGCCGGAGCCGCCGCTCACCGCGACGGTACGGATCACGGCGTCCGGGTCGCCGGCCGCGCGCACGCCCTGTGCGGTGCCGGGCAGCCGCTTCGCCGCGCGGGCCGCGAACTCCCGCACGGTGAGCGGGTGGTCGAGCTCGCAGATCCGGCCGAGCCCGCGACGGCCCGCGGGGTCCGTGGCGTCGGGGACGAGCGGGCGCACGACGCGCAGGTCGAGGGCGCCGGCGAGGGCGTCGGAGACCCCCGGGTCGGCGGTGTCGGCGTTGGTGTGCGCGACGTGCAGCGCCACGTCGTTCTTGATCAGGTCGTGCACGGCCCGGCCCTTGAAGTGCGTGGCCGCGACCGTCGTCGTACCGCGCAGGTAGAGCGGGTGGTGCGTGACCAGGAGGTCGGCGTCCAGCCGGACCGCTTCGTCGACGACCTCCTGCACCGGGTCGACGGCGAACAGGACGCGCGTGACCTCGGCCTGCGGGTCCCCGCAGACGGTGCCGACGGCGTCCCACTGCTCGGCCCGCTCCGGGGGCCACAGAGCGTCGAGGGCGGCGATGACTTCAGACAGACGGGGCACGGGTTCAGGCTACCTGGCCTTGCGTGGTCCGATCACTGGGCGTTGCCTGCGAACGGACGGGGCCGGGGGCACGAGCCCCGGGCCCCGTGCGATCACTTCGCCAGGTACTCGTCGAGGTCGTCCAGGACCTCGTCCGCCGCCGTCACGCCGAGGCCCAGGTACCAGGTCTCGTCCGGGACGTTCTTCGCCCGGCCGTTCTTCACGGCGTCGAGCTTCTTCCACAGCGGGTTGCCCTCGGCCGTGGAGCGGTCGGTCTTCTCGGCGTCGCCGTAGACGCCGGTGAAAATCCAGTCGGCGTCGGCCTCGTCGATCTTCTCCGGGCTGATCTCCGCGGCGAGGTCGTTGATCTGCTGGTTCTTCGGGCGCTCGACGCCGGCGTCGTCGAGGATCGTGCCGATGAACGAGGCCTTCGCGTAGAGGCGGATCATGCCGGGCATGTAGCGCAGCATCGTGACGGTGGGCTTCTCGCCGCTCTTGTCGACGGCCTCGCCGAGCTCCTTCGCCTTCTTCTCGTACGCGGCGAGCTGCTCCTTCGCCTCGGCCTGCTCGTCGAGTGCGGCGGCGTTGAGGAGGTAGTTCTCCTTCCAGGTGAATCCCGGGCGAATGGAGAACACGGTCGGGGCGATCTTGGAGAGCTGCGGGTACATCTTCGCGGCGCGCAGCTCGCTGCCGAGGATCAGGTCGGGCTTGAGCTCGTTGATCGCCTCAAGGTTGAGGGCGTTGATGGTGCCGACGTTCTTGGGCTTGCCCGCGTCCTTCGCGAGGTAGCCGGGGATGCCGTCGTCGCCCTCGGTCGGCGCGTACCCGACAGGCTTCAGGCCGAGCGAGACGACGTTGTCCAGCTCGCCGACGTCCAGGACGACGACCCGCTTCGGCTTCGCCTTCAGCTCGGTCTTGCCCATGGCGTGCTCGATGGTGCGCGGGAACTCGCCGGGCTTCGCGTCGGTGCCCATCTTCGCGGTGTCCTCGGCGGCCTTCGCGAAGTCCTCGCCGCCCTGGGCCACGGACTTGCTGCCGTTGCCGTCCTTCTTCCCGGCTCCGCCGTCGGCACCGCCGGAGCCGGCGTCGCCGCTCGAACAGGCGGCGAGGGAGAGCGAGGCGGCGACGGCGAGTGCGACGGCTGCGGTGCCGCGGCGGCGTATGGACATCAAAGCTCCTGCATGAGGAAGGCCCGGTGGGGACGGGGAGGGGGCCCAGGTTCTTAGGGTGGCCTTACTTTAAGCCAATTTCGGTTCAGCACAACCACCTCGGCTTTCTCAGGCGAATCTGGACATGGCCACCCTTTGGGGTGAAGCGGTGGGCCGCTCGTGCCACGGCAGCGCGTGCGAAAACTAGCTTTCTGGGCCGGAGGTGACAGCTCACTCATGACCACGACGGCCTGTGCCACGAAGACCGCGACCGGCCCGCAAGTGACCGGTGACAGCGACGAGTTCGACGAGAACGACGCGTACGACACGTACGCCACGTACGACGGAGACGAGTACGACGGGCACGACGGCAGCGCTGAGGACCCGGTCACGGGGATTCCGCTCACGACGGAGGAGCCCACGCAGAGCACCGCCTCGGACACCGCCCCGCAGGACACGGACGCCGAGGACGCGTCAACTGCCGAGACCGATACGGAAACCGACACGGAGGCCGAGGCGGAGGCCGGCGCCGACGGCTCCGAAGACATCGCAGCCGAAGACGTCGCAGCCGAAGCTGCCGAAACGGTCCTGCAGGAGCTCCCGCCGCGCCCCGCCCACCCCCCGATCACACCCTCCTTCGCCATCACCGCGAACGGCTCGTACGCCGCCCGCCTCGCCCCGCGCCGCGCCGCAGCAGAGGAAACGGGAGAGGCGGGAGAGGCCGCGGAGATCGTCTGGTGCCCCGAGCGCTGGACCCTCGACGGCCCCGAGCCCTACGCCGTCCCGCTCCCCCTCGACCAGCCCGAGGAGTACGGCACCGAGGTGCTGCCGATGGCGGACGGCCGGGTCCTCGTGCACCGCACCGTCGCGGAGCGGCAGTCGTTCTCGCTGCTCTACCCGACGGGGCCCGGCACCGGTGAACACGTCCTGGGCGCCCTGGAATGCGAGGAGTTGAGGCTCCTGCCGCCCTCGCCGAGCGGCTCCTGCGCGTACGCCCTGACCGTCGGCCCGCACTCCTCGGCGGTCTGGCTGGTCGCGGGCGGGGCCTTCGGGCCCGAGCGGGTCGCCGAGGTGCCGGGCCGCTGCACGGGCGGGGTGTGGCTGGATCGCACCGGTCGGATGCTCGCCCTCGACCAGGAGCTCGACGGCCGGACCAAGACCGTCGCCCTGGACCTGGAGCGCGGCGGCGAGGTGACGCCGCTCCTTCAGATCGCCGAGGAGAGCGACGACCGGCTGCTGCTCGCCGACGCCGCGAGCGGGCTGATCCTGGTGCGCTCCGACGCCCCCGGGCACGACCGGCTCGGCTGGGGCGTGCTCGGCTCCACGCTGCCGGTCCGCTTCCCGGAGTGCCTGCGCCTGCCGGACTGCGCGGTGACGCCGTTCGCGATCCAGCCCGGCCAGGCGCTGATGCCCGAGCATTGCGCGGTGGCGCTGCGCATCGACGGCCCGGCGGGCACGTGGATCGGGCTGTGGCGGCCGGTGGAGCGGCGCGTCCAGCACGTGGCCGCGCCCGTGGGCTGGCTCACCGGCGCCGGGATCTGGACGCCCGAGGGCGAACTGCGGCTCCCGTACGCGACGGACGCCGAGCCCTGCGGAGTGGCCCGGGTCGTGGCGCCGCCGCCGGCCCCGCCCGAGCCGGCGCCCGCGCCCGCGTCGGCTGCCGCGCTGCGTCCGGTTCCCCTTCAACAGGCCCCGCTCCAGCAGGCGTTGACGATGCGCCGGTTCGCGCGTCGGGGGCAGCGCGTCGAGGCGTGAACGGCCTTGCGCCCCAAGGGTTTTCACGGCCCGTTCACCGGTCCTCCAAGGGATACCGACGGGTACCGCAAAGGGCCTGAACGGCGTGGCGGGGAGGGCGTCCGAACCGTTACGAAGGCGTGTCACAACCCGTTACGCACCCGGCGTGTCTGCCGCGTACAGGACAGTTAGACTCGCCCGGCTGTCCTTTGACGATCTTCTTACGGGGTGACGTTTTTTCCCATGGCCGAGAACAGCAACGCGTCCGCTGAGCAGAGTGCGGCGGACGCCGCGGCCGAGCAGCGTGGGCACGGTAAGCACCGTGGCCAGGTCTCCGTCCAGGAGGCTCCGGAGCACGCTCCGGCGCCGCGTGGCCGCCACCGCAAGCCGTCCGACGAACGACACTCGGAAGCGGCGTAATCCTCCCCTTCCGACCTGCTGCCCCCGGACCCCGCCCAGGCGTCCGGGGGCACGCTTTTTCCCCACCCCGCCCCTTCCCGAAAGTCCTGCCGGACAGCCCCCGGGGGCCGGCCCCCGGCCCCCCTCCCCCAAGCTCTCGGCTTCGCTCGACCAGGGGGGACCCCCATCTCAAACGCCGGAGGGGCTGAAATGTGCGGGGTGGGGCTGCGATGAGTGCCCCGTCAGGGGCGCGGGGAACTGCGCGAGCAACCACGACGGCGGGAAAGCCGAACAACGACCGGGTTCGGGGCGAAGCCCCGGTCTGTGTTCAGGGGCGCGGGGAACTGCGCGACCAGCCACGACGGCGGGGGGAGGAGGAAAAAATTCACCCCTTCTTCAGGCCAAGGACCTCCGACGCCGCGAACGTCTCATTCGCCGGCCGCTCCTCGTAATAGGGCGACAGCAACCCCTCCAACTCCTCGTACGAGAAGACGTCCTTCGACGTGTCGAACTTCGCAGCCACCCGCGGGCGTTCGACGACCGCGACCATCCCGCCGTGGACGACGAGCAGCTGCCCGTTGACCTTCCCCGCGGCAGGCCCGGCGAGGTAGCCGACCAGTGGGGCCACGTGCTCGGGGGCCAGCGGGTCGAGCTCACCGGCACCGGGCTCGTTGAAGCCGGCGAAGACGTCCTCGGTCATCCGCGTACGGGCGCGCGGGCAGATCGCGTTGGCCGTCACCCCGTACTTGCCGAGCGCGAGCGCGGAGGACGTGGTGAGGCCGACGATTCCGCCCTTGGCCGCCGCGTAGTTGGGTTGTCCGGCCGAGCCGGCGAGGAAGGCCTCGGAGGAGGTGTTGACGATCCGGCCGTAGACCGGGCCACCGGTCTCCTTGGCGCGGGCCCGCCAGTGCACCGAGGCGAAGTGGGTGGTGTTGAAGTGGCCCTTGAGGTGGACGCGGATCACCGAGTCCCACTCGTCCTCGGTCATGGAGAAGATCATCCGGTCGCGCAGGATGCCCGCGTTGTTGACCAGGATGTCGAGTTTTCCGTACGTGTCGGTCGCCGACTGCACGAGCGCGCGGGCCTGTTCGTGGTCCGCGACGTCGCCGAGGTGGGCGATCGCCTGGCCGCCCGCGGCGCGGATCTCGGCGGCGACCTCCTCCGCGGGTGCGGCCGAGGCCTCACCGGAGCCGTCACGGCCCGGCTGCCCGAAGTCGTTGACGACGACGCTCGCGCCGAGCCGGGCCAGCTCCAGTGCCTCGGCCCGGCCGAGCCCGCGGCCCGCGCCGGTGACGATCGCCGACAGGCCGGCAAGTGGCTGTGACATCAAAGTCCTTCCACAGTGAGGGAGTTGGGGAGACAGACCCGAGGAGTCAGAGCTCGATGATCGTGCGGAGCGCCTCGCCGCTGCGCATCTGGTCGAGCGCGTCGTTGATCGAGGCGAACGGGACGCGGTGCGTGATCAGGCTCTCCAGGTCGATCCGGCCGGCCCGCCACAGGGCGATGGCCCGCTCGTACGAGGTGAGGACGTCGCCGCCGCCGTACATGGACGGGAGGATCTTCTTCTCGTCGAAGAACAGCTCGAACATATTGATCTGCAGGAAGTCGTCGAGGGCGCCCGCGCCGACCACGCACAGGGTGCCGCCGCGCCGGGTCTTCTCGTACGCGGTGCGGGTGGTGGCGGACTTGCCGACGACCTCGAAGACGTAGTCGAAGCCCTCGCCCGCGGTGAGGCGCTGCTTGGCGTCGTCGAGTCCGTCCGGGGCGACGGCCTCCGTGGCGCCGAAGCGGAGGGCCGCCTCGCGCCGCGACTCGACCGGGTCGACGGCGACGATCTGGGCCGCGCCCTTGAGCCGCGCGCCCTGGATCGCGGAGATCCCGACGCCGCCGCAGCCGATCACGGCGACCGACGAACCGGCCGCCACGGCCGCGGTGTTGACGGCCGCGCCGAGCCCGGTGGTGACGCCGCAGCCGATGAGCGCGGCGATGTCGAAGGGCACGTCGTCCGGGATGGCGACGGCACACTTGGCGTCGACGACGACCTCCTCGGCGAACGTGCCGGTCCCGGCGAAGCCGAAGACGTCACCCGAACCGCCGCCCGTACGCCGGAAGTTGGGCACGCCCGCGTTCATGAACCCGGCGAGGCACAGCTGGGTCTGGCCGCGCTTGCACGAGGGGCACTCCCCGCAGGCGGGCAGCCAGCAGACCAGGACGCGGTCGCCGGGCTTGACGTGCGTGACGCCGTCGCCGACCTCGACGATCTCGCCCGCGCCCTCGTGTCCGGGCACGAACGGGCCGGGCTGCGGCAGCACGCCGCTCATCGCGGACAGATCCGAGTGGCACAGGCCCGTGGCCCGCACCCTGATCCTCACCTTGCCGGGCCCGAAGCCCACCGCCTCGACGTCGTCGAGGACCTCCAGCTTCTCCTGGCCTATCTCGTGCAGTACGGCTGCGCGCATGGTGCGGCTCCTCTCGTACGTCAACCGGCCTGTTCGTACGTCAACGGGCCTAGGGCCTGTCGTTTGGATCTTGCCGGGGTCGCGGGGTGTGGCACGCGCATCTGCGGCGTTGTCGTCGGTTGCCATGGCTCCGCCATGTCGCCCTCCTCCGCCTTGCAGCTGCACGCTCCCCCAAGCTCTCGGCTCCGCTCGAGCAGGGAGGTACCCCCATCACCCCGCTCGACTCGACCGATCGGCACCGCCGACCAGATCCGGCCTGATCCAAACGACAGGCCCTAGCCCGCAAGTCAGTTGTGCTCGACCACCGTGTCGGCGAGGACCGGTGCGTCGTCCCGCTCCGCCGCGCTCACGGCCACCTGCACGCGGCGCTCGTCCTGCCACATCCGCAGCCGCAGCGTCTCCCCCGGGAAGACGACCCCGGCGAACCGCGTCGTGTACGAGCGCACGCGCGACACGTCCCCGCCGAGCACGCTGTCGACGACCGCCTTGAGGGTCATGCCGTACGTGCACAGGCCGTGCAGGATCGGCTTGTCGAACCCGGCGAGCTTCGCGAACTCCGGGTCGGCGTGCAGCGGGTTCCAGTCGCCGGAGAGGCGGTAGAGGAGCGCCTGGTCCTCGCGGATCGCGCGCTCCTCGACGCGGTCGGGCGCGCGGTCCGGCAGCTCCAGGCGGGACGAGGGCCCGCGCTCGCCGCCGAAGCCGCCCTCGCCGCGGACGAAGATCTGGGTGTCGCAGGTCCACAGCGGGCCGTCGGCGTCGGCGACGTCGGAGCGCATCACGATGACGGCGGCCTTGCCCTTGTCGTACACCGCGGGGATCGTCGAGGTCTGAACGGCCTTGCCGGCCACGGGGATCGGGCGGTGCAGGGTGACGGTCTGGCCGCCGTGCAGAACGTGCGCGAGGTTCACGTCGACGCCGGGCGCGGAGAGTCCGCCGGCCGCGGCCATGCCTTCCCCAAGCTCTCGGCTTCGCTCGAGCAGGGGAGACCCCAATCCCGCGACGGTCGCGAAGCTGGGCAGGACGTGCAGCTTCGACTCCAGGGTGTAGCGCAGCTCGTCGGGGTCGGTGGCGGGCAGGCCCGCGCCGAGGCCCAGGTGGTAGAGCTGGACGTCCTTGTGGTCCCAGTCGATGTCGGTGCTGCGGGGCTCGGAGGCTACGGCCTTTGCGGCATCAATGGGCATGGGGACACGGCTCCTTGTCGTTCGCTTCATGGCGCGTGCGTAGGGCGAAGACCTCGGCGCGACCGTCCGCACCGTCGGCCGCACCGAGGCCGTCCTCGACCGGCCCGACGCCCTCTTCTAGAACGCGTTCTAGGCCGATGGGCACCATGTATAACGCAGCCCTCTGCCGTTGTGAAGACTCTCAACTGACGCAATGTCAGATGACGGCGGCCACTCCCCCAAGGATCGATTTTCGCCAAATGTCCTTAATCTTGGCTTATGAACGAGATGCCCCAGGAGTACCGCCCCACCAAGAGCGTGCGCGTCCTGCTCGCCGAGGACCCGAGCGTGACCCGCGGCGCGCTCGCCCTGCTGCTCGGCATGGAGCCGGACTTCGAGGTGGTCGCACAGGTCGGGGCGGGCGACCGGGTCGTGCCCGAGGCGCTGACCGTACGGCCGGACGTGGCGCTGCTCGACGTCGAACTGCCGGGGCGGAACGGCCTGGAGGCGGCGGCGGAGCTGCGGGCGGAGTGCCCGGACTGCACGGTCCTGATCCTGACGACCTTCGGCCGGCCGGGCCTGCTGCGCCGCGCCCTGGGCGCGGGCGCGGCGGGGCTGCTCGTCAAGGACGGCCCGGTCGGGGAGTTGGCGGAGGCGATGCGGCGGGCGCTGCGCGGCGAGACCGTCGTCGACGAGGCGCTGGCGGACGCGGCCCGCCGCGAGGAGCCGTCCGGATCGGCGTGAGAGGCCTCACGGGGGGGGAGACCTCAGCTTGCAGGGGTGCGGCGGTCCGTGCCGCGCGGCATCCAGAGCAGCATCACGACGACCCCCGCGAGCAGCAGGATCGAGCTGGTGCGGAACGCCGCCGCGTACCCCTCCGTCAGCGATTCGGGGCTGCCCGAGCCGTCCATGCGGGAGGCGGCGACCGTGGAGAGCACGCTCAGGCCGAGCGCGCCGCCCATGGTGCGGGAGGTGTTGATGAGGCCGGAGACGAGGCCCGCGTCGCCGGGGGCCGCGCCGGAGGTGGCGAGGGAGGCGAGCGGTGTGGCGGCGAGGCCCGCGCCGAGCATCATCACGATGCCGGGCAGCATGATCGACGTGACGTACGCGCCGTCCGCGGTCATCGTCGACTGCCAGCCGAAGCCCGCCGAGGCGAGCACGATGCCGAGCATCGACACGTTCTTCGCGCCGAGCCGCGGCATCAGGAGCGGGGCGAGCTTGGAGCCGATGACGATGGTGAGCGAGGACGGGATGAGCGCGAGCCCGGCGTTCAGGGGCGTGTAGCCGAGGACGTTCTGCGCGTACAGGGTCATGAAGAACCACATGGCGAACATGCCGCCGCCGCAGATGAACATCGCCGCGTTCGCCGCCGAGACCGACCGCACCTTGAACAGCTTGAGCGGCATGAGCGGCACCTTCGTGCGCGCCTCGACGAGCAGGAAGAGCAGGAGCAGTACGAGCCCGGCGGCGAGCGGCGTGAGCGTCGCGGCGGCCGTCCAGCCCTCGGCCTCGGTCTGGACGATGCCGTACGCGAGGGTGGCGAGACCCGCCGTGACGAGGACCGCGCCCGGCAGGTCGAGGCGGCGGGCCTGGCCGGAGCGGCTCTCGCTGAGCCAGACCGCGCCGGCGACGAGGACGAGCGCGCCGATCGGCACGTTGATGAGGAGCACCCAGCGCCAGGAGAGCAGGTCGGTGAGGACGCCGCCGACGAGCCCGCCGGCCGCGCCGCCGCCCGCGCCGACCGCGGACCAGGTGCCTATCGCCCGCACGCGCGCGGGTCCTTCGGGCACCGCCGACGTGAGGATCGTCAGCGTCGAAGGGGCGAGGATGGCCGCGCCGAGGCCCTGCACGGAGCGGGCGGCGAGCAGGTGCCAGTCGGCCTGCGCGAGCCCGCCCGCGAGGGAGGCGGCGGTGAAGAGCCCGAGCCCGAGGAGGAACATCCGCTTCCGCCCGAAGAGGTCGCCGGCCCGGCCGCCGAGCAGCATGAACCCGGCGAACGCGATCGAGTAGGCGTTGACGACCCACTGCAGGCCGACCGCGCTCATGCCGAGGTCGGCGCGCATCGACGGCAGCGCGGTGTTGACCACGGAGACGTCGAGGACGACCAGGAACTGGCCCGCGCAGGCGGCCAGCATGACCGCCCACAGGGGCGCGGACTTACGGGGGGGTGGAAGCTATGTGCGTATCCGGGGGGCTCTGGACCATGACGGCCATGTTCTCAGGAGGCAGACTCCGTTTTCACCAAAGCCCCGTAAGGGGCGCGGGGCTGTGACATCAGCGGCTTCGCCGCGGGGCGCGAGCAACCACGACGACGGGAAAGCCGAAGAACCAGCTCCGCAGGATTTCGGGAAGGGGCTGGTAGGGGAAAATCCACCCCCTACCGCCGCAGCATCGTCACCACAGCCGCCCCACCCAACCCAATATTGTGCGCAAGCCCCACCCGAGCATCGGGAACCTGCCGAGCCCCGGCCTCACCCCTCAACTGCCAAGACAACTCCGCAACTTGCGCAAGCCCCGTAGCCCCCAACGGATGCCCCTTGGAAATCAACCCACCCGACGGGTTGACCACCCACCGCCCCCCATAACTCGTAGCCCCGGACTCGACCAACTTCCCGGACTCCCCGTCCTCACACATCCCGAGCGCCTCGTACGTAAGAAGTTCGTTGATGGAGAAGCAGTCGTGCAGCTCGATCACGTCGACGTCCTCGATGCCGAGCCCGGACGCCTCGTACACCTGCTGCGCGGCAGCCTTCGACATGGGCTTGCCGACGACGTCGATGCAGGAGCCGGAGTCGAAGGAGTCCGCGGTGTCGGTGGTCATGGCCTGCGCGACGATCTCCACCGCCCGGTCGCCGAGGTCGTGCTGCTCGACGAACCGCTCGGAGACGACCACGGCCGCGGCCGCGCCGTCCGAGGTCGGCGAGCACTGCAGCTTGGTGAGCGGCCGGTGGATGGTCTTGGCGGCGAGGACCTCCTCGACCGAGTACACGTCCTGGAACTGGGCGTACGGGTTGTGCGCCGAGTGCCGGTGGTTCTTCGCGCCGACCGCCGCGAGCTGCGCTTCCGTCGTCCCGTACAGCTCCATGTGCTCGCGGGCCGCGTCGCCGAAGATCTGCGCGGTGGGCGGGGACATCTCGAAGCCGTGCTTGGCGGCCATGATCCCGTAGTGCCGCGCGACCGGCGAGGTCTTGAAGTCGCCCCCGTCCGCTCCCCCGCCGAGCGCCCCGCGCGCCATCTTCTCGAAGCCGAGGGCGAGCACGCAGTCGTTGAGGCCGCCCGCGACGAACTGGCGGGCCATCATCAGGGCGGTCGAGGCGGTCGCGCAGTTGTTGTTGACGTTGTAGATCGGCACGCCGCTGAGCCCGAGCTCGTACGCGGCACGCTGCCCGGCCGTGGACGGCTGGAAGCAGTAGCCGACGGGGGCCTGCTCCACCTGCTCGTACGAGATCCCCGCGTCCTCAAGGGCTTTGGTCCCGGCCTCCTCGGCCATGTCCCAGTACTGCCAGTCGCGGGTCTCGGGCTTCTCGAACCTGGTCATGCCGACACCGACGATGTACGTCTTCACAGCGAAGCCTTTCGTGGAAACGGTCAGATGAGGGGGCGCGGCTCGGGATCGCGCGGCAGGCCCAGGAGGCGCTCCGCGACGACGTTCAGCTGGACCTGGGTGGTGCCGCCGGCGATGGTCAGGCAGCGGGACATCAGGAAGCCGTGCACGGCCCGCTCGCCCGCGCCCTCGCGCACCGCGCCCGCCGGGCCGAGCAGTTCGAGGGCGAGCTCGGCGACCTTCTGCTGGTGCGGGGTCTGCACGAGTTTCCTGATGGACGCCCCGGCCCCGGGCTCGGCCCCCGCGACCTGGCGCATCGTCGTACGGAGCCCGATGCAGGCCAGGGCGTGCGCCTCGGCGGCGAGCGCGCCGATCCTGGTCCTGCAGGCCCCGTCGAGGTCGGCGGCGCGGGCGATGAGCGCTTCGAGGCCGGTGTCGAAGGTCATCTGGTCGGCCATGTGGACGCGTTCGTTGCCGAGGGTGTTGCGGGCGACCCGCCAGCCGCCGTTCACCTCGCCCACGACGGCGTCGGCGGGCAGCAGCACGTCGTCGAAGTAGACCTCGTTGAAGAGCGCGTCGCCGGTGATCTCCTTCAGCGGCCGTACGTCGATCCCGCTGGTGTTTTTCATGTCGACGAGGAAGTACGTCAGGCCCTTGTGCTTGGGCGCGTCCGGGTCGGTGCGGGCGAGGAGGATCCCGAAGTCGGCCCACTGCGCGGCGCTCGTCCACACCTTCTGGCCGTTGATCCGCCAGCGCCCGTCGTCGAGCCGCTCGGCGCGGGTCCGCAGCGAGGCGAGGTCGGACCCGGCCTCCGGCTCGGAGAACAGCTGGCACCAGAGCTGCTCGCCGCGCAGGGTCGGCCCGAGGTGCGCCTCCTGCTGCGCCTTCGTCCCGTAGGCGAGGAGCGAGGGCACGACCCAGGTGGCGATGCCCAGGTCGCTGACCTTGACCCCAACGGCCTTCAACTCCTCCTGGACGACGAGCTGTTGGACGGGTCCCGCGCCGAGCCCGTACGGGGCCGGAAGGTGCGGGGCCGCGTATCCGGTGGGCGCGAGCGCCTGGCGAGCGGCCTTGGGGTCGAGCCCGCGCGCCCCCTCGATCGCCTCGCGCGCGCTCTGGCGGTACGCGTCGGCCTCGGCGGGCAGGTCGAGCCGGAGTTCCCTGCGGGCCCCGGTCTCGGCGAAACGCACGGCACGCGCGCGGTGGCTGTCGCCCGTACCGAGCAACTGCCGGGCGACGAGGGCGCGCCGGAGGCGGACATGGGCGTCGTGCTCCCAGGTGAAGCCGATGCCGCCGAGAATCTGGATGCAGTCCTTGGCGCAGGAGTGGGCGGCGTCCAGGGCGGTGGCGGCGGCGAGCGCGGCGACGAGCCCGCGCACGTCGGGGGTGTCGGCCTCGGCGGCGCGGGCCGCGTCCCAGGCGAGGGCGCGCGCCTGCTCGACCCGTACGAGCATGTCCGCGCACAGGTGCTTGACGCCCTGGAACTGCCCGATGGGCCGCCCGAACTGCTCGCGCACCTGGGCGTGTTCGGCTGCGGTGTGCAGGGCCTGCTCGGCGGTCCCGCAGGCGTCGGCGGCGTACAGGGTGGCGGCGAGGTCGCGGACGAGGGCGGTGTCGAGGCTGCGCAGGACGCGCGCGGCGGGCACCTGGGCCTGGGCCGCGGTGACCTCGGCGGTGGCGCGGGTCGGATCGGCGCTCTCGTGCACCCGTACGGTGACGGCCTCCGCGTCGACGGCGACCCATACGGTGCCGGTCGCGGACTCGGCGGCGAGCAGCAGCAGGTCGGCCTCGCCGCCGGAGAGGACGGGCGGGGCGGTGCCGTCGAGCACGTACCCGTCGCCCTCTTCGACGGCGGTGAGCGTGCCGGCGCCCAGTGCGGCCGCGCCGATCCGCTCCCCCGCGGCGAGCTGCCGCGCCAACTCCCGCTGCTCCGCCCGGTGCAGGGCGGTGACGGTCAGGGCGTTGGCGAGGTACGGCCCAGGCAGGGCGCCCCTCGCCGCCTCCTCCAGGACGACGGCGAGGTCGACGAGGCCGCCGCCCCCTCCCCCGTACTCCTCGGGCAGGTGCGGTGCGAGCAGCCCCTGCTCGGCGAGGCCGTCCCAGTAGGCGGGCCTGCCGGTCTTCTTGTCCGGCGCGTCGAGCAGCTTGCGCAGCTCCTCCGGCGGTACGGCGCGGGCGACCCAGCCGCGCACCGCATCGGCCAACTCCCGTTGCTCTTCGGTGATTCCGATGCTTCCGATGCTTCCGATGCTTCCGATCGCCATGCGGGGCACAGTAGAACACGTTTCAATCTGACGGAAGGTCAGGAAGCCGGTGGACGTCGATCCGAACCTGTCGAGGAGATGGCACGATTTCCGGTACTGACCGATGGATCGATGAACGGCGGGGACGACGATGGGTGACTACTACGAGCGGATCGTCGACGTGGAGGCGACCCTCGAAGAGGCCGGGCGGCTGGCGGAGCGGATGGTCGACTGGCTGGTCTCCGAGGGCGTGATCACGCGTGAGCTGTCCGACGACGGGGTGTTCAGCCACCCGGTGACCGAGGGCTATGTGCGGGGCCCCAACTGGGCGCGCGCCGTTGCCGATTCCTCGAACCCGGACTGGCTGCCGCGCCCGGTGGCCGTCGTCGTCGGCCGTGACTACCACGTGGCCGGCCAGGGCGCCGACGAGGCGCAGTACGCCGTCTGCCCCCGCTGCCAGGCCAAGACGGTGGTCATCAACTACCCGTACGAGTTCGAGCGGGACGACAAGGTCTGGCAGCCGTTCAAGGACGGCATCGCCGCGTGGAAGAAAACGGGCGAGGGCAGCGCGCCCTGCCCCGCCTGCGGGGAGTCCGCCCCGATCACGGAGTGGCAGTGGGCTCCCGGGTTCGCCCTGGGCGCGCTCGCCTTCGACTTCTGGGACTGGCCGGAGCTCTCCGACGAGTTCTGTACGGCGTTCAGCGAGCAGCTGGGGCACGGGATCGCGCAGCTCGGCGGCAAGGTCTGAGGCCTGGCGGGGCTCCGTACACACGTAGGCCCCCGGAACCACGGGGTTCCGGGGGCCGACGTTACGCGCAGGGCGGCGAGATCAGCCGAGGGCCGAGCCCAGACCCAGCGGGATGTCCTTGACGGTGACCGACACGGAGTCGATGGAACCGTCGGTCAGCACCGGCAGACCGTTGGGGCCCTGGGCGAAGTTGGCCGTCAGGCCCTCGACGCCGCCGCTGACGGACAGGCCACCCGCGATGTTGTCCAGGTCGGCGTCGGCTATCTCAGCGGTCTCGATGCGCGAGGTGCTCATGATGATGAGTGTCCTTCGTGTCTGGTGGGAAGTCGTACCCCTGGACCCAATCACGCACGCTCAGCCCACCAACCACTCAACTCCCCATCTTTCACAGCCCGTTCACCGGAGCCCCGCACCCCGCTTAGCGTCTGCGACGAAGGCGGCGAAGGCGGCGGCACTGACGGTGAAGGCCCCGCCTTCGGGGTTCTTGGAATCGCGGACGGCGATGCGGGTGGGGAGTTCTGCGATTTCGACGCACTCGCCGCCGGTGTCTCCGCTGTACGAGGACTTACGCCAGGCGGCGCCGTTGAGGGGGGCGCACTCGATGCAGTCGCCGCCGGTGTCTCCGCTGTACGACGACTTACGCCACGCCGCGCCCGTCAGATCCTGGTTGGTGTGCATAACGCTCCTCCATCACTCGGGCGATCCGCTCCGCCGAGTCCTCCACGGAGAGCGCGGCGGCCCGCAAATGATCGTATCGGAGCGAACCCTCCCGGATGGCTTGCGGGTTGGCGGTCATGTGCCCCTGCACGAAGTCCTCGGTATAGACGAGGTCCGGGTCGCCCTCGAAGCGCAACATGTTGAAGGTGCCCATCAGCCCCGAGTGCGCTCCCGCCTCGAACGGCAGGATCTGGATCTTCAACCACGGCCGCTCCTGGAGATCCAACAGCCGCGCAAGTTGGCCTCGCATGACAGCCGCACCGCCGATCTCCTGACGCAGGACGGCCTCGCTCAGCACGACCCAGACCAGCGGCGGCTCATCCCGCTCCAGCACCCGCTGCCGCTCAAGTCGGGCCGCCACCTGGGCGTCAAGGTCGCCGTCGAACCGTACGCCTAGCACAGCCTTGGCATACGCCTCTGTCTGCAACAGCCCGTACACCAACTGCGCCTGGTACGTGGAGATGTAGGTCGCCTTGGCCTCCATGGCCGCGTACGCCTGGAACCAACTCGGCAACTGGCTGCGCAGCACAAGGCCGACCAGGCGGCTGAAGTGGCCGTCAGTGCCCAGCGCCGCGTCCAAGCGCTCGGACAGCTCCCGCGTAGGAACCTTGTGGGCGGTTTCGATCTGGCCGATGAGGGACCCCGTACAGAACACGATGGAGCCCAACTCGCCCTGCTTCAGGTCGGCTTCCACTCTCAGGCGGCGGAGTTCGGAGCCGTAGTAGTCCAGCGGGGATGCGCCGGGGTCGAGGTTGCGGATGTTGGCCATGCGGACGGCCACCCCCAAGTTCACGCTGTGCGAGGTTCGATTCAGCTGGTGGCCGAGCGTAATCAGCGCACCGCACGCTGGCCGCATGAATGGACCAACTGGCCGTGAAACAACGGAAATTGAGTACTGCTATCGGCTGAGCATGACGCTCGGTGAACACTCCGTGGGGCACTTCCGTCGCATCCTGCGCACGCTTCTCACGTCCTGGGGGATGCAGGAGCTGTGCGACGCGGCGGAGCTGGCGCTGACGGAACTGCTCACGAACGTGCTCCGTCACGTACCGGAAAACCCCCACTGCACGACCGAAATCCTGGGCTACGCGCGCGTGCTGAGGGTCGAGGTGACGGACCGCAGCACGAAACCGCTGCGCACCCGGCCCCAGGAGCCGCTGACCGAGTCCGGCCGAGGGCTGCTCCTCGTGGAGGCGGTGACGGACCGCTGGGGCACGTGCCCGCCCAGCGGCGGCGGGCCGGGGAAGACGGTGTGGTTCGAGTGCGAGACGAAGCGATGACCGCGCGACTTGCCGCACTGGGCACGATGTACTACGCGTACTACACTGGCGCTATGACCCAGAGCGTGCCGATAAGAGAGTTGAACCAGGACACGGCCGGCGTCATCGCGCGGGTGGAGGCCGGGGAGACCATCACCATCACCCGCAACGGCCGGCCCGTCGCCACCCTGTACCCCCAAGGCGTCCAGCCCGGCCCGGCGACCTATCCGTTCCGCACGGACCCGATGGGCCCACTCGACGACCTGCCCACGTTCGACGGCCCCGACCTCTCGGACGACGAGATCGACAGCACTCTGCGCGGGATGGGCGGCGACGTTGACTGAGCAGAGCGCCGTGGCGATCGGTGACACGAACGCCCTCTTCCGACTGTTCACCGCCACCAGCAAGGGCCACGCCGAGCACCGCGCATGCCTTGGCCGGGTCGGACATCTGGTCGTCTCGCCCATGGTGCTGGCCGAGCTCGACTACCTGTTGACGGAACGGATCAGCGCCCAGGCCGCGTCCGCCGCACTCGAATTCATCACCAGACGGATCGACGGCAAACGCTTCGAAGTGCCCGCCGTACAACCCCACTTGCACACTGCGCGCGCCGTCATGGACGGCTACCGCAACCTGGACGGAGGCAGCGGCATCGGCCTCACGGACGCCATGAACGTCGCCCTGGCCGCGCACTACCGCACCGCCGACATGTTCACGTCCGACGCCCACTTCCGCGTCGTCCGCCCGTTGGACGGCCACTCCGCTTTCCGGCTGCTACCTGAAGACCAATGAAGACCTCTGAAGCCCTCATGCCCTCTGCGGGGGCGTGTTCACCCAGCGGCCACTTAAACGCACCCCCGCGCACAACCCTCCGTACACCTCGCGAGTCACACCCCCGGGACCCATTCCCCCTCGCATTTCCCCCTCCTAGTACGGGAGTTCCACCTTGCGTGTACGCACCCTGGCCGCCACTGCCGTCGTCGCGGCGCTCACCGCCGCCGGTCTGACCCTGCCGCTGGCCGGGACCGCCTCGGCCGTCACGGCTCCGCGGTTCGACTTCAACGGCGACGGATACGCGGACATCGCGGTCGGCATGCCCGACGCCACGGTGGACGGCAAGGCCAAGGCCGGCTACGTCAGCGTGATCTTCGGCGGGCCGCAGAGCCCGAGCCAGTCGACGGGTGTCATCAGCCAGGGCGAGGCCGGGATACCGGGGACGCCGGAGGCGGGCGACCGGTTCGGCTCGTCCGTCGCGCCGGTCGACGTGAACGGGGACGGCGTCTTCGAGCTGGTCGTCGGCGCGAGCGGCGAGTCGCTCACCTCGGACCAGCTGAAGGACGAGGGCACGATCACCGTCCTGGACGGCTCGGAGTGGAACATCAAGGGCACGACGGTGGCGAGGGGCACGTCCCAGTTCAGCAAGATCGGCGGCACGATCGCCACGGGCGACTACGACGGCGACGGGGACACCGACCTCGCGTACGGCGAGAGCGGCGAGGAGGGCGGCTCGCTCAGGTTCCGTCCGGGCCCGCTCACCGAGGACCCGGTGACCCCGACGACGCTGCGCAGCTACGGCATGGGCGGCGGTACGCGCGACCTGGCCACCGGCGACTTCGACGGGGACGGCCGGGACGACCTCGCCACGACCTGGCGGGCGACGGAGGACTCCGGCACGTTCATCACGCGCTGGGACGGCCAGGGCGCGCCCGCGCAGTGGTGGGCCGACGCGGACCGCGGCAGCGCGCTCGCCGCGGAGGACATCGACGGGGACGGGACGGACGACCTGGCGGTCGGCCTCGTACAGCCCAACCCCGAGTCGGAGACGACGCATTGCGCGAACCGGCTCGGTGGTGCGGTGCTCGTGCTCAAGGGGTCCCGTCTGCCTCCTTCGGCTCGGCGAACGAGTGCTTCACGCAGTCCAACCCGGAGGTCGGCGGGGCTTCGGAGGACGGCGACGACTTCGGCGCGGCGCTCGCGGCCGGTGACCTGAACGGGGACGGCCGGCCGGAGCTGGTGGTCGGCGTGCCCGGCGAGGACGTCGGGACGGTCAAGGACGCGGGCGGCTACGTCACCCTCAACGGCACGGAGCACGGCCTCTACGGCGGCCTGGCCCGCAGCCAGAGCACCGCGAACATGCCGGGCACCGCCGAGGCCGGCGACCGCTTCGGCGCGCAGGTGACCGTCGGCGACCACAACCGCGACGGCCTCTGGGACACGGCGATCAGCGCCCCCGGCGAGAACGCGGGCGAGCCCCGCTCAGGCGGCGTCTGGTTCGCCCCCACCAGCACGACCGAGACGTACCCCCAGGGCAAGTCCCTCACCCCGTACGGCTTCGCCCTCCCGAACGGGGCGATCGGGTACGGCGAGGTGCTGGGCCTCTAGCCACGTCTCCGGCGTCGTGGGGTCGTCCTCGGCCGCCCCCACGACGCCGTGCAGAAGTAGACCCACCACAGCGGATTAACAAGCTTCCACCAGGACCTACGCCCCCTCAAGTGCCGCTCCCAGTAGGCGTCTTGCTCTCCCACGGACCCGATCAGCTCGGGCGGGGCGTACGCGAGCGTCTCCACCAGATCCCGCACGGTCACCGGCCGCCACATCCGCAGGACGTACACCACCCAGGCCCCATGCGAAGCCGCAAGCCCGGACGGCCGCACGTCCACCCGCGCCCCGTTGCAACAGACCCGCACCCCGCGCGGCTCAAGCTCGCCCCGCATCACCCGCAGAGCAGCGAACACACTCACTCCGACAGCAACGCACTCAACCCCGCCCGGCGACCGCAAAACGAGCTCATACGGCCCGTCCCCGTCGACAGCGAGCTGCCACTCCTGCTCCCGACCCTGCACAAGAACCCGCACAGGCCAAACCTCAAGCTCCCTCGGCTCCTGTACCAGTTCACTCGGAGACATGCAGCACCGTGTCCTCTCGAAGACCGTGTTCGCGAGGGAAGGCTGTGCGTACGCTGCAGGGGCTGCCTCGCCAGATCACCGCGAGGGTGCAACCGGGGCACGAGGCATCCTCGACCTCTCGTACGAGGGCGACCAGCGTGCTGTCCTGCAGCGCGAAGGGGAAGGTGAACCAGGGGCCCAGGTCGCCCTGAGTGACGTCGGCTCGCCCCAGCGGGACACGAGGAACTCCGTGACCACGTCGAGCTGAGCCACATACTTCTGCGGGCCACCTTGAGAGCGGACCACCGGGATCCGTTCCACTGCCCACGCCTCCCCATCTACCACCCTGGCCTCCACCCCTACCCGGAGGTACAGACGTAAACCCGAAGGGCATCCATGACCAGCCAACGCTTCGACTGTTGCCGAGCTTCGAGCAGAACTGGGACGGGCGCTGCGTCGGATGCATCTCGCCGAACCTGACGCACGCCTGCCTACGTGGCACCCACTCGCCGACCCTACATGCCTAGCGGAACAGGTAAACGTCCCTACCGCACTAGTCGACCCTCGAGAATGGGCCGAACCTCGACGGCGATCTTGCCCCGCCCTTATCTTCATGCCATTCAAAGTGGGTAGCACAAACAAAGAAGTCTTGATTGACAATAAAGATACGGACTTTCGAGGATTCCGGGTCAAGGCGGGGAATCAGCGACACTTCCTCGAAATCTGCCTCCTCAACGACAAGACTGGACAGGCACGCAGGGAGGTTTATCCGCTCTACGTTACTGAAGAGCACATCGACCCTACCCTCCTCCTCGGTAGATCCCAGACTGCGCAGGAGCAGTCTTGAATATCCGACCCCGTAACTCCAGATGCGAAAGTCACGGGGCCACGATTTCAGCAATTTCAAGCTAGTTCACCTCGGCGAATGGATTAGCTGGGCGCGGGAGTTTCTCTCCCTTAAAGTAGAAGTCTATACTGTCCCAAGTTCTCGCCTCCCGCCTTACCGACTCCCCCACAAGCCACATCTCACGCTCCGTCGTAAACCAATTATCGCCGCCACCTCGCGCGTACGCCGCCATAAATGCATCTAGCGGGTCCGACGTCAGGCGATCTTCCAAGTCCCGAAACCCGTCAATAGAAATATGGAGGTGCGCCTCTGGTCGCATATTCGCAGCGTGCCAGACATCCCCAAGGGATCCCTCTAGGGTATTATCAAGGAAATGTGTGAAACCCCTACTATCAGCAAAATCTCGCAAACCCGCCTCTTTCCGAGTCCCCAGGGCCACATTATTCGGGCACGGAGTCAGCCCGAGTGGATCGTGCCAGCGAAATGGATTGCGAACGTAGGAAGCCGGATTGGGAGCGGCAGCCAGGCCGATAGGGTCCTGGGTTAGATAGCGAGAACACTCAGGATCATAGAATCGGAAATAGTTGTAATGCAGGCCAGTTTCGGGGTCAAGGTACTGCCCCGGAAACCGCAACGGCGTATACGCAGTCCCTCCCCGCGCCCAAACCGTAGTCCCCCACAGAGTGGACCGCGCCCGCCACGCCAACTCGCCCTGCTCATCGACAAGTTCAGTCGGCGCACCGACCAAGTCCGTGACGATGGCGAAGAACCGCTGATCGACCTCGCTGTCCGAGAGGTGCTTGCGTTCCGTCTGGGCCAGCGGGCGGAGGTCGTCGTGATCCCAGGTGAGGGTCAACGCATCCTGGGCGTCCGTAATGCGGCTGGTCTGCTCGCACAGGACCGTGCCATCCCAGGTGAAGGACACCTCCTCCACCACCGCACCCGAGCCATCCGAAGCCAACCTCTGCTTCGCAATACGCCGCCCCAGCGGGTCGTACAGGTACCGCCACCGGGCCCCGTCCGGCGTGACCACCGACGTGAGGCGGTCCTCCGCGTCCCACTCGTAGCGCCAGGTGTCCGGCTTGCGGGAGAGGCGGGTCTTCTGGCGGAGGACCACTCGGCCCTGGGCGTCGTGTTCGTAGCGGACGCCGCCCGCGGTGCGAATGCGCGTGCCCTCGTATGTGCGCGGGCCCGTCGCGTCCTGGCTGCCCGGCATCGGGGAGGGCCAGGAGGCGTCGGTCTGGTTGCCCGCCTCGTCGTATGCGTACGTCTCCGTCCAGCCCGCCGCGCGGACCGCCGTGACCCGGCCCACCGCGTCCAGGTCGAAGTGGCGCGTGCCGTTCAACTGGTCGTCGATGCGGGTGAGATGGCCGTCGGCGCGGTAGCCGTAGGACCTGTGCTGGATGGGGGTACCGGTCCCTTCCGGCCCCGTCACCGTCTGGGCGGTCAGGCGGCCCAGGGGGTCGTACGTATTGGACAGGGAGAGGGCGTCCCCCACGCGGCGCGTCCGTTCGCGGCCCGACGCGTCGTGGTCGAACGTGATCGTCCGCCCGGCCGTCGTCAGCTCCGTGCGGTTGCCCGCCGCGTCATACGTCCACCGGCTCTCCGCCCCCGCCGGAGTCGTGCGGCCCACGCGACGGCCCAGCACGTCGTACTCGTACGACATCCTGCGGCCGTTGACCGTCTCGTACTTGAGGCGGCCCACACTGTCCCTGAGCAGCTCGAGCGAGACCTCCGGCCCTCGGGCCTCGGCCAGCTGGTCCGTCAGGTCGTACGCAAAGGTCGTGACCTGGCCCGCCGCGTCCTTCCGCGTGATCTGGCCCAGAGCGTTGCGCTCGAACGTGATCCTCTCGCCGAGGCCGTTCGCCCGGGAAATCAATCGACCCGCCGCGTCGTGCGCGTACGTCAGCGTGCGGTCGTCGAAGTCCGATTCAGATATGAGGCGGCCGGCGGGGTCGTATGCGTAACTCCACGTCAGACCCTGCGGGTTGGTGACGCCCGTCAAGCGCAGCTCCGCGTCATGGCCGAACTCGTACCGCACACCGTCCGGGCCCGTGCGGGCCTTGAGCAGGTCGAAGTGCGTGTACTCGAAGTGCGTCACCCCGCCCATCGGATCCGTGTGCGTCGTGCAGTTGCCCTCACCGTCGTACGTCCAGGACTCCGACGAGCCGTCGGGGGCGGTGCGGCGCACGAGCTTGCCCTCGACCGTCCACTGCAGGTGAGTCGTCGCACCCAGCGGGTCGATCACCCGCAGCGGGCGGCCGAACCTGTCCCGGTCGTAGCGCGTGGTCGCGCCCAATGGGTCCACGACCTCCACCGGCAGACCCGCCTCGTCGCAGCGCACCTGTGTGGTCGCGCCCAAGGCGTCGGTGACAGCGGCCAGGTGGCCCGCCTCGGTGTATGCGTACCGCGTCGTCGCGCCGGTCGGAGCGGTCACCGCCGTGCGGTTCCCCCGCTCGTCGTAAGAGTGATGCCACACTGTGCCATCACTTCGCACCACCCGTGTCGGCAGGCCGAGTTCGTTGTACTCCGCCTGCGTCTCGCGACCGTCCGCACGCGTTGCCGCCGCCAAGCGCCCGTTCTCGTCATAGCGGTACGACGTCGTGTGCCCGAGCGGGTCCGTGTGGGTCAGCAGACGGTTGTAGCGGTCGCGTTCGAAGCGTGTCACCGCTCCCAACGGGTCTACCTGGGCGACCACTTGGTGCCGGTCGTTGATCAGATACCGGCGTTCGTGGCCTTCTCCGGTGATCGCGCGCGTCACGCGCAGGCCGGTCGCTTGGTCCACCGTGTCGTAGTCGAGGCGCAGCGCCATGTGGCCTTCGCTGCCGCCCTCGGCGACGCACCGGTCGGCCGCGTCGTACTCGTACGTATAACTGCGGTCGTTCGTGTCCGTCCACGAGGTGACACGACCCGACTCGTCGTACGTGAACTGCAGAGGCCTGCCAGAGGAGTTGGTGACCTCCGTGAGGTTGCCGGCCTCGTCGTAGCCGTAGCCGAGGAGTTGCTGGTCCGTGCCGTCAGCCGCAGCGCCCGCCAGGTGGAGTGCCGTGACTCGGCCCTCCGCGGTCGTGAGCCGGAGGTGGTAGCCGCCGCAGTGGTTGATCTCCGTGGGCGCGCCGTCGGCGTCGTACGAGAACGTGATCCAGTTGCCCTTGCGGTCGTCGATCTGCTCCAGGAGCGAGAGGTCGGAGCCCCGGTCGGTGAAGTGCCGGACGCGGCCGGTCTCCGGGTCGGTCACCGTGTAGCCCGCCCCGTCCTCGGCCCGGTCGAGCGGCCAGCGCGGGCCATGGCTCGGCATGACCGGAACGCCGGGCGCCGGATGCGGATAGGACAGCAGCAGGCCGTCCTCGTCGACCAGCACGACGCCCTCGGAGTCGATCTCCAGGCGTTGGTCGACCGTGCTGGTCCAGGAGGGACCGAACCAGCGGCCCAGCTGGTAACCGGACTCGACGCGCCGTTTGAAGACCAGCGGGAGCACACCCGGCAGCGTGACGTCGGTCTGCGGCAGGTACATCTTGCCGGTGGCGAGGTCGATCGGGTCGGTGCCTTCCGACTCGACGGAGTCGCCGTCGCGCGAGCGTCCCGCGGGGTCCTCCTCGACCGCGTCCCGCGCCCCCTTCTTGCCGCCGCTCTCGGCCAGATCCGCGCCCGCCTTCGCGCCGTGGCGGAACGTATTGCGGGCCAAGCCCGCGCCCTTGCTGCCGATCAGCTCGGGCAGCAGACGCCCGAGGAATTCGGACGGATCCCTCTTGAACCCGTCGATCGCGCTCTTCACCGCACGGTCGGGATGCGCCGCTGTCGACACCAGACCGCTGGCCGTCAGACTCAGGTTCTGCATGTACGCGGCGGGGTGCGTGACGTTGTACGGATCGAACGGCACCAGGCCGCGGGCGAAGGTGAGCATCCCCGCCGCGCCCTTGACGATGCCTCCCGCGAAGTGGGTCAGCTCCATGCCTTGGCTCACGCCAAGGTCCATCAGGCCCTTGGCAGCCCTGTCCATGGGAGGCGGCTCGGCCGGCGCGTGGGTGAGCGCCTCCTTCACCGAGGCTGTGGCAACGCGCCCCATGTCGTCGCGCTGCCGTCGTGCCTCTTCCAGCAACTCGGCGGCCCGCTTCTGGTCCGCCACACCCGGGTCCGAGAACGGCTCCGGTTTCTGCCCGGGGTCCCGCTGGTCTGCGACAGCCGCGTTGTACGCGTCCACACGCTTGTTGTACTAGGAGACCGCCTGCTCCGACTCCGTCTTGCCGCGCTTGTACAAGGCAATGGCGTCCTCGGCCTGACGCTGGGCCCAAGTGACCGTCTCCGCATACCGGTTCAGTGCCTCGGCGGCCTTCCCGCAGGAGTCCGCGGCGTGCAGCCACTTTGTGGGGTGCATCGCGAACTTGTCACGGAAGGCCTCGGCCGCCTCACCTCGCCAGCTCGACGAGTCGAGGCCCCGCATCCCGCTGCCGACGCGCTCGAACGCGTCGTGGAAGTCCTTGAGGTGGGCTGCGCTCTCCCGGATCGCCTCGGCGTCGCCGTGAACGAGCTGCTTCGGGTCGTCGGTCGTGCCGAGTCAGTCCTCGGCCACGTCCGCGCCGAGGTCAGAGGCGACGTCGTCGCCCCAGCCCTCGACGTTGTCCGCGACGCCTTCGGCGCCCACGTAGTCCAGTACGTCGGCGCCTACGTTGGTGCTTGCGTCGACGAGTTCGCCCGCACCCTTCTTCAGTCCGTCGACGGCTCCTTCGAGCTTGCCGAGGCCGGAGTTGATCGCGTCTCCGATGCCCATCAGCCCTGAGCCCCCTGCTGCCCGTCCTCCATGGCCTGCCGCTCTGCGGCCTTCGCCCGCTCCTCAGGGGATGGGCCGAACTGCTCGTCGAGGGACCGCTCGTACTGCTCCTCGCTGATCCCGGCGTCTCTCAGAGTCGAGTCCCGCATCTGCGCGCCGAGCCCCACGTCCGAGGTCGCCATGTCCCTTCCCACATCCTGCCAGCCCTGCTTCATGTTCGCCTTGGCCTCTTCCAACGACTCCCGGCTGTAGTCCGGGTCGGCGAAGGCGTGGTTGCCCCAGACCTCGTCCCAGCTCTGGGCGGTGACCTCTTCCTCCGTCGCATGCGGATTGCCCATCAGGGCGTTCGCGCCGATCTTGAACGTGCCGTCGACGTACTGCTCGGTCTCGTGGTACGCCCCAGCAGCAAGGCCCACACCTTGCGCGAAGCTGTTCCCTCTACGAGAAGTGCGCGTACGCCCCATTCCCAGCGATCGCAGAACTCCTGGAAAGTCTTGGCCAGTTCGGTATGACCAAGCTGCACGCTGCTCAGCGAGACGTTCTCGAAGCCTCTGCCTGCCCCCGCGTCACCGATCGAGCCGAGTTCCCTCAACTCGTCGAGCGCGCCGTTGATGCCCCGCTCGATCTGGTCGAGCCCGTCGGCCTTCAGCTCTTTCCACTCCGCACCCATGCGTGCGTGACCTCCCCCGATACTGCGCTTGCATGTTGCCCGCGAAAGCCCGTCGTCGCCGGGCCCTGTCGCTCTAGGCGTCGATCGCCACCGCGTCCGGCACGACTCCCGTCACGGGTGGGAACAGCAGCGCGTCCTGCTCATCAGCCGTGTCGAGGGCGACTCCGCACGGCATCCCGTCGCGTGCCACGGCTGGCACAGCCACATCGAGGAGCCGGGCTCCCAGGACGGTCTGGTACTCCCAGGGGCGCGCACCTTCCCCACGTGCGAGGGCGAACCGCGCCAAGGCGCCCTCGTCGGAGAACCCGAGAATCCACCGGATGCCGCCGTGTTCAGCGGTCCAGAAGCCCCCGCCCTGGACTGCCCCCTCGGCCCCCGCGCCCCCACCGGTCAACGGCACAAGGACTGCGGTACGCCGGAACTGCCCCAGCAGCGAGGCGAATTGACGGCGCGCCTGCTCAGCGGTTGGTCCGCCGACTGCCGCAGGGTTCCCATGAGGCACGCTCGGCACCACGCTCGCTGGCGGCCCCTTCAGTCCCGGCGGACCGGACACGTCAAGGCCTGAAATCTTCGATGGCGGCACCCGTCCCGGCATGCCACTCCCACCCCCGTGGTCGCTCATGCCGACCACCCTCACACGAATGCATTTCCGAATGCAACGAGGGCCCCAGGCACTGGTTCGATCAGATCGCTTGAACCAGCCGACTTGAGTTAGACCTGCGCAAATCCCCTTCGAGTCAGGCCATGCCTCACATTTTGGCGGCCTGAACTAGACCCCAAACTCACGCCCGAATTGCGTCACTTGCGAAGAAAGTCGACCAGCCCGGAGCTGATCCCCTTTGCCGCCTTCCCCCGCCACCCCGCGCTCGTCAGGAGCTTCTCGTCCTCGGGGTCGCGCATGTTGCCGCATTCGAGGAAGACCTTCGGGACCTTGGAGAGGTTGAGGCCGCCGAGGTCGGTGCGGGTGTCGAGGCCCGTGCCGTCGCCGATGTAGTTGGAGGGGGCCGTGCCCGTCGTGCGTACGAAGCTTCCTGCGATGCGTTCGCCGAGGTCGCGGGAGGGGGCGACGATCTCGCCGGTGTCCGCCGCGCCCGCGTCGACCTTGCCCGGCATGATCACGTGGAAGCCGCGGTTGCCCTCGCCCGAGCCGTCCGCGTGCAGCGAGACCACCGCGTCCGCGTCGGCCTCGTTGCCGATCCGGGCGCGCTCGTCCACACAGGGGCCGTAGGGCCGGTCACCGTCCTGGGTGAACTTCACCTTCGCCCCCTCCTTCTCCAGGAGCGCGCGGACCTTGCGGGCCAGGTCGAGCGTGAACTCGGCCTCGCTGTAGCCGTCGTCGGTGGCCGTGCCCGTCGTATCGCATTCCTTCTTGTTCGTACCGATGTCGACGAGGCGCGCGATGTCGGCCGTGCGGTTGCGGTTGTTCGGGTTGTGGCCGGGGTCGATGACGATGGTCTTGCCGGTCAGTTCCCCCGATTCCCCGGCGGCGGGCGACTTCGACGCGGACGGTTTCGAGGGGGCCGGTTTCGAGGGGGACGCCGACGGCTTCCCGTCACCCGCACCCGCACCCGCGCGCGGCCCCGCCGGCTCCGCCCCACCGAGCCCCGACCACAGCAGCCACCCCGCCAGCCCGACGGGAACGAGCGTGGACACGGCGACGAGGCCGACGCGGCGGCGGGGGCGGTGCGCGGCGGTCGCGAAGGCGGGCGTGGGGTTGTCCGGATCGTCGTACGACACGAGTGCGAGCCTAACGGGGACCGGCGGCCGCCCTCAGACCCCGTCCTCAGACCCCCGCCCCGGTCCGCCGCAGCACCCGCAGGGACCCGTGCGCCGAGACCTCCGTGAACGCGCCGGAGGCGAGTGCCCGCAGGTAGACGCGGTACGGGGCCTGGCCGGTGAACTCGTCCACCGGGTCCGGGAACACGTCGTGGATGAGCAGCAGCCCGCCCTCGGCGAGGTGCGGCGCCCAGCCCTCGTAGTCCGCCGTGGCGTGCTCGTCGGTGTGGCCGCCGTCGATGAACACGAAGCCAACCTCGCCGCCCCACACCGCCGCGACCTGCGGCGAACGCCCCACGACCGCGATCACGTGGTCCTCCAGGCCGGCCTTGTGCAGGGTGCGGCGGAAGGTCGGCAGCGTGTCCATCACGCCGAGCTCCGGGTCGACCACCTCCGGGTCGTGGTACTCCCAGCCCGGCTGCTGCTCCTCGCTGCCGCGGTGGTGGTCGACGGTGACAGCTGTCACACCGCAGGCGCGGGCCGCGTCGGCGAGCAGGATCGTCGAGCGCCCGCAGTACGTGCCGACCTCCAGGAGCGGAAGGCCGAGCTCCGCCCCCGCCCGCACCACGGCCGCGTACAGCGCGAGCCCCTCGTCGAGCGGCATGAAACCTTTCGCGGCCTCGAAAGCGTCCACGATCTCGGGCGTCGGCTCCGACGAAACGGCGGGTGCGGGAACGGTCACAGAGGCCTCCTGGCAGGCGCGGAAAGAGCGGAGAAAAGGGCGGATCGGCGTGCGCGAACGGGCGGATCACAGTCGGGTGGCGGTCTTTATACCGACCAGACACCCCGGCCCGCCGGGCGATATTGTCATCCGTACGATGGGGGGTCATCCAACCCCCCACGCTTCGCGCACCGCGTACCGGCGACAGCGACGCCTGACCACTCGACCATTTACGAAGGACCTGAAGTGAACTTCCGCTCTCTCACTCGAGGCGACGCAGTGGTGATCGGAGCAGCGGTGTTGCTGTTCATCGCCTCTTTCCTGAACACCTCGAGCGGCGACTCCCCCTACACCGTCAGCCCGTGGGAGTTCCTCGGCAACGCGATCGGCCTCTACATGGTCGGCGTCATCGGCGCCGCCCTGATCGTCGTCAACCGTGCGCTGCCGCAGCCGAAGAAGGTCGTCGGTATCGAGCTCGGCCACATCGGCATCGTGCTCACCGTCGCGGTCGCCTGGCAGTTCTTCTGGACCATCCTCGACGCCTCGGGCGCCGGCCCGGCCATCATCCTCGGCCTCATCGCCGCGCTCGTGCTCGCCGGCGCAGCCGTCGCCACCCCGCTCGTCCCGGCGCTGAACGCCGACCTCATGGGCGCCCCGAAGCCGCAGCCGATGTACGGCGGCCAGCCGCAGCAGGGCGGCTACGGCTACCCGGGCTCCCAGCAGGGCCAGCCCTACCCCGGCCAGCAGCAGCCGTCCTACGGCGGCCAGCAGGTCCCGGGCCAGCAGCAGGCCGCCCCGCAGGACCAGGGTGCGCAGCCCCAGGCCCAGGCGCAGGCGCAGGCCCCGGCCGGCGGCGACTTCGCCCCGTTCTGGTTCGCCGTGCCGGTGCAGCGCCCGCTGTACGCCGAGGACGGCAACCCCACCCCGATCGCCGAGCTGGCGCCGGGCACCTGGTACCTCGCGGTCGAGCAGCGCGGCCCCGGCCTGGTGGCCCAGACGCAGGACGGCCGTCGCGGCGTGCTGCAGGACACCACGGGCATCCAGCGCGGCTGACCCGCCGAGCCCGACAGCTTCACGGCCCCCGTTCCGCACGTACGCGGAACGGGGGCCGTTGCCATGTCACGGCGACGCCCGTACAGTCGCCCCGCACAAGGAAACTGACGTACCGTCAGCTCAAGCGTGGCGATCGGTCGGGAGGGCGTATGCGGCTCGGGCTCGCACTCGGTTACTGGGGCCGCGGCCCCAACCCCGACCATGTCGCGCTCGCGCAGGAGGCGGAGCGGCTCGGCTACTCCTCGGTGTGGACCGCGGAGGCCTGGGGCTCGGACGCGTTCACCGCGCTGACCTGGATCGCCGCGCACACCTCGACCATCGAACTCGGCACCGCCGTCGCGCAGATGGCCGCCCGCACGCCGACCGCCACCGCGATGCAGGCCCTCACCCTCGACCACCTCTCCGGCGGCCGCATGGCCCTCGGCCTCGGGCTCTCCGGGCCGCAGGTGGTGGAGGGCTGGTACGGGCGGCCGTTCCCGCGCAGCCCGCTCACCGCGACCCGCGAGTACGTGGACGTGATCCGCCAAGTCCTGCGCCGCGAGGGCCCGGTGGCGCTCGACGGGCGCTTCCACCCGCTCCCGTACGACGGGGACGACGGCACCGGGCTCGGCAAGCCGCTCAAGCCGATCACCCACCCGCTCCGCGCCGGCCTGCCGGTCTTCCTCGGCGCGGAGGGCCCGAAGAACATCGCGCAGACGGTGCGGATCGCCGACGGCTGGCTGCCGCTCTACTGGTCGCCGCTGCGCACGGACGTGTACGAGGCGTCCCTCGACGGCGTACGGGACGGGTTCCGGATCGCCCCCATGGCGCGGGCCAAGGTCTGCGACGACATCGCGGAAGGCCTCCTCCCGGTGAAGGCGATGCTCGGCTTCTACATCGGCGGCATGGGCCACGCGGCGAAGAACTTCCACGCGGACCTGATGGCGCGCATGGGGTACGAGGCGGAGGCGCGGCACATCCAGGAACTCTTCGCCGAGGGCCGCCGGGAGGAGGCGGTGCTCGCCGTGCCGGACGCGTTCGCCGACGAGATCTCGCTCGTCGGGCCGCGCGAACGGATCGCGGAGCGCCTCGAGTTGTGGCGCAAGGGCCCGGTGACGGACCTGCTCGTCCTCGCACCGGACCGGGAGACGCTGCGGGTCCTGGCCGAGCTCAACGCCTGACCGGCGCCGAGCTCAACGCCTGACCGGCCGGGCCGTCAGCCGCCGCGCAGCTCGGAGAGGGACGGCACCTTCTCCTTCACCGGCGCACCGGCATCCTTCCCCGCGTCCTTGACCGAGTTGATGACGCTGTCGAAGACACCCGACGCGTCCTCCGCGCCGTTGCCCTTGCGGAGCTTGGACGGCAGGTCCTTGAGGGACTCGATGCCGGCCGCGAGCGGGGCCACGGCCTTGGCGAGGAGCGGGTCGCCCTGGGCGTTCTTCACGGCCGCCTTGAGCCGGTTGTACGCGAACGCGCCCGCGAGGCCCGCCTTGATCAGCGTGAACTTCCGGCCCTTCGCGCCCTTCTTGAACTTGCCGTCGCGGGCGGGCTTCACGATCCACTGGTAGGCGGCGCCCGCTGCGAGTCCCGCGTTCGCGACGAAGCGGGTCTTGGCGAACTTCTGCTTCTCCTGCTGCTTGGCCGAAGATGTCGGCTTCGGCGTCTGCTCCGCAACAGCTGCGGCCTTGACGTCCTCGCCGCTCTTCGCGGGGGCCGCCCCGCACGCGGTGCCTCCGGCGACGAGGGCACAGCAGAGGGTGAGGGCGAGGAGCAGCTGCCTCAGCTTTTGGCGGGGTATCGGGGCGGGGCTGTCGTTCCTGAACACGGGACCTCCGGGGGCCGGGGAAGTAGGCGCCCTCAGACTCGCCCCGCCCCCGGCCCTCCACTACTCGGGCGAGCCCGAACGGGTGGGGTCGGGGTCGTTTCCCCCCCCGTACCTACGAACCCCTCAACAGCACCCCGGCTCCAACCCCGCCGGCAGGCGATCCGCCCCGAACACCGCACAGGTCGCCTCATGCCCCCCGAGCGCCGCGACCGCCAGCAGCAGCGCCCCCGCCGTCCAGGCGGTCTGCTCCCGCGGCCAGATCGCCGCGTCCTCGAAGACGTACCCCGTCCAGTACAGCCCGGTCGCCGCATCCCGCAGGTGCCCGATGGACTTGAGGATCTCCAGGGCCCGGTCGGACTCCCCCATCACCCAGAGGGCGAGGGCGAGTTCGGCGCTCTCGCCGCCGGTGACCCACGGGTTGGGGACGACGCAGCGGACCCCGAGGTCCGGCACCACGAAGCGGTCCCAGCCCTCCTCGATACGGGACTTGGCCGCGGCGCCCGTCACGGCCCCGCCGAGGACCGGGTAGTACCAGTCCATGGAGTAGCGGTCCTTGTCGAGGAAGCGCTCGGGGTGCTCGCGGATCGCGTGCCCGAGCGCACCGGCCGCCAACTCCCAGTCGGGCTGCGGCTCTTCGCGCGCCTCGGCGATGGCGAGGGCGCAGCGCAGCGCCTGGTGGATGGAGCAGGACCCGGTGAGCAGCGCGTCGGTGACGACGGCGCCACCGTCCGCCACCGGCTCGCGCTTCCAGCCGATCTCCCCGCCCGGCTGCTGCAGTTCGAGCACGCACTCCATCGCCGCGACGACCGTCGGCCACATCCGGTCGAGGAACGCGTCGTCGCCGGTGGCGAGGTGGTGGTGCCAGACGCCGACGGCGACGTACGCGCAGAAGTTGGACTCGACGCCGAGGTCGGTGGGCCGCTCGAAGTCCCCGTCCTCGTACGCCGCGTACCAGGATCCGTCCGGGTTCTGGTGCCGGGCCAGCCAGTCGTACGCGCGCGCCGCGGCCTCGTGCTCGCCGGCCGTGTCCAGGGCCATGGCGGCCTCGACGTGGTCCCACGGGTCGAGGTGGTGGCCGCGGAACCACGGTATGGCGCCGTCGTCGCGCTGCCCGGCGAGGATGCCGCGGACCGTCTGCGCGGCCTGCTCGGCGGTGAGCACCCCGGGCAGGACGAGGTGGTCGGTACGGGGCGTCGTCACGAAGCGTCCGCCACAGCGGTCTTGGGCAGGTGGGGCTTGGTCGCGTACGCCACGAAGCTCTTGCCGATGAGCGGGTTGAGGGCCTGCTCGGCGACGCGGGTGGCGAGCGGCTTCTTCATGATGTCCCAGACCAGGAGCTTGTGGTACGCCCGCACGGGCAGCGCCTTGTCGTTGTCGACGCCGAAGGCGCACTTGAGCCACCAGTACGGGGAGTGCAGCGCGTGCGCGTGGTGGGTGCCGTACGGCTTGAGGCCCGCCTCCTTCATCCGGCCGAGCAGCTCCTCCGCCTTGTAGATGCGGATGTGGCCGCCCTCGACCTCGTGGTACGCGTCGGAGAGCGCCCAGCAGACCTTCTCGGGCCCGTAGCGCGGCACGGTGACAGCGATGCGCCCGCCGGGCTTGAGGACGCGCACCATCTCGGCGAGCACACCCTTGTCGTCGGGGATGTGCTCCATCACTTCGCTGATGATGACGACGTCGAACGACTCGTCGGGGAAGGGGAGTTGGAGCGCGTCGCCCTCCATCGCGGTGGCCGTCGCGCCCTCGGGGGCCTCGCCGGCCTCCTTCATGGCGGCGAACCACTTGGCGACCTCGCGGATCTCCTCGCCGTTCTGGTCGAGCGCCACGACGTGCGCACCGCGCCGGTAGCACTCGAAGGCGTGCCGCCCGGCACCGCACCCCAGATCGAGGACACGGTCGCCCGCGGCGAGCGGGAAGCGGGTGAAGTCGACGGTCAGCAAGTGGGCCTGCCTTTGGGGTTGAAAATTGAGCCTGTCCTGGGGGTACCGCCCAGCGGTAGCTGGGGGAGATTGAGGACGAGCCCGGAGGGCGATACGGGATCCGGGGCGGAGCCCCGAGGCCGTCCGCAGGACTTTCGAGAAGAGGCGGGGCGGGGACAACTCATCGCGCACGCACCGCAGCGGACCGCTCCATCGCCGCCCGGTACCGCTCAGCCGTGCCCTCCGCCGCCCGCGCCCAGGTGAAGTTGGCGAGAACCCGCTCCCGGCCCGCGGCGCCGAGCCGCACCCGAAGCTCCCGGTCCCCCAACACCCGGCACAGCGCAGCGCTCAGCGCCCCCGCATCACCGGGTGGCACGGCGAGGCACGTACGCCCGTCCTCGCCCGCGACCTCCGGGATCGCCCCGCCGGTCGTCGCGACCAGCGGCGTCCCCGTCGCCATCGCCTCGGCGGCCGGCAGCGAGAACCCCTCGTACAGCGAAGGCACACACGACACCTGTGCGCTGCGCACGAGGTCGACCAGCTCCCGGTCGGAGATGCCCTTCACGAACTCGACGGCGCCTTCGAGACCGTACCGCTCGATGGCCGCGGCGACCGGCCCGTCCTCGGCACGCTTGCCGACGACGACGAGGTGCGCGTCGGGCTGCTCGGCGCGGACCTTGGCGAGCGCCTCGATGAGGAAGACGAGGCCCTTGAGCGGTACGTCGGCGCTGGACGTCGTCACGATCCGCCCCGGCACCTCCGCGACCGCCGGGTCGGGCGAGAAGAGGTCGGTGTCGGCGCCGATGTGCACGACGTGGATGCGGTCGGGGCGTACGCCGAGGTGGTCGACGATCTCCTGGCGCGAGGTGCCGGAGACGGTGAGCACCGAGGGCAGCCGGCGGGCTACGCGCTTCTGCATGCGCGTGAAGCCGTACCAGCGTCGCTTCGAGAGGCGGCCCTTCCAGTCCTCGGCGGCGTCGATCTCCAACTGCCGGTCGACGGTGATGGGGTGGTGGATCGTCGTGACGAGCGGCGCGCCGATGGCGGAGGGTCCGCCAAGGAGCCCGTATCCGAGGGTCTGGTTGTCGTGCACGACGTCGAACTCCCCGCTGCGGGCGGCGAGATGGCGGCGGGCACGCAGCGAGAACGTCAGCGGTTCGGGGAAGCCGCCGGTGCGCATCGTGGCGAACTCGACCGCGTCCACCCAGTCCCGGAACTCCTCGCGCTTCGGCGTACGGAACGGGTCGGGGCTGCGGTACAGGTCGAGGCTGGGCAGCTCGGTGAGCGGGACGCCCTCGTCGAGCACGGGGTACGGCTGCGCGCCGATCACCTCGACGTGATGGCCGAGGCGGGCCAGCTCGCGGGAGAGGTGCCGGACGTACACGCCCTGGCCGCCGCAGAACGGGTTCCCCTTGTAGGTGAGCATCGCGATCCGCAGCGGGCGGTCGCCGTCGCGCTTGCCGTCGCGCTTGCCGTCGTGCTTCACGGTCACGCCGGGGCCCGCGAGGGTCCCGGCCACACGGCCCGTTCCGGGGCCTGTCTCCATGGCCTCAGCGGTCACGCGCGGCCCCCTTCTCCCTGCGGCTCCCGCGACACTACGTCGGGACGCTAACCTAGAACAAGTTTCAGACTTGATCGCTTGAGGAGCATCGAATTTACCGGCAGGTAACCAGACCGGAAGACCCGGCTCAGGTGATTCGCGCCACGGCGGAGCCCCTGCCATGCTGTGCTCCGCGCGGGCCCGGCTCCCAGGCCCCCTGGATCGGCACCACGGAACGGGACATATGACTGCAGAAGTGGAACTGAAGGACTCCGGCGCGGCATCCCCTCCCCTGACCGAACGTCAGGAAGCCCGGCGGCGCCGCATTCTGCACGCCAGCGCGCAGCTGGCCAGCAAGGGCGGCTTCGACGCCGTGCAGATGCGCGAGGTCGCCGAGTCCTCCAGCGTCGCCCTCGGCACGCTCTACCGCTACTTCCCGTCCAAGGTGCACCTGCTGGTCGCGACGATGCAGGACCAGCTCCAGCACATGCACACGACACTGCGCAAGCGCCCGCCCGCCGGGGACGACGCGGCGGAGCGGGTCTCCGAGACGCTGATGCGCGCCTTCCGCGCCCTGCAGCGCGAGCCGCACCTGGCCGACGCGATGGTCCGCGCCCTGACCTTCGCGGACCGCTCGGTCTCCCCCGAGGTCGACACCGTCTCCCGGCTCACCACGGCGATCATCCTCGACGCGATGGGCCTCGACGCCGAGCCGACCCCGCAACAGCTGTCCGCGGTCCGCGTCATCGAGCACACCTGGCACTCGGCCCTCATCACGTGGCTCTCGGGGCGGGCCTCGATCGCCCAGGTGAAGATCGACATCGAGACGGTGTGCAAGCTGATCGACTTGACGTCACCGGGTGCGGCCCCCGGTCACCCCGGCACCTGAACCGGGGCTCCGCCCCAGGCCCCGGCCCCTGCCCCACGGGGGCATCGTTCGACTGCGGCGTCGTCGTGGCTGATCGCGCCCACGCGGCGCAGCCGCCAATGTGCCACAGCCCCGCGCCCCTGCCGGGCGACACCCCAACCCGTCCAGCGCTTGAGGCGGGGCTCCGCCCCAGGCCCCCGGCTCCTGCCCCGCGGGGACATCGTTCATCTGCGGCGCCATCGTGGCTGATCGCGCCCACGCGGCGCAGCCGCCAATGTGCCACAGCCCCGCGCCCCTATCGGGCAAGCCCGCCCGGGGCCTGAGCCGGGCCCCCGCCCCAGGCCCCGGCCCTTGCCCCGCGGGGAAATCGTTCGACTGCGGCATCGTCGTGGCTAGTCGCGCCCACGCGGCGCAGCCGCCAGTGTCACAGCCCCGTGCCCCTGAAAACCCGCCCCGCCAAACTCAGCCCGTCCGGCGTTTGAGGACGTGGCCGCCAGGCCGGTGGAGCGGGGTCCGGGGGTGCAGCCCCGGTGGCTAGCCCCGGACCAGCGGGCTACTCCTCCGGCGGGAACACCGGCTCCCCCGACCCCCGCATCACGATGGAAATCGCCTCCACCGGGCAGCCCTCCGCCGCCGCGAGCACCTCCTCGTCGGCGTCCGTCTCCGGGGAGACCGGGTGGGACTGGCGCGCGGAGTCCAACCGGAACCCCTCGGCGGCAGCGTTCACGCACATGCCCGAGCCGATGCACAGGCTCCGGTCCACCTCGACTTGCCAGCGGTCACCCATGGACGCAGCACCTCATCCCTCGTAGCCGGACGGCAGGTGGATCATCTTGTGCTCGAAGTACTCCCCGTACCCCTCGGGCCCGAACTCCCGCCCCAGGCCGGAGTTCTTGTAGCCGCCGAAGGGGCCGAGCATGTCGAGGCTGAAGGTGTTGACGCTGTACGTGCCGGTGCGGACCCGGCGGGCGACGTCGATGCCGCGTTCGACGTCCGCGGTCCAGACGCTGCCGCTGAGCCCGTACTCGGAGTCGTTGGCGATCTGCACGGCCTCGGCCTCGTCCCCGTACGGGATGAGGCAGATGACCGGGCCGAAGATCTCCTCGCGGGCGATCCGCATCGAGTTGTCGACGTCGCCGAAGAGTGTGGGCTCGACGTACCAGCCCTTGTCCAGGCCCGCCGGGCGGCCGCCGCCGGCGAGGAGCTTGGCGCCCTCTTCCTGGCCGATGCGGATGTAGTCGAGGGAGCGCTGCTGCTGGCGTTGCGCGACGAGCGGGCCGAGTTCGGTGGCCGGGTCGAGCGGGTCGCCGACCTTCAGGCCGGAGGCGACCGCGGCGAAGGCCTCGGCGAACTCGTCGTAGCGGGTGCGCGGTACGAGGATGCGGGTCTGGGCCACGCAGGCCTGGCCGTTGATCATCCAGGCGAAGGGCGCGATGCCCTGCACGGCGGTCGCGGCGTCGGCGTCCGGCAGGACGATCGCGGCGGACTTGCCGCCCAACTCCAGGGTGACGCGGGTGAGATGGCGGGAGCAGACCTCCATCACGCGCTTGCCCGCGGCGACCGAGCCGGTGAAGGAGACCTTGTCGACGCCGGGGTGCCCGACGAGGTACTCGCTGACCTCCCGGTCGGCGGGGATGACGGACAGCACGCCCTCCGGCAGCCCTGCCTCGGCGGCGATCTCGGCGAGCAGATAGCCGTCGAGCGGCGTCTCCGGGGAGACCTTGAGGATCACGGAGCAGCCGGCGAGCAGCGCGGGCGCGAGCTTGGCGGCGGCGGTGAACTGCGGGACGTTCCACGGCACGACGGCCGCGACGACCCCCACGGGCTCGCGCCGCACGAGCAGTTTGCCGAGCACGCCGTCGCGCTTCTCCTCGTAGGTGAAGTCGCGGGCGGTGGTGATCGCGGAGTCCCAGGCCATCATCGCGGCGAGCGCCTGCACCATGATGCTCGACGTGTACGGGGTGCCGTTCTGGCCGCTGATGACGCGGGCGATCTCCTCGTGCCGGACCGCGAACGCGTCCTTGATCCGGGTGACGACCTCGATCCGCTCGTCGAGGGAGAGGCGCGGCCAGGGCCCCTCGTCGAAGGCGCGGCGGGCGGCTGCGACGGCCCGGTCCACGTCCGCGGGGGCGGCGTGCGGCACCCGGCCGACGACTTCCTCGGTGTGCGGGGAGATCACCTCGATGACGTCCCGGCCGAGGGGGTCCACCAACTCCCCGCCGATGAACAGCTTCTGATGCTCCACGAGCTCGGTCATGGCCGTCTGCCTCCCGGGGGGCGTACCGTTTCTGACGCGCTACATCTGACGGTGCTTCAGAACTGATACCAGTTCTAGTTCTACTAGTCCACGGGCTCAACAAGCTTGCACGCGACACCCGTTGGGCAATCATTGAAACCAGTTCTAGTTATAGTGTCCGCCGGACGAGCCCCGCAGGAGGACCGGATGACGACGGTGATCGAGCACGGCGGCGGCGTATGGAGCATCAAGGTGCCCATCCCGGACAACCCGCTCGGCCACACCCTCGTCCACCTCCTCGACACCGACCGCGGGCCCGTCCTCGTCGACACCGGCTGGGACGACCCGGATTCCTGGGACGCCCTGGCCGCCGGCCTCGTGGCCTGCGGCACGGCGGTCGAGGACCTGCTCGGCGTGCTCGTCACCCATCACCACCCCGACCACCACGGGCTCTCCGGGCGCGTACGCGAAGTCTCCGGCGCGTGGATCGCGATGCACGCCGCCGACGCCCATGTCGTACGCCGCACCCGCGAGCAGGTGCCCGCCCGCTGGCTCGACTACCTCACCGGGAAGCTCGCCGCGGCCGGGGCGCCGGACGAGCACCTCGCCCCGCTGCGCGCCGCCCGCTCCTCCGGCCGGATGCGCACACTGCCCGGCCTGAACGCCGCCCTGCCCGACCGCGAGATCGTCCCCGGCGAACTCCTCGACCTCGCCGGCCGCCGCCTGCGCGCGATCTGGACGCCGGGCCACACCCCCGGCCACGTCTGTCTGCACCTCGACGAGGAGCACCCGACCGGCAGGCCCGGCCGCGGCCGGCTCTTCTCCGGCGACCACCTGCTGCCCGGCATCACTCCGCACATCGGCCTGTACGAGGACCCGGACGACGCCGACGCCGGCGCGGGCGACCCGCTCGGCGACTACCTGGACTCCCTGGAGCGGATCGGCCGGCTCGGCGCGGCCGAGGTGCTGCCCGCGCACCAGCACGCCTTCACCGAGTCCCGGGCCCGCGTCGACGAGCTGCTCGCCCACCACGAGGCCCGCCTGCGCGACCTGCGCGCACTCCTCTCCGGGCCGCTCACGCCCTGGCAGATCGCCGAGCGGATGGAGTGGAACCGGCCCTGGGAGCAGATCCCGCACGGCTCCCGCACCATCGCCGTCTCCGAGGCCGAGGCCCATCTGCGGCGCCTGGTGAAGCTGGGCCTCGCGGAGGCCGTGCCGGGCAGCGAGCCGGTGACGTACCAGGCCGTATGAGGGCGCCGGAGCCGTCCCGGCGGGCGGTGCCTGGCCCGTCGACCGCAGGTGACCGACCGGTACAGTGGGCGGGTCATCACATGCCCGTACGGGGGGAAGCCGGTGGAAATCCGGCGCTGACCCGCAGCCGTGAACCGACCCCGCGTCGGCGAGCCGGAATGCTCCGCCCGGGTGTGCGCTCCCGTCGCCGCACGGCGATCCGTCGAGGTATACGGAGCCGGAGCTCGGTCCCCGCGCGGGCCCGCGCCCCTGCTCCCCGCAGGAGAGGCTCCCGCCCCGTCATGAACATTCGCCGCAGCGCGGCCGCCGCCGCTGCCACCGCAATGCTCCTCGCGGCCGCCGTGCCCGCCGCCCACGCCGCCGAGACGCCCTCGCCGGACTCCTCGGCGGGGCTGCCCTCCGGCCTCTACGGCGACAAGGACCCGAAGTACGACGGCGTCTTCCGGCAGTCGTACGCGCTGCTCGCACAGCACACCGTCGGCGTGCAGCCCGCGCAGAAGGCCGTGGACTGGCTGACCGGCCAGCAGTGCGACAGCGGCGGCTTCGCCGCCTACCGCGCCGACCCGAGCGAGGCCTGCGCCGCGAAGACGCCGGTCGACTCCAACTCCACGGCCGCCGCCGTGCAGGCGCTCAGCGCGCTCGGCGGGCAGGACGCCACCGTCAAGAAGGCCGTCGACTGGCTGAAGTCCGTGCAGAACCAGGACGGCGGCTGGGGCTACAACCCGGGCCTGCCCAGCGACGCCAACTCCACCGGCATCGTCGTCGGCGCGCTCGTCGCCGCCGGGGAGAAGCCGGCCGACGTCAAGTCGCAGCAGGGCAAGTCCGCGCACGACGCGCTGCCGAAGCTCGCGCTGCCCTGCGGCAAGGGCGAGGACGGCGCGTTCGGGCTCGCCGACATGAAGACCGGCAAGCTCGCCGCCAACGCCGACGCCACCGCCGCGGGCGTCCTCGGCTCCCTCGACAAGGGCCTCGTCGTGAAGCCCGCCGCCAAGTCGGCCGAGCCCGCGAAGTGCGCCGAGCCGAAGGACGTGGCGCAGGCGGCGAAGAACGGCGCCGCGTACCTGGCGGCCGAGCTCGCCGCGAACGACCACCTCACGTCCGCGCTGCCCGGCGCGGAGGACCAGCCGGACTACGGCAACACGGCCGACGCCGTCGTCGCCCTGTCCGCGGCCGGTCTTCAGGACCAGGCGAAGCAGTCCACCGAGTGGCTGCGCAAGCACTCCGCGAAGTGGGCCAAGGACAACGGCCCCGCCGCGTACGCCCAGTTGATCTTCGCCGCGCACGCGAGCGGCGCGAACCCGAAGGACTTCGGCGCGACCGACCTGGTCCGCTCCCTCAACGCCACCGGCCCCGCCCCGCAGGAGGAGGACGCGGCCGCCGAGAAGAAGAAGGACGACGACAGCGGCCTCAACCCGCTGTGGATCGTGGGCGTCTTCTTCATCGCGAGCGTCGGGTTCGGGTTCCTGCTGAGCGGGCGCAACAAGAAGAATCAGCTGTGAGCGTCCGCCGCCGGGCGGGCTGGGTCATGGTCGTCGCTCTGCTTCTGGCAGGGGCCTCCCCCGCCCACGCCGCCACCGGATACCGGTACTGGTCCTTCTGGTACCAGGAGAACGGCAGTTGGCAGTACGCGACGCAGGGCCCGTCGTCCGCCGAGCCCGCCGACGGGGACGTCGAGGGCTTCCGGTTCTCCGTGAGCGCCGACTCGAAGGACGCCGAAAAGCCGCGCGGGACTGCCGAGTTCGCGGAGATCTGCGCGGACACCCCGGCGCAGGACGACGCCAAGCGGGTCGCGCTCGTCCTCGACTTCGGCACCGCTGCGGACGCCCCGAAGGGCGAGACCCCGCCGAAGGCGCGCACCGCCTGTGCGCGGATCCCCGAGGACGGCACGTCGGCGGAGGCCCTCGCGGCCGTCGCTAAGCCGCTGCGGTACGGCAGTGACGCGCTGCTCTGCGCCATCGCCGGGTACCCGGCGGCCGGCTGCGGCGAGCAGGTCACGGACGGCGGCGACCCGAAGCCCGAGCCGCTCGTCGCGCAGGACGACGGACCGTCCGTCGGCCTGCTCGCGGGCGGTGCCGCGGTACTGGTACTCGGCGGCGCAGCCCTGTGGCAGGCCCGCCGGCGCCGCGGCCCAGGCGTGTGATGCTCACGTCGAGCGTGCGTACCGGCCTGCGCGCCCCCGAGGCCGGCCGCAGCAACGCCCTGCACCCCGGGGCCTGGTGGGTGTGGGCGCTCGGCCTCGGCACGGCCGCGTCCCGGACCACCAACCCGCTGCTGCTCGGGCTGCTCGTGGCCGTCGCCGGGTACGTGGTGGCGGCCCGCCGCAGCGAGGCGCCCTGGGCGCGCAGTTACGGCGCGTTCGTGAAGCTCGGGCTCTTCGTGCTCGGCATGCGCCTGGTGTTCGCGGTCTTCCTGGGCTCGCCGATCCCGGGCTCGCACACCCTGTTCACGCTCCCCGACGTCGACCTGCCCGAGTGGGCCGAGGGCGTCCGGATCGGCGGCCGGGTCACCGCCGAGACACTGGTCTTCGCCCTGTACGACGGCCTGAAGCTGGCCACGCTGCTGATCTGCGTGGGCGCCGCGAACGCGCTCGCCAACCCGGCGCGGCTGCTCAAGTCCCTTCCCGGCGCGCTGTACGAGGCGGGCGTCGCCGTCGTCGTGGCCCTGACGTTCGCCCCGCAGCTGATCGCCGACCTGCAGCGGCTGCGCGCCGCCCGCCGCCTCCGCGGCCGCCCCGACCGCGGCGTACGCGGGCTGCTCCAGGTCGGACTACCGGTCCTGGAGGGCGCGTTGGAGCGTTCGGTGGCGCTCGCGGCGGCGATGGACGCGCGCGGCTACGGCCGTACCGCCGCCGTACCGCCCCTCGTCCGGCACACCACGTCCGTGCTCACGCTCGGCGGTCTGCTCGGCGTGTGCGCGGGCACGTACGGACTGCTCGCAGCGGAGGGCGCGGGCTTCGGTCTGCCGGTGCTGCTCCTCGGGGTCGTCGCCGCGCTCGGCGGGCTCCGGCTCGGCGGCCGGCGCAGCGTGCGCACCCGCTACCGGCCGGACGTGTGGGGCGTGCGCGCCTGGCTGGTGTCCGGGTCCGGGGTCGCGGTGGCGGCCCTGATGATCTGGTTCGCCGCCACCGACCCGGCGGCGCTGCAGCCCGGCGTGGTCCCCCTGGTCGCGCCGACACTGCCGCTGTGGCCCGCGGCCTGCGTCCTGCTCGGCCTGCTCCCGGCGTTCGCGGCCCCGGCGCCGGCCCCCTCTTCGCGTACACCTCGGAAGGAAGCCGGATGATCCGTTTCGAGGACGTCTCCGTCACCTACGACGGGGCCGTCGAGCCGACCGTCGCCGGAGTCGATCTCACCGTGCCCGAGGGCGAGTTGGTGCTGCTCGTCGGCCCGTCGGGGGTCGGCAAGTCGACGCTGCTCGGCACGGTCAGCGGGCTCGTGCCGCACTTCACGGGCGGCACGTTGCACGGCCGCGTCACCGTCGACGGCCGGGACACCCGTACGCACAAGCCGCGTGAACTGGCCGACGTGGTGGGCACGGTGGGCCAGGACCCGCTCTCGCACTTCGTCACGGACACCGTCGAGGACGAACTCGCCTACGGCATGGAGTCGTTGGGCCTCGCCCCGGACGTGATGCGGCGCCGCGTCGAGGAGACCCTGGACCTGCTCGGCCTCGCCGACCTGCGCGACCGGCCGATCGCCACGCTCTCCGGCGGCCAGCAGCAGCGCGTCGCCATCGGCTCGGTCCTCACCCCGCACCCACGCGTCCTGGTCCTGGACGAGCCGACCTCGGCCCTCGACCCGGCGGCCGCCGAGGAGGTCCTCGCGGTGCTCCAGCGCCTGGTGCACGACCTGGGCACGACGGTCCTGATGGCCGAACACCGCCTGGAACGGGTCGTGCAGTACGCGGACCAGGTCCTCCTGCTCCCCGCTCCGGGAGCCGCCCCCGTCCTCGGCACCCCGGCGGACATCATGGCCCTCTCCCCGGTCCACCCCCCGGTGGTGGGCCTCGGCCGCCTGGCGGGCTGGGAACCGCTGCCTCTTACGGTTCGCGATGCGCGGCGCAGGTCGGGGGCACTGAGGGGGCAACTCTCCGATTCCGCCCCACCGTTGTGGGCAGCTGGTCCGCCAGGGGCGGAACGGGTGGGCACAACCCCGGTCGCCGGGCACGCTTCGCAACGGGCCTCCAGGTGGCCAACCTGGCTGAGCAAACGCCGACCCGCACCGAGTCCGACCGAACAAACCCCCGCCGAAACGGAAAACCTCGCCGTACGCCGAGCCCACGTACAAGCCCTCCACAAGGTGGACCTGAAGCTCACCCCCGGCGAAACCCTCGCCCTCATGGGCCGCAACGGCGCCGGAAAGTCCACCCTCCTCAACACCCTCGTAGGCATGCTCGAACCGTCCGCGGGCTCGGTGCGGGTAGGCGGGGCCACCCCGCACAGAACGGCCCCGCAGGACCTCATCCGCCACGTAGGCCTCGTACCGCAGGAACCCCGCGACCTCCTGTACGCCGACACCGTCGCCGCCGAGTGCGCCGCCGCCGACCAGGACGCGGGCGCCGCACCCGGCGCGTGCCGGGCCCTGGTCGGCGAGCTGCTCCCCGGCATCGCGGACGACACGCACCCCCGCGACCTCTCCGAGGGCCAGCGCCTCACGCTCGCCCTGGCCGTCGTCCTGACCGCGAAGCCCCCGCTGCTGCTGCTCGACGAGCCGACGCGCGGCCTCGACTACGCGGCCAAGGCCCGCCTCGTCGCACACCTCCGGGGCCTCGCCGAGGCGGGGCACGCCATCGTCCTCGCCACGCACGACGTGGAGCTCGCGGCCGAACTCGCCCACCGCGTGGTGATCCTGGCCGACGGCGAGGTCGTCGCGGACGGCCCGACCGCCGACGTCGTCGTGTCCTCGCCCTCGTTCGCCCCGCAGGTCACGAAGATCCTCGCGCCGCAGAAGTGGCTGACGGTCACGCAGGTCGAGGCGGCCCTCGCGGAGACCGAGGGCGCGAAGTGAGCACTCCCGTGAGCCGGACCGCCCGCGCCGTCCGGCTCGGCCCCAAGTCGGTGTGCGTCCTCGCCCTGGTGAGCGCGATCGGCGTCGCCGCCTTCGGCTGGCCGCTGCTCGCCGACGGCGCCTCGGGCGTGACCGCGCACGCACAGGACGCACCGTGGCTGTTCGCCGCGCTCCTTCCGCTGCTCGTGGGCGTGGTCGCCGCGAGCATCGCGGAGTCGGGGCTCGGCGCGAAGGCCGTCGCGATGCTCGGCGTGCTCGCCGCCGTGGGCGCGGCGCTGCGCCCGCTCGGCGCGGGCACGGCGGGCCTGGAGCCGATGTTCTTCCTGATGGTCCTCGCGGGCCGGGTGCTCGGGCCGGGCTTCGGTTTCGTGCTCGGCTCGGTCACGATGTTCGCGTCCGCGCTCCTGACCGGCGGCGTCGGCCCCTGGATGCCGTTCCAGATGCTGACGATGGGCTGGGTGTCGATGGGCGCCGGTCTGCTGCCGTCCCCCGGACTGCTGCGCGGCCGCGCCGAGTTGGCGCTGCTCGCGCTCTACGGGGCGCTGGCGTCGTTCGGCTACGGGCTCGTGATGAACCTGTACGGCTGGACCATCGTGCCGGGCCTCGCCTCCGGCATCTCCTTCCAGCCGGGCGATCCGCTGCACGAGAACCTGGTCCGCTATCTCGCGTACTGCCTGGCCACCTCGCTCGGCTGGGACCTGGGCCGGGCCGTGATGACGGTCGCGCTGACCCTCGCGATCGGCTCGACGGTCCTCAAGGCGCTGCGCCGGGCGACTCGGAGGGCCGCTTTCGAGACACCGGTCACTTTCACGGGCCCGGACGGCGAGGCGCAGGTCACAACGGCCGAACCGCGTCCGTAGGCGAACCCTTCCGGTACGTAACGGAAACCGCTCGGCGAGGGTGAGCCCCCGCACAGGACCTTGGTCCCCTACTAGCCACCCCCGTAGGCGCGACCCCGGCTCCGGACGACTACTGACCTGCGCTGACGGCCCGGCCACAGAGCCAGGAACATCGGGGCATTTCACCCACATGCGATCAGCTCTAGTAAAAGGGGGGCATTGCGGCGACGTAACAGCCCTGCTTCTCTGGATCACGTCGCAGGGCGCCACGACCGCATCCGGTCGCGGCGCCTGTGCATTGCCCCCGCCGCTCCCCTGTGCGGCACCGGCATGCCTCGCGGCTCCCATGTCCCCGTTGGAAGGCTCTCCGTGACCGTCTCCGCTCTGCGCCGCATCGCCACTCCGAAGAAGACCCTCGCCGGTGCCGCCGTGGCACTCACCGCCGCCGGCCTGGCCCTCTCCTCGACCCCGGCCCACGCCGCCGCTCCCGCGGCCGCCCCGGCCGTCGTGGCTCCTGCTGCCGCCGGGTCGCCCCAGGAGATCGCGAAGAAGATGATCCCGGACCCGGCCCAGTACGCCGCGTTCAGCAAGATCGTCTCGCACGAGAGCGGCTGGGACGCCACCGCGACCAACTCCTCGTCCGGCGCGTACGGCCTGGTCCAGGCCCTGCCCGGCTCGAAGATGGCCTCCGCGGGCTCCGACTGGAAGACCAACCCGGCCACCCAGATCGAGTGGGGCCTGGACTACATGAACGACCGCTACGGCAGCCCGGTCGAGGCCTGGAACTTCTGGCAGGCCAACGGCTGGTACTGAGCCGCTAGCCGCTCATAGGCAGTGATGAGGCCGCACCCCGGCGAGGGGTGCGGCCTCCTGCTTTTCCCTCCGGGCTCACCCTCGGTGGCCGCCGGAGGGGCTGCTTTTAGGGGCGCGGGGAACTGCGCACCCTTAGGGGCGCGGGGCCGTGACATTGGCGGCTGCGCCGCGTGGGCGCGACCAGCCACGACGGAGCAGCACCCGACCGACGACCAAGGAAAGCCCCTCCGGCGCCTGAGGAGCGGGGGACCGGGGGCGGAGCCCCCTGGGGGTCACCGGGTCGACGGTGCGGCTCAGAGCCGCTGAAGAATCGTCGCCGTAGCCAACGCCCCACCCGCACACATGGTCACCAGGGCGAACTCCTTGTCCCTGCGCTCCAGTTCATGCAGGGCCGTAGTAATGAGCCGCGCCCCGGTCGCGCCGACCGGATGCCCGAGAGCGATCGCGCCGCCGTTGACGTTGACCTTCTCCAGGTCCTGCCCGAAGACCTGCGCCCAGCTCAACACCACCGAAGCAAACGCCTCGTTGATCTCGACCAGGTCGATGTCCTTCAGGGACATACCGGCCTTGCCGAGCACCGCGCGCGTCGCGTCGATCGGGCCGTCGAGGTGGAAGTGCGGGTCCGAGCCGACCAGGGCCTGCGCCACGATCCGCGCCCGCGGCTTCAGCTTCAGGGCGCGCGCCATCCGCTTGGACGACCACATGATCGCCGCCGCGCCGTCGGAGATCTGCGAGGCGTTGCCCGCCGTGTGCACGGCCGTCGGCATCACCGACTTGAGCCCGGCGAGCCCCTCCATCGCGGTGTCCCGCAGCCCCTCGTCGCGGTCGACGAGCCGCCACATGCCCTGCCCCGCGGCCTGTTCCTCCTCCGTCGTCGGCACCTGCACGGCGAAGGTCTCGCGTTTGAAGCGCTCCTCCGCCCAGGCGGTCGCCGCCCGTTCCTGCGAGATCAGGCCGAGCGAGTCGACGTTCTCCCGCGTCAACCCCCTTTTGCGGGCGATGCGTTCGGCGGCCTCGAACTGGTTCGGCAGGTCCACGTTCCACTCGTCGGGGAACGGCTTGCCGGGGCCGTGCTTGGACGCGGCCCCCAACGGCACCCGCGACATGGCCTCCACACCGCAGCTGATCCCGACGTCCATCACCCCGGACGAGATCATGTTCGCGACCATGTGGCTGGCCTGCTGCGACGACCCGCACTGACAGTTGACCGTCGTCGCGGCCGTCTCGTACGGCAGGCCCATGGTGAGCCACGCCGTGCGCGTCGGGTTGGCGGACTGCTCCCCCGCCTGCGTGACGGCGCCGCCGACGATCTGCTCGACACAGTCGGGCTGGATGCCGGTGCGGGCGAGGAGTTCGCGGTACGTCTCGCCGAGCAGATAGGCCGGATGAAGGTTGGCGAGCGCTCCTCCGCGCTTGCCGATGGGGGTGCGTACGGCTTCGACGATGACGGGTTCCGCGGCCATGAGCCAGTCCTCTCCTCGCACAACTCGCCCGTCCCAGGGGCGATCCCGGCACCCCGCCATGCTCGGACAGACAGAACTAGTACGCGTTCTAGTTCTGAGTGCAGTCTTATGAGTGCCCCCCGCCCACCGCAAGGGTCTTGCATCGACCGCATCCACAACGGATGCCGCCGGAGGCCTTGCCACTTGTAGAACCGGTTATTACCTTTCCCAGAGCTTCTGATGGTCCGTCAGACGTTCGCCACCCGCTCGTCGTACGACACTGGAGTTGCCGATGCCCTGCCCCGCGCTGCCCGACGGGTTCGACGCGACCGACCCCGACCTCCTGCAGAGCCGCATCCCGCACCCCGAGTTCGCCGAGCTGCGGCAGACCGCGCCGGTGTGGTGGTGCCCGCAGCCGCGCGGCATCACGGGCTTCGACGACGAGGGCTACTGGGCCGTGACGCGGCACGCCGACGTCAAGTACGTGTCGACGCACCCCGAGTTGTTCTCGTCGAACACCAACACCGCCGTCATCCGGTTCAACGAGCACATCGACCGGGGCCAGATAGACGCCCAGAAACTGATCATGCTCAACATGGACCCGCCCGAGCACACCCGGGTCCGCCAGATCGTGCAGCGCGGCTTCACCCCGCGCTCCGTGCGCACCCTCTCCGACGCGCTGCGGGTACGCGCCCGCGCCATCGCCGACGAGGCCAAGGCGAGCCTGGACGCGGACGGCTCCTTCGACTTCGTCACCCGCGTCGCCGTGGAACTCCCGCTGCAGGCCATCGCCGAACTCATCGGCGTCCCCCAGGAGGACCGGGCCCGCATCTTCGACTGGTCGAACAAGATGATCGCGTACGACGACCCCGAGTACGCCATCACCGAAGAGGTCGGCGCCGAGGCCGCCATGGAACTCATCGGCTACGCGATGAACATGGCCGCCGACCGCAAGCAGTGCCCCGCCAAGGACATCGTGTCGCAGCTGGTCGCCGCCGAGGACCAGGGAAATCTGCAGGCCGACGAGTTCGGCTTCTTCGTCCTCCTGCTCGCCGTCGCCGGCAACGAGACCACCCGCAACGCCATCAGCCACGGCATGCACGCCTTCCTCACCCACCCCGAACAGTGGGAGCTCTACAAACGGGAGCGGCCCTCGACCGCCGCCGAGGAGATCGTCCGCTGGGCCACCCCCGTCACCGCGTTCCAGCGGACCGCCACCCAGGACACCGAGATCGGCGGCGTGCCCGTCAAGGCGGGCGACCGCGTCGGGCTCTTCTACTCGTCCGCCAACAACGACACCGAGGTCTTCGACCACCCCGAGCGGTTCGACATCACCCGCGACCCCAACCCGCACCTCGGCTTCGGCGGCGGCGGACCGCACTTCTGCCTCGGCAAGTCCCTCGCCATCCAGGAGATCGACCTGATCTTCAACGCCCTCGCGGACGTCCTCCCCGATCTCCGCCTGGCCGGCGACCCGCGCCGCCTGCGCGCCTCGTGGCTCAACGGGATCAAGGAGCTCCAGGTGACCGCCGGTTGAGATCCCAAGGACCGGGCGGGACCGCCTGAGGTCCACCTGAGGCCGCCCCAGCTGTGCCTCAAGCCACAGGAGTTACCGCCCGGTTCCCTTCTCTTCGCGCGACAAAGGTCACAAGACGGTCGAGCCGCAGGGCCCTCGCCGGGCCGCCACAGCACTGGTGAGACGGGGTTTTCGCAGGTCAAGCAACGAACCGGCCACGGTACGTAACGCGGCGACTGCCCCTATCGTCGGAACACATGTCTTCAGCCACTCTCAGTCCGGCCGCGACCGATTCCGCTTCCGCGAGCCCCTCCGAGGTCACCGTCACCGACCCCGCGATGGTCAAGCGCGCGGTGAAGGCCGCAGCACTCGGCAACGCCATGGAGTGGTTCGACTTCGGCGTCTACAGCTACATCGCCGTCACCCTCGGCAAGGTCTTCTTCCCGTCCGGCAACCCCACGGCACAACTCCTCTCCACCTTCGGCGCGTTCGCCGCCGCCTTCCTCGTACGCCCCCTCGGCGGCCTTGTCTTCGGCCCGCTCGGCGACCGCATCGGCCGCCAGAAGGTGCTCGCCCTCACCATGATCATGATGGCGGCGGGCACGTTCGCCATCGGCCTGATCCCGTCGCACGCCTCCATCGGCCTGTGGGCCCCGGCGCTGCTGCTCCTCGCGCGCCTGGTGCAGGGCTTCTCCACCGGCGGTGAGTACGCGGGCGCCTCCACGTTCATCGCCGAGTACGCGCCCGACAAGAAGCGCGGATTCCTCGGCAGCTGGCTGGAGTTCGGCACCCTCGCCGGCTACATCGGCGGCGCCGGTCTCGTCACCCTGATGACCGCGCTGCTCTCCACCGACGACCTGCTCTCCTGGGGCTGGCGCATCCCGTTCATGATCGCCGGTCCGATGGGCCTCATCGGGCTGTATCTGCGGATGCGCCTGGAAGAGACGCCGGCCTTCGCCGCCGAGCTGGACAAGGCGGAGGAAGCCCGCCCGAAGGTGAAGCTGCGCGAGATGGTCACCGGGCAGTGGCGTGCGCTGCTGCTCTGCGTCGGCCTGGTCCTGGTCTTCAACGTCACGGACTACATGCTCCTTTCGTACATGCCGAGCTACCTGACCAGCGAGCTCAACTACGACTCCACGCACGGGCTGCTCGTCGTCCTCGGCGTGATGGCGCTGATGATGGTGGTCCAGCCGTTCGCCGGCCGGCTCACCGACCGCGTCGGCCGCCGCCCCGTCATCGCCTTCGGCTGCGCCGGCTTCCTGCTCCTGTCCGTGCCCGCGCTGCTGCTCATCCGGCAGGGCTCGCTCCTCGCGATCGCCCTCGGCATGGGCGCGCTCGGCCTGCTCCTGGTCTGCTTCACGGCCACGATGCCGTCGGCCCTGCCCGCGCTCTTCCCGACCCGGGTGCGCTACGGCTCCCTGTCCATCGGGTTCAACGTCTCCGTCTCGATCTTCGGCGGTACGACCCCGCTGGTCGTGACCGCCCTGATCGGCGCCACCGGCGACGTGATGATGCCCGCCTACTACATGATGGCCGCGGCCGTCGTCGGCGGTGTCGCCGTCTGGTTCATGACGGAGAGCGCCCGCCGCCCGCTGCCGGGCTCACCGCCCGCCGTGGAGACCGAGGCGGAGGCCCGGACCCTCATGACGGCCGCGGCTTAACGGCAGCAGCTCAGCAGTACGGCTCACGGATCGGGCTCGGGCCCCGGCGTGCGGCGGCTCAGCCGTCGGCCGCCGGGGCCTCGGCCTGCCAGGCGGTGAACAGCGGGACCGTACCGCTGCCGTCGAGGACGACTATGCCGAACGGCCGGTCGTACTCGATGATCTCGATCTTCTCCGGCGGGCGGTAGGCGCTGCCGTACCGCATCGCCACCACCGTCGCCGCGGCCGCCTCCACGCCCTGCTCGGCGACCTTGACGACCGTCTCCTGCACGACCTGCGAGACGGCGAGCCGCTCCGGTGAGAGGGCGGAGAAGTCGGCGGAGTCCTGGAAGGCCTGCCGCACGCCGAGGGCCTGCAGATGCCGCACGGCCTCGACGGTGCTGCGCAGCGACAGCTTCGGCAGGGCGATCCGGACCGTGTCCGCGTCGATCCGGCGGCGCCGCTCGACGGGCGCCCAGGCCAGCGGCAGGACCTCCGCGGGCTCCGCGCCCGGCGCGCCGAGGACGAACCTCACCTTGGCCGAAGCCCCGGGCCCCGGCGACGCGCAGGCCAGCTCCACCACGCGTGCCTCGCCGCCGCCCGTACCCGTCACGTCGTAGGCGGAGCCCGGCTGCACCGGGCCGTGCATCGTGGCGACCTCGTACTGTCGCCCCGATGCGTCGGTGAACGGCTTCGGCCGCGTCGCCGAGGCCTGGAACGGGACATCCCAACGCGCCTTGAGCGCGAGGGCGTTGACGAGGACGAGCTGCACCTCCTCGGTGAGCTGCACCGGGAGCCGGGGGACGAGCCCGCCGGTCGCGCGGTCCACCCACGCGTCGATCGCGCCCGGGTCCATCGGCCCGAAGCCGACGTCCGGCAGGGCCTCGCGGAAGGCGCGGTAGACCGGCAGCCTGCTCCACACGCCCGTGGCCACCGCGAGGGCGTCCGTGCCGGCGAGCGCCCGGCTGCCCTCGGTCACCGCAGCGGCCGCCTCCTCGCCCGCGACGCCGAGCAGGGCGCGCAACTCGGCCGCCGTGTCACCCCTCGCCCCCGCCGCGACCGACGCGAGCGCCAGCCACAGGCCTGTGGGCGAGCACGCGAAGTCCGCTTCCCCTCGGCCCAGGTGCGGCAGCCAGCGCTCGGCGAGGCGGCGCACCTCCGCACCCGGCAGCACCTTCTCGATCTGCTCAGCCATGAGTCATCCCCCGTTCGCCGTCGACGACTTGTGCGACCAAGTATGCGAGCGACCACTGACAATCACCGTCGGCCCGGCCGGAGTTGGGTCGCAGCGCCCTACGCCTCGTGGTGGAACCCCACGTTCACGCTGCGCGGGCTCGTCCGGTCCTCGATGATCACTTCGCCGGACCCGCCCGCGGGCAGCGGCTCGGTCCCGCCGTACGGCAGGTCGAGCGTGCCGCCGTCGGTGACGAGGCGGACCCGCGAGGACGGGTCCGGGTGCGAGCCCTTCAGCCACGTCACGCCCCACGCCAGGTCCGGGCCGCAGCGGAACTCCAAGTGGGCGCGGGACACGAACAGCCAGTCCTCGGGCGGTACGAGCCGGCAGACGGCGCCGTCGCGGCCGACCCGCAGCACAGCGCCCGGAGCGCTGTCCTCGTCGGCCATGAGCATGCCGGCCGTCGCGCCGGTGTCCTCCGCCGAGACCGAGGCCATGGTGAGTTCGAGCACGTACGCTCCTTCAAGTCGCGGTGTCCGCCCGGGAGTCGGGAGGCTCGTCCGGTCAGGCGCGGTGAGGCGCGCCGCCGCATGATAGGTCGCGGCCGGGCCCCGCGTACGTGACTCGGCGCACACACGCGCGTGCGCGCGCCCGAACCCCGTGCGGCAGGATGGGCCCATGAGCATCGTGAAGATCAACGCCCTGACCGTGCCGCAGGAGCAGCGCGAGGTCCTGGAGAAGCGCTTCGCCTCCCGCGCGGGCACCGTCGAGAGCGCCGACGGCTTCGAGTGGTTCGAGCTCCTGAAGCCGCTGGAGGGCACCGACCAGTACCTCGTGTACACGCGCTGGCGCGACGAGGCCGCGTTCCAGGCCTGGATGGAGGGCCCGATGAAGGCCGCCCACCAGGGTGGCGGCGGCGAGGGCGGCGAGCGCCCGAAGCCCGCGGCGACCGGCTCCACGGTGTGGACGTTCGAGGTCGTCCAGCAGGCCCCGCCGAAGAAGGCCTGAACAGACGGGTTCCGGGGCGCTCCCTGCACCCCGGAACCCGTGCCCCGGAAACCCGTTGCACGCGCGCGGGCCGCCGGTCGAGCATCGGGCCATGACTTCCTGGACCGTCCGGCCCGAGCCGTACGACTCCGCCACCGCGGCGGCGCTCTGGCGCGCGTACTACACCGAGGTGAGCGACCGCTGGTACGTGCGCGAGACCGGGCGCCGCACCCCGCCCGACGCGTTGGAGCGCGGCGTCGCCTCCGAGACCGGCGCCGACCTCGCGCCGCCGAGCGGCACGCTCCTCGTCGGCTGGTACGGCGAGGTCCCGGCCGCCAGCGCCGGGCTGCGCCTCCTCGGCTCCGGCAGGGCCGAGCTGACCCGGGTGTACGTGGACGGCTCGCTGCGCGGCAGCGGCGGCGGCTCGGCCCTGATGGCGGCCGTCGAGCGGACCGCGCGTGAGTCCGGCGCGCGCGAGCTGGTGCTCGACACCCGCCTCGACCTGGTGGAGGCCCGCGCCCTGTACGCCCGGCACGGCTTCCGGGAGATCCCGGCGTACAGCGAGGGCCCGTACAGCGAGATCTGGTACGGCAAGAAGCTCTGAGCCCGCCTCGCGCAGCACTCGCCGCTCAAATCCCGTACTGCGCAGGCGAATCCAGCACTACGCGCGCGTGCGGCCGCCGTCCCGCGCGAAGAGCCGGGCCGGAACCGGTGCGTTCACCGCCCCGCCCGCTGCCGCTCGGCGCCCCTCATCGCCCCGTCGTGCGGGCGCTCGCTGTCGGAGCCGCACAGTTCCGCGTTGAGCTCCTCGATGAGGACGGCCAGGTCGGTGGGGCGGTCCCGGCCCCACCAGTCGCCGAGCAGCTCGGCCAGGGACGCCTCGCGGGCCTTGGCGAGACGGCCCGCGACCTCGCGCCCGGAGTCGGTCAGGACCAGGGCGACGCCTTCCCGGCGGGCCAGGCGCCGCTCCTCCACCTGCCGGGCGGCGGCCTGCACCACGGGCAGCGGTACGACGCTGTGCTCGGCGAGCCTGGCCGGCTCCACGAACCCGTGCCGCTGGATGCGCAGGAGCAGCCAGCTCGCCGCCGGGAGCAGGTCGTACCCGGCACGCGCGGTGATCTTCTCGTAGACCTCCTTGCGGCCCTCGCGGGTGCCGAGGACCGAGAGGGCGCGCGCCACCTCGTCGTGCGAGGACCGCTCGACGGGGTTGCTGGCCAGGGTCTCGGTGATCTCCGGCGCGGTGACCGAGCCGCGCAGCCGGTCCTCCTTGAGCAGCCAGGAGAGGCAGAACGCGACGAGGGCGACCGGCGCGGCGTACAGGAAGACGTCGGTGATCGCCGACGAGTAGGCGTTCAGGGCCAACGGGCGGACGTCGGGCGGCAGTTGCTGCATCACGCGCGGGTCGGCCTCCAGCGCCCCGGCCGTTCCGGGCGGCACGTTCTGGCCCGCGAAGGCGGTGGTGAGCTTGGACTGGAGGCGGTTCGCGAAGATCGTGCCGAAGATCGCGACGCCGAAGGAGGCGCCGATGGAGCGGAAGAAGGTGGCGCCCGAGGTGGCGACGCCCAGGTCCTCGTACGAGACAGCGTTCTGCACGATCAGGACGAGGACCTGCATGACCAGGCCGAGGCCGAGGCCGAAGACGAAGAAGTAGGCGCTCATCTCGAAGGTCGAGCTGGTCTCCTTGAGCTGGTGCAGGAGCAGCAGGCCGAGCGCGGTGACGGCGGTGCCGAGGACCGGGAAGACCTTCCAGCGCCCGGTGCGGCTGACGATCTGGCCGGAGGCCGTGGACGAGAGCAGCAGGCCGAGCACCATCGGCAGCATGTGGACGCCCGACATGGTCGGCGAGACCCCGTGCACGACCTGCAGGAACGTCGGCAGGTAGGTCATCGCGCCGAACATCGCGAAGCCGACGACGAAGCTGATCACGGCGGAGAGCGTGAACGTGCGGATCCGGAACAGCTTCAGCGGAAGCACCGGCTCCGCCGCCCTGCGCTCGGCCGCGACGAACGCGACGAGCAGCACTGCGGCGAGCACCGCGAGACCGATGATCTGCGCCGAGCCCCAGGCCCAGGTGGTACCGCCGAGGGAGGCGACGAGGACCAGGCAGGTGGCGGCGGAGGCGATCAGGAACGTGCCCAGGTAGTCGATGACGTGCGGCTGCGAGCGCACCGGGATGTGCAGTGCGGCGGCGATCACGAGGAGCGCGACGACGCCGATGGGCAGGTTGACGTAGAACACCCAGCGCCAGGAGAGGTGGTCGACGAAGAGCCCGCCGAGCAGCGGTCCGAGCACGCTCGTCGCGCCGAAGACGGCCCCGAACAGGCCCTGGTACTTGCCGCGTTCGCGCGGCGGGACGAGGTCGCCGACGATTGCCATGGACAGCACCATCAGTCCGCCGCCGCCGAGGCCCTGCAGGGCGCGGAAGCCGATGAGCTGCGGCATGTTCTGCGCCATGCCGCACAGCGCGGAGCCGATCAGGAAGATCACGATCGCGGTCTGGAAGAGCTTCTTCCGCCCGAACTGGTCGCCGAGCTTGCCCCAGAGCGGGGTGGCGGCGGTCGAGGCCAGCATGTACGCGGTGACGACCCAGGACAGGTGCTTCATGCCGCCGAGTTCGCTGACGATGGTCGGCAGCGCGGTGGACACGATGGTCTGGTCGAGCGCGGCGAGCAGCATGCCGAGCAGCAGCGCACCGATGGACACGAGCACGCTCCCCTGGCCCTGCTTGCCGGGTGCCGCCGGGAGGGCGCCGCCCCCTTGGTCCGTCGTCGTCATCGACGCCTCCTCAGGCCGCCCTGAGGCAGGCCGCCGCCGGGGGCGAGCCCCCGTCCGGGCCCCGCCGCACCCTCCCATCGTGGTCGGTTCGGCCGGTTATGGCCTGTCGAGTGGCCGGAACGCCATGGGCCGCACGGCCGGAGCCCTGCATAATCGCCCCCGGCTCCCCAAGCACGGGGGCTCCAGGGGAGGGGACCCTACGGTGAGCGCTCGCACCTGCCCGCAGTGCGGTACGCCGCGGACCGCGGACGGCGGCCCGGCCTGCGGCTGCACTCAACGCGCGGCCGACGCGCTGCGCGAGGCCCGCAGCGCGGACGCGGCCGCCGCCGAGGACTTCGACCTGCTGCGGCTGCGGCCCTACGTGTCCCTGCCGGACGCGCCGGACGCTCCGGGCACCGCCGAGGACGCCCCTGCGGACCCGTCGTACGCGCCCCGCCCCTCGCCCCACCCCGCACCGCGCCCCGCGCCCGTACCCCGCCCGGCGGACGAGACCCTGGTGCGAGAGGCCGCAGCGGGCGAGGTCCCGGCGACCGTGCAGCGGCGCCGCCCCCGCCGTGCCGCGCTGCTCGCCGCCGGGGGCGCGGCCGTGGCCGTGGTGCTCGTGACGGCCGTGGCGACGGGCCTGTTCTCCGGCGAGCCCGACCAGGAGCACGCGCTCCCCGACCACCCCGTCACGACCCCGGCCACGCCCCGTACGACGACAGAGGCTCCAGCGCTTACGGGCACCCCGTCCGATGCGCCGAAGGCCGCGGCCACCGCCTCGCGGTCCGCGGCACAGCGGCCGACGCGCTCGGGGACGCCCACGCGGACCGCGCCCGTCACGTCGGCCCCGCCCACCGTCACCGCGAGCGGCTCGATCGGCACGCCCAGGTCGCCCGCGCCGCCGGTCCTGCGGGCGGGCGACGAGGGCCCGGAGGTGCGCGAGCTGCAGGACCGGCTCAGGCAGCGGTACGTCTACGCGGGCCCGGAGCACGGGAGTTACGACGCGCTCGTCGAGGAGGCGGTGGCGCGCTACCAGTACGCGGAGGGGGTCGAGGGCGACCCGCAGGGCGTGTACGGCCCGGCTACGCGCAGGGCGCTGGAGGCGGAGACGGAGGAGCCACCGGAACCGACGGAGTCGACGGATTCAGAGACAGGGACTCCCCGCTGACGGACCGGGATCACGGACCGGGGATCGGGGTTCCCTTCCCGCGTACGGCCCCGGATCGGGCTCGGCTTCAGGCCGCGTACACGCTGACCCGCAGCGCCCCCGACCCGTCCTCGGCCGACTCCACCGCGATCTGGCGCAGGTCCATGACGTGCGCGTCGGGGCCGTAGGCGGCGGCGCGCGGGCCGACGCCGACGACGCGCATGCCGGCCGCGCGGCCTGCGGCGATTCCGGCCTCGGAGTCCTCGAAGACGAGGCAGTCGGCGGGGTCGACGCCCAGTTCGGCGGCGCCCTTCAGGAAGCCCTCGGGGTCCGGCTTGCTCGCGCCCACGGACTCGGCGGTGACCTGGACCAGGGGCATGCCGAGTCCGGCCGCGCCCATGCGGGCCTCGGCGAGCGCGCTGTCGGCCGAGGTGACCAGGGCGTGCGGCAGGGCGGCGAGGGAGGCCATGAACGCGGGGGCGCCGCCGATCGGGACGACGCCTTCGACGTCGGCGGTCTCCGCGGCGAGCATCTCGCGGTTCTCCGCGTGGTTCTCGGCCATCGGGCGGTCGGGCAGGAGCACGGCCATGGAGGCGTAGCCCTGGCGGCCGTGGACGACCTTGATGACCTCGTCGAAGTCCAGGCCGTGCCGCTCGGACCAGCGCCGCCAGCAGCGCTCCACCACGGCGTCGGAGTTGACCAGCGTGCCGTCCATGTCGAGCAGCAGCGCGCGGGCGGTCAGAACGGCGGTGGGGGTGGCGGGCATCAGCATGCTCCTGAGCGGGGCGATGGAAGCCCCTAAGGCTAGGAAGCCCCAAAGGGGAGGAAAGAGATCCAAAGGGCCCCGCCCGCCGGTCAGGGAGAACAGGCGGGAACCACTTTGTTCCTACACGATACAAAACGAGGGACGCAGTACGCCACCGGCCTGCCTGATTCCGGCCCGCACCCACCTCTCACCCGCCTCCGCAACCCTGCCGAGGCTGGCGTCGGCGCAGGTCAGGGCGCTACGGCCTCGTACAGACTGATTCCGGCGAGGACCAGCATCACGATCGCGGCGACCTTGGTGACGAGCTGCAACGGTACGCGTTTCATCAGCGCCTGGCCGCCGAGGATGCTGAGCCCCGCCACCGTCCAGAGCGCGAGCACCGCGCCGAGGCCGACCGAGAGCGGATCGTCGTAGCGGGCGGCGAGGTTGGCCGTCATGATCTGCGTGAGATCGCCGAACTCGGCGACCAGGACGATCATGAAGCCGGCGCGCGAGACCTTCCAGAAGCCCTGGTTCTCGGGCTGCCTGAGGCGCTGCTCGTCCTCGTCCTTCTTCATCAGGAGGATCAGCGCGCCGCCGAGGAAGAGCACGCCGGTGAGCGCCTGGACGATCCGGTTGGGCAGCAGCGTGAGGACGCTGCCGGCCGCGATGGCGAGCGCGACGTGCACCAGGAACGCGGCGGCGACCCCGGCGAAGACGTACGAGGCGCGGTAGCGGGTGCCGAGGACGAGCCCGGCGAGCGCCGTCTTGTCGGGGAGTTCGGCGAGGAGGACGACGCCGAACACGAGCGCCGTGACGCTGAAGCTGATCAAGGTTCCTCAATCGGTCGGGCACGAAGGTCTCGCCCACGGCCGTCACGCCGGGCCGTTCCCCTTGCGCCCCTCCAGCCTACGGGACCCCTCCCCTCCCGGCCTCGGCTCCGAGCCCGTCCGTCATCCGATGAAACGTCCCGTGATGCCCCAACTCCCGTACGGGCACGCCTCGGTGACGATCCGGCGGAACTCTTGATGTGTGCGCGCCATTGACGGGACCCTGTCACTCGGCGCTCACCCCACGGCAACCCCGGAGCGCTGCCATGGATTGGCCCGAACCGGCCAACATCCCCCCACCTCAAGGGAGTTCGCATGTCAGGTGTCTACGCGCGTCGACGCACCGCCGCGCACCGCAGCCCTCTCCTCAGCCCCCGCCGGATCGCCGTGCTCGCCTCGGCCGCGGGCCTCGTCACGGCCACCGCGCTGCTGACCGGCACGCCCGCGCAGGCCGCCCCGCCCACCCCGGTCGACGCGGCCACGGCCCGTACGTACCTGGGCGAGCTGACCGAGGAGGCCGAGGGGTCGTCGGACGGCTACAGCCGGGAGAAGTTCCCGCACTGGAGCACCCAGGAGGGCGCCTGCAACACCCGCGAGGTCGTCCTGAAGCGCGACGGCGAGAACGTCGAGCAGGACTCCAGCTGCGCGGCCACGTCCGGGAGTTGGTTCTCCGAGTACGACGGCGAGACCTGGACCGCCGCGTCCGACGTCGACATCGACCATGTCGTCCCGCTCTCCGAGGCCTGGAAGTCCGGCGCGAGCTCCTGGACCACGGACGCGCGCGAGGGCTTCGCCAACGACCTGACCCGGCCGCAGCTGATCGCCGTCACCGACAACGTCAACCAGTCCAAGGGCGACCAGGACCCCGCGGAGTGGCTGCCGCCCACGTCCTCGTACCACTGCATGTACGCCCGGATGTGGGTGGACGTGAAGCACCACTACGACATGACCGTGGACTCCGCCGAGAAGCAGGCCCTGGAGGGCATCCTCAACGGCTGCTGAAACGGCCACCGAAACGGCCGCGGACCCGCCTGCTCGAACGGTTGCTGAGCTGCAACAGGCGGAACCTCGCCACTCCCCTCCGTCGTTCCGTACCGTACGGGGCGACGGAGGAGAGTGATCACACATGGCCGAGCTGCGCCTGGGGCCGCTGCTGCGGTACGTGGACGGGTCGACGGCGACCGTCTGGGTCGAGTCGGACCGCCCGAGCACGGCCGAGGTGCGCTGTGCCGACGGCGCGAAGGGCTCGACGCACACGTTCCGGATCGCCGGGCACCACTACGCGCTGATCCCGGTCGAGGGCCTCGCCCCCGGCACGGAGACCGCGTACGAGGTGCTGCTCGACGGCCACCGCGTCTGGCCCCTGGAGGACTCGCCCTTCCCGCCGTCCACGATCCGCACGCCTGCCGAGGCCGACGGCTCGGCGGAGGTCCGGGTCTCCTTCGGCTCCTGCCGCTGGGCGATCTCCCCGACCGGCGAGAAGGACCCGATGGGCCCGGACGCCCTGGACACCCTCGCCGTGCGCCTCGCCGCCGACCCGCGGACGCCGCGCCCCGACGTCCTGGTACTGCTCGGCGACCAGGTGTACGCGGACATGGTGTCCCCGGCGACCAAGCAGTGGCTCGCCGAGCGCCGCGACCTGAGCGACCCTCCCCCAAGCTCTCAACTTCGTTCGAGCAGGGCGGTACCCCCACGCGAGGAGGTCGCGGACTACGAGGAGTACGCCCACCTCTACGACGAGTCCTGGCTCGACCCCGAGGTGCGCTGGCTGCTCTCCACCGTGCCCAGCTGCATGATCTTCGACGACCACGACGTGATCGACGACTGGAACACCAGCGCCGCCTGGCTCACCGAGATGCGGGCCACCCCGTGGTGGAACGAGCGCGTCCTCAGCGGCCTGATGTCGTACTGGGTCTACCAGCACCTCGGCAACCTCCCGCCGGCCGAGCTCGCCGCCGACCCGGTGTACGCCGCGGTGCGCGCGAGCGCCGACGGCACGGACGCGCTGCGCGCCTTCGCCGCCCGCGCGGACGCCGACCCCGCGAGCGCCCGCTGGAGCTACCGGCGCGACTTCGGCCGCGTACGCCTGCTGATGGTGGACACCAGGGCCGCGCGGGTCCTCGACGAGTCGCACCGCGCGATGCTCGACGCGGACGAGGCCCGCTGGCTGCGCGAACAGGCCCTGGACGCCCCCGGCTCCTACGACCACCTCCTCATCGGCACCTCGCTGCCCTGGCTCCTGCCGCATCTCGTGCACGACGCGGAGGGCTGGAACGCCGCCCTCGCACGCGGCGAACGCGGCCCGCGCTGGGCGAGGTTCGCGGAGGACCTGCGCCGCCGCAGCGACCTGGAGCACTGGCCGGCGTTCCCGGAGTCGTTCGCCCAGCTGACCGACCTGATCGCCGAGGCGGGCAGCGGCCCCGACGCCCCGGCCTCGGTCTGCGTCCTCTCCGGCGACGTGCACCACGCGTACGTGGCGGAGCCGACCTGGCCGCGCGGCGAGGGGCCACAGCCGGACGTGCGGGTCCTGCAGCTGACCTGCTCGCCGATGCACAACTCCATCCACCCGGCGATACGGCTCGGCTTCCGCTTCGGCTGGAGCCGCGCCGGGCGCGCCCTCGGCCGCCGCTTCGCCCGGCACGGCCGCACGGCCCCCGCGAAGGTCGACTGGCGCAGGACCGGCGGCCCGTGGTTCGGCAACCACCTCATGACGCTGACGCTGCGCGGGCGTTCGGGAGAGCTGGCCCTCGACCGCGCCCGCGCGACCGGGGGCGGCACCGCCGCCCGGCTCGAACGGGTCCAGGACTCGGTCATCTCGACGTAACCGCCCCGACCGTCTGGGCACGCCCGCCCGGGGCCATCTCGACCTGAGGGGGCTGGGGTTGGCTGTCCGGGGTTCGGGTCCTGGGGTTCTGGTTCCGGGGTTCTGGTTCCGGGGTTCGGGTTCCGGGGTTCGGGTTCCGGGTTCGGGTCCTGGGGGTTGGCCGGCTCGCAGCGCGCCCTCGCGTCCGCGTTCGCGGCCCGTGATGCTGCCGTGCCCAGGTGTGACGTGAGGGGCGTGATCCGGCCCACAACAGCGGGGGTTGGCTCGTCCAGGGGTTCGACTGAGCCGGATCCAGCGGCATGATGAGCCGGACCATCCGCTTCCAGCACACCGGTCACGCCGGTGACACCGGCAACGGTGAGCGCAGGAGCCTCATATCGACCGTCCGCCCCGGGGGTTGCACCATTGTCCGCGACTGCACATCTCTCCGTCGCCGTGGTCGGCGCGGGGCCGCGTGGCACCAGCGTCCTGGAACGGCTGTGCGCGTCGGCCCCGGAACTCCTGCCTCCGGGCGCCCGGCTCACGGTGCACATGGTGGATCCGGCGCCGCCCGGCGCGGGTCTGGTGTGGCGGACCGCGCAGTCCGACGAGCTCCTGATGAACACCGTCGCCTCCCAGGTCACCCTCTTCACCGACGCGAGCGTCAGCTGCGAGGGCCCGATACGCCGGGGGCCGAGCCTGCACGAGTGGGCGTCCGCTCACCCCGAGGCGCTCGACGGGCCGCCGCTCGGCCCTGACGCCTACCCGACCCGCGCCCAGTACGGCCGCTACCTGGAGTGGGTCTTCGCCGAGATGCTGCGCCGGGCCCCCGAGCAGGTCCGGGTCGAGGTCCACCGGGCCCGCGCGGTCCGCCTGACGGACGAGGGCGACCCCGCCGACGGCCCGCTCCTCCCCCGCCAGCGGCACGACTCGGGCCCGCCGCCCCGCCCCGCCGGACAGCGCCTCGCCCTGTCCGACGGCACCGAACTCACCGGCCTGCACGCCGTCGTCCTCGCCCAGGGCCACCTCCCGGCGGTCGGCGGCCCGGAGCAGCGGCGGCTCGCGGACCACGCCGACCGGCACGGCCTGCGCTACGTCGAGCCCGCCAACCCGGCCGACCTGGACCTGTCGTCCGTCGCGCCCGGCGCCCCGGTGCTGCTGCGCGGGCTCGGCCTCAACTTCTTCGACCACATGGCGCTGCTGACCTCGGGCCGCGGCGGCCGCTTCGTGCCCGGCCCGGACGGCCTCGGCTATCTGCCCTCGGGCCGGGAGCCGCGGCTCTACGCGGGCTCGCGGCGCGGGGTTCCGTACCAGGCGCGCGGCGACAACGAGAAGGGCGCGTACGGGCGGCACGAACCGCTGGTACTCACCGGCACCGTGATCGAGGGCTTCCGCAAGCGCGCCGCCGACGGCGATCCGCCGGACTTCCTGAGCGAGATCTGGCCACTGGTCGCGAAGGAGGTCGAGACCGTCTTCTACGAGGCGCGGCTGCGCGCCGACGGCCGGCCCGCCGAGCCCTTCCGCGAGCGCTTCCTCAGCGCGTCGCACGGCTCCGACCAGGAGGCGGACGTACTCGAAGCGTTCGGCTTCGCGGCCGCCGACCGCTGGTCCTGGGCGCGCATCGCCAGGCCGTACGAGGGGATGGAGTTCGCGGGTCCCGACGCCTTCCGCGGCTGGCTCCTCGGGCTGCTGCGCGAGGACGCCGCGCAGGCCGCGCTCGGCAATGTGTCCGGTCCGGTCAAGGCGGCGCTCGACGTGCTGCGGGACCTGCGCAACGAGCTGCGCCTGGTCGTGGACCACCGGGGCATCGGCGGCCGCTCGCGGCGCGAGCACCTGGACCGCTGGTACACGCCCCTGAACGCGTTCCTGTCGATCGGGCCGCCGCGCCGCCGGATCGAGGAGATGACCGCGCTGATCGAAGCGGGCGTGCTCACCGTGATCGGCCCGCGTATGGAGGTGCGCGCCGAGGCGGACGGGTTCACGGCGCACTCCCCCGACGTGCCGGATTCCACAGTGCGCGCGGCCACGCTGGTCGAGGCACGCCTCCCGGAAGCGGATCTTCGGCGTACGGGCGACGTGCTGCTCGCGGAGCTGCTCGCGGCGGGCGGCTGCCGGCCGCACGTCGTCGACGGGTACGAGACCGGCGGCCTGGACGTGACGCCCCGCCCGTACCGGGTGGTGGACCGCGAAGGCAGGCCGCACGCACGGCGGTTCGCGGTGGGCGTGCCGACGGAGGGCGTGCACTGGGTGACGGCGGCGGGAGCGCGGCCGGGCGTCGACTCGGTGACCCTCTCGGACGCGGACGCGGTGGCCCGCGCGGTACTGGGAACCGCGTCTCCATACGCAGGACGGCTAAATGTTGAACTTGCAAGCATTGATTAGGTCTGCCTAACCTGTGGCCTCCGATCGGTTGCCGTCCCCGACCGACGAAGGAGTCCCCCCATATGAACTACCGCCTCAACAGCGCACAGCCGTACGCCCTGGGGCTTTTCCGCATCGTGACCGGCCTGCTCTTCACCTGCCACGGCGTCTCGAAGCTGTTCGGCGTCCTCGGTGGCGAGACGACCGACCCGATCAGCTGGCCCGGTGGTATCGCCTCGCTGATCGAGCTCGTCTGCGGCGTCCTGGTGATGATCGGCCTCGGCACCCGCGCGGCCTCGTTCCTCGCCTCCGGCTCCATGGCCTACGCCTACTTCTCGGTGCACCAGTCCATGGGGCTGTGGCCGATCGAGAACAGCGGTGAGAGCGCGGCCATGTACTGCTGGGCCTTCCTGCTCCTCACCTTCACCGGCTCCGGGGCCTTCGGTCTCGACCGGCTCATCGGCCGCGGCGACTCCACCGCCGCCGCCGACAAGTCCGACCGGACCGAGGCCGACCTCACGCCCGCGTAGGCGCGAACGGCACGCTGAAGCACGCCAACCGGTCTCCTGCGCCGCCCTGTTCGCGGTGCAGGACGACCGAGGCGGCCTCTCCGGGGCGGAAGTTCCACCCGTGCCGGGAGGCCGCCACCCCCTCGCCCTTCCCGTCGGTGGTGAAGTCCAGCCACACCTCGTTGCTCGGGTTCACATACGCCGGGTCCTTCGACGGCTGCACCGGATCCACCCGGTTCTGGTAGTGGCCGCCCGCGTCGTCCGGCTGCGTACCGCACGGCTTCTGGTGCACATGCACGCCGTACGCCCGATTCGCCTTGAGGCCGTCGACCTGCAGCGTCACGACGTTGCCCGAATCCCCCGCCGCCTGCGTCACCTTGATGTGCGCACCCGCCGGCACCAGGTCCAGGTCGTACGTCTTCGCATCGGACACGACGAACGCGCTCGGCGGCGCGAAGTCCGCCTCCGCGCGCACCACCTGGACGTCGCCCGGAACCGGGCCGCCCCCCGTCATCAGCATTGCTGCCGCGCTCACCGCGGCGACCATCCCTGCCGGCATCGCCCTGTCCTCACCCTCGCCTTGTGTGCCGTCCGCGCCTCTCGGCCCCGCACGTCTCGTCCGTACGGGAATCCGGCACCTCTCGTTCGTACGGGAACCCGGCTCCGGGTGTCGCACCGGAAGCGGCACGCGGGTGAACGCTCGCCGAGGCGTGCGAACCGTGCGCCCGCGACGGGAGGGACACCCGCCGGAATCCTCCCGAACTGCCAGGCGTACGCTGTACAGCTGTCTGACCTGCCGCCCCTGCCGCTCCCCGCGACACCGCGGCGCTGTGTGCAAGGAATCCGGGGAGTCAGGGAGTTCGGGTGCTGGAGAGTGTGGGGGCGCTGACCGGCAGCCCCTGGATCTACGCCGTCGTCGCGGCCTCCATCGTCTTCGACGTCTTCCTCCCGCTGCTGCCCAGCGGGCTCCTGGTGATCATGGCCGCCACCGCCGCGGCCGCCGGCTCCGGCGCGACGGACGCCGCCGCCGACCGCATGGCGCACCAGGTTCCGGACCTGTTGGTGCTCGGCGCCTGCGCGGCCCTGGCCTCGGTGCTCGGCGACCTCGCCGCGTACCGCGTCGCCTGGCGCGGCGGTGAGCGTCTGGACCGGGCCATCGCACGCTCGCGCCGCCTCAGCAGCGCGCAGGAACGGCTCGGCGCGGCGCTCGCCAAGGGCGGCGGCGCGCTCGTCGTCATCGCGCGCTTCGCGCCCGCCGGGCGCTCCGTGGTCTCGCTCGGCGCAGGCGCCACGCATCGCGCGATCCGCGAGTTCCTGCCCTGGTCCCTTGTGGCCGGGGTCGCCTGGGCCGCGTACAGCGTCGGGCTCGGCTACTTCGGCGGGCACTGGCTCGGCGCGGGCTGGCTCGCCACGGGCGTCTCGCTGCTTGCGCTGTTCGCGGCGGGGACGGGCGCGGCGTATCTGGTGCGCCGGCCGCGCACGCCCTGAACCCGGCAGGGCGGGGCCGGGCCTATCTGTGGCCGCGCACGACCAGGTCGTCCAGGAGCTCCTGGGTCGCGCGGGCCACCGCGTCCACAGCGCGGTCGAACACCTCGCGGTTGTGGGCCGCGGGCGCACGGAAGCCGGAGACCTTGCGGACGTACTGCAAGGCGGCGGCGCGCACCTCGTCCTCGGTGGCCTCCTCGGGGATGGCCGGCGGGCGGAGGGTCTTGATGCTTCGGCACATACGAACAGTCTGCAGCACCGGGGATCAATACAGGAACACACGTTCGGGTGAGTTCGGGGCGGCGAACCTCGCCTCCGTAATTCGAACAGGCGTAGCATTGCGGTCGTGGCTGAGACCTTTGAATTCCCCGAAGACCTCCTCGCAGGTCAGGAGGAGCTGCATCAGGTCCGGGCCGAGCTTCTGGCTCTGCTCAAGCGGCTCCCCTGGTCGGTCACGCCCCTCGACGGCTTCAGCGACATAGCCGGTTGGCGCAAGGTGGAGCGTCCCGCCTCCCCGGGCTGGAGCGCCGACGAGCAGGCGGAGGTGGAGAAACTCCGGCAGCGGGAGCGGGAGTTGGCGGTGTTCGTGACCTGCCATCGGTACTGGGCGGCGTTCACGGGGCCCGAGCTCGTGGACGGCCGGATGCACCTCAAGCACATACAGGACGAGCCGGGCGAGGCCGCGGCGGCGGGCGCGGGAGCCTGAGCGTTCAGTCGCCCGCGGGGCTCTTGGGCAGCTGTTCCATGGTGTCGAGCGCCTCGGTGATCCAGCCGATCCAGAACGTCTCAAGCTCGATACCGCCGCGCAGCACGAGATGCCGCATGCGGTCCTGCGCCCCGTCCCGCCCGGCCGGGAAGTCCCGCTCCTCGATCTGCTCGTACTCCGCCAACTGCTCCTGGTGCAGGGCGAGATGGCGGCGCAGCTCGGCCTGCAGTCCCTGCGGGCCGACCACGGCGGCGGCGCGCATGCGCAGCAGCAGCGCGGAGCGGATCGGCTTCGGGTCCTCCTCCTTGCCCACCCATGCGGTGAGCTCGGCCCGGCCCGCGGGCAGCACCTCGTACGCCTTGCGCTGCCCACGGGTCGGCTGCGGTGAGGGCAGGGCCCGGATCAGTCCGGCGTCCTCCAGCTTGCCGAGCTCCCGGTAGATCTGCTGATGCGTCGCGGACCAGAAGTACCCGATGGACTTGTCGAAACGACGGGTCAGTTCGAGGCCTGACGAGGGCTTCTCCAGAAGGGCGGTGAGGATGGCGTGCGGCAGGGACATGGTTTGCATCCTATGGACGGGCCGGGCGACGAAATCCAGCCCGTCCTGGGGGCACCTCCCAGCGGTAGCTGGGGGAGATCGAGGACGAGCCCGCAGGGCGACCGAGGGTGCCGCAGTCGACGGTGCGGGCCGTCCTACCCAAGCCGAGCCGCCCCCCTACAGCGCCGCCGCCAACTCCGTCCCCTGCTTGATGGCCCGCTTCGCGTCCAGTTCGGCGGCCACGTCGGCGCCGCCGATGACGTGCACGGACTGCCCGGCGGCGAGCAGCGCGTCGTACAGCTCGCGGCGCGGCTCCTGGCCGGCGCAGAGGACGACGGTGTCCACGTCGAGGACCTGCGTGGCGCCGTCGACGCCGATGTGCAGGCCCGCGTCGTCGATCCGCTCGTAGGAGACTCCGGCGACCATCGTGACGCCGCGGTGGCGCAGTTCGGTGCGGTGGATCCAGCCGGTGGTCTTGCCGAGCCCGGCGCCGACCTTGCTGGCCTTGCGCTGCAGCAGGTGCACCTGGCGCGGCGGCGCGGGCCGCTGGGGCGCGCGCAGGCCGCCGCGGTCGCGGTAGTCCATGTCGACGCCCCACTGCGCGAAGTACGTCGCCGGGTTCAGGCTGGCCTCGTCGCCGCCGTCGGTGAGGAACTCGGCGACGTCGAAGCCGATGCCGCCCGCCCCGACGATCGCGACCTTCTCGCCGACCGCGGCCCCGTCCCGCAGGACGTCCAGATAGCTGAGGACGCGCGGGTGGTCGACGCCCGGGATCTCGGGGGTGCGCGGGCTGACGCCGGTGGCGATCACGACCTCGTCGTACGTGGTGCCGTACGCGCCGGAGGTCAGCTCCTCGGCGGTGACGCGGGTGTTCAACCGGACGTCCACGCCCCGGAGTTCGAGCTGGGTGCGGAAGTAGCGGATCGTCTCGTCGAACTCCTCCTTGCCCGGGACCTTGCGGGCCAGGTTGAGCTGGCCGCCGATCTGGTCCGCGGCGTCGAAGAGGGTGACCTCGTGGCCGCGCTCGGCGGCGGACACGGCGAAGGCGAGCCCGGCGGGGCCCGCGCCGACGACGGCGATGCGCTTGCGGCGCGGGATCTCGGTGATCGGTTCGAGGACCAGCTCGGTTTCGTGGCAGGCCCGCGGGTTCACCAGGCAGGAGGTGATCTGCAGGCTGAAGGTGTGGTCCAGGCAGGCCTGGTTGCAGCCGATGCAGGTGTTGATGGCCTCGGCGCGGTCCTCGCGGGCCTTCGCCACGAACTCCGGGTCGGCGAGGAACGGCCGGGCGAGCGAGACCAGGTCGGCGTGCCCGTCGGCGAGCAACTGCTCGGCGACTTCAGGGGTGTTGATGCGGTTGCTGGTGACCAGGGGCACGGACACGGCGCCCATGACCTTCTTCGTCACCCAGGCGTACGCACCGCGCGGCACCGAGGTCGCGATGGTCGGGATGCGCGCCTCGTGCCAGCCGATGCCGGTGTTGATGAGGGTGGCGCCCGCGGCCTCGATCTCCTTGGCGAGGGCGACGACCTCGTCGAACGTCGAGCCGCCCGGCACCAGGTCGAGCATGGAGAGCCGGTAGATCAGGATGAAGTCCGGCCCGACCCGTTCCCTGGTCCGCCGCACGATCTCGACGGGGAACCGGATCCGGTTCTCGTACGAGCCGCCCCAGCGGTCGGTGCGGCGGTTGGTCGCGGCGACGATGAACTCGTTGAGGAGATAGCCCTCCGAGCCCATGATCTCGACGCCGTCGTACCCGGCCTCCTTGGCGAGCTCCGCGGCCCGCACGAAGTCCTCGACGGTCTGCTCGACCTCGTCCTCGGTCAGCTCGTTCGGCACGAAGGGGCTGATCGGCGCCTGGAGCGGGCTCGGCGCGACCAGGTCCTCGTGGTAGGCGTACCGCCCGAAGTGCAGGATCTGCATGGCGATCCGGCCGCCCGCCTCGTGCACGGCCTCGGTGACGACGGCGTGCTGCGCGACCTCCTCGGCCGTGGTCAGCTTGGCGCCGCCCGCCCACGGCCGGCCCGCCTCGTTCGGGGCGATCCCGCCGGTCACGATGAGCCCGGCGCCGCCGCGCGCCCGCTCCGCGTAGAAGGCCGCCATCCGCTCGAAGCCGCGCTCGGCCTCTTCGAGCCCGACGTGCATCGAGCCCATGATCACGCGGTTGGGCAGGGTGGTGAACCCGAGGTCGAGGGGCCGCAGCAGGTGCGGGTACGGGCTGGGACTCGGGCTCATCGGGGGCCTCCTGGTGGGGTGCGGACGTCGCTGTTGTAACCCACCGGGAGATGGTTCTGCAACAAGTTGCAAAAGAGTGTGGCGCACCCGTCAGCGACCGTACGGCTCAGCACTCCGTAGGGGTCGCACTCCGTAGGGGTCGCACTCCGTACGGGTCGGCATGCCGTACCGGTCGGCACTCAGTAGTCGACGTCGATCGACGCCACGACGCGACGCAGCTCACGCCCACGCCGCCGGGACATGGCGAGCATCAGCCCCTCGAGGAACTCACGCGCCAGATACGGGTCGCCGCAGCACTCCCAGATCCCGCAGCCGCCGTGATTGTCGACCCAGAGACGGTGGTCGGCCGCGCGCACGAACCTCGCCCAGAGAAGCAGACACGTCTCGGCACCCCCCGGCCACAGATAGTTCCGGGACCGCTCCAGCCTGACGACCTCCGCCAGCGCCGCGGGGGACAACTCCGTGATCACCGATCGGGTCACGTGGGGAGCATGCGCATGCGGCCGCTGCTCGACCCGAACCCGCCCTGGCCGCTTACGCGGCATGGCCCTTTCTGCAGAACGCCATGCCCCGACCCTTCCACGCCAACGCCCCACCTCTCCACCGGTTTTGGCACCGAACGAGCCGCGACGCTCTGCAGCCGGCGCCCGTCCCGCGGTCATGTCCGGTCAGGCCGCGTGGTGTTCAAGCAGGTTCCTGAGCCTCTGCTCGTTCCTCGGCATCTCCTTGCGGATGTGCGGGCGGACGACCAGCGGGACGAGCAGTTTGCCCACGCCGTGGCCCTCGAAGTCGACGTCCAGCGTCAGGCGCGAGCGCCTTCCGTCGTCGAGGGGCTCGATCGTGCCCTGGACCTCGCCTCTGACGGGGCCGTCGATGCCGTGGAGATGCCAGCTCCTCGGCGGATCGAACTCGGTGACCTCCATGGTCATGGGGATCTCTCGGCGGCCGATCCTCCGGGTCACCCTGACCTTCGTGCCCACGCCCATCGCGGCGTCGCCGACTTCGTGTGCGGATACCGCGCTCTCCTGCCATTCGGGCAGGTGGGACGGGGTGGTGACGTAGGAGTACACCTCCTCGGGACGGCAATCGATGTCGATCGTTTCCTTGATCGCAGACATTTCGTCCCCCTTCGAAGGGGTCTCCCTTAAATGGTCCCACCGGCGCACCCCCATCGGCGCCCGCCCGCGCACACCCACCCGCGCACAGAAGAAGCCCCGCACCATGCACGGTGCGGGGCTTCTCCTGTTCATACCCGGTGGGCGCGGACGGTTTCGAACCGCCGACATTCGCCTTGTAAGGGCGACGCTCTACCCCTGAGCTACGCGCCCGGGACGAATGGACACCTTACCCTGCCGAGTGCCCTGCCCCGCAAACCCGTACGAGGGGCGGCGAGCGGCCGGGGGTTGTCCCCACCACGGGCCCGGTGGCTTGCCGGATCCCGGCGGGACGTGCGGATTCGTACGGTCTGGGGGGACCGCGGCGAAGGCCCGGCAGAGCCCCTGAGGGAGACCGACATGAGCGTCCGTACCGTACGAGTCCGCCGCACCCGCACGGCCGCCGCGCTCGGGGTCGCGCTCGCCGCCGTCGTCCTGGTCGGCGGGTGCGCGAGCGCCGCGGACGACGACGAGCCGGAGACCCGGTCCTTCCCGCTGCAGGGGCGGACGTTGACCGTCGACTCGGACGACTCCGCACTCGACGTGGTGGCCGCCGACGTGGAAGAGGTGCGGGTCACCCGGTGGTTCGACGGCAGCACCGTGCTCGGCGAGGACCCCGCGGTCACCTGGCGGATGGACGGCGACACCCTGCAACTCCAGGTCGACTGCGACGGGTTCGTCAGCGACTGCGCCGCCCGGCACCGGATCGAGGTGCCGCGCGCGGCGGCCGTGCACGTGGTCAGCAAGGACGGGCGGGTGACGGCGAGCGGATTCCGTACGGCCCTGCGGATCAGGTCCGACGACGGGCGGGTGACCGTCGAGGACTCCTCCGGGCCGCTCGAACTGGTCAGCGCGGACGGGGCGGTCGAGGCGCTCGGCGTGACCTCAGGGCGGATCGACGCCCGCAGCGAGGACGGCCGGGTGCGGCTCGACCTCGGCAGGGCCCCGGACCGGGTGGAGGCGTACAGCAAGGGCGGGGCGGTCTCGGTGGACCTGCCGGACGGCGCGTACCGGGTGAACGCCACCTCCGCCGACGGCTCCGTGGACGTGGGCGAGGGCGTGGAGCGGGACGAGCGCGGCGCTCGTGTGGTCGACGTACACAGCGAAGACGGCAGCGTCAGCGTGAACTGAACGGCCCGTGTGTTCGTCCTCTTCGGGTGGGAGAATGGCTCCCCCCGGCTCGGCCACGACCTGGCCGGAGATGTTCCAGGCCGGGCGGACGACAGCACGGGAGTGAGAAGTGACGGCGACACCACCGCAGCCGTACGCGCAGCAGGTCGCCCCTCGCCTCTCCCCGCGCCCGAAACCACGTACGGCACAGCGCCCGAAACCGCGTACGGAACAACAGCTCACGCAACCGCGCCGGGCGGGAGCGCTGCGGGACGTGGTCGGGCTCGCGTTGCTGCCGGTGCCGCTGCTCCTCGCCATGGCGCCCGCGGCGTTCGCGGGCGGCGGGACGCGGCGCTGGTTCGGCGGCCGGGGCGACAGTGCGCGCGCCGAGGCGCAGGCCGCCAAGGACGCGGCGGCCGAGGCGTTCTACGAACTCGACACCGCCCAGCGGGATCTGCGGATCTCCATCGAGACCATCACGGCCGTCGACAGCTCCCCCGCGGCCCAGCGCGTCGCCGCCGACTTCGAGGCGCTCGGCCGCCGGATCGACGAGGTCAGCCACCGCTACATCACCGCGGTCGACGCGCACGACCTGGACCGGGACGACCTGGAGGCCTCCGTCGCGAGCCGGGCCAGGGCCGAACTGACCGGCGCCAAGGACGAGTTGGTGCGCGTCAAGCAGGAGCTCGACCGGTTCGGGCAGAGCCTCGGCGCGCTCCTCGACAAGGCCGAGACGCAGCTGGCCCGCCTCGCCCCCGCGGTCGAACGGGCCCGGCAGGCGCTGCTCGCCGCGAGCACCGCACTCGACGCGGTCCGCGGCTCGGGCCTGCGCGCCGACGACCTGGCGGCCCGGCTCGCCGCGCTCGGCCCGGAGCTGACCAAGCTGAACCAGGGCGCGGGCCGGCACGGCGTGCCCGAGACGCTGCAGCGCGCCGACCGGGTGCTGCGGGACGCCGAGGCCGTACGGGTCGAGGCGGAGCGGTTGCCCGAGCGGGCCGCAGAGACGGACCGGCGGCTCGTGTCGCTGCGTACCCGGGCACAGGCGCTGACCACCCGGTCCGCGCAGGTCGAGCCGGTCCTGAGCGAGCTGCGGCGCAGGTTCACCGCGGCGTGCTGGCAGGACCTGCAGCCGGTGCCGGAGCAGGCGGCGGACGCGGTCCGGCAGGCCGAGGCGAAGCTGGCCGAGGCCCGTAAGGCGCGCGCGGAGCAGCGCTGGCCGGACGCGACGGCCCTGTTGAGCACGGTGCGGGCGCTGCTGAACACCACGGACGAGGCGGTCTCCGCGGCGGGCGACCGGCTGCGGCGGCTGAACGCGGTGGCGAAGGACCCGCAGCAGGAGATCGAGCGCACGCGCTTCGCGATCAGGGACGCCCAGCGCCTGGCGATGACCGGCCGCAGCACCCCCGACCCGCGGCACGCCCGCCCGCTCGACGCCGCGGTCGGCCGCCTGGACCGCGCCGTCGCCACGCTGGAGGAGGGCCGCCACCCCGACTACTGGCACTTCCTCACGGAGGCGGAAGCCGTACGGAACACGGTGGCCGGCGTGGTCGCCCAGATCCGGCAGGAGCGGGGCGCGGGGGCGTAGGGGCCGTAGGGGCGTAGGGGCATAAGAGAGCGGGTTCCGCTCGGTGTGGCGGGCAGGGCGGCCGAGGCGGATGCTGGGAGGAGGCGGGCATCGATTCATGCCCGCGACCGCAAGTCTCCGGACGGAGCGGAGCCTCCGTCCGGGGTGAGGGCCTCCGTGCACTCCAGGGAGGCGGATATGGCCACGCACACAATGCTCCCCACCAGGCGACGGATCTCGCTGAACGAGCACCTTCCCGTCGACCACCGTCTCAGCAAGGTCTACCGCGTCGGCGCGGGCCTCATGGGGCTCGTCCTGCTCGCGTTCGGCATCCTCGGCCTGATCGACGAGGTCGGATTCTTCGACACCCGGGGCGACACGGTCGCCGGGCTCAACACCAACGGCACGCTGAGCGTGCTCTCGATCTGCGTGGGGCTGCTGCTCTTCGCGGGCATGGTGATCGGCGGAAACTTCGCCTCGACGCTCAACATGGTGCTGGGCGTCCTGTTCATCCTCAGCGGCTTCGCGAACCTCGCGCTCCTGGACTCGGACCTCAATTTCCTCGCGTTCCGGATCCAGAACGTCCTGTTCAGCTTCGTGGTCGGCATTCTGCTGATGGTCTTCGGCATGTACGGGCGTGTGGGCAGTGCGCTGCCGCACGACAACCCGTACTGGCGGGCCCGCCATCCCGGCCAGGCCGAACGTGAGGAACGCGTGCTCAGCCAGGCACAGTTGAGCGCGCGGAACGAAAAGGAGTAGCTCGGCCGGACAAGCCAGGGGCGTGTGCGCGGTGTGGGGCCTGGGAGCCGGTTCTCACCGGGCACACGCCCCGTTAACCTGAGCCCATGCCTCGCTACGACTTCCGCTGCCGGACCTGCGGCGACACCTTCGAGCTCAGCCGTCCCATGGCCGAGTCCTCCGACCCGGCCGCCTGCCCCGCCGGGCACGACGACACCGTGAAGCTCCTGTCGACGGTCGCCGTCGGCGGAACGGCAGGCTCCGGCCCCGCGCCCGCCCCGGCCTCCGGCGGCGGTGGAGGCGGCTGCTGCGGAGGCGGCTGCTGCGGCTGACTTCAGGCTTCCCCCCGCCCCCGGCCGCTTCAGGTCCGCTTCAGGAAGCGGTCCCTAGCCTGGCCGCATGATCGACAGCACCGCACCGGGGTGGATCACCGGTCTCATGGACACCCTCGGGGCGCCCGGGGCCGGACTCCTCGTAGCGCTGGAGAACCTCTTCCCGCCGCTGCCGAGCGAGGTGATCCTGCCGCTCGCCGGCTTCGCGTCGAGCACGGGGCAGATGAACCTCGTGGCCGCCCTGGTGTGGACGACCCTCGGCTCCGTGCTCGGCGCGCTCGCGCTGTACGGCGTCGGGGCGGGGCTCGGCCGGGACCGTACGATCGCGGTCGCCCGGCGGCTGCCGCTCGTCAAGGCGTCCGACATCGAGCGGACCGAGCGGTGGTTCGCGCGGCACGGCACCAAGGCCGTGTTCCTCGGCCGGATGATCCCGGTGTTCCGCAGCCTGATCTCCGTGCCCGCGGGCGTGGAGCGCATGCCGCTGCCGACGTTCCTGTGGCTCACCACACTCGGCAGCGCGATCTGGAACACCCTGTTCGTCCTCGCCGGCTACCTGCTCGGCGAGAACTGGACGCAGGTGGCGGCGTACGTCTCCACGTACTCGACGGTCGTGCTCGGCGCCGCCGCCGCGGCCGTGGTGCTCTTCCTCACCACCAGGATCGTCAGGCGGACCGGCCAGGACCGGCGGTGTAGAGGAACTCCCGCAGAATCCGCTCCCCGGCCTGGATCCCCCGCTCCGGAAGAACGGTGAGCCCAGGACCGACCAGGCCGGACTCCGCCAGCTCCCCGTGGGCCGGGCGCCAGGCCCGGTCCGCGGCGAGCAGCAGGTCGGCGTCCAGGAGCGAGTCGCCCGCGGCGAGGGTGAGGTCGGCGCCGGTGCGGCGGGCGACCTCGCGCATGGCGGCGCTCTTCGTCAGCGGCTTCGGCACCGCGTAGATCTTCCGGCCCTGCAGGGAGACGGTCCAGCCGCGCTCCTCCGCCCAGCCGGACAGCTCCTTGACCCAGCCCTCGGGCAGCAGCGACCGCTCGACCACCAGATACGCGAAGAGGTCCTCGGCGACCCGCTCCTTCAGCAGCCACGACTCGTCGGCGGCGGCCACCAGGTGGGCGCGGACCTCGTCGAGCGAGGCGCACTCCTCGGCCAGGCGCGCGGCGACCTGCCGCTGCCAGTCCCGGTCGGAGACGCCGTCGACGAGGAGATGGCCGCCGTTGGCGCAGATCGCGAACCGCGGGGTGCGGCCCGGCAGGTTGATGCGCTGGTACTGGGCGCGCGTCCGCGTCGTCGTCGGCACGAAGACGGTGGCCCGGGACAGCTCGGCGAGGAGCCCGGCGGCGTCCTCCGTCACGTACGACAGCGGCTTGCCCTCGTACAGCTCGACGCAGAGCAGGCGCGGGGCCTCCGCGTCGGGCATCGGCAGTTGCAGGGCCGCCGCGGAGTAGATGAGCGTGCGGTCGAGGTCGCTGGCGACGAGTGTGGTGCTCACTTGCCGGTCACCGCCTTGCCGTCGGCACCGGTCGCGCCCCGCGTGTACTGGGGGTGGATCAACCCGACGCAGCTGTACGGGAGTCCGTCCACCTCCTCGACGTCGACGCCGCGCTGCTCGGCGAGCAGGCGGACGTGGTCGAGGTCGGCGCCCGCGCCGCGCTGGGCGAGGATCTTCCACGGGACGCGGCGGAGCAGCACCCGGGTGGTCTCGCCGACGCCCGGCTTGACCAGGTTCACATCGTTGATGCCGTACTCGACGCTGATCCGCTCGACGGCGGCCCAGCCCTCCCAGGTCGGCGCCCGGTCGGCCGAGAGCACCTCCTTGACCTGGGCGTCCACGGCGTCGCCGACCTCGTCGAAGCGCGCGGCGACGGTGTCGAGGAAGTGCCCGGACACGTCCGTCCCGGCCAGCTCGCGGTAGAACTTCGCGCCGTGGAAGTCGTCCGGGCCGACCAGGTCGGCGCGGAGCACGGTGCGCGATATGAGCCCGGAGACCGTGGAGTTGAGGCAGGCCGAGGGGATCAGGAAGTCCTCGCGGGTGCCATAGGTCCGTACGCAGGAGCCCGGGTCGGCGAGCACCGCGATCTCCGGGTCGAAGCCCTTGGCCCCGCCCGCGTCCTCGAAGTCCCGTACGGCCTGGGCGAGTTCGCGGGTGATGGCGCCCTTGCCGGTCCAGCCGTCGACGAAGACGACGTCGGCCGGGTCGTGGTGGGCGGCGAGCCAGCGCAGCGCGTTGGCGTCGATGCCGCGGCCGCGCACGATCGACACCGCGTAGTGTGGCAGGTCGAGGCCGTGCCGGTGCTGCGCCCAGCGCCGCATCAGCACGCCGACGGGCGTGCCGGCGCGGGCCAGCGACACCAGGACGGGCCGCTGCGAGCGCTCGGCGAGGACGGTCTCGGTGACGACGCCGACGGCCTGCGCGATCCGCGCGGCCGAGGTCTCCAGGGCGGCCTTGAACAGCTCCTGGTACTGCTCGCTCGGCTGGTACTCGACCGGCAGCGACTCGGCGTAGTGCGCGCCGCCGCTCTGGATGGCCTCCTCGCGCTCCTCGGTCGGCGCTTCGAGCTCGACCTCGGACAGGTCCTGGAGCAGCCAGCCGACCTCGTCCGGTGCGTACGAGGAGAAGGCGGGGCCGCGCAGGGGTTCGGGCAGCATGCTGGGGTCTTCCTGCCGTTCGGGTTCCGCGGTGCGGGCGGCACCGGGGACGTGGGACGGGACGACCGCGAGCAGGACGTGCTCGGCGTGCCGGGCGAGCTGCGCCAACAGGCCGTCGGGGGCGTGCAGTTCGGGGGTGTCGGCGGCGGAGTCGACGACGGCGACGACGGTGTCGAAGCCGCCGCCCGCCACGTTGTACGCGTACCGGTCGCCGGGCCCGTCCGCCGGGTCGTCGTGGGCCGGGAAGACCAGGCGGCTGCGGATCGCGTAGCCGGGGTCGTCCACGGCGAGGACGGGCGAGCGGGTGGTCGTGGAGTAGCGGACCTCCGCGTCCACGTGCTCCTCCAGGCCGACGGCGAGCCGCAGCGGCGCGTACATCAGCTCCTCGAAGCCGAGGACGAGGACGCGGCGGGCGCCCTCGGGCAGCGCCCCGGCGAGCTGCTCGACCAGGCCGGGCGCGGCCGCCTCCAGCTCGTCCCGGTGCGCCGTGGTGAAGCCGTGCCGTCCGCCGTCGGGCAGCCCGGCGGGCCAGTCGAGGCCGACGCGGACGGGCCGGCGGGCGTCCCGCTGCACCGGAACTCCGGCGGCGACCTGCTCGTGCTGGGCGACCAGGGCCTGCCCGCGCTCCAGGACGCCCTCGGGAAGGCGTACGGTCCCCGAGGCCAGGGCGATCAGGTCCACCCGGGCGTCGATCTCGCGGGCGAACTCGGCGAGCCTGCCCTGGTCGGCGGGCGAGCGCATGTCGACCAGGGCGACGATCACGTACCGCCCGCGCGGGTAGCGCTCGTGCAGGTCGCGGATGGTGTTGAGGACCGTGTTGCCGGTGGAGAACTCGTCGTCGACGAGGACCAACGGGCCGTCGCCCGCGAGGAGTTCGGGGTCCTCGGGAAGCAGCAGGTGCGAGGTGGCGTGCGAGTGCGACTCCTCGAAGCCGCCGGCCCGCGCGACGCCCGGCACCGGCCGCCGGGTGGAGTGCAGATACGGGGCGAGGGCCAGGCCGTCCGCGACGGAGTGGCCGAGCCCGGTGGCCGTCTCCGCGTACCCGAGGACGAGCGAGCGCCGGGCCTCCTCGTCGCCGAGCAGCTCGCGCACCCGCACGCCGAGGTCGTACCCGGAGCGCCAGACCAGGGCGGGCGACTGCGGCACATGCTTGCCGAGGACGTGGGAGACGAGCAGGTGGGCCCGTTTCGGGTTGCGGCGCAGGGCGAGCCCGAGGAGCCCTCGCAGCCGCTCGTCGCCGTCCAGTTCGACCCCGAGCCGCTCGGCGACCCAATCACCCGACCACACCACGCTGTTCGTATCCCTCTTGTCGCTTGCGTACGTCACGTTCTTTCCAGCTCTCCCGCCCGACTTCAGGGCGTACCGGGTCAGTTGCCGCCCGGCAGTCCCGCGGTGAGCAGTTCCACGAAGCCGACGTCCTCGTTGGCCACGCCGAAGGCCTTGGCGCGCTGCAGGGTCCGCTCGGCCCAGGCGCGGTGCGGCTTCACCTCGTTCATCTTGTTCGTGTAGGCGGAGCGCAGGACTCCGCCGCCACCGCGCTCGGGGCGCAGGATGTCCTGGGCGTCGCTGAACTCCTCGTGGCTGACCACGGAGAGGGCGTGCACGGGCAGGACGTGCGAGGGGTGGATGCAGGTCTTGCCGAGCAGTCCGTTGGCCCGGTCGAGGCCGATCTCGCGGAGCAGCCCGTCCATGTCGTGCTCGATGAGCGCGGTGCGCAGCTCCTCGGCGCGCCCCAGGAAGGGGCTGTTGCGCAGCTGCGGCTTGAACATCCGCTCCTGGGCCCTGAAGTACTCCCACACGGGCCCGGTGACGGTGAAGCCGGTGCCGTCGGCCCGGCCGAGGACGTTGACGACGTCGGCGATGACGGAGGCGACGATCTGCACGTCGTACGCGGTCATGTCGGGCTGGCGGCGCAGCCCGTACGCGGAGCAGAAGTCGGTGACGCCGAGGCGCAGCGCGAGGACCCGCTCGCGGTACTTGTCGACGGTGCGGGCGATGCCGGCGAGGGTGTCGGCGCGGCTCTCCAGGTGGAGCAGCTCGGGCGACTCCAGGACGGGCATCGCGAAGAGGCGGCGTCCGCTGGCGGCCTCGGCGGCGGTGAGCGCCTCCAGGAAGGGCACGCCGCGCTCCTCGGTGAACTTCGGCAGGACGAAGCCGGAGAGGATGCGGACGGCGGGGCCGAGGCGGCGGACGAGGTCGGATATCTGCTCGGCATGCCGGACGCGGACGAAGAGCAGCGGCAGCTCCCCGTCCTGAGCGGGGTCCCCGGCCGCGAGCGCGGACAGCTGCGCGACGAGGTTCTCCTCGGCGGCGACGACGTCCGCGTCGTCGATGGAGTCCTCCAGGCACAGCACCATGGACGCCACCCCGCGCTGCGTCTGCTTGGCGACGTCGTCGGCGAGGTGGGGGCGGGTCGCCGGCGAGTACAGCGTGGCGCCGAGGGCGACCGACAGGAGCGCGGCCGGAGAGTCCGAGGTGAAGGCGCAGGGCTCCCTATGGAACAAACGCTTCCGGATCTCAGGCGCGATGTGCCCGAAATGACGCATGAGACTCCCCGTTTTAGACAAGCGGCCGACAACTTGCGGCCGGTAATAGTACGTAAACGAGCATGTCAGGGGTTCCCTCCTCGCATGAAATCCAGGTAACCCCCGCATGACGCACGCGAGCGGACCCACCCCCGCCGACGCCCCGCGCAGGCCCCCCGCGTTGTCCCCACCTGGGCCGGGAAGGCAGGATGACCGCATGACGCACGCGATGCTGAAGGGGTCGAACGTCCCGCTGGAGGCCACGGCCGTACGCGCCGTGCTGCTCTGGACCCCGGGTCCCGCCGGGTCGGGCGCCCCTGACATCGACGTCTCGGCCATGCTGCTCTCCCCCGAGGGCCGGGTCCGCTCCGACGAGGACTTCGTCTTCTACAACCAGCCCCGGCACCCCTCGGGCAAGGTCTGGCGGCTCGGCAAGAAGCGCGTCGCCGACGGACTGAGCGATTCCGTCCAGGCCGACCTCGCCGGACTGCCCGCCGAAGTCGACCGCATCCTGATCGTGGCATCGGCGGACGGCGTCCCGTTCGAGCACGTACGCGGACTGCGCATCTCGCTGTACGACGCGGCGACGCCCCAAGAGGGCGATCCGTACGCGTACTTCGACGTGAAGCCCGAGACGGGCGCCGAGACCGCGCTCATCTGCGGCGAGCTCTACCGCCGCGGGGACGCCTGGAAGTTCCGCGCGCTCGGCGAGGGCTACTCGAACGGTCTGGTCGGCCTGGCCACGGACTTCGGGATCTCCGTGGACGAGTCGGAGGCCGAGCCCGAGGCGGACCCGGCGGCTTCGGAGGCGGCGACTTCGGAGGTGGCGGCTTCGGAGGCGGCCACCCAGCAGACCGCGGTCCCGCCCACCGCCGCGCCGCCCGCGCCCACGCAGGCCCCGGCGCCCGGGTACGGCTACCCGCAGCCGCCCACGCAGCCCCCGGCCGCGGCCCCGCCCGGGTACGGCTACCCGCAGCCCGTCTCCGCGCCGCCGACCGTCGCACCGCAGGGCGGGTACGGCTACCCGCAGCCGGTCGCCGCGGGCCCCGACCCGCACTTCACGCTGCCGCCGCAGGGCCCGCAGTTCCTCAACCGCTGAGGCCGGGCGGGGAGAAGCAGAGGGCCGACGCTAGCGGTCGGCCTTCGCCTTGTAGCCCCGCCCCCACTGCAGGCCCCAGCCGTAGAGCCGGTCCAGCTCGGCCTGGAAGCCGTAGACGAACTTCACCTCGCGGCGCACCACGAGCTCGCCCTTGACGTTCTCCACGGTGATCACCGCGCAGGACCGCGCCTGCGGGGCGTGCTCGTCGAGCTCGATCTCGATCCGCGGGCCGTTGCTCGGATAGAGGGTCACCTTCGCGTGCGTGCGGTCGAAGGCCGGCGTCTGGTCGTAGATGTAGACGAAGAACAGCAGGCGCTTGATGGACTCGCGGTAGTCGAGGTTGACGTACAGCGTCTCGCCGGAGGCCGAGCCGAAGCGGTCGTCGCCGCTGAGCTTCACATACGGCGGCGCGTTCAGATCCCCGAAGAAGTTCCCGAGGGGCTGTACGACGCCCTTGGCGCCGTCGGTCATCTCGTAGAGGCAGCCCAGGTCCAGGTCCACATTGACCATGCCCTGGGTGTGGGCCTGCACCACATCGGGCTTGAACATCTTGAGCGGGTGCCGCAGCGAGCCGCGACCGCCCCGCTTCGACCGCCCCTCGATGTCCGAAGTGCGCATCCGCCAGGACAGGTTGACGCGCAGATTGCCGGTGGCCGCGCCCTGCTTGGTGAGGGACACCGAAGGGCGGCGCTTGGTCAGCTCGATGGAGGTGGTCGCCGCGTTCCCCGACTCGAACTGTCTGTCCCGACCTCGCCACAGCCCTTCCCAGAAGGACATCCCGCCCCCAACTCTCAAATCCACGTATACGACAGCGGGGCGGTCAGAGGCATGAGACCTCGTGACCGCCCCGCTCAGAGCGTTCCCTCAACTACCCGCGGATCACACCCCGGAGGAGAGCTCAGTCTTCTCGCCCGGGGTCGAGGCTTTTCCCTCTTCGGCCGCCGCAAGGCGCTTGTTGCGCCGCACCGACGACCAGAACGACCAGGCGATCAGGATGACGCCGATGGAGCCGGTGATGACCTCGGGGATCTCGTGCTGGATGGTGACGAGCAGGATCAGCGAGAGGGCGCCGATCGCGTAGTGCGCGCCGTGCTCCAGGTAGACGTAGTCGTCGAGGGTGCCCTCGCGGACCAGGTAGACCGTCAGCGAACGGACGTACATGGCGCCGATGCCGAGGCCGAGCGCCATCAGCACGATGTCGTTGGTGACCGCGAAGGCGCCGATGACGCCGTCGAAGGAGAACGAGGCGTCCAGGACCTCGAGGTAGAGGAACATGAAGAACGCGGCCTTGCCGGCGAGGACGACGGCCGACTTGGGCTTGCCCTCGCGCGCGGCGCGCTCCTCCTCCTCGTGCTCACGCTCCTCCTCTTCCTCCAGCTTGTTCTCGAAGAAGCCGGAGAGACCGCCGACGATGAGGTACGTGATCAGACCGGCGACGCCGGAGATCAGCACCGTCTGCGCCTTGTCGACGTGCGCGCCGCCGTGCTGGTGGGCCTGGGTCGCGAAGGTCATCGACGTGACGAGCAGGACGATCAGGGCGATGCAGACCGACAGCATGTCGACCTTGCCGAGCTTGGCGAGCGGGCGCTCCAGCCAGGCGAGCCACTTGATGTCGCGGTCCTCGAAGATGAAGTCGAGGAAGATCATCAGCAGGAACATGCCACCGAACGCGGCGATCGACGGGTGAGCGTCGGTCACCAGCTGCTGGTACATGTCCTTGTCCGTCATCGCCAGGTCGACGGCCTCAAGGGGGCCGATCTTGGCGCTGATGGCGACGATGACGACGGGGAAGACCAGTCGCATGCCGAAGACGGCGATCAGAATGCCGACCGTGAGGAAGATCTTCTGCCAGAAGGCATTCATCTTCTTCAGGATGCCGGCGTTGACCACCGCGTTGTCGAAGGACAGCGAGATCTCGAGGATGGACAGGATCGCCACGATCCCGAACGCCTGCCACCCCCCGATGAGAACCGCTGCGACCAGGCCGAGCGCGGTGACCGCGAACGACCAGCCGAAGGTTTTCAGTACCACTGGCTACCCAATCGTTGTGTACGGGGCGTACCCGCGCCCGCGACGAGTACGGGGCTCCCCCGAGCCGTGCGCGGCTTTACGAAACATTGACCCCGAAGTCTAGAGCGATGCCTCGAAGGCCCGACGCGTACCCCTGCCCAACCGCACGGAACTTCCATTCCGCGCCGTATCGGTACACCTCACCGAAGATCATCGCGGTCTCGGTCGAAGCGTCCTCGGAGAGGTCGTACCGCGCGAGCTCCTGACCGTCGGCCTGGTTCACGACGCGGATGAACGCGTTGCTGACCTGCCCGAACGTCTGACCGCGGTTGTCCGCCTCGTGGATCGAGACGGGAAAGACGATCTTGTCCACCTCGGCCGGGACCTTGGAGAGGTCCACGAGCAGGGACTCGTCGTCGCCGTCCCCCTCACCGGTGAGGTTGTCGCCGGTGTGCTCGACCGAGCCGTCGGGGCTGGTGAGCTGGTTGTAGAAGACGAACCACTCGTCACCGAGCACGCGCCCGGACTTGCAGAGCAGCGCGCTCGCGTCGAGGTCGAAGGGGGCTCCGGTGGTGGAACGCGCGTCCCAGCCGAGTCCGACCAGGACCTGCGTCAGATTCGGTGCGGCTTTGGAGAGGGAGACATTGCCTCCCTTGGCGAGCGTGACGCCCATGTTCGTGGTCCTCCCCTGTGGTGGTGCGGTTGTCCAGCGCGTCCGGCGCCGCACGGAGTGTGCGGCGCCGGGCTGGGTCGTGCGTGGCCGTGCGTCGGCTCAGACGTTCACACCGAAGTCCTGCGCGATGCCGCGCAGGCCCGAGGCGTAACCCTGGCCGATGGCACGGAACTTCCACTCCGCGCCGTGGCGGTACAGCTCGCCGAAGACCATCGCGGTCTCCGTCGAGGCGTCCTCGGAGAGGTCGTACCGCGCGATCTCGGCGCCGCCGGCCTGGTTCACGACGCGGATGAACGCGTTGCGGACCTGGCCGAAGGACTGCTGGCGGTTCTCGGCGTCGTAGATCGAGACCGGGAACACGATCTTGGCGACCTCGGCCGGGACGCCGGCGAGGTTGACCTTGATCTGCTCGTCGTCGCCCTCGCCCTCACCGGTGGTGTTGTCACCGGTGTGCTCGACCGAGCCGTCCGGGCTCTTGAGGTTGTTGAAGAAGACGAAGTTGGCGTCGCTGGCGACCTTGCCGTCCTCCTGCGTCAGGATGGCGCTGGCGTCGAGGTCGAAGTCCGTACCGGTGGTGGTGCGGATGTCCCAGCCGAGACCGATGGTGACATCGGTCAGGCCGGGGGCCTCCTTGGTCAGCGAGACGTTGCCGCCCTTGCTGAGGCTGACTCCCACGAGTCCTCCCAATAGGTGTCCAGGGGCAGCGCCCCCGTCGTGCGTTGGCATCAGATCAACGACTGGATCCTAGTGACCGGTTCCCGCATCAAACAGGCTATTCGCCCCAGGGTCACTTGGCCGTCGGGCTGTTTCAGAGGCTGTTCAGGGCCGTGACGTACTCGTTCAGGTCACGGGCGTCCGGCAGCGCGTTGACGACGGTCCAGCGGATCACGCCGTCCTTGTCGATGACGAAGGTGCCACGCACCGCGCAGCCCTTCTCCTCGTCGAAGACCTCGTACGCGCGCGAGGCCTCGCCGTGCGGCCAGAAGTCGGAGAGCAGCGGGTACTCGAGGCCCTCCTGCTCGGCGAAGACGCGCAGCGAGAAGGGCGAGTCGTTGGAGACGGCGAGCAGCTGCACGTCGTCGTTGACGAACTTGGGCAGCTCGTCCCGCAGAGCGCACAGTTCGCCGGTGCAGACACCGGTGAAGGCGAACGGGTAGAAGAGCAGCACGACGTTCTTCTCGCCGCGGAAGTCCGAGAGCCGCACGGTCTCGCCGTGCTGGTTCTTGAGCTCGAAGTCCGGGGCCTTGGTGCCGGTCGCGAGGCCAGCGAGTGCCATGAGGACGGATCCCTCCGTAGGGCTGTTCAGGTGGGTGCCACCCTAGCGAGCGGCGCGGTACACGCGTGAACCCCCGCCGACCGGTGGCCGACGGGGGTTCGAAAGCTGCGTGCAGAGGTTCAGCGCTTGCCGGACTTCGCCGCCTTGGGGGTGGCGAGCCGGCTGCCCGACCAGTCCTTGCCCACGCTGACGCTCTTGCTAGCGGTCAGGCCGGAGGTCGTGGCCGCGTCGCTGATCTCGCTCGGCTCGACATATCCGTCGCGGCCGGTCTTCGGGGTCAGCAGCAGAAGCAGGCCGCCTTCCTCGATGTACCCGATGGCATCCACGAGGGTGTCCGTCAGGTCCCCGTCGTCGTCGCGGAACCAGAGCACCACGGCGTCGGCCACATCGTCGTACTCCTCGTCGACGAGTTCGCCATCGTCGCCGATGGTCTGTTCAATGGCCTCGCGGAGCTCCATGTCGACGTCATCGTCGTAGCCGATCTCCTGGACCACCTGCCCGGACTGGAAGCCCAGCCTCTCGGCCAGGCTCGTCTCCGCGTGGTCCGCGGTCGCGCTCACGGATTGCCTCCTGATCATGTTTGGAAGTTGTTCTCGGCCGCACGCATACGTGGGCCACTGGCCGTAGTCCACACGTGCGGGGCGGATCGCGCAAGTACCCGGCCGTCGAGACCGCCGAAACGGTGACGTTCCTGGCGGTGCCGCCGCCGCGCTTTGCGCGCTTCGCCGGGTATCCGTTGTTCACCCCAGGCCATTCTGGCCTGTTTTGCCAGTCCTGTGGTAATCGCGGGCCCGGCGACCGCCTCTGGTTACCTAACGGTACAGATGACGTTTGCGCGACCGAGGTGGACGATGGGGGACGACAATCGACGGTGCACGTCAACTCTCCCAAGCTCTCATCGCCTTTTCAGCTCTCTCATCCTCAAGCTCTCTTCAGCTCCAGACACCGAGCAAGACCGACAGCGAAGGAACAGCGTGGCTTCCGGATCCGATCGCAACCCGATCATCATTGGCGGCCTGCCCAGCCAGGTCCCGGACTTCGATCCCGAAGAGACTCAGGAGTGGCTCGACTCGCTGGACGCGGCGGTCGACGAACGCGGCCGCGAGCGTGCCCGCTACCTGATGCTCCGGCTCATCGAGCGGGCCCGTGAGAAGCGCGTCGCGGTCCCCGAGATGCGCAGCACGGACTACGTGAACACGATCGCCACCAAGGACGAGCCCTTCTTCCCCGGCAACGAGGAGATCGAGCGCAAGGTCCTGAACGCGACGCGCTGGAACGCGGCCGTGATGGTCTCGCGCGCGCAGCGACCCGGCACCGGCGTCGGCGGCCACATCGCGACGTTCGCGTCCTCGGCCTCGCTGTACGACGTGGGCTTCAACCACTTCTTCCGCGGCAAGGACGAGGGCGACGGCGGCGACCAGATCTTCTTCCAGGGGCACGCCTCGCCGGGCATCTACGCCCGCGCGTTCCTCCTGGACCGGCTCAGCGAGGAGCAGCTGGACGGCTTCCGGCAGGAGAAGTCCAAGGCGCCCAACGGCCTTTCCTCGTACCCGCATCCGCGGCTCATGCCGGACTTCTGGGAGTTCCCGACCGTGTCGATGGGCCTCGGCCCGCTCGGCGCGATCTTCCAGGCGCGGATGAACCGGTACATGGAGGCGCGCGAGATCGCCGACACCTCCAAGTCGCACGTGTGGGCGTTCCTCGGCGACGGCGAGATGGACGAGCCCGAGTCGCTCGGCCAGCTGTCCATCGCCGCCCGTGAGGGCCTGGACAACCTGACCTTCGTCGTCAACTGCAACCTGCAGCGGCTCGACGGTCCGGTGCGCGGCAACGGCAAGATCATCCAGGAGCTGGAGTCGCAGTTCCGGGGCGCCGGATGGAACGTCATCAAGCTGGTGTGGGACCGGAGTTGGGACCCGCTGCTTGCGCAGGACCGGGACGGCATCCTGGTCAACAAGCTCAACACCACGCCCGACGGCCAGTTCCAGACGTACGCCACCGAGACCGGTGCGTACATCCGGGATCACTTCTTCGGCGGGGACCACCGGCTGCGGGCCATGGTCGAGAACATGACCGACGACCAGATCCTGCACCTGGGCCGCGGCGGTCACGACCACAAGAAGATCTTCGCGGCGATGTCGGCGGCCAAGGCGCACAAGGGCCAGCCGACGGTGATCCTGGCGCAGACGGTCAAGGGCTGGACGCTCGGCCCGAACTTCGAGGGCCGCAACGCCACGCACCAGATGAAGAAGCTGACGGTCGACGACCTCAAGGGCTTCCGCGACCGGCTGCACCTGCCGATCACCGACAAGCAGCTGGAGGACGGCGTTCCGCCCTACTACCACCCGGGCCGGAACTCCGAGGAGATCCAGTACATGCACGACCGCCGCAAGGGTCTGGGCGGTTACGTCCCGACCCGGGTCGTGCGCGCCAAGCCGCTGCAGCTGCCGGAGGACAAGGCGTACGCGGCTGCGAAGAAGGGCTCGGGGCAGCAGTCGATCGCCACCACCATGGCGTTCGTCCGCATCCTGAAGGACCTCATGCGGGACAAGGAGATCGGCAAGCGTTTCGTGCTGATCGCGCCGGACGAGTACCGCACGTTCGGCATGGACGCGTTCTTCCCGAGCGCGAAGATCTACAACCCGCTCGGCCAGCAGTACGAGTCGGTCGACCGCGAGCTGCTGCTCGCGTACAAGGAGTCGCCGACCGGGCAGATGCTGCACGACGGCATCTCCGAGGCGGGCTGCACGGCCTCCCTGATCGCCGCGGGCTCGGCCTACGCGACGCACGGCGAGCCGCTCATCCCGGTGTACGTCTTCTACTCGATGTTCGGCTTCCAGCGCACCGGCGACCAGTTCTGGCAGATGGCCGACCAGCTGGCCCGCGGCTTCGTCCTCGGCGCCACCGCGGGACGCACGACGCTGACCGGCGAGGGCCTCCAACACGCGGACGGGCACTCGCAGTTGCTCGCCTCGACCAACCCGGGCTGCATCGCGTACGACCCGGCGTTCGGCTTCGAGATCGCGCACATCGTGAAGGACGGCCTGCGCCGGATGTACGGGCCGGAGGCCGAGGACGTCTTCTACTACCTGACGGTCTACAACGAGCCGATCCAGCACCCGGCCGAGCCGGCGGACGTGGACGTCGACGGCATCCTCAAGGGCATCCACCTCTTCAAGCGCGGCGAGTCCGGCGCGATCCCGGCGCAGATCATGGCGTCCGGCGTCGCCGTGCCGTGGGCGATCGAGGCGCAGAAGATCCTCGCCGAGGAGTGGAACGTCAAGGCCGACGTCTGGTCCGCGACGTCCTGGAACGAGCTGCGGCGCGAGGCCGTCGAGGTGGAGCGGCACAACCTGCTGCACCCGGAGGAGGACCAGCGCACGCCGTACGTGACGCAGAAGCTGGGCGGCGCCGAGGGGCCGTTCGTGGCTGTCTCGGACTGGATGCGTTCGGTGCCGGACCAGATCTCGCGCTGGGTGCCGGGGCGGTACACCTCGCTCGGCGCGGACGGCTTCGGCTTCGCGGACACGCGCGGCGCGGCCCGCCGCTACTTCCACATCGACGCGCAGTCGATCGTGCTCGCCGTGCTGACCGAGCTGGCCCAGGACGGCAAGGTGGACCGCTCGGTCCTGAAGCAGGCGGTCGACCGCTACCAGCTGCTCGACGTGACGGCGGCCGACCCGGGCGCCGCGGGCGGCGACGCGTAGGCGCGTACGGACGCTCCGTGAGGGCGGCGGGACCGGGCGGTCCCGCCGCCCTTGTACGTTTATGCGTTTCTTACGATGCGGACATGAAGGAACAGCCCGCCCGTATCCGCTGGGAGAACCTCACGCAGCGGCCCCTGCTCGCCCTCGCGGTGCTCTTCGCCGGGGCCTACGCGGTGCCGATCGTGCTGCCGGACGCGGCTCCGACGGTGAAGCAGGCGTGCACGGCCGTCGAGTGGACGGTGTGGGGCGCCTTCGCCGTGGACTATCTCGTACGGCTCGTACTCGCCGAGGAGAAGCGGGAGTTCGTGCGCCGGCACTGGCTGGACCTGTGCGCGGTGCTCCTGCCGCTGCTTCGGCCGCTGCAGCTCCTTCGGGTCGTGGCCACGCTGCTCCTCATCGGGCGGCGGGCCCGGATGGCCACGCAGATCAAGCTGACCACCTATGTGGCGGGGGCGGTGACGGGGCTGCTGATGTTCGGCTCCCTCGCCGTGCTTGCCGTGGAGCGGGAGTCCCCTGACGGCAACATCAAGACGCTCGGGGACGCGCTGTGGTGGTCGTTCACGACGATGACCACCGTCGGGTACGGCGACCACTCGCCGACCACGGGCCTCGGCCGGGTCCTCGCCGTCGGCCTGATGCTGTCCGGCATCGCGCTGCTCGGTGTGGTGACGGCGAACATCGCGGCCTGGTTCATCGCGCGCTTCGACTCGGACGACGCCGAGGAGCGGCGCCGGACCGCGGCCATCGAGGCGCTGACGGACGAGGTCAAGGCGCTGCGGGCGCAGGTGGCGGCGCTCTCGGCGGACGCGGCCGATGGCACGGGCGGGGACGCGAGCGGGGGCACAGGCGGGGACGCCGAGCCCGCCCCCGCCCCCGCCTCCTCCGTCAGTGCTCCCAGATCTTGAACGCCCGTACGCGGTAAGGCGATCGGGGCGCGTACGTGCCGTCGCCCGGGTACGTCTGGAACTCGCCGGTCTCCGCGCAGTGGGCGGACTGGTAGACGGTCACGGGACGTCCGGTGCGGTTGGCGAGGGACTGGGCCGAGGCCCCCTCGGGGAGGGCGACGCAGCTCTCCATGTCGGTGCCGGACAGCTCGTGGACCTGCCGCTTCCCCTTGAACTCGGCCTCCTTCCACAGGCACAGCTCGCCGGGCCCGCAGTCGGCGAGCGTGGGCGGGGCAGCGTTCGTGGTCGGGTGGGCGGCGCTCGTGGTCGGGTGGGCGGCGCTCGCCCCGGGTGCGGTGAGCAGCGCGAGGGCGAGCAGTGAGGTGGTCAGGGCGGGCAGGGTGATGGCAGTGCGCATGGTGTGGAACCCCCGTGTCGTACGAATCGGTCGTACGCAATCTGACCCGCAACTGCCGCCCGCCGGAAGGGGGTTGGGGCCGGGGCCACCCTGATAGGGGAAAGTCCCGCCGAAGGGCTCTTCGGCGGGACTTTCCGATGCGAGGGGCGCGCACGAGGGGCGCACTCCCCCGCTCGCGCGCGTCAGATGTGGACGGCCCCGCCGCCCGCCTCCGCGTTGGCCCCGCGCTTGGTGAAGACGGCCACGAGCGCGGCGACGGCGGCGACGACGCCGGCCGTGACGAAGGCCAGGTGCATGCCGGACAGGAACGTGTCCTGCACGACGCCGCCGATCTGCTCGATGACCGGCTGCGGCGTGTGCGCCTTCTCCAGGGCCTCGGTCGGCAGGAACCCGACCTCGGCCGCCGCGTCGAGCCCCGGAGCGGGCTCGCCGGGCAGCCCGGCCTCCGTCCACTTCTCCGGCAGTACGGACGAGGTCTTGCTGGACATGACCGCGCCGAGGACGGCCGTGCCGAGCGCGCCGCCGACCTGCATGCCCGCCTGCTGCAGTCCGCCCGCGACGCCGGAGAGCTCCAGCGGGGCGTTGCCGACGATGACCTCGGTCGCGCCGACCATCACCGGGGCGAGGCCAAGGCCGAGGAAGGCGAACCACAGGGACATCGTCCACGTACCGGTCTCGGCGGACAGGGTGGTCATGCCGAACATCGCGGCGGCCGTGAAGACCATGCCGCCGACCAGCGGCACGCGCGGGCCGAACTTGGTGATGAGGGCGCCCGCGACCGGCGAGGACACGATCATCATGGCCGTCAGCGGCAGCAGGTGCAGACCGCTCTCGACCGGGGTCATACGGTGCACGCCCTGCAGGTAGAACGTCACGAAGAACAGGCCGCCCATGAAGGCGAAGGCCATGAGGACCATGAGCACGGTGCCCGCGGAGAGCGGTATGGAGCGGAACATCCCGAGCGGGACGAGCGGCTCCTTGACCTTGGTCTCCCAGACGGCGAAGACGACGAAGCAGAGCACGGCCGCGCCCAGGAAGATCCAGGTCTTCGCGCCGCCCCAGCCCCAGGACTCGCCGGCCTTGATGATGGCCCAGATCAGGAAGAACATCGCGCCGGAGAGCAGCACGATGCCCGGGACGTCGAAGGAGCGCGGCGCGTTCTCGGCCCGGTGGTCCTTCAGGACCCACAGGCCGAAGGCGAGCGCGAGCACGCCGACCGGCACGTTGATGTAGAACACCGACTGCCAGCTGACGTTCTCCACGAGGAAGCCGCCGAGGATCGGGCCGCCCGCGGTGGAGGCGCCGATGACCATGCCCCAGATGCCGATGGCCATGTTGAGCTTCTCGGCCGGGAAGGTCGCGCGCAGCAGACCGAGCGCCGCCGGCATGAGCAGCGCGCCGAAGAGGCCCTGCAGCACGCGGAAGACGACCACGTACGTGACGCTCTCGGACAGGCCGATCGCACCGGAGGCCGCGGCGAAGCCGACGACGCCGATGAGGAAGGTCTGCCGGTGGCCGAATCGGTCACCGAGCTTGCCCGCCGTGATCAGGGCGACGGCGAGCGCCAGGAGATAGCCGTTGGTGATCCACTGGACGTCCGCGAGGGAGGCGTTCAGGTCCTTCTGGATGGCCGGGTTGGCAATGGCCACGATGGTGCCGTCCAGGGCCACCATCATCACGCCGATCGCGACGGCGAACAGCGTCAGCCAGGGGTGGCCGCGCAGGCCCTTGGCCGGGGCCGGAGCGGGAGCGCCCCCCGGCTGCTCCGGCGCCTTATCCGCCTTGTCGACGGTGGTCTGACTAGTCATGCGTTCGAGGCTAATGACAGTCGCTGACAGTTGACAAACGGAATCACTAGTCGGTAACTGTCACGTTGCTCACAGGTATCGTGAGCTGCCCGGACCGGCCGCCCGAACCGGCCGCGCAGACCGGTGGAAAGAGGCCCCTGATTGACCCCGCCCAACCCCGAGCCGAAGCCTGACGCGCCCCGGCCGACGGGCCTGCGTGAGCGCAAGAAGCGCCGCACCCGCGACGCCCTGGTGCGCGCCGCCCTCGAACTCTTCACGTCCCAGGGGTACGAGCAGACGACCGTCGACGAGATCGTGGACGCCGTCGACGTCTCGCAGCGCACCTTCTTCCGGTACTTCGCCGGCAAGGAGGAGGCCGTCTTCGCCGTACAGGAGATGGTGGAGCGGCAGTTCGCCGAGCGGGTGCGCGCCCGGCCCGCGCACGAGCCGCCGCTGCAGGCGCTGCGCGCGGCCGTCCTGGACGCCTGGAACGCGGTCGGCGAGAGCATCGAGGAGATCGTTCCGGTCGAACTCCACATGCGCACCTACCAGTTGATCGAGTCGACGCCCGCGCTCCTCGCCGTGGAGATGCGCCGCTCCGTCGAGATGGAGGAGGAGGTCGCGCGGATCATCGCCGAGCGCGAGGGCCTCGACGTGGACGCCGACCCGCGCCCGCGCGTGGCCGTCGCCGCGTTCGGCGGGGTGATGCGGATGACCGGGCGGCGCTGGGGCGCGGGCCAGGACCTCACCGTCGAGTCGATGCGCGTGGTCACCGCCGCCCACCTCGACGAACTGGCGCCGGCGCTCGCGGGGGACTGGCGCACGACCTGAGGCACGCGCGCGTACAGGCGCTTTCCGCGCACGAGCGCCTCCGCGCACGGGATGGCGTTTCTGCGTACGAGCGTCTCCGCACGCGGGCGTCTGCGCGGACGGGCGCCTGTGCGTACGGCGCTTCCGCGCGGCGTGGGCGGACAGAGCGTGCGAGCGCCTCAGCAGAGGGTGAACTCCCGTACCTCACAAGCGAGTACGGAGCGTAGCGCCCGGTACCCCATGCGCCCGTATTGTCCAAATCACACCCCACGAAACGTGATCTGCCCCACCCTCCTCCCGGTCTGAGCTGCAGTTCTCCTAGGGTGTTCCGCAGTGACTTCCTTCGACTCGTCCCCCACTCTGAACGTCTGGCGCGCGCTCCTCGCTCTCGCGGTCGTCTTCGTCATGCTGGCGACCACCGGCTGGAGTGCCGTGCGTCACGACCGGGGCGCGTCGACCCCGCTCGAACTCGCGCTCTCCGCCTGGCAGCGCGGCGGCATAGACGGCCACAAGCTGCCCGACCCCAAGGTGCCGGCGTCCCGGAAAGCGCACTTCTTCGACACCCTCACCGGTGCCCAGCAGCTGCGCCTCGCCCGGAGTTACCCGCTCGCCGTCGGCAACATGGCCGGAGTGCCCGTGCGGCTGCGGTACGCGGCCAACCGCGTCGCCCTCGACCAGGCGCGCGACGTCGAGCGCCGGCGCATGCACGACGAGCGCCTCTCCGAGTCGGGCCGCCACGAGGCGGGCCGCCGCATGCACCGCTTCGACTCGCTGCTGCGGCCCGGCCGGCAGATCCTCGCCTTCGACCCGATGGGCCCCGGCCGCGTCGCGGAGGTGCTCGGCGACCTGAACCGCGCCGAGCGGGTCTCGGTCGTCGTGCCCGGCGTCGACACCAACCTGCTGACGTACCAGAAGACGAACGGCCGCTACAGCGCCCCGCGCGGCATGGCGAGCGCGCTCTACCACGAGCAGCGCGAGCGCAGCCCGAAGACCCGCAGCGCGGTCATCGCCTGGGCCGACTACACGGCCCCGGCCGGGCTCGGCGTGGACGCGGCCACCGCCAAGCGCGCCGAGGACGGCTCGGTCCGCCTGAACTCCATGGTGCGTACGCTGCCCGGTTCGTCGAAGGTCGCCCTGTACTGCCACAGCTACGGCTCGGTGGTGTGCGGGGTCGCCGCGAGCGAGCTGCCGCCGCGGGTCAGCGACATAGCGGTCGCCGGCAGCCCCGGCATGCGCGCCGGAAGCGTCGAGGGGCTGCACACCGACGCCCGCGTGTGGGCCATGCGGGACTCCGACGACTGGATCCAGGACATCCCGCACATGGAGGTCGGCGGCCTCGGCCACGGCGCCGACCCGGTCTCCGAGAGCTTCGGCGCGCGCGTCGTCTCCGCGGAGGGCGCCATCGGCCATACGGGCTACTTTCAGCCGGGCACCGAGAGCCTCCGCAACTTCGCCCGGATCGGCGTCGGCCAGTACGACTCGGTGAGCTGTGCGGACGGCGGCGAAGCGTGCCGGAACGCCCCTTCCGGTTCCGCTTCGGCCTGACGCGCGTAGAGATCCGCTCACCTGGCCGTGCGCGGGAGCGCTTTGCGGCATCGCCAAGGAGCCGTGGACGACGGCCAGTTCGACCCGCGGCCCGCCGGCGACGGGTGGGCTTCAGGCCGGACGGCGCATACGATGAGCCGCATGGGTGACGTACTGGCCGGATTTCATGCCGCCTGGGAGTTCGACTCGGACTCCGTGCTCATCCGCTTCGAACGGGGGATCAGGACGCCGAAGCTGTTCCAGGCGCTCGGTGAACGACGTATTCCCCACGAGGCGTTGGCGGCGGTGACCCTGACCCCGGGAAAGCGCGGGACGGTGGTGCTGCATGCCGTTCCGAGACCCGGCGCGGATCCGCTGATGGCGGCCGCCGCCGGGCAGTTGAAGGACAGCAGCGACCCCTATCGCCTGGTGCTGCCCGCCGAGCGCGAGACCCTCGCCGAGTACTACGCGGACGAGCTCCGCGCGCTGATCGGCCCCGCGTCCGACGCCGAGGAGTTCCTCGTGCCCGCGCCGGAGGGCCCGCTGCAGTTCAAGGCGTACGACGGCAAGGCGTCCTTCGACGGCAGGACCGTGTCGTACCGCTGGTTCTGGACGGGCGCGTCCTCGGCGAAGTGGAAGGCGGGCGACCAGAGTTTCGCGGTCGGCGACCTCGCCGACGTCGAGTGGCGCTCCCCCGAGGTGTTCGACGGCCATCTGCGGCTGCTGCACCGCGCGCCGGGCGGTACGCAGCCGGTGCAGCAGCCCGCGCAGGCGGACCAGGATCCGGCGGCGGTCGTGTTCGGCCTCGGGTACGGGCCCGTGCACGAGTCGCTGCCGTTCGCGGCTGCGGTGCTCGCTGCGGTGCGCAACAGCAGCGGGCCGGCTTGTGACGACGCTCCGCGGCCCGCGGCCGCCCGCCGCGATCCGGCGGATATCGCGGACCGGATCCGGCACCTCGGGGAGTTGCATCAGGCGGGGTTGCTGACGGATTCCGAATTCACGTCCAAGAAGGCGGAGTTGCTGGCCGAGCTGTAGTTCTTCCCCACCCCGCCCCTTCCCGAAAGACTGCCGTCGGCTGCGGGGGCTCCGCCCCCGGACCCCCGCTCC
>NZ_JASCIQ010000018.1 GCF_029968035.1 Streptomyces cavernicola | reverse complement strand
GTGTGCGCACCGCGTGCAACTCGGCCACGCGGCCCTGCTGAGTATGGGCCTCCGGCGCGTCCAACGCAGCGGGCTCCGCCACCATCGACATGGCAGTCACCTTCCTGTTGGGAGGCGCGGGCCGACCGAGAAAGCCGCGCACACAACCCAACCGCATCTACGGTTTTTTTATGTGGGAGTCGGAAGCTGCTCGGTCATTGCTGTTCACCCGCCCCCGGAGCGTCATCTCCAGCTGTGCGGTGCCTGATACGACCTGGTCCGCTCCCGACGGCTCCAGCGGACGGTGCACTGCCCGCCGCTCTCCTCCCCGTCGGGCTCGCTCCGCGCTGCAGCGAGCGAAAGCAGCGTCACGGCGATGGCGGCCAGCTCTTCCTCAGTGGCGTGACCGCGCTCGATCCTCAGCAGGGCGTCCTTGCGTTTGAGGCCGTCCACGGGCTCTCCCTCCCTTGGCCTGCGGACCACGGTCAGCCTCGGCGCTCAATGCTCGCTCGGGCGCCCCTGGACTCCCAGGTGCCCGCCGGGGACACTGGCTCGCAAACGCGTCAGGTCAGCGGTGTGCAACATCGCATTCCCGAGGTTGCACACCCCGTTCCGTGAGCGCCCGCAGCGGTAAACCACCCTGCCGGGGCCGGGCTTTGACGAGTCGAACAGGTGACCCTTGTAAAGCAAACCGGTCCGTCTGTATCTTGCCGTTCACGCAACCAGTTGCTTCTTGGGGGAGAAGGATCATGAGCAGTGCGACGGCACCCCACACACACCGCGCACAGGCCAAGAGTGCTACGCAGAGATCCACACAGGAGGAGTCGACGGAACTGCCCCGGCTCACCACCACCGTGCCCAAAGAGTATGTGCACCGTGCATCACATGCCGAGGTATTCCTCACCAGCTGCAAGAAGATCGGAGAAAACACCTTCGCTCTCACCGGGCAATGGCCGCGCGCCCACACGTTTTTCAACAGCCCGGTCAGCCGGAACCACGATCACCTGCAGGCCGTCGAGACGGTCCGGCAGATCGGGATTTTCCTCGCCCACTCCGAGTTCGGGATCCCGCTCGGCCACCAATTCGTGATGCGGGACATCTCCGCAACCACTTATCCCGAGTACCTGGACATTGGGCGGACACCGAGCGAACTGGAGATCGAAACGGTCTTCAGCAAGGAACGGCGCGACACGATTCTCGGCGTCGATATCACCATCCGGCGCGACGAGCACGTCGTGGCCACTGGCGACGGACACTTCACGTGTGTCTCCCCCGCCGCCTACCGCCGGCTGCGCGGCTCCGCCCCAACGAAGGAGATCGACTACCGGCCCACGGACCAGACACCATCCGACTACGGTCGCATCCTGCCCATCGACGTGGTCCTGGCACCTACTGGACACCCCGGCGTGTGGCGGCTCAACCCGGATCCCAGCCACCCCGTGATGTTCGACCACGGCGGCGACCACATGCCCGGCATGGTCCTGCTCGAAGCGGCACGCCAGGCCGCCTGCGCCCTGCTCGGCCCTGGCGTCTCGGTGCTGCCCACCTCGACGGTCAATCGGTTCCAGCGGTACGCGGAGTTCGACGCCCCCTGCTGGATCGAGGCCGTGGAGCTGCCGGCCGAGCAACCCGGCCTGTTCAGCGTCCAGGTGACGGGGCATCAGAATGACGCCCCGGTGTTCAGCACTCAGCTCTCCGGCCACCGGGTCGCGGGCCCGAGCACCGCCCCGGTCTGCCTCGACGGCATGGCCGCACAGCTGCCGCACCAGCGCAACGGCACCGTGCCCTGGGCGGCGGCCGCGAGCTGAACGAGCCGACGCCTTGAGGTGTGTTCGCGCCGCCACACGAACACACCTCAGCCGGCCCGCAGATTACTCGGCGGCAGAAATCGGCACCCGCCGCTCTTTCGCCGCCCCGGTCGGCATCGCTCACCCCTGTTGCACTATTGGCAACGGGGCCGCCACGGTGATCGCGCCCGTGGTAGCAGCCGATCTCCTGCACGACGGGTTCGCGGCGGCTCTCCGCGGCGACGCCCCGGACGTGGACGCGTGGCTACACAACTCACCGCGTACGGACACGACTACATGAGCATGGGCGCTGCGGCCGCCCCAGAGGACAACCTGCAACACCCCCATACCGACCAGATAAATCCCCCACAAACCCAACACATCACCCATGGGGGGAGACAGCCCAACGCACAGCAACGTCTCCCCGGGTGAAAGGCCGCAGCCAGTTGAGTGACCGGGAACGTTTGCTCTGTCGTGTGGGGGTTCGAGCGACTAGACACCCTTTTGTGATCAAGGAACCGTCCACCCGGTCGCGTCGGCCCGTACGGCTGCTGGCTGCCGTGGTGGCTCTGGCCTGTGCGGGTCTGACGGGGTGTACGGAGCGTGCGCCGAAGGCCGCCGCCGATCCGGATGAGCTGATCAAGGCAGCTACGCAGCGTCTGACCGACGCTTGCCTGGCCCGCCAGGGGCTTGTCGCGCCCCGTAGCGGAAAGAGCCGGCTGTCGGGGGCCGAGGCTCGGCGGGTCGATGCGGCGATGTTCGGTACGGGGCCGACTGAGCTGTCCCTTGCCCTGCCCACCGGCTATGTCGTGCGCGCCCACACCGATGGCTGTCTTGCCGCCGCGCAGCAGCGGCTCTACGGGGACCAGTCGGGCTGGTTCCGTGCCTCCGTGGTCGTCAACAACCTGAGGCCGGAGGCCGCTCATACCCGCCGTGGCCTCGCCGAGGTCCGGGACCGGCACCGTACCGAGATCGCTCGCTGGGAGAAGCTGCGTGCCCACGCTCTCGCCGAAGCCACCACCGTACTCAACTCCCCCTCACCGAAAGGAAGTTCGCCCGCATGAAGCGCTTCACCACCCTCCTTGCCACTGCCGTGCTCTCTGCCGCCGGGATGCTCGCCACCTCGGCGGCCGCTGAGGCGGCGGACTGCAGGAGTGGCTTCTTCTGTGTCTGGACGGACACAGATTTCAACGGCATGAAGATCGAGCACAGCGGCGACGACCACTGGTGGGAGGGCGACATGTTCAAGGAGGACTCCTCCTGGGCCAACCACGGCGTCTCCGGTCCCGGTGTGGCCGACCACGTCAAGGTCTACGAGGGCCGGCAGCTCCTCGGCCGGGTCACGCTCTGTCTGGCCCCCGGGCAGGAGGTCGGCCACGACGCCGGCGCGAACGACCAGGGCGGCTCCCACACGTGGGCCAAGGGCTGCTGAGACCGCCCGCCCCGTCACTTCCGTAACTTCTGACGCCCGGCCGATGCCTCTCCTTCTCGCAGAGCAGGAGAGGCATCTTGTTGTCGCCGCGGAGGGGGGGATCTGTGGCTACGAGGCCATCTCTGTGCGTTCCCACCACTCATATACGGGGAGTCGGCCCTCGGGGGTGTCCGCCTGGCGTCGGGTGGGGCGGTAGTGCTCGTAGCCGTTGCGGAACTCGATCTTCAGGTCCGCTCCGGGGGTGGTGATCTTCACGATCCGGTCGGGCAGGTCCTGGGGGCCGCCTTCGAGGAGTGCCTTGTCTGTCTCGGTCATGACCTCACCGTTCCCGTCGGCGGAATGCGGTGTCGCGTACGGGTCGGAAGATCAGCCGTGTGGGCCACCCGTACGGAGACCACGTCCTGCGCCTGGATGCCCCCGGGTGGTCCCAACTTGCTGTATCAGCAACGGAACTTGAGATATCCGGCAAGAGAGAGCAGCCTGACTGGCGTATCGGTCGACGACATCGGGAGGCTGCACGATGACTGCTCGTGAAGAAGGCGGGAACCGTCCGGACGCGGTCGACGAAGCGCCGTCGAACAATCGCGTGCACCTGGTCCGGTCCGGGGAGCTGGATGGTTTCGCGGCGATCAGCGGCGGCACGGTCGGCTCGAAGCGGCTGTGGATGGGGAGGGTGGAGAATCCGCCGCTGAGCTCCACGGACAACCACCACCACGGTGACTCGGAGGCGGGGATCTTCGTGGTCAGCGGGCATCCCGTGTTCGTGTTCCACGACGGTACGCAGGAGGTGCGGCTGGCGGGCAACCCCGGTGACTTCTTCCTCGTACCGCCGTTCGTGCGGCACCGGGAGGAGAATCCCGATCCGGACGAGCCGGCAGTGGTCGTGATCGCGCGGACGACGCAGGAGCCGATCAAGGTGTCGGTTCCTGAGCTGCACCCGTAGTGAGGCCGGGGCGGATTCCGGCCGGGGCGCAGGCCGGAGGGGACGCCTGTTCAGCGCAACCCGAACCCCTCCGCCCAGGCGGTCACGTCGGCTGTTGTCGCGTTGCCGCCGCAGATGACCAGGCCGAGCTTGGCGTCGGAGCCGACGCGGTGCAGGACCTGGCGGGCCGCGGGGAGCACGCATCCCGCGGCGGGTTCGGTCCAGAGTTTGGCGTGCTCGGCGAGGTCGAGAACGCCTTGCACGGCCTCGGCGTCGGTGACGGTGAGGACTTCGGTGACGTGCGCCGAGACGTGTTCGTAGGTGAGGGGCGAGGCGCTGGGTGCGCTGAGCGTCGTCACGATCGAGGAGAGTTCGACGGGTACGGGGCCACCTGCGGCGAGCGCGGCGGTCATGGCCTGGGCGCCTTCCGTCTCGACTCCCCAGACGCGGATGCCGGGGCGGCGTGCCTGCAGGGCGGCGGCGACGCCGGAGATGAGCCCGCCGCCGCCGATGCTGACGACGACGTCGGTCAACTCGCCTGCGTCTTCGGCGAGTTCGAGGCCTACGGTGCCCTGTGCCGCGATCACGACGGGGTCGTCGAAGGGGTGGACCAGGGTCAGGCCTTTGCGGCGGAGTTCCTCCACGCGGGCGAAGGCGGCGTCCATGGTGTCGGCGAGGTCGACGTGCGCCCCGGCGGCCTCGGCGGTTTCCACGGCTCGGCGGGGTGCGGTGCGGGGCATGACGACGGTGGCGTCGATGCCAAGTGCGCCGGCCATGACGGCGGTGGCGATGCCGTGGTTGCCGCCGCTGACGGCCACGACTCCGGCGGCGCGTTCCGGCTCGGTGAGGCTGAGGAGTTTCGCTGTGGCGCCGCGCGACTTGAACGAGCCCGTGCGTTGGAGCAGTTCGAGTTTGGCGGTGACCGGGACGCCGAGGAGTTCGCTCAGTCCGGGGCTGGACACGGTCGGGGTGCGCAGGACGTGTCCGTCGATGTGCGCGGCCGCGGCTTCGACGTCCGCAACGGTGATGAGCACGGGGGGCCTCCGTCGCATGGTGCCGTACGGGTGACGGCTTGCGGCATTTCGATCATCGTACGCCAGGGGTCGCCGGCAGAGGGCGGGGAGGCGTACGGGACTCCTGCCCTGCCTGGCTCAACTCCCGGGTGGAATGGTGGAGTTCCGTCTCTTGCCGGATGTGGGCACACCTTGCCCATCGCCGCTGACCCGTGCCCCGCCGCTCCCCCACCCTCCCCGTCGCTCCCCGTTGCTCCCCGTCGCTCCCCGAATGCGACACCCTCACACACCCTTACGATTCCTCCGCCACTCCCCCGGACCCCCGCGAACCGTGCAAAATGGCCGCCAAAGAAGCCACGTAGGACGTAGAACGGTGCGGCCCATGACCCTGACGACCAAGGCGGCCGAGGCCGCGATCCCCCATCCGCACCGGCGTGTGACGCCCCCTCAAGTCGTAGGCGGAAGCCGCCTGTTGGCGATTCTGCTCATGGTCACAGGCGCGGCGGGCGTTCTCGCGGCGTGGGTGATCACGCTGGACAAGTTCAAGCTGCTCGAGGACCCGGACTACCAGCCGGGCTGCAGCCTCAACCCGGTGGTGTCCTGCGGTTCGATCATGGAGAGCGAGCAGGCGGCGGTGTTCGGCTTCCCGAACCCGATGCTCGGCCTGGTCACGTACGGGATGGTGCTGTGCGTGGGCGCGAGCCTCGTCGTGGGCGCACGGTTCCCGCGCTGGTTCTGGCTGACGTTGAACGCCGGGATGCTGTTCGGCGTGGGGTTCTGCACCTGGCTGATGTTCCAGTCGCTGTACGACATCAACGCCCTGTGCCTGTGGTGCTGTCTCGCCTGGACGGCGACCATCGTCATGTTCTGGTACGTCACCGCGCACAACCTGCGCCATGAACTGCTGCCGGCACCGCCCGCGCTGCGGTCGTTCGCCGACGAGTTCACCTGGGTCGTCCCGGTGCTGCACATCGGGGTCATCGGCATGCTGGTCCTGACCCGCTGGTGGGACTTCTGGACCAGCTGACCTCACCTCGGCAACGGAAGCGGCGCGGCCCCCGAACGCATCGGGGGCCGCGCCGCTTCGTACGAGGAAAGTCAGGACGTCAGCAGGTTGGTCACCGGGGCTGCCTGGTCGGTGAGCTGGCGCAGTTCGTTGAGCTTGCCGAGCTGGCCGGAGACCGACGGGACCTCGTCGCGGTGCTCGGGGCCGACCGCGCTGGTGGCGATGTCGTCGATGGTGCCGTTGACCGACAGCGGGGTGGGTCCTTCGGCGGCAGCGGCCATGGGGGCCGCGAGTCCGGTGGCTCCGGCGGCGAGGGCGACGGCGGCGAGGATGCGCTTGGCTTCGATCATGTGCTGTCCAACGAGTCGGGGCGCGGACAGGACACGAACGACGGGGCACGTCACCCGAAGAGGCCGGAGCGGCCGGAGCGGCGACCTGCGCGCACAGCAGTGAGTCCCGGCGCCGAAGCACCGGGACTCACCGAAGAGCTCAACTGGCCTGAGATCAGCCCATGTTGGCCGAGAGCACGTTCTGCAGGATGTTCGACAGCGGCTCGTCACCCTTGGCCTGCGTCGAGTTCTCGGTGCACTGCTGGTTCTGCGGGTTGGACAGGATCGGGATGTCCTGGACCGCAACCGGCACGACGCCCACGAGGGAGCCGACGTTGGCCTTGGCGGGCAGGCCGATGCACGGCTTGTTGAGCGAGCCCTGGACCAGGCCGAGCTGCGGGCTCATGTCGCCGTTCGTGGCGGAGTTGCCGTAGGTCTGCGTAGCGCCGTTGCCGCTCAGCGACGTGGTGTCGTCGTCGGCGAACGCGGAGGGGGCCATCCCAGCGCCCAGGCCCGCCACCGACAGGGTGACGGCCGCAGTGGCCATAACCTTCTTGAGCATGTTCCGTCCTTGTGTCGCATGAATGCCCGCGATCGGAGCGCTCTGCCCAACACGTGATCGTCGCGTTTGGTTCTCCCTGTTCACTCTGATGGCCCTACCGCCCCTTCCCTCGTACTGCTTCGTCGCACGTCACGGCCCGCGCCGTCGGCCGCTGCGCTCTCTACCCGAGCAGGGCCCCAAGTGCCGGGAGAATCACGGCCGTTGCTCCAAAGGGGGTCAACACGGCGACGGCCCGTGTCGTCGTAGCCACCGACACGTTTCGATCTACGTGGGCCCGAACTCGGGGCCCGTAAGTCGAATAGAAGGTGCACCCTCATGAAGACTGCCAAGAAGGCCGCCCTGGTCCTGGCCGCCGCCGGGATCGCCGCCGGTGCCTCCGCCGGAAGCGCGTTCGCCGACTCCGACGCCACGGGCGCGGCCACCGGCTCGCCCGGCGTCCTGTCCGGCAACCTGGCCCAGGTCCCGGTCCACGTGCCCGTGAACCTGACCGGCAACACCGTGAACGTGATCGGCCTGCTGAACCCGGCCTTCGGCAACACGTCGGCCAACAACTGACGTTCAGCGGTACGACAGCAGGGCGGCGACACCGGACCGGTGATCGCCGCCCTGCTTTGTGTGCGCGTACGGGGCTTCGCCGCCTGTACGAGGCGTTGTGCGCGCGTACGAGGCCATGCGCCCGTACGGAACGACAAAGGTGGCGGCCACCCGAGGTGACCGCCACCTTCCTCAACTCCCCTATGCAGGAGGCAGGTTACTGCCCCAGGGCCGTGGGGAGGCCACCCAGGAGGGGGGCCGCCTGGCGCACGGTGCCGAGGACCTGCTGCGGGGCGCCGCTCTGGCCCTGGCTCAGGCCGTCGGCGACGTCGGTGACGGGCTTGAGGGGGTCGCCGCCCTTGTGGATGCCCTGGGTGGCCTGCAGGTGCTGCGGGTCCAGGCCGCCGGCGAGGGTGTCCGCCACGGCGCCGTTCAGGCTCATCGGAGGCAGCTGCCCGGTGTGGTCGGCGGCGAGAGCCGGTGCGGCCGTGCCGAGCGCCATCACGGAACCGGCGACTGCCGCGGCGGCCTTCGAGTACTTCACGGGGTGTCCTTTCTCCGAGTGCGCTCTCCCGGTGACGCGAGCCTTCGCGTCCGGCAGGTGTCCCGTCGACACCAGGCGCCACCTCGTGTTGTCCAACGATTCCCTGGGCGGCGGGAAACCCCGATTCCGGGGGCTTTCTCGATGCCACCCGAATTCCCCAAGGGGCGTATGCGGAAAGGACTTTCGACTCGGCAAACGGGTGAAGGCCCATACGCCGACGGGGGCGGATGGTGTGTACTGGGTGAGCGGTCTTTGTTGTGCGGTGTGGGCTCCCAGCCGCCGGCGTTCGTACGCCGTCGAGCCCACCGTGCCCCTTCTTGTGCGGCACGGCGCACCGAAGACGGCAGAACCGTTGGGGGCCCTCCGGGGCCCCCAACTCGCGTTCACGGCCAGTCGGTTCGGACGGCCGCCGACATTCGCGGACACGGAACGGCCCCGGGCTCAAGGCTCCGGGGCCGTTCTCGGTACTGCTGAAGCTGCGCGAACGTCAGTTGTTGACGCAGGTGTTGCCGAAGGTGGGGTTCAGCAGACCGATGACGTCGACGGTGTTGCCGCAGGCGTTGACCGGAACGTGCACGGGGACCTGAACCACGTTGCCCGAACCCACGCCGGGGGAGTTGGCGGCAGCACCCTGGGCGCCCGCGTCGGCCATGGCCGGGGCGGCACCTCCGACGGCGAGCATGGCGCCGGCGACGACGGTCAGAACCTTCTTGTTCATTGTTCCCTTCCCGCAGTGCTGCGCTACGTATCGCGACGGTCGCGTACGGCCGCAGACGATCATCACTGCAGCAGGAACAACGATTCCGGCGAGGAGAAGAAACCGCGAATTCGGTGATCCCGCGATTCTCACCCGAATGCGTCAGGGGTTACGGCAACTCCCTTGCGAACACGTAACGTTCGGCCGCTCCGGTGCTCGCCGCGGCAGCGGTGCGGGGTCCGGACACACGACTGCCCGGACCTGTCCGTGGACGGGTCCGGGCAGCGGGGTGCTCGCCGCGATCAGTTGGCGGAGAGGACGTTCTGCAGCAGGTTCGACAGCGGCTCGTCGCCCTTCGACTGCGTCGAGTTCTCGACGCACTGCTGGTTCTGCGGGTTCGACAGGACGGGGATGTCCTGCACCGACACCGGCACGATGCCCACGAGGGAACCGGCGTTGAGCTTGGCCGGCAGGCCGACACAGGGCTTGTTCAGGGAGCCCTGGATGAGCGCCATCTGCGGGCTCATGTCGCCGTACGTGGCGGAGTTGCCGTAGGTCTGCGAAGCGTTGTTGCCGCTCAGCGACGAGGTGTCGTCGTCGGCGACAGCGGAGGGGGCCATGGCCGCACCCGTGCCGAGAACGGACGCCGTGACAGCGGCGGTCGCCAGAATCTTCTTGATCACTTGATTCCCTTTTCTGGGTGTATGCCCGTTGGTTCAGCAATCTGACCAACTCCCCGGTGGCGCCTTTGGTTCTCTTCGTTCACCCGAAAGCCGGACAAGGGCCGTCCACACAGAAGCGCCGTGCCGAACCCGTCGCACCAGCGGTACGGGGAACGGCACGGCGCGAGGTGCTCCGTGCGAAGCGGCCCAGCTAGTTGTTGACGCAGACGTTGCCGCCGGCCGGGTTGAGCGCGGAGATGAGGCCGAGGGAGTTGCCGCAGGCGTTGACACCCACGTTGATCGGCAGCTGGACGACGTTGCCGCTCAGCACGCCGGGCGAGTTCGCGGCCACGCCCGTGGCGTCGGAGTCGGCGACGGCGGCACCGGCGCCGCCGAGGAGCAGAGCCGCGCTGGCCACGGCCATTGCACCAAGCTTCACAATCTTCATTGCGTGCCTTTCTATTGGGGCGATGCGCGGCCGCACACGGGAACGGCTGCGCCCACAGACACGCATAATCACGTAGCCGCTGGTGATTTTCGTGCGACATTCCGACGAGCCTCCGGATGGCGGAACCCGGGCTGTTGTCCGGCCCGCGGGCGCAGCGAATTGTCATTCGTCACGGGGCGTGTCCGTTTCCCACGGAATCCAAGGTAATTTCCGGAGAGCGTCACTCTCGGTGTCCGTAAATGTGCACCGGGTTGTAGGTTGCGGAAACCAGGCAGATGCTCGAAGGGATGCACCCCGGACGTTCCGGCTGCGTTCCTTCACGAGGAGTCTCGATGCGCTTGATGTTCAGCGTGCTGGCCGTCGTGTTGTTCGCCTCGTTGTTTGCGGGTGTCTGCGCCTCGGCGCAGGCGAGGCCGCAGACACCCGTCGGCGACACACCTGGCTGCAGCACGGTCTTTCTGTCCATGACCGCGGCCGGCGGCAGTTGCGAGTGAGGTTGCCGCAGGCGCGGCGGGTCAGTCCTGCGGGAGCAGTTCGACCTGCTGGTCGGCGGCGGCGAGGAAGTCGGTCTTGAGGGGGATCAGGCCCGACTGCGGCTTGAGCTGCACGAGGTGGCCCTGCACCGTGGCCGCCCCGGGCTTGAGGTGGATGTCGCGGAAGCCGGTGGCCTTGAGCTGCCAGTCGTGGATTTCGCCGTCGCACACCGCTTCCTGCGAGTCGCCGGAGATGGACACGTTGTTCTGCCGCACGGACGCCGTGACGTACACCGGCGAAAGGTCGGTGGAACCCGTGCAGCGGTACGTTCCCGAAGTCGTGACCGTATGGTCGGCCGCGATGACGGCGCGGGTATTGACGGTCATCTCGTAACCGGGTGCGGAAGTGGCGGTGCCGGCTCCGAGGAGTACGGCCAGGGCGGCGATGCCCGTGGCGGTCTTTGCGTACATGGCGACCAACTCTCTTTCAGGGAGTGGGATTTCCGGTGCCGTTGTGCGTATCACGCGGATGTGGGCCGGAAACGCTTCTGGTCACCCGTCGGTACGGTCGTTCGTGGAGGATTCACTCTTCCCGTGGAGCGCGCGCAGCTCTTTCCCGCAATTCGCCGGGGCGGCCGCCGCGCGTGGGTGCGCGCCGTGTGTGCGCCGGTGGGCGGGCCTCGGCGTGCTCTCCCCTGAACGGGTGAAACGCGGGGCTCGTACCGGTATCACGCCGTTAGGGTGCCGAACCATGGTCGATACCCAAACCGCCCCCAGCGGCAACCAGTTCAGCCTCGGCACCCTGTCCATCCTGGCCTGGATCGGGGCGCCCGAGGAGGGGCACGCGACGCCCTATCTGCTGGCGTACACCCTCGGTGACGGGGCGAACGGCGCCGCCGAGAACGAGGCGGCCGTCGCCGCGCTCGCCCGGAGCCTCTCGCTGCCGCTCGACGGGAGCATGGCGGACGGGTCGCGCCCCGGGTTCCCCGTGCAGCTGCTCGTGGAGGGCGGCCAGGCGGTGCTCACCCTGCAGGGCATGAACGCGCAGTGCGTGGCGCCGCCGGAGTGGCTGGACGCGGTGGAGCAGGGCGCGGCGGTGCACTTCGTGCTCAGCACGCGGGCCTGGCCTGAGGCGGCTCCGGGGCGGCCGGTGTCGGTGGAGGCGTTCCGTGCGTACGTCGGTGACGAGGCGGTGCTGCAGTCCGCGGCGCACTGTCTGCTGCCGGTCGGCAAGCTGCGCTGACCCCGCCCCCTGTTGCTGCGCTCAGGGGACAAGCCGTGGGGTTCGCCGGGGCGGCTCGTTGTGCTGGTTCCGGGGGACGTATCCGTTGCTCTTTCGAAGGTGGACACCGTGAAGTTGACCAGCCGTGCGGGACTCGCCGTACTGATGACGTGCATGGCGTCGGCGGCCGCCGTGGCTCCGGCCGCGGCCTCGGACGCGGTGCCCGTGCCGGTTCCGCTGGAGGGCCTGGAGACCGCGCTGCCCGTGGAGGCACCGGAGTTGAAGGCCGGGGTGCCGCTGCTCAAGCCCGGCGCTCCGGTGACGGACGAGGGCGGCGAGGGTCTGGTGGGCCGGGACGTGCTGCCGCAGCTGCCGGTGCACAGCGCGCTGCCGGAGACCGTGCTCGACGTGCCGGTCACCGATCCGCTGAGCCAGGAGCGGATCGCCGGGGTCGGCGTGGAGTCGCTGGAGTCGCCGGTCGAGGCGCTGTCGCCGGGCATGGGCCTGGACGCGCCGCTGACGGAGCCGGGCGCGGGCCCGCTGGGGCTGCCCGGCCTGCACGCCCCGGAGCTGGCGGTGCTGACGCCGACGCTGCAGGCGGACCCCAGCGCGGGCACGCACCTCTCCTGAGGCGCACCGGTCCCCCGCCATGAACTCCAGCTCCGCGGACGGCACTTCGGCGGCCGCGCCCCGTAAGTCGACGGGGCGCTGGCACCGCGTGGGCAGGGTGGAGCGCGTGGAGCCCGCGCCGCCCCCTCCCCCGCTCCCGGTACCGCCGCCTCGCGGGCCGAGCGCGACGCCCGTGTACGACCAGCTGGTCGCCGAGTACCGGGCGCGCAATCTGACGGTGCCGCGGGCGGCCGAGCCCCGGCACGGGTACCCGGGGTAGCTCCGGCGGTCGGCACGGGCCGAGCAACTCCCTTCAGGCGGTCGCCAGTTCGGCGGCCGCCTGTCGTGCTTGTCGCAGCCAGGTCGCGCGCTGCCCGGCCGCGGAGCCCGTCACGGTGCGGAACACCTCCCGGCGGACCTCGGCCACGCCCACGTACGGCAGGACGCACGCCGCCCAGATCCGCTGCAGCGGGTCGCCGAACTCCTGCTCCTCGCGTACGGCGGGGGTGTCCGAGGTGTTCAGGACGAGGGCGCGGCGGGCCCTGAGGAGACCGGCCGGCTCGGCGTCGGCGCTGCCCAGCTTGTAGGCCACACCGGGGGCGAGGACCCGCTGGACCCAGCCGGTGAGGACGGCGGGCGGCATGCCCCACCAGTTCGGGTGCACGAAGACCAGGGCGTCGTGCCGGGTGACCTCGCGGCGGTGCCGGCGGACCAGCGGGTCCTGTTCGTCCTCGGCGGGCTCGACCGTGCCGGTGGCGTCGGCGGGCAGCAGCGGGTCGAAGCCCTCCGCGTACAGGTCGTACACCCGCACCAGGCAGCCGTGGGCGCGCAGTTCGGTCGCCGCCGCCTCCGCCAGGGCGTGGTTGAAGCTTCCCGGGCGCGGGTGCGCCAGGTAGATGCCGATCTGCGTGCCCGATGCCATGGGACACCCCTCCCCTGTCGTCGTTCGTCCCCGGCAGCCTGGGTCCCCCGGTCAGGACGGTGTGAGGCCGGCCGTTCCGTACTGGGAGCGGGGGGTTTTCTCGCCCACCTTGCCGGGGCTGATGGTGCGCGGGTCGACGGCCTCGCCGGGGGCGCCCTCGCGGTAGACGCCGTCGGGGGCGTAGTCGCGGTCGTGCGGCAGGAGGTAGAAGACGCGGCGCTGGTAGTAGCCGGAGTCGGCCTGTTCGGCGTCCGTGGTGAGCTCCGCGTAGCCGACGATGCGGCCCTCGCGGGCGTAGGCGGGCTTGCCGCGGCGGCGGGTGGTCTTGTCGCGGGACTGGCGCACGTAGTCGAGCCGGTCGGGGTCCTCCAGCCAGACCACGTTGTTCTCGTGACAGAGCTCTTCCTCCGTCAGCAGCGAGCTCATCGGTGCGGCCCTTCTGTCTCGTACGCGGGTGGCGTGGCGGAGCCCGGCTCGGGGAGCAGTCCGATGCGCGGGTAGTACTTGCGGCCGTTGGACTTCAGCATCTCGGCGGGTGAGGCGAGGCCGGTCTCCTGGCGGACCCGGCCGGCGAACGCGCGGGCGGTGGCGGGCCTGATGCCTTCGCCGGCCGCGCACCAGGCGACGTACGAGGTGTACAACGCGCCCTGTTCCGCGCGCAGTTCGCTCTCGCCGTCCGGGTCGCGGCAGCAGCACTCGGTGAGGAAGCGGCCGATGTGGTCCTCGGTCGCCGCGTACGCGCGGGTGGCGAGGCGGACGCGCTGGGGGCCGTCGAGGGTGTCGCGGGAGCTCAGATAGCGGCCTGCGCCCGTGATGAGCCACTGCAGGATGCCGGGGCCCTCGTCCCGTACGAGCTCGAAGGCCAGGTTGTCGATCTTGCGGGCGTCGGGCACGACCCGCTCGAAGGGGATCAGGCGGATGCGGCGCCAGAAGGCGTAGCCGCCGGTGGAGACCTCGGGGCGGTGGTTGCCGAGGAGCCAGAGGTGGTGGGTGGGCGTGAAGGAGAAGTAGTCCTGCCGCATGCGGCGGGCCTTGATCTTGTCGCCGCCGGTGAGGAGCTTGACCCGGGCCTCGTCGAAGCGGTCGTTGGGCTTGAGCTCGCTGCAGATGAGGATGCGGCGGCCGTGCAGTTCGGTGAGCTCGGTGGAGTGCTCGGAGAACGAGCCGCGGTCCATGAGGAAGCCGGGGGGCGCGGCGTCGGCGTAGTCCCCGAGCAGCTGGATCATCGTGTCGAGGAGTACCGACTTGCCGTTCTTGCCCTCGCCGTGGAGGAAGGGCAGGACCTGCGCGCCGACGTCGCCGGTGATCGAGTAGCCGAGCATCAGGTGCAGGAAGTCGATCATCTCGCGGCCCTCGTCGTCGTCGCCGAAGGTGTCGGCGAGGAAGCGGTGCCAGCGGGGCGTCGGGGTGTTCTCGGGGGCGACGGTGGTGGCCTTGGAGTGGAAGTCGCGGGTCGGGTCGGGCTTGCGCAGCGCGCCGGTGCGCAGGTCGACGACGCCGGTGGGGGTGCACAGGGCGTACGGGTCGCCGTCCAGGGCGTCCGGGTCGAGGGCCAGGCCGGGGGCGGCCTTGGCCTGGGCGAGGAGGGCCTTCATGCCGGTGGTGGAGAGCGTGCGGCGGCGGTGGACGCGCAGTTCGCGCTCGCTGTGGCGGCCGTCGGGGTCGCGCTCGGGCATGTCCTCGGCCATCTCGCCCGCGGCCCACAGGGCGGCCTTGTCGCCGCCGCTGCGCTTCCACCGGTGCCCGTTCCACTCGTGCCAGCCGAGTCCCTCGACGTGCCGGAAGCGGTCGTTGTAGAGGTGGGCGAAGAGTTTGGCGTTGCCGCGGTCGCTGAGGGTGGGGGGCAGGGTCGCCGTGTTGCCTGCGGTGGTGGTGTTCCCTCCGGTGGCCGGGGCCGCGCGGGCCTCGGGCGGTGCGGGCTGCAGCTGCTGTACGGGGACGGCCTGGGCGGGACCGCCCCGCAGGGCGGCCTGTTGCGCGAGGGCGAGCATCTGCTGCGCGACGGCAGCGGCGTCGAATCCGGGCGCGCTGGTCATGGGCGTCCTTGCGGGTGGTGGGGGTGGCTGGAGCGCGTGTGCCGGCCGTGGGGGCCGGCGTGGGAGGGGCCCGCGGGCAGGGTGAGCGGGGGCTGCGCGCTCGGTCGGCCGCCGCCCACTCGTCGGTCACCCGCAGGAAACACCCGTACCTCCCGTTCTGTCCTGATTCGTGAGGGCTCAAGGGACCGGACTCCCGCGCACGCCGCTGCCCGCCGGTCGGGTTCGGACCCTCGCACGCAGGTAACTGGAGTTGAGTCCCTTGGGTCACTGCCGGGCTCGGTGCGCTCACGGCCGGGCCCGCGAGGGACCAACGGGCAGGGGCTGGACTGTTGGGGCCCTGCTTTCGGACCCTCAGAGTCTTCGCAGGTCAGAGCCTTGCGGATGCCGAATTAGGGACTGGAGGGACTCGGAGTCCCCAGTTATGAGCTGTACTAGATATATGTCTTTACATATGTGCGTGCGCGTACGCGCGTACATGTACATCACGTAGTTACGCTCATAACTGGGAAGTTGAGTCACTTCGGTCCCTTCAAACCCTGCTCAGGACCGGGTGAAAACGCTGTGACCTGCGGCTTCTTCCAGGGACTGAAAGAAGAGGGACCGAAGGGTCCGTCGAGCCCTTCGGTCCCCCGTCGTGCGGCCGCGCGTCAGACGTCCAGTGCGGGCGCGGCCGGCTGCGGGAACAGGCGCGACAGCTCCTCGGCGACCGCCAGGACTGTCCGGTCCGCGAGGTAGGGACCGACGACCTGGACGGAGAGCGGGAGCCCCGTGGCGGTCCGCCCCACCGGGACCGTGGCCGCGGGCAGCCGGACGTGGCTGGTGAGGTTGGCCCAGGCGGTCTGGTCGAAGTACGGGCGCTCGACGCCGTCGACGGTGATGCGGCGCTGCGGGACCGGCACCGAGGTCAGGTCGGGCACGGCCGCGGTCGGGGCGGACGGCGTGACGAGGACGTCGTGGTCCTCGAAGTACCGGGCCCAGGTGCGGGCGAGCTTTTCCCGCTCCTCGTTCGCGCGCAGCCAGTCGCGGTGCCGCTGGGTGCGTGAGCGCAGGAAGAACGCGCCGGGGCTGTGGTCGTCGTCGGCGAGCTTCGCGGCCGCGTCGACCTCGGCCTGGAAGGCGGCGTCGCCGACCGCGGCGGTGCCCGTCGCGTACATCAGGGCCTGGAAGAGGCGGTCCGAGTCGGCCAGGTCCACCGGGCGGGTGTCGGTGTCCGTGCGGGCGCCCTCGGCCGCGGCCGACTCCGTGACGCGGGCGAGGAGTTCACGGGTCTCGGCGTCGACGCGGCAGTACGGGTCGTCCGCCCAGACGCCCACGCGCAGGCCCCCCAGCGTCCGGCTGCGGGGCGCGGGCAGGTCGAGCCGCCAGGCGGGGGCGTCGGTCGGCGAGGGGCCCGCGAGGACGTCCAGGAGCAGCGCCAGGTCGTCGGCGGTGCGGGCGAGGGGGCCCGGGGTGAGCATGTCGCCGCTCGTCAGCCAGCCGGGCGGGCGCGGGATGTGGCCGCGGGTCGCGACGATGCCGTGGCTGGGGCGCAGGGCGTGCACGCCGCAGTAGTGCGCGGGCAGCCGCAGCGAGCCCGCCAGGTCGCTGCCGACCTCCAGGGCGGTGAGTCCGGTCGCGACGGCCGCCGCGGGCCCGCCGGAGGAGCCGCCCGCGGTGCGCTCGGGGTCGTACGGGTTGCGGGTGGTGCCGAAGAGTTCGTTGGAGGTCTGGATGTCCTGGCAGTTGGCGGGGGTGTTGGTCTTGCCGAGGATGATGGCGCCGGCCGCGCGCAGTCGGGCCACGGCGTCGGCGTCGCGGTCCGGGACGTGCTCGGCGAGCTCGCGGCTGCCGCAGGTCGTACGGAGCCCTTCGGTCTCGAAGGCGTCCTTCACGGTCATCGGCAGGCCGTGCAGCGGGCCGAGGGGCTCGCCGGTGCGGGCGAGGTGGGCGTCGGCGGCGCGGGCGGCCTCGCGGGCGCGTGCGGCGTCGAGGGTGACGACCGCGTTCACGTCCGGGTTGACGCGCTCGTGGTGGGCGAGGAGCAGGTCGAGGAGTTCGCGGCTGGAGATCTTCTGCCGCCGCAGCGCGTCGAGTTGGTCGCGGGCGGGGGCGAGGTGCAGGGGGGTGCGCACGGGCTGGGTGACCTTCCGGCGTGGGTGCGGGCGAGTGTGCTGGGCGGTGGGGGCGGCGCTCGCGGCGGCCGGCGTGCTCAGGGACGCGGCGGCCAGGGTCGAGGTGAGGCCGGTGGTCAGGGCGAGGAAGGTGCGGCGGATCATGTGCGGGTTCCGGTGGGTGTGTCGGCGGGGTGCGCGGGGTGCTCGGGGGCTGCGGGTGGGCTGAAGTGGGCGGCGACGCGCAGCAGCAGCCGGGTCTCCTCGTCGGCGGTACGGCTGGGCAGGCGGGCGTCGGCCCACCCGGCGGGGTCGTCGACGCGGGCGTCCGTGCGCTGCCGTACGAGGGCGTCGCGCAGCTGGTCGGCGGTGACGGCCGCGGCGAGGTCGGGGTCGGTCAACCCCTGGGCGGTGCGCCGGAGTTCGGCGCGTTCGCGGGCGGCCGGGTCGAGGTAGGGGCGCAGTTCGATCTGGCCGTCACGGATCTCCACGGTGCGCCGGTAGACGTGGAAGCCGACCCCGCGCAGCCGCAGCACCTCGGCGAGCTGCCGGGGCGGCTCCAGGAGCGCGATCGACGGGGCGGCGCGGTGCAGTTCGGTCCAGAGCGGCCCGAGCTTCCGGTATGCGAGGTGCTCACGCACCCAGAGGCGGGCCTCGGCGGCGCGGGCGGCGACCGTCGGCAGGAAGTAGCCGACCTGCGTCACGGCGGCCCCGATGTCCCCGCAGATCCACGCGTACGGCTCCAACTCCCGTACGTCGAAGTCGAAGACCGCGCCGAGGACGGAGGCGATGCGGATCGCGGAGTAGCCGAGCGTGACGACCGCGCCGACGCTGATGGTGCGCAGGCCGCGGGCGATCCACGGGGACGCGGCATTGCGGGCCTGGCGGGCGCAGCCGACGGCGAGGCAGATCTCGGCGACGGTGTACGTGGTGATGTAGAGCGTCAAGTACGCCTGGTAGTACGGGTCGTGGGCGTAGTACAGGGTGAAGTCGGCGGGCCGCTGCTCGGCCGGGGTGAGCAGCGTGAACAGCACGCCGAGGGTCGCGACGACCGCGCCGCCCGCGAGGACGAGGAGCCGGGTGCGGCGGCGGGCCCGAGCGGCCTCCGTCTCGGGCAGCGCCCAGTGGACGAGGACGACGGCCTGCGCGACGAGGACGCCGATGACACAGGACTGCGCGAGCGGCACGGCGATGTTGGTGACCCCGAAGAACGCGTCGACGCGCACCCACACCGGGGTCAGCGAGATCGCGTAACTCAGCGCGGAGGCCAGGTAGGCGACGCTCAGGGCGACCAGGGCGCGGTCGCGGCGGTCGCGGCGCAGGTCGCGCAGGAGGAGCAGGAAGCCGGTGCCGGCGAGGGCCAGGCCGAGGGGGTGCAGCAGGTCCTTCACCGGGCGCGCCCCTCTCGGCCGGGGCCCGCGCCCCGGGGCCGCAGCAGGGTGCGGGCGACGCGGGCCGCGTCCTGGTCGGCGGGGGCGGACGGCGCGAACGGGCCCTCGTACGGGCTTGCGTACGGGCTCGTGTGGGCGCTCGCGTGGGCCTGCAGGTACGAGCCGATGAGTTCGGCTTCGCGTTCGTCGTGCTCGGCGTAGTCGGTGCGGCCGAGGACGGCGCGGACGACGGCCGGGTCGATGTGGGTGATCAGCGCGGCGGCGTCCTTGTCGCGCAGGGCGGGGCCGCCGCGGTGCTCTTTGAGTATGTGTCCGAACTCGTGGGCGATGATGTGGTCCTGGTGGGAGCGGCTGGTACGGGGGTCGTAGAACACGTAGTGGGTGTCGCGGGTGGCGAGCCACATGCCGCAGGGCACCGACTCGGACGCGGCGACCTCGGCGGGCTCCAGGCGCAGTGCGCGCCCGGTGCGCTGCTCGACGTACGGCACGAGGTCGCGGACCCCGGCGACGGCGGGCAGGCGGAGGTCGCGCACGAAGTCGCGGCAGCTGAGCCGGACCGCGTCCGGGCCCGGCTCGCCCCTGCGGGCGCGGAATCTCATGGCCCACCTCCTCGGCCGGGGTGAACTCCCCTGATCCGTACGGGAGTCGGCGAGGTCACTGGGCGGGCCCCGGTTCTGGTCCCGGTCCCGGTCCGGGCGGCAGGCCCTCCAGCTCGCGTACGCGGTCGATCATCGCGAGCACCGCGTCCATCGACTTCGGCGAGAGCCCGACCGCGCGCAGCGCCACGCTCTGCACGCCGGCCTCGCGCAGCCGCAGCAGCGTCTCCAGGTCGGAGCCGACGCGGCGGGCCACGTCCGCGTCGAAGAAGTACGCCACCGGTACGCCGAAGAAGTCGGCCAGCGCCTCGAGGTGACGTTTCGTCGGGTTGTCGCGGCGGCCGGTGCGCAGCTGCCACAGATAGGTCCCGGAGACCGTGGGGCCGCCCTGCTCCTGCAGGAGCGCGGCGACTTCGTCGTTGCTGTAGGGCCGGGTGCGGCCTGCGGGGCGGATCACCTCGAAGAGGTGGTCGAGCCGCGCGGCGAGGGTCGAATCGCCGCCCGCCCCCGGGTTCTTGTCGCTCACTGGCATCGGCTTACGTCTCCCCGTCCTGCTCCCCCACCGGCGCGATCAACGCCAGTTGACTATTTCACCGCCGAAACCATAGTTTTCCAGCACCACCGCAGCTGAGATGGATGCACGGGTGGCGGCCACTCCGTCGTACCCCGCGGAGCGGCACACATGCTCTCACTGTCCGTCGCAGCTGTTCGAAGCAGCATTCGCACACCGGCTGTTCGCTCACCGGATTTCCGACGGGACGGAGTACCACGTGTCGCTCGCCGACGCCACAGCTCAGCACCGGAATCCGCCGTCCCCGACCTTCGTACGCCAGTTGCGCTCCGCTGCTGCGCCGATGGCCGCGGACACCGCTGCGACCTGCGCCGGAGCGGTGTGAGCCCGGCCGCCGACGCGGCCCGAATGCGGGTCCTCGGCCATGTCGAAGAGCTGCGCGAGACCCTGCCCCAGCCCCAATTCGCCCTGCTTCTGCGGGTGTTGCGGAGTATCGCCGGGCAGGGCGGGTACGGGGCGCGGCTGCCGGCCCACGACCTGGATCGGGCGCATTTCACACCGTTGGTGCGCAACGAGATGCTGCGGACCTGGACCATGGTCGGGCCCACCGCCCTGGCGGACCCGGCGTGTTCGCGGCAGCTCGCCGCCGCCCTGGACGCCTTGCTCGCGGGCATAGACGAGGAGTCCGCGGCGCTCGACGGCATCGCGCAGGCGAGCGGCGTCTACGACGAGGGCGTGAGCGGTGGCTCCAGCGGCTCCGGTGGCACGGCGAGCGGTGGCTCGGCGACCGGCGGGGCCGGCGGAGCCTGAAGGACCCGTGGGTGCGGGGCGGCTGGGACGGGGGTCCGGCCGCCCCGCATCGACGGCCCCGGCCACGTGCGCGGTGCCGGGGTACGACGGGGGAGCGCACCCCGGCACCGCGCTGCGCACGAGCGTAGGGAATCCGGTGCGGCTCGGGCCATGTGTTGGGGCACAACTGGCTTGATTCGCTTGGTAGTTGAACGTTTCCGGTCCGCGGGGCTCCGCTCCCCCACCGGGCCTCCGATGATTTTCCGGGCCCCGTCCGGTCTGTATCCATGACGACATACTTCAAGGCCGTGCTCGTGTGAACGCGTTGCAGCGGCCGGTTGCGGATGGAGACGGACCGATGGCCGCTTACGCCCAGCTCGGAGACGTGAACACCTGGTACGACGAGCACGGCGAGGGCACTCCCCTGGTTCTCCTGCACGGCGGCCTGGTCGACGCCCGGTTCTTCGCCCCGAACATCGACGCCCTGGCCGAGAAGCTCCACGTCTACACACCCGAGCGCCGGGGGCACGGACACACACCCGACGTCCCCGGGCCGATCACGTACCAGCTGATGGCCGACGACACGATCGCGTTCCTGGAACGGGTGGTGTCCGAGCCGGCCGACCTGGTGGGGCACAGCGACGGGGCGTTCGTCGCGATGCTCGTCGCCATGCGGCGGCCCGAGTTGGTGAAGCGGCTCGTACTGATCAGCGGCGGCTTCAACAAGAGCGGCGAGGCCGCCCCGGACGCCGAGTGGGACGTGGACGCGATCTTCGAGTTCCTCGGCCCGACGTACGGCGAGGTCTCCCCCGACGGCATCGACCACTTCAAGGTCGTCGCCACGAAGATCGGCGAGATGGCCGCCGAGGAGCCCGACCTCAAGGCCTCCGACCTGGCCGCGGTCACCGCACGCACGCTCGTGATGTTCTCCGACGACGACCTGGTGACGATGCGGCACGTGGTCGAGATGTACGACGCGATCCCAGGCGCGGAACTCGCCGTCGTACCCGGCACTTCGCACTTCCTGACGCAGGAGAAGCCGCACCTGGTGAACGCGCTCATCCTGGATTTCCTCACCAACGAGCCGGTGCCGACGGTCGCCGGGATCAGGCGGGCGGCACCGGAAAACCATTGACACCACTGCAAGTGCACCGATACTTTCAAAGCACTTCAACTGCAGTGATCTGGAGTCAGACCCTCCGTTTTACCGCGGTAAAGTTCCGCCGCTCCCCCGGCAGCCGGCTCGCGCGCGTAGAAGGGCAGAGCTCCGCGGCAACCCTCTTCAGATGGGGCCGCACGACAGCCGTCTTCGTCCACCTTGGCTCGGTCGGCTTCCCCGACGGCTTCTCCGTTTTACCGCGGTAAAGTCCCCGCCCCCTCTCCCCCAGCCGCTGGACCGTTGCTCCCCCTCCCCCAAAGGACGTGCTGCCGACGCCAGGAAGCGGAGTTGGGGACGCTCGGCGGTAGCCGATCCCGAGCCGCCGGAGCAGCGTTCGTTTTACCGCGGTAAATCGACGCCGGACGCCGCGTGCGGTTTTACCGCGGTAAAACCGCCCCCGCTGGAACGGCCCCTGCTGGACTCGATGGGGGTGAGTCCTCAACACCCGACCCCACTCCCCCGCCCTCCCGAACCGCTCGCGTTTTACCGCGGTAAAGCGGAGTAGGTGATTCCAGGACTGCCGCCGCCAGCTGTTGGATCGGAGCCCACCGCTTGGCTCTCGGCTGCCGCATCGGCGAAGGTGCAGCGGTGCGTAGTGAAGAGAGTGCCGTCGAAGAAGAGGATCGGTGGATTCTGAGCCTTCGGGGGATGAGCATCGACAGGATCAGCGTGGACTTCCGGCTTGTGCTGGTGCTCGGCTCGGACTGGGAAGTCGTATGCGAAGCACCCGTCGGGCTCTCGCGCGGGACGGCTCACGGCACGACGTCCGTGCTTCTCGATCCGGAATCGCAGGATGTCGCTGCGGCCCTCGCGCTCTTCGGGGCGAAGGTTCTGTCGGCGGTCGCGTTCAAGTCCGGGGCCCTGCGGCTCGTCTTCGACACGGGCCACCACCTGACGTGCTCGGCCGATCCGTCCTTCGAGGCGTGGCAAGTCTCGGGCCCAGGGGCGTGGCACTTCGTATCGCTGCCGAGGTGGCCTCGCCGTCTGGGCCGGTTGAGGAACAACGGCCGAGCCCCGCCGCCTCTCCCCCACTCCGTCAGGTCGCCGTTCTCCGCTGTGTTTTACCGCGGTAAAGCGGAAGACTCCCGTCCGGGGCTGGTCGGCTCGGGCCGGTGTCGTCCTATCCGTACCCCCGTCAGAAACGCACCGCCCGCTGCGTTTTACCGCGGTAAATCGGTCCAAGGCCGGACCTGCAGCCGACCCACTCCACCCTCTTCAGGGCAAAACACCTGGTGTCCGGCCAGTGAAGGCTGTCTCGTCTGCGATGATGCTTCCGCCCGAAGTACCGGAACCCACGGGAAGCAAACGGAGCATCACATGCCAGCTTCTGTCTACGTCGTGTCCATCGACCCCCAGGCCTCCACCGTCTGGTGGGCGAACCGGATCAACGACCTGCCCTTCGACTTCTCCCAGGAGCACGAGACTCCGGAGAACCTCGCCGTCCTCAAGGACACCGGCGCCCAGGTCCATGTCGTCGCCAACCAGAAGGGCGGGGTCGGCAAGACGACCACGACCCTCAACCTCGGCGCGATCGTCTCGGACACCCTGAAGGGTCAGGACAAGGGACTGCAGCACGTCTTCATCGACACCCCGGGCAGCCTCCAGGACGAGAACCTGCTCCTCGAGGCGCTCAAGTACGCGCATGACGTGATCGTCCCCATGCCGCCGGAAGGCCTCGCCTTCGACCCGACCGCCCGCACGATCCAGAAGGTCATCGAGCCCACGGGTCTCCCCTTCAAGGTCACCGTCAACAACTGGGACCCGCGCGACGGCACAGCCGACCTCGAGGACACCAAGGCGTACATCGACGCACAGGGCTGGCCCCGCGCCGAAGCGGTGATCCGCCGCTACAAGGTCCACACCCGGGCCTCGGTGGAGGGGAAGGTCGTCACGCAGTACGCAAAGAACCGGGTCGCGATGGAAGCCCGCGAGGACTTCTTCCGCCTGGCGCTCGAACTCGGTTACGGAGGTCGCTCCTGATGGGACGAAGGACCAGTCTCGCCTCCCTCGCGGGGGCCAAGGTCGACGACGTTCCCGGCCGCACGGATCTGCTGCTGCTCTCCCTGCCGCTGGCGAAGCTGATCCCGACCCGCTTCAACCCGCGCCGTAACTTCGGTACGGAGGAGCAGCTGCGCGAGTTCGGCCTGAAGCTGAAGCAGAAGCAGCTCCAGCCGGCGGTGGTCGTCTCGCGCGCCGGATACCTGAAGCTGTGGCCCGAGGAGGCCGAGCGAATCGGTGACGTCCCGTACGTCATCGCCAACGGCGAGCGGCGCTTCCGGGCCTCCCAGCTCGTCGGACGGCCGACCCTCGACGTGGTGCACCACGAGGAAGTCGCCAACTCGCGTGCCGAGTTCCTGGACGCGGTCCTCGCGGAGAACAACGACCGTGAGGACCTGGACCCGATCGAGCGGGCCCTCGGCATCGAGACGATGGTCGTGGAGCTCGGCGGCGCCGACAAGGTCGCCAAGCACTACGGCAAGTCGGGCCCGTGGGTCAGCAACCAGCGCAAGCTGCTGCGCCTCACCCCGGAGCTGCAGCAGCTGGTGAGCTCGGGGGAGTTGTCCATCCGGATCGGCCGGGACATCGCCTCGCTCCCGCAGGAGAAGCAGGCGGCGGCCTGGCAGGACGAACTCGACCGCCGCGCCGCGGTGCTCGCCGCCCCGCGCCCGCGCCGCACCAAGGACGAGCCGGCCCCGGAGCCGGTGCAGCCTCCCGCGCCCGCGCCCGGACGGGACCCTGAGCCCGAGGTCGTACGGGAAGCCGCTCCGGCTCAACAGCCCGTCCAGGCACCGGTCCAGCCGCCGGAGCCGGAGGCCGCCCCGGTCGCCGTTGCGCCGGTCCCGGCACCCGCTCCGGTCCACGTGCCCGGCGGGTCTGCTCCCGCCACCGAGGTGGGGGAGAGGGCCCCGGCGGCGGAGTACGAGGAGTCGGAGCAGTACGAGCCTTCCGCACCCGCCCCCCGGACAGCGACCCAACGGCCCGAACCGCTGCCCGACATCGCGACGGTGGGGGCCATCCCCTGGCGGAACCCGGAGACGGTGTTCCGGACCATCAGGCACTGGATGACGCCTGAGGACCTTCAGTCGCTGCACAAGCTGATGCGGGAACACTTCCAGGACTCCTGAACCCCGTCCATCCCACGGGACCCACGGTCGGCCCGGCTTCCCCTGCGGAGGCCGGGCCGACCTGTTTGCCCGGCTCCGGGCCATCTTCCGCACCGCACAAGCGCGTTGAAAGCTCTGAGCGCCCGCTGAGGGGGCTGGCAGCGTCGCACTGGCGGTGAGGGGCACTGAAGTCCCACGAGCCCCTCAGAACGCCGCTGAGCGCTTTCATGGCGTACGACCTCAACTGCCGACCCAGCACGGGGCACCCGCGTGGGGGAGTGGGCAGCGACTGAAGCGACCGAAGCGACTCACTTTCGGAGTTGGCCCGCGGACGCGCGACGAGCGCGGAAGGTTGCCCGTGGGTGGGTCGCTTCGGTCGCTCGGGTCGCTTCAGTCGCTTCGGTAGCTGTTCTCGGTCGTTCTTCGGTCGCTCTTCAGTCGCTGAGCCAGGCCCAGAAAAGCGACTGAAGGGGGTCAGCGACTGAAGGAAAGCTACCGAGCGACTCTTCGGTCGCTCCCAGTCGCTCGGGTAAAACCGCAGGTCAGAGGGTATGTACTGAAGAGAACAGCGACTGAAGCGACTCAAGGTCCCTATATATGAAGAGCAACGCGGGTGTGCGCGCCTGCGCGTAGAGCTCATATATACAGTCGCTGAGTCGCTTCAGTCGCTGTTTTTCTGGCTGCAAGGCTGTGACCTGCGGTTTTGTAAGCGACCGAAGGCAGCGACCGAAAGGGCTTCAGTCGCTGCCCCCAACCTTCAGTCGCTGTTGGGTAGCTGAGGGCCCGCAAGGTAGACATTCAGGGACCGACATGGGGGAGCGGCACAGTGATCGACTCGGGGGTGAGACGGAGTGAACGGCGTCGTGGACGTGGTGATAGACACGCTGTTCGGGCTTTGTCCACAGCAGCCCCACCAGTCGACCGAACTTCGCTAATGTATGTCCGTCGTTGAGTCGCTTCGGTCGCTGATAGGGGAACTAAATGCCTGCTGAGCTGCGGTTTTCACGCAGCGACTCACGGCAGTCCAGCTCTGCGCGTTCGGTCGCTGCGCCTCTGGCCACGGCCCGGTGGTGTGCCGGCCGGGGCTGGCCCGTCTTCCCGTTGGCCGCCGGGCGCAAGGTGCCGGCCGCCAACTGCGAGTCCTGCCGCAGGCCCGGACACACCCACCGGGACTGCGCCTGCCGCGCCGAAGGCCGTTGGTGCCACGGGTTTCACTCGGCGACGCTCGACGCCTCCCGGATCGAGCGCTGGTGGGGGAGTGCCCCGTCGATGGGCGTGGGGGTCTCCTGCGGTCCCGCGGGCCTCGTCGTCATCGATGTCGACGCACATCAACAACCCGTGCCCAGCCGGGACCGTCTCCTGCCGGGCATTCACATCCCGGACGAGGTCGACCTGATGGGCCTCGCGAACGGCTATCACACGCTCGCCGTGCTCGCCGCGCTGCGCGGGGTCGTCTGCCCCTCCGAGGACGAGAGCACGCTGCGGGTGCGCACGCCGTCGGGCGGGATGCACGTCTGGTACCGGGTCGTCGACGGCCGCGCCTGGCAGTGCTCGACCGGAACCAGCACCCGCCGCGCCCTCGCCTGGCAGGTCGACGTCCGCGCCCACGGCGGGTACATCGTCACGCCCGGCACCACCACGCCCGACGGCGCGTACACGCCCGTGGGGTCCGTACGAGAACCCGCGCCGCTGCCGGCCTGGCTCGCCGAGGAGCTGGAGCGAACAGGGCATCTCCCGGCGGCTGTTCCCGCACCCCGGCCCGTGCCGCCGCGCGCCCGGCAGGCGGTCCTCGCGGCGGGCGGGCGCACCGGGAAGACGACCAGGACGCTGCTCACGGTCCTCACCGAGGTCGCCGAGTGCGCCAAGGTGCCCGAGGGAGCGGCGTTCACGGAGAAGCTGAACCGGGCCGCGTACACCCTCGGCGGGCTCGTCGCCGCGGGTCATCTCGACCAGGACGAGGCCGAGCACGTCCTGCTGCAGGCCGCTGAGCAGGCCAGGCCCGGACAGACCCGCCGGGCCGAACAGATCATCCGCAGTGGCATGAGCGCCGGGCTGCGTCGTCCCCTGGAACCCGGGAGCAGCTCGTGACGCCGTCTCCGCACCCGGATCAGAACAACGCCCTCTTCGACTTCGACGCGGAGGCCGTCGCTGCCCAGATCCTCGCCCGCTCCACCGCGGGCCCCGTGCCGTCCCAGGCCGGTGAGAGCCCCGCGCCGGAGAGCTCAGCCGGTTCCCTGACCACGGCCGGTGGGCTCGTCCCCGACACGCTCACCGACCGCGGCAACGCGAAGCTGTTCGTGAAGCTGTACGCGACCGACTACCGGCATGTGCCGGGGCTCGGCTGGTACCGCTGGGACAGCACCCGCTGGCAGATCGACGACGACGACACCGTGATGTGGGCGGCGGGGGACCTCGCCGAGTCCATCGCGGCCAGCGACCCGCGGGGCCTGCACACGGGCTCGGACCTGCAGAAGCACCGCAGGCGCGCGCTCAGCACCTCCGGCATGAACGCCATGCTCCTTCAGGCCAAGTCCGCGCCCGGCATGGTCCTCAACGCCTCCCGCCTGGACGCCGATCCGTACGTCCTGTGCACCCCGGCCGGCATCGTCGACCTGCGCACCGGCCTGCTGCGCACCCCCGACCCCAACAAGGACTTCCACTCGCGGTCCACCACCATCGGGCCCCGCCAGATGGCCACCCCGCGCTGGAACCGCTTCCTCCAGGACACCTTCGGCGGCGACGACGAAGGCACCGAGATGATCGGCTTCCTGCACCTGCTGCTCGGCTACTCCGTCACCGGGGACGTCGGCGGGCAGGTCATGCCGTTCCTCTTCGGCATCGGCAAGAACGGCAAGTCCGTTCTCCTCGACGTCCTGATGAAGCTCCTCGGGGACTACGCGGACGCCGCGCCGCCCGGCTTCCTGATGGCCCGCCCGTACGAGGGGCACCCCACCGATCTCGCCGAGCTGCACGGCCGCCGCGTCATCGTGTGCAGCGAGGTCAAGCCGGGGGACCGGTTCGACGAGGCGCGGGTGAAGCTGCTCACCGGCGGTGACCGGATCAAGGCCCGCCGGATGCGGCAGGACTTCTTCAGCTTCGAACCGACCCACAAGCTCTGGCTCCTGGGCAACCACCGGCCCGAGGTCGGCACGGGCGGCTTCGCGTTCTGGCGGCGTATGCGGCTCATCCCGTTCGAGCGGACCGTCTCGGACGACCGGAAGATCGACAACCTGGCCGATATCCTGGTCACCGAGGAAGGCCCCGGCATCCTCAACTGGCTGATCGAGGGCGCGCGCCGCTACCTCGGCGGCGACAAGGACCTCACCGGGCCTGAGCGGGTCCGCATCGCGACCACCGCGTACGCGGAGACGGAAGACCATACCGGCCGTTTTCTCAGCGAGGCATGCTCGATCCACCCGGACCAGCGGGCCGAGCAGGCGAGGTTGTACGCGGCCTACAAGCGCTGGTGCCAGAATGAGGGGGCGCCGGCCATGACATCCCGCTCCTTCGCAGCTCGCGTACGCGAGACGATCGGACTCGAGTCGCCCAAGCAGATGATCCTGTCGAATCAGCGCAAGTACTACCCGGGTATCGGACTGCTCGCCGATGGGGAGGATGCCTGATGGTCGGATCAAGCCAAACGCCGTGTCCGGCAGCGTGCTCGGGTGCCATGTCCGGACGCACCGATGGGTATCCGGCCCGTGGCTTCCCGCACGAGGCACCGGACCTGGCACGAGAAGGTAGGACAGCATGAGCGCCCTCATCACCGAGGACGAGATCCGTGAGGAGACGGAGATCGTCTGGCTCGAAGACGCCACGGCGCTGGACTACGTACGCCAAAGCCTCGACCGCCTGCCCACCCGCAAGGGCAAGCCGGCCTACCACCGCGACGGCCGCATGGTCGGGTACGCGCTGCTCGGGCCGGGCGCGAAGGCCTCGCGCTCGTCGGGCACGTTCCGGCGTCGGGTGTTCTGGCTGCTGCCGCACGACCGCGACACCGAGCCCAGCGGTCTGTACGCGACGGGCGCGCCCGCCGAGGCCGTGGACCCGGGCACGCTCGCGCCGGGCGTGAAGGGCTTCAAGACGGAGCGCTCCGAGGGCGGCCCGCCCTCGTCGGCCATGCAGGAGCTGGGTATAACGCTTCCGCTCTGACGGCCTGCCGTACAGCGACACCCCGCCTCGCGGGTAGTTGTGCGCGGTATGCCCCAATTGCCGTTGTGGGGCGGCGATTTACCGCGGTAAAGCGGGGGCGGCCGCCGACGGAGCCGCGGGGTCCGGCCGCGTGATTTACCGCGGTAAAACGGCGGAGATCATTCCGCTTCACCGGTCGTGTTGCCTCCCCGGGCCGCTATGCGGAATGCGCATCTCGGAGCGGTACGATGCGAAGGTCATGGACAGCTCGCACACCTCCGTACGCCTCCGCGCCAGCGTCGCCGCCCTGATGCGGGCCACCGGCCAGACGCAGTCCGACCTCGCGCTCGCCCTCGGCGTCGACCAGACGCAGGTGTCCCGCCGCCAGACCGGCCGCGCCGCCTGGACCCTCGACGACTGCGACCGGCTCGCCGCCCACTTCGGTATCGGTGTCCTCGACCTCCTCACCGGCCCCGAGCGCGCCTGTGCCCGACTCCCGCGCACCGGCCGACGCGGCCGCGGAAAGGGGGTCCCGGCATGACCGTCCCGCACTCCGACGATCCGAACTCGAACGATCTGCGTCCCAACGATCCACACCCGGACAGCCCGCGCATGAACAGCCCGCAGCAGAAGCCCGGTTACGAGGCCGTCGACGCCCTGCTCGCCTCGGCCGTCGAACCCGAGCCCCTGCCGCCCGCCGAACAGCGCCGCGCCCTGCGCGAGAGCCTCGGCCTCTCCCGCGCCCAGGTCGCCACCGCACTCGGCGTCGGCCCGTCCACGGTCGGCGGCTGGGAGAACGGCCGCGACCCGGCGGGGGAGGTGCGCGGCAAGTACGCGTACTTCCTGGACGCCGCCCGCAGCAGGCTTCAGGAGACGCAGGCCGCGCAGACCCGGCCGTGCGTCCTGTGCGGGGGACCGGCGACGGACGAGGTCGAGGGCTTTCCGCAGCACCTCGACCCGCAGGAGTGCGCACGGCACACGACCCCGCAGGACCCCGTACGGCCTGAGCCCGAGCCCCGGTCCGAACCCGAGCTTCAGCCGGAACCGGAAGCGGAAGCGGGCCCGGAACCTCAGCCGAAGCCGCAACCGAAGACGAAGCCCGCCCCGCAACCCCAGCGGCGGACGATCCAGCGCCCCACCCCCGTACGCAAGCAGCTCACCGGACAGGCCGCGCCCGAGGCCGAGTTGATCGGCCGGGCCGTGGAGAAGGCGCTCGCCGAGCACGGGGGAGACGTCGAGGCGGCGACCGCGCAGCTCGTACGGAAGGCCATCCCGGACGCGATGGCGCTGCTCGACGCCTGCCGGACCGGTGGGCGCTACGACGTGATCGCGCACCCCTGGGTGCCGGACATCCTGCGCAAGCAGAGCGCCCGCGGCAGCGACAGCATCTGGGAGGCCCGGCCCAAGTGGACCCGGCCCGAACTCCCGCCCGGCGCACACGAGGTGACCGCGCTCGACATCAACGGCGCGTATCTGTCGGCCCTCAAGACGCATCTGCCGATCGGCCAGCTGGAACACTCCAGCGGCTTCGAACACGACCGGCGGCGCGCGGGCGTCCACCTCATCACCCCGCCCGACTGGCACCACGACCCGTACCTGCCGAACCCGCTCGGCAACCGGGACGAGGCCGGGCCGCTCTGGGTCACCGAGCCGACGCTGCGGCTGCTGCTCCGCCTCTCCGGCCCCAAGTACGGGCTGTGCGCACCGCCCGAGATCCATGAGTCGTTCACGTCCGGCGCGACCGAGAACCTCCTGGAGAAGTTCCGTGCCGCCCTGCGCGACGCCCGCGAGAGGGCGATCGAGGCCGAGGACGAGACGACCGTCGAGTACGTGAAGGCCATGTACTCCAAGTTCGTCTCCACGATGGGGGAGTCCAACTACAACCGGGAGCTGTACCGCCCGGACTGGATGCACCTCATCCGCTCGCAGGCCTTCGCCAACCTCTGGATGAAGGCCCTGCGCGCCCACGAGCAGGGCCTCGCCGTCGTACGCGTCATGGGCACCGACGAGCTGCACGTCACCGGAGACTGGCGGCGGGTCTTCGACGAGGGGCGCGGCGTCCTCGAAGTGAAGGTCAAGGACGTCTACACGGTCGGGACCGATGCCGATGCCGCCGAGGCCGAGCTGAACGAGGAGCTGCCGGATGCCTGAACACACCCTGGAATTCGGCAAGTTCGGCGCACGCGGCGTCCGTGGCAGCGAAGCCGTCTTCCGCCGTCTCGACGACCTCGCCGGGTTCATCGTCTCGCCGGTCGACTCCCGCCGCGGCCTCCTCGCGCGGCTGCACTACCTGACCCGCACCGACCACGCCCGTGCCGCCGCCCGTGCCGCGGGCCTCACCGTCACCGACCGCACCCTGAAGGCCTGGCTCGACGGCAGGCGCCGGCCCACCGCGCAGAACCTGCGGCGCATCGAGGACGCGTACCGCACCGTGCGCCGCCACAACGTCGCCCAGCACCTGCTGCGCCGCCTCAACTCCCGCGGCGGCACCCGCGTCGAACTGCACCCGCTCAACCAGTCGCAGGTGCCGCGGCCGCGCCAGCGCGTCCTGGAGTACCGCAGCCTCAACATCCGCCGCTGGGACCGGATCGTCGAGGCCTGGAGCACCGGCGACACCGAGGGGCTCGACGACGCGTGGACCGATCAGATCGTCGACCTGGGCTCGCAGTGGGGGCAGTACGAGTACGTCACCAACGTGGGGTTCGCGGCCTGATCGGACGACGCCGCGAGCAGGGCCCCTGGTTTCCCGGTTTCCCGAACGGGCGTGCGGGGAGCGGTGGTTGGCGTAGTGACACCCTGTGGGGCTCCGTGAGTTCTCGACCGTGCTGCCCTACGCCTTCGGGCCGGTGTACTTCATCGAGGTGCCGAACTTCGGCCGGCTTCGTGGTGCTCCTGACGTTCGACGTCAACCGGGCCACGCGAGGCCCGCAGGACGACGACGGAGTCGCCCCGCAGGGCCCGCAGGTGTCAGCACTGCTGCAGGGTGACCCGCTCGCCGGTCGCCGCAGCCAGCTTGATCGCGTCGAGCAGCCGGTGCGTGCCCACCGCCGTGCCGAAGTCCGGCTCGGACCGCTCACCGGTGCGGATCGCGCGGGCCAGATCCGTGTAGACCTGGTGGACGTTGCTCGCGGGGGAGCCGGCGCCGGGCAGTGCCGGGCGGTACGTGTCCGGCAGCGGCACTTCGCGGGCCGGCTCGCCGCTCGCCGCCGCGTACGTGAGCACGAACTCCGGACCCACCAGCGAGTCGTCCGTGGAACGCAGCACGAGACGGCCCTGCCGCCCGTGCACCTCGATCCGGAAGCCGTCGCCGCGCGGGCCGCCCGTCATGAAGTGGACGGAGACCGCGGCGCCGGACCGGAGGAGGCCGGCCGCCACGATCTGGTCGGGTGACGTCACCTCGATGTGCTCGCCGGTCTCCTCCATCGTGACCCGGCCGATCCGCGTCGTCAGGGTCGCCGACAGCTCGGCGACGTCGCCGACCACCGAGCGGTACATGTCCAGCGAGTGCCCGCCGACGACCGCCAGGTGGTTGACGCCCTTGGTGTGGTCGAACAGCGCCGCGTACCGCTGCGACCACGTGTCGGGCGTCGACAGTGAGTAGGTCAGGGACGTCGAGAGCACCTCGCCGACCAGGTCGCCCTGGGCAAGCAGGTCCCGCAGGTGCCGGATCGCCGGGTGGTGCCTGCTCTGCAGCCCGACCGCGTGCCGCACGCCCGCGCTCTCCGCGGCCCCGCGGAACCGCTCCGCGGTCGCCGCGTCCAGCGCCAGCGGCCACTCGCTGTACACGTGCTTGCCCGCCGCGATCGCCGCGTCCACCAGCCCGTCCCGCTGCGGGAGTTGGACGGCGATGGTGACCAGGTCCACGTCGTCGTGCTCCATCAGGGCCTGCGCCGAGCCGAAGGCGTGCCGGGCGCCCCACACGCCGGCGGCGGCCCGCGCCGACTCCTCACTGGTGCCCGCGACCGCGGTGATCTCGTAGTCCTCGTGCGCCGCGAGGGCGGGCAGGTGCACACCGCGCCCCCAGCCCCGCTCCGCGTGCGCGCCGACGACGCCGACTCGGATTCTGTCCGCCATGTGAACTGCCTTTCCTCGGTGCTCCGTTGAGTGCGTACTGCGCGTACCCCCGCCGTGGACGGGGTCGTGCCGAAGCGCGGCCGGAAGCGAACTCCGGCCGCGCTCCGGCATGTTGGGACGATGTCAGGACGGGGAGACGACGGCCTCCGCCGCCTGGTCGCTCCGGCCCTGCTGCGCCGCGTCCTCCGAGGCGTTCTCGGCCGGCGCGTCCCGCAGGACGAAGAAGGTGACGAGCCAGGCCAGGAAGACGAACCCGGCCGCGTACAGGAACGCCAGGCTGTAGCCGTCCCGCAGGGCCTCGACCTGCTCCGTGCCCTTGCTGAGCAGCGTGTTGCTGTGCGAGGTGGCGACCGTCGCGAGCACCGCGAGGCCGACCGCGGCGCCCGCCTGCTGTGCCGTGTTGTTGAGGCCGGATGCCAGCCCCGCGTCCTCCGGGGCCGCACCCGACATGGCCCGCATGATGACCGACGGGACCGTGAGGCCCATGCCGAAGCCCTGGATGACGAGGGTCGGCGCGACGTCCACCCAGTAGTTCCCGTCGACCGGCGCGCGGCTCAGCAGGAGCAGGCCCGCGCCCAGGCAGAGCAGACCGGTCAGCAGGACCCGGCGGGTGCCGAAGCGGGCCGTGAGCTTCGCCGTGAAGAACAGCGACATCGTGCCGATGACCAGCGGCGCGGGCAGGAAGCCGAGGCCGGTCTGCATCGAGTCGAAGCCCAGGACCCGCTGCATGTACAGGGCGTTCAGGAACTGGAAGCCGAAGCCCGCGGAGAAGACCAGGACGACCGCGATGTTGGCACCGGAGATCTCCCGGTTGCGGAAGATCCGCAGCGCGAGCAGCGGCCGCGCCGCCTTTGCCTGCCGGACCAGGAACGCGGCGAGCAGCACCACGGCGACGGCGCCGTAGATCCTCAGCTGGGACGTGCTGAACCGGTCCTCCGAGACCTGCGAGATGGTGAACACGCCGAGCGAGAGGCCCGCCGTCACCAGGATCGCGCCGATCGCGTCGGCGCCCGCCCGGAGCCCGAGCCCGGACTGCGCGGCGAGGAGCCTGATGCCGGCGACCAACGCCACCGCGCCGATCGGCAGGTTGATCAGGAACACCCAGTGCCAGCCGAGCGTGTCGGTGATGACGCCGCCCGCGATCAGGCCGACGGAGGCGCCGCCCGCCGAGACGAAGCTGTAGATGCCCATCGCCCTGGCCTGCTCGGTCGGCTCCGGGTACAGGCCGACGATCATGCCGAGCACCACCGCGGACGCCAGGGCCGCGCCCACGCCCTGCAGGAACCGGCCGCCGATGAGCAGTTCGGGGCTGGTCGCGATGCCGCACAGCAGGGAGGCGACGGTGAAGGTCACCAGACCGCTCAGGAACACCTTCTTGGTGCCGATCAGGTCGCCGAGCCGCCCGGAGAGCAGCAGCAGTCCGGCGAACGCGATCAGGTAGGAGCTGACCACCCAGGACAGCCCGCCCTGGGTGAAGCCGAGGTCTTTCTGAATGGTGGGCAGCGCGACGGTGACGATCGTCCCGTCGAGGATGATCATCAACTGCATCGCGCAGAGAGTTGCGAGCGCCGGCCCGCGCGAGCTGGCTCTACCGGTCTGGCCGGTCTGAGAAGTCACGACAAGCTTCTTCCTCTTCTGTGGCTTGGTGTGCACGGACGGGACGCGGCGGCTGGTGCGGTCTGGCGCTGATCCAGACGACCAGTACGACACGCGCGAGGGAACTGCCCGCCCATCGCGCGGTAACCGCTCAGGTCAGGGCGGGTGCGCCGCCCTTCGTCCGGGGGCGGCACGGGCGGCGGCGGCGTGGTCCTGGACGGCAGGATCTGCCCCGGCACGGCGCGCGGCTCCTGCGAGGTGGGCCACCTGATCGTCGACCACCGCGCGGGGGAGTGGTGCGACTGTGGCCGGCGCGGCTGTGTGCAGTCGCTGGCGTCGGGCCGCGCGGTGCTGCGCAGGCCGGCCGGGCTGCTCGGCGCGGAGGTCGGCTTCGACCGGCTGCGGCAGGCCTGGGCGGCGGGGGAGTGGTGGGCGACCCAGACGGTGCACGACAGCGCTGACGCACTCGCGGCGGCGGTGGGCCTGGGCGAGCTGGTGCATCCCGAAGTCGTCGCGGTGGGCGGCGGATTCGCGGCGGGCCTGCCCGGATACGTGGACGCGGTCGCCCGGCGCGCCGCCGAGCCGGCTCGCCCCGGAAGGCCCGCCCGTCCAGATCAGGCCGGCCCGACTCGGTGGCACGTCCTCCCTGGACGGTGCGGTCCTGCTCGCACACGACATCCGTGCCTGACGGCGACCCCCACGGCCTGACGCGCGCCGCCCGTGCCTGAGGCCCGACCCCGCGGTCTGACGCCTGACGCCTGACGCCGACGCCCGCGGCCTGACGGTGGCGCGGCGGCACCGAGCTCCGGCCTGACGTCCCCTACCCGGCACCCGGCACCCGGCACCCGGAGCCCGCCACGCCGCACTCGGCACCCCGCACCCGCCACCCGGAGCCCCGCACCCCGCACCCCGCGCCCCCGCCCGCCGGGCCCCGGTGTCAGCCGTGGAGTCGGCGTCCGGTCGGTCGGGCGCCGCGGGCCGCGCTGAGCCTGCTGCAGCGCCGCACGACCGTGGGGGTGGGAATGGTGTGCAGGCGGTTCGGGCTGTGCGTGAGGTTCAGCGACGGGTCCTGGTTGAGGACGGCAAGCTCCAACTCCCGCAGCTCCCGCCCCGGGTCGAGCCCGAACTCGTCCCGCAGCACGGTCCGGGTGCGCTGGTACGCGGAGAGGGCGTCGCGCTGTCGCCCGCAGCGGTAGAGCGCCAGCATCAGCAGCCCGCAGATCCGCTCGCCCGTCGGTTCCGCGGCGGCCATCTCCTCCAGCTCTCCCAGGATTTCGTAGTGCTTGCCCTGGTCGAGCGATTCCTTCGCGCAGTCCTCGAAGACGGCGCGCCGGGTGCCGGCGATCGCGGTCAGCTCCGGCCAGGAGATGCCGGACTCGGTGAGGTCGACCAGGGCGGGGCCGCGCCACAGCGTGAGCGCCTCGCGCAGCCGGCTGAGTCCCGACTGCCGGTGTCCCGCGGCGAGTTCGGCGCGCCCTCGGTCGACGAGGCGGTGGAACCGTCCGAGGTCGGTGCCGTCCGGGGCGACCGTGAGCCGGTATCCCGGTGCGCAGGTCGTCAGGGCGACGGGTCCCTCGGGGCCCGCGTGCCGGTCGAGGATCCGGCGCAGCCCCGAGATGGAGTTCTGCACCATTTTCCGAGAGGTGACGGGGGAGTCGTAGCCCCAGAGCGCATGCATCAGTTTGCTGGTCGGGACGACTTCATTGGCGTGCAGCAGCAGAAAACCGGCAGTGGCCCGCTGATTGAATCCACCGAGTCCGACTGGGGTGTCGTTCGAGAATGCTTCCAATGGGCCGAGCAAATTGAATCGCACGCTGGCTCACTCCAGTCGAAGTCGAGATTCGTGCCGCTTCCGCAGTGTCACCCCCAGAGTAAACAAACCAATCGACCCGTTTGTCAATCGTGTAAGGGTCGATCCGCCGGACGGGTGGCCGGATCGCTGAAAACTGCAGGTCAAACGCGATTCACAGAGAGGGGCTCGTGGGGCGGTGAGGGGGGCGATCGCCACCAAGATCGCCCCGAACTGCCTCTGAGGCGATCTTGAAGCCCTCTGTCGGACGCGATGGACGGACAGTTCCCGGCCAGTGGGCGGAGAGAATAGGACCCGATCGGCACTCGGTAAGCCTGGTGCGCGATGACGAGGACCGCCTGGCGTATGGATTCGCTGAGCAGCATGGGGTCGTGCCGGCGGTCGGCGATCCGGCCGTAGTAGCTGTGGTTGCGCGGCTACTGGGCGCCGACGGGGAAGTGGTCCTCGGACACCTTCCGGATGCCGGTCACCAGAACCTCGGAGACGGCGGCGCGGTGGACGAGCGTGCGCGGCACGGTCTGAGAGAACAGTTCAGGTGTGTCGCACGTGGTGGGTTCCACCAGGTCGAGAACGGGGGCAACGCACATCAGGGCCACCTGAAGTCCAGTCGAGCAGGGCGACCGCCGAGCTTGTGCAGCTTGAGGCGCGGCCTGGCGCAACGATGAGGCGCAGTGGCGCTGAGGCAAAACAATACCAGTTAGTTGGTTTTTTACGAGGGCTCGGAGAGAATGCCTTCAGCGATCGGCCGCTCGGTGTTCACTTGGCGACACGGCGCCCATCGCACAGAAAAGAGAGGCGCAGGAAATGGGCAGGCAGGAGCGAGCGGAAGTCACGCGCAAGGCCATTCTCGACGGAGCGGCGCGCGCCTTCGATGCCGAAGGCTTCCACGGGACGAGTCTCAGCGACATCGTCAGAGAAGCCGGCGTCACGAAGGGGGCGTTGTACTTCCACTTCGCGTCCAAGGACGAGCTGGCGCAGGCGCTGGCCGACGAGCAGTTCTCCGTCTGGACGCCGATCACCGAGATCGACGACGCCGGCGTGCAGGCCCTCATCGACATCACGCACCTGCTGGCCAGAGAACTCGTCGACAACGTCCGGGTGCGCGCAGGTATCCGCCTGGTCATCGACCAGAGCGCCAAGTCCGGAATCGTCGCAGGGCCCTATGAACGGTGGATCGATGTCTTCCGCGAGTGCCTGGCCCAGGGGCAGGAGCGCGGGGATGTCCGGGCGGACCTCGATCCCGGCGGCGCCGCCAATGTGATCGTCGGCAGCTGGACCGGACTCCAGCTCAGCTCCCAGGTCCTCACCGGACGGCGGGACCTGGGGGAGCGGACGACCCTCATGTGGCGGATGCTGCTCCCCGGCATCGTCCCGCCGCGCAGGCTGCGCCGCTTCCACCCCGAGGGCGGCCGGCAGGTGCGGGAGCTGCAGGAGGCGTCGGCGTAGGACGTCCGCCCCGGGTCGGGTCCGGTACTGCGGCGACAGCTCCCTACGGCTCAGCGCCTCCGGCGCCCACCTGACGCTCTTCCCTCGCGTCCTGGAACTCCTGCGCGAGCGCGACGCGGCGGACATCGCCCTGTTCGGCGGCGGCATCATGCCCGCGGCGGACATCGACGTGCTCAAGGAACACGGCGTGGCGGAGCTCTTCACCCCCGGCACGACCACGGCCGAGGTCGTGCGCTGGACGCAGCAGACCCTGGGCGCCCCGGCGTCCACGTCCCGCGTCTGAAGCACGCCCGCTCCCGGGCCGCCGTCGAGGACGCGGCGGCCCGGGAGCCCGGCCCGGGTGGGAAGCTACGCCTCCCGGCCGCCGCCCAGCACCTCGAACAGGCTGGAGAACCCCTGGTCGCCGTGGCCGTCGGCGATCCGGCGGTCCATCAGCGCCTTGACCTCCCGCATCCGTACGGACTCCACGCCGAGGGACTCGCGGTGTGCGATCAGGTCGTCCATCAGCGCGGCCTGTACGTCGAGGGAGCCGAGGTCGGGCCCGTACGACCGGCTCTTGACGGCCTGCCCCATCGAGCCGAGCAGCGCCGGGAAAGCGGGCAGCGAGCCGGCGAAGCGCTCGGTGAACCCGACCACGTCGACGCCCTCGGCCCGCACCAGCTTCAGCACGTGCAGATAGCCGATCAGCAACTCGTAGGCCAGCGCGACCTGGGCCATGAACTCCACGGCGGCGAGACCCGCGTCCTCGCCGTGGTACGCGACGGAGCCCAGCTCCCGCAGCGTCCGCTCGTGCGCCTCGAACGCGCCGCGCGCACCGCTGAACGGGAACAGGACGCGCTCCGTGCCGACGTACGGCGGATCGCCCATGATCTTGCCGTCGAGATACTCCGCGCCGTGCGCCCGCGCCCAGCGCTCGTTCGCCCGCGCCTGCCCGGCCGAGCCGCTGGTGACGTTCACCAACACCTTGCCCTTGACGGCCGGTTCGACGGCGGCGAGCACCTCGTCGACCGCGGCGCTGTCGAGCAGGCAGATCACGACGAGGGGGCTCGCCGCCACGGCCTCGGCGGCGGTCGCGGTCGCGGTGGCCCCGGCCTCGACGAGGGATTCGGCCCTGCTCGCGGTGCGGTTCCAGACCGTGGTGCGGTAGCCGCGCTCCAGGTAGTTCCGCGCGATCGCCGAGCCCATGGCGCCGAGGCCGAGCACGGTCACGTCGCGGGAGGCGAGGTCAGCTGTGTCTTTCGGCATGAGGATGCCCTTCCGTTTTTGGGGTGTGTCAGACGAAGAAGCTGTCGTGGCGTACGAAGAACTCGGCCCGTTCCTGCTCGGACAGCCCGGCGAGTTCGGTGACGCCCTCGAAGTACTCCTCGCGGGGCGCGCCGGGCGCGAACAGCATGAGCATGGAGGCGGGTTCGCCGGACTCGTTGCGGAAGGCGTGCAGCCCGCCCACCGGCACGTAGAGGTAGTCGCCGGAGGTCGCGTCGATCCAGCGCTCCCCGTCGAAGAGCCGCATGGTGCCGGACAGGATGAAGAACGACTCCGACATCGCCTTGTGGAAGTGCGTGCTCGGGCCGACGGTCTCGGGGCCCATGTCCACCCGGTACAGCCCGTACTCCCCGCCCGTGGACAGCGTCGTCGAGAGGTAGTGGTAGGCGGAGCCGGTCGCGCCGGGCGTGCTGCCGGGCTTGGTCACGAAGTCGGGCTCGGCGCTCGCGGGCCGGAACGAGGCGCTGATCTCGCCGTGTTCGCCGAAGTATCGGGGGTCGGGGTAGGACATGGACGCTCCTTGTACGGCCGAACGGGTGCCAGGTAAAAAGGGAGTTGGGGTCGGTCCGTGGCGCGGACGCCGCGCGTCTCAGTGCTGTCGGTCGTCCAGGAACTCGCGGGTGAGCTCGACGACGCCGGACGGGTCGGCGAACCAGTCCATGTGCCCCTCGCCGGGGACCTCCACGAGGCGGCTGCCGGCGATGGCGGCGTGCAGCTGCCGAGAGCCCTCGACGGGGATCATGGCGTCCTCGCCGAAGCCGATGACCAGGGTGGGGGCGGTGATCGAGGGCAGCAGAGGCCTGATGTCGACCTGCCCGCAGAGCTCGATCTGGCGGCCGATGCCGGGCGGTGGCCAGGCGTCGGCGAGGGACTGGGCGAGCCCTTCGTGGCCGAAGCGGTCCAGGGCGCCCGCGCTGAACCCGGTCAGGGCGGAGAAGCGTTTGAGCGACTCCCGGTCGGTGGCGAGGAGCCGGCGCCAGGTCTCGAAGTAGTAGCGGTCGCGCGGCCCGCTGGAGTGCGCCCAGCCGGCGACGAGGACGAGTCGGCGTACGAGCTCGGGGTGGGCGGCCGCGACGGCGGCGGCGCCGACCGCGCCGAGGGAGAAGCCGAGCAGGTCGACCGGCCCGTCGAGCGCCGCGTCGCGGATCGCGGCGGTGATCTGCTCGGCGATGAGGTCGACGCTCAGCTCTTCGCTCTCGCCGTCACGCTCGCCGCCACCCTCCCCGCCACCCTCGCCGTCCTCCGTACGACCGCTGCCGCTGAACTCCGGGCGGATGACGGTGTGTTCGGCGGCGAAGTGCGGCACGACGTTCCCGAAGACCTTCTCGGAGTCGCCGCCGGCGCCGTGGACGAGGACCAGGCCGGGCCCTTCGCCGTCGATGTCGTAGTGGACGCGGGTGTTGCGGGCAGGGGCGAACGGCATGCCGCACTCCTTGGGCGAGGACTGGTTAAGTGAGTACTAAGCTAAATCGTAGTTGGGTGAGTGTCAATTAAATGAGCGCTCAGCTATTTTTGGGTCGAGGATCGTCGAGGATCGTCGAGGATCGTCGAGGATCGTCGAGGATCGAGGAGGGCACATGGCGAAGAGGGTGGCCGGGCAGGGCGCTGCCGGGAAGGAAGGGGCTGGGCAGGAAGAGGCCGGGCGGGACGCGGTGCAGGGGGTGATCGAGCAGTGGCGTCAGGAGTGCCCCGAGCTCGACTTCTCGCCCATCGGAGTCGTCGGCCGTGTCATGCGCTTGTCGCGCCTGTGGGACAAGGAGATCAAGAGCTTCCTCGCCGAACACGGCCTGGAACCGGGCGAGTTCGACGTGCTCTCCACGCTGCGGCGCTCGGGGGAGCCGTACGAGCTCACCGCGAAGACCTTCCTCAAGGCCTCCCTCGTCACCACCGGGGCGATCACGCTGCGCGTCGACCGCATGGCCGCCAAGGGCCTGGTCACCCGCGTCCCCGACGCCGTCGACCGGCGCTCCGTGAAGATCCGCCTCACCCCGGAGGGCCTGGAGACCATCGACCGGCTCCTGCCCCTCCATCTGGCCAACGAGGCCCGCCTCCTGGCCGCCCTCGACGCGGCCGACCGCACCCACCTGGCCGCCACGCTCGCCACGATGCTCAACTCCCAGGGAGACACGGCCCGTTGAGCCCGGCGGGAATCCGCCCGCACGCCACACCCGAGGAGGGGATCATGACCGCAACCGCACCGGACGCCGCGCTGCTCGTCTTCCGCAACACGATGCACATCACCGACGGCCACCTGGACGCCTTTCGCGAAGCCCTCGCCGACGCGGTGGACTTCGCGCACCGGCACGGGCCCCAGCTCATGGTGGAGACCTTCGTCGACGAGGACCGGATGCTCGCCCACAGCCTCCAGATCTACCGCGACTCCGACGCGGTCCGCCTGCACTGGAAGCTCGCGGACCCCTACATCCGCGCCGTCATGGAGCACTGCCGGGTCGACCGCTTCGAAGTCTTCGGCGAACCGGACGCCGACGTCCGGGAAGGCCTCCGCTCCGGCCTCGGCGACCAGGCCCCGCCGACGTACTCACGCCGCGTCGCGGGGTTCCTCCGCTTCGGTGGGTGACCGCCCGACGTCGACGCCCGGGAACCCTGCCTCGCCTGCGTGTGTCGCGAAGCCGGGCCTGCTCGCCTCAAGCCCCCAACTGCCGATACGCCGACCCGATGGCCGTCAGGCTCTTGGCCAGTCCCGCGCAGTTCACCGTCGCGTAGCTGATCACCAGAGCGGGCGGCCTCGACGTGTCGGTGAAGGTGTAGAAGCGGCCGCCCCGGACCAGCACGGAACGGCTGCGGGCGGCTCGCACCAGGGCCGCTTCGTCCAGGTGCGGAGGAAGCTGGACGAACGCCTGAAGACCGCCGTCGCCGCTGATGAGATGAGCGCCCGGGAGCCATGCCTCGGTCTGCTCATGGACGACCTGGCGGCGGCGGTGGAATTCCGCACGGAGTTTGCGCTGGTGGCGGTCGAGGGCGCCGGTGTCGATGAAGCGGGCGAAGGCCAGCTGCTCCAGGCCGGAGCAACCGATGTCCCAGCCCGCACGGACGTGTTCGATCGAGGCCATCAGCTCCGAGGGGGCCGCGAGCCAGCCGAGGCGCAGGGCGGGAGCCAGGGTCTTGCTCGCACTTCCGGCGTAGACCACCCGGTCCGGGGCGAGGCTCTGCAGCGCGGGGAGCTGGTCGCCGCGCTGCACGAACGCGCTGTCGAAGTCGTCCTCAAGGACATAGCCGTCGACCTCGCGCGCCCACGCGATGAGGCGCTCACGGCGGGCCTGGCTGAGCCGGACGCCGGTGGGGAACTGGTTGGCGGGCGTGATCAGCACAGCCCGTACGTCGCTCTCCTCCAGGAGGTCCACCCGCAGACCGTCCTCGTCCACGGGGATGCCGACCGGACGGAGGCCCGAGCTGGTGATGAACTCGCGCTCGCCCGGGTGGCCGGGGTCCTCCACGCCGAGCGTGGTGTGGCCCCGGTCGACCAGGACCTTGCAGATCAGGGCGAGGCCCTGGGCGAAGCCGGCCGTGACCATCAGGTCCTCGGGCCGGCTGCGCACGCCGCGCACCCGGCCCAGGTAGCCGACCAGCACGCGACGCGTCAGCGGCACTCCGGCCGGCGCGGAGTAGCTGAGCTCCTGGCGCCCCGCGTCGGTGACCACGGCGGAGACGCAGCGGATCCACTCCTGGCGCGGGAAGTCCACGACGTTCGACGTTCCGGTGCGAAGGTCCCACATCGCGTCCGGGGCGAGCTCCGGGTCGGGCGGCACGAGCATCGACACGGCGCCCCCGTCGGACTGGGCGCGGGCCGAGATCGTGGTGCCGGAACCACGCCTGGTCTCCACATATCCCTCGGCTGACAGCTGTTCGTAAGCCTCCACGACGACGCTGCGGGAAACCCCTAAATCAAGGGCCAGTTGACGGCTGGAGGGAATGCGTACACCCGGCCATAAAGTTCCGTTCTCAACCAATCCTCGCAGTGAATTGCGTACCTGAACGGCCAGCGGAATGCGCGATTCACGGTCCACGGTGAGAGCCAGTTGCCGAGACAAGTGGTCTCCTCCCAGACAGTCGAAGTGGTATGGCCAGCGCATTCTCACATTTGATGGAGTCATCTCGCACACACATTCGCCGCCGGGGGGAACACCGGCGACCGGTGGTGGCTCGGGGGAGCCGGATCGATGCGGTCCGGCATGCATGGGCGCGCGGCGACGGATATCCAGTTGCGCCGCCGATGTGGTTTCCCAACTTAGCGAGCCCCACGGTCCGTTCGGATCAGAGAGGCTTTCGCTGTGTCTTTGCTGTCAGAGTTGAACCTGCCCGAAACCGGGGTGACGGAGCCGGGGCAGGAGGTCGTCCGGGGGCCCGGCCGGCCCGGGGCCGTGCGGGTGCACGTGACCTCGGAAGCTCTTCCGCCCGTCGACGCGCTGAGCCTCTACGAAGCCCTGGCCGGTACCCGGGACCAGGGTGACGTCTACCTCTTCGAGAGCCTGGACGGGCCCGACCAGGACCGGCACTTCGCCGCCGTGGGCTGCGGGCGCCTCGCGGAACTGCGTGTCTTCGCCGACCGCGTGGAACTCGTCGCCGACGGGACGCTCGGCGACTCGCTCGCCGAGGCGCTCTCGGCCGCCGTCGGTGCGCCGCGCGGCGAGCAAGGAGGCGTACGGCAATGGGCCGTGCACGATTCCGATGCCGTGTGGCGGATCCTGCGCGCGGCCCAGGGCGCGTTCACCGTCGACACCGAGGTGCCCGCAGGGACCTTCGCTTTCGGCTTCCTCACCACGCTGTCGTACGAAGCGGCCTGGGCCATGGAGGAACTCCCCGCCCAGCACGACGGGCCGGACATGCCGCGCTGCACGCTCACTCTGTTCAAGGACACGGTCTGGTACGACCTGCGAGGCGGAGGAGCCCGTCATCTGGCCGCGGACGGCCCGCAGTTGCCGGCGGACCGGGCGCAGGAGCCGCTCCGGTCGGTCGTGGACAGGGTGAACGCCCAGCGCGTGGCGGGCGACGCCGTGCCGGACGCTCCGGCGCCGCTGTCCGTACGGGACACCGTGGACGAGGAGACCTTCATCGCTCGCGCCAAGCGGTGCCTGGGCCACATCGAGATCGGGGACAGCTACCAGATCCAGATCGGCCACCGCATCGACGTGGTCACCGAGTTGACGCCGCTTCAGGTGTACCGAAGGCTGCGGCACCGCAATCCGTCCCCCTACATGTACCTGGTCCCCTGGTCGGGCCGGACGGTGATCGGGGCCAGCCCCGAACTGTTCGTGCGGATCCAGGACGACGTCATCTCGATGCGCCCGATCGCCGGAACCGCGCCCCGGTCCGCCGATCCGGACGAGGACGGCCGCCGCGTGGCGGAACTGCGGGACAGCACCAAGGAACAGGCCGAGCACGTGATGCTGGTCGATCTGTGCCGCAACGACGTCGGACGGGTCAGCGTGCCCGGCACGCTGTCCGTCGACACGATGATGGAGGTCGAACCCTTCGCGTACGTCCATCACTTGGTCTCGACCGTGTCCGGCCAGGTCAGGGATGGCACCGACGTCTGGGCCGCGATCTGCGCGACCTTCCCGGCAGGCACCATGACCGGCGCGCCGAAACTGCGCGCCATGGAGATCATCCACGACATCGAGGACCACCCGCGCGGCATCTACGCCGGGGCGCTCGGCCTCGTCGACGTCCGCGGCTTCGCCGTGCTCGCCCTGTGCATCCGGACCGCCGTGCACGACGGAGTCCGTTACAGCACCCAGGCGTCGGCGGGCGTGGTCGCCGATTCCGTGCCCGTCGACGAATGGCGGGAGACGCTGGCCAAGATGAGCGCCACCTACTGGGCGCTGACCGGCGAGGAGCTGCTGAAGTGAAGGTCCTGCTCGTCGACGCGTACGACAGTTTCAGCCACATCATCGACCAGTACCTGCGCACGCTCGGCGCCGAGACCGAAGTGGTGCGCTCGGGCACCCGCACGGTGCGGCAGCTGAGGGAGTCCGCTCCCGACGCAGTGGTCCTGGGGCCGGGCCCCGGGCACCCCGCGGACTCCGGGCATGTCGAGCTCGTGCACGCCTTCGCGGGGAAGGTGCCGCTGCTCGGTGTCTGCCTGGGCCATCAGGCGATCGGTCTCGCGTACGGGGCGCGGATCGCCGTCGCCAAGCACCTGATGCACGGCAAGACGAGCCCTGTCGAACACGACGCACAAGGCGTGTTCGCGGGCGCCGCACGGCCGCTGACGGTCACCCGCTACCACTCGCTGATCGTCACCGATCCGCCCCCGGAGCTGGAGGTGACCGCGACGTCCCTGGACGACGGCTATGTGATGGGCGTACGCCACCGGACGCTCGCCGTCGAAGGGGTGCAGTTCCATCCGGAGAGCGTGATGACCCAGGGCGGCATGCGGCTGTTCGGGAACTTCCTGGAAGGAGCGGGCGCGGTGCGGGCGCTGGGGGGCGCCGGCCGCTGAACGGGCACGCAGGGGACTGCGAGGAACACGCAGGACATGACGGGGGAAAAGATGAACGAACAAAGGACCACGGACGCCGGGACTTTGGCAGTGGTGACGGGCGGCGCGGGAGGGATCGGGCGCGCGGTGACGGCCACGCTCGCCGAGGCCGGGTACCGGGTGCTCGCCGTGGACGTCGAGGACGACGCCGATCCCGCGGCGCACGCCGCGCTCGTCGCCGACCTGGGCGCTCCGGAGGCGGTCGGGAAGCTCTTCCAGGAGATCGAGGACACGTACGGAGTGCCCGGGGTCCTGGTCAACAACGCCGGGATCTACGAGGCCAGGGATTTCCTGGACTACGACGCGGAAAGCTACCGCCGGGTCTTCGACATCAACACGGGTGCGGCCTTCTTCTGCACCCAGGAACTCGCCCGTCGGCTGATCGCCGCGGGACGCCCCGGCAGCGTGGTCAACATCGCCTCCATCAGCGGCCGGAGCGGCAGCCCCGACGCCGCGTACGGAGCCTCCAAAGGCGCGGTGATCACCCTGACCCGGAGTCTGGGGCAGGCGCTGGCGCCGCACCGTATCCGGGTCAACGCCGTCGCGCCGGGGGTGATCGACACCCCCATGGCGTCCCGGATCCCCACGGACAGGGCGGCCGGCTACCGGGAGCGGATCCCGATGGGCCGGTTCGGCGAGGCCACCGAGGTCGCCTCGGCGGTGCGCTACCTGGCCGGGCCGGACGCGAGCTACGTCAATGCGAGCGTCGTGGACGTCAACGGCGGTCTGCGCTAGCAGCTTCCGGCCGCCGGCCGCCGTACCCGCCGGTGCACTCCCACACCTGTGCCGTCTTCGCGACTCCGCGGCGCCGCCACGTCACCGATTCGCCCATCTCATGACTTCCTGCGCGCGGGCCCCGGCACGACGCCGTCCCGACAGGCCGTCGCGCGCGCTTTCCACCACGAGAGGACCCAACGCCCATGTGGCTGCCCACCCACGGCCCCGCGGCCGACTTCGCCGCGCGGTATCTCGAACTCCACCGGGCCTTCTACGACCGGTCGCTGAGCGACCCGACCCTGGCCGCCTGGCGTGCGGACCAACTGCGTACCGTGCTCGACCAGGTCAGTACCGGATCGCCGTTCTACGCGCGGCACTTGAAGGACGTCGACCTGGCCGCGGTCACCCCGGACGACCTCACGGCACTGCCCTTCACCACCAAGGCCGACCTGCGGGAGGAGATGCTCGACGTCCTCAGCAGGCCGCTCGCCGACGCCCTCTTCTTCTACGAGACGACCGGCACCACCGGCCGGGCGACGCCGTGCCCGCGAGACGGGCGCGAGATCGTGGCGAGCAACGCGCACATCACCGAGTCCTGGGCGTCGATCTTCCGCCACCACTTCGGCGAACACGCCCCGCGCATCGGCCTGATGGGCCCGACCGAGGTGCACTCGTTCGGGGACACCCTCGGTGACATCGCCCGCAACGTCGGCTCGCTCAACGCCAAGATCTGGCCGTACTCACCGGTCATCGGCTTCGAGAAGGCCCTGCAACTGATGCAGGACCTCGAACTCGAAGTGATCTGCTGCACGCCCGGAGTCGCACTGACCCTTGCCAAGGCAGCCCAGCACTTCGGCTACGACCTCCGACGTGACTTCTCCGTCAAGCTGCTGCTCGTCACCGGCGAGATGTGCACGCCGGCGCTCGCGCACAACCTGGAGAGCGTCTGGGGCGCGGACGTCTACAACATCCTCTACGGGTCGCAGGAGGCTTTCGTCATCGCGACGGCCTGCCGCAACAAGCGGATGCACCTCTCCCAGACGAATTACCTCGTCGAGGTCGTGGACCCGGAGACCGACGAGACCCACGGGCCCCGCGGCAGCGGCGAACTGACCGTCACCATGCTGGTGGACGGCGTGAAGCCACTCGTCCGCTACCGCACGGGCGACGCGGTCGTCGTCGAGGAGTCCGACTGCGACTGCGAGATGCCGGGCGATCTCGTACGCATCGTCGGGCGCACCCTGGACCGGCTCGACCTCGGCGGGCGGCAGTTCACCGCCGGGCAGATCGAGACGGCCGTGATGACCGAGGTCACCGGATCCGCCGGCTACCAGGTGGTGATCGAGCGGGACGCCGAAGGCCAGGACCGTCTGACCGTGCACCTCGAACTGCTCAACGGCCTGGTCGAGGACGCCGCAGCACTCACCGACACGGTACGGAGGCGCGCCGTGGACGCCCTCGGCGTGCCCGTCACCGTCGAACTCAGCGACGGGCTCGACCCGATCGTGAGCACAGGGGCCTTCGTCAGCTGGAAGGCCGCACGCATCGTGGACCGGCGCAGCGCGCCCGACCACGAGACCGAGGTGGCCCAGAGGATGGCGGCGAACCGTGGCTATGAGAACTGACGCCGCGGCCCCGCCGTCGCTCGGGGCGTTCGCCGAGGAGTACACCGCGCGATGGAGCAGACTGACCGGGCGGTGGGCGGCGCGGCCGGGAACCAGCCTGGGCACGCTCGGCCCGGCCGGGACCTCAAGTGATCTGGCCGCCCGCTTCCTCGCGGCGGAGCACGGACTCTCCGTCGAACTGTTCACCACCTTCGACGACGTCCTCGACCAACTCCTCGGCGGGCACGTCGAGTTCGCGCTCGTACCCAGTGCCTACCAGGGAATCACCCGCTTCCACTGGCACCGGTCCCTGCGGCTCCAGGCGTTCTTCGCGCAGGCGACGCCCGAGTACGGGGTCGCCGCCGCGTCCGACGAGGCGCCCGCACGCGGCGACGGTCCCGTGACCGTCGCGGCCATGTGGGAGGTCCGCCGGGTCTACGCCGAGGTGGTGCCGCAGGAGCTGCGCGACCGCGAGGTCACCTGGGTGGACGCCGCCTCCACCCAGCACGCCGCCGAGATCGTCGCCGCGGGCGGCGCCGAACTCGCGGTCACCAACGCACCCGGTGTGCGGGTGCAGGGTCTGCGCTGGCTGGCCAGACGGCCCGGCGCGGAGATCGTCTGGACGCTCTTCGGCCGTGCGGAGGAGGCCGAAGCACCCAGCGCCGTCGCCTAGTCGGCGCCATCGCACCGCCGGCTGGTCGGCGCCATCGCACCGCCGGCTGGTCGGCGCCATCGCACCGCCGGCTGGTCGGCGCCGTCGCACCGTCGGCGTACGACCGTCGGCGAGCGACAGCCGTACGCCATCGATCGAGCACAGGAGAGACTCGACGTGTCACGCAAAACCCTGCTTCACCGCGCCACCGTCCAGGAGGGCCTGGGACGGGCCTCCCTGCCGCGCCGCAGTGTGCTGTTGGAGGACGACCGGATCGAGGCGGTCCTGCCCGAGGACCTCGCTCCGCTGCACTCACCCGAGGTCGACGTGCTCGACCTCGACGGGCGCACCGTGATGCCCGGCATGACCCTCGGACACACGCACATCGCGTATCTGAACGTCCTCGACGGGCGGGAGATGCTCTTCAAGCACTCCGTCCCCGAGGTCACCCTGGCCGCCGCGGAGAACACGACCAACCTCCTCGGCCTCGGCTACACGGCCTTCGTCGGCGCGGGTTCGGTCTCCGGCATCGACATGGCGCTGCGCAGGGCCGTCGACTCCGGGCGCCTCCTCGGCCCCAGGATCACCCCGTGCAGCCGGGACCTGATGGTGTCCGGGCCGCCAGAGCGCCGCAACCCCGAAGTCAAGAAGCGCATCCCGTCCGACCTGATGCGCCTCGCGGACACCCCCGAGGAGATGGCGGAGTACGTCGCCGGGGAGATCGAGCAGGGCGCGGAGATCGTCAAGGTCTTCTCGTCGGGCGACGACACCTTCCCCAACGGCCGCTCCCACGAACTCCTCTTCACAGCGGAGGAGTTGGTCGTCGCGGCGCGCACGGCACACGAGCACGGAGCCAAGGTGCGGGCCCACTCGCGCGGCCTGCAGGGCATCCGCAACGCGATCGCCGCCGGTGTCGACGTCATCGACCACGCCACGTACGCCGACGACGCGGCCCTCGAAGCGATCGCCGAACGCGGCATCTTCGTGGTGCCGAGCCTCTACCAGCCGCACATGCTGCTGTCCACGGGGACCGAGCACGGCAAGACCACGGAGTATCTGGAAACCCTGGAGTTCGAGGCCGAGGTGGCCAACACGCTGCGCATCCTGCCGCTCATGGTGGACCTCGGCATCCCGGTCGTGGCAGGTGACGACTTCGGCTTCGCCTGGACCCCGCACGGCACGTACGCCAAGGAGCTGGAGCTGTACGTGACCATGGCGGGCATCCCCGCCCCGACCGTGCTGACCTGGGCCACCGCCAACGGGGCGCGGCTCGCGGGGCGTGGGGACACCGCGGGAACGGTTCAGGCGGGCCGGCTCGCCGACCTGGTCGTGACGGACGGCGATCCGGCGCAGGACATCAGCGTCCTGAGCCGGCCCGGAGCCATCGAACTGGTGCTGCTCGGCGGCGCCGCCGTCGCGGGCGACGCCGACGCGTTCCGCACCCGCGTCCAGGCAGGGGCCGCGTGATGGCCCGTACCCGATCGATCCTGCCCGTGCTTCCGGTGCTCGCTGTCGGCGCCTTCGCCATCGGGACCGACACCTTCGTGGTGGCCGGGGTGCTGCCGGAGGTGGCGCGGGACCTGACGTCGAGCCTCGCCGAAGTGGGGTGGGTGAGCACGGTGTTCGCGCTCACCTACGCCGTCCTCGCGCCGGTGCTCGGCGCCCTCACCGGGCGCCTGCGGCGGCGCACCGTTCTGGTGATCTCCCTCGTGGTCTTCGCCCTCGGCAACGCGGCCTCCGCGGTCGCGCCGGGCCTCGCCCCGCTGCTCGCCGCCCGGGTCGTGACCGCCGCGGGAGCCGCCCTCTACATCCCCGCGGCGTCCGCGTCCGCCGCCGCCCTGTCCGCCCCCGAGCGGCGCGGGCGGGCCATGGCCGTGGTACTCGGCGGGCTCTCCGCCGCGACCGTCGCGGGCGTGCCGTTCGGGACATGGCTGGCCGCCGACACGGGCTGGCGGTCGACGTTCTGGCTGCTCGCCGGGCTCGGCGCGCTGTGTGCCGGGGCCGTGGCCGTGGGGCTGCCCGAGGTGCGGCTGCCCGCCGCCCCGGGGCTCGCGGCCCGGCTCGCTCCGGTACGTGATGCGCGGGTGCTGTTCACCGTGCTCACCACGCTGTCGTTCATGACCGGCGGGTACCTCACGCTGACGTACATCGGCGCGGTCCTCACACCCGCGACCGACGGCGACGGTACGACCCTCGCGCTGCTGCTCCTCGTCTTCGGGGTGCTCGCGGTGGGCGGCACGATGCTGGGCGGGCGCGCCACCGACCGGTGGGGCCCGACTCCCGTGCTGCTCGGCTCGGTCGCGGGGCTCGCCGCGGTCCTGGCGACGCTGCCGCTGACCCGGGACAGGCTGCTGACGGCGGTGATCGCCATGGCGGCGTGGGGGTTCACCGCGATGGCCACCCAACCGCCGCAGCAGCACCGGCTGTTCACGATCGCACCCGCCTCGGGGCCGCTGCTGCTGTCCCTGAACTCGTCCGCCACCTTCGCGGGCATCTCGCTGGGCGGGTTCATCGGCGGGCTGGTGACAGCCCATGGCGGACCCGACGGCCTCGACCGACTCGGCCCGTACGGGGCGGGTCTTGCGGCCCTCGCGGTGGCGACGGCCCTCATCGGTGTACGGGCGAAGGGGCCGGCCGGGCAGGCCGAACCGGCCGCGAAGGCTCCCGAACGGTCCGAACCGGCGGAGAGAACCAGCTGAAGAACCAGCTGAAGAACCAGTTGAAGAACCAGTTGAAGAACCAGTTGAAGAACCAGCTGAAGAACCAGCTGAAGAACCAGCTGAAGAACCAGCTGAACGAGGCTTCGACCAGCGAGGCGGCCGCACCAAGTGGCCTCCCGGAATTCCCGGAGATTGGCCACAACCGGCATCCCCGACCGTCCCTACTGTCGATCAAGTCGACCGCGGATCAGCGACTCGGCCATCGACGCCGCCGACCGCCACGACACCGACAACGACACCGACACGGAAATGAAGGATCAAGCCTCCATGGACAGCCCCTCCACCGGCACCCGCACCCTGACCGTCACCATCGACGCGCGGCTGTCGGAGCGCGTTCCCGGCTATGTGCTCGGCCTGATCGCCCTGCCGGACGTCGACGTGGTCAAGGACGCCCCGGCGGTGGCCCGGCAGCTCACCGCCGCCGAGGACGCTCTGCACGCCGCGCAGCTCACCAAGGCGGACGTCTCGGCGCTGCCCGCGATCGCCGCCTGGCGGGAGGCCTACCGGGCGGTCGACGTCAACCCCAACCGCTTCCCCTGCGCCGCCGAGTCGATCCTGCGCAGAGTGGCCAAGGGCGACCGGCTGCCGCGGATCAACTCCCTGGTGGACCTGTGCAACGCCGTGTCCCTCGACAGTCAACTCCCGGTGGCGTCCTGCGACGTCGGCGACATCGAGGGCGAGCTGGACGTCCGCCTCGCCCACGGCGCTGAGACGTACCTTCCGCTCGGTGCGCCCGAGCAGCCCGAGCAGCCCGAACCGGGCGAGGTCGTCTACGCCGACCGGCACGGGCGCGCGCATTCACGCCGCTGGAACTGGCGGCAGGGCGACCTCGTCAAGACCGACCTCGGACGGCGCCGGATCCTGCTCACCGTGGAGTCGGTGCACGAGGCCGGCCGTGACGACGTCGAGCGGGTACTCGGCCAGATCACGGAAACCCTCGCCGACCTCGGAGTCGAGTCGGGACGGCCGCTGGTGCTCGACCGGTCCACGCCGGCCGGGGAGCTGTTCGGCGCCCCGTCGGCCGTGACGGCCCGCTGAGCGGCACGCCACCCGCGCAGGACCCACACCACTCGCACGAGGAGCCCCGCATGAACCGATCGATCCTGGTGGTCTACCGGCCCGCCGCAGGACGCTACGCCGCCCAGCTGCGCAGCGTCGTCGAAGCCGCCACCGACCTCGGCGTCGAAACGGTGGTACTGCTGCCCACCGGCGAAGAAGCCCCCGAAGCCCACGGGTTGCGCCAGTACCACGCCGATCTGGAGGACACGGCGTCCGTACGCGCCGCGGTCGACCAGATCGTCGCCGAGCACCGCATCGAACGGATCTTTCCGCTCTTCGAAGGCGATGTGCTCCCGGCGAGCCGCAGCCGCAGGGACCACGGGATCCCCGGCCTCACCCCGGACCAGGCGCTCAACTTCCGCGACAAGAACGTGATGCACCGCAGGGCCGAGGAACTCGGCGTGCCGGTCGCACGCTCCTGCCGCCCCGACACCGTCGGCGCCGTGGCGGAGTTCGCCGACGAGGTCGGCTATCCCGTCGTCATCAAGCCGTACGCGGGCTGGGCCTGCGGCGACACCTATCGGGTGGACAGCCGCGAGGAACTGGACCGCGTCTGGGAGGAGATGGGCGACGACCGCCACGAGTACCGGGTCGAGGAGTTCATCCGCGGAACCGAGTTCCACGTGGACTCGCTGTTCCAGGCGGGGGAGGTCGTCTTCGAGCAGCTCTCCCAGTACACGTACTCCATCCTGGAGTACCGCGACGAGCCGGGCGGCACCATCTCCCGCAAGCACGACCTGTCCCCGCACGAGCAGCGGATCCTGGAGCTGAACGCGGTGGTGCTGCGCGGCTTCGGTCTGAGCACCGGAGTCGTGCACGCCGAGTTCTTCCTGCTCGACGACGGCGAGGTCGTCTTCGGCGAGGCGGGCGCACGCGCGGGCGGCGGCTCGATCGTGCCGGCCATCGAGGCGGGACGCGGCATCAACCTCGCGGGCGAGTGGTGCAGGCTCGAACTCGACCCGCAGCACCGGCCCGCGGCGCGCCTCGGACCGGAGATCGGCACCGAGTACCTGGCCTCGGGCGAGTTCGGCCGGATCACCGCCATCACCACGCCCGCCGAGCTGACGGCACTCGAAGCGGTCCTCGACGCCGACGTGTGGAAGAACGTCGGCGACGTCCTCGCCCCGCCGACCCGCTCCAACGACGTTCTCGGCTGGTACGTGTGCGAGGGCACCGACTTCGAGGATGTGCGGGCCCGCTTCAAGACCGTACGGGACGCGTTCCGCGTCGCGACCGAGCAGGCGTAGCCATGTGGTGGACGCGATTCAAGGAACTGCCGTTCGCGCTGCGCGTGCTCTTCCTCGCCTCGTTCGTGAACCGCGCGGGAATGTTCGTCTTCCCGCTGCTCGCCGTCTACCTGGTGCGCGGCAAGGACCTCAGCCCCGGCGAGGCGGGGCTGCTCATCTCGGTCGGCAGCACCGGCCTCCTCGTCGGCAGTCTGCTCAGCGGGCCCCTCTGCGATCTGCGCGGTCGCCGCACGGCGCTGCTCACCGCGCTGCTCCTCAACGCGGCCGGCTACCTCGGTCTCGCCGTCCTCGACGGCCCTCCGTGGACCTACGCGGGGCTGCTCTTCGTGGCCCTGGTCGGTATGGGCATGTTCAGCCCGGCGTCTAACACTCTCGTCGCCGATCTGACCACGCCCGAACAGCGCCCGTTCGCCTACACGATCAGCTACGTCGGCAACAACCTGGGGATGGGCATCGGTCCGCTCCTCGGCGGAGTCGCCGCGGCGTACTCGTATCACGTCATGTTCGCGGGGAACATCGTCGCGGGCCTGGCCTGCGCGGCGATGATCGCGGTCTGGGTGCCGAAGGACCGGAGGCGCGGCGCCGACAGCCGGAAGACGAAGGGGAGTTCGGGAGCCCTCGGACACAGCCACGTGCTGCTGCTCGTCCTGGCCTCCTTCTTCTACGTCGTACCGCTGATCGGCCTCGAATACGCGCTGCCGCTCGCCGTGACGACCGTGCTGCACGCCTCGGCGGGCATGGTCGGCATCGTCTACACGATCAACAGCGTCATCGTGGTGACCTTCGGCCTCGTCCTGGAGAAACACATCCGGGAGTGCGGCACGAAGCCTCTGCTGCTCGTCGCGGGACTGCTGTGGTCGCTGGGTCTCGCCGTGATCGTCTTCGCGTTCTCGCTGCCGGCGATCCTGCTCGCCACAGCGGTGTGGACACTCGGCGAGATCATCGTGTCCGTCGTCGTGCCCACGTATGTCGCCGACCATGTCGACGAGCGCCGCGTCGGCAGCTTCATGGCGCTCAACGGCTTCGTGCTCGGCCTCGTCCGGCTCGTCGTCCCGGTCGGCCTCGGCGTCATCTGGACGTCGCACGGCCACCAGCCCGTCTTCTTCACGCTCTTCGCGGCGCCACTGGCCGGCATGGCGGTGTACGCGCTGATGCGGATCAGGCCGTCGGCCCCCGCGAAGGGCACCGAACCCGCCACTGCATCCACCGCCGACCGGGCGGCGGACGCAGTGAGCCCTCACAACTAGGGCCTGCCGTTTGGATCTTGCCGGGGTCGCGGGGTCTGGCACGCACATCTGCGGTGTTGTCGTCGGTTGCCAACGCTCCGCGTTGACGCCCTCCTCCGCCTTGCAGCTGCACGCACCAGACCCCGCTCAACTCGACCGAACGGCACCGCCGACCAGATCCGGCCTGATCCAAACGACAGGCCCTAGCCTCGTCCGACAACCTGTTGCGGTCGTCCCTTCGACCGCACCTGATCCGCTCCACTCACAGGAAAGTGCTCATGTCCCAGACGAAGTTTCTGCTGTCCGAAGACCGCATCCCCACCACTTGGTACAACGTGGCCGCGGACCTGCCCAAGCCGCTGGAGCCGATGCTGCACCCCGCGACCCGGGAACCCCTCACCGAGGCCGACCTGGAGCCGCTGTTCCCCGCAGAGCTGATAGCCCAGGAGTTCTCCACCGACGCCGAGGTGGACATCCCCGGCGCAGTCCTCGACGTGTACAAGCAGTGGCGGCCCAGCCCCCTGGTGCGAGCCCGCCGCCTGGAGAAGGCGCTTGATACCCCAGCCCGTATCTACTTCAAGAACGAGGGCGTCAGCCCGGCCGGCAGCCACAAGCCCAACACCGCCATCCCGCAGGCGTACTACAACAAGCAGGCGGGTGTGCAGCGGCTCACCACCGAGACCGGCGCGGGACAGTGGGGCAGCTCCCTCTCCCTCGCCTGCCAGTACTTCGGCCTCGTCTGCGAGGTCTACATGGTCAAGGTGAGCTACCAGCAGAAGCCTTACCGGCGTGGGCTGATGGAGACCTTCGGCGCCAGCGTCACCGCGAGCCCCAGCGAACTCACCGAGGCCGGCCGCGCGGCGCTCGCCGCCGACCCGAACTCCCCCGGAAGTCTCGGCCTCGCCATCTCCGAGGCGGTGGAGGCGGCGGTCACCAGCGGCGGCACCGCCAAGTACGCGCTCGGCTCCGTGCTCAACCACGTGCTGATGCACCAAACGATCATCGGCCAGGAGGCCCAGCTCCAGATGGAGTTGGCCGAGGACTACCCGGACATCGTGATCGGCGCGGCGGGCGGCGGCTCCAACTTCGGCGGACTCGCCCTCCCCTTCCTCGGCGAACAGCTGCGCGGCGGGCGGTCCGTGCGCGCCATCGCCGTCGAGCCGTCGTCCTGCCCGACGCTGACCGAAGGGAAGTACGACTACGACTTCGGTGACACCGCGGGCATGACTCCGCTCACCAAGATGCACACCCTCGGACATGACTTCGTGCCGCCGAGCATCCACGCGGGTGGTCTGCGCTACCACGGCATGTCCCCGATCATCAGCGCACTCAAGGACCTCGACCACCTGGAGGCCCGCGCCGTCCCGCAGACCGCCTGCTTCGAGGCGGGGGTCACCTTCGCCCGGCACGAGGGCATAGTGCCGGCGCCGGAGTCCACGCACGCCGTCCGGGCAGCCATCGACGAGGCACTCGCCTGCAAGGAGTCCGGCGAGGAGAAGAGCATCCTGTTCTCCCTCTCCGGGCACGGCCACTTCGACATGCAGGCCTACATCGACTACTTCGCCGGGAAGCTCAAGGACTGACCGGTACGGGGGAGGGGCGGGCCCGGTGGGCCCGCCCCGGCGAAAGACTTACTGGGGGGAAAGTCATGCAAGGAATTCGCAAGGAACAGCCTGTCATTCTCGGGATATCGGGGTCCGAGCGGGCCGGCGGAAACACGGATCTGGCGCTTGAACACGCGGGTGAACTGGTGCGGGCGCGAGGCGCCGTATTCCGCACGGTGCACCTGCGCGACTACCGCATCTCGCCGTGCAGCCCGTGCGGTGACTGCAACAACCGGACGATCCCGTGCGCCCTTCCCGACGATATGCCTGCCATCGTCGAGGAGATGAAAAAGGCCGACGGGATCATCTATGCCGTGCCGGTGCACGGCTTCGGTCTCGCCCATCTCATGCAGATATTCATCGAGCGGGCGGGCGTCGGATATCTGCGTTTCGAACGGCCCCTTGCGAACAAAGTCGGCGGCATCATCGTCACGTGCCGCCGCTACAGCGACGCCGCGGTGCACCACCAACTCGTCGACAATCTGCTGCTCAACCGGATGATCCTGGCGGGCAGCGGCTTTCCCGCGATGCTGCGCAACACGTCGCGGGAGCCGGGCCTGAACGACAGCGAGGGTCTGGACGCACTGGCCCGCATGACCCACAGGATGATCGACATGGCTCTGCTGCTGCGCAAGGCGCAGGCGGCCACCGGGGGCCCGGTGCTTCCCCTGCACGACCGCAACGAGCGGATGACACAGGTGCGTTCGGCGTCCTGACGCGGATGACGCACCCGGCTTTCACGCATCACACAACAACGTCTTGAGGAGAGCTCTGCCCATGACCACCACCCCCGCGCTCGTCGGCATCGACTTCGACGACATCCCCTGGGAGAAGTGGCACAAGCCCGGCGCCGACGGCCGGGTGAAGATCGCGTACACCGGAGGTCTGCGGGTGCGCCTGATGGAGCTCCCCGCCGGCTTCGACGAGAAGGAGTGGTGCGAGCGCGGCCACCAGGGATATGTCCTGCAGGGCGAGTTCACCATCCACTTCGACGACCGTTCCGTGCCGTGCCGCCCCGGCATGGGCTTCGTCATCCCGGGGGACGAGCGCCATCGCTCGCAGGGCTCCGACGCGGAGCCCACCGTCGTGTACGTCATCGACGAGGTGCCCGCGTCATGACCGGGGCGGAACGGATCGACGAACTGCGCGGCTCCATCGACGGGCTCGACCGGCAGATCGTCGCGATGCTCGCGGAACGCACCCGCGTCGTACGGGAGTTGACCGTGCACAAGCGCGACGAGGAGACGGTGCGCTCGCCCGGCCGGGTGGAGCAGGTCATCGCCAAGGTGCGTCGGCTCGCGGACGAGTCGGGCATGCCGCCCGGCATCGCCGAGGCCACCTACCGCACGCTCATCGCCGAGTTGACCGAGCTTCAGCTCGATCTGCTCGCCGAGCGGCGGGCGGCCGCCGCAGAGGGCGCCCTCCGGCCGGCTGCCACGGTTCCGGAGGGCGCGGCATGACTCGCCGCCGCCCCGCGGATCTCCGCACCGCGCTCGCCGGGCTCGATTCCCTGCCCGGTGAGCTGGTGCGCGAGCGGGAGGAGGTCCCGGCCAGGTTCGGGGTCTCCTCCCGGTACGCGAAGTGGGCCGGGACGCCCGCCCCGCCACCGACGGGTCCGGGCCCCGCGGTCCTCTTCGAGCGGGTCACCCCCGACGCCGCGGGCAGCGAAGCGCGGGCCGTGCTCATCGGCCTGTACGGCACTCGCCGCCGGGCGGCCGCGCTGCTCGGGACGGTTCCGTCGGAACTGCCGTACCGGCTGCTCGACGCGGTCGCCTCGCCCCTGCCGCCGGTGAAGGTCCGCGACGCAAAGCTCCCCGGCCGCACGGAACTTGCGCCCGATCTCACGGCGCTTCCGGTCCCGGTTCTCACCGACGCGGACGCGGGCCCGTATCTGACGCTCGGCGCGGTTCTGGCGACCGATCCGGAGACAGGGGTACGCAACCTCTCGGTCCACCGGTTGTGCGTACAGGGCCCGGACCTGCTGTCCATCTGGATGGTGCCGGGCCGGGACCTGGAGGCCGCCCACCGCGCGGCCCAGCGCCTCGGCCGGCCACTGCCCGTCGCGATCCACCTGGGCCTGGCCCCCGCCGTGCTGCTCTCCTCCTGCTGCCCGACCTCCCTGGTTCCGCGGGAAGTCGACGAACTGGCCGTGGGGGGCGCGCTGGGCGGCGCCCCGGTCGAGCTGACGTCCTGCCGGACGGTCGACGCGGAGTGCATCGCGCACGCCGAGTACGTCCTGGAGGGCGAGCTGCTGCCCGGCACGGTCCCGGAGAACCCGCAAGGCCCCGCCGCCACACCGGAGTTCCTCGGCTACCAGGGCCGGGCGCACCCCGCGCTGCCCACCGTCCGGATCACCGGGATCACGGCACGGGAGGGAGCGATCCTGCAGACGGTCTCGGGGCCGGGGCACGAGCAGTCCGTACTGCTCGGCTTCGGCATGGAGGCGGCAGTACTCGGCCGGCTGCGGAGCCAGGGCGCGCCGGCCAAGGCGGTGCACTGCCACACCGCGGGCGGCGGTCAGCTCATGGTGGTGATCCAGTGGCGGGCCAAGCGGTCGGCCGCCGACGACGAGGCGGTGCGCAAGGCCGCCGAAACGGTCCTGGAGGAGTTCCGGATGGCCAAACTGGTCGTCTCCGTGGACGAGGACGTCGACCTGGAGTCGGACGCGGACCTGTGGTGGGCGATGACCACACGGCTGCAGGCGGACCGGGACGTCTCGGTGCTGCCGGACAGGGAGGGCTTCCCGCTGGACCCGACGCAGTCCACCGCGTACTCGGACGCCCTGTCCGGTGACGGTCGCACGGCGAAGGCCCACTTCGACTGCACCGTGCCCCACGCTCACCTGGCCCGCTTCCACCGCCCGCGCTTCACGGAGCCCTAGGGGGTGTCTCTTCCGGATCAGGCCGGATCCGAACCAGGTCCTAACGCCGACCGGTCGCCTCGCGCACCGCGGCGGCCAGCAGGGCGACCCCCTCGGTGATACGGGGGACGGGCAGGGCGGCGTATCCCATCAGGAACGTGGGCTCGGTCGGCGGGTCCTGGACGAAATAGCCGGACGCGGGGTAGATCCGGACCCCGCGTGCGGCGGCCAGGCGCGCGATCTCGTCCTCCGGGACGCCGCGCGCACCGATGAGGGTGACCAGGACGTGCAGGCCCGCCGCCTCCCCGGAGATACGCACCTCGGCGCCGAAGTGCTCGTACAAGGCCTCCAGGAGGCGGCGTCGGCGCTGCCGGTAGAGGCGAGTCATACGGCCGATGTGGCGGGCGTACGCGCCGGTGGAGATGAAGTCCGCGAGTGCCTCCTGGGCGACTGTGGGCGTCAGCCTGTCGGTGATCCACTTGACGCCGAGGAAGGGCCGCACGAGATGCGGTGGCAGTACCGCATAGCCGATCCGCAGGGCGGGGAAGAGCGTCTTGCTGAAGCTGCCCACGTAGACGACCGTGTCCCGGTGCCGCTCGGCGGCCAGCGCGGGCAGCCGCGCCTCGGAGAACGTGAACTCGTTGTGGTAGTCGTCCTCAAGGACCGTGGCCTCATGCGCGTACGCCCACTCCAGGAGTCGGCGCCGCCGCCCCTCGGACATGATGAACCCGGTCGGGAACTGGTGCGACGGCGTCACATACACCAGCTTCACCCGCCCCGGATCGTGTCCCTGGGCCTGCACACAGGCGTCGATGTCCGCCACCCGCAGCCCCTCCTCGTCCACGGGGACGGGCACCACGACAGCCTCGGAGCAGCCGAAGACCTGGCGCAGCACCGTGTGGCTGGGGTCCTCGATCACCACCACGTCACCCGGCTCGACCAGCATCCGGACGAGGATGTCCAGGGCCTGGGTGGCGCCGCCGGTGACCATGATGTGGTCGGGGGAGGCGCTGAGAGCCCGGCTCTGCCGGACGAGAGCGGCGATCTCCCTCCGCAGCGTGAGCGATCCCTCGGCCGGGCCGTAGCCGAGCGCGGCGACATCGGCGCGCCCGTACGCGTCGTGCAGGGACTGCCGCCAGCGGGCGACGGGGAAGTCCGCGAGCGCCGGGGTGCCGTGCCGGAAGTCGAGTGCGGTGCCGGGGTGATGCGTGGGCGGCGGCTCCCAGGGCTGCCAGAGCGCGTCCCCGCCGTCCGTGGCCCTCGGCGGCTGCGGGGCGAGCGCCGGGGGTGCTGTGCCGGGAGCCCGCACCCCGGCCCGGGGTGGGGCGGCGCTGCCCGCGAGGCCTGCGATTCTGGTGCCGGAGCCGCGCCGGGCGGTGAGGATGCCGTGGGCACGCAGGAGTTCGTAGGCGCGGGTGATGACGGTCCTGGACACAGCGAGCTGCTGGGCGAGTTCGCGCGACGCGGGCAGCGGGTCGCCCGCCCGCAGCTGACCCGACCGCACCAGGGCGGTGACCTGGTCGCACACCTGCTGCTGCAGCGGCGTACCGCCGTCCCGGTCCAGGACGATGAGCAACTCCGACGACCCCACGTCCCCCTCCTTTCCCCCGCTCGGGCCGAGTCTGCCACGGCGGCGGGCCAGGAGCGGTCTCAGCCCGCGGCCGACGACGCCCCGCGAGGGACGCTCTGCCCGCGCCGCACCCCCGTCAACTCCGCCTGATCCACGCCCAGTTCACGCGCCAGCGCCTCATCCGTCCAGCGCAGCATCGTCGTACGGGGCAACGAGCCCGCGTACGCCGTCATCTGGACGGCGAGGCCGTCGAGGAGGGCCGTCAGGCGCCAGGCCGTGGCCTGCGGATCGTCGCAGTGGAACTCGCCGGCCGCCACGCCCTCCGCGATGACCTCGGCGAGGGCCGCCTTCCACTCCTGGTCGAGTTCGCGCGCCACATCGCGCAGCGCCGGGTCGCGCAGCGAGGCCGCCCAGCCCTCGATCCACACCCTCCAGCCCTTGGCCTGCCCCGTCGGCGCGTACCACCGGACCGCCGCGCGCAGGCGGCGCAGCGCCGTCGTGCGGCGGCCGAGGAGTTTCCGCAGATGGGCCAGGTCGCCCTCGGCGGCGAAAGCGTACGCGGCGGCGACGAGCTTCTCCTTCGTCGCGAAGTGGTAGAGGACCAGGGCGTTGCTGACGGAGAGCGCCGAGGCCACGTCGGCGATGCGCACCGCGCTCACGCCGCGCGTATCGATCTGCTCCACGGCCGCGCGCAGGATCTCCTCGCGCCGCTGCTCCACGCTCAACCGGACTCGTGCCACGCCGCAACCCTACACACGGGCCGCCCGGCTCCGGGCGGCCGGTGCCGGGGCGGCCGGTACCGGCGCGGGGGGAGGCCGTACCAGGGCGTGCGTGATCTCTTGACAGCGTGCCGCGCCGGGTCCACAGTCCCCTTTACTGACTGGCCGTTCAGTCAGCAGTCAGCAGTCAGCAAGGTGAGTCGCCCCCGCACGCATACGAACTCCCCCTACCGCCGCCGTAGGAGTCAATCCGTGACCCAAGCACCTTCCACCCCTGTGACAGGGGCAGCCGACGCAGCCGCCGCCGAGGCGCCCGACCTCTCCGAGGGTTGGGGCGAGCAACGCGGCCGGCTCCGCAAGGACCTGCGCCGCCTCGACGTCCTGTTCTTCCTCATCTGCACGCTCGTCGGCCTCGACACCATCGGCTCGGTCGCCGCCCAGGGCCCGCAGGGCCTGACGTGGATGGCGATCCTCGCCGTCGCGTTCTTCCTGCCGTACGGGCTGCTCGTCGCCGAACTCGGCTCCGCCTTCCCCGTGCAGGGCGGCCCCTACGTGTGGACCCGGCTCGCCTTCGGGCGGCTCACCGCGGGCGTCAACCAGATCCTGTACTGGATATCCAACCCCGTGTGGGTGGGCGGCAGTCTGTGCATCATCGCCATCTCCACCTGGGAGGAGTTCTTCACGCCGCTGCCCGGCCTGTGGAAGTACGTCGCGGGCCTCGTCTTCATCTGGGGCGGCGCGCTGACCGTCGTACAGTCCGTGCGCGTCGGCAAGTGGGTGCCGATCGCCGGGGCACTCGCGCGGATCGTGCTGCTCGGCTTCTTCCTCGTCTCCGTCGTCGTCTTCGCCTTCCAGAACGGCGTACACCCCCTGCCCGCAGGCGAGTTCACACCCACCTACGTCGGTTTCGTCGCCCTCGTCCCCGTCCTCATCTTCAACTTCGTCGGCTTCGAACTGCCCTCCTCCGCCTCCGAGGAGATGAAGAACCCGCGCCGCGACATCCCCCTCGCCATCCTCCGCTCCGGCGTCGCCTCGCTGTTCCTGTACGGAATGCCCATCCTCGGCATCCTCTTCGTGCTGCCCAGCGACGACATCGGTAGCCTCGGCGGCTTCATCGACGCCTGCAAGTCCGTGTTCACGGTCTACGGGGGCTCCATCGCCGCCGACGGCACCGTCACCCTCACCGGGGCAGGCGCGGTGTTCGGCGGGATCGCCGCCGCGGGCCTCATCATCGGCCTGCTCACCAGCGGCGTCGCCTGGGCGATGGGCGCCCACCGCGCGCAGGCCGTCGCGTGCGCGGACGGTGCGGGGCCGGCCTGGCTCGGCGTGATCTCCGAGAAGCGCGGCACGCCGGTACGGGTCAACATGCTCTCCGCGGTGCTCGCGTCGCTGCTGTTCGTCATCGCGCTCAACCTCACCGAGGGCGACGGGGAGAAGTACTTCGCCGCGGGCCTCGGCCTGACGATCAGCACCACGTTCATCTCGTACGTCATCACGTTCCCGAGCCTGCTGGTGCTGCGCCGCAAGTACCCGGACGTGAACCGGCCGTACAGCGTGCCCGGCGGCCGCTTCGGCGTGTGGCTGGTGACGCTGCTGTCGACCGGGTTCGTCGCGTTCACCGTCGTGGTGCTGATCTGGCCGGGCTTCGGCGTGGGCTGGTTCGGCACGGACGGTTCCCCGGCGGATTCGTTGCCGGAGTCCTTCGCGGGCGAGCGTCTTGCGTACACGTTGACGCAGGTGGTGCCGCTGGCGCTGTTCCTGGTGGTGGGTCTTGTCTTCCACGCGCTGGGCTCGAAGGCGCGGAGGGACAGGGAGGGCTAGCTCTGCCGGGCGGCCCCGTCGTACCCCAACTCGGGGGTGCGGCGGGGCCGTTGTGGTGCTGGGACGTTCAGAGGTTGCCCAGCTGGCCGTCCTTGACGCCCGCGACGAAGGTCGAGAACGCGTCGGGGTGGACGTGCAGGTTGGGGCCGGTGGGGTTCTTGGAGTCACGTAAGGGGACTGTGCCGCGGGTGGTGGCGAGGTTGGTGGCGACCTCTACGCAGTCGCCGCCGTTGCTGCTGTGCGAGGACTTGAACCAGTTCGGGGCTTCGGTCGTCATCTGTACGTCCTCCTCGTAGCCGTCGGCCCCGCCGTTCCCCAACTCTGGGGTTCGGCGGGGCCGTTGTGGTGCTGGGACGTTCAGAGGTTGCCCAGCTGGCCGTCCTTGACGCCTGCGACGAAGGTCGAGAACGCGTCAACGTGGACGTTCAGGGCGGGGCCAGCGGGGTTCTTGGAGTCGCGGACTGGGACCACGCCGTGCGTGGCGACGAGGTTTGCGGCGATCTCGACGCAGACTCCGCCATTCTCGCTGTACGAGGACTTGAACCAGCGGGGGGATTCGGTCGTCACGGGGTGCCCTTTCTCAACTGGTTAATCATGGCCACGGACTCCGCTTGAGAGAGCGCTTCGGCCTGGAGTTGATGGTATGCCGTCAACAGAGGCACCACGGAAGCAGTTTCCCGTTCGAGCTGGCCCCTGTGGGCAGACTCCGCATAGGAGAGCAGGGAACGGCTCGGTGTCGTCAGTACGTACAGCGGCAGGCTGAGTGGTCGACGGTCACCCATGTCGAACGGGGCGACCTGCAACACGGTGTTCGGCAGTGCGGCGAAATCGACCAACCGTGCCAGCTGGTCGCCCATGACCGCAGGTCCCCCAACGGGTCGCCTAAGACAACTCTCGTCGAGCACCACGAAGACCAGCGGCGGCGGTGTCCGGCGGAGAGACGCCTGCCGCGTCGTGACGAGCGAGAGTCGTTCCTCTCCTTGCTCGGACGTGATCGAGCCCCTCTCAACGGCCCGTGCGGTGAGCGTTGATGCGTACTCCGGTGTCTGGAGTATTCCGGGGATCACGCCGACCTCGTAGAGCCTGACCTCTGCCGCACGTGATTCATGCGCGATGTACTCCGAGGACCCTTCCAGCAGGGCTGTATACCTCACGGCGCGACTCTGGCGAACGAGCTTGTCCCCAGATCCCAACGCCTTATCAGCACTTGCCGCGAACTGGGTAGTTGGAGGACGCCGACCAGTTTCGACGGCAGAAATATGTGTTCCGGAGCATCCAATGCGCTCCGCCAGTTCGTCCTGGGTCCAGCCCTTCTCGTCTCGTAACCTGCGAAGAAGCAGGCCGAACGCCGCACTTGGCGATTTCTCGGGGTCCAGCTCGTTGCGGTTCGCCATCAAGTCGCCCCACTCTCCGACCAGTTTGCGCAAGTTGAAGGTGAGTCGAGGCTAGGTCACTCTGAGGGCTCCCGGTAGTCGTTTGACTACAGAGAGGAGTAATTGTGTGCCCAGCCCACATGCCAAGCCCCGTTCCCCGCGTCGGAACCCTCCTCCTGGACGTGATCCGCGACCAACTCGGTGAGTTCCGAGGAGAGTTGGGGACGCGCTGGTTTCTGCGGCCCGCGCTCGGCGGGCGGGAGTGGGAGGTCGCTCCCGAGCACACCCGGGCCGCCACCTCCGAACAGCGCCTACGCGTAGAGACCGCTCGGGCGAACGCCCGATCCCGAGGAGAGCTGCTGTGAGTCACGACAAGAACGAACTGCTGAAGCAGGCGGAGGCCGCGCGTGAGGAGTTGGACGCGGCGCTCACGGCGGCCGGCGTCGTCCTGCCGTCCCTGGGCGTGGACCTGATCGCGTACACGGCTCAACGCCCGTTCGCCCTGGTCGAGTTGGGGCGCTGCAATGTCAGTACGGCCAAGGCCCTCGCCGCCGCCCTGCGGGCCGGAGCGGGAGCCGGAGTCACCTGACCATGTACGAGCTCTTGGCCCGCGTACTGTCCTGGCCGGCCGCCCGCTTCAGTGTGGGGCGGCGGCCCGGCCGGCACAGTGCGCAGTACCTCGCCGCCCAGCGGGCCGACGTACCCGATCCCGAACCGGAACCCGTGTCCCCGTGGGCTCGGCCCTGGACCTCGCCCTCGGCGGCGGAAGTGCGGGCGATCTTCCGGGACGAGCGGATTCTCGCCCTGCCGCCGCTGCAGCGCGAACGCGCATGGGCCGCCGCGTTCGCCGAGGTGGGCGTGGACTACGACCACCCCGCCGAACCCCTCGCCAGCCTCGTCACCCCCACCCGCACCGCCGCCTGACCCCCCCTCGAATTTTCATGTCACACCGAGACATAAAAAAATCCCCCGGGGTGGCGGGGTGGTCGACGGCCCATGGAGGAACGCCCGGCCCGGCGATGAAGCCCCGAGGGAGGCCGACAGCAAGGACGGGGACGAGCGCAGCCGGGGGGCTACGGGCTCGTGACGGTGCTCAGGCGTTCTCCCCTTGGTCCTGCTCGGCGGCCTCGACCTCGAACAGGGGTGAGCTGTTGGCCAGTTGGCCGGTCACGTACGCGACGATGTCGTCCACGTTCACGGACTTGTCCAGCTGGGACATCTGCACGTTCTGCGCGCCCTCCAAATCGCTGTGGGCGACATCGCCCGGACCACTCTCGGTGATCACGGTCAGGTCGTCGTCGGCCACTGCTGCCGGAACTGCGACAAATCCCAGTGCGATCGCCAGGACGGCCGTGACTGCCGCGCGTGCAACATTCCGCATATGTCCAACCTCCGCTTGATCGATTCCCGGAGCCGGCCTGTCAAGGCCCCGTCGCCCCATGGTTCGACGGTCGGTCGAGACGCAGGACGACATTGCGCTCTTTCCACGCTTTTAGGCCTCGTACTGTCTGCTGAATCGGCGGATCGACTCATGCACCCGAGTGGCAACCCGCCGCTAGCCCCGCCCGTACACCTGCTTCCCCAACCACTGCCCCCCGTCCACCGTCAAACAGTCGCCCGTCAGATACGAGGAGCGTTCGCTCAGCAGGAACAGTGAGGCGTCGGCGATCTCCTCGGGGGCGGCGAAGCGGCCCGTGGGGACCGTGGCGAGGACCCCGGAGCGGGCCTCGTCCGTGGCCCACAGCGCCGCGCCCGCGCCCTCCGTCTCGGTGGGGCCGGGGGCGATGCAGTTGAGGCGGATGCCGAGCGGGGCCAGCTCGACGGCGAGAGTGCGGGTCATGGCGAGGACCCCGGCCTTCGCGGCGGCCGAGTGCACCGTGCCGGGGTGGCCGTGCCAGGCGTACGTCGCGATCACCGAGAGCACCGAGCCGCCCGTGCCCTGCTCGCGCAACTGCCGGGCCACGGCCCGCGTGCAGTAGTACGAGCCGTTGAGGACGATGTCGACGACCGCACGCCAGCCGTTCGGGCTGAGGTCGATGCCGGGCGCCACGAAGTTGCCGGCCGCGTTGTTGACCAGACCGTCGAGCCGGCCGAACCGCTCCACGGCCGCCGCCACCAGAGCGTCCACGGCGGCCGGGTCGCGTACGTCCGTCGGCACGGCGAGGGCCTGGCCGCTGCCGCTCTTCTCGATCAGGGCGACCGTCTCGTCCAGCTTCTCCGGGGTGCGGCCCGCGACCACGACCTGCGCCCCGGCCCCCGCGAGGGCGAGGGCGATCGCCCGGCCGATGCCGCTGCCGCCTCCGGTCACGATGTACGTACGGCCGGTGAAGCCCCAACCCCCGGCGCTGTAGGCCGAGTTCGCCGTCAGATCGTTCATGCGAGGACTCCGTGTGCGTCGAGGGCGATCGCGCCGCCCGGGTGGACCAGCAGGGGGTTGACTTCCAGTTCGGACAGTTCGGGGTGGTCCGCGCCCGCCCGTGCCACCGCGCACAGCGCCGCGGCGGCCGCGTCCAGGTGCACCGGCGGCGCACCCCGCCAGCCGGTGAGCAGCGGCGCGTGCCGCAGAGACAGGAGCAGCGCGCGGGCCCGCTCGGGCGTGAGCGGCGCGAGCGCGACCGCCGTGTCCGCGAGGAGCTCCGCGGTGACCCCGCCGATGCCGACCATCGCGACCGGGCCGAACGCCGGGTCCCGCCGTACGCCGACGATCAGCTCCACCGCGTACGGCGGGGACACCATGGCCTCCACCGCGTACCGTTCCGCGCCCGTCCGCGCGCGCATCCGGGCGAACGCGGCGCGCAGCCCGTCCTCGTCGGCGAGACCGAGCGCCACCCCGCCCGCCTCCGTCTTGTGCGCCAGGCCCATCGCCTTCAAGGCCAGCGGGTAGCCGGTGCGGTGCGCGGCGGCCGCCGCCCCGTCGGCGTCCCTCACGAACTCCGCGGCGGGGAAACCGAGTCCGTACGAGGCGAGCAGGTCCCGTACGGACTCGTAGCCGCCGTCCCCGACGGCGAACGGCGCGCCCGCGGGTTCGGGTTCCGGGGGTGCGGCGGGCGGGGTGTGCAGCCGGGCCGCCCCGGCGAGCGCGACCGCCGCCTCCTCGATCCGCTCGTACACCGGCACCGCGTGCGCCCGAAGGACCGCCAGGGCCGGTGTGTCGCGCGCCATGGTGTGCACGATCAGGCGACGCCCGAACTCCCTTGCCACAGCCGCGAGTTCACGGGCGATCTCGCACTCCCGGTCGGCCTGCGCGGGGTTGGCCGTCGCGTAGTCCCCGAAGTAGCCGGTCAGTACGACGGCGTCGGCGTCGCCCGTGGCGAGGAGCGCGCGGACCACGCGGGCGTAGCTGCCCAGGTCGGCCTCGCCCGCCCCGGCCAGGTCGACCGGGTTGCCGCAGGCCGCGCCCGGCGGGAGTTCGGCGGCCACGGCCCGGACCGCGTCCGCGGAGAGGCCGGGCACGGCGAGCCCGCGCGCCGCCAACGCGTCCGCGGCGAGGGCCCCTTGCCCCCCACTGTCGCCGACGACGGCCACCAGGAGGGGGCGGGGCGACACGGCGGGGGAGGGGGCGCTCACCCCAGGGGTGCCCACGCCCAGGGCGCTCACCCCAGGGGCGCCCACCTCCAGGGCCTCACCCAACTGCGCCCCACCCAGCAGGCACATCGCCGTGTCCACCAGCTCCCCCGCCGTGTCGAGGAGCAGCGCCCCCGCGTCCCGGCACACCGCCTCCACCGTCGCCCGGGTGCTGACCAGCGCCCCGGTGTGGGAGGCGGCGGCCCGGCCGGAGGCCTCGCTGCGGCCGACGGTGAGCAGCAGCACCGGCTTGCCCGCCGCGTGCGCGGCCGCGAGGGTGCGGGCGAGCCGCCGGCCGTCCCGGAAGTCCTCCACGTACGCGGCGACGATCCGGGTCGGCGGGTGGGCGATCAGCGCGTCCAGGGCGTCGGCCGCGTCGATGTCCCGCTGGTTGCCGAGCGACACGAAGCGGGAGAAGCCCTGTCCCGCGCGGGCGAGGAGCCGGCCGATCTCCAGGGCCAGGTTGCCGCTCTGCGAGACCAGGCCGACCGCCCCCGCCGGGAAGTCGCCCCAGCTCAGGCGCAGCCCCGAGGTGGTGTCGACGACGCCCATGCAGTTGGGGCCGAGCAGCCGCGCCCCGCCCGCCGTGACGAGCGAGGCCAGCTCCCGCTCCTCCGCCGCGCCCGTGCCGCCCGAGGTGATGACGGTGAAGCAGCGCGCCCCGGCCGCGAGGCCCTGCTCGACCAGCGGCCTGACCTGCGGCGGCGGTACGGCCACCACGACATGCTCGGGCGCGGTGGGCAGCGCGTCCAGGCCGGGCAGGAACGGCACGCCCCGCAGTGCGCCGCCGCGCCGGTTGACCAGGTGCACGGCCCGGTGCTGCTGTCCGTCGAGGGCGCCGGAGGCCAGCCAGTAGCCCCACTTCTCCGGGTTCGCGGACGCCCCGACGACGGCGACGGAGCGTGGGTCGAACAGCACGTCGAGCCCGGCCCGCCCCGCGGATTCCGCGCCCGCGGCCTTCTCGCAGGACTGGTCGGCCGTCACCTGTACCACCCGAACCTCTCCGCGATCAGCGGCAGCCGGTCGGCGACGATCGCGTGCGCCGCGGCGCGCGGAGTCGTGCCGTCCGACGCGGCCCGCGCCAGCATCTGGTCGATAAGGGCGCGCATCGAGCGGCGGGTGTACGCGAACGCCTCGTCCGCGTCGGCCCCGATGTCGCCGAAGAGCGTCCACCACCACCAGGCGTTCGTACCGGAGTTGACCACCACGTCCGGTAGCACCTGCACGCCACGCCCGGCGAGCAGTGCCTCCGCCTCGGGCCGCACCGGCATGTTGGCCGCCTCGACGACCCAGCGCGCGGCCGGGCCGATCTGCCGCTGGTTGGCCGCGTCCACGGCGTACGACACGGCGGCGGGCACGAGCACCTCCGCCTCGACCGACAGCCAGGCCTCACCGGGCAACTCCTCGTCCCCGGCGCGCAGTTGCGCGCGGTCCACCGCCCCGTACGCGTCCCGGGACGCGAGCAGCGCCTCCACGTCGAGGCCGTCCGGGTTGGCGACGGTGCCCTTCACGTCGGCGACGGCCACGACCTTCAGGCCGGCGCGGGACAGGAACCGGGCCGTGGCCCCGCCCATCGTGCCGAAGCCCTGCACGGACACCCGCGTTCCCGCGTACGGGACTTCGGCCCGGTCGAGCGCCACGAGCACCGACTCGGCGACGCCGCAGCCGCCGACCAGCTCGTCGAGGCCGATGCCGTCGACCTCCACGGCGAACGCGTCGGCGAGCCGCCCGCGCGCCGCGCCCTCGTCGTCGAGCAGCGGGTACACGGCCTGGATGGACGAGACGAGTCCGGCCTCGGCGGCCGCCTTGTCGACGATGTCCTGGGTCAGGCCCAGGTCCTCGCCGGTGGTCCAGAAGCTCTCGATGTGCGGCCGCATCGCCTGCAGATAGCGCACGAGCACCCCGTACGCCTCCGGGTCCTGCGGGTCGCAGTCGATGCCGCCCTTCGCGCCGCCGAGGGGTATGTAGCGGCCCTCGGGGTTGTAGTGCAGGGCTTCCTTCATCGTCATGCCCCGGGCCAGGCCCGCGACCTCGTCGAGCGTGCAGCCCGCACGCATCCGCAGGCCGCCGCTGGACACGCCGCGCACGAGCCGGTCCACGACGAGGAAACCCTGCCGGCCGGTGACGTGGTCGGTCCAGGTCATGGAGATGAGGGGAGCGGGATCGGTCATACGGTGTTCGGTCGTGCGGTGCTCGGTCATACGGTGCTCGGTCGTGTGGTCGTCGGTCATACGGAGGCCTCCTCGGGGACGGTGATGACGGTGGGGCCGGGGGTGCGCAGCGCCGTAGCCAGCGCCTCGGCGAGCGCCTCGGGCGTCGACGCGTGCGCGCCCGCACCGCCGTACGCGCGGCACAGCGCGGCCAGGTCCACCGGCGGGTGGTCGACGGCGAGGGGGGTGTTGCCGCGGGCTTTCATCTCGTCGCGGATCTCGCCGTACCCGCCGTTGTCGAACACCACCACCGGCAGCGGCAGGCCCAGCTGCACGGCGCTCGCCAACTCCTGTACGGAGAACTGGAATCCGCCGTCCCCGCTCAGCGCGACCACCTGCCGCTCGGGCTGTGCCGCCTTCACGCCGACGGCCGCGGGCAGCGCGTAGCCGAGCGTCCCGAACCCCGTCGGATGCAGGAAGCGGCCGCGCGGGCCGACCGGCAGATGCGGCAGCGCGCCGTAGTAGCAGCACTGGGCGCTGTCCGAGGTGAACACCGCGTCCGCGTCGGCCACGTCACGGATCGCCCGCAGATACGGCGTCCAGCGCGCGTCCCGCCCGGCCGTCGCCGTGTCCCGCGCGGCCCGCAACTCGGTGACGGCCGTGTGCGCGTCCGGCCGGGGCGCGCTCTGCGCTCGCGCGTCGCGTACGGCGGCGACGCTGCGGGCCAGCGCCCGCAGGCAGTCCCGCGCGTCCCCGACGAGCGCCACGTCCGCGCGCAGCCCCGCGTACATCTGCGCCGGGTCCACGTCCACGCGGATCAGCAACTCGCCCAGGGCGTCCGGGGGTTGGATCCACAAGTCGGACTCGGCGAGCTCCGTGCCCACGGCCAGGACGACGTCGCAGTCGGCGAGCGCCTTCTGCACCGACGGGTCGTGCAGGGACACCCCGAGCGACAGCGGATGCCCCTCGTCGACGACGCCCTTGCCGTTGGCCGAGGTGACGACGAGCGCCCCCAACTCCTCGGCGAGCGCCCGGCATTCGGCCCCCGCGCCCCGCGCGCCCCCGCCGAGGACGAGCGCCGGCCTGCGGGCCGAGCCCAGTGCCTCGGCGGCCTCCCGCACCGCCGTGTCGGACGGCCGGGGTGCGCCGGAAGGCGGTGCGAGCCGCACCTCGCCGACCGGTTCCACGGCCCCGAGCAGATCCAACGGCACCTCGATGTGTACGGGGCGTGGCCGTCCCGTACGGAACAGGGTGAAGGCGCGCGCCACGGCCGCGCCGATCTCCGCGACGCTCGACACCCGGTGGCTGAACGCGGTGACGGCGCGCAGCGCCTCCGTCTGGCTGCGCATCTCGTGCAGCAGGCCCGTCGACTGCCGCGGGTGCCTGAGCGGCATACCCGGCGACACGACGATCAGCGGCACGCTGTCGGAGTACGCCTGCCCGGCCGCCGCGGCGACGTTCAGGAGCGCGGGCCCGGTCGTCGTGACCACCACGCCGGGCCGCCCGGTCACGCGCGCGTACGCGTCCGCCGCGTACCCCGCCCCCTGTTCGTGACGGGGCGTCACATGCCGGATGCCGTACGGCTCCAGATGCCGGTAGATCTCCAGGTTGTGCGTGCCGGGGATGCCGAAGGCGAGATCGGTCCCGTGCGCGGCGAGCGCCCGCACGAGCGCCTCGCCGCCGGTCAGGGCGGCCCCGTGGCGCTGCTCCGCAGCGGATCCCGTCGTCACGTCACACGCTCCGCGCGATGACGAGCCGCATGATGTCCGAGGTGCCCTCTTCGATCTCCTCCAGCTTGGCGTCCCGCATCCACTGCTCGACCGGGTACTCCCGCGAGTAGCCCCAGCCGCCAAGGGTCTGCACGGCGGCCCAGGTGCAGTACGCGGCCGTCTCGGACGCGGTGAGCTTCGCCATCGCCGCCTCGGCCGTGGCGTCCAGGCCCGCGTCGAGCCGCTTCGCCGCCCGCCAGGTCATCAGGCGGGCCTGCTCGATGCGGGTGCGCATGTCCGCGAGCCGGAAGGCGACCGCCTGATGCTCGATGATCGGCTTGCCGAACTGCCGCCGCGTCTTGGCGTAGTCGGCCGCGTACTCGTACGCCGCCCTCGCCACTCCGGTCGCGGCCGCGCCGAGCACGGTCCGGGAGATGTCGAACGTACGCATCAGGCCGCTGAAGCCCTGGCCCTCCTCGCCGAGGCGGTCGGCCTCGGGCACGAAGGCGTCGGAGAAGAAGATCTCCCGGCAGACGATCGCGCGCTGCCCCATCTTGCGCATCGGCTCCCCGAACGACACCCCGGGCGTGCCCTTGCGCAGCAGGAACGCGGTCACGCCGCGGGCGCGCTGTGTCGGGTCGGTCTTGGTGAAGACGACGTACTGCTCGGCCTCCCCGGCGTTGGAGATCCACGCCTTCTGGCCGTTCAGGACGTACCCGCCGGAGCTGCGCTGCGCGCTGGTGGTGATGGACGCGGCGTCGGATCCGGAGCCGGGCTCGGTGGTCGCGAGCGAGGTCATCGGCGAGTCCACCCCGGCCAGCGGCGTCAGCCACTCCCGCTGCTGCTCGACACTGCCCAACTCCAGTACGGGATCGGCGAAGAAGCCGTTGGAGCAGAGCAGGTTGCCGATGCCGAGGTCCCCGACGCACAGCTCCTCCTGGGCGAGGACCTGCGTGAACACATCGGTGAAACCGCCGCCGCCGAACTTCTCCGGGAGCATGAACCCGGTGATGCCGACCTCCGCGGCCCGGCGCCACAGATCCCAGGGCGTCTCGACGTCCGCCTCGTCCACGGCTCGGGCCCGTGGCCTGATCTCCTCACGGGCGAAGGTGCGGGTGAGCTCCACGATGTCGCGCTGCTCGGATGTCAGCGGAACGAGCTCGGTGGGCAGGTCGGTCATGGGTGCCTCCAGGCACGACGACAATCCCTCAACTACTGAATGTCGGGTCAGTATCTGGAGCCTGGAGCGTCCGCGTCAACAGGTTGGTTACTGAATCGTGGATCAGTTTCGGGGGAGGGTTCCCCGGGGGCCGTGCGAGGGTTTGCCCGGCGGCTGCGTCGCGGAGGGCGGGTGGGCTGGGCGCCCGTGGAAAAAGCATGTCTCACTGAGACATGACTGAAGTGAGGTCACCGGTCGGCAGGCCCCGGAGGCCGGCACGGAGAGAGCCCCGCCCGGACGCCGGGCGGGGCTCTCTCCTCTCAGGAGGCGGGCTCAGTGGGGGAGGAAGACTACCGAGCGCAGTTCCAGCTGGTCGGTGGCCGGGTTGCCGTGCGGGCGCAGGGTCCACGAGTCGCCCGTGCAGTCGGGCTCGGTGAAGACGACCGCGACGGAGTCGGTGTCGTTGTGCGGCGCGACCGCGGGCAGCGACGAGTAGGGGTCGGCCGCCTCGGGGATCTGCACGCACGTCCCGCTCGGGGGGTTGTAGAGCGTGTGCGACTGCGGGCCGGTGAGCCCGAGGTGCACATAGTTGAATTCACCGGTGGCGGCGTGGGCGGGGGCGGCCAGGACGGCCGTGAGGGCGAGGGCGCCGCCGGAGGCGGCGAGGGTGTGACGCAGACGCACGAGGGTTCCCGTTCCGTCGAGATGGATCATGGCGCCCTCACGGATACCGGCCTCGCGCCCCCGTCATGCAGAGCCCGGCGGACGGAAGGTTTCACCTTCACCCGCACGGCGCAGGCACGACACCGCACGGCCCCGTCCGCGGAGCCGCCGAACGCCGAACGCTGCGCGGCTTGTTGTCTCCCCGCACGATGATCGCTACGGTCCGGCCAGCACGCGTCTACGCGCGTCGCACACACATTCCCGGCACGTGCCGACCCGGCTCGCCCGCATCTGAGAGGCCCTCATGCAGCCGCACCGCAAGCCCCTGCTCCTGGCCGCCGTGGCCACCCTCGCGCTGGCCGCCGCGCCCGCACCGGCCCCCGCACCGGCCGCCCCGGAGCCCGCCGTCGCCTGGCGGCAGGTCGGCGACGACGCGCGCACCGGCATCAGCGGCCTCGCCCTCACCGCGAACACCGCCGAACGCATCGAGGCACTCGTCGTACGCGACAACAAGAAGCCCGGCGACAGCAGGATCGCCCAACTCACCTACGAGAAGGGCGAGTCGGGGACGGCGTCCGTCACGCCCGTCGTCTGGGACGGGCCGGAGCCGGTCGACCTGGAGGCCGTGGAGGCGGTGCCGGGCGCACCCGGCGAGTACGTCGCGCTCGCCAGCCGCGGCCTGATCTACCACCTGCGCGCCACGGGCGGCGCGGTGGAGGTGCTCGACGTGTCCCCGCTGCCCGCGATCAACGAGGGCGCCGACTTCGAGAGCTTCGCGCTCGCCCCGCAGCCGGGCGGAACGGTCGCGGTCTGGGCCGACCGGGGCGCGGGCACGAGCCGCCCCGCGACGGTCTTCGCCGCCCCGTTCTCCTTCGACGCGTACGGCAACGCCACGTTCGGAGCCGTACGGCAGCAGCACTTCCGGGCCTCCGCACCCGAGGGCGACATCCGACACGTCTCCGACATCGCCGTCACCGACTCCGGCCGCATCCTGGTGAGTTCGGCCTCGGACGCGGGCGACGACGGCCCGTTCGCGTCGGCGGTGAACGAGGCGGGCCGAGTCGCCCTGGACGCGCCGGGCCAGCGGGTCCGCCTGCGGATCGACTACGCGCCGACCGTCCTCGGCACCTTCCCTGAGCGCAAGATCGAAGCCCTGGAGTGCCTCCCGAACAGCCCCGACGCCGCCCTCGGCACAGACGACGAGAACCAGGGCGGGCACGTCACGGTGGCTTCCCTCTGCGGGAGTTGAGCCCCACCGGCGCACGCCGAACGTACGAAAGCGCCTCTGCTCCGGCACGCAGCCGCGAACGGGGGCGCTTTCGGCGTTGCTCAGCTGGCCGCCGCTTCGATCGCCTCGAAGACGTCCGCGTCGGTCTCCTGCTGCCACTTGGGCAGTTCGGGCCAGTCCGCGACATAGCCCGGCTTCGGCTCCTCGAAGTGACGGTACATCTGTGCCGTCCAACACGTCGCGACGAAGCGGCTCTTCTGTTCCCTCGTGAGGCGCGAGGCATGTCCGCCGCTCACGTTCAGGAACTGCCGCACCTGCTCGTACACCGCGCCGGCGGCTTGCCGCTCCCACTCGGGGGTGCCGTCCCACGGAGTCACGTACCCGGCCTTCGGCTCGCCGGGGAAGTGCTCGCGTACACCGGTGATCCACGCCTCACGGAAGAGCCGGGCCCCTTCTGACTGGGACATGGTTACCCCTTTCATCACGTCGTGCTCAAAGCGGCGATCTCTGCCCCGAGCTCGGCGACACGGGCGTCCTGGTTCAGTGAGCCAAGCTCGCGGCGTAGCCCTTGGAGTCTACGGGCGACGTATCCCGAAGCAGATTCCCGGGCAAGCCGCACCGCTTCTCTGCCGTACGCGAGTACTTGGTCGGGGTCTCGGCGCTTGGCCCCGATGGATGCGAGGTCACTGAGCACGACTCCGCGTCGGCGAAGGCTCTGCCCCTGTGCAAGGGCACCGTGCTCCAAGACGGAGACCAGCGCCGTCTCGGCCAGGTCGAGTCGGCCGAGTTGGACGTATCGGGCACCGCGCTCCTCCGCCAAGCGCGAGCCGTCGAACCGCAGCCATCCGCCGTTGTGTCCGGGGTCGGTGAGGTGGTGCACCTGCTCGGCCTGGTCGAGTGCGCGCTCGCACGACGCCAGATCCCCGAGTCCCGCGTACGCCTCGGCCATCACGGAAGCCACCCAGTATCGCGTCGAGAGTGTGCCGTCACCTCGCCGTGCGACGTCCTGAGCAGCACTCAACGTGCGTGCCGCTTCCGCATATTGACGTTCGTAGAGGTCGACATATGCATGCCGCACGAGCGCACAGGCCCACAGATCGAAGGCTCGCGCGTCGCGGCTCGCCGAGGCGGCCAACGTGTAGGACGCCGCGGCGTCCATGTATCGGTTTCCGTCGAAGGAGAGTTCCCCGGCGAGCTGGAACAGATCCGCCGCAGCACCGCACAATGCACGTGATTCCGCACCTGAGCGGCCGCCCAGAGTTCTTGTGAGAGAACCGATCTGTTCCCGCACGATGGGATACACGGATCGTTTGGAGCGGGCCAGCTGATACACCTGCCAGAGGTGGCCGTTCATCCGGGTGTAGTCCGCGGAGCTGCCTCGCTCCGCTCTGTCCGCGAGCGCCTCGGCCTCGTCGGCCGGTAACGCCATGACCGCTCCCGAGACGGTGAGCGCCCGGAGAAACTCACGTCGAATCATGTCGTCGTCCCCACTGTGATCGCTGGGCGGCGACCCTGCGGACGTCTGCTCGACTCCAGGTGTACGGAACATGTCGTCGAGTTCGACAAGGTCGACTTTCAGAAGCTCAGCCAGCTTCGGCCGTAAGGGCGGTTGAGGGGTGGTCTTGCCCTTTTCCCAGCGACCGACCGTGGTGCGGTCGACGCCGAGTTCACCGGCGAGTTGTTCCTGACTGTAGCCGAAGACCTTTCGCCGCTCCGCAAGACCCATGACGGCCTCCCTTCCCACGTACGTTCCCGCCGCACGCACAGGTGCAGCGCCCCCGTGCACATGGCTGCGTCAAGACTGCCGCATCGATGCCGTGGAGTCCTCCAACTCCGGGTGGTTCCCTGGACGTTGACCGGCATCAACCACCGATGAGGGGTGCGATGTGAACGTGCATCATCGGATGCTGCGTGAATGTGCCTACTGCCCGAATCCCACCCCGACGCTCGCCGTGCCTGGGAGCAGAGCCCTGCGGTTGACGACCACCACCCTCACCACGCCATCGCTCTCGCCCCCGACGCCGACTGTGCACGTTGAGTGAACCTTCAGCCGCACCCGCAGGGCAGTCCCGCGAGCACGCCGCTTCGTACGTGAGGCGATCACCGGCCACGTAACGGACCACCGCGCCGCCGACATCCTCGTCTGCGCGTCCGAGCTGGCGACCAACGCGCTCCAACACACCCCGCCGGGACGCATGTTCCGCGTCGCCGTCACCATCACGGACGGCGTCGCCCTGCGCCTCGACGTGCACGACGCGGGCGACGACCTGCCGCAGGTACACGAGGCCGCCGAGGACGACGAGCGGGGCCGCGGCCTGCTGCTCGTCGCGACCCTCGCCGACGACTGGGGCACCGCACGGCGCGACGGTCCCGGAAAGATCGTCTGGGCCGTCTTCCGAGCGCTCGCCGCCGACGCCACCTTCTGAATCGGGAACCGAGGTCCTGGACCCGTTCCGCCCCTGAACCCACGCCCTCTGCCGGTGACGACCCTGACCTGGTCACACGGCACAACTATGAGGAGGAGAGCACGACATGACCGCTGTACTCGAACCCCCGACCAACACCGTTCTCGTCGTCCCCCCGTTCCTTGAGCTGGAAATCACCGGGCGCTGCCAACTCTCCTGCACGCACTGCTATGCCGAGTCCGGGCCGACCAAGGGGCACGGCAACATGACCGGCGACGACTGGCGTCGGGTCCTCGACGAGGCCGCCGCCATCGGCGTGGAGCGGGTGCAGTTCATCGGCGGCGAGCCGACCACGCACCCCGAGTTCACCGCCCTGGTGAGGCACGCCCTCGCCGCCGGGCTCACGGTTCAGGTCTACAGCAACCTCTACCGGGTCCGGCCCGAACACTGGGACCTGTACGAGGACAAGCGCGTGAGCCTGGCCACCTCGTACTACAGCGACCTGCCCGCCGACCACGACCGGGTGACCGGCCGCAAGGGCTCCCATGCGGCGACCCGCGCGAACATCATCGAGGCCGTGCGCCGGGGCATCCCACTGAAGGTCGGCGTCATCAATACGCGTGCGGGCCAGCGCGCCGAACAGGCCCGCACGGAGCTGGATTCCCTGGGCGTCGGCCAAGCGAGCATCGACCACGCGCGCGGGGTCGGCAACGCGGCCAGGACCTCCGCGCTCCCGTCCACGTCGGAACTGTGCGGCAGGTGCGCCAAGGGTATCGCCGCCGTCCTCCCCGACGGCACCGTGGCCCCTTGTGTGATGGGCCGGTTCCTCCCCGCGGGACAGGTCCGCACTGCCACCCTGGAGGACGTGTTCACCTCCGCCCGGTGGCAGGAGGTCGCCGCGAGCATCCCACAACGTGGGCCGACGGCCTGTGCCCCGGACTGCAAGCCCGCCGACTCCGACTCGTGCCGGCCCGCCTCCGGGTCGCCCTGCAACCCGATGGGCTACGCCCCCACCTCGGCGGGGTGTTCGCCGGACGACTCGGCGTGCCAGCCGGGACAGCCCGCCTGCCTGCCCAAGTTCCCCTGAGAGGAGTCCCGTTCGTGGACCGGACACAACTGGACTGGGAGTTCCACGCCCGCCGGATGGCCGAAGAGACCGTACGGCCCGAATCCCGCTGGCATCAGCCTCTCGCCCACACGCCCCGCCACCTGTTCGTCCCTCGCTGGTGGACACCCACGGACCACGAGGGCACACGCGTCTACGAGGTGAGCGACGGGCCCGCCGATCCCGAGGGGTGGATGCGCGCCGCCTACAACGGCACCCGCTCCCTGATCACCCGGGTCGGCCCGCACCACGCCGACCACGCCGCACTCGACGCGCGGGTGTCGGAGACGTGGCCGACCTCGTCGTCCACGCTGCCGAGCCTGGTCGTGCTGATGTACCGGCACGCCGTCATGGCCGACACCTCCCGCGCCTTGGTGACCTGCGGCAGCGGCTACGGCACCGCCCTGGCCTGCCGACGCCTCGGCGATGCCCGGGTCACGAGCGTGGACGTGGACCCGTACCTGGTGCGGGCCGCCGAGGAACGGCTTGCGGCAGCCGGCCACCGCCCCACCCTGGAGGTCTGCGACGTGACCGGCGACCTGCCCGGCACGTACGACCGCATCGTCTCCACCGTCTCCGTGAAGACCTTCCCGGCCTCCTGGCTCAAGGCCCTCGCCCCCGGCGGACGCCTCGTGACCACCCTGTCCGGCACCGGCCTCCTCATCACCGCGGACAAGACCGACGACGGCGGCGCCATCGGCCAAGTCGCACCCGAATCCGCCGGGTTCATGCGCGCACGCCACGGCGACGACTACGACCCCGCCCCCGACGACACCGCCCTGTGGGACAGGGCCCAGCACGCCGACGGCGAGCACATCGCCCCCGGCCTGTATCCGGTCATGCGCGTGAACGACACGTGGGACGTACGCTCCACACTCGAACTCATCGCACCCGGCATCGACCACCGCATGCACGTGGACCAGGACGGCACCCGCACCGCCTACATGCTCCACCCCGACGGCTCCTGGGCCCGCGCCACAGCCACCGGCCCGCGCGAACTCCCGGTGGTCCACCAAGGCGGTCCCCGCCGCCTGTGGGACGAACTCGACCGCATCCGCACCTGGCTCGTCATCGACGGAGACCTCCCCGTCAACGGCGCCGCCGTACGCATCACCCCGGACGGCACCCTCACCCTGGCCCGAAACGGCTGGACCGCAACCTTGTGCCCTGACAGCCGGTGAGCCTGATCCTCCGCCCGCACATCCAAGCCGCGCGGCGGACGTTGCCAAAGGGCGCGAACTCCTCGTCGCCTCCGGCGCAAAGACGCCCGAAGTGACTGACTGGATCGAGGAGTCTCGCCAATGGACCTGAGGCAGTACGGCCACGCTGACGCGCAAGCTGTGCGTTCGATGCTCCTGGACATTCATGACGAGGTGTACGCGGACAACCCCGACCCGTTCCACTCCCGCGAACGGTTCTCGTACTTTCTGGATCTGTGGTCTTCCCGAAAGAACTGGAGGTGCGTATCCGGCTGGGAGAACGGCGGTCCGGTCGGCTACGCGTACGGCTCGGTACTCGCCCCCGGCGGCTGGTGGAGGGGGAGCACCAGACCGAGCGGTCCGCGAGGCCCCGTGTTCGCGCTGTCCGAACTCATGGTGCTGGCCAAGTGGCGAGGGACGGGTCGCGCCCAGAGGATCCATGACGCGCTGATCGCGCCTGTGCCGGCGAATGCGGTGTCGCTTCAGGTGGAGAGCGCACACGACAAGGTCCTACGGCTCTACGAGAGTTGGGGTTACCGGCAGGTGGACGAGTCGAAGGCGCACGACGACTCACCCCAGTACGCGGTGATGTTGAAGTGTCTTCCCTAGGCCGACGCGTTCCGCCGCGACGCCGTCGCAGCCCTCGACGCCCGCTCCGGCTCAACTCACCACGTCTCGATGAGCGGCGCCTCCGGCTCAGGGCGTCGCCGCTGCCGCCGCTGCCACGCCTCGTCCAGGCGCGCGAGCCTGGGTGTCGCGGCGATGCCGTGCAGGGTGTTGATCCTGCCGTCGGTGACGGCGAACGCCACCGCGCCCGCCACCCGGCCGTCGACCACGGCCAGTACCGCCGGAGCGCCGTTGACCAGCGCCGGGTACATCGAGACCGGGCCGCCGGCCAAGCGCCGCTTCGCGGCAGTGGGTTTGAAGCCGGCCCGTACGAACGAGGCGACCCGCTCGCGGGAGTCGAACCGCAGCAGCCGCCTGGCCAGTCCGGCGCCGTCCGAGACCGCGACCACGTCGGCCGTGAGCAGCTCCACCAGGCGCTCGGTACGGCCCGACGTGGCGGCGGAGAGGAACTCCTCGACGATCCGGCGGGCGGACGCCGGGTCCACCTCGTCGCCGGCGCGCCGCTCGGCGGCGATGCGGCGGCGGGCCCGATGCACATGCTGCTGACTCGCGGACTCGCTGATGCCGAGGATCCCCGCGATCTCCGCGTGCCGGTACGAGAAGGCCTCCCGCAGGACGTACGCGGCCCGCTCCACCGGCGCGAGACGCTCCAACAGGGTCAGCACGGCCAGGGACACCGACTCGCGCTGCTGGTACGTGTCGGCGGGGCCGAGCATCGGGTCGCCGTCCAGGAGCGGCTCGGGCAGCCAGGCCCCGGCCGCCCGCTCGTGCCGCGCCTGCGCAGAGCGGAGCCGGTCGAGGCAGAGGTTCGTGGCGACCTTCGTCAGCCAGGCCTCCGGCACCTCGATGCGCTCCCGGTCCGCCGCCTGCCAGCGCAGAAACGTGTCCTGCACGGCGTCCTCGGCGTCCGCGGCCGAGCCGAGCAGACGGTACGCGAGGGAGGCCAGCCGGCCCCGGCCGGCCTCGAAACGGTCGACGGCCGCACTGTCCATGCGGGCAGCCTAGGCCGCGACCCGCACGGCGGACGGGGCGGGCGCGGTGGTCGTACGGCGGCGGCGCTTCGGCAGGCCGAAGGTCGGGTGGGAGATGCCCCACGCGGCGCCCTTCAGCACGCCCGCCTTGAAACGGACCGCGGTGCGCCCGCCCACGTACCAGGGCTTCACCCGGGCCTCGTCGTCCACCATCTGGAAGATCGCGTCCCGCCTGCCGAGGCTGATGTGGTTGCCGTAGTACTTCAGTCCCGTGGTCGGGACCTTGCCGCCGGTCAGGCGGGCGATGATCGCGCCGGTCGCCTGCATGTTGGTGAAGCCCGCCGAGGCGCAGGACATCGGCAGCGGCCGGCCGTTCTCGCCGATGGCGTAGGCGCAGTCGCCGGCGGCGTAGACGTCCGGGTGCGAGACCGAGCGCATGGTGCGGTCGACGACGATCTGGCCGGTCTCGGCGACCTGGAGGCCGCCGGCTGCCGCGAGGGGGTGCACGGCGAACCCCGCCGACCAGACGGTCACATCGGCCGGGAGCGAGCTGCCGTCGGCGGCGAGCGCCCGGTTCGGCTCGACCGCCTCGATCGCGGTGTGCTCGTGCACGGCGACGCCGAGCCGGTCGAAGGCCCGGTGCAGATGGCCGCGCGCCTTCGGGGAGAGCCAGGCGCCCAGCTCACCGCGGGCGGCGAGCGCGACCGACAGGTCGGGCCGGGACTCGGCGAGTTCGGCGGCGGTCTCGATCCCGGTCAGGCCCTCGCCGACGACGAGGGCGGCCGCGCCCGCGCCGAGCGCGGCGAGCCGTTCGCGCAGCCGCAGCGCCGAGGACAGACCGGTCACGTCGAAGGCGTGCTCGGCCACACCGGGGACGCCGTGCCGGGCCACGGAACTCCCGAGCGTGTAGAGGAGGGTGTCGTACGGGATCTCGCCGGAGCCGGAGCCGTTCACGTGGTCGTCGGCGGCGGTCACCGTGACGGATCCGCGGTCGGGGTCGATGCCGGTGACGCGCGCCAGGCGCAGCCGCACCCCGGTGCCCGCGAACACGTCGGCGAGCTTGCGGACGCCGAGGTCCTGGCCGGCCGCGAGCTGGTGGAGCCGCATCCGCTCGACGAAGTCGGGCTCGGCGTTGACGACGGTGATCTCGGTGTCGGCGGGAGAGAGCCGACGGGCCAGGTTCCCGGCGGCGAAGGCCCCGGCGTATCCGGCGCCGAGGACGACTATGCGGTGCTTCATGGCGTGCTCCTGTCTCGTACGCGCCTCTCGTACGCGTCCGTTCGCGTGTCCCTTGAACGGGGCGGCGTCCCGATTGCTGACAGGCGCTGCTATGACCTGCGTCACAGTGACATCAGGGTGATCACGCCGGGGGAGCCGCTGACGGTGCCGGGGCGACGGGTAGGCCACTCTCTATGCGCGCGAACTCTTCCGGCTCCGGCTCCGACTCCGGCTCCGGCGCGGGCGGCCCGTCGATGTGGTGGCGGATGTACGACGCGGCGGCCCGGTCCGCCGCGGTCCGCATCTGGCGGCGCGGCAAGGACCTGGAGCTGATGCACCGGTCGATGGGGCTCGCGGCGCTCGGGTTCCTCACGCTCGTGCCGCTGCTCATCGTGGTGGCGGCGGTCGACCCGGCCCAGGGCCAGGGCTTCGCCGAGTGGCTCGGCAGGGGACTGGGCGTGTCGATGGGCGCGCAGCGGGAAGTCGCGGAGCTGTTCGCGTCGCCGCGCAAGGCGCTGGAGTCCACCACCGCGTTCGGTCTCGCGGCGCTCGCCGTCTTCGGCCTCACCTTCGGCGCGGCCCTGCAGACCGGCTACGAGAAGGCGTGGGAGGTGCCCGCCGCCCGCTGGCACACCATGTGGCGGCACGCGGTGTGGCTGGCCGCGCTGATCGGCTACCTCTTCGCCTCCGCCCAGATCACCCAGGACCGCGGGGCGGGCGAGATGGCCTTCGTGACGTCGCTCTGGCACTTCGCCACCGCGATCCTGAGCGCCGTGCTGTTCTTCTGGTGGTCGCAGCGGCTGCTGCTCGGCGGCCGGGTCCAGTGGCGGGCCCTGCTGCCGGGCGCGGTGCTGACGGCGCTCGGTCTGGTCGGCCTGCGGGTCTTCTCGCAGCTGGTGTTCTCGCCGCTGATCGCGTCCAACGCGGTCGCGTACGGGGCGTACGGCACCGTGCTCGTCGTCCAGTCCTGGCTGGTCGGCGTCTCGGTGGTGGTCTTCGGCGGCGCGGTGGTCGGCCGGCTGGTGCACGAGGAGTACCCGCGCCTCGCCCGCCTGCTCCGGGGGCGTCGCCGTACTTGAAGGGGCGGGCCGGGGCCCGCCCCGTCACTTCTTCAGCGCCTTCGCCACCTCCTCCGCCACCACCTCGTACCCCGCGTCGTTCGGGTGCTTGTGGTCGCCGCTGTCGTAGGCCGGGTTCAGGCGCTCCGGGTCGTCGGGCGCGGCCAGGGCGCGGTTGAGGTCGACCACGGCGTCGAACGCGCCGGAGGTGCGGATCCAGTGGTTGAGCTCGCGGATCTTCGCGGCCGAGGTGGCGTTGTAGTACTCGGCGCCCTTCATCGGCAGCAGGGTGGCCCCGACGACCTCGACGCACCTGCGGTGGGCCTGCCGTATGAGGGCGCGCTGCGCCGCGATCAACTCGGCCACGGACACGGCCGGGTTGGGCTTGTACGTGGTCAGGTCGGACTCGCTGAACCCGATGTCGTTGAGCCCTTCGAGGAGCACCACCGTGCCGACGCCCGGCTTGTCGAGGACGTCCCGCTCGAACCGGGACCAGGCGCTGTCCCCGAACCAGGACGAGTCGTGAAGCAGCAGGTTGCCGCCGATGCCGGAGTTGAGCACCGGGCGCGGTGTGCCCTGCGCGGCGAGGCGGTCCGCCAGGGCGTCGGGCCAGCGCCGGTCGGCGTCGGTGGTGGAGCCGAAGCCGTCGGTGAGGGAGTCGCCGAAGGCGACGACGCCGTCCGCACGCCCGCCCAGGCGCCGCCCCGCCTCGTTGCCGCGGACCTCGACGTCGGTCAGGTAGTAGAGCGACTCGGTGGTCTCGGTGAACGGCGTCCCGTCGTCGTTCGCGCGCCGGTCGCCGCGGGCCCGGTAGCTGGTGGCGTACGCCTGGTCGTGGAAGGTGGCCGCGCCGGTCCGCTCCCGCAGATAGAGGGTGACGGTCAGCCGGCGCAGCCGGTCCGTCCTCAGCCCGGCCGGGTCGCTGGCGAGCCGCCCGCCGACCGGTACGACCGCCGACTCCTTGCCCGCGAAGGTCAACTCCCTTGTGCTGCCCGGCACTTGACCGGCCCCGCGGTCGGCGGCCAGGCCCACCGTCGCGCCGGTCAGCTGCAGCGGCGAGGTGCCGTACCGGTTGGAGAGGCGGATGCGCAGCTCGTCGCCCGGTGCGGTGACGCGTACGACCTGGCGGAGCGTGTGGTCGTGGAAGCCCTCCTCGCTCCAGTTCGTCTGAAAGCTGCTGCTGGGCCGCTGCGGCGGCGCGGTCCAGGCGGCGGTCCAGGCCGCGGTCCCGGCCCGGTCACGGTGGTCGGGGCGGCTGGTGCGTATGCGTGCGGGCATGAGGTGCTCACTCTCGGCGGGAGCCCCGTAAAGGGACTGCAGTTCCGTTACGAGCGGTCAAGCTAGCACGGCGAGGGAGGCTAAGGGAACTGCAGTTCCTTTTATGGCGGGTGCGCCTCACCACCGAACCGGCAGCCGCCCCAGCCCCCGCAGCAGGCTCGGGCGCCAGTCCGGGGTCGGGTCGCCGTCGACGGCGAGGTCGGGGAAGCGGTCCAGGAGGGCGCGCAGGGCGAGGTTCGCCTCCAGGCGGGCGAGCGGTGCGCCGAGGCAGTGGTGGATGCCGTGCCCGAAGGCGAGGTGGGAGCGGGTCAGGGCCGGGTCCCGGTGGATGTCGAACCGCTCCGGGTCGGGGAAGCGCGCGGGGTCGCGGTTGGCGGAGGCGAGGGAGATCACCACGCGCGCGCCCTTGGGGAGCCGGGTGTCGGCGACGGTGACGGGCTCGGCGGTGTAGCGGTACGTACCGGCCGGGGTGGGCGGCTCGAAGCGCAGCGCCTCCTCCACCGCGTTCTCCAGGAGGTCCCCGTCGGCGCGCAGCGCGGCGAGCTGCTCGGGGTGGGTGAGCAGCAGGTGGACGGCGTTGGCGATCAGGTTGACCGTCGTCTCGTGCCCGGCGACCAGCAACAGGAAGGCCATGCCGAGGAGTTCCTCGTCGGTCAGGTGGTCCCCGTCCTCGTCGTGGGCGCGTACGAGGGCGTGCAGCAGGTCGCCCTCCGCCGCCGTCTCGACCTCGCGCTTCTCCTGGATGAGCCCGGCCAGGTAGACCGTCATCTCCTGGGCGGCCAGGCCCGAGGCCTCCGGTTCGCCGATGGCGAGGATCTTCGCGGTCCAGGCGCGGAAGCGCCGGTGGTCGACGCCGGGCACACCGAGCAGCTCGCAGATGACGGTCAGCGGCAGCGGGAAGGCGAACGCGTCGATGAGGTCGGCGCGGCCCGACGGGCCCATGGCGTCGAGGAGTTCGTCCGCCGCCTCCTGCACGCGTGCCCGCAGCGCCCTGATGCGGCGCGCGGTGAACTCGCGGGCGACGAGGGACCGCAGTCGGGTGTGGTCGGGAGGGTCGGTCTGCAGCATGTTGCGGCCGATGGAGTAGAGGCCGTCGCTGTCGTACTCGGCGGAGTGCCGGACGTCGTGCCGCATCCGCGGGTCCGCGAGGGCGGCGCGGGCCTCCTCGTGGCCGAGGATCATCCACGCGGTGTCCCCGGTGGGGAAGCGGACGTGGTGCACGGGCCCCCGCTCGCGCAGGGCGCGGAAGGCGGAGTACGGGTCGACGGCGAAGTCCCGGGTCCAGGCGGCCAGTTCCTCGGTGTGCTGTTCGGGCATGACGGGCATGACGGACTCCCAGTGAAGTGGGGAATGCTCCCCGTTTCCTGTTCCCGGTGACCCTAACAGGAACCGGGGAGTGCTCCACAGATCGGGTACTGTGCCGTACGTGAGCAAGGACGCACAGCAGGACGTACGCCAGGACGTACGGCAGGACGTGCAGCGGAGCGGCAGCCCCCTGCGGAAAGACGCGCAGCGCAACCGGGAGCTGGTGCTCGCCGCCGCCCGCGAGGTGTACGCGGAGCAGGGCGTCGAGGCCCCGCTCGACGTGATCGCCCGCCGGGCCGGGGTCGGCAACGCCACCCTCTACCGCCGGTTCCCCGACCGTGCGGCCCTGATCGAGGCCGTCTTCCACGCGACGCTCGCCTCCGTGATCGAGGCGGGGGAGGAGGCGCGGCGGGCCGAGGACCCGTGGGCGGGCCTGAACGGCTACCTGGACCGGGTCTTCACGGTGCTCGCCGCCGACCGGGGCGCGAACGACCTGATGACGACGGGCATCGAGGGCGTGCCGACCCTGGAGAGGCTGCACGTCCACAACGCCGAGACCTTCGCGGGCCTCCTCGACCGCTGCCGCGACCGGGGCCTCGTACGCGCCGACGTCGTCACCGAGGACCTGCTGCTCAGCCTCGCCGCGGTCGGCCGCGCCGCACCCGCCCTGGAGGCGGCCGTCCCCGGCTCGTGGCGCCGCCCGCTCGCCCTCCTGATCGACGGCCTCCGCGCGGAGGGCGCCCACCCCCTGCCCACGGAACCCCTCACCTCGGACCAACTCACCGCTGTCCTCGGCGAGTTGAACCATCCTCGGGGCTGAGGGCGCGCGCCTCGGTCCGCCGCCGAACGCCCGTACCGCATCTGATACCACCCTGCTACCTTGGGTGGTATGAGCAGCAGCAGGAAGCAGACGCAGCTTCGGCTCGAGCCCGATGTGCTCGCCGCGGGCAAGGACGCGGCGGCCGCTCGCGGGCTTGACTTCAACAAGTACGTGGAGCGGCTCATCAGCGAGGACACCACCGGGGCCCGAGCGGCGGGCATGGCCGCGGCCCAGCGGCTCCTAGATCAGGACGGCGGCTTCCTCGACCAGCTGGAGGCCGAGCTCGACGCGCAGCACACGCCGACGCCGGCCGCTCCGCCCCGGGGCGCCGCTGCGTGAGCATGGCCCTGCATGTCGACCTGTCCTGGATCCTCGAAGTCGCTCAGCGCGCCGGCTGCAAGGACCCCGCCCCGGACGACCTCGGCGTTCCGCTGGCCGCGGTCGCCCGGCACCGGGCCGAGCTGCTCGACCAGCCCGTCTACGGCGGCCCGTACGCGCGTGCCGCGGCCCTCGTGCACACCCTCGGCCGGTGCCGGTGGCTGGAGCACTCCAACCTCACCGTCGCCTGCGCGGTCGCCGTGATGTACCTCAACGCCTGCAATATCCCCGTCGACCCCACCCGCGACCAACTCGCCGCGCTGGCCCGCGAGTTGTACGACCCGAGGTGCACGGCCGCACGCGTCGCCCAGGAGCTGCGGGGCTGGCGCTCCTGAGGCCCGGTGCGCGCGCCGCGCCCAGAGCCGTGCGGCCCAACTCGCCGCCTCCGCCGGTTAGTTGAGGCCGAAAAGCTGGTACCTGACAGCACGTACGGAGCTACTCGACCGATGACCGACGGAAGAAGAAGCCATGCGTACTCGAAAACTCAGCCTCGCCGCCCTCGCCCTCGCCGCGGGCCTCGCGCTCACCGCCTGCGAGGGCGGCAAGAACGCCGCCGGGCCCGGGGAAGAGGTCAACTCCTCGGCGTCGGAGGGGAGTTCGACCGAGACCGAGCCCACGGAGGGCACGGCGACGGAACCGGCCCAGGAGCCGAGCAGCGAACCGACCCAGGACCAGGAGCCGAGCAGCGAACCGGCCGACGGCGACGGCCCCGACGCCGCCGGCCTCTGCAAGACCGCGAACCTCGACTTCCGCACCTCGCCCGGCATGGGCGAGGGCAACCTCATGGTGATCCTCAGGAACACCGGCGACACCTGCACGTTCAAGGGGTTCCCCGGCGTCGACCTCAAGACCGAGGCAGGCACCGTCAGCGCCGAGCGCAGCGACCTTCCGGCGCCGACCGTCGTCGTGAAGACCGGCGAGGAGAGCCGCTTCACCCTGCACCTCCCGCGCGACGACTCCGGCGGCTCGGGCGTCGACGTCACCGCCATCGTCGTCACGCCGCCCGACGAGACCCACTCCAAGACCCTGCCGGTCTCCCTGAACATCCCCGTCACCGACGGCGGCGGCCGGCCCGTCACCGTCGACCCGGTCGGCACCGGCAAGCAGTAGTCCGGAGCCCGAAGGCCGAAGCCCGGAGTCCGGAGTCCGGAGTTCGACGGTCGTCAACGCAGGGTCCGTCGGCTGGATTTGTCACCGTTTCGCGACAGAGGTGAACCATGCCGCCGGTCGTTCCGTAGTGCCCGGTGCGGTGCGTGTGCGTCCGAAGGGCGCCCGTACTGCGGACACGGACGAGACGACGAGAGGTAAGAGGCACGGACATGGCCGACGGCAACATCAAGATCAGCCCCGACGAGATGCGCGAGGCCTCCGCCTGGCTGAAGACGCAGAAGGAACTGATGCAGCAGAGCCTGCACGAGGCCAACACCAAGATGGAGGAGATGGTCGAGGCCGCCTACGCCACGCCGGGCTCCGAGACGAAGTTCCGCCCGTTCTGGGAGGAGTACAAGAACGGCACGCAGGAGGCGATCGAGGGCCTGCAGGGTGTCAGCGAGTTCATCCAGCAGGTCGCCGACGCGTTCGTCGACACGGACTCCCAGACGTCCGGCGCCATCGGCTGAACTCTCGCTTCACGGCCGGGTCCCGCGACGCCCCGGCGCCGCGGGACCCGGCCGGCGCGAGGAAGGAGAGGGAGGTCATGTCGCGCATTCACATCCCGGTCGGCGAACTCACCGACACGATGGACGCGTTGAAGGACATCCGCGAACGGATCGACAGGACCGCGAAGCTGGGCAACGTCGGCTCGGAGGACGACGTCGGCGACTCCGGCCTGGCCTCGGCCGTCAACGGCTTCGACAGCGCCTGGTCGGCCGGCCACGAACGCGTCCAGGAGAACGTGGACACGTTCAAGGAGGCCGCGCAGGGCATCGTCGACAACTTCACCGGCACGGACGAAGAGGCGGGGAAGGCCCTGGATGAATCCAAGTGAGACCAGTGGGATCAGTGAGAGGGCGGACGGCGACGGGCGGCTGCGGCTGCTGCCCTCCGCCGAGCGCCCGCAGGGCGCGCCCGCGCGCTACACCCTGAAGTACCCGTCCACCTGGACGCTCCTCGACCTCGACCCGAGCACCAGGGACGTCGCGATCCGGCGGCACATCGAGGAGCAGGCGAAGGGCACGGACGCGAAGCCCGAGGTCGTCGACCGGATCGTCCGGGAGACCCGCAAGAGCGCCCGAGAGGCGTACGCGCAGGGCGCCCTGCAGGTCGGCTCGCTGCTCGCGTTCCTCCCGGATGTCAGCACGCTGATGGCGACGGGCCTGGTGCTGCGGACCCGTATCCCCGAGGGCGAGCCGACCGACCTGGGGGAGCTGATGCTGGCCGGCGGGATCCACGTCAACAGGACGTCGGCCGGGCGGGGTTCGGAGCTGAACCGCGTCGAGATCATGGAGCTGCCCGAGGTGGGCAGCGTGGGCCGGATGACCTCCCTCGAGGACTTCGACTACTACGGGAAGGCCCTGGTCCGCACCGCCGTGCACCAGGTCGTGATCCCGGTGCCGTCGAGCAGGGACCTGATGGTGCTCGCCGGTACGACCCCGAACATCAGCATGGCGGAGCAGTTCTTCGACGTGTTCGACGCCATCGCCGCGACCTTCCGGTTCCACGAGCCCGAGGACGACCCCGGGGAGTCGGCGACGCCGGGCGCGGGAAGCGAGGTCGGGACATGACACGGCCGCCGTTGGCCGACTGGGAGTCGGTGTTCGGCTTCTCGGAGGACCCGACACCCGGCGACCCCGAGATTCTGGAACAGCTCGCCACGGAGTACCGGAACATCTCCGAGGACGCCCGGTCCGCGGGATCCGTCGTCTCCAGGCTGAACTCGAACGAGCTCGGCGAGGGCGAGTCCATGGAGAAGCTGCGGAGCAAACTCGGTGAACTGCCCACACAGGTAGGCAAGTTGCAGTCCTCGTACGAGACGGCCGCCGAGGCGATCCTGAAGTACGCGGACCGCCTCAGGGAGAGTCAGCAGCAGGCGGACCGGGCGCTCGACCAGGGCCGCGAGGCGAAACAGCAGCTGGACGCCGCCATCCTGGTGGCCGCCGCGGCGAGCGCGCAGGTGACGAGCCTCGACAACGCGGAGGCCCCGCCGCCCGACGACGAGGAAGGGCGCAGCAGCGCCCGGCGCGCCCTGGCCGACGCGCGGCAGGCGTCGAACGAGGCCGCCCAGTCCGTCGAGTCGGCGGAGGCGGAGCTCGAAGCGGCCCGGCTCCTCGCCGTCGACGCGCAGGAGCTCCGCACCTCCGACGCGTCCCTGGCCAAGCGCGAGTTGGAGGAGGCCGAGGACGACGCGGTCGAGGGGAAGAACTTCTGGGAGTGGCTCGGGGACAAGCTGAACCTGGCGTTCTCCATCATCGGGGCCGTGGTCGGCGTCATCGGGATGTTCCTCACCGCGTGGGTGGGCATCGCGTTCGTCGCGGTCAGCATGCTCTTCGGGCTCGCTTCGCTCGGCCTCTCCATCGCGAAGGGCTTCGACACCGGGGAGTGGGACGTCCTGGGCATCGTCCTCGGGGTGGTGGGACTCGCCGCGGGCGGGATCGCCCTCGGGGCCGCCATCAAGAACGCCGGCAACCTCGCGAAGGTCGGCCTGGGGCAGTGGCTGAAGAACCTCGGGAAGGACTGGGACCGCTGGGTGCGGAACGTCTACGACGCGCCGCCGCAGATCCCGCTGCCCGACTTCGTCAACGGGGGAGTCCCGCCGGGCGGTTGGCCCCTCCCGGTCGGTGTGATCTCGGGCGGCGGCCCGCCGCGCTTGTCGGTGCTGGACGCCGTCCTGAACGGCATCGGACTCATCACCGGAGTCGGCGGCTTCATCTACTCGATCATCGAGTACCTCGGCGGGGCGGAAGGCGCCAAGGTGAAGCCGGCCTGAGGCCGCCCACCGCACCCCGTGCCTGAGCGGCGAGCAGCCGTCCGGTAGACCATCGAGGGCCCCCGCCAAGGCCGGCGGGGGCCCTCGACTCGACGGTACGCAGGGTCAGTTGCCGACCGCCGGAAGCACCGTCTCCGGCACCTGCACCGTCCGCAGCACTCCGTCCCCCAGATGCAGGATCGCCCGGCCGGGGCGGGTCGCGCCCAGGCGGCTGCGGGGGACCTTCACGCCGATCAGCTCGCCGTCGCTCATGTTCTGCGGTTTGAGGAGCAGGCCGCAGCGGTTGCGGCGGGCCTCCGCGTGCCAGCCGGAGAAACCGGACGAGAGCCGGTCGGTCTGGCCGGCGACGACCAGGCCGCGGCCGGTCTCCGCGCCCGTCTTGGCGATCTGGGTGAGGACCGGCTCCGCCTTCGTCTTCAGGAGCAGATCCGCGTCGTCGAGCAGCACCACCGCCCCGTCCGGCGCCGCGGCGAGTGCCGTCTCCAACGCGTCCGGCGCGATGTCCGCCTCGTCGAACACCGCAAGCACACCGGGCCGCCCGGCGAGGTCCCGCAGCGGCGAGCGGGCGGGCGCCCCGACGACGACGGACGTACCGGCCGAGAGCAGGGACCGCGCGAGGGTCGCGAGGACCGTGCTGCGCCCCGACCGGGCCGGGCCCGCGACGAGGAACGTCGGCGTCAGCGCGAAGTCCGGCCCGTGGGCGGTGAGTTCGTCGCCCCCGACACCGGCGAGCGCGAGGCGCGGCCGCGGCTCCCGCACGTACGCCAGGGCCTCGTCGTAGCCGATCCGGTCCGGCAGCACGTCCACGCGGAACGGGCGGACGCGGTCGGGCAGGCCCGCGTACCGCTCCCGGCAGTCGGCCGCGATCCGCTGCAGGGCCGCGGCCTGCGCCTGGCCGCCCGGGTCCGCGGTGAGCAGCGCGATCTGCACCTCCGCCTTGTCGGCGGCGCGCAGCGCACGGCCCGGCGGGATCTCGTCGGGCACCTTGCGCTGGGTGACGCCGATCAGGCCGTACTCGGACTTGTCGTTGAGCTTGAGGACCAGCTTGTCCTCGGTGGAGTTGCCGACGCGGCTGGAGAACAGCGCCCGGTCGCCGCTCATGATCAGGTGGATGCCCGCGCTGGCGCCGTCCCGGAGCAGGGCGAGCATCCCGTTCAGGAGGTTGCCCGCGTCGTACTCGCCGAGGGTCTTGTCGAAGACCTCCCAGCGGTCGAGGAACACCACGATGTGCGGCGGCCGTTCGTCCTCCGGCAGGGCCCGCCGCAGCTCGGGCAGGTCGGCGCTGCCGCGCGCGGCGAGCAGCTCCTGGCGGCGGGCGAGCTCCGCGGTGAGCCGGGCGAGGAGGCGGGCCACCCGGTCGGGCTGGGTGCGCTGGGCGACGGCCCCGCAGTGCGGCAGGCCTTCCACGGCGAGCAGCGCGCCGTTGCCGCAGTCGATGCCGTACAGGTGCAGTCGGGCCGGGGAGTGGGCGCGGGCCAGGGCCCCGGCGATGGTGCGCAGCGTCTGCGACCTGCCCTGCCGCGGCGAGCCCACGACATGCAGATGGCCCAGGGTGGCCGGGTCGATCACCAGCGGGCGGCGGGCCTGTTCGGCGGGCAGGTCCACCACGCCGTACGCGACGGGCGGGAGGTCGTAGCCGTCCGCGGCCGGGGCGGGCGGCAGGTCCTCGGCGACCAGGCGCAGCGGCAGCGGCGGCAGCCACGGGCTGTGCTGGGCGGGGATGCCGAGTGCGCGGTCGGCGCCGCGGACGGCCTCGACCAGGTACGTGAGGTCGGTCTCGGCCTCGCCCGTGGCGCGCACCGCACGCCGGGGCCGCGGCGGCAGGGGTTCGCCGAGCTGGTCCCAGCCGACCACGACCGCCCGGGGCTCGGGGAGGGCGGCCGCGGACGCGCCGGGCCTGCGGCCGCCGACCCGTCCGGCCTGGAACGGCACGAGGGAGGTCTGGCCGAGGCGTACGTAGGCGCGTCCCGGGGTGCTCTGTGAAATCCCGGCCGCGTCAGGGGAGTTGATGACGTCCTGGCTCTCGCCGGAGTCCGTGACGCGCAGCGCGATCCGCAGGTTGGTGTTGGCGCGGATCTCCGACGAGACGACGCCGCTCGGCCGCTGCGTGGCGAGGATCAGGTGGATGCCGAGGCTGCGGCCCCGCTGCGCGATGTTGACCAGGCCCTTCACGAAGTCGGGCAGGTCCCGCACCATCGACGCGAACTCGTCGATGACGATGAGGAGTCGAGGCAGCGGCGGGCGGCCCGCGCCGGGCTCCCGCTCCAGGAGGTCCACGTAGTCCTCGATGTCCTTCGCGCCCGCCTCGGCGAGGATGTGCTCGCGCCGGGTGAGCTCCGCGGTGAGGGACACCAGGGCGCGCTCGACGAGGTGGGCGTCCAGGTCGGTGACCATGCCGACGGTGTGCGGGAGGCGCACGCAGTCCTTGAACGCGGAGCCGCCCTTGTAGTCGACGAGGACGAACGTCATCGCGTCCGGCCGGTTCGCCACGGCGAGCGACGCCACCAGGGTCTGCAGGAGCTCGGACTTGCCGGAGCCGGTGGTGCCCGCGACCAGGCCGTGCGGACCGTCCCTGCGCAGGTCCAGGTAGAACGGCCCGTCGAGGGAGACCCCGACCGCGGCGCGGGTGGAGCGCCCGCCGGCCTGCCAGCGGGCCCGGATGTCAGAGGCCTGCGGCGGGTCCAGGGCGAGGACGTCCAACAGCCGTGCGGCGCCCGGGAGTACGGCGGCCTCCTCGTCCGCGCCGCCCGGATCGCGCAGCGGGCCGAGGGCGCGGGCCAGGGAGCGGCACCAGTCGGGCGAGACCAGGTCGGGCCGGATGCCGGTGGCCGTGCCCGCGCCGGAGCGGCCGACGCGGAGCGTGCCGCCGGGCTCCTCGGCGACGACGGCCTGGCACTCCTCGGGCAGCAGCCGCTCCTCGGCGTCCAGGCAGATCGCACGCACGCCCACGGCGGGCCCGTCCCGCAGGATCTGCACGATGCCGGGCAGCGAACGCAGCCTGCGCGCCCCGTCGAGCACCACGAGCACATCCGGGCCCGGGACCGGGTTCCGCTTGTCGTGCTGCGCGCGGCGCTCCGCGATCAGCGCCGTGAGCTCCGCGATCCGCCGGGCGGACGTCTCGGTGCCCGAGCCGATGCTGGCCAGGATGTCGCCGGACTTCTTCCGCACGTGCGGCAGCCACCGCAGCCACGCCCAGCGCTGCTCCGAGCCGCCCGCCGTGAGCAGGTGGATCTGCAGGTCGCGGGGGCTGTGCAGGACGGCGGCCTGGGCGACGGCCCACCGCGCCACGGCCTGCGCGGCCTCGCCCGCCCCGGCGATGCCGAGCACGTCGTGCTCGCGCAGCGGCACGGTGACGGGCACGTCGAGCGCCGTCCACGGGTCCTGGCGGCGGTGCTCGTCCTTGGTGGGGTCACGCAGGACGACGTCGGAGGGCTGGTCGGCGGTGCCGACGCGCAGTTCGAGGAAGTCCGCGTCCGAGGTGCGGCGCTCCCACAGGCGACGGCGCGGCCCGACGGCGGTGAGGATCACCTCGGCCGGATCGGGAAACCCCCGACGCCGCGCGGTGCGTTCGGCCTCGAGAGCGGCCCTGGCATCCCCCTCGATCCGCGCCTTCTTCTCCTCGTACGCGGCCACGGCCTCGGCGTGCGACTGGCGTCCGCCGCGCTTGTTCATCAGGTAGTTGCCGAGCACGGCCACCGGCGAGAGCAGCCCGAACAGCAGCATCGAGGGCCGCTGGAAGATCAGCCACCCCGCCACGGCCATCACCAGGGGAACGGTCGCGGCGATCCACGGAAGGCTCCGGTGGGCGGGCGGCGTCGGCGGCGTCGGAAGCGTGAACCGCGTACTGGTCTCGGCGGGACGCAGCCGCGGCGGCCGGTTGTAGTCACGCCCCGTGCCGTCCTCGGAGGGTTCGAGGGCGGCGTCCGGGCTCTGCGGCAGCGACAGTTCGAGCAGAGCACCGCCTACGAGCAGCTGAGCGCCGACCGCCCACGCGACTTCTTCGGTCACGTCCTCCCGGTCCAACTGCGGTGGTTTGACGCTTGGTTGGGTGCCGCCCGGGGCGTCCGGGGCGACGGTGCACCGCCCGCGCGGCCCGACCTGGAGGGTGGCGTACGCCTGGTAGGGGGCCTGGCGCTGCACCCGCGGCGTGCCGTCCTGTGCGAGGCCCACGCGGTACTCGCCGATGTCCAGACGGTGCACGGCCCCCGCACCGGGCCCGCCGACCGCGCGCACCTCGACGAGCCCCGCCGGCTCCGCCGACCGCTCCCCGGCCGGCCGGCCGAGCCCGACGACGGCGGCGTGGTGCAGCGGCGCGTCCCGCAACAGCAGGTCCGACGGCAACAGCCGCCCCTCCGCGTACAACCCCGCCCCGTCCGGCGGCAACGGCACCCCACCCGCCTCGGCGAGCGCCAGGGCGACGGCGCCCACGGGGGTGTCGGGGTCGGCGTCGAGGTGGACGTCGAACGCGTCACCACCCCCCTCGACCACGGTCAACATCAACGACACAGGACGTCCTCCAGCCGATTCGACGCGACCCGCGTGCTACGGGGCCACGGCTGTGAGTACGGGGGCGGGGCGCGGACGGTTCATCTGGGGTGGGGGCGGGGGGAGTTGCTGTGGGTCGCGGCACCCCGCTCGCTGACGTGACGCCGCTGACGCCCGCGACCCTGGCAAGATCCGACGGGCCCTAGGTCGTGTCCGTAAAGTCCTGTCGTCCGCCCGCAGGGCAGGCAGGACTTTACGGACACGACCTAGGGGGTGTCTGGTAATTGATCTCGTGGCTGGTCGCGGTGAGCTGACGGATGCAGTGTGGGCGCAGATTCCTAGCGCGCCGCCCGCACCAGCCCGCGGAATGGCCGGAACCATGGGCCGTCACCGCCGGGCTCGTGCTGGAATCCGGCAAGCACGAGGAGCTGCCGTCCGGCCTCGCCGATGTAGAAATACTCCGCCACTGCGACCGAGGACGCCGGGGCTGCGGGGACGCGCTTGGTCAACTCGTCGGCGAGCAATCGGGCCATCCCGTCGTCCTTGGTGTCGTGCCACGTTGCGGTGAAGTAGCGGGCGGCTCCCTCGTGCCGCCGCGCGAAGTGGTACGGCACGTAACGGCCTGGCGGATCGGCCGAGTACAGCGCCTGGATGGCACTGCCAAGAGACTGCTGGTTGCGCGGGTCGGCAGCGAAGGCCCGGTGCGCTTCGGGACTCGTCCATTGGGCGAAGTTGAGGATGGTCCGGCCGTCGGACCCTGCCAGACAGTGCCGCGCAAGATACGCCGCTGGCAGCCGGGCCTTCTCCCAGGCGTCCATGACGCCGGACATGACCTTCTGCTGTTGTTCGGGCCCCTCGGTGTGCCATAGGGACGCAAGGATGAGGCCCGCGTCCGGACGGGCAGGGTCGGGCAGTGCGACCGGCCGGAGGCCGGCAACGATGGCGGTCATGGCACCAACCTCCAACTTCAACCATGGTTGAGGTCAAGTTCCGTGATCGACCAAGGTCGACGACCCGGACATGAAGAAGCGCCCTGAGGTCCTTGGTTGGGTTCGCGGAGCCAGACGATGAGTGCGGCGAGGTGAATTCCTGCCGCGTAGCGGGCGGCGAGTTTGTCGAAGCGGGTGGCGATCGCGCGGAACTGAAGGACCGCGTCTTTGTCGTCCTGCGCCGTGACGTGAAGGTGGACCTCAGCTCCGACGCGTACTTCAACAGCGACCAGATCGCCGTACGCGGCACGATGCGCATCGGCTACGGCCACCCGCACCCGGCAGCGATCACGAAGGTGGCGCTCACCGCGTAACCCCTCCTGGGGGCGCACCCCCTCAACCCGTCACGCCGGACCGCAAGCGTATAGCGGGCCGGATTCTGTACGGGTTCCAGGGGCGTCAGGCTATACGTTCATACTGGCCAAGTGTCCGGCGCTCGCGATTCTTTCTTTGAACGCCTTAGTGAATTGTTCATACTCCTGCTCTTCTGAGGTTGGAATTGACGCGTCAGGGTATTCTCTCGTCCATTTCTCAAGGCTTGTGGTCAGAAGCCTTGCGGCACCTGTCACTAGCGTTGCTTCATGGTTGAGTTCCCCAGGCCCTTCGAGCGATAGGGCCGCGAGATGGCGCTCTTGGGACTTCAAGAGGTCGCGTATTTCTCCGAGCCTTTCGTTGATTTCGCCAGACCGTCTATCCTGGGGCGGGGCGTTGAACATTGGCCGCAGCTCATCAAGGCGAAACATGGTTGAGGCGACGTCTTGAAGCCAAGCCGCGTAAGCCTGGCGGCGTGCTTGCCTCCTTTGCACTCGCTCCGACGAAGCCGTGGTCAGGAGCGCTCCGCCCCCGGTGGCAATCGCGCCTACTGCTGCACCGAGAACCGCAGCCCATCCCTGATCCATCGTGCGCCTTTCAGTCGCTCGTTGAACGCCCGGTATTCTAGGGGGAGTTGCTGCGCCAGACCGGCGCCAAGAACGAAGTGACCTGGCCTCTGGCGCGTCAGGAGTCACAGCCTGGTCCGGGCAGACACATCAATCACGGGGGTAAACCTGGAAGAACCTCCGGGAACTGCCGCTTGAAAGGCGGATGTGTCCACCATGCCGTGCTCGGCATCGCCCGGCTCCACAACCTCGCCGGATAGGCCCACAGCCCACTGTGGCCGACCTCTCTCAGGGATCACCCATGCGCGTCAGGCACTCAACAGGTGCCCGTGGTCGTGCAGCAACTCCCGTACCTCCGGGACGTCTTCGAACTCCTGGAGGCGGCGGAGCACAAGCCGGGCTCGTCCGGTGGTCCGGTCGCTGGTCAGGTCGGCAGCCACGGACACGACGCGTCGTGCCTCCTCCGCCGCCTGCTCGGGTTCGTTGGCGTCGGCCAACGCGACGGCGAGCCATGACCGGTAAAGGGCCACCTCCCGCGCGTGTGTGGCGTCGTAGCGCGTGAGGACGTCCGTCAGCAGGGGCACCGCGCGCAGTGGGCGGCGCAGCTCAGTGAACACCCGGGCGTCCATCACTTCAAGCTCCGCACGGCTCACCCAGTACGCCCACTGTGGTGCCACCTCCGGCTCCTCCTCAGTCAGAGCGTCATGCGCCCGGCCGAGTGCCTGCATGGCGGACTGTGCTTCTCCCACACGCGTGTGCGCCCACGCCACCCGGTCGTGAAACAGGGCACGGGTCTTGGGCGGCGCGTCAGGGCCTGCCTCTTCCAGGGCGGCATTGGCGAGGTGCAGGCCCGCCTTCTCCTGGCCCGTGTTGCTCAACTGATAGGCCAGGCTCCCCGCGAGGTTCGCGACCAAGGGAGCGTCCCCCGCCTGCCGTGCAGCCTCAATACCGATGCGGTACGCGCGCTCCGCTTGCTCGTGCTGCCCGGCGTCGCTCGCGATCCATCCAGCGATCTGCGCCAGCTCGCCCACTTGCACCAGCAGGGCCCGCCCCACGTTCTCCGTGTGCGTGCTCTCCCGGTACAGGCGCATCGCGGAGTTCAACTCCCGGAAAACCGGGGCCATCAGATCGCCTCCGGCCATCACGTCATCGGCAAGTCGGAAGCCGTGCACCCGTGCGGCCAGGCCCGCCACGTCCTCGCCTCCGATCCGCCGATCTATACGCGTGTCCAGCGGCACCAGCGGGTCGCCGGGTGGGATCAACTCAGCAAGCACCACGCCACCACCGAAGGGAGCCCGGTCCACCTCTCCTCGGGCGTACGCGGCAGCGCGCTCCAACTCATTGGCCGGGACTCCAAGAACGTCCGCGATTTTCGGAACCCAGGAGTCTGGTACGCGCTCGCCACGCTCCCACCGAGATACCTCGTGGCGTGTCACCGAATGCGTGCCCGAAGCGGCACACAACATTTCGGCAAGCCTGCGCTGGCTTCTGCCCGCGTCCTTCCTCAGGCGCGCAAGGTATTCGCCGAACTGATGCCGTCGTTCATCGCTGCTCACCCTCTGGCCCCCTCTCGCCTCCAGTGTGGCCACTCCCTGGCCCCCTGTCCGGCGCCTCCGCCATCCGGGACCCGAACGGTTCGATGGAGCTTCTGCCACAGGCAGACCCCCGCGACCGCGCTGCGAGCGGCCCGGGGGCATGGCCAACCTGAAAGAGCAGGTCAGCATGAGCCACGGTATCGCCCGTCTCCTCGACGCATTCACCAAACGCGTGTTACCCAGCCGGCGCCACCACCGGCCCTCCGTACCGTCGCCCACCGTGCAGTGCCTGGACGCGCCGACCCTCCATCTGCCGCGCGTGCCCGTGTCGCGGGGTGAGGACACCGCACTTGTCCGCCCGTACCTCGTCGCCTTCGAACGGCACCAGGAGGCCCAGCGGCAGAAGTCACGGCGTCGCGCGCTCTGGCTCGCCGTGCACGGTGTCGATGTCGGCCCGCGCCACATCCACGGAGTGGAGGTGCCCGCATGACGACTACACCCGGCCACCCTCCGCGCCTCCTCCCCTGGCAACACGACGGGAAGCCCTGCTACCTCAGCACCGACGGTGGTCCGGACAGCTATGTGTCCCGGCTCGCCGACGAGATGGAAGCCGTCCAGCTCGACATGGGCACGGAGGTGTTCGAGGGCGCCCGCGCAGTGCTCGACGACCCCGCCTCCACACCCTCCCAACTCCGCTACGCAGGACTGCGCTTGGCCGAGTGCCTCGTGGATGCGAAGCGAGTTGCCGAAAGCCGTGGCGCACGCATCACAGCGCCCCAGGAGTGCGCCGGAACCCGCCGTGACGACCGGGGCCCGTCTCTTCCGGCGGAGGCGTTCGGATGATCACCAAGGCCGACATCGGCGCGCGCGTACGAGACCGGGACGGAAGGGTCGGCATCCTCACCCACCTGATGTCCGACTACGTGGACCCGGAAGCGCCGCCGCGTGACCGCCACCCGCGTCAGGTGGCGTTCCTGCGCCCCGTGCGTGGCGGTGGACGCGAGTGGCTGGCCTCCCCGGAGGAGGCCAGCCGCGTATGAGACGCCCGCCCCGACCGGATCGGAACCCTGGACAGGACGAGCGGTCGGGGCGGGTTGCGCACAACGGCGCGTGGACCGACTCCCCGCAACGGGAGGAAGGGAAACGCACCATGACCGTACGACCCGACTTCGAGTTCGTGAGCGCGGCGGCCTGCCGTGACAAGCGTGTGGGCAACTGCATGGAGGTGGCCGTCAACGTCCCCGGCATCGTCGCGCTGCGTGAAAGCGTCAACCCGGATCTCGTAATCGAGACGACCCCGGAGAAGTGGACGGCCTTCGTGGAGGCCGTGCGCGGGGGAGAATACGACCTGAACGCCTGATCCGAGGAGGCCCACTGTGGAGTCCTGCCCGCACTGCGGTAACCCGAGCACGACGGACCCGGAGAACGGCCGGCAGGGGTCTTCTCATGCGTCAGCTGATCCCCCTCGGGCGCGTATCCCAACGGGTGTACCTTTGGAGCAAACGGGCCCAGGTGCCGTCCGCCTCCCAGCGAGCGAACCGCTCATAGACCGTCTGCCACGGCCCATAGCGCTCCGGCAGGTCACGCCACGGAGCACCAGTCCGCAGCCGCCACAACACCCCGTTGATCACCTGCCGGTGATCCCGCCACGGCCGTCCACGTCCGTCAACACCAGGCAGCAGGGGCACTATCCGCTCCCACGCCGCATCCGTCAGCTCACCACGACCCACCACAAGATCAATTATCAGACAGGTCCTAGACCGGCCGGCCCCGGCTCCACAGCTCTTCGGAGGACTCCGCGAAGCGGTCGAACATGCCGCCCGCGTCTGCCCTGCGGAGGTGGAGCAGTGGGGAGTCGTGGCCCACGAGGCGCGCCAGATGCGGCGTCACCAGGGCATCGTCATCGAAGCGGAACGTCGACAGCGATACGTGGTTGACCGCGTCCTCTGCGGCGCTGAACCGTACTTCGAGGTTGTCCAGCGGGCCGAGCCGCGCCACTTCGTCCAACGTCATACGGATGCGCGTGGAGACGGTCAGCGCAACGGCTTCGATGGTTTCCCGGTCCCGCGTGGTCTGGCATTCCGGGTCGCCCAACAGGATGCGAATACGACAACCGCCCGCGGCCTTCTCCCGCAACGTGTCGTTGAAGTGCGGCTGTTGGGTCCAGAAGAAGTAGTTCGTGTAGCCCGCCAGAAAGACATCGGACGACGCACCGGCGACCAGCTCACCCCACAGCGTGGAGGGGGCCGCCGAGCGGTACGGGTAGGCCCGGATGATCTCCCGATCCGCTCCCGTCTTGATGCGGAGACCCCGATTCTCCGGGCGAGGCGCTGAGGAGTCATCCGGGCTTCCGCCATAGCTGACCAGTCGCTCATTCAAGACAACCCCCATGGACACTTTGGGCATTTCCAGCTTAGTGCTTGTTCGTCCCAACTGTCTGCAGATGACGGGTACTTGTGGCCTTTGTGCTGGGCCAACATCCCTCAACATGAACAGCGAGGAGAGGGGCATTGCGATGCGCCACCGACTGAACGACGTAGTCATGGACGTGGAGCGCTGCCTGGTCGGACAGGTCAAGGGCTACGACAACGAAGAAGTGATGTTGGAGCGTCCGAGTGGAGCCCGCTGGTTCCAACTGGCCGTACACATCCGGACGGTGAGCCCCGAGGAAGCCGAGACGCTGTCGGTCCGTACCGCGCTCCGAGCCCTCAGCGAGTGGGCCGACGCGTGAAGCCTGGTTGGAAAGACGGCACAGCAGTCGGCGCAGTCCTGGGCGTCATTGCCTGGGTGTCCCTCGTGCTCGTCTTAGTTGCCACCCTGGCAGGCTCAATGCCCCCTGAGCGCCGGGCTTCGAGCTAGGCGCTGAGGGTGACCAAGAGCCCTGCCCCGGACGGCGATTCCTTGGCCGGACACTCCGCCCGGGGCGGGCAATCCCCACCGAGATCAGAGGAGACACCCGGACATGTCCGAGGAGCTGGCGGCCCGCATAGTTGAGGAGGGACTCAAGTTCGTCGCCGCATGCTGCCGCAACCCCGGCATGGGTTTGCCCCGGTCGCGCATCGTGGACGAGGGGTGGCATGCGCTCATCCTGCACAGCGCGGTGTACGCGGACCTCTGCGCTTCGCTCGGCGGTGAGTTCGTGCACCACTGTCCGGGGTACGACCCGACGAACTACGACCCGGAGATCCTGAACCGCACTCGTACCGCCATCGCCGCCCTGGGATGGGATGCGGACCGCGACCTCTGGACACCGCCTTCGGACGAAATGCCGGCGCCCGTGGCGGCGAAGTGTCAGCACGCACCGGCTTCTGCATGCTCACCGAAGAAATCAAGCCCGCGGACACGGTTCGGGGCAACGCGCCCATGCGCTTCGAAGGTGGGTCGGTGCCGGCCTGACGGATGCTCAGGCGGCTGCCATCGTGGGGGCGGTCCCCTGACAGGAACGAGGTCGCCGGGAAGCTCCGCGCAGCAGTCCTCACCTCGGCTGCTGTTCCGCGATCGCCGCCCAGTCGTCCGCGCCGTGGCCGTCGGCGATGGCTTCGTCGAAGATCGTGCGCAGCAGTTCGCCGATCGGGAGCGGAGTGCCTTGGGCGGTCGCGGCGTCGAGGGCGAGGTGGAGGTCCTTGCGGCCGAGGAGGGTGGTGAATCCGGCGGGCTGGTAGCGGCGTTCGGCGATCATCGAGCCGTAGCCCGAGTAGACGGCGCCCGGGAAGAGTGTTGAGGTCAGCAGCTCGACCAGCTGGCCCGAGTCGACGCCGGCGCGCTCCGCGACGCTGACGGCCTCGCCGAGGGACTGGATCGCGCAGGCGATCAGGTAGTTGCCGAGGATCTTCACGATGTTGGCCTGCTCAGGGCGGTCGCCGAGGCGCCAGGTCCGCGAGCCGATCACGTCGAGATACGGCTGCACGCGGTCGAGCAGCGCGGGCTCGCCCGCCGCGAGGACGTTGAGTGCTCCGGCCTCGGCGACCGGGACGCGGCCGAAGACCGGTGCCGCGACATATCCGACGCCGTGCTCGGCGTGCGCCGCGTCGGCCCGATGAGCCAGGTCCCTGCTCACCGTGGCGAGGTTGACGTGCACGGTCCCGCCGGGGGTCTGGGCGAGTACGCCGGAGTCGAGGAACGTCTCGGCGACGGCCCGGTCGTCGGACAGGACCGAGAAGACCACCGGCGCCTGCAGGGCCTCGGCCACCGAGGCGGCCCGACGGGCGCCCACCGCGGCCAGTTCTTCCGCGGGCCCGTCGGAGCGGTTCCACACCGTGACGTCGTGGCCGGCCTTCACGAGGTTGTGCGCCATGGGCCGCCCCATGGCTCCCAGACCGATGACCGCAATGCTGCTCACGTCCAGCACCTCTTCCGTTGAACCGTCTCAAGCATATGAACCGTCTGAAGCGGTTCAAGGATGCCATGGAGTTACGATCCCAGCGAACCGTCTGAACCGGTTCGGCGTGCCCTTTTTTGCTGCTCACTGCGGAGGTTGGGATGACCGAGGACGTACGGCGGGTGTTCCGGATGGACAACGAGGTCCTGGCGTTCCGGTTCACCGCCACCCTCGGCGATCGCGGCAGCCGGACGCCGAGGGAGCGGCTGACCGATGCCGCGCGGCTGAAGATGTGGCTGGGGGCGACGGGGCTCGACGTCATGGACGTGTCGCCGGCCGGTCTGAGCGACGCCGTCGAACTGCGCGAGGCGATCTACCGGATCGGGTCGGCGATCGCCGCCGGCACACGGCCGAAGCCCAAGGATGTCCGCACCCTCAACGCGGTCGCCGCCGCCGGGCACGCGAAGGCCGCGCTGGAACGCGGCGGCGCGGTATGGCACTTGACGGAGGCGACCCCTGTCAGGGACGCCCTCGGGGTCCTCGCCGCGGACGCCGTCCGCGTCCTCGGGGGCCCCGACCGCGGCCGCATCAAGAACTGCGAGGGCCCGGGTTGCGCGGGGTTGTTCCTCGACACCAGCCGTGGAGCCAACCGCCGCTGGTGCTCCATGAACACCTGCGGCAACAAGGTCAAGAAGTCACGCATCGCCGCGGGCTGACCCGACAGAGCCCAGCCCGCCCCGTACCACCACGACGATTCCGTGAACCAACCGCCGCCCCCGCCCGTAGAGCCCAACGGACGCATGTCGCGGCCGTGGCGCGCGTTCGATACCGGCCGCTTCGGTTCGCCGGTGCCGAGGCGTCCCGACAAGGAGTCAGAAGATGATCTGGTACGTCGCTCTGGCAGTGCTGCTGGGGCTGGCGCTGGTCGGCGCGCTGGCCGCGCTGATCGTCACCGAGCAGCGGAACCGACCGCCGAAACCCGTCACCGCCGCCCCCGCCGTCCTGGAGCGGGAGGCGCTCGACGCCGTCGACGCGGGGCTGCGGCGGCTGACCGGCGCGTGCCTGCGCGCCGGCCGCGCCCTGCCCGACCTGTACGGCGTCCTGTACTCGGGCGAGCGGCTCGACCTGCTGCTCGCCGGCACCGAGGACAGCGCGCCCGAGCCGTGGACCGCCGACGCGTCCGGCGAGCGCTGGACCGCCACCCGGGAGGCACTGGAACGGCCGGGACCGGAGGGCGAGCCGGCGCTCCCGTACGCGCTGACCGTCACGGTGGGGACGTCGGGGCCCGACCGGGCGCTCGTCGACCTCTCGCGGTCCGCGTCGACCGTCTCCGTGGCGGGACCGGACGAGGAGGTGCGCCGCTGGGCGCGGGCCGTCGTCACCGAGGTGCTCACCGGCCCGGTCGGCGGCCTCGCCGAGGTCACCCTGGTGGGCTCCCTCGCCGCGGACGAGACCTTGAACGGGACCGGGCTCCGCTCCTCCCGGCTCTACACCGCGGCCAGCCTGGAGGAGGGCCTCGCCCGGACCTCCGGCACGCCCGTGACCCCGGCGGGCGGGGCCGCCGACGTCACTCAGATCTTCCGGCTCATCGAGGGGCGCAGCCAGGTCGCCGTGGAGGGGGAGGCGCCCCACCTCTTCGTGGTGGACGCCTCCCAACTCCCGCAGCGGGACGGGGCGTTGGACGCGCTGCGGCCCGGCGACGCGGTGCTCGTCCTGGGCGACGCGCCCGCCGCGTGGCGCTGGCGGGCCGCCGCCGACGGCTCGCTCGACACCGGCCCGCTCGGCCTCGCCGTCGACCGGCACGCCGGGCGCCTCGTATGACACCGACTGCTGTCAACTGGGATTGACTGATATCGACGCCGAGCCCGCCCCGTACGGCGCCTACGCCGCGTCCCGCTCCGCTTCGCCCGCCTCCCACACCTCCACTCCGCGGTCGGTCAGCGCCCGCCGCAGCGCACGGGCCGCGTAGTACGTGCGCGACTTGACGGTGCCGGGAGGCACACCGAGCACGGCGGCCGTCTGGTTCACGCTCCGGCCCATGTAGTGCATGTGCAGGAGGACTTCACGTTGCGGCGGGCGGAGGTCGCGCAGTGCCTCCGTCACCACATGGGCGGTCAGGACGCGGTCGACGCCGTCGGACACCGGGAGGTGGGCGAGTTCCGGGTCGCCGGTCTCGGGCGGCCGGGCCTGCCGCGCCCGGTGCCCGTCTATGACGAGGTTGCGCAACACGGTGAACAGCCACGGGCGCATGGACTCGGCGGCCTCGCCGAACTCGTCCGCGTGGCGCCAGGCGCGGATCGCCAGCTCCTGCAGGACGTCCTCGGCGCGGTGCCAGTCGCCTTCGAGCCGCCGCGCGGCGAACTGCAGCAACGCGCTTCCGTGACAGTCGTAGAGGTTCCGCAGGAACTCCTCGTGGTCGAGGGACTCGGTCGGGTGGCGGGGCAGTGCGGCCCCGGGGTTCTGGTGGGTCAGGTCGCTCTTCCGGGCCTGACGGGGTACGCGGTCATCGGGTGAAAGCCTGGCCGACAAGGGCCTGTTCCTCTCCGGTCGTTCTGTGAGGGGTGACGGAAAACGGCCGGCGGTGGCAGGGGCGAGCGCGTGGCGGCACGGTCGGCCCCGGCAACCGTGGGCCGTTTCTACCGGTTTTCACGGGGCCCGGACGGGCCCGCGGCTGTGCTGATCACGACCGGAATCGCCCGTACGGAGGCCGCAGTTCCGGCTGTCGCACCTGGTGGGAGGGAAGGGCGCCGGTGCGCTGGACGCGGCCTGTTCGCCGTGGCCTGCGGCCCGCTTCGTGCCCGCCGCTCTCCGTATGGGCGACAACGGGCGGGGCACCGACGCCCGGGTCACTCCGGCTCCCGGGACGCTCACTCCGGCTCCCCGGACGACAGCGCGGAGACCTCGGCCGCGGTCAACTCCCGTTCGTAGACGTGCACATCGGCGATGTCGCCCTTCCAGTAGTCGGCCGGGCGGCCACCGCTCCTGCCGCGTCCGATCACGAGGTTGCCCGGCTTCCTGGGCTGCGCGGACGCCTTCCGCTCACCGGCCGGCGAGCCGTCCACGTAGATCCGCATCGTCTTCTCGTCCTGGCTGTAGGTGCCGACGAGGTGGTACCAGCGGCCCGTTTCGGGCTTGCCGGTCTTCTCGGCGAGGGTCCGGCTGCCGGGGAGGCTGAAGGCGAACCGCTCGTCGGCGGCGGAGTACTGGAGGAAGAAGGTGCTGATGCCTGGGCCGTCCTGCGAGACCGCCGTACGGAATCCCTCGTCCGTGCCGAGCCGCACGCGGGCCGCGACCGAGTAGTCCTTCCCGGCCGTGTCGAGGACCGGGATCCCGACGTTGGCGGCGCCGCCGTCGCCGTCCAGGCTGAGCGCGCCGCCGTTCGGCCCGTCCTGCGTCCACCCGACCAGGTCGTTGGGCACGGCGTCGCGTTCGCCCGCGCGTGCCGTGCCCGAGCCGTGCAGCGGCCACCAGCCGTCGCCGCGCAGGGCGGCGGCGCCACCGCTCTGCGCCGGGCCGGGCTTGCCGCCGGAGGCCTCCTCGGCGGGCGACTCCCAGGTCACGAGCTGGACCACGACGAAGGCCAGCGCGAGGGCCAGCACGGTGATCAAGGAAATGAGCGACCATCTGCGCGTCATGTTCTCCCCGTAATTTCTGTGCGGAGTTCTGCGGAGTTCTGCAGAGTTCTGTGCGGAGTTCTGTGCGGAACAAAGCTGTCCTCTGGGATCACGGACGGCCCGCACGACCGGTTCACTCTTGAACGGCAATCGGCCGGATTCATGCCCTCGCACCCCAAAGCCCCCTGATTCGGGGCCTGTTCATGTGTGTGGGTCCGGGCGGATTCGGCCCCTCGGCGAGAGGCCGTACGGACCGCGTCGACGCGGCAGGACTTCTATCAAGTGATTCAAATCCGTGATAGATAACCAGGCGATGGTCCAGGACTCCCGCGCTCCCCGCGAGCGACGTCAGCTGAGGAGATGTCAACCATGTGGACGGCCGATTCACTGAACTTCGGGGCGTTCCTGGCCCCCTTCCACCCGCTCGACGCCGACCCTGCGCTCCAACTGCGGCGCGATCTCGACCTGATGGAGCACCTCGACCACCTGGGCTTCGAGGAGGCCTGGATGGGCGAGCACCACTCCACAGGCGCCGAGATCGTGCCCGCCCCCGACCAGTTCATCGCGGCCGCCGCCGAGCGCACGTCCCGGATCCGGTTCGGCACCGGCGTCGTGTCGCTGCCGTACCACCACCCGCTGATCACCGCCGACCGCATCACACAGCTCGACCTGCAGACCCGCGGCCGGGTCATCCTCGGCACAGGGCCGGGCAAGATCCCGCTCGACGCCCGCATGATGGGCATCGACCCCGCCGAGCAGCGCCGGATGCAGGGCGAGGCGCTCGACGCGATCCTGCCGCTGCTGCGCGGCGAGGTCGTGAACATGGAGACGGACTGGTTCACGCTCCGCGACGCCCGCGCCCAGCTGCCGACCTACGACCCGGCGGGCATCGAGGTCGTCGCCGCCTCCACGATCTCCCCGAACGGCTCGGTCCTCGCCGGCCGCAACGGCCTCTCGCTGCTCTCGCTCGCCGCGAGCAGCCCGTCCGGTTTCGCCGCGCTCGGCCGGAACTGGGAGGTGTACGAGAAGGTCGCCGCCGAGCACGGACACGTCGCGGACCGGACCCGCTGGCGCCTGGTCAACCCGATGTTCCTCGCCGAGACCCAGGAGGACGCCGAACGCGCGGTCCGCCGCCGCATCCAGGCCATGGCCTCGTACGCGAACCGCCAGGCGGGCCGCTACCCGGAGTGGGCGCAGACCCGGCAGGGCGTGATCGACCACTGGCGCCACGACTCCCTCGGCGAGTTCGGGCAGGCCGTCATCGGCACTCCGGACCAGGCGATCGCCCAGATCGAGCGGCTGATCGAGCAGACCGGCGGCTTCGGCACGCTCCTGATCCTGCATGTGGACATGGCCAACTGGGAGGACACCAAGCGGAGTTACGAGCTGTTCGCCTCCGAGGTCGTCCCGCACTTCCGCGGCCGCAACCGCAACCGCCAGGCCAGCCTGCAGTACGCCGAGGACCACCGCGAGCAGCTGATCGGCAGCCTGGCCGGCGCGATCACCAAGGCGCACACCGACTACTACGGCGAACAGCCCACCCGGACGGGAGCTTGAGCATGCGTGCAGTGCAGTACCTGGAAGGAACCTTCACCCTCGCCGACGTACCCGAGCTGCCCGCGCTCGGCCCGGGGCAGCTGCGTATCGACGTGGCCGCCTGCGGCATCTGCGGCAGCGACCTCACGGTGTCCAAGGACCCGTGCCGCTTCGTCCAGGTCGTCGAGGGCGCCGACTACCGGCTCGCCCAATTCGACCCGCAGCGGCCCATCGTCCTCGGGCACGAGTTCGCCGGCACCGTCGCCGAGACCGGCACCGCGGTCACCGACTTCGCGGTCGGCGACCGGGTGGCGGGCCTGGGCATCGTCACCGACACCTCCACCGGCATCCCGAAGATCATCGGCTACTCGAACGAGTACCACGGCGCGTTCGGCGAGCAGATAGTGGTCGACCACATGTGGGCCCGCCACATACCCGACCAACTCTCCCTGGAGCACGCCGCATTGGCGGAGCCGCTGCATGTGGGCGAACTACATGTGCAGCGCTCCGGGCTCACCTCGGCGGACTCGGCCCTCGTCATCGGCTGCGGCACGATCGGACTCGGGGCGATCATCGCGGCCAAGGCCCGTGGCGCGCGTACGGTCATCGCCTCCGAGCCGTCCCCGAAACGCCGCGAACTCGCCCTGAAAATGGGCGCCGACCACGCCGTCGACCCCAACGAGCAGGACCCGATCGAGCTGTACGCCTCCCTGGCGGCGGGCGGGACGGCGGACGGGACGACGACCGGCGGCGGCATCCTCGTCGCCTACGAGTGCAGCGGCCGCCCCGGCATGATCGGCAGACTCCTGCACGAGCTGCCGTACGACTCGCTCATCCAGGTCCTCGCGGCGCCCTTCGCGGACGAGACGATCATCCCGGTCGTCGGGCAACTGCGCCGTATCGCGATCAACTTCGGCCACGGGCCCACCGACGGCGCCTACGAGACCGTGCTGCGGCGCCTGGCCGACGGTGAGATCGACGCGGACGCGATCATCACCGGCCGGGTCGGACTCGACGGCGTCGCCGACGCGTTCACCGCCCTCAGAAACCCCGAGGAACACGTCAAGATCATGGTCGTTCCGTAGGCCTGGCGCGCCGGGTCCGGTCAGCCCTTCGGGCCCAGCATCCGCTCCGCGCCGCCGATCGTGAAGGCCACCAAGTCCTCGTGGAACGCGACGAGTTGCTCCCGGTCGACGCGGCCGCCCCGCGTCGCCAGATCCTCGGCGTGGCTGAGCGTCTGCAGGTACCCCATCACCACGATCGGCCAGCGCAGTTCGAGCCGCTCGCCGTCGCAGTCGGGAAACGCGCGCCGCACCTGCTCGCGCAGACTCGCCGCGACGGCGTCCTGCCCGGTGGCCTCCACGGCGGGCCGCCCGCCGCGCGAGACCTGCACCACGATCTGCACCCAACGCATGCCGCGCACCCGGTGCTTGAGCAGCAGCGCCAGATAGGGATCGGTCAGCGCATGCACCACCTCGGCCGCCGTGGGCGCCGTCGGCCGGGCGGCGAGCGCCGCCACGTTCCCGGCGATCCGGTCGCGTACGTCGGCCCCGACACCGAGCAGCACCGCCGCGAGAAGGTTCTCCTTGGAGCCGAAGTGGTAGTGCACGGAAGCGGGCCCCTGCCCCGCGGCGGCGTTGATCGCGCGCACCGAGACGGCGTCCACGCCGTGGGCGGCGAACAGCCGCTCCGCGGCCTTGACCAGCCGCTGCCGCGTGGCCTCGCCCTGTCGGTTGTTCGAGGTGGCGGCCATGAGCCGCAGCTTAGCCATGGATCACTCACCCCAACCACCCGCCCCTTGAGGAGCCAGCCATGCAGCCAGCCCAGCCACTCCTGCAGGGCTTGCCGGAGCCCCGCTTCGTATCGACCGACGGCGTCCGCCTCGCGGTGTACGAGGCGAAGCCCGAGCGCCGGGCGAAGGACGTGTGCGTCGTCCTCTGCCACGGCTTCCCCGAACTCGCCGCGTCCTGGCGGAGACAGCTGCTGGCCCCTGGCCGACGCGGGCTTCCACGTACTGGCCCCCGACATGCGCGGCTACGGCCGCTCCACCGGCCCCGAGGACCGCACGGCGTACAGCATCGCGGAGACCACGGCCGACGTCGCAGGCCTGATCGCGGACGCTGGGTACGAGCAGGCCGTCGTCGTCGGGCACGACTTCGGCGGGATGGTCTCGCGGATGATGCCGTACCTGCAGCCGGACTCGGTGGCGGGCGTGATCACCCCCAACACCCCCTTCGGCCACTCCCGCGAGAACCCCGCCGAGCGGTACGAACAGGCCTACGGCCCGCGGAACTGCGTAGCGCACTTCCAGACCCAGGAGTGCGGGGACGAACTCGACCAGGACCCCGAGCGGCCCTTCCGCTTCTTCATGCGGCGCGACACCGGCTCGGGCACCAGCCTGTCTTCGAGGACTTCGAGCGCGGCATGATCGACATCGGCCACTGGACCCAGCTGGAGGCCCCGGAGGAGACCGACGCGATCCTGATCGACTGGCTGACCCGCCACTTCTGACGCCCCGGCCCGCCCCCCAACACGCACGACAGCGGCCCCGAGGTGCACCCCGGGGCCGCTGTCGTGCGTGGGCGTCAGCCGGTGTGGATCACAGGGAGACGACGGTGAGCGGGAACCGCGTCACGCTGGCGACCGTCTGGCCGTTCGCGTCCACGAACTCGACCGGGCTGGTCAGGTCGAGGATGTTGCCGGTCGGCGGGAACTGCTGCAGGGTGCCGCCGAGTTGGGCCGGGGCCTTGGCCTTGAGCGACACCGGGGTCATGCCGCTCTTCAGGATGGTCAGGTCGCCGGTCGCCGACAGGTCCAGCTTGGCCGGGAAGGGCTGCAGGAGGCTGTTGAAGGACGCGGTGCCGGTGGCCTGGCTCTGCAGCGAGATCTTGCCGAGCGCGGAGTCCTCAGCGGTGACGTTGAGGGTGCCGGTGACCTTCGTCCGGAGGTTCCCCAGCGAGGGCGCCTCGATGCTGAGGGAGGCCGTGCCGGAGAGGTCGATGGTGTGGGTCTGGCCGTGGACGTTCAGCTGCACGCCCTTGATGGACACCGGGAACTCGGCCTGCAGCGGCACTGCTGCCTCAGCCGTCGAGGCAGCGGCCGCGGGACCTGCGGGAGCTGCGGCGGTGGCGGCGGGGGCGACGGTGAGGAGAACCGCGCCGGCAGCGGCGGCGACTGCGGTGGCGAACCGGATGTTCACGTAGATCTGTCTCCTTGAACGGGGTGGGGGTGACTGTGTGTCACGCTGCGGCGCGCGTTCGCCGGGAGCCAGCAGTCGCACGCTTCAGCGAGTTCCAAACGGTCGTTCTTCTCATATCTGTCCATGTCGGGTGACGGGATCTCACACCCCTCACCGCCGAACCTCCGAGTGGCCCACGGATCCCCACCCGATCGGCAGAGCACGGAGGGCCAGGGTGGGGCGGCAGATCTTCCCGGTGGGACCCAACGGCATCTGCCCCACCCGCAACAGCAGTTCCGGCAGCTTGCGCCGCTCAAGGCCGCACTCGCCCTCCAGGAACCCGGTCAGATCGGCCAGGCTGAGCGCCGCCGCCCCCGGCGTCTCCCGGACGCAGGCACACAGCCGCTCGCCCAGCTCCTCGTCGGGTACGGCGACACAGGCGACCTCGGCGATCGACGGGTGCCCGGCGAGTGCCTGCTCCACCTCGGCGGGGCTGATGTTGTAGCCGCCGCGCACCACGATCTGCTTGAGCCGGCCGAGGACGTGCAGCCTGCCCTGCTCGTCGAGCCGGCCGCGGTCGCCGGTGCGGACCCAGCCGTCCGGGGTGCGGTACCGGGCGTCGAGCTCGGGGGCGGCCACGTAAGCGAGCGGGGTCATGGGGCCGCGGGCGCAGATCTCGCCGGTGTCCTCGGTGATGCGGATGTCGGCAACGGCCGGGTCGGGCAGGCCGGTTCCGGCCTCCGGCGTCGTGCCGGTGGCGGCGGTGTGGCAGTTCACGCCGTCGGAGGAGCCGTAGATGGTGATCACGGGGCGGCCGAAGCGGCGGGTGACGACCTCGGCCGTGGCGGGCGGCAGCGCGTCGCAGCTGGAGACCACGGCCCGCAGCGCGGAGAGGTCCTCGCCGGGCGGCGGGGGCAGTTCGGCGAGGCGCCGCAGCATCGTCGGCACGCCGAAGACATGGGTGGGCCGGTGCGCGGTGAGCGCGCGCAGGGCCGCGTGCGGGTCGTAGCCGTCCTGGACGATCAGCGTGCCGCCGAGCGCGGCCACCGTCACGGAGGTGCCGAGCGAGCCGTAGGAGGAGGCGAGCGGCGCGAGGACGAGGTTGCGTACGGGCCCCGGGTGGCCGCAGGACAGGGCGCGGACGTAGTTGGCGCGGCCGCCGCCCATCGCGTTGTGCGAGTAGGCGATCATCTTGGGCTCGGACTCGGAGCCGGAGGTCACCAGGATGCGGGCGGGCGCCTCGGCGTCGACGGGCCGCGGCGTGAACGGCCGCCGGGCGGGTCGACGCAGGTCGACGCCGGCCGGGTGGGTCGGCTCGCCCCAGCTGAACACGGCCTTGAGGTACGGGAGTTGGGCGTCCGGTACGGCGGCCTTGGCGTCGGTGTCCCGCTCCACGACGATCGCGCTCGCCCGGGAGCGGCTGAGGAGGCTGACCGGGCCGCGGCTGCCGTGCCCCGGCGGGTAGGGCAGGGCGACGGCGCCGATCGCGGCCACGGCGAGCTCCGCGGCCACCGCCCGGCGCCCGTTGGGCACGCGGACGGCGATGATGTCCCGCTCCCCGAGGCCCTGTTCGGCGAGCCGGGCGGCGATGTGCCGTACCTGGGCGTCGAGTTCGGCGTAGTCGAGGCTGCCGTCGGGGTCGACGACGGCCTCGCGCGTGGGGTGGTCCCGTACGTGGTCGGAGAAGAGGCTGTAGAGGTCGCGGTCGGGGCACAGGCCCTCGGCGACCCAGGCGCGGCGGAGCGCGGCGGGCACCAGGTCGCGCAGCACGATGCCGTGGGCGGAGGTCCAGGGGTGGGTCACGAGAACTCCCAGGGCGGGTGGACGAAGGTGTGGGCGCCGGCGCCGGCGTCGAGGGCGGGGGCGAAGCGCGGGTCGCGGGCGAGGGCGGCGAGGTCGGTGCAGACGGGTGTCGCGGTTGTGCGCAACTCGCCGAGCAGGGACTGGAGTTCGGAGCTCGTGCGGCGGGCCGCCGCGGCGGCGAGGGCGGCCGGGTCGGCGGCGGAGCCGAGCGCGCGGGCGACGGCCTCCGGGCGGGCGCGGGCCTCCGGGTCCGGCCACAGATACCCGTCGAGGGTGGCGAGCGGCCGGTCGAGCGGGCCCCAGCGGGCGCGCCGCGCGGGGCGGGGGACGAGCGCGGAGGCCGAGTAGAGCGAGGACACGGCGCGCTGGCCGTGGCCGGTGCGGAGCCGGGTGAGCAGCGCCGCCAGGGCGGCCTGGGCGCTGAGCAGGCCGCCGAGGACGTCGGTGACGGTGAGCAGGGACGTCCGGGGCGGCTCGTCCTCGGGCCGGAGCGCGGCGGCCAGGCCGCTGTGCGCCTGGACGAGGTAGTCGGTGCCGAGCGGCGGCCGGGGCCCGAGCGCGTCGCCCCAGCCGGACGCCCACGCGTGCACCAGGCCGGGCTGTACGCGGTGCAGGTCTTCGGCGTCCAGGCCGAGCCGGGCGGCCTTGCCCGGGGCCCAGTTGTGCAGGAACACGTCGGCGTCGCGGGCGAGTTCGCGTACCGCGTCGCGGCCCGCCGCCGTGGTGAAGTCGATCTCGGTGACGTCCTTGCCCGCGTTGAGGGCGCTGAAGCGGGCCGAACAGCCTCCGGCCATGGGCGGGATGCCGCGCATCGGGTCGCCGTCGGGCGGTTCGATCCGCAGCACCCGCGCGCCGAGGAGCTGCAGCACGCGCCCGGCGAGCGGGCCCTGCACGCGCCGCGTCGACTCCAGCACGCGCAGCCCGGCGAGGGGGAGTTCGCCCGACGGGGCGGCGGCGGGGGCGGTCCTTCCGGCGTTCGGCAGCGCGGTGAGCGTCCAGGGCGGTACGGGCTCCGGCGCGGCGGGGTCGTCGCGTACCGGGAGGAGGGCGGCCCCGGCGTGCTCGGCGGCCGCGCGGAGCACGGTGAGCGGGGCGGCGCGCACGGTGGCCGCGAGCTCCGGGTCGAGGGCGCAGACGGCGGTGCCGAAGCGGGTCTGGAAGGGCCGCCAGCCGTGCCGGACGGCCGCGCGGGGCGCGTCCAGGTACTGCCAGAAGCGCAGCCACTCCTCGGCGTAGAGCGCCTCGATCTCGATGCGCACCCCGTCGGCGGAGACGAACTCCGGGCGTCCTGGGGTGAGTTGGGATTCGTACGCGGGGTTGTCGGCGGTGGCGGCGGCCAGGTACTGGCCGAGGGCGAAGAGCGCGGCCTGGCCCACCGAGGTGCGGACGGCGCTCGTGCCGGCGCCGCGGGACCGGGCGACGAGCGCGGCGGTCGTGCCCTGGGCGGCGAGGATCCCGGCGGTGGTGGAGGCGAAGTCGACGGCGAGGGGCGTGGGGCGGCCGGCGCCCAGACCGTGGACGTGCATGAGGCCGCAGGCCGCCTGCACGGCCCGCTCCTCGGCGAGCGGCAGGCGCAGCGGCCCCGCCCAGTCGACGGCGCAGGTCACCTCGGCGGCGGGGTGGTCGAGGAGGCCGACGAGGCGGGCGGCGACCTCGGCGGCCACGGGCGGCCCGGTCACCGTCGGTCCGGTCGCCGCGGTGTGCGGCGCGGTCGTCGTCATCGGGCGCCGCCCTCCTCGGTGAGCGGCCGCCTGCCGTGCACCGAGTACATGACGCTGGAGGCGGCGCTGAACGACGGGTCCTCCATCAGGGCGCGCACCCGGTGCAGTTGGTCCCGGGTCAGGCCGGCGGCGAGCAGCCCCTCCTCCAGGCGGTGGGTGTGGTGGAGCTGCAGGCGCAGGCCGGGGGAGCCGGCGGTGCGCAGCTCGATCCGGGGCCTCGGGTCGATGCCGACGAGCCCGGCGTCCCGCATCGCGGCGGCCGCCTGCCGTCCCCACGCGGGGTCGCCGCCGGCGGCGCGCAGCACGGCGCACTTGGCGTCGAGGAAGGCCCGGTAGAGGCGCGCGGACTCCGCGTCGGGGGTGAGCAGCGGCGGCTCGTACGAGGTGTCGAACTCCTCGATCTGCAGCCATCCGCCCGGCTTGAGGGCGCGTACGAGCTTGTCGAGCACCGCGCGCCGCTCCGGCAGGCACTGGAGCACGAGGCGGGCGGTGATGAGGTCGAACTCGCCCTCGGGCAGCGGGTCCTGGACGATGTCGTGGCGGAGCGCGGTGAGGCCGGGGCGCTCCGGGATGTGGTGCGGTTTGACGTCGGTGGCGACGACCTCGCCGTCGGGTGCGACGCGGTCGGCGAGCCAGCCGGCGACGCTGCCGCTGCCGGCGCCGACCTCCAGGCAGCGCCAGCCGCGGGTGACGCCGGTCTCCGCGAGCCGGGCGCAGGTGGCGGTGTCGTAGGCGGCGGAGAGGCAGCGGTGCTGTTCGCGGCTGTGCACGCTGTCGTTGTCGAAGACGTAGCCGGGTTGTTCGGCCAGGCGGGGAGGCATGCGGGGTCCTTCCTCGGGCGCGGGGTACGAGGCGGCGGTCAGGTCCAGCGGCCGGTGCCGCCGGTGGCGGCCGTGCCGGTGAGCTGCTTGAGGAGCGTGGCGCGGCGCACCTTGCCGGTGCCGGTGCGGGGCACGTCGTCCCAGGTCAGCACCGTCGGCTCGGCCAGCGGCGGCAGTTCGCGCACGGCCGCGCGCCACTGCTGTGCGTCGAGGCGGCCGTCGGCGGTGACGACGACGGGCAGCGGCGGTCCCACGGCGCCGGTGAGGACGATGCACTCCAGGGCCTGCGGCAGCCGCTCCTCGATCAGGTCCTCCGCGCTGAGGCAGCTCAGCAGGGAGCTGTGGTCGACCTCGCGGTCGAGGAGTTCGACGCTGCCGTCCCTGCGGTGCACGGCGATGTCGCCGGTGTTCCACCAGTCGCCGTGCTGTTTGGCGGCCCAGCGCCGCTCCTCGCCGAGGTAGGTGAGGGCGCGGGCCTCGGTCCGGGCGAGGACGAGTCCGGGCCGGCCGCGCGGCACCGGCCGGAACGTCTGCGGATCGACCACCCGCAGCCGGGTCTTGACCGGAATGGGGCGGCCCAGGTTGCGCACGCCGGGCCCGCCGAGCCCGCCGTCGGAGGCGCGGGTGTGGAAGCGGAACGTCAGCGGCCCGGTCTCGGTCTGGCCCCAGCCCTGCATCCACAGCGGGCTGCGGCGCCGGCTGGCCGCGAGGTAGCTGCGGATGACCGGCGGGTGCATGGCGTCGTAGGTGCTGATGAAGAGGCGTACGCGGCGGAAGGCGTTGTCGAGCCGCTCGGTCAGCGGGCGCAGGCGGATGTACGCGGTGGGGAGCGCCTCGACGACGGTGGGCGGGTGTGCGCGGAGCAGCGGGTCGGCGCGCAGCGGGTCCTCGGCGGTGAGGACGACGATGCGGGCGGGCTCCAGGCACAGGGCGCTGGCGGTCCAGCAGAACGTCCGGCCGTGGGCGTAGGAGTTGGCGTTGAGCAGGGTGTCGGTGCGGCGCACCCCGATCTTCGGGTAGCGGACGCACTCGGAGCGGGCCAGCTTCCCGATGATGGTGCGGGTGGAGTGGGCGACGAGTTTGGGGACGCCCGTGGTGCCCGAGGTGTGGTTGATGACGAGGGGGGCGTCGTCGTCGCGGCGCACCGGGGCGGGCGCGCGGTGCCCGCGTACGTCGGCGGGGCCGAGCGTGCCGGGGACGCCGTCCGCGTCCACGACGAGCGTGCGCGCCGCCACCGCGGCCAGGTCGGCGTCGGCTCGCTGGGCCCGTTCGAGGACGCCGGCCGAGGTGACGAGGAGCTTCGGGGAGAGCCGGTGCAGGAGGGTGGTGAGGGCGTCGCCCGACAGGTGCGCGGAGAGCTGCGCGGGCACCGCCCCGAGGCGTACGGCGGCGCAGGCGAGGAGGTCGTAGTCCCAGTGGTTCTCCTTGACGATCGCCACCCGGTCGCCGGGGCGCACCCCGGCGGTGGCGAGGCGTCCCGCCGACTCCCGTACGAGGGCGGCGAGTTGGGGCACGGTCCAGTGGACGCCGTCGTCGGGGGCGAGGTCGAAGGGGCGGTCGAGGTGGACGGTGGTGCCGTGGCCGCGGTCGGCGCACTCGTCGAACAGGACGCCCATGTCATGCGGTTTCAAGGCGGTCGCTCCTCGGTGCGGGGGCGGCCGGGCGGGCAGCGGCGGCCGTGGGGGAGGGGTGGAGTCGGCTGAGGACACGGGAGGCGGCCAGGGCGCCGGAGCGCACGGCGGCCTCGCTCGCGGGGCACAGGGTGAGCCAGTCGCCCGCGTACTCCACCCGGCGCGGGGCGCGGGCCGCGAAGCGGGGCCGGTGCGCGAGTGCCTCGGGGGTGGCCTCGGGCAGGGCATGGGTGAAGCCGTGCACGAAGTGCTCGCGGACCGCGCCGGGCAGCCCCGGCACGTAGCGGGCGGCGGCCCGGATGAGCCGGGCGGCGGTCTCCCGCGGGTCGGCGCCGCACAGTTCGGGGATGCGGCGCGGGTCGGCCATCAGGGTCAGGAGGCCCTTGCCCGCGGGTGCGCGGCCGGGGTGCTTGGCGTGGTCGACGAGGATGCCGGACAGCAGGCCGTCCTCGGCGTCCGGGGTGAGCAGCGCGTACAGCGGCCGTGCGGAGGCGGGGGCGAGCGGCCGGTCGAGGAGGCAGCTGACCTTGAAGCTGGGGGTGAAGGTGCAGGCGGTGAGGAACTCCCGCTCGTCCTCGGGCGCCGCGGGATGCAGCCGGGCCGCCACGGGCGCCGGTACGGCGAGGACCGCGGCCCGTGCGGTGACGGTGCCCGCGGGTCCGTGCAGCCGCACCTCCCGTCCGTCGTCGACGACTTCGTGCACCGGGGCGCCGGTTTCGACGTCGGCGTGCTCGGCGAGCCGGCGGGCCAGCAGGTCCATGCCGTCGTGGTAGGTCCGCCAGCGGGAGGCCGGGCCGACCGCCTGCATCAGGCTGATCAGCGGAGCCACGGCGGACCGGGCCGTGTCCCAGCCGAAGAAGCAGCCGGCGACGGGCTGCAGCAGATAGTCGTGCAGGTCGGGGTGGTAGCGGCGGGCGAAGGAGGCGACGGTACGGGTCCCGGCCGGGGTGCGCTCCGGACGGTCGGAGTCGAACTCCGTACGGTGCACGGCCGTCCAGGCGAGCAGGCGGGCCAGGTCGAGGCGGGCGCGCGGGGAGAGCCCGGCGCCGGAGACCAGGGCCGCGGGCTCGGCGACGCCGGGGTGGGCGCGGCCCGCGCGCCACACGCCGACGGCCTTCCCGATCCGCGGCACGTCACGATCCGTCACGCCGAGCCGGGCGAGGAGCTCCCAGGTGGCCCGGTAGCCCTGCTCGGGGATCTGCTCGGCGCCCTCGTCGATCACGTACCCCTCGTGCCGGAACGAGTGCATCCGGCCGCCGACGTACGGGAGTTCCTCGAAGACGCGCACCGTGAGGCCGGCCCGCCGCAGCTCGTGTGCGGCGGTCAGCCCGGCGACCCCGGCGCCGACGACGGCCACGTCGACATCCACGGCCGGGCTCATCCGGCCGCCTCCACCAGGACGATCAGGTTGGCGGCGATCAGCAGCAGGAAACCGACCCGGTGCGTCCGGAAGCCGATCCTGCGGGCCCGCATGATGTCGCCCTCGCGGAACCCGACGAGGTACTGGCGGGTGCGCAGCACGGTCACCGGCAGCATCAGGAGCACGAACCACCAGGGTGCGACGCCCGTCGCCGAGGCGGCCGCGCCGAGCAGGAACTCCGCGGCGGACAGCGCCCCGACGAAGACGGCGTTGCCCTTGGGGGAGAGCAGACAGGCCGCGGTGGGACGCCCGACCGCGCGGTCTCCTGGGATGTCGTTGGTGTTGGAGTACACCCCGAACATCAGCGGCCCGAACCCGAACAGCACGCCCTGCACCAGGACGAACCCGGAGAAGTGGCCGGCGACGAGGCCGTAGGTCGCCATCGTCATGGCCGCCCCGAGCAGGCAGAGGAACGCCTCCTGGAAGCCGTGGTAGCTGAGCTTCACGCCGTACGAGTACTGCAGCGACACCACGAAGAGGACGACGATGAGGACCACCGTCCAGGTCGGCCGGTACGGGGCGCTCGCCACGGCCGCGGCCCACAGGACGGCGCCGACGGCCGCGCTGGTCCAGGCGAAGCCGAGCGCCTCACGGACCGTCAGGGCCCCGGCGACCAGCGGCTTGCGGCGCTTGTTGCGGAGCGGGTCGTCGGGGCCGTAGTTGGCGATGTCGCTGCCGTCGAGGTAGCCCGTCACGTCGTCGAGCGCCACCATCGACATGAGCACGAAGACCGAGCCCACGAGGAACAGCGCCGTGGCCGCCAGCGCCCCGGACACCGCCGCGTTCCCCTGCGACAGCGCCGCCGAGAAGGCCACCGCGATGGCCGGGTAGTAGTCGTAGACGTCGAGTTTGCCAAGCCGGGCGTAGCTGCGGAGCTTGCTCTCCGCCGGCTCGCTGGGTGCTGAGGGCGGGGCCTCGGCGCGGGTCGTCATCGGTCCGTTCCTTTCCTGCGGAGTGGTTTTCCGTACGGACACGTGCTGCGCGCGTGCGGGCGGGCGCGAGCCGCGCGAAATGGAATGCGAATCCGCTGTGCATATGGCGTGGATCGGCTGCGGATTGCTGTGCGCCAAGGAAAACCTGTCGAATTCCGCAGGGCGCACGACAGATCCCGGGGGACTCTACGGGCCGAAACCGCTCCCGGTGAGGTGCGCCCTGCGGGTTCGCCCCTATGGACGAATGCGCAGGTCCAGACCTCGCACCGGCTCTCCGTATATCCCCGTGTCGCACGCCGCTCGCATATTTCCACGTCTGTACGCTGCGGGCGCAGGTTCCGGGTGGATATCGAGCTCCTTACGGATTCTCGGTGAATGCGGGCGCTATTCCGTGCACCCGGATCGCGCCTGCCACGTGAAAAGAGGGAGTGGGATGTACGACCGCGCGGGCGTCCGGACCGCTCCCGCCTCCCGCCTGTACGGGACCCGTCTGCGGTGGGCCCGCGGCTGCCTGACCCTGCTCACCCTCGGCGAAGGTCTGCCGGGCGCCTGGGCGCTGCTGTGGCCGCGCGGTTTCTACGACAACTACCCCGCGCCCGGCCACCCCTGGGTGGCCGCACTGCCGCCCTACAACGAACACCTCGTGCGCGACTTCGGGGCCGGTGTGCTCGCCCTGTCCGTGGTGCTCGCCTGGGCCGCGTGCACCGTGCAACGCCGGCTCGTGCAGGCCGCCTCCGTCGCGGCGCTCACCCTGTGCGTGTCCCATCTCGCCTTCCACAGCGCCCACTTGGGCCTCCCGGCCGGAGTGGAGGAAGGCGCGCAGCTGCTTTCGCTCACGTTGCCCGTGGTGTGCGCGGTGGCCGCGCTCCTCGCGGCGCGGCGGACCACGGCCCCGCCCGGCCCCCTGTACGTACGACCCCCAGGCAAGGAAGAGGTCCGAGGATGACCACCGCGCCCACCGAGCAACCCGCGCCGCACCCGGTGTCGTTCTTCAGTCAGGCCGCCTCGTTCGAGGAGCTCTGGCCGGAGATCCGCGCCCGGGTCTGCGAGGTCCTCGACGACGGCAAGTTCTCCCACGGCAGCCAGGTCGCCCGCCTGGAGACGGCCCTCGCCGAGTGGACAGGGGCCCGCCACTGCGTGGCCGTCAACAGCGGCACCGACGCCCTGGTGCTGCTGCTGCGCGCGGCCGGACTCCAGCCGGGCGACGAGGTCGTCGTCCCGGCGTTCAGCTTCATCGCCACCGCCTCGTCCGTCGTACTCGCAGGCGGCCGGCCGGTGTTCGCCGACATCGAGCCGGAGACGTACGCCCTCGACCCGAGGGCCGCCGCGGACGCCGTCACGCCGCGCACCACGATGCTGATGCCGGTGCACCTGTTCTCGCAGATGGCCGACATGGACGCGCTGGCGCGGGTCGCCGAGCGCTACCGGCTGACCCTCGTCGAGGACAGCGCCGAGGCGATCGGGATGCGCTGGAACGGCGTCCACGCGGGCCTGCTCGGCGCGGGCGGAGTCCTTTCGTTCTTCCCCACCAAGACCCTCGGCGCGATCGGCGACGCCGGCGCGATCCTCACCGACGACCCGCACATCGCCGAGACGGCCGCCGCGCTGCGCCACCACGGGCGCACCGGCCGCACCCTCGCGCACTTCCCCGGCATCAACAACGCCACCGAGCTCAACGGCGTCAACAGCAAGACGGACGACCTCCAGGCCGCCGTGCTGCTCGCGAAACTGCCCCGCCTCGCCGCCGCCGTACGCCGCAGGCGGGAACTCGCCGACGCCTACACCGAGCGCCTCCGCGACCTGCCCGGACTGCTCCGCCTGCCGACCCTCGCCCGCCGCGACGCCGACACCGACCCGGTGTTCTACGTGTACCTGGTGGAGGCCGAGCGGCGGGACGGGCTCGCCGCCCACCTCGCCGACCACGGCATCGGCACCGAGACGTACTACCCGACGCCGCTGCACCTCCAGCCCTGCTTCGCCGAACTCGGCTACAAGCAGGGGCAGTTCCCGCACGCCGAGGCCGCCTGCGAACGCACCCTCGCGCTGCCGCTGCACCCCGACCTGACCCACGCCGACATCGACGCCGTCTGCGCGCGGATCCGCGCCTACTACACCGGGAGGGCCGCGGCATGACCCGGCAGGGCACCATTCCGTTCTTCGCCCCCGACCTGTTCGAGGACGACCGCGACGTCCTGATCGACCTGGTGCGGCGCACCGGCACCGACCCCGGGCAGAAGTTCATCCTCGGCGAGCGCACCGCCGCCTTCGAGGACGCCCTGCGGGACACGCTCGGCGCGGCCCATGTCGTGGCCTGCTCCAGCGGCACCTCCGCCCTCACCCTCGTCCTTACCGCGATGGGCGTCGGCCCCGACGACGAGGTGATCGTGCCCGCGTACGGCTGCGCCCCGCTCGGCAACACCGTCGCCAACCTCGGCGCCACCCCCGTCTTCGCCGACGTCGACCCGCTGACGATGGTCGCCGACCCGGAGCGCGTCGAGGAGGCCGTGACCTCCCGCACGAAGGCGCTGATGCCGGCGCACATGTTCTCCGTGATGGCCGACATGCCGGCGATGCGGCAGCTCGCCGACCGGCACGGCCTGCGCCTCCTGGAGGACTCCGCCGTCGCCCAGGGCGGCGTGCTCGACGGCCGGCCCGCCGGCACCTGGGGCGACGCGGGCGTCTTCTCCTTCGTGCAGGTGAAGACCTTCGGCATGCCGGGGGAGGGCGGCGCCGTCGTCACCGACGACCCCGAACTCGCCCGTGTCGTACGGGCGTTGCGCAACCACGGGCAGGAAGGGCAGCGGTTCGTGCACCAGCGGATCGGCTGCAACAGCCGCTTCGACGAACTCCTCGCCGCCTTCCAACTCCACCGGCTGCCCGGCCTGCCCGCCCGCCTCGAACGCCGCGCGCAGATCGCCGACTACTACACCGAGCGCTTCACCCCGCTCACCGACCGCGGCATCACCCCGCCGCCCCCGGGACGCAACGGCCGCTGCCACTACGTGTACTCGGTGCTCGCCGACGAACGCGACGCCCTCCAGGCGCACTTGGCGGCCCACGGCGTCGACAGCCACGTCTACTACCCGCAGCCGCTGCCCCACCAGCCCGCCTTCGCCCGCTTCGCACCCCCCGGACAGACCTGGCCGCACGCCCTCGCCGCCAGCCGACGGCAGCTGGCCCTGCCCATCAACCCCCGGCTCACGGACGCGGAGACCGAGCACATCGCCGACACCGTGTGCGCCTTCTCCACGGGGCTGCCTGCCGCTTGACCCACCCCCGTCCGCGTCCGCGGCGGGACCAGCCACGAACCGGAACAGGGGGCGGCACGACCGTGCTCCGCACGCTGCTCATCGGACTCGGCCGCGCCGGCACGGGACTTCACCTGCCCGTACTGCACCGCGCCCGCGCCACACACCCGGAACTCTTCGCCGACCAGCCGGTCCTGGGGGTGGACCCGGCACGCCCGCCCACCGCGACCACCCCCGGACTGCAGGTCGTGGACCACCTGCGGGAGGCCCGCCGACGCCTCGACCCGGACACCACCGTCGTCCACCTCTGCACCCCGCCCGCCGTACGCGGCGCACTCCTGGAGGAAGCCGCACACCTCGGCTACCGGCGGTTCGTCGTCGAGAAGCCCATCGCATCCGACCGCACCGCCCTGGACCGCGTACGGCAGGTCGCCGACCGGCACGGCCTGCACCTGCACGTCGTGTCGCCCTGGCTGCACAGCGCCCTCACCGACCGCATCGCCGCCCTCGCCGGCGACCCGGCGGACATCCGCGCCGTCACCGTCACACAGGCCAAGTCCCGCTTCCGCCGCACCCTCACCAACCCCAGCCACACCGACGCCTTCCAGGTGGAGATCCCGCACGCCCTCGGCGTCCTGCTCCGGCTCCTCGGCGACGCCGACGTGCACACCGCGAGCTGCACCGACCTTCGCTACAAGGGTGTGGTCGTGCCACATATGGGCGGCGCACAGGTAGCCTTGCACCACACCGCGGGGCCGCACAGCCGCATCCGCTGCGACCTCACCTCGCCGGTGCGCAGCCGCCGTATCACCGTCGACACCGCGGCCGGCACGCGCCTCGTCGGCCACTTCCCGGTCGCGCAGGACGACGACACCGCCCAGCTCGACGTATGGCGACACGGCCGCAGGACACGGGAGTTGCTGCCCGACGACGCGCTGCACCGCTGCCTGACCCGCGCCTACCGCTCCTTCGCCGCGGACCGCCCCGCCGCCGACGACCTGCGCCTGCACACCCGGACCGTCGAACTCCTCGACGACGCCCGGCGCCTCGCCCTCGCATCCCCGTCCCGCCGTCCTCAGGAGGCCGCCCACCATGCCGGCTGACACCCGCCCCGACCCCGACGCCTCGGCCCCGGCTCTCGCCCCGGCCCCCGCCCCGGCCCCCGCCCTGGCCTTCGCCCCGCCGCCCGGCATCCGCTACGCGGGCATCGGCGACGAGGCCGCACCCGGACTCGCCGGGCAGCTCGACGCCGTCCGTCAACTCGGCTGGAACGCCGTCGAGTTGCGCACCGTCGACGGCCGCGCCCTCGCCGACCTCGACGACCGTGCCTTCGGCGACCTCACCGAGCAGCTCGCCGCGACCGGCACCGACGTGGTCTGCGTCGACTCCCGCATCGCCGACTGGAGCCGCCCCGTCACCGGCCCCTTCGCCCTCGACACCGACGAGCTGCGCACCCTCGCCCGCCGCTGCCCCGCCCTCGGCACCCGGCACGTACGCGTCATGTCGTACCCCGACGACGGCCTAGCCGAGCCCGAGTGGGCCCGCAGGGTCAAGCAGCGCATGACAGCGCTGGCCCGGCAGGCCGAGGACGCCGGGCTCGTCCTCCTGCACGAGAACTGCGCCGGCTGGGCGGGCAGCCGCGCCGACCGGATGCTCGACCTCCTCGCCCACGTCGACAGCCCCGCCCTGCGGCTCCTCTTCGACACCGGCAACGGCGTCCCGTACGGCTACGGGGCGACGGAACTCCTCACTGCGGTCCTCGACCATGTGGGCCACGTACACATCAAGGACGCCCTGCCCACCGGGCCCGGCCAGGCCGCCTACACCCTGCCCGGACACGGGGCCGCCGAACTGCGCGAGTGCCTCGGCCTGTTGCTGTGCACCGGCTGGCGCGGCGTCTGGTCCATCGAGCCGCACACCCGCCTCCGCCCGCACGACGGCACGGACGCGCGCGGCGAGGACAGCGTCGACGCGTTCGTCGCCTACGGCCGGGAACTGGAACGGCTCGTCGCCGAGGAGGTACTGGAGGCGGAGGCGGGTGCGGTCCCCGTGCCGTCGGCGGTCCCTGAGCCGTCGGCACATGTGGGCGGGGTACATGTGGGCGGCGCACATGTCTGAGCAGACCGTCGCGGACACGGCCGTGAGCGCCCCGTACCCGCAGGCCCGCCTCACCGCCGCCGACCAGCAGCTGCTGCTCCGGCTCCTCGCCACCCCCACCGCGGGCCCCCTGGAGACCGGCGGCGACACCGAGCCCGTACGGCTGTGGGAGGCGGGACGCCAACTCGCGGACGCGGCACGGGAGTTCGGTATGACGGTCGTCCGGTACGCCCCGCCCCCGGCCGAAGTCCTGGACCGTGACGACGTCCCCGTGTCCGTGCGCGAGGCGGCCGCCGCCACGCCCGGCTTCCTCGACTGCCAGCCCAGCCTGCTGCTGCGCCTCGGCCCCGCCGGGCTTCCGCACCGCGACACCGTCATGTTCAACGTCCACCTCGACACGGTGGGCGGCTGGTGGCCCCCGGACTTCGACGGCACGCGGTTCAGCGGGCGCGGCGCCATCGACGCCAAGGGACCTGCGGTCGCGCTGCTCGCCGGCATCCGCGCGGCCCGCGCCGCCGACGCCGCGCTCGGCACCCGCGTCGGGGTGCTCGTGCAGGCCGTGGCGGGTGAAGAGGGCGGCGCGATGGGCACGTTCGGCACCCGGCCCCTTGTGGCCGAAGGACATACGGGGCGGCTCAATGTGTACTGCGAACCCACAGGCCATCGCTTTCTGCCGCGCGCCACGGCCTCGATGACCGCCTGCGTGCAGGTCCACGGCGACGACGCGATCGACGACCGCCCCGAGGCCGGGCACAACGCCACCGTCCTCCTCGGCCACCTCGCCCACCACCTCGCCACCACCCTGCCCGCACGGGCGCACGGGGCGCAGGTGTGTGTGGCCGGCCTGCACACCGGCCACCAGCACAACAAGGTGTACGGAAGCGGCCGCCTCCTCCTCAACATCGCCTACCCGGACCCGAGTTGCGGCCGAGCGGCCGAGGCGGCGCTGCACGAGTCCCTGCGGGAGGGGCTTGCCGCCTTCCGGGCCGGCGCCCAGAGCCACCCCGCACTCGCCAGGACGGCCGAGGACGCCGCCGAGGTCACCTCCGTACGGTGGCTGAAGCACGGCCTGCCCGCCCTGAACGGCCCTGCAGGAGACGGAAGTTGGGCGGAAGAGCTGCTCGAACGGGACTGCGGCCTCACCCGCTGGCCCGCGCACGAACCGGCGTTCACCTGCGACGCCCTCTGGATGAGCGGCGTACCCGACACCTACACCGCCGTGTTCGGCCCCGGCAGCCTGGACGCCAACCGGGCGCACGCCGAGGGCGAGTACGCGGATCTGGCCGAACTCGACCGGTACGCCACCGAAGTGGCCCGCATCCTCCTCGCGTTCGCCCGCCGCACCGACCCGCCGACCCCGCCCCCGCACCCTTCGCCGCGCCGACGGACCCCCGTGAAAGGCCCCGCCCTGTGACAACCGCAAGCACCGCCACCCGGCCCGCGCACCCCGCTCCCGAGGGCGAGGTCCGCGTCCCTTACGACGGGCTCCTCGGCTTCGTCACCGGTGTGCTGCGCGCACATGGTCTGCCCGAACACCGGGCCCGTACCGCAGCCGAAGCCCTCTGCCACGGTGACCTCACCGGCTTCACCACCCACGGCGTCACCAACCTCACCCGCCTCTACCTCCCCCTCCTCGCCGACGGCCGCTGCGACCCGGCCGCCGAGCCCGTCCACCTCACCGACACCGGGCCCGCCGTCCTCGTCGACGCCCGGCGCGCCCTCGGCCTCTGGTCCGCCGCCGAGGCGATGGACCTCGCCGTGGAACGCGCCCGCACTCACGGCATCGGCATGGTCTCGGTGCGCGGCGGCACCCACTTCGGCTGCGCGGGCCACCACGCCCTGCGCGCCGTCGACCACGGCATGATCGGTCTCGCCACCGCCAACTGCGGCCGCCAGCGCCTCGCCCCGCCGCCCGGCAGCGCCGCCCGCATGCTCGGCACCAACCCCCTCGCCCTGGCCGCCCCCGCCGGCGAACACCCGCCGTTCACCCTGGACATGAGCACCACCGTCGTCCCCACCGGCCGCATCCGCGCCGCCGCACGCGCCGGCGAGCCCGTCCCCGAGGGCTGGCTGGCGGACGCCGACGGCGCCCCCGTCACCGACCCGGGCGCCTACGACCGCGGCGAGGCCCACCTGCGCTGGCTCGGCGGCACACCCGAGAACGGCGCCTACAAGGGGTACGGGCTCGGGCTCCTGGTCGAAGTCCTCTCCGCGCTGCTCCCCGGCGCGGGCATCGGCCCCCACCACGACACCTCGGACGAGCCGGACGACGACGTCGGCCACTTCCTGCTCGCCGTCGCCCCCGGCCGGCTGCGGCCCGAGACGGGGTTCCTCGGCGCGGCCGGCGACCTCTTCGGCGCGCTCCTCGACTGCCCGCCGCTGTCCGCCGCCGACGCGCCCGTGGCCTACCCGGGCTGGTGGGAGCAGCGGCGCACCCGGCACCGCATCGCCCACGGCGTCCCCCTTGCCGCCGGACTGCACCGCGAACTCGCCGACCTGGCAGGGGAGTTGGCGCTCCCGTTCCCGACGGCCGAACCGTACGAAGCACCCGAGCAGTACGACCAGCCCGCACGGGCCGAGCAGGAAGGCGCCACCGCATGACCCGCACCGAGACCAGTGCCAGTGCCAGTACCAGCGCCAGTACCCGTACCCCTGGCCCTGCCCCGCTCCGCGTCGGCGTGATCGGGCTCGGCGTGATCTCCCGCTTCCACCTCGCCGCCCTCGACCGGTCCCCGCACGCCGTTCTCACCGCCGTCTGCGACCACGACCCCGAGACGTACGCCGCGCTGCCCCCGCACATCGAGCGCTACGGCGACCACCGCGCGCTCCTGCGCGACGCGGACCTGGACGCGGTCGTCGTCAACGTCCCCAACGACGCCCACACCGCGGTCTGCCACGACGCCCTCGCCGCCGGGCTCGCGGTGTGCGTGGAGAAGCCCCTGGCCACCGACCCCGAGGACGCCCGACGCCTCACCCGCTTCGCGCAGCGGCAGGGCCTGGCCCTGTTCACCTCCTTCCACCGCCGCTACAACGCCCCCGTACGCGCCCTCCTGGACCGGCTCCCGCACGATGTGCCGGTGACCTCGCTGACCGTGCGCTACGAGGAGACGATCGAGGAGCACGCGGGCCGCGACCGCTGGTACCTGGACCCGGCCCGCTGCGGCGGCGGCTGCCTCGCCGACAACGGGCCCAACGCCCTCGACCTCGTCCGCCTCTTCCTCGGCGAGGACCTACGCGTCGACGAGGCGGTGCTGGGGCGTGACGTGCACGGCGTGGACCGCAGCGCACACCTGAGCCTCAGCGCCCCCGCATATGGGGCCACCGCACATGTGGAGCTCGGCTGGTCCCATCCCGGCGAGCGCAAGACCGTCGAGGTCCAACTCGCGGACGGGCGCACGGACTTCGCCGACATGTTGTCCGGCCACACAGAGTTCAAGGGTTCCCTGTGGCACGAATACGTGGGTGTCCTCGACGACTTCGTCCGTACGGTCTCGCGGACCGCCACAGCCACAGCCACAGCCACAGCCACAGCCACCGGAACCGGCACGCGTACCGCCACCGCGTCCGGCCCCGACGGGCTCGCCGTGGCCGAACTCGTCGCCGAGTGCTACGCGCGCGCCGCCCGCGAGGACGACGGCCGGCACGAAGACCGCAGCGACCGAAGCGACCGAAGCCACGGAAGCGACCGAAGCGACCGAAGCGACCGTCGCCCGCAGGAGGTGCGCGCGTGAATCCCGCGGAGGACGGCGCCAAGCGTGCCGTGCACGGCAGTCTCGTCAAGGTCCTCGTGCACCGCCTCGACGCGCGCGGCATGACCCTGGAGCCGTACGCCAGCCGCTGTGTGCGCCGCGGCGAGGTGCATGAACTGCTCACCACCGACCACACGGACCCGGCGCCCGGGGCCCGCGTCGACCGCGTCGGCTTCCTCGGCTTCGTGGAGCTGGCCTGCGCCGGCGTCCTGGACCGCGGCGACCGGGTGCTCGCCGGGGGCCGGCAGGTCGGCACCGTGCTCGGCTTCGACGCCTGCCACTTCCCCAACCACTACAACATCGTCGTCTCCGCGCCCCGCCCGGTCACCGGCCTAGACCTGGCCCTCGTACCCGAGACGGAGATCCGCTTCGAGAGCGGCGCGCCCTGAGCGTCCCGGAGCCCCGTGAGCCCCCGGGAGACGTCAGAGCCGGGCGACCTTCTTGCCGCCCGCCCGGCCGCGCGTGTCGAAGAACAGCCGGGAGGCCGTGACGAGCCGGTCGAGGGCGTACCCGCGGTGCGCCTGCAGCAGCACCGTCACATCGGCCTCGGCCGCGGCCCGTTCGGCGTCCGGCACACAGGCGAGGACCCGTTCGCCGATCCGCCAGGACGGCACGTACGGGTCGTGGTACGACACCTCGGCCCCGGCGGCGGCGAACCGCTCCGCGACCACCCGGCAGGGCGACTCGCGCTCGTCCGACACGTCCGCCTTGTACGTGGCGCCGAGCAGCAGCACCCGGGCGCCGCGCAGGCTGCGGCCTCCCTCGTTGAGCAACTCGGCCACGCGGCCCACCACATGGCGCGGCATCCCGTTGTTGATCTCCTGCGCCAACTCCGCGAAGCGGAACGGGTATCCGAGGCCGCGCACCCGGTGCGAGAGGTAGCCGGGGTCCACCGGGATGCAGTGCCCGCCCACACCCGGGCCGGGCCGGAACGGGGTGAAGCCGAACGGCTTGGTCGCCGCGGCGTCGATCGCCTCCCAGAGGTCCACGCCCAGCTCGTGGCAGAACACCGCCATCTCGTTGACGAGGGCGATGTTCACCTGCCGGTACGTGTTCTCCAGGAGCTTCGACATCTCCGCCACCTCGGGCGAACTCACCGGCACCACCTCGCCGACCAGGCCCGCGTAGAACGCCGAGGCCGCGTGCGTACAGCCCTCGGTGACGCCGCCGACCACCTTGGGGGTGTTGACGAGCGAGAACGTCGCGTTGCCGGGGTCGATGCGCTCCGGCGAGAACGCCAGGTGGAAGTCCACCCCGACCTGCCGCGCGCCGTCCCCCTCCAGTAACGGCAGCAGCACCTCGACGGTCGTGCCCGGGTATGTCGTCGACTCCAGGACGACGAGCGCGCCGGGCCGCAGCCACTGGGCGACGGCTTCCCCCGCGGCGCACACCGCCGTCAGATCGGGTACGGACTGCCGCAGTGGTGTGGGCACACAGATGACGACCACATCCGCGAGGGCGATGCAGGAGGCGTCCGTGGTCGGGTCGAAACCGCGGCCGAGCGCGTCGCGCACCTCGTCGTCGCCGACGTCGTCGACGTGGCTGCGCCCCGACGACAGGCCGCGCACCCGCCCCGCGTCGCTGTCCAGGCCGTGCACCCGCATCCCGGCCCCGGCGGCCGCCATCGCCAGCGGCAACCCGACGTACCCGAGCCCCACGACGACGAGCGAACGGCGTTCCATACGTTTCTCCACTCTCCCTCGCCCCGCCCCGAGCGTCGACGCCCCCGGAGCCGACGCACCGCGGTGACCATGGTGCACTCCCACCTCGGCGAATCCGGATATGGCTGGCCGGACCATGGCAAAACGCGCCAAAGCGGAAGCTCTCTGAACGCGGAAGCCCTGCGCGCCCGAAGGCACGCAGGGCTTCCCGCTGATGACGAGGCAGACATCGATGGGGCGTCAGACCTTCGCCGGCCGCTCCTGGACCCGTTCGACCCGGCCGACGAGGAACACGTACGACAGGATTCCCACGATCGTGACCACCGTCATGTACGCGAAGCCGGGGGCGAAGCTCTCGTCCGTGATGATCATGCCGATGACGATCGGCGTCGCGATCGACGACAGGTTGCCGATGAAGTTGAACATCCCGCCGGTGAGCCCGAGCAGCCGCTGCGGCGCCATCGCGGAGACCAGCGACCAGGTGATCGAGGCGAGCCCGTTGCCGAAGAACGCCACCGACAGGAACACGATGACCAGCGTCGTCGAGTCGGTGAAGCTCGCCCCGACCATCACCGTGCTGAGCAGCAGCCCGGCGATGATCGGCCCCTTGCGGGCCGCGCCGAGGGAGGCGCCGCGCCGCAGCAGGAAGTCCGAGAGGACACCGGAGGTGAGCACGCCGACAAGCGCGGCGACGAACGGCAGCGACGCCAGGAAACCGGACTTGATGTAGTCCATGTCCCGGTACTCGACGAGGTACGTCGGGAACCACGTCAGGAAGAACCAGAGCGTCGACGTCAGACAGAACTGGCCGAGGTAGATGCCCCACAGTTTCCGGCGGCCGAGCACGGTCGCCAGGTCGGCCCGGCTGATCCGCGCCCGCTCCGGCCGCTCGCGCGTCGTGTGCGAAGCATCCGACGCGTCCGTGGACTCCGTCGCGTCCACCAACCCGCCGCCGGCGCGGATGAGTTCGACCTCCGCCGCGTTGGCCCGCGAGTCCGCCGGCTCCCGGAACCACACGTACCAGACGAGCGCCCACAGGACGCCGACCAGGCCGGTGGCGATGAACACCCAGTGCCAGGAGATCAGCGCCTGCAGCCAGGAGAGGACGGGGGTGAGCAGGGCGAGGCCGATGAACTGGCCGGAGGTGTAGAAGCCGATGGCGGTGGCGCGCTCCCGCTCCGGGAACCACACCGTCGCCACCTTGTTGTTGATCGGGTACGCGGGCGCCTCGAACGCGCCGACCATGAGGCGCAGCACGATCAGCGCCACGAAACCGCCGATGACGCCCATGAACAGGGTGGCGAGGGACCACAGGGTCAGGCACACCGGGTAGAGGACCCGCGCCGGCACCCGGTCCACCAGCCAGCCGCCGGGAATCTGCAGCGCGGCGTACGTCCAGCCGAACGCCGAGAGCAGCAGGCCCTGTTGGGCCGTGGTCAGGTCGAGCTCGCGGGCGATCTCGGGCAGCGCGATCGACAGGTTGGAGCGGTCCAGATAGTTGATGACGACGGTGACGAACAGCATCACCGCGATGAGCACCCGGACCCGGGACGCTCGCGTACCGACCCCGGCACGCACGGAAGCGGTCTGTGTCATCGTCCGCTCACCACTCCGCGAAAGAGCCGTCGGAGTGCCGCCACACGGGATTGCGCCAGCGGTGCCCCTCGGCGGCGCGCTCCGCGATGTACTCCTCGTTCACCTCGATGCCGAGGCCAGGACCGTCCGGGATGGCGACCTGGCCGTCCTCGTACGTGAACACCGCGGGGTCGACGAGGTAGTCGAGCAGGTCGTTGCTGGTGTTGTAGTGGATGCCCAGGCTCTGTTCCTGGATCGTCGCGTTGTAGCAGCCGGCGTCGATCTGCAGGCAGGCCGCGAGCGCGATCGGCCCGAGCGGGCAGTGCAGCGCGAGGCCCACGTCGTACGCCTCCGCCATGTGCGCGATCTTGCGGGCCTCGGTGATGCCGCCGCAGTGCGAGGGGTCGGGCTGGACGATGTCCACGGCCCCGGAGGCGAGCACGGACTTGAAGTCCCAGCGGGAGTAAAGGCGTTCGCCGAGCGCGATCGGTATCGGCGAGTTGCGCAGTACGTCGGCGAAGCCGTCGACGTGCTCGGAGAGCACCGGCTCCTCGACGAACATCAGCCGGTACGGCTCCAGTTCACGAAGCAGCACCTTGGCCATCGGCTTGTGCACCCGGCCGTGGAAGTCGACGCCGATGCCGACGTTCGGGCCCACCGCCTCACGTACCGCAGCCACGTTGGCGATGCACTGGTCGACCTTGTCCCAGGTGTCGAGGTACTGCAGCTCCTCCGTGCCGTTCATCTTCACCGCGGTAAATCCGCGGTCCACCACCTCGCGCGCGGCTCGGGCCGTCTCCGCGGGACGGTCGCCGCCGATCCACGAGTACACCTTGATCCGGTCCCGCACCCGCCCGCCGAGCAGCTCGTGCACCGGCACCCCGAGGGCCTTGCCCTTGATGTCCCACAGGGCCTGGTCGATGCCGGCGAGCGCGCTCATGTGCAGGCCGCCGCCCCGGTAGAACCCGCCCCGGTACAGCACCGTCCACAGGTCCTCGATCCGCGACGGGTCCTGCCCCACGAGGTAGTCGGAGAGCTCCTCGACGGTGGCGGCCACCGAAGCGGCCCGGCCCTCCAGGACCGGCTCGCCCCACCCGGTGACGCCCGCATCCGTCTCGATCTTCAGGAAGCACCAGCGCGGCGGCACCTGATACGTCGTCACTGACGTGATTTTCATCGGTTCTCCACTCCTGCAAGGGCAACGCTGTCGTCTTCAGGCCCGTTGAGGGCTTAGTGGTTGAGGGCTTGGTGGCCGAGGGCTTCGTGCCAGATCCGGACCAGTTCGCGAGCACGGGCGCCGACCGTCTCGGCGGTGTCGCCGGGCCGGTAGAGGTGGGAGCCGAGCCCGGCTCCCACCGCGCCGGCCGCCGCCCACGCGGCCAGGTTCGTCTCGTCGACCCCGCCGACCGGTACGAGGCCGACGTCCGGCGGGAGCACGGCCCGCCAGGCCTTCATGCCGCTGATCCCGACCGCGTCGGACGGGAAGAGCTTGAGCCGCCGGGCGCCCGCGCCGATCGCCGTGAACGCCTCGGTGGGGGTGGCGACGCCCGGGTACGGCGTCAGGCCCGCCGCCACCGCGGCGGCGATCACCGCCGGGTCGCAGTTGGGGGCCACGATCAGCCGAGCCCCGGCGTCCCGCGCCCGCGCCACGTCCTCGACGGTGAGCACGGTGCCCGCGCCGATCGCACACCGCTCGCCCAGCTCGTCGGCGAGGAGTCGCACGCTCGTGAACGGCTCGGGGGAGTTGAGCGGCACCTCGATCGTGGTGATGCCGGCCTCGGCGAGCGCCCGGCCCACCTCCACGACCTCGCCGGGCTCGACGCCGCGCAGAATCGCGATCAGCCCTGTCGTGGTCAACGTCGTCATCGTCGCGGTGTCCTTTCCTGGCGTACGTCTGGTACGTCGTCCTGGGGGCCGAGTTCAGGGCTGCCGGTTTCAGGGCTGCCGGTTTCAGGGCTGCCGGTTTCAGGGCCGAGGAGCCCCGCCCGCCCCGCGATCCGCCACAGCCCCATGGCGGTGACCTCCTCGCCGAGCACCCTGGGCCGCACCCCGTGCACCGCGAGCGCCGCGGCGTAGCGCCGGCACAGGTCGGCCGCGCCGCAGAGCACCACGTCGCCCTCCGTGCCGGGCAGCAGGTGCGCCACCTCGTCGGCGATCAGCACGCCCGACACGTACTCCGGCAGCGAGGCCGGCGCGAGGAGGCCGTCGAGGACCAGGGGCCGCGCCCCGAACAGCTCCGCGGCGAGCCCGCGCGACCGCCCGGCGGCAAGGCCGCGCGCGAAGGCCGCGTCATCCCGTACGGCAGGCTCATCCCGTACGGCAGGCTCATCCCGTACGGCAGATCCGGCCTGTTCGGAAGATCCGGCCTGTTCGGAAGATGCAGCGGGCTCGGCGGTGCGGGCGAGGAGGCCGTGGCGGGTGAGCAGGCCGTACAGCTCGCCCGACATCGCGGTGTGGAAGTCGGTGACGCGGCCGCGGTCGAGGCGGACCCACTTGGTGTGCGTGCCCGGCAGGACCACCGTGAACGGTTCGTCGCGCTCGCCCAACTCGTCGAGGACGCCCGCGAGTTGGGACTCCTCGCCGCGCATCACATCGCCGGGCCCGGTCGCGTCCGAGGCGACCCGGAGGCCCGGCACCACATGCAGTACGCCCGCGCGGTGCGCCACCGGCACCAGTGCGCTGAAGTCCACCGGCGCCGGCACGGTCCGGTACCCGCTGTCGACCCAGCCCTGCGCGCTGCCCACCATGCCGCACGCCACCACGGGCGCCTCCGGGTACGAGGTCAGCCAGTCGCCGCAGGCCTCCCACAGGGCCTCCTCGTGGGCGGCCGCCCTGGCGTGCGGATCGTGCGCGTCGACGCCTTCCGTCGTGGCCAGGAGTCCATGCTCCGACCTGCGGGTTTCCAGGGTGCGGCCATGAGTGTCGAGCAGCCAGGCGCGCCGCCCGGAGGTGCCCCAGTCGAGCGCGACGAGGCCGGGGGCGCGGCCCGGTTCGGTGTCCGTCATGGGCGTCACTCTGCGAGGCCGATCCCAATAATGCGAACACCGTCCCTATATATAGGACTGGATGGGTAGGGTCGGGGGCATGGCTGACACTCCGGCGCCGGCGCCCGGCACCCAGACCCTCGCCCGCGGTCTCGCGCTGATCCGCGCCGTGGCCGACGGCGCGCACGATCTCCGTACGCTCGTCGAACGCACCGGCATCGGCCGCAGCACCGTGCACCGCCTGGCCCAACTCCTCATCGCCGAGGGCTATTTGAGGGGCGGCAAGGATGGGTACGCGCTCGGCCCCACCCTCATCGAACTCGGCTTCCAGGCCCTCCACGGCAACCCCCTGCCGGTGGTCGCCCGGCCCGTGCTCGAAGAGCTCTCGGCGCAGTTGCAGGACACCGTGCACCTCGCCGTGCGCGACGGGGAGTCCGTCCTCTACCTCGACAAACTCCCCGGCACCCGCGGCGCCGAGATGCGCTCCCGCATCGGCCACCGCATGCCCCTCACCCGCACCGGAGTCGGCATGGCCCTGCTCCTCGACTCCGCCCCGGAATGGCAGGCCCTGTACGAGGCGGAGGCGCCCGTGGAGCCCGGCGAGGTGCACCCGGAGGACGTCGACGCGTTCCTGGCGCGGATGCGCGAGTACGCCGAGGCGGGCGTGGCCATGGACCTGGAGGACAACGAGCCCGGCATCCGCTGTGTGGCCGCGCCCGTGCGCGACGCGGCGGGCGAGGTCGTCGGCGCCATCAGCGTCTCCGCGACCCGCCCCTACATGCCCGCCCCCCGGATGCGCGGCCTGACCGCGGTCATGGCCCGCGCCGCCCAGCGCATCTCGGCGGGCCTCGGCCACCGGGAGCCCTGAGCTCTACTGGCTTCGTGCGCCCCACTGTGCCCACACCTACGCAGACTGGGTCACCCACCACGCCACGGCCTTCGGGGGCTGACTGCTCTGACTCCTCGGGCGGCTTCTCCGGAGCCGAGCGCGCGGTCAGCCGGCCTGAAGTTCCGCGACGAATTGCTCCGCCACCAGGCGAGCAGGCTTGATCCTCGGGTCCTCCGGATGCGCGTGCGGCCCGAGGATCTTCGACGCCGTGAACAGCGCCATCAGCTTGCCGTCGCGGCTTGCGAAGTCGCAGCGCCGTTCGTGTCGTACGCGGTCGGCCAGAGCCGGGGCGGCGAGCGAACTCGCCCACAGCGAGGCCGAGTCGAGGCCACGCGGCGCGTTGCCCCAGTCCTCCCAGTCGAAGATGCAGAACTCCGGTGCCGTCAGGTTGGCCCAGTTCAGGTCCGCGTGGGCGGGCACCCAGTTTTTGACGGTCGTTTCGAAGCCATCGGCGAACACGCTGCGGATGGACTCTGTGACGACGGCCTGCGTGAGGGTGACGGTGTCCGGGGTGGCGATGCGCCGGGTGGTCTGCCCCATGAGCGCGTCGAGCGAGGCGTTGAACTGCGGCCACCAGTCGTCGGGCAGCTCTGGGTCCCCGCTCAGTACGGCCGTACCGATGGGAGGGGCGGGCAGGAGGTCGGTCTCGTCGGCCCGCCACATCACCGGCTCGGCCGCGTCCCGCCAGACCACGCAGCCGTGCCACTCGGGTTGGGCGACGCCGTTCAGGAACGCGGCGCGCTCGGTCCCGTTCCAGCCCTGCGCGTCGATTCGGTCGAACCCGCGCCGCTCCACGCGCACCCAGGTGCCCCGGTCCGTCCGCGCCCCGACCGAGCGGCGCTTCCGTACGACTGAATCTCGGTCCAGGCACGTCCGGAGCGCGGTCTCCACACGTTCCAGAACCTCGTCCACGGGCTCAATCCGCAGGTCAACGGCGCGAGTTGGTACTGCCGAACGCGTCATCCGAGCGACCGTAGCACCGGGCGACCACACACCCAGCGCGGCAGCCGCCCCCTCACCCCGACCGCCCGAACCCGCCCTCCCCCAAGTCGAGTTGGGCCCAGACGGCTGTGCCGTGGGGTGTGCTGGTGCGGCCCCAGTGGGACGCGAGGGCGGCCAGGATCGGCAGGCCGGGGTCAGGGGCGGAGTCGGGGTCGGGGAGGGCGGAGCCGACTACGCGGAGGGTCAGGACGTTGCCGTCGAGGGTGAGGCCGAGGGCGATCGCCGGGCCGCCGGGGTGTTGTGCGGCATGACCGGCGAGGTCGCCGACGATCTGCTCGGCATCCTCGGCCACCTCCTCGGGCATGCCCCAAGCCCCCAGCGTCAGGCGGGTGTTGAAGCGGGCGAGGCGGGCCATGTGGTCCGTGACGTCCAGGTGCCACGCCTGGCGGCGCCGGGTCGGGTCGCTGATGAGCGCGGCCACGGCCGGGCCGATCAGCGCGGACAGCTCCGGCGGCGCGCCATCGGCGGCGTCCCGCGGGGGCGGGCGCCCCGGTCCGGCGCTCCCTTGGCCCCTGCCGGTGTGCGTGGTCATGACTCTCCTGACGGTGCCCCGTCGGCGGCGGTCGACGGGAGTTGTGTGATGCGTCACCTACATTCCAGCAGGGGGATGTGTGACGCGTCAACCATTTCTGGTGACGTGTCACCAATTTCTGGGTACGCTGACGTCATGGACACCGAGACCCCCTGGTTGAGCGAGCGTCGACAGCACATCTGGCGGAACTGGCTGCGGATGAACACCGAGCTCCCGGCGGCCCTGCACCGCCGGCTGCGGGCGGACTCCGACCTGTCCCTCTCGGACTACGACGTCCTTGTCCAGCTCACCGACACCGCGGAGGCGCGGGTGCGGGTGCTCGACCTGGCACGGGCCCTGCGCTGGGAGCGCAGCCGGCTCTCGCACCACATCAGGCGGATGGAGGGGCGTGGACTCGTACGACGTGAGGACGTCCCCGGCGACGGCCGCGGCGCCTATGTGGTCCTCACCGCCCACGGGCGCGCCGCCATCGAGCAGGCCGCCCCCGCGCATGTGCGCACCGTGCGCGACCTCGTCTTCGACTCGGTCGACGCCGACGAGCTGACCGCGCTCGGCGCCGCCGTCGACAAGGTGCTGGCCCGCCTGGAGGCCGCCGAACGCCCCGCGTGAACGGCCCAACACCCGTGTGAAGCCCCGCGCCTGACGGCTCGTCACCCCTCGCCGATGTCCTGGCCGAGGAGCTGGCGGACGAGTCCGTCGGCGTCGAAGTGGTCCGGTTCGCTGCCCGGCGGGACGATTCGCTCGGTCCAGCGCAGGAAGGCCTCCACGTCGGAGGCCTGGGCGCGCATCAGCGCCGTCTCCGCCTCCCCGTCCGCGTCGCGCCCGGTGAGCAGCAGGTACAGGCTGTCCGCGTCGCGCCCGTGGCCGGGGTAGACCGAGACGTCGCCGACCCCGACTCGTTCCTGAGTGCCGAGCGCGAGCAGGTCGCGGGAGAGCTCCCAGGTCACCGGGATGTCGGTGTCCGTGTGGCTGTCCAGGTAGACCGTGAAGGGGTCGTCCGCGGAGTACGCCAGGCAGGCCGGCACGGGGTGCAGGCCGCCGGCCGTGACCTTGTGCATCAGGAGGTGTGTGGTGCACAGCCATGCGCTGGAGCCTTGTCCGGGCCTGGCTCCGCTGCCGTGAATGCTCATCTCTCGGTCTCCTCCCGCGCCCGGAGGGCGCTGTGCGGCGGGGTGGACGCGCCGGGGTCCGACGTATGTACGTGACGCGTCACGCACATACGATCAGGTATTAGGTGATACGTCAACTATGCAGGTGACGTATCACCAATTCCGGCCTATGCTTGTCTCGTGGACCCTGAAGCACCGTGGCTGACAGATCAGCAACAGCACATCTGGCGCAGCTGGCTGCGCATGAACACCGAGCTGCCGGCGGCCCTGCACCGCCAGCTGCAGGCCGACTCCGAACTCTCCCTGCCGGACTACGACGTGCTGGTCCAGCTCACCGACACCGCGGAGGCGCGGGTGCGGGTGCTCGACCTGGCGCGGGCCCTGCGCTGGGAGCGCAGCCGGCTCTCGCACCACATCAAGCGCATGGAGAACCGAGGTCTCGTACGGCGGGAGGAGGTGCCCGGGGACGGCCGCGGGGCGTTCGTCGTCCTGACGCCCGCGGGCCGCAGGACGATCGAGCAGGCGGCCCCCGCGCACGTACGGGCGGTGCGCAGGCTGATCTTCGACGCCGTCGGTGAGGAGGAGCTGGCGGCGCTCGGGGCCGTGCTCGACAAGGTGCTCGCGCGCCTGGACGAAGGGGCCGAACTTCCCGGCGTGTAAGGGGAGTTGGGGCAAGGTTGCTGGACGCGCCGCACCCCCGGGTTCCGTCGGACGGCCGACGGAACCCGGGGGTGCGGATGTTTTCTGGCGTGACGCGTTGTCGGATCAGGGTCCGGTCAGACGCTTGCTCGCTCCGCCTCCCTGGCCGGGCCGAGGTCGCCCGCGGTCGGGGTGCCCGGCGCGGTGGCGGTCTGCTTCGGGGCGGGGTGGCCGCGGCGGCGCAGTTCGGGCAGGAGGCTGACGAGGCCGAGCACGGCGATCGCCGCGCCGAGCCACAGCGGCGAGCGCAGGCCGAAGCTCTCGACGAAGACGCCGCCGAGCGACGAGCCGATGATGACGCCCAGGGTGATGAACGAGGAGTGGACCGTGTTCACCAGCGGCCCCGGGTTGCCGGTGCGCTGGACACGGGTGGCCATCGCCGGGTTCATCGTCACGCCGACCAGGCCGATGCCCATCATCAGGACGACCGCGGCCGCGCTGACCTCGGCGAAGACGGCGAACCCGGCGAGGAACAGGGTGTTGAGGACGAGCCCGACGACCTGGACGCTCACCGTCCGCCGGTCGGCGAGGTGGCCGACGACGCTGTTGCCGATGACCGTGGCGGCGCCGTACGCGATGAGCAGGACCGGGACGGTGCCCTCGCTGAAGCCGCTGACCTCGGTGAGGATCGGGTTGAAGTAGCTGAACGCGGAGAACGTGGCGCCGATGATGAGCGTGCTGGTGGAGAGGACGAGCCACAGCCGCGGCTTCTTGAAGACCTGGGCCTCTTCGCGGAAGGTGCCGCTGGAGCTGCCCGGACGCTCCAGGCGCGGGACGCCGAAGAAGGTGGCCACGGCGGCGATGACGGTGAGCAGCGAGATGGCCCAGAAGGCGGCGCGCCAGCCGAGGTGGCCGCCGATGAAGGTGGCCATCGGCAGGCCGAGGAGGGTGCCGAGCATCAGCCCGTTCATGGCGACGCCGATGGCGCGGCCGCGGATCTCCTCCCGGGTCACCGCGGAGCACACCGAGATCGCGACGCCGAAGAACGCCTGGGCCGCGATGCCGGTGATGATGCGGGCGGTCAGCATGACGCCGTAGCCGGTGGCGGTCGCGGCGAGTGCGTTGCCGACGAGGAAGACGACGAAGAGGACGAGCAGCGCCGGCTTCGGGCGCAGCTTCATCAGAGCCATGGTCAGAAAGGGGCCGCCGACCGCCATGGCGACGGCGAACGCGGTGATCAGGTAGCCGATCTGAGGGATCGTCGCACCGAGGCCTTCGGCCATCTGCGGCATGAGGCCGGCGACGACGAACTCGCTGGTCACCATGGCGAAGATGCCGAGGGCCAGCACATACACCGTACGGGGCATGAGCGGATCACGTCCTTGCGTGGGAGTCGGGGTCGCTTGCGCGAGGGTTTTGGATCGTTCAGTACGAAATTGGGGTGTGCCGAACTGCGGCGGGGTGAGGCGGGAGAGGTCAGGGGGTGAGGCGGGAGGGATCAGGGGCTGGGGTGGGAGGGGTCAGGGGGTGAGCGCGTCCAGGGCGGTCTCGGTGATGGCTTCGAGTGCGGTGCGGTCGAGGCCGTTCTGGGCCGAGACGCGCATGCCTCCGATGGTGGCGTTGAGGAACAGGGCGATGGCGCGCGGCTCCCGGGTCCGGGAGATCTCCCCGGCGTGCTGGCCGGCGGCGATCACGCCCTGGAGGGAGTCGAGGCGGCGCTCCAGGTCGCGCTGCAGGAGGCCGGCGACCTCCGGGTCGCGCAGGGAGAGCTCCGTGCTGCTGTTGACGCCCAGGCAGCCGATGCCCAGGCGCTCGTGGCGGTTGTGCTCCTCGGCGTCGACGGCGCCGGCGAGGAAGCTGCGGATCCGGGTCAGGGGCGACTGGCCGGTGTCGTCCAGGAGGGTCGTCTGGTCGGCGGTCATGGTGTCGAGGTAATGCGTCAGCGCCCGGACGAACAGGGCGTGCTTGCTGCTGAAGGCGTTGTAGATGCTGCTGCGGCCCAGGCCGGTCGCCTCGCACAGGTCCTGGGTGGAGGCGGCTTCGTAGCCCTTCTCCCAGAACAGGCGCATGGCGCCCTCCAGGGCGACTTCCTCGTCGAACGTCCTCGGTCGTGCCATGCAGGCAGCGTAGCACGTATTGGACTGTGCGTTTCAAAATTTCGGTCGGTCGGGTCGGGCTCCCAGTGAGGGGCGAACTTCCGCAAGGCGCAGGGTTGTTGACCGGGCGCGCTCGGCTCAGGACATGCCGAGGAGTGCGGCGGCGGCTGTGCGGGCGTGTCGGGCCGGGGTCGGGTCGGCGTTGATGCCGGCGGTCACGATGGCTCCCTCGGCGAGCAGGTAGACCGGTTCGACCACTGGTACCCCGGTGGCTCGGACCCAGCGGGCGAGCTGGTCGTGGAACGCCCGCTTGTGGGCCCGTACTTCGGCGAGGATCGCAGGCGAGGACGACCCGAGTTCGCCGTGCGCGTTGATCCAGGCGCAGCCGCGGAAGCCCGGCTGCGCGAACCACTCGGCGAGCCAGTCGAAGACGGCGAGGACGCGCTCGCGGGGGTCGGGGAGCTCCGGGACCCGTTCCACGTGGGCGGCGAGCTCGCCGCGCCAGCGCAGGTCACGCCGGCGGAGGGTTGCCACGACGAGGTCCTCCTTGGTCGCGAACGACTGGTAGATCCGCCGCAGCGGCAGTCCGGACGCCGCCCGGACCGCGTCCATGCCGACCGCCTGCACGCCCCGCTCGTAGAAGAGCCGCTCGGCCGCGTCGAGCAGCGATTCGCGGTCCAGGCGCTGCTGTTCCTCGGTGATGGGGGCGGGCACCGGTGGCTCCCTGGGCGCTTGACGTCAAGAACGGTCGTTCTCTACCTTAGCCTCGTTGATCGAGAACGTACGTTCTCAACGTGAGGAGACCGGAGTTGCCGCAGTCGCCGCAGTTGTCGGAGGACCGCCCGCCCTTCCCGCCGTTCACCCGCGAGAGCGCCCTGCGCAAGGTCCAGGCCGCCGAGGACGCCTGGAACACCCGCGACCCGCACCGGGTGGCGTCGGCGTACACCCCTGACTCGACCTGGCGGAACCGTGAGACGTTCGTCCGCGGCCGCGAGGAGATCGTCGCCTTTCTGACGCGGAAGTGGGAGCGCGAACGGGACTACGCCCTGCGCAAGAGCCTCTGGGCGTTCGAGGGGAACCGGATCGCCGTGCGTTTCCAGTACGAGTGGCACGACGCGGAAGGGCAGTTCTGGCGCAGTTACGGCAACGAGCTGTGGGAGTTCGACGAGCGCGGCCTCATGAGCCGCCGCGAGGCGAGCATCAACGACGTCGCCATCGCCGAGTCCGACCGCCGCATCCACGGGCCCCGCCCGCTGGACGAGCACGGGGTGGACATTCCGCTGGGCTGATGTAGGTATGGGCGGCGTTCGTCGTTTGTCGCTTCCCGTTGGCCGTTCGTCGTTCTCAGCTCTCGTCCGCTGCCGAATTCGGAGTTCCTGCAGTGCTTTTCGATCTGGAGTGCGTCGGAGGCGTAGGGGGTGCGGAGGACGTCCCGGAGGGCGCCGGCGAGTGGCCCGTCATCGGCTGGCTGCTCAACGCCCACCTCGCCCTCGACCCCGGTACGGGCACGGTGTACGCCTTCGACGCCGACGGGGAGACCGTGCGGGCCCTCCACGCGGACGTCTCCTCCCTCGTCCACGTCGCCCTCCGACTCCAGCGCCTGCTGGGGGAGTTCACCTTCGGCGACGGCGACGACGGAGGCGGTGTGCGCGGTGGCGGTGAGGAGGCCGACTTCGAGCGACTGGACGCCGAGGTCGAGCGCATCCGCCAGGAGACGAGCAGCGTCGACCCGCTCCCCTTCCAGGACGACGAGACCGTCTGGTCGGTGGTGGCCGACGAGATCGCCATGGGGCAGCGCTTCACGGGCGACAGCCCGGCTCAAGCCCTCCTGTAGTACCCCAAGAACATGTCCACCCCGCGTTCCACCAGGCGTTCCGCGAGGTCGGAGGGGAGGCGTTCACCGTAGGCGCTGTGGACGATGTGGGGGTAGAGGACCAGCGCGTAGAACTGGACGATCGCCACCTCCATGTCGGGGATGTCCAGGTCCGCGCGGGAGTTGAGGGCCGCGGCGAGCGGTTCGGCGAAGCGGTCGGGGCCCTGCGCGCGCCAGGCGCGGCCCAGTTGGGGGAAGCGGTTGGACTCGGCGGCGATGAGCGCGCGCAGCGCGAGGACCTCGTCCTGCGCGATGCCCTCGACCCAGCCGCGGGCCGCGGCGGCGAGCACCTCGCGGATGTCGTCGTCCGTCTCCAGCTGCCGGTTCATCGTGCGGGCCGAGTCGCCGAGGGCCTGTTCGAGTGCGTCGCCGACCACCTCCGTGAACAGGTCTTCCTTGCTGCCGAAGTGGTTGTAGATCGTCACCTTCGACACGCCCGCCTCGGCGGCGATCTGGTCCACGCCGACGCCGAAGCCATGGTGGAGGAACTGCTCCCGGGCGGCGTCGATGATCGCCGTGCGCTTGCGCGCCGCGCGCTCTCCTGACGGCTGCTTCCGCTTGTTCGTGGAGCCCTTCGTGGAGCCCTTCGTCGGGTCCTTCGTCGCGTCCTTCATCGGCCTCATCCTAGCAAGTACCTGAACTGAACAGTTGAGTTCAGTTGAACTGGACCGTACAGTTCAAGTCGTTGCGGAAGAGATCCCAATGCCCCTGCATCACCTCGGAGTTGAAGAATCCATGAGCCGAATCGACGTCCTCGCCATCTCCGGCAGCCTGCGCGCCGACTCCCACAACACGGCCCTGCTGCGCGCCGCCCGCGCCCTCGCCCCCGCCGATGTCGCCGTCAGCCTCTACGAGGGGCTCCGGGACATTCCCCCGTACGACATGGACCTCGACACCCCGGAGTTGCGCCCGGCCGCCGTGCGTGCGCTGCGGGACCGGATCGCCGCCGCGGACGCGCTGCTGATCGCCACGCCCGAGTTCAACTACTCGATGCCAGGTGTCCTGAAGAACGCCCTCGACTGGGTCAGCACCGACTGGACCGGCGCCGAGGGCCTCCCGCTGCACCGCAAGCCGATCGGCCTCACCGGGGCCGCGCCCACCAACTTCGGTTCCGTACGGGCCCAGTTGGCGCTGCGTCAGATGTTCCTCTGGACGGACTCGGACCTGGTCGTGAAGCCGGAGGTCATCGTCTTCCGCTCGCACGAGCGGTTCGACGACGCGGGTAACCTCACCGACGCCACCACGCGGGGCCTCCTCGGTGAGCTGCTCGACGCGCTCGCCGGCAAGGTCGAGGCCGCCCGTGCCGCCGCCGTGCCGGCCGCGGTATGAGGGGGAGCGCCTCGATGAACGCCTCCTCCGCGCCGCTCACTTCGGCTGCTGTGCACGGCGGCTCGGCTGCTGTGCACGGCAGCGTCGACGCTCAATTTGCCGCTGTACGCGCGGAGTTCGCCGCCGTGGCGGGGGAGGAGCCGGGGCTGAGCGCGCAGTTGGCCGTACGGCTGCACGGCCGCCAGGTCGTCGACCTGTGGACCGGGCCCGACGTCACCGGCGATGCGCTGTTCGCCCTGTACTCCTCCGGCAAGGGCGCCGCCCACCTCGTCACGGCACTGCTCGTGCAGGACGGCGTCCTTGACCTCGACCGGCCCGTGGCGCGGGACTGGCCCGAGTTCGCGGCCGCCGGCAAGGCCGGACTGACGCTGCGAGACCTGCTGTCCCACAAGGCCGGACTCCTCGGTACGGCCGAGGGGTTGAGCACCGCGGAGCTCGCCGACGAACGACGCCTCGCGGAGCTGCTCGGGCCGCTGCCCCCGGCCTGGACGCCGGGCGGCGGCAGGTACGGCTACCACGCCTTCACCGTCACGGCCCTGACCGGCGAGGTCGTCCGCCGCAGCACCGGCCGCACCCTCCAGGAGCACTACGCCGAGCGGCTGCGGATCCCGTACGGCCTCGACTTCCACCTCGGCCTGCCGGAGAGCGAGGAGCGCCGCTATCTGCCCGTGCAGGCGCAGCCGCAGCGCCCTGGCGGGGTGCCTGGTGGTCTGACCGGGCTCGCCTTCAACGTGCACGCCGATCCGCCCACCGACCTGGTGGCGTACGCCAACACCCGTGCGGTGCGCGCGCAGGGCTCGGCCTCGTCCGGGAGCGTCGGCACGGCTCGGGGCCTGGCCAAGCTGTACGCCACGGCGATCTCGACGGTCGACGGCCGCGCCCCGCTGCTCGGCCCGGACGTGCTCGCGGAGTTCACCGCCCCGCACACGCCCGGCACCGACCTGGTGACGGGGGAGGAGGACCACTTCCTGCTCGGCTTCGAGGCCCAAGGCGTCCGGTACGGGCGGTCGTTGAGCGCGCGGGCGTTCGGGCACAGCGGGGCGGTCGGCGCACAGTCCTTCGCGGATCCCGCCACCGGCATCGCGTACAGCTACACCCGTCGCCGGTTCGCCGCGGGCGGGGGTGGCGGGGCGCCGGAGAACCATCGCCTGATCGCGGCGGTCGCCGCGGCAGCGATCTCGGCGTAGCCGACACGGGCGCCGGGCCTCCTTGTCGCCGGGCCTCCCTGTGCGGGGCCCGGCGAGCGGCTCAGGCTCAGGCCGTCATGACGCGGGCGAGCTCGGCCTCGTAGAGGCGTACTTGGCTGAGGAACAGGTGGGAAGCGCCGTTGGACGGGTTCCAGAGGGGCTGCTCGCCCAGGTCGTAGTACTGGCTCAACGCGGCCTCTCACCTCTCCTGGTCCAGGCGGGCCTGGGCCCACCGCGCGACGTCCTCGGCGGTCACCTCGCCCGCGCCGCCCGAGGCCGCCCCGTACGTTTCGTACCGGCGCACCTCACCGCTGCCCAGGGCGACCGTGGCGCGCGGGCGCATGGGGTCGTCGGCGCGCCGGGAGAGCAGTACGAGCTCGTCCACCTCGGTCGTCATGACGTCGAGCCGGGCCGTGCAGTCGGCGACGACGCGGCGCGGGTCGCGGGTCCGGCCGAGGGACAGGTGCGGGGTGAACCCGCCGTGCCGGCCGCGGCACCGGGGGAAGGCCTCGACCAGCGACCCGTACAGGCCCTGCCACGGCCCCCGCCCCGCAGCCGCCGGATCGAGCCAGACCGTCGCGTACGCCCGATGCCGGAAGACCCGCACCCCGGAGAGACGTGCCGTGAACGGCCGCGTTCGCGCGGCCGCCCTGGCGAGCAGCGGAAGGGCCTGCTCGAAGTCGGACTCCGGTACGAATCCGAAGAGGACGTTGACGTGCGGCGGCCAGCGGCGGATCTGCGGGTCGTGTTCCTGCCGGATGCGCTGGATCGCGGACCACAGGCCGAACGGCGGCACCCACGCGAGGGCGGTGCGCGCCGTCGGGCTCACGTCGGACACCCGGTCTTCTGCGTCCTCCACACCGTCCTCCACGCCGTCCTTCACGCCGTCCTTCACGCCGTCCTTCACGCCGTCCTTCACACGGACATGATCCTTCCGTCCTACGGCGCCCGGAGGGCGTTCGGGTCCGCGGCCGACGTGGTTGAGGGCCGGCCTCAGGGTGCGGCGACGGCGAGGACCAGCTTGCCGCGTACGTGTCCCTCGGCCGAGAGGTCCTGGGCCGCGGCGATCTCGGCGAGCGGGAAGACCTCGGCGATCGGGACGTCGAGCTCGCCGTCGGCGATCGCGTCCATGACCTCCTGCAGGGCGTGGTCGAAGCTCGGCTCAAGGCCCGTGACGAGGATGCCGCCGCGGGCCGGCACCTCCGGGTCGACGAGCGTGACGACCGGTGCGTCGGGCGTGGTGATGCGCCGGAACACGTCGTACTTGCCGCCGGTGACGAGGTCGAACGCGGCGTCGTAGAGGCCGCCGGCAGCGGCTTCGAGCGCCGCCCGCTCCCACTCGGCCCCGGACCCGTACTCGATCGGGGTGGCGCCGAGCGTGGTGAGGTGGGCGTGGTTGTGGCGGGAGGCGGTGCCGACGACCTGGACGCCACGGGCGCGGGCGAGCTGCGTGAGGAAGGTGCCCACGCCCCCGGCGGCGCCGTCGACGAGGATCAGCTGCCCCTTCGTGACCTCGGCGAGTCCCAGCGCGCGCACAGCGGTCGAGCCGCCGACGCCGATGGTCGCCGCGACCAGGGAGGAGACGTGCTCGGGCACCTGCACGAGCGCGGCGGCGTACGTGACGACGTACTCGGCCGCGGCCCCGCTGGGCGAGAGACCGGCGACACGGTCGCCGGGCCGGAGGCCGTCGACGTGCTCGCCCACGGCGTCGACGACCCCGGCGACGTCCATTCCGGCGATGGCGGGCGCAGCGAGCGGAGAGCCGTCGCCGAGCACACCCGACCGCATCTTGGAGTCCACCGGGTTCACGGCGGCGTACTCGACCCGGACCCGCACCATGCCGGGGCCGGGCTCGGGCATGGGCACGTCGGCGATCGTCAGCACGCTGCTGTCGCCGTACTCGCGGTATATCGCGGCCTTGGGCATGGGGGTGCTCCTTCTCGTAGTACGCGGGGTGGGCGGGGTATGCGGGGTGGTGCGGGTGTCCAGTGGCTCGGTTACGCGCCGGTCCGGTGGGCGCTGTGCTCTCCGTAGAGCGTGTGAACGGTGTCCGTCAGCAGGTCGGCGAGGCCTCGCTCGTCGCGGACCAGGTGTTCGAGGACCGTGATGATGGCGACCACTGCCTGCCCGGCGGCAACCGTCGTGGCCAGGTCGTCCACCGGCGTGCCGGTCAACTCCGCGACGGCCGGGCGGATCAGCCGGGCCGTCTCGTGCGCGGTCTCCAGCCACACCCGCCGCAGCCCGACGTCCTGGAACGTCAGCCGCATCAGCCGGCGGATCGACTCCTCCGGCCGGTCCGTGAACGACACCGTCAACGCGGCATGGAGAGCTTCGGGCAAGGGCGTGCCGGGCGGCTGCGCGGCGAGCGCGGCGGCGAACGCCTGATTGCCCGCGTCGAGGAGCGGACGCAGGCAGTCGGCCTTGGTCGGAAAGCAACGGTGGAACGTACGAGGCGAGATCCCGGCCGCGGCCGCCAACTCGGCCACCGAGGCGGACGCGTCGCCCGCCGCGATCATCACGTCGGCGCACTGTGAGGAGATCCGCAGCAGCGCGGCGTCATCGAGGGCGGGGCGGGGCATGCGCACAGCCTACCTCCGTAGTGGCAGAATCTGCCACTACGGAGGTAGGTGAGGGTACGGGGCTAGGGTTCCGGCACAGCCGCCGACGAGGGGACCGGGATGTCCGGGCGCAGGCCGACCCCCGGGCCGCGAAGTGGGCCATGGCCCACTGGACCGCCGGTCGGATCGTGGACGGATCCCTCGATCCCGCTCTCGGCGCCGACCTGATCTGGGCCGACGCCGCCGATGACCTCGGCCACCCCGAGGCCCTGCAGCCGCTCGTCTCGTGCGCGCTCAACCTGGCGGCCTGGGAGGAGAGTTGGGGAATCTCCGTCGAACCTGCAGGCCCACGCCGCGGCTGTCGTGGCAGTCGCGGCGTGGACGGTCAGCTCGGCTCAGCTCGGCTCGGGTCAGCTCAGGTCTGCTCAGCTCGGCTCGGGTCCGCTCGGGTTCGCTCAGGCCGTGATCCAGTCGCTGGTGGCGATGACCGGGGTGATGCCGTCGCGGTGGACCGTGGCCTCGATCAGGCCGTACATGCGGTCCGCGGCGAAGTAGACCTCGTTGTCGTTCTTCAGGCCGAACGGCTCCAGGTCGACCAGGAAGTGATGCTTGTTCGGGAGGTTGAGGCGGACCTCGTTGATCTGCGGGCAGTGGTCCATGATGCGCTCGGCCATGGCGTTGAGGGTCTGCTGCAGGGAGTAGCTGTACGTCTCCGCGAAGGCCTCCAGCATGAGCCGCCTGGCCTTCTTGTAGAGGCGGTCCCAGTCGGTGTCCGGGTCGGCCGCGGCCGCCGCCGAGTAGGCCCAGCGGGCGGTGACCTTGGTCGCCAGGATGCGGTCGTACGCCTCCTGCAGCGTCGTGTACTTGTCCTTGATGTAGCCGTGGAACTCGGCGTTGGTCGAGTTCAGCACCGTCAGGTCCTTCAGGCCCGAGACGATCTGCAGTTGGCCGGTGTGCTTGTTGAACGTGACCTGGCTGGTGCGCACTTCCTGGCCGCTGCGCACGAACGAGTGCTGGTCCCTGCGCGTCGGCACCGGGATGCGGTCCCAGGCGTACTCCTCGAGGCGGACCTGTGACTCGTGGATGACGCTCTGCGAGTTCGTGAAGTGCTGGGCGAGGCGGGTGCCGAAGTCCTCGGGCGAGGTGACGCCGTGCTCCTTGGCGAAGGCGTACACGGTGTTCTTGGTGGTGTCGGTGGGCAGGCAGTTGCCGTTGTCGCCGGTGAGGTGCACGTCGCGGAACTCGCCGCGCAGCGCGACGGACACGTTCAGATCCCGGATCTCGTGCCAGGAGCCTTCGTTGCCCTTGCGCACGATCTTGACGATGCGGTTCTCGGCCTTGCCGTACTGGTTCTGGCCGAGCACGTACTTGCTCATGGTGATCCTTCGGGTACGCGGATTCCTGTGGTGTCTGGATCCCGTACGCCCGGCGTCCAGCGCTCCGCCCGGAGTCGCTCCCCGCCGTCCGGCCCGTACGCGACGGGCCGCCCCGGGACTGACTCGCATCCCGGTCCGTGGGTTCGCGTCGATTGGAGCACATGGAGTGCGGTCGGGGGAAGGTCCCGGGCTGCTCCGGCTGCTCCGGCCGCTCCGGGCCCTCGGGCCGCGCTCCGCTGTTTCGGACCGTGCTCGGCTGTTTCGGGCTGGGGCGAAGCTCGTTGTCCGCCGCCGAGTCCCTCGGCAAAGCTGTCCAGTGACCGCAAAAAGTCGCGTACGGCGACATAAGAGGAATGCCTGACAGGGGGACACATCGTGGTACTGACGAGCATCAAGAAGCGAGCGGCTGCCGTATCCGTCGCCGGTGCGGCGGCTCTGGCGCTCGGCGCCGGCGTCGCACCGGCCGAGGCGTCGGCTCCCGCGGCGGCCAAGGCGTCGACCGACGTGTCGGTGCAGAAGAGCTGCAACTCCGGTGCCCTGTGCGTGAAGCTGCGCAACACCTCCACCGGCAAGTCCAAGTGGAAGGACCTCTACTACTGCAAGAACTGGTACATCAGCGGGAAGTGGATCCCCACCCGCTACATCAACAACCAGACGTCGGGGACGAAGGCGAAGTTCAAGAACGCCAACAGGAAGACGATCCTGACCACCAAGGCCCCGTACGCCGACAAGAAGGTCAAGCACAGCATCGGCGTCCGCACCTGGTACATCAAGCCCTGCTGAGAGCCTGCTGAGGCCTTGCTGTAAGCCCTGCTTGAGGTCGCCTTCCCGTACGGGCCGTCCCCGCACTCACCGTGGGGACGGCCCGTTCCGCGTCCCCGAGGCGGCGCTCACGCGGCGGCGCTCACGGGGCGGCGGACATCGCGACAAGGGCGGGGCCGAGTGCTCCGCCCAGTTGGTAGCTGAGGTTGAACAGGCCGATGGCCACCGGGCGTTCGGCCCTGGCGACGGTGTCCGTGGCGAAGGCCATGAGCGCGCCCTGGCCGCCGGCCGCGGCGAAGAGCGCGAGGGCCAGAGCCGCGAGGACGACGAAGGCGGAGGCGGAGGCGGAGACGGAGACGACGGTCAGTACGGCGGCGAGGACGCCCGCGGCGGCCAGGATCGCCGCGACGGGGATGCGGCCCATGCGCATCGCGAGCGCCGCGATGGCGAACGCGAGGACGGAGCCCGCCACTTGGGAGACCAGGGTGCCCACGCCGATCGCGTCCTCGCTCCAGCCGGCCTCGGCGGAGAGCTGCCCGGGGACGACGAACAGCAGCCGGAAGAAGGACGTGGCGAGGAGCAGGGCGAGCAGGCTGACGCCGATGAACACCGGGGAGCGCAGCAGGGCGACGGGGACGAACCCGTCGGGGCGGGCCTTGATGTGCAGGGCGAGCAGCAGGGCGGCCGCCGCCGCGCCGACCGCTGCGGGCAGCGGGAAGTACGGGATGACGACCAGGGCGGTCGCAAGCGCCGTGAGCAGGACCGCGCCGCGTCCGTCGAAGGGGCTGTCGTCGGACGGGGCGGTGGGGGCGTGCCGTAGGACGGGCGGCACGAACAGCGCCGCCAGCACCGGCAGAAGCAGTACGACCAGCCAGGAGGTCCACGCGGTGACCAGCGAACCGACCAGCGGGCCGGCTGCCGCGCAGGCGGCGATCGTCGAGGTGATCAGGCCCAACCGGCGGGCGGTTCCCGCCAGGTTCATCGCGACGGCGATCAGGCCGGTGCTGCCCAGGGCCTGGGCGGACCGGCCGAGCAGGGCCGCGGGCAGCCACGGCACGGCGGCCACGAGGAGGGTGCCGGCGACCAGCAGGACGGTGGCGGCGAGCAGTGCGGTGCGCAGTCCGCGTCTGCTGATCAGGCCGCCGGCCAGGGGTGTGCCCACGGCTATGGACAGTGCCGCGACGGTCACCAGCCAGCTGGCGACGTCCGGGGTGAGGCCGTAGCCGTCGGCCATCCTGGGCAGTACGACGGCCGGTGCGGCGACGCCGAAGGTCGCCGGGGCGGCGATCAGGGCGAGCCACGGTCCCGCGACGCGGGGTGGGGCGGAGTTGCTCCGGGCAGCCGTGTCCGGCGTTGTCGGAGTGGGGAGTTGGCTGGGTTGGACGGGTTGGCTGGGTTGAATGGGTTGGCTGGGTTGGCTGGGGCCATCGGAGCGGACGGGCATGGTGTCTCCTGGGTACGAGAGGGTGCGGGGTGCCGGGTGCCGGGGGGCCAAGACCCGCCAGGGGAGGGCAAGTTGACGAAATGAGTGCGTCCCGTCAGGCGGTGCCGGTCAGAGACCCCTCCTGCGCCGCCTGCGCTCCCCGCGGGGCCTCGGCCCCGGCCCCGGGCGCCGCCTCCGCCTCGGGCGCGGCCCCGGCCCCGGAGTCGACCCGCCCCGCGCCGCGCCTGCGCAGCATCGTCAGGGCGATCGCCGCGCTGATCGCGGTGATGACCGCGCAGGCGACGCCGATCGTGTTGAGCCCGTCCGTGTACGCCGACTTGGCGGCGGTCAGCAGGGCTTCGCCGGCCGCCGCGGGCAGTTGCCGGGCGGCGTCGAGGGCGGCCTCCATGCTCGACCCGGCCGCCGCGGAGGCGTCCGCGGGGGTGCCGGCCGGCGGCGTGAACGCGTTCCGGTAGACGGCCGTGCCGAGGCTGCCGAGGGTGGCGACGCCGAGCGCGTTGCCGAGGTCGCCGCTGATGGAGGAGAGGGCCGCCGCCGAACCGCCCCGCTCGGGCGGCACGGACCCGACGACCATGCTGGTGCCGAGCGCCCCGAACGTACCGACGCCGACGAAGATGACGACGAACCCGGCGAGCAGCAGCGGCAGTCCGCCGACCGGGTCGACGAAGACGAGCAGCGCGTAGCCGACCGTGCCGATGAGGAGCGAGCCGCCGATCACGGTGCCGAGCTGGAAGCGCTTGGCGAGGACCGGCGCGAGCTGGGCGGCGAGGACGGACGCGACCGCCGAGGGCACCATCCACAGGCCCGCCTCCATCGGCGACATGCCCTCCACCATCTGCAGGAACCCGGTGATGAACAGGTAGCCGCCGCCGGTGCCGAGCATCGACACCATCAGGATCAGCAGCGCGGCCGTGAACGCCGCCACCCGGAACAACTTCAGGTCGAGCAGCGGGTGTTCGAGCCTGCACTGACGTCGTACGAACACCCAGCCCACGGCCAGACCGACGAGGACCGCGACGATCGGCAGCACCTCGAAGCCGTACCGGGCCAGCTCCTTCAGGCCGAAGATCACCGACAGGATCGACACGAGCGAGAGCAGCACGCTGACCAGGTCGATGCGGCCCGCGTCCGGGGCCTTGTACTCCGGCAGCACCAGCGGCGCGGCGACGAGCAGCAGCACCATCACGGGCACGCCGAGCAGGAAGACCGAGCCCCACCAGAAGTACTCGAGCAGCGCGCCGCCGACGACCGGGCCGAGCGCCGTACCGCCCATGAAGCAGCTCGCCCACACCGCGATGGCGCGGCCCTTCTGGTACGGGTCCTGGAACATGTTGCTGATCAGGGCGAGCGTCGACGGCATCAGGGTCGCGGCGGCTACGCCGAGCAGCGCACGCGTGACGATCAGCGCCTCCGCGCTCCCGGCGTACGCGGCGGCGACCGAGGCGAGACCGACCGCGACCGCGCCGATCATCAGCAGCTTGCGGCGGCCGATGCGGTCGCCGAGCGTGCCCATGGTGATGAGGAAGCCGGCGATCATGAAGCCGTAGACGTCCATGATCCACAGCGTCTGCGTGCCCGTGGGCCGCAAGCCCTCCGCGAGGTGCGGCAGCGCCAGGTACAGCACGCTCTGGTCGAGGGAGATCAGCAGGGTGGGCAGGGCGAGCACGGCGAGCCCCAGCCATTCCCGTGACCCGGCCCTCCGTACGGAAGCCTCGGGGGCGTTCGACGACATGGGTGTGGGTCCTTCCTTAGCGGTGTGCGTGAGCGGAGTACGAGTGCGTGCTTCTGCGTACGTGAGGGCCTGAGGTGCCGTCAGCCGGGGTACGGCTCCCGTGCGCGGGCGGTCCTCAACATCCGGCCCCACCAGGCGAGTTGGTCGAGCATCGACTTGGCCGAGGCCGCGCAGCCCTCGGGGTCCTTGGGGCGGCCCTCGTCGTCGAACTTGTCCCGGCAGTCGGGGAAGCAGACCGAGTCCCGGACGGTGACGGCGTGCAGCCCGGGGAAGACGGCGCGCAGGTCCGACACCGCGCGCAGGCCGCCCGCGATGCCGCCGTACGAGACGAACGCGACCGGCTTCGCCTTCCACTCGTCCACGTACCAGTCGATGGCGTTCTTCAGCGAGGCCGGGAAGCTCTGGTTGTACTCGGGCGTGACGATCACGAACGCGTCGGCCCTGGTCAGCCAGGGGGCCAGGTCGCGGACGGCCTGCGGCAGCGAACCGTCCAGGCTCTCCGGCAGTACGTCCGGGAGCCACACCTGGGCCAGGTCGATCACGTCGACGTCGAAGTCGTCCCGCCCGGCGGCCTGTTCGGCGATCCACCGGGCGGGCACGGGGCCGAAGCGGCCGGTACGGGTGCTGCCGATCAGCACGGCCACGTTCAGCTTGCGATCCGGCATACCGGGTCCCCCTTCGGGCGAGGCGTCGTTCGGACCGCACCACCGTGCGCCCGGCCCCTCCCGGTCCTCTCTCGGTCCGCTCTCGGTCTGGCTCTCGGTCCGCTTCCGGTCTGCCGGGGGCTCTTCCCCTGACCCGCCCCTTCCCGAAAGTCTGCGACGCTTCGGGGCTCCGCCCCGGACCCCGCTCCTCAAACGCCGGAGGGGCTGATTTTCAGCCCCTCCGGCGTTTGAGGAGGCCCGTCCGGCAGGACTTCGGGAAGGGG
>NZ_JASCIQ010000017.1 GCF_029968035.1 Streptomyces cavernicola | reverse complement strand
CGGGGCGGTGATGTTCAACGAGGCGTCGCCATAGGCGTGTTGGCGGCTGCGGACCTGGTAGTCCGCGGTGGTCTTGACGGGGCCCGCGGCGGCGTTCGCGGGGACGCTGACGGGCACCTTCACCGTCGCGCCCTCGCCGGGGTCGAGGGCGGGCACGGTCACGGTCGGCGCGCTGTAGCCGTCGGGCAGGTCGAGCGTGACCGAGCCGGCGGGCAGTGCGACGTCGTTCTGGCTGACGACGCGCACGGCGACCTCGGTGGTGGCGCCGGCGCGCAGGCCGGACGGCGGCGTGACGGTGACGGGCGCGCACACACCACCGAGCCACTGCAGGTCGAACGACGAGTAGGTGATGTGCTTGTAGCCGGCGCGTTCCCACAGCAGGCCCATGCGGGGGTTGGCGCCGGTGCCGTCGCTGAGCGGGGTGAGGGTCGAGTACGCGGCGGAGCCGGGCTCGACGGTCTTGCGCATCGGCCAGTTCTCCCCGTTGTCACAGGACATCCGGACGGTGAGGTTGCTGCGGCTGTCGGTGGTCGCGGTGTTGCTGAACATCAGCCAGGATGCGCGCGGGTGCGAGGCGTCGACGTCGGGCGCGAAGCGGGTGATGGAGCCGTTGTTGGCCGGGTCGGGCAGTTCGGTGTCCGGCTTGAAGGGCGTGTAGGTGACGCCGCCGTCCTTGGAGTAGGCCACCGTGCGGTACGGCTTGGAGCGGTTGTTGAGCATGACGCGGCCGTCGGAGAGTTCGACGGTCTTGTTCTCGTCGCCGCCCGGCCCGACGGGGGTGCCCATCTTCCAGGTCTTGCCGTGGTCGTCGCTGTAGGCGCTCACCGCGTAGTTGGCGCCGTTGTCGCGGATCGCGTACTGCTGGATCAACCGGCCCTTGTACTTGCCGTGGCGCAGTTGGATGCCTTCGCCGGAGGCGGCGAACATGCCTGCCCAGGCGGGGTTCTTGATGTCGGCGGTGATGCGCTCGTGCTTCCAGGTCCGGCCGTCGTCGTCGGAGTAGCTGTAGTCGGCCTGGAGGACGTCGGGGTCGTTCTCGTCGTTGCCGGTGGCCGAGCCGAAGAAGCCCTGGTTCACGGAGGCCGCGTAGAAGACGAAGATACGGCCGGTCTCGCGGTCCACGAGGAGGCTCGGGTCGCCGTAGCCCTTGGGGGCGGGGTCCTTGCGGACGGTCTGCTGGGCCTGCCAGGTGGCGCCCCCGTCGGTGCTGCGGCGCACGACCACACTGATGTTTCCAGGCAGGTCGGCGAGGGTGGGACGGGCGTCGTAGGCGGCGATCAGCGTGCCGTCGTTGGTCTTGGTGAGCGCGGGGATCCGGTAGTACGGGGAGCCGGTGCCGGCCGTCGCCAGGTCCTCGGAGGCGAGCGTGCCGATCTCCGCACCGTTGGCACCGGTCGTGGTGGCGGCCACCACGGCGAGTGCGGCGGCGAGGGTCACCAGGGGGACTCTTGTCTGCATGGACGGGCCTCTTCTCGGATGGGGTTCAGGCGAGTTGGGGTGCATGCGGGGGGTGTGCTCCGGTGGGTTTCCCGGCGGCGAGGAGGTCTCGCACCCAGGAGAGCTGTTCGCGCCGGTGGTGGCCCTGACCGCCTTCGTGGCCGTTGAACTCGTAGACGCGCAGGTCTTTTCGGCCGGCGTAGCGGTGGTAGGCGGCGAAGCAGGTGGAGGGAGGGCAGATGTCGTCCATCATCGCGATGGAGAACAGGGCGGGCGCCGTGGCCCGGGAGGCGAGCAGGGCGGCGTCCACGTACGACAGGGTGCGGAACACGGTGTCGGTGCGGTCGCGGTGCAGGCGCAGGTACTCGGCGATCTCGGTGTAGGGGCTCGTGGCGGAGATGCGGGCGGCGCGGCGGATGTCGCAGAGGAACGGGACGTCGGGCATGACGCCGGCCAGGCCCTGGGCGAGCGCGGCCACGGCGAGGGCGATGCCGCCGCCCTGGCTGATGCCGGTCACCACGATCCGGTCCGGGTCGACGGCCGGGTGGTCGCGGACGGCGTCGACGCAGCGCACGGCGTCCGTGAACACCCGTCGGTAGTAGTGGTGTTGCGGGTGGTCCACGCCCCGGGTGAGGAATCCGGGGACCGTGCCGCCGAGGGTGGCCGTGTCGGTGGTGTCGCCACCGGCCGTCGACCAGCCCTGGCCGCGGGTGTCCATGATGAAGTGCGCGTACCCGGCGTTCGCCCAGAGGAGGTTCTCGTGCGGGAGGCCTCGGCCCCGCCCGTACCCGAGGAACTCGACGATGCAGCCGAGGGGTTGGGGTCGGCCGGCCGGCAGGTGCAGCCAGCCGCTGACAGGGTGTCCGTCGTGGCCGGGCACGGTCGCGTCGTAGGTGGTGACCTGAGTCAGGCCGGTGTCCACCGGTGCGTAGCGGGGGCGGGTGTCGCAGGCCCGTGCTTCGTCGAGGGTGCGGGTCCAGAACCGGTCCAGGTCGGCGGGTTCGTCGAGGTCGGGCCGCAGTGCGAGGCACTGGGCGAGCGTGAGGTCCGTCAGTGGCATGTGAGGCCCCGGGGGTGAGGCGTGCGCGCGGCGCAGCACGGAAGTACGGGAGCGCGAGGAAGCCCCGCACACCGGGACAGCAGACGTCTGATGTCCTCTGTCCTGGGACCTTAAGGATCCGCACCACGGGCGTCAAGAGCCGTACGGAGAAGCGGAGTTGAGGCAATTCACCGGAGGGCGCGCCACGGCATGCCGGAGCGGCGCACGCCCTTCGGGGTGTGCGCCGTCCGCGACGGTTACGAGGTCAGCGGCGGGTGCGAGCCTCGGTGATCCGCTGACGCACAGGGCCGTAGTGCTCGGTCAGGGCTGCCGCGAACTCCGCCGCGTCGCGGGCCCGCACGGCGTCCACGATGCGCTGGTGGTTGGCGATGGTGGTCGCCCCGTACTCGTCCGTGAAGACGTCGAGGTGCGGCGCGACGATGACGTACACATCCCAGAACGCCTCGGACAACTGCCCGATGAGGTTGTTGCCCAGCGGCGCGACGAGCAGCGTGTGGAAGGAGCGGTCGGCGTCGACGAAGCCGCTCCCCGCGCCGACTTCGGCCTCGCGCATCCTGTCGACATGCCCCTGGAGGCGGTCGATCTGCTCCTCGTCCAAGGTCTCGACGAGGCGTTCCGCCATGCCGCGCTCGAACAGTTCGCGCACCTCGACGAGGTCCCACAACACCTGGAAGTCGTCGTCCGGGCTGAGCAGACCGCGGAAGGTCAGGCTCTCCACCAGGGCCGAGAGGCTCAGGCGGCCCACGTAGGTGCCGTGACCGTGGCGCACCTCGACGATATCGAGGGCGGTGAGGATCCTGATGGCCTCCCGCACGCTGGAGCGGCTCGCCCCCAGGGCATCACAGAGGGCCTGCTCGGCGGGGAGCGGATCACCGGGACGCAGTTTGTTGCGCAGAATGTACGACTTGATACCGTCGACAACCTCCTGCCTCAAGGGCTGCCGCGCGGACTTGGGCTCCGGCATGATCGGGCTTGCCACCCCCTGCTCAACCGCCACCTCTTGACCCCTCTTCTCGACCGGACTACCTTCCCACACTATCAAGGCGTCAGACATCATACGTCTTACGCCCAGCCGGCGAGGAAGCGAACACTCTCGCCGCAGGACGGCCCCTTCTCCGGCTGTCCTCTCCTCTCTTTCTCCCGCCTGGAGGACCTCTTGCCCTCGTGCAGCGCAGCCGGCGTCGACCGCCGCACCTTCCTGAGAATCACGAGCGCCATCGGTGTGACGACGGCCATCACCACCGGACTGACGGCCTGCGGCGGCCCCGCCTCCAGCGGCGACAACGGGCAGCAGAGCGGCGGCAGCGGTAGCGGCACCCTCGAGGCGGGTCTGTCCTACCCCCTGTCGACCGGCTTCGACCCGATGATCACTTCCGGCGCCACCCCGTACGCCGCGAACATGCACATCTTCGAAGGGCTGGTCGACCTCGACCCGGCCACCCTCGTCGCGGCGCCCGCGCTGGCCACCGCCATGCCGAAGAAGCTCAACGCCACGACGTACCGGGCCACCCTGCGCGAGGGGGCGACCTTCCACGACGGGTCCGCCGTCACCGCCGACGATGTCGTCTTCAGCTTCGAGCGCGTCCTGGACCCGAAGAACGCCTCGCTGATGGCCCAGTTCGTGCCGTTCATCGACAAGGTGAGCGCGGTCGACACGAGCACGGTCGAGTTCAAGCTGAAGTACCCCTTCGCACTGTTCCCCTCCCGGATATCCGTCGTCCGGATCGTGCCGAAGAAGATCGCGGGCGCCGACGCCAAGGCCTTCGACGCGAAGCCGGTCGGCTCGGGCCCTTACCGCTTCGTCCAGGCGGTACGCGAGGACAAGATCGTCATGGCGAAGTACGGCAAGTACAACGGCCCGCACCCCGCCAAGGCGGAGAAGCTGGTCTGGCATCTCATCTCCGACCCCTCCGCCCGCGTCAGCGCCCTGCAGTCGGGCCGTGTGCAGGCCATCGAGGACGTGCCCTACATCGACTTGAAGGGCTTCACCGGCAAGAAGAAGGTCGAGTCCGTCCAGTCGTTCGGGCTGCTCTTCCTCATGTTCAACTGCGCCGACAAGCGGTTCGCCGACAAGCGGGTGCGCCAGGCCCTGCACTACGCCCTGGACACCGAGAAGCTCATCAAGACCGCGCTGCTCGGCAACGCCGAGGCCGCCAGCGGTTACGTACCGCCGAACCACCCCGACTACCACAAGGCCGCCACCGTCTACGGCCACGACGTGGCCAAGGCCAAGAAGCTGCTCGCCGAAGCCGGCGCCGAGAAGCTGTCCTTCACGCTGCTGCTCACCGACACCGGCTGGGTCAAGGACATCGCCCCGCTGATCAAGGAGAGCTGGGCGGAGGCCGGCGTCGAGGTCAAGCTCGACATCGCGCAGTCCCCCGCCCAGTACGCGAAGACGGACAAGGGTGACTTCGACGCGTTGGCCGCGCCGGGCGACCCGTCCGTCTTCGGCAACGACGCCGACCTGCTGCTGCGCTGGTTCTACTACGGCTTCTGGCCGGAGAAGCGGTACGGATGGTCCGGCTCGGCCGCGTACAAGAAGACCAAGTCGCTCCTCGACCGGGCCGCGAACACCGCCGACGAGAACAAGCGCAAGGAGCTGTGGGGGCAGGTCACCGACCTGGTCGCCGAGGAGGCCGCCCTCTACCCGGTGCTGCACCGCAAACTGCCCACCGCCTGGGACTCCGGAGCACTCGCCGGCTTCCAGCCGCTGCCCACGACAGGCCTGTCCTTCGTCGACGTCGGCCGCGCCTGAGCCTCGCGCCGCCCGAGACCGCCGGGCCCGCTCCGATGGTGGTGGGTGGGCCCGGCCCCGATCTCTAGGAACCTCACGATGGTTGCATTCCTCCGGCTCGCGCTGCGCCGCCTCGCCATGATGCCGGTGATGATTCTGGGCATCGCGCTGCTGGTCTTCGTGGTCCTGCAGTTCTCGCCGGCCGATCCCGCGTACAACGCGCTCGGCGACAGTGCGAGCCCGCAGGCGCGGGCCGCGTTCGCCGAAGCGCACGGCCTCAACGACCCTTTGCCGGTGCGGTACTTCGACTTCCTGGGCCGACTGGTGCAGGGAGACCTCGGGATGACGGTGCCGCCGAGCCAGCCCGTCGCGATCCGTATCGTGACAGCGTTTCCGCTGACGCTCCAGCTGACGCTGCTGGGTCTCGCGCTGGCGATCGTGCTCGCGCTGGCCCTCGGCGTCACCAGCGCCATGTACCGGGACCGCTGGCCCGACCAGGTCTTCCGGGTCGTGTCGATGGCCGGGATCGCGCTGCCGTCGTTCTGGCTGGGTGTCCTGCTGATCCAGCAGTTCGCCCTGAACACGCCGCTCTTCCCGACCGGCGGCTACGTCAACCCGGCGGACTCCTTCACCGGCTGGCTGCACAGCATGGCCCTGCCCGCCGTCTCGCTCGCACTGCCCGTCGCGGCGTCGCTCGCCCGGCTCATCCGTACGTCGATGGTGGCCGAACTCGACCGCGACTACGTCCGCACGGCGCGCGGCAGCGGGCTGCCGCCGTCCCTGATCGTCCGGTCGGTGCTGCGCAACGCCCTGGTCACCCCGCTCACCGTGCTCGGCGTCAAGGTCGGCTACCTGCTCAGCGGCGCCGTGGTCATCGAGGCGATCTTCGACCTGCCGGGCATGGGCAAGCTGATCCTCGAAGGCGTCACCGGCGGCGACGTCGCGCTCGTGCAGGGCACCGTGCTCACCATCGCCATCGCGTTCCTCGTGGTCAACGTCGTCGTCGACCTGCTCTACCTGCTCGTCAACCCGCGTATCAGGACGGTGTGATGTTCGCCCCCCGCTCCCTCGCCGAGCGCCTCGCCCGGCCCGGCACGCGCCTGCGCCGCCTGCCGCTCAGCTCCCGCATCGCACTCGGTGTGCTCGTCGTGGTCATCCTCGGCGCGCTCTTCGCCCCCTTGCTCACGCAGGACCCGCTGACCACGGGCACGCCGGCCCAAGCACCGGACGGCGACCACTGGTTCGGCACCGACCGGGCAGGGCGCGACGTCTTCGCCCGCGTGGTGCACGGCGCCCGCTACTCGCTCACCATCGGCTTCGGCGCCACCCTGCTCGCCCTGGTCCTCGGCGCACTGCTCGGCGCGCTCGCCGCCACCTCGCGGCGGCTCGCCGACGAGGGCGTGATGCGCACCCTCGACGTCGTCATGTCGTTCCCGCCGATCGCGCTCGCGGCCGTTCTGGTCGCGGTGTTCGGCCCGAGCCTGCCGGTCATCATCTTCACCATCGCGTTCGTCTACTCACCTTCGCTGGCACGCGTGGTGCGCGCCAACGTCCTGGAGCAGTACGGCGAGGACTACGTCGCCGCCGAACAGGTCATCGGCGCCCGGCGCAGGTACATCGTCGCCCGGCACGTGGCCGTCAACTGTGCTGCTCCGGTGCTGGTGTTCGCCACCGTGATGGTCGCCGACTCGATCATCTTCGAGGCGAGCCTGTCGTTCATCGGCGCCGGTGTGCAGGACCCGGACCCCAGCTGGGGCAGCGTCCTGGCGTACGGCAGGCAGATCCTGCTGTCCGGCGGCTGGTGGGCCACCTTCTTCCCGGGCCTGTGCCTGCTTGTGACCGTGCTCGCGCTGAACATCCTGTCCGAGGGCATGACCGACGCGGCCGCGTCCCCGGACAAGTCCCGTACCGGCGGCAGCGATCCGGCCGAGGCTCCGGCGGCGGCCGCCGCGGATTCCGGTGCCGTCGACGCCGCGCTCGCCGAACTCGCCGAGCGCCTGGCCGCCATCGAGCCCGCCGTCCGGCCGCTTCCGGCCGATGCCCCCGAACTCCTCGTCGTGCGGGACCTGACCATCCGGTTCCCCGACCGGTACGGCGACACCCGTGTCGTCGACGGGATCTCCTTCACCGTCCGGGAAGGCGAAACCCTGGGCCTGGTGGGCGAGTCCGGCTGCGGCAAGTCCATCACCAGCCTCGCGATCATGGGTCTGCTCGCCCGTAACGCCGAGGTCTCGGGCGAGATCCGTTACCGCGGCCGCGACCTGCTGACGCTCTCCGCCAAGGAACGCCGTGCCCTGATGGGTCCGGAGATCGCGATGGTCTATCAGGACGCCATGTCGTCCCTGAACCCGTCCGTCCTGATCGGCACGCAACTGAGGCGCCTCACGTCCCGCGGCGGCACCCGCACTCCTGCCGAACTCCTCGATCTGGTCGGCCTCTCCCCCGAACGCACCTTGCGCAGCTACCCGCACGAACTGTCCGGCGGCCAGCGCCAGCGTGTCCTGATCGCCATGGCGCTCTCCCGCAGCCCACGGCTGCTCATCGCCGACGAGCCGACGACCGCGCTCGACGTCACCGTCCAGGCCCAAGTCGTCGAACTTCTCGTGCAGTTGCGGGACGAGCTCGGCTTCGCGATGGTCCTCGTCTCGCACGACCTCGCCCTCGTCGGCGACCTCTCCCACCGGGTGGCCGTCATGTACGCGGGCCAGGTCGCCGAGGCCGGCGAGACCCGCGCACTGCTGACCGACCCCGCACACCACTACAGCCGCGGCCTGCTCGGATCGGTCGTCTCGCTGGAGGCGGGTGCCGAGCGGCTGCACCAGATCCGTGGTGTCGTGCCCGCGCCCCGCTCCTTCGGCGACGGCTGCCGCTTCGCCTCCCGCTGTGCCGCGGCGACCGAACTCTGCACCACGACACCACCGACCGCCGCCGCACGGGACGCCCACGACGACCATCGGTTCGCCTGCCACCACCCCGCGAACCCGGCTCGCCCGACGCAGCCGGCCCAGCCTCTCGGGAGCACCCGATGACCGCGACGCAGCACTCCCCGGACACCCGGGCCACCGCCGTCGACCCGCTGATCCGGCTCGACCGGATCCACGTACGCCACAAGGCCCGCAGCGGAGGCGTGCTGCGGCGGGACTCCGTCCACGCCCTCACCGACGCGTCCCTGGAGGTGCGCCGCGGCGAGATCGTCGGCATCGTCGGCGAGTCGGGCTGCGGAAAGTCCACGCTGGCCCGCGTCATCACCGGGCTGCAACGTCCCACCGACGGCCAAGTGCACTTCCGCGGTCAGGACCTGTGGTCCCTCAGCCCGTCGGCACGGCGCACCACGTTCGGGCCCGCCGTCGGCGTCGTCTTCCAGGACCCGTCCACCGCGCTCAACCCGCGCCTGCCGGTCCGCCGCATCCTGCGCGACCCGCTGGACGTGCACCGGCGTGGTACGGCACGGGCCCGCGAGGCGCGCGTCCTGGAACTCCTCGATCTGGTCGGGCTGCCGGGCCACACGCTCGAAGCGCTGCCCGGCCAGCTGTCGGGCGGTCAGCGTCAGCGGGTGGCCATCGCGCGTGCCCTCGCCCTCGAACCGGAGCTGATCGTCGCCGACGAGCCCACCAGCGCCCTCGATGTCTCGGTGCGCGCCCAGATCCTCAACCTGCTCACGGAGCTGCGCGATCGTCTCGGCCTCGGCATGGTGTTCATCTCCCATGACGTGCAGACCGTGCGGTACCTCGCGGACCGCATCGCCGTGCTCTACCTGGGCCGTGTCGTGGAGGAGGGGCCCGCGGACCAGGTCACCGACCGGCCGCGGCACCCGTACACCCAGGCGTTGCTGTCGGCCACGCCGAGCCTGCTGGAGCGCCCGGAGCGAATCGTGCTGCACGGCCCCGTGCCCTCCGCCACGCACCCTCCGACCGGCTGCCCCTTCCGTACCCGCTGCTGGAAGGCGGACGACGGGTGCGCCACCGCGTTCCCCGACGTGGAAGAGGGCGACGGCGGACACCGGTGGCACTGCGTGCGCCCGCTGCCCGCGGCGGCAGCGCCGGCTCCGCGCAGCCGCCTCGCTTGAGCAGGGACTCAAGAGACCGAGATCCGTAGAGGACGTCGACAGGCCGTGCCGGAGCTCTCCGGCACGGCCTTCTCCTTGCCTCACACTCGACCAGCTGGTTGCACAAATAGCAACAGTGATGCTGGAGATGCATCTCTTCGCGCCGCCCCTCTTGACACTCCGGAGCTCCGTTCCCATATTGGCACCCATCGTTGCTTCTCGCGCAACACCGATGCATGGGAGCCAGGTTCCATGAGCAACTCCACCGTCCCGCCGGGCACCGACACCGGGACCGACACCGGGACACGTCGCCGGGTCGTCGCCGCCAGTTTCATAGGCAACTTCGTCGAGTGGTTCGACTACGCCGCGTACGGCTACCTGGCGGCGACCATCTCGACGGTCTTCTTTCCGGCGACCGACCGCACCACGGCCCTCCTCGCGACGTTCAGCGTGTTCGCCCTCTCGTTCCTCGTGCGGCCGCTCGGCGGGTTCGTGTGGGGGCACATCGGCGACCGGGTCGGGCGGCGCAGCGCGCTCTCGCTCTCCATCGTGATCATGTCCGTGGCGACCTTCTGCATCGCCCTGCTGCCCAGCTATCAGGCCGTCGGGCTGCTCGCGCCGCTGCTGCTGCTCGCCGTCCGCATCGTGCAGGGCTTCTCGGCCTCCGGCGAGTACGCGGGCGCCTCCGCGTTCCTGGTGGAGTACGCGCCCGAGGGACGGCGCGGGCTCTACGCCTCCGTCGTCCCGGCCAGCACCGCGACGGGGCTGCTGCTCGGCTCGCTGCTCGCGGCGCTGCTGACCGATCTGCTCTCCGCGGAGCAGATGCAGAGCTGGGGCTGGCGGCTGCCGTTCCTCCTGGCCGCGCCCATGGGCCTGATCGGCCGGTACATCCGGCTGCGCCTCGAGGACACCCCGGCGTTCCGCGCCCTTGAGGGGCAGCAGGAGGTCACCCGGACCCCCGCCAAGGAGATGCTGCGGGACAACCGGCGCCCGCTGCTGCTCGCGATGGGGGCCACCGTGCTCAACGCCGTCGCCTTCTACATGCTGCTCAGCTACATGCCGACGTACCTCTCCGAGGAGCTCGGCGTCGACGCCACCGCATCGTTCCTCGCCACCACCGTCGCGCTCACGGTCTACATCGCCTTCGTCTTCTGCACCGGCCTGGCCTCGGACCGGTTCGGCCGGAAGAAGCTGCTGATCGGGGCCTCCGCCCTGTTCGCCCTGGGCGCCGTGCCGGCGTTCCTGCTGCTCGACGGGGCCGGGCTGCTGACCGTCATCGCGGTCCAGGTGCTGCTCGGCGGCATGCTCGCGCTCAACGACGGCACCCTGCCCAGCTTCCTCGCCGAGCAGTTCCCGACCCGGGTCCGCTACAGCGGCTTCGCCATCAGCTTCAACCTGGCCAACGCGCTGTTCGGCGGCACCGCGGCCTTCGTCGGCACACTGCTCATCTCCTGGACCGGCAGCCCGCTCGCACCGGCCTGGTATCTGGCCGCCGCGGCGCTCGTCTCCCTCGGAGCCGTGCTCGCCGCGCGCGAGACGGCACGCCGGCCGCTCCGCGAGGAGTGAGCCCTCCCCTCGTCCGACCACTCCCCGCCCCGGCCGGCCCCGGCCGGCGGCACCGCACCACACCGCACCGCAACCATGAGAAGGAGCACCCATGTCCGTCACCGACCTCCAGCGCCTGAAGCTCATCCGCAACGGCGAGAAGGAGCAACTGACGTTCTCCGACGCCGAGATGGAGCGGCGGCTTGCCGGGCTGCGCAAGGTGATGGCCCAGGGTGACATCGACGTCGCCCTGTTCACCTCGTACCAGAACATCAAGTACTACTCCGACTTCCTGTTCACGGCCTTCGGTCGTCCGTACGCGCTGATCGTCACCGCGGACGACCAGATCACGGTCACCGCGAACATCGACGCCGGCATGCCCTGGCGGCGCTGCTACGGGGACAACGTCGTCTACACCGACTGGCAGCGCGACAACTACGTGCACGCCATCCACGAGACCCTGAAGCAGCGGGCGATCGCCCCGCGCCGGATCGGCGTCGAGCACGACAGCCTGCCGCTCGACCAGCTGCGGAAGTTCCAGGACGCCTTCTCCGGCGCCGAGTTCACCGACATCGCGGCGGCGACCATGCGGGAGCGGATGGTCAAGTCGGACGAGGAGATCGCCCTCATCAAGGAGGGCGCACGCATCGGCGACCTCGGCGGTGAGGCGGTGCGCGCGGCGATCGCCGAGGGCGTCGCGGAGTACGAGGTGGCGCTGGCCGGCACCCAGGCCATGGTCCGTGAGATCGCCCGCGCGCACCCGCACACCGAGATCCGGGACACCTGGGTGTGGTTCCAGTCGGGCATCAACACCGACGGCGCGCACAACTGGCCCACCACCCGCCAGGTGCGCCGCGGCGACATCCTCAGCCTCAACTGCTTCCCGATGATCTCCGGTTACTACACGGCCCTGGAGCGGACGTTGTTCTACGGCGAGCCCGACGCCCGCTCGCTGCAGCTGTGGGAGATCAACGTCGAGGTGCACCGCCGCGGCCTGGAGCTGATCAAGCCCGGCATCAGCTGCGCCGAGATCGCCCACGCCCTCAACGAGATCTACATCGGCCACGGCCTGCTGCCCAACCGCACCTTCGGCTACGGCCACTCCTTCGGCGTGCTGTCCCACTACTACGGCCGCGAGGCGGGCCTCGAACTCCGCGAGGACATCGACACCGTCCTGGAACCCGGCATGGTGGTCTCCATGGAGCCGATGCTCATGGTGCCCGAGGGCGAGCCCGGCGCGGGCGGCTACCGCGAGCACGACATCCTCGTCGTCGGCGAGACCGGCACCGAGAACATCACCAAGTTCCCGTTCGGCCCGGAACACAACATCCTGGGCGCCTGACGCCCGATCAGCGACAGTGAGCGCGGTGCCGCATCGTCCTGAACGGACGGTGCGGCACCGCGCGTACGACCATGCGGCAGGATGGGCGCACCATGGCAGACACTCAGACGGACAAGACGACCGACGGCGCGGGCGAGAACCGCGGCATCTCCGTGCTCCACAACGGCATCTCCGTACTGCTCAGCTTCAGCGCGGACGAGCCGCTGCTCGGCGTCACCGAGATCGCGGCACGGGTCGGCCTGCACAAGAGCACCGTCTCCCGCATCCTCGCCACCCTGGAGCTCGACGGGCTCGTCGAGCGGGACCCGGAGACCCGGCGCTTCCGCCTCGGACTCGGCGTCATCGCCATGGCAGGCCCGCTGCTCGCCGATCTCGACGTACGACGGGTCGCGCACCCGGTGCTGCGGGAGCTGAGCCGCCGTACCGGCGAGACCTCGGCGCTGATGCTGTGGAACGGGTCGGAGGCGGTCTGCGTCGAGCAGGTGCCCAGCCACCACGAGGTCAAGCACACCACCCCGCTCGGCACCCGCTACACCACCGCGGCCAGCTCCTCCGTCCAGGTCTTCCTCGCCCAACTGCCCGCCCCCGCCGCGCGATCCCTGCTGACCGGCGGCGCCCTGGTCCTGCCCGGCACGGACGACACGTCGCTCGACGCGTACCTGGCGCGGCTCGACGAGGTGCGCGAGCGGGGGTACGCCACCAACTACGGGGAGACCTCGCTGCAGGAGGTCGGCGTGGCCGCGCCGGTCTTCGACCACCGGGGCGACGTGGCCGCCACCGTGCTCATCTCCGCGCCGCGCTTCCGGATCTCCCCCGACCAGCTGCCGATCCTCGGCGAGACCGCGCGCGAGGCGGCGGACCAGGTGACACGGCGGTTGGGCGGGCACCGGCCGGGACCTGACACGGACTGACGGCTCCCTGCCGGCCGAAGGCGACGCCGAGCAACTCCCGTACCGCCTTGCCTGGTACGGGAGTTGCTCTGCGTGCAGCGGGAACGTCAGCCGGCGGCCGGGCCCGTGGGCCGCGGCACGTACTTCTCGGGTACCTCGACGCGCTCGATGTGCCGGATCTCGGTGACCGTGCGCGCCGTGTGGGCGGCGATCTCGGCGAGTGTGGTGACCCACATGCCGTCCAGGGCGCGGACGTCGGCGATCAGCCGTTCCAGGGCGGCGGCTCGGGCGGGCCGGCCGGAGAGGAACGGGTGGTTGGTGAGGACGAAACAGCCGCCCTCGGCGTGCTGCGCCTCCGCTTCGAGCAGCCACATCTCGTGCGCCTTGCGCGGGCTCTCGATCACGCCGCTGCCGGTCCAGCCCGGGTAGAAGGCGTACTGCTCCCAGTCGTCGAGGCTCCAGTCGACGGGTATCTCGACCAGGTCGCCGGGCTCGGCGCGGCCGCGCAGCCGGTAGGGAACGTCGCCGTCGAGGAGGCTGGAGTCGTAGGCGAAGCCGCGCTCGACGAGCAGGTCCGGCGTGTGCCAGTTCATCTCCCACCACGGGGCCCGGTAGCCGACCGGGTGTGCGCCGGCCCGGTCCAGGGCCTCCAGGCCGCGGTCCAGGTACTCCGCCTCCGTCGCCGCGTCGATGCCCCGCATCGGCTCGTGCAGGTAGCCGTGGTGGGCGACCTCGTGGCCGTCGTCGACGATCGTGCGCACCAGGTCGGGGTAGGTGTCGGCGGTGAAGCCCGGGACGAAGAAGGTGGCCCGCACATCGAGGCGGCGCAGCAGCCGCAGCAGCCGGGGGACGCCGACGCGCGGCCCGTACGCCTGATGGGACATCAGGGACATCCGGGAGGAGGCCGCGGGGTCGTGGGCCAGGACGCAGGACTCGGCGTCCACGTCGAAGGTGAACGCGGCGGCGGCGCGGCGGCCCTCGGGCCAGGGGAAGTTCATCGTCGGGCCTTTCCAGGTGCGGGGGACGCGGGGCGGCCGGAGGCAGCGGTCTGCTGCGTCGGGGGCGCGGTCGGGATGCGGCGGGCGGCGCGTGGGCCGAGCACGGCGTACACGCCCGCGCTGGTGAGTCCGCCGGCCAGCCAGGACAGGTCGACGCCGCCGAGGGCGACGGCGGCCGGGCCCTGGAACGGCGGGATCACTCCGTACATGAAGAGCCAGGTGGCGAGGACGCCGGCGGCGAAGGCGGCGAGGCCCGCCCCGTTCACGTCCGGCAGGCGGCGGGTTCCCACCGGGTCGAAGAGGCGCTCGACGCCTGCCGTGCCGCGGTCGATGCGGCCGTAGTGGACGAGCATGATGCCGCCCCAGGAGGAGACCCAGGCGACCAGGCCGATCAGCCAGCTGTCGAGGATGGCGGCGAAGTCGGACTGGTAGATGAAGAAGACCACGACGCCCATGGAGAGGACCCCGACGACGCTGCTCAGGGTGCGCCGGTGCACCTTGATGTCGAGGGCCTGAGCGGCGACGGTGAAGGTGTAGATGTTGAGGATGTTGGTGGCGATCGGCCCGTGCAGGACGAGCAGCAGCACGGGGACGGCCAGGGCGCCGAAGTTCTCCACGATCAGTCGCCCGGGGTCGACGTCACCGTTCTTGGTGGCGAGCGTGGCGCCGAGGACGCCGAGCCAGACGACGGGCACGAACTGACCGAGTGTGCTGGCCAGATAGAGCTTGTGCCGGGGCATGCTGCGGCTGACGAAGCGCGAGTAGTCGGCGGCGTAGGTGAACCAGGTGATGCCCCAGCCGATGCCGATGGCGGTCATCACGGCCGTCATGGCGGCGAACCGGTCCTGGCCGGTGAGCACCTCGCCGGGCGGTCCCGCGTACGACCAGTCGATGTCGAGGAAGAACCACGCGGCCACCGACATCGCCACCAGGACCACGATGGTGGGCGGCACCGTCCAGCGCTCGAACGCGGAGATCGCGCGGTAGCCGACCCAGGAGATGACCACCTGGATCCCCATGATCAGGGCGGCCACCCCGATCTTCCAGGCGTGGTTGGCCTGGAGCGGGTCGACCACGCCGAGCCGGCCGAGCAGCGCCATGACCAGGTCGAGGATGATCCAGGTGTTGACCGAGCACCAGCCGACGGCGAGCAGCGCCTGGATGGCGGCGGGCAGATAGTTGCCGCGGCGCCCGAAGGCGGCCCGGCCGAGGACCATGCCGGTCACTCCGGTTCGCTGCCCCAGGAGGACGAACACCCCGAAGAACGCCATGCCGATGAGGTTGCCGACGACCAGCACGATCAGGGTGTCGGCGAGGCCGAGGCCGAGGTGCACGCCCAGCGCGCCGAGGACCCAGTTGATGGGCGCGATGTTCGCCCCGCACCAGATCCAGAACTGCCCGGAGACGCCGGTGGTCCGCGCGCTCTCCGGTACGGGCTGCAGCGTGCCTTCGATGTCATGGGCGGACGGCCCGGGGACCGGGGACCCCTGAGGAGATGGGGGTGGCTGGGGGGATGGGGACGGTGACATCGGTTGACTCCCAACGGGGGCAGGCTCCGTGCGGATGGCCGGGCGGCACGGCCGGGCCGCCCTGCTTGCCGAGTCATCCTGGTGGCCTGCATCACACAGGCCAACGCACGATCTGTCGCACAGTCGGCGGGAAGTGCTACACAAACCGTCATGCAGATGACGGTGTCGCGCGTCCTCGCCCATCCCAGCCTCGCCCCGGCAGGGCCCCGGGTCCTCACCGGCTCGGAGGGGCTGGAGCGAGCGGTGCGCTGGATCCACTCCAGCGAGGTCCTCGCGATCGCGCCGCTGCTGCGAGGTGGCGAGCTGCTGCTCACCGGCGGCACCAACCTCGCGCATGCGAGCGAGGACCAACTGCGGTGCTACGCAAGGAGTCTGGCGGAGCGCGCGGTGGCGGGCGTGGCGATCGAGACCGGCGGGGAGCTGTCCGCCGTACCGCCCGCGCTGCTCGCCGAGGCCTCCGCCCTCGGCTTCCCGGTGGTCGAGCTGCGGCGGGTCGTCCCGTTCGTGGAGGTCGCCGAGGTGATCAACGCGAGCCTGGTGGACGACTCCGTGGTGCGGCTGCGCTCAGCGGGCGTGCTGTCCCACGCGATGTCCGGGAGCCTCGCCGACGGCGGCGGTGTGCAGGAGGTTCTGGACACGCTCGTACGGCATGTTCCGGCCGGGGCCGCGCTGTTCGACGCCGTCGGCCGGGTGATCGCGACGAGCGGTCCCGTGGGCCGTTCGGGGCTCGAACTGCCGGACTCCAGGGGCGGAACGGCGGCGCCGCTGGCGATTCGCGGGGTGCCCACGGCCACGCTGGTGCTCTACCCGGACGCCGCGGCCGATGTCGCCCTGCTCGAACTGGCGCAGGACCGGGCGGTGGAGGCGCTGCAACTGGCGCTGATGCGCACCCGGCCGCCCGGCGCACAGGAGCTGGCCGCGAGCGAGCTGGTCCGCCTCGCCGCGGGCGGCAGCGCCCATCCGCAGCGCATCCGCCGCCTCGGCGCGTCGCTCGGCTTCCCGCCCGACGCCCCGGTGGTGGCGGTCGCGGTGCGGGCGGCGCGGACCCCGGCCGCGCTTCGGGGCCTGGACGCCGTCCTCGCCCGGCACGGGCGGACCGCGGTCGACATGCCTTCCCCGCTCGCCATGCACGCGCTGGTCTCCCTGCGCGCACCGCACCGCGCCGCGAGCGGCGTCCGGCCCCGCCTGATCGCGGCACTCACCGAGTGGTGCGCCGACGACCGTACGGCGATCGCCGTCGGGCCCGCACTGCCCGAACTGGCGGACGCGGCGGCCTCGTTGCGGGCGGCGACGGAGTGCCTGCCGCGTCCGGGCTGCGCGTTCACGGGCGGCGTCGCCGACGCGACCGAGCAGGGCGTACAGCGGCTGCTGCTCGACGACGCGTTCCGCACCCCCGCGGAGCGGCTCGTACGCGAACAACTGGGGCTGCTGCTCACCCTGCGCGACGAAGAGCGCGACCTGCTGCTCACCACGCTGGGCGCGTACTTCGACTCCGGCTTCAACAAGACCCGCACGGCAGCCGACCTGCACCTGCAGCGGCAGTCCCTCTACGCCCGTCTGCAACGCGCCTTCGACCTCCTCGGCGGCGACCCGACGGGCACCCCTCGCGCACTGCCGTTGCATCTGGCGCTGCGGCTTTGGCGGGGGTTGCTGTGAGGCCGGCGATACCTCGACGCTCCTACGACCGGTGCGGCCCGGCCGGACCTGCCCGAACGCCACGTGCCGTGGGAGACGGTGGGAGACGGTCTACGAACGCTTCCGGCTGTCGTCGGCCGACGGCACCGTGGCGAGCGTCTGTCCGGCGCTGTCACCGGCCGGGGCCTTGCCTCTCCGCAGCAGCCCGAGCACGACACCGGCCAGGAAGAGCACCGGCGTGGGCAGGAGCATCAGCCAGTTCGCCAGGCCCGTCTGCCCAGTCACCACCTCGAAGTTGGTGACGATCAGGACGACGCCGACGATCAGGCCCAGCGCCCCGAGGGCAGGTGCGACCAGGACTCGCGAGCTGCTGTGACCCCGGCGGTCCCTGCCGAAGAAGGCCACCATGGACAGGGCGCAGACGGCCTGGGCGACGACGATGCCGACGACACCGGACGAGTAGGTCCAGATGCCGAACTGCAGATAGGGATCGAGGCCGGCCGCCAGCGCCAGCAGCACCGCGACAGCGGCCACCGCGGTCAGCGTGTGACTCGCCGCGTACGGGGATTTCAACCGGCGGTGGGTCCGGGCCAGGGCCCGTGGCAGCAGTCCCTCCCTGCCCAGGGCGAACAGGTAGCGGGCGCAGGCGTTGTGGAAGGCGATCACGCAGGCCACGAAACTGGTCACGATGAGCACGCGCATCAGGACGACGGCGCTGGTGCCCAGATAGTCCCCGGACATGGCGAAGAGCATGTCCCCGAAATCATCCGCACCGGCCGCGGCCACCACGCCTTCCACGCCGAACGCGACGATGACCGTCCAGTACGTGAACGCGTAGAACCCGGCCAGGAAGGCGATGGCGATGTATGTGGCGACGGGCACCGTCCGTTCGGGCCGCTTCGCCTCTTCCGCGTAGATGGCCGTGCCCTCGAAGCCGATGTACGAGCCGAATCCGAGGACGAAGAGGCTGCCGGCGCCCGAGGCGAAGTACACGTGCGCAGGCGAGAACGAGGCGAAGGAGACCGGCTCCGGCCCGCCCTTGGCGAGCACGGCGAGGGAGAGAACGAGGAGCAGGCCCACCTCGGCGGTCAGCAGGACGGCAAGTACCTTGGCGCCGACGTCCACCTGACGGAAGCCGAGCAACCCGACCAGGGCCAGAGTGGCGAGCGCCCACACCCCCCAGGGCAGATCGACCCCCAGGAGGTCTTCCGCCGTCTCAGCCGCGAAGTAGCCGATGAATCCGTAGAAGCCCAGGAGGAGCAGCGCGTAGGCGGACATGGTGGTGAGCGCGACCCCGGCTCCTGTGGAACGGCCGAGCCCGCGGGTGACGTACGCGTAGAAGGCTCCGGCGTTGCGTACGTGGCGGGACATGGCGGTGAAGCCGCAGGAGAAGAGGATCAGCACGATTCCGCAGGCGACGATGGCGCCGGGTGCGCCGATGCCGCCGAGCCGGATGGTCAGGGGCGCGCCGCTCACCAGGACCGTGAGCGGCGCGGCGGCGGAGATGACGAAGAAGACGATGCCCGCCACGCCGAGGCGCCCGCCGGCCAGGCCGCCGGCCCCGGTGGAGTCGGCCGAGGTGGAGTCGGCCGAAGTGGTCGCGTCGGTGGTGCCGGTGCGTTCTTGCGACGGTGACATGAGGAACTCCTCAGTGCGGTGAGAGGCGAGGTGGTTCCGGGAGGCCCCGGGGAAGCGGGCCGTTCAGGCCAGGCCCATGGCGGCGCGCAGCCGGTCGTGGTTCAGGGCATGGGCGGTCACGCCGTCCCGGCCGACCATGGTCTCGGCGGCGACGAGGGAGTTGACGATCGCCTCCTCGGTCGCCTCGATGACCATGTCGAAGAGCGGCGTGAGGTGAGCGTTCGCGGCCATGCGCAGCGGGGTCTCGTGGGCGTCCTGGCGGACGTATTCGTCGTACGCGTACGGCGGGAGCCCCCGGTTGCCCGTGGAGAACGCCAGGAACAGGTCGCCGCTGTACTGCTCTCCCGTGCCGCCGAGTCGGCCGATGGCCAGTCCGGCCCGCTGGGCCAGGCGCGCGCACTGGTGCGGCAGCAGCGGCGCATCCGTCGCGACGACGACGATGATCGATCCGCTGCCCGGCTCCCACATCTCGGGCGCCTGAGGCACGGGCGTGACATCGGATCCGATCAGTTCGCCGACCGGTACGCCGTTGATGCGCAGCCGGTGCCGGCGGCCGTAGTTGGCCTGGACGAGGACACCGACGGTGTACGCCCCGTCGGCGGTCGGCCGGACACGCGAAGCGGTGCCGATGCCGCCCTTGAATTCGTGGCAGATCATGCCCGTGCCGCCGCCGACGCCGCCCTCGGCGACAGGGCCGTCCGATGCGGACGCGAGGGCCTCGAAGAAGTGATCGGGGCGGACGTGGTGGCCGTTGATGTCGTTGAGCAGTCCGTCGTACGTCTCCCCCACCACCGGCAGGCACCAGTAGAGCTGCTTCGTGCCACGTGCGTGCACCTGCGCCTGGACGAGTGCGTCGCGCACCACGCCGACGCTGTGCGTGTTGGTCAGGGCGATCGGCGAGGTCAACTGGCCGGATTCACGGATCCATTCGAGGCCGGTGATCTCGCCGCTCCCGTTCAGCCGGTGCGGGGCGGCGAAGACCGGCTCGCTCCAGATGTCCTCGTGCGGCATGACAACCGTGACACCTGTACGCACCGGACCTTCGCCGACGCGGAGCGGACCACTGCCCTCGACGAGCGTCGCGTGCCCGACGCGCACGCCCGGGACATCGGTGATCGCGTTGTGGTGGCCGGGGGTGTGCTCCCCGATGACAATGCCCAGATCACGAGCTCGCACAGTGCCTCTTCTCCCGAGTTATTTTCACGTGCGGAAAAAAATGGAAGAGGGAAGCTCGATACACAAGACCCGGGGTCAAACGAGTTGCTGCGGGCGAGTTGCAGCGGGCGAGAGCTTAGACTGGGGGAGTTCCCTGCCGGAACGTCAAGAAACGGCTTGCAGGGTGCGCCAAGACATCCGGAGCACTCGGAGGGGACAACGGAATGGCTCGGCCGAGCACGAAGGAGGAGCGGCGTCTCGACATCCTTGCGGCTGCCCGTGCGCTGCTGCTGCGGTGGGACACCGAGGTGAAACTGCCGGACGTGGCCAAGGAGTTGGGCGTGACGCCCAACGCGATCCGGTACTACTATCCCGACGTCGAGGAACTGATGCGGGACATGCACATCCGGGCGACGGAGCGGTTCTACACCCGGCGCGTCGAGGCGGCCGAGTCCGTCGACGACGCACGCGAGCGTCTCGCCATCACCATCGCCGCGGGCCTGCCGACCGGCCCCGACGACACCGAGTGGCGCCTGCTGTGGCGCACCCTGATCGCCTCCGGCGTCGAGCGCGGACGCTCCGAGGTCACGAGCTCCGTCTACCACCGCCAGGTCGGCCTCTACCAGTCCATCCTGGAAGTCGGCCAGGCCCTCGGGCAGTTCTCCCTCTCGGGCAGGGCGATCGACGTCGCCCGGACTCTGATGGCTCTCGAGGACTACCTGGGCTTCCGGGTCATCGCCCACGACCCCGCGTTCGACCGGGCCACGGCACTGCGGATGGTCCGGGACTACGCGGAACTGGCCACGTCGTCGGAGCTGCCGCCGACGACGTGACCGGGCGTCGCGCGGCGCGTCAGTTCTTGTAGTCGGGGCAGGTCCGGTCGAGCAGGCGGAGCATGGCCGCCCAGGCGAGGTCATAGGCGTCGACGTCCTCGAAGTCCGCCTCGGCCTCCCCGGCAAGCTGCTGGGCGGTGTACTCGCAGACCTCGGCGGGCGGGACGACCAGAGGGACACCGCCGGCCTGGGCGGTGACCTGGATCTCGCAGGCCTTCTCCAGGTAGTACATGCGCAGGAAGGCGCGGGCCGCCGTCTCGCCGACGGTCAGCAGGCCGTGGTTGCGCAGGACGAGGGCCGGGTGGTCGCCGATGTCGGCGACCAGGCGCTGCTGTTCGTCGAGGTTGAGGGCGACGCCCTCGTAGTCGTGATACCCGACCCGGTCGTGGAACTCCATCGACATCTGATTGAGCGGCAGCAGCCCGTCGCGCTGGGCGGCGACGGCGCAGCCGGCCTTGGTGTGGGTGTGGAGCACACAGTGGGCATCGGGGCGGGCGGCGTGGATGGCGCTGTGGATGACGAAGCCGGCCGGATTCACGGCGTACGGGGTCGGTTCGACCGGCTTCCCGTCGAGGTCGATCTTGACAAGGCTGGAGGCGGTGATCTCCTCGAAGAGCAGCCCGTAGGGATTGATGAGGAAGTGGTGGTCCGGGCCGGGCAGCCGCATCGAGATGTGGGTGAAGATCAGGTCGGTCATTCGGAAGTGCGCTACGAGCCGGTACACGGCCGCGAGTTCGCGCCGGAGGCGGAGCTCCTGGTCGGCAAGGGTCTGCTCGGCGGCGGCGGGGAGAGTCGTGCTCATGGGGTTCCTCAGCGGGTGGGTTCGACGACGGGTGTCAGCGGTCGGCCGGTGCGGTACCAGGCGAGGATGTTCTCGGCGGGCTTGCACACGTAGGCGCGACGCGAAGCACCGGACAGGTATGCGCTGTGCGGCGAGAGCCGGATGCGTGGATGGCGGAGCAACGGGTCGTCGGCGGGCGGCGGTTCGACGGGGAACACGTCGAGGGCCGCCCCGGCGAGCCGACCGGTGTCCACGGCCTCCACCAACGCGTCACGGTGGACCAGTTCGCCGCGCGCCACGTTCACGAGAAAGCCGCCGGGTCGCATCCGGCCGAGGAGCCGCGCGTCGACCAGTCCCTGCGTTCCGGGGGTCAAGGGGAGGTGGAGGGAGAGGACGTCGGTGGCCGCGGCGAGGGCTTCCGCACTTTCGTACCGTGCGACGCCCTCGGGCCACAGCGCCGGGTCGGCGTGCGGGTCGAACGCGGCGACGTCCCCGAAGACCGGCGCGGCGAGGACGGCGAGCTTCCGTGCGATACGGCCGAAGCCGATGAGCCCCAGGGTGAGTTCACCGGCTCGGCGCGGCAGTGGGGTGCCGTCCGCAGGGGCGGCGAACTCCGCGTTCCAGCCACCGGCCCGCACGGTCGCGTCCGCCCGCGGCAGGTCGCGCACGAGCGAGAGGGCGCAGGCCAGTGCGTGAACGGCGACGTCTTCGGTCGCCGCGTCGGGGAGGTTGGTGACCCAGAGCCCGCGCCGGCCGGCCTCCGCCGTGTCGATCATGTCGTATCCGGCGGACATCGTGGCCAGGATGCGCACTCGGGGCAGCCGATCCATGAGCGCGGCGCCGACGGGGGCGTACCCGACGATCAGGGCCGACGCGTCAGCCGCGACGGCCGCGATGCGATCCGGGTCGCGGCTGCCCACGGTCCGGACCTCGAAGCCGGCGTCGGAGAGCAGCCGCACCCCGGGGTCCGGATCGAGGTCCTCGGTGTCGGTGAAAACGACGACGGGTTTGCGCACCGATCTCCTTCCTCAACAGGACGAGCGATTCGTACGCTCAAGACGCAGTCAACTTACGATTCATTCATCATGGCGTCCAGACGGAGACGTAATGGAACCTCGTGATGCACATCACCTACGGAGTGAGGCGACGGCCCTCCTGGTCGACAATGGGTCGGCTCGGTGCGCATGACACCGGGCATCCGAACCGAGGGGATCACCAGGTGGACCTGGACCACATCGACCTTGCCGTCGTCCGCGAACTGCAGACCGACGGCCGACTGACGTACGAGACGCTGGCGCAGCGCGTGGGCCTGTCCCGGCCGGCCACACGGGCACGGGTGCAACGCCTGCTCGAGTCCGGGGCGGTCCGGGTCGTCGCCGTGGTCCACCCCGCGGTGCGGCACCTCACCGCGTCCGCCCACCTCTCCGTGAGCGTGCGGGGCGCCACGGAAGAAGTGGCGCGCAGCATCGCGCGGCTGCCGCAGGCGCCCTTCGTCACCCTCACCGCCGGCCGGCACGCCATCATGGCCGAATTGCGCACCGACGGATTCGGCGAGCTGGATCGGGCGATCGAAGAGGTGCGGTCCGTGCCTGGCGTCACGGCAGTGGACCCGCTGATCAGCACCCGGCACCTCAAGGACCCGTACCTCCTGGCCGACGAGCCGACCGTGGCCGACCTCGACGGCACCGATCTGCAGATCCTGGACGCCCTCGAAGAGGACGGCCGGCTCCCCTTCGCCGACCTGGCCGTCCGCATCGGCCTCTCCCCTGGAGCCGCCCGCGCCAGAACCCTCCGACTCCTGGACGGCGGCGTGGTCAAGGTGCTGGCGCTCGTGCGTCCCGAGCTCCTCGGGCTGGGCTTCCTGTGCGGCTTCGCCGTGCGCGTCGACGGAGCCCGGGAGCCCGTCGCGCGCGAGCTGGCCGAGCTGGAGCAGGTTTCGTTCCTGTCCGCCTGCGTGGGACGGGCCGAGCTCGTGGGCACCATCACGGCCGATTCGCTGAGCACGGTGCGGGCCACCCTCGACGCGATGCGGGCCTGCGCGGGCGTGCAGGACGTGGAGAGCTGGATCCACCTGGAGCTGGTCAAGGAGCGCTACGACCTCAGGACCAACAACCACTGACCCAGACAGACGATCCGTAGGTCTGAAGCCTGCAAACTTTCGAAGAGTTACTTAAGAACACGTCTAGCCAATCTCTCGTTCGTTACCTATGTTCTTCACGAACGAATCAGCCGTCCTGGCTATCACTTGGCCGAAAGCAGGCTTCCCTCATGCACCACCCGCTCATCGAGCCCCGTACCCACCGCACCCTCCTGGTGACCGGGGCGGCCGTCGCCGCTGCAGGGACGGCGGTAAGGGCCGAGGCCCTCGCCGTCCGCGGCGACCGCATCGTCCACGTCGGCACCGCCGAGGAAGCCCGTGCCGCTCTCGGCGGCCGCGCCGACGAGACGCTCGACCTGGACGGCGGCCTCGTCCACCCCGGCTTCGTCGACGCCCACTGCCACCCGGTCATGTACGGCCAGGCCCTCGCCTGGGTCGACTGCCGCCCCGAGCTGGTCCCCGACATCGACACGCTCGTCGCCGTCCTGACCGAGGCCGCCCGCGACCTCCCGGCCGGAGTGCCGGTCCGCGGCTTCGGGTACGAACACCGTCGCCTCGCCGAGCGCCGGCACCCGACCTGTCACGACCTCGACCGCATCGCCACCGACCGCGAGGTGTACGTCATGAACGCCTCCGGTCACGGCGGCGTCGTCAACACCCACACCCTGCGGACCTGCGGTATCACGGCCGGCACCCCGGACCCCGAGGGCGGCTCCATCGGCCGCTTCGCCTCGGGCGATCCGGACGGACAACTGTGGGACGCCGCCTGCGACATGCTCACCGGCCCCGGCGGTGTGAAGATCGGCAACCACGGCCCGAACTTCCACCTCTCCGAGCCCGACGCGATCATGGCGGACCATCTGATGCGCGCCCAGGAGACCTTCCTGGCCGCCGGTGTGACGACGGTCGGTGACGCCCAGGCGTCACGCCGGGAGATGGAGACGTACCTGCGGGCGCGCGCCGACGGCTCGCTGCGGATGCGTGTCTCCGCGTACCTGACCTCCGCGCTGCTCGACACCGCCCTCGAACTCGGCGCCGTGCGCGGCTTCGGCGACGACCTGTTCCGCATCCAGGGCGTGAAGTTCTACGCCGACGGCACGCTCGGCGGCTGGACCGCCTACTTCCCCGAGGGATACGCCTCCGACTGCTGCCACCACGGTCAGCTGTACCACTCCGCGGAGGAGTACGCGGAGATCGTCGCCAAGGCCCACCGCGCCGGCCTGCAGACCGCCACACACGCGCAGTCCCCGTTCGCCATCGGCATGGTCCTGGACGCGATCGAGAAGGCGCAGGCGGACGTCCCCCGGGCGGACATGCGCCACCGCGTCGAGCACTGCGGTCTGCCGACGGACGAGCAGATCACGCGCATGGGCGCCCTGGGCGTCGTACCCGTGATGCAGCCCCAGCATCACCTCCGTACCGGTGACGGGACGCTGACCGCGATCGGAGACCTCGGGCACCGGTACAACCCGGCAGGTCCCTGCCTGCCCGCAGGAGTCCCGGTCGTCTTCAGCTCGGACGCCCCGGTCGCCCCGCCCGCCCCCTTGGAGGCGGTCTCCGCGGCCGCGACGCGCCGCACGGTCCTGGGTACGGTGCTCGGCGACGAGTCGCTGCGCCTGCCCGTCGCCGACGGCCTGCACGCCCACACGGCCGCCGCCGCCGCCGCACTGCACCGCGAGCACGCGGTCGGCACGCTCGCACCCGGCATGCTCGCCGACTTCGTCGTCCTGGACGCCGACCCGCTGACCAGCGCACCGGAGGCGCTCACCGCCATCGGCGTCCGCGAGACATGGATCGGCGGCGCGCGCGCCTGGGCCGCTCCCGGCCGCTGACACGACGCCCGGCCACGGCTCCCCGGGCCGTGGCCACCAGCCCGCACCGTCCCCCTGCTTCCCCGCTCCCCTTCCCTCCCCTCTCCCCGCTCCTGCCGGAGGCACCCGTGTCCCAGCCTCGACCCACCGCTCCGCAGAACCCGATGAGAGCCGCGCTCGCCGCGCTCGTCGGCACCTCCATCGAGTGGTACGACTTCTACGCCTTCGCCACCGCCGCGGCGATCGTCTTCGACGATGTGTTCTTCCCTGCCGACATGCCGCCGTTCCTGCGGACACTCTCCGCCTTCGGCACCTTCGCCGTCGGCTTCCTGCTCCGTCCCCTCGGCGGCATCGTCTTCGGTCACATAGGTGACCGGGTGGGCCGCAAGAAGACCCTCGTCATCACCTTGATGATGATGGGCGTCGCGTCCTTCGCGATCGGCCTGCTCCCGACGTACGCACAGGTCGGCGCCCTCGCGCCGATCCTCCTCATCGTGCTCCGGCTCATCCAGGGCATCGCGATAGGCGGCGAGTGGGGCGGCGCCGTTCTCGTCGCCGTCGAGAACGCCCCGAAGGGCAAGGCCACCTTCTTCGGCTCGTTCGCCCAGCTCGGCTCCTCCGTCGGCGCGCTGCTCTCCACCGGCGCGTTCTCCCTGATGAACCTGTGGGGAAGCGAGGCCTTCAACAGCTGGGGCTGGCGCGTGCCGTTCCTCGCCTCCGCGGTCCTCGTGGTCATCGGTCTCGTCATCCGGCTCCGGCTGGAGGAGGCCCCGCTCATGGACGAGATCAAGGCCGAGCAGACCGAGCAGGACAAGCTGCCGGTCGTCGAGGTCTTCCAGTCCGCCTGGCGCACCGTGCTGACAGGTGTCTTCGCCCTCGCCACCGCGACCGGCGGCTACTACGTGGTGACCAGCTTCCTCCTCGCGTACGGCACCGGAGAGCTGCGGCTGTCCGAGTCCATGCTGCTCAACGGCCTGACGCTGGCCGCGTTCCTGGAGCTCGCCGTCACCCCCGGGCTGTCGTGGCTCGGCGACCGCGTCGGCGCGCACAAGGTGGTCGTGGCCGGCCTGGCCGGCGTGATCGTCCTTTCCCTGCCGCAGTTCCTCGCCCTGGAGACGGGCAGTGTCGCCCTGATCTACGCCTCGATGCTCGGCATGCGACTCGTGATGTCCGCCCTCTACGGACCGATCGCGGCGATCCTCGCCGAGGGCTTCGCCCCGCGCGTCCGGTACACCGGCATCTCGCTCTCGTACCAGGTCTGCAACATGATCTTCGGCGGCTTCGCGCCCCTCGCGGCGGTCTCGCTGTCGGCCACGGCGGGCGGCCATTACTGGCCGGCCGCGGCCATGCTCATGGCGATCTCCGCCATCGGCATCTGGTGCACCCTCCACCTTCGACGGCTCGGCACCGCCGCCCCTGCCGGGGTGACGGAAGACCAGACGCCGGACGAAGCGCGCGTCACCACCTGACCCCACCGGGCGTGCGGCCGGGGCGAGTCCGCTCGCCCGGCAACGAGACGCCCTCCGACCCGAGGGGCCGCCGCAGAAGAGATCTGCGGCGGCCCCTCGGTTCACGCACATGCGCGGCGGCTCCCTCACTGCTCCTGGGCGGGGACCCGTGGTCGCCGGGACTCGGTGGCGGGCGGGCCGATCGGGCCCGGGAGCGGAGTGGGCTGCGGGCCGCCGGACGGCGTTGTCGGGGTGGGCCCGTCCGTGGCTCGGCGACGCAGGCGGATCACGCCGTACGCGCCGAGCACCGTGAGGAGCGTCAGGAGGCTGGTGCCGAAGTCGAGGCGGGTCGAGGGCAGCACCGCCATGGTGAGGATCACCAGGGTCATGGCGGCGACCGTGAACCAGCTCAGATAGGGGTAGCCCCACATCTTCAGGGTCAGCGCCCCGGGGTCCTCGCGCTCCAGGCGGCGGCGCAGGCGCAGTTGGGACAGCGCGACCAGGAGGTAGACGAACAGCGCCACCGCTCCGTACGAGTGGACGATGAAGGAGAAGACGGTGTCGGGCGAGACGTAGGCGAAGATCACGGAGACGTAGCCGAGGACGGTGGCGAGCAGGATCGCGCGCTGCGGCACACCGCGTCGGCTGAGCTTCGTCAGGCCGCTCGGCGCATCGCGGTGCCGGGTGAGGGCGAAGACGATGCGCGAGGCGCTGTACAGGCCGGCGTTGAGGGAGGACAGCACGGCGACGAGCACGAGGACGCGCATGAGGGTTCCGGCGTACGGGATCCCGATGTGCTGCAGGGCGGAGATGTACGGCCCCTCGGTGATGCTGCCGTCGTTCCACGGCACGATGGCGACGACGAGGAAGATGGAGCCGACGTAGAAGAGAAGGACCCGCAGGACGACCGAGCGGGTGGCCCTGGCGACGTTCCGGCCCGGCTCCTTGGACTCGGCGGCGGCCAGGGCCGCGATCTCGGCGCCGGTGAAGAAGCCGACCGCCGGGATGACCGAGGTGAGCACGGGGCCGATGCCGTGCGGGGCAAATCCCTGATGCTCCGTCAAATTACCTGCGTCCGCGTGGACTCCGGGCCACAGGCCGACGACGAAGACCACGCCCAGGATGAGGAACACGCTGATCGCGGCGACCTTGATGGACGAGAACCAGTACTCGAACTCGCCGAACGACTTCACCGAGAACATGTTGACCGCGGTGAGCAGCAGCATCAGGCCGAGGCTGATGGCCCACAGCGGCACGCCCGGGAGCCAGGCGTGGATCTGCGTGGCGCCGGCCACCGCTTCGAGCGCGACCACGTTGACCCAGAAGTACCAGTACAGCCAGCCGATGGTGAAGCCGCCCCAGGGGCCGAGGGCGAGCCGCGCGTATTCGTAGAAGGAGCCCGCGGAGGGGCGGGCGACCGCCATCTCGCCGAGCATCCGCATCACCAGGATGACCAGGCCGCCGGCCAGGACGAAGGAGATGATCGCCGCCGGACCGGTCTCCTGGATGACGACGCCGCTGCCGACGAAGAGGCCGGCGCCGATCACCCCGCCGAGGGCGATGAGCGTCATATGCCTCTGTTTGAGCTCGCTGCGCAGTCCAGCTGTCTCGCCCTGCTCGGGCTTGTCGCCGTCCACGAGTCTGTTCTCTCCCACAGGTAACCCATTTCGTTCAGGAATCGCGGCGCTGCCGTACCACCCCGGCCGGAATACGCGGGTGGCCGCCGCGGAATACAGCAGTGCCGGGATAATGGCTGCTCCCCGCATTCCGGGAAAAGCACCAGTTCTGGACCTACTAGGGGTGCCAGGGCCGACCGGAGAGCCTCGACTCCGCAGGAAGCCGCAGCGCACAGGTCGGGCGTACCGACTTCCCGGCCCCGTCGGGATTTCATGGAAATGCCAATTGCCCGTACGCGAGGGGGGCGCGACGGGCATCTGGAGGGTTGGGCAATACGCGTAAAAAAGCAGGGCCGAATTTTTTCAGCTTTCCAGCGGTATCACGGCGCGAGAACGGCACGGCCCGATGGCGGTACGTCCGGCGGCCCCGCGGCGCGAATCCGGTACGTCGGCGTCCTGCGGGCGGGCCCGGTCCCTCTCGGACCGGGCCCGCCCGGTCGCCTCAGGCGCTGACGCTGCGCTGTACGTCGCCGACCATCACGTCGATACCGGCGAGCAGCTCGTCGAGCACGGCGCGATCAGCCACCAGCGGCGGCGAGACCATGATCATCGTGGCGCCGCGGTCGTCCGGGCGCAGGATGACCCCGGTCTTCTTGAACGCCGCCGGGAGCACCGCGCGCAGGATCTCGGTCGACTGCTCCGCCGAGAGTTCCCGGTCCGTCTCGCGGTCGGCCATGAGCTCGATCGCGTAGAAGAAGCCCATGCCGCGGACGTCCTTGACGACGCGGTGGCGGTTCTTGATCTCCTCAAGGCCCGCGCGGAGTTCGGGGCCGAGGGTGCGGACGTTGCCCAGGACGTCCTCGTCGCGCATGGCCTTGATGTTGGCGACGGCGACGGCGGTGGAGACCGGGTGGCCGCCCCAGGTCGCACCGTGGGTGAACGTGCCGCCCTTCGGGGAGTCGAAGAGCTCCTGGACCAGCTGCTCGCGGGCGATCATGCCGCCGAGCGGGGCGTAGCCCGAGGTGGCGCCCTTGGCGAAGGTGACCATGTCGGGCACCACGCCGAAGTAGCCGCTGCCGAACCAGTGGCCGAGGCGTCCGAAGGAGCAGATGACCTCGTCCGCGACGAGCAGGACGCCGTACCGGTCGCAGATCCTGCGCAGCTCCCGCCAGTACCCGTCCGGCGGGACCAGTGCGCCGCGGCCGTTCTGCACCGGCTCGGCGAAGACCGCGGCGACGGTCTCGGGGCCCTCTTCGAGGATGGCCTGCTCGATCGCGCGGACGCAGTCGAGCTCGGCGGCGGGGCCGCAGTCGCCGGTGTGGCCGAAGGTGTTGGGGACGTGGCGGACGCCCGGCAGCAGGGGCAGGAACGGGTCGCGGATCTTCGGGAGCCCGGTCACCGACAGGGCCCCGAGGGTGACGCCGTGGTAGGCCATCTGCCGGCTGATGATCTTGGTGCGCTCGGGGTTGCCCTGGCTCTTGTGGTACTGCCGGGCGAACTTGATGGCCGTCTCGACGGCCTCCGAGCCGGAGTTGACGAAGAACGTCACCCCGAGGTCGCCGGGCGCCAACTCGGCTATGAGGCTTGCCGCTTCGATGGACGGCGGGTGGGCGGCGCCCCAGTTGGTGGAGTACGGCAGGGTCTCCATCTGCTTGCTCGCGGCGGCCACGATGTCGCTGCGGCCGTGGCCGATGTTCACGCAGAACAGGCCCGCCAGGCCGTCGAGGAACCGGCGCCCCTGGTCGTCGTACAGGTGGCAGCCCTCGCTGCGCACGAAGACGGGCAGCTCGGCGTCCTGCCAGACGTCCTTGCGGGTGAAGTGCGGACCGAGGTGGCGCCGCGCCTTGGCGCGGAGGCCGGAATCGGTGGTCACGTGGGTCTCCCCTCCTGGCCCGGCGGACGGCCGGGCGAGTGTCGGATGCGGTGGGTTGCGGGCCTCCGGAGAGGTCTCGGTGCTCCTAGACGAGGGCCTCGTCGACCTCGACGTGCTTCAGGTCGTGCGCCTCCGCGACGGGCCGGTAGGTGACCTGGCCGCCCACCACGTTGATGCCGCGCTTGATCGCGGCGTCCGCCCGCGCGGCCTCGGCGAGCCCGTTGTTCGCGATGGCGAGGACGTACGGCAGGGTGACGTTGGTGAGGGCGTACGTGGAGGTGTTCGGCACCGCGCCCGGCATGTTCGCGACGCAGTAGAAGACCGAGTCGTGGACGTCGTAGACGGGGTCCGCGTGGGTCGTCGGCCGGGAGTCCTCGAAGCAGCCGCCCTGGTCGATCGCGATGTCGACGAGCACCGAGCCCGGCTTCATCCGGGAGACGAGTTCGTTGCTGATCAGCTTCGGCGCCTTCGCACCGGGCACGAGGACCGCGCCGATGACCAAGTCGGCCTCCAGGACGGCCTGTTCCAGCTCGTAGCCGTTGGAGGCGACGGTGGCGATGCTGCCCTGGTACATGCGGTCGGCGGCGCGCAGCTTGTCGATGTTCTTGTCGAGCAGCACCACGTCGGACCACATGCCGGTCGCGACGGCCACCGCGTTCATCCCGGACACTCCGGCGCCGATGACGACGGTCTTCGCGGGGTGCGTGCCGGAGACGCCGCCCATCAGGACGCCTCGCCCGCCGGCCGCCCGCATCAGGTGGTACGCGCCCACCTGCGGGGCGAGCCGCCCGGCGACCTCGGACATCGGGAACAGCAGCGGCAGTGTGCCGTCGGCCGGCTGCACCGTCTCGTACGCGACACCGGTGACCCCGGCCGCGAGCATCGCCTGGGTGCACTCCCGGGAGGCCGCCAGGTGCAGGTAGGTGAAGAGCACCTGGCCGGGGCGCATGCGGTGGTACTCCTCCGCGACGGGCTCCTTCACCTTGAGCAGCAGGTCACCCTCGGACCAGACCTCGTCGGCCGTCCTCAGTACGGTGGCGCCGGCTGCCTGGTACTGCGCGTCCGAGATGAACGAACCGGCCCCGGCGCCCTGCTCGATGTACACCGTGTGGCCGGCCTGGACCAGCTCGTGGACGCCGGAGGGGGTGATGGCCACGCGGTACTCGTGGTTCTTGACCTCGCGCGGAATTCCGATCTTCACGAAGAACTCCCATCTGGGATGAGGGGGTTGGCGTCGAGCTCTCGTCTGGAGCCGCCGATGGCGCTAGATTGCAGAGCCAACTGGTCCGGCGAGAAGCACCAGAACCGGGCCCTTTGATGGGTCCAGGAGGAAATCGCCGCGTAGGCGACCGTTTACGTCCCGTATGCGACCGGTTTCACGGCCGTTCACAGCCGGTTCCACGGCCGGCTCCACGCCCGGTCGCGGGACCGGTGGTCCGAGCGTCGCGCGGCCGGTGGTCCGACCGGCCGGCGAACCCGGTTCGCTTGCACATACGTCCCGCGCCCGGCGCAGGCCACGAGAGCTCAGGAGCGTTCCATGCCACGCACGTTGATCGAGGTCGACCGGGAGTCGAGTGAGCCGCTGTACCGCCAGATCCGCAAGGCCATCGAGCACGGCATCGCAGTCGGCACGATCGACGCAAGGCGTCGGCTGCCCTCGTCCCGGGAGTTGGCGCGCGAGCTGGGCCTTTCCCGCAACACCGTCAACGCCGCCTACCAGGAACTGGTGGCCGAAGGTTTCGTCGAGAGCCGGGTCCGCCAGGGGATCTTCGTCAACCGGGAGATACGCGCGTACTGCACCGCCGAGGAACGGCCCGCGACCCCGCGTTTCGACTGGGCCTCGCGACTGCGCGGGCACCCCGAGGACACCCTGCCGCACATCGAGAAGCGGCCGGACTGGGCGCGCTATCCGTACCCGTTCCTCGCAGGTCAGGTCGACCTGCGGGCGTTCCCGGCGCGGGACTGGTCGAGGGCGCTCAACAAGGCGCTGTACCCGCCGCACATCCAGTACAGCCTGCAGGACGGCATAGCGGCCGACGATCCGCTCCTGGTCGAGATGGTCTGCCGGCACCTGCTGCCGGCCCGTGGGGTGGAGGCGTCGCCGGAGGAGGTGCTGATCACCGTCGGCTCGCAGCAGGGGCTCGACCTGCTGAGCCGGGCGCTGCTCGGCCAGGGCTCCGTGGTGGCGGTCGAGGACCCCGGCTATCTGGACGCCCGGCACATCTTCGTACGCGCGGGAGCCACGCTGCTGCCGATGACGGCGAACGAAGCGGGGCTGAAACCGCCGAAGAGCCTGGCCGGTGTGGACCTGCTGCATGTGACGCCCAGTCATCACCACCCGACGAACGCCACGTTGAGCATCGGTCGCCGACGGGAGCTGCTGTCGCTCGTGCGGGAGAGCGGGACGGTGATCGTGGAGGACGACTACGACAGCGAGTTCCGCTACCAGGGCAGCCCGACGCCCGCCCTGAAGGGCCTGGACGAGACCGATCAGGTCGTCTATCTGGGCACGTTCTCGAAGTTCCTCGCACCGGGGCTGCGGCTCGGGTACCTCGTGGGCTCGCGGGAGCTCGTCCGGGAGCTGCGCGATCTGCGCCGCTACTCGGTGCGACATCCGTCCGGGCACATACAGCGCGCCCTGGCCCTGCTCATCGAGTCCGGCGAGTACCACCGGGCGGTGCGCAGGTACCGGGGCCAGCTGATGCACAAGTGGGAGGCGGCGAGCCGGGCGGTCAACGCTCACCTGCCGTGGCACACCACGCCTCCCCCGGGCGGGGTGAGCCTGTGGATGTCGGGGCCGGCGGAGCTGGACTGCCGCCGGCTCGTGGACCTGGCGCAGGAGCGCGGGGTGCTGATCGAGCGCGGCGACATCTACTTCCTGTCGGAGGACCCGCCGCTGAACCACTTCCGCATCGGCTTCGCGGCGCCCCCGCTCTCCGTGATCGACCCGGGCATCCGCATCCTGGGCGAACTGGTCGACCGGGCGATGGTCGCGTAGCGGGAGACGGGTCCGGGGTGTCCCTCCGGGGAGACACCTGCTACCGGCGAGGGTGGCCCGCGAGCAGCGTGAGCGTCTCCCGGATCATCTCCCTTCCGGTGGTCCGGGACGGGTCGAGGGCGTGGCAGCGGCTGTAGTACGGGCTCAGGTCGAGCCCCACGCCGAGGCCGTGGACCTCGACAACGCCGGACCGTTCGAGGCCCGCGACCACGTCCTTGAGGTGGTGGTCCAGGTAGTGGCGGTCGTTGACCAGATGGGTGGCGGTGTCCATGGGGCTGCCGTCGGACAGGACGACCAGGAGCCGCCGCCGCTCCGGCCGGGCCTGTGCGCGCCGCGCGGCCCAGGCCACCGCCTCGCCGTCCACGCCCTCGCGGTACAGGTCGGCCTTGAGCAGCGCGGCGATGTCCCGCCGGGCCCTGCGCCACGGTGTCTCCGCGTCTTTGAACACCAGGTGGCACTGCTCGTTGAGGCGGCCGGGGTGTGCGGGTCGCCCCGCTCTCAGCCAGGCGCGGCGGGCCCGGCCGCCGTTCCAGGCTCCGGTGGTGTAGCCGAGGATCTCGCAGCTCACGCCGGCCTGTTCGAGCGCTCGGGCGAAGACGTCGACCAGAGCGGCCACCGGCTCTCCGTGCTCCTTCATGGAGCCCGAGCAGTCGACGAGGAACGTCACGAGGGCGTCGGGCACGGGTGCGACGCGTTCGGTCCGGAAGAGGCGGCGCTCCCTCGGCGAGCTGATCAGCCGGGCGAGCAGGCGTCCGTCGACCCGGCCCTCCTCCTGCCCGCCGTCCCATCCGTCGCGTGCCGGGTCGGCGAGCAGCGCCGTCAACGCGCGGGCGAGCCGGCCGACGTTCACGCTCTGCGCGGCGATGCGCCGGTCGAGCCGTTCCCGGTACTCCCCGAGCAGCTCGGGCCGGACCAGGCGGCCCGCCGGGTGCTGCCGGTCGTAGGCGGTGGTGAAGACGCGATAGCCGTCGGTGGCGTCCTCCAGGACGCGGCTTCGGCCCAGGGATGCGGTGCCGAGCTGCTCGTCGTCGCCGAAGTCCGTCAGGAGGGTGAAGCGGGACCGGTCCTCGGCCCGGTCGTCGGGGTCGTCCGCGCGCGCGTCCTCGTCTCCGGCGCCGGAGCCGGTGCCGCCCTCGCCTTCGGCGGACGTGAGCAGTGCGGCCACGGTGCAGGCGAGGGACAGGGCGTGGGCGGCGAACGCGGCCTGGTCGGCCCGGTGGCGCCGCAGCCCGGCGAGGTCGTGCCCGATCGAGGGGCCGACGGCGGCGCGGGTGGCCTCGATCAGGTCCTCGGTCTCCGCGACGACGGGTTGTGCGGTGATCCGGGACCGGCAGACCTGCGCGACCGTGTAGAGCAGCAGCCCGCGCGCTGTCTCGGTGAGGCCCGAGCGGTGGAAGGCAAGAGACCACTGCTCATGGCGGTGGCGCAGGTTGCGGGTGATGCCGGGCATCGCCGCCGGGGCCAGCGACTCGACGCGGAACTGTTCGAGCATCTCGAAGACCAGCCGTTCCACCGGTTCGGCGGGGCGCTCCCGGCGGTGCAGCCCGGCGTCCGAGCGGGTCAGCCGCAGGGCCATGCCGTCGGCCGCGCCGCGGAACGAGCCGAAGTCGTCCTCCGGGGTGGGGTGCAGATGGGGGGCGTGCAGCGGCAGCGGGCGCCGTCCGCGGTGCAGTCGGCGCCCGCGGAAGCGCAGGTCGGGGTCGGCGCTGAGGGCTCGTACGGCCGCCGCGCAGAGCTCTTCGACACGTTGCCTGCGGCGGGCGTCGGCGTGCGGTTCGGCGGGGCGTTCGGCGGGGGCGTCGGTCACGGCGCGGCCTGAGCCGAGTCGGCGGTGAGCGCGTACGACACGTCGAGCTCGCGGTCGAAGCAGCGCTGGAAGTACTCGGCGACCACGGTGCGTTCGGCCTCGTCGCACCTGTTGAGGAAGGACACCCTGAACGCGAGCGCGGGGTCGCCGAAGATCTCCAGGTTCTCCGCCCAGGTGATGACCGTACGGGGCGACATCAGCGTCGACACGTCACCGGCGTGGAAGCCCGTACGGGTCAGGGCGGCGACCGCGACCATCGAGGCGATCAGCTCCGCGCCCCGCTCGTCGGCGAGGGACGGGACGCGCGCCCGCACGATCGCCGCCTCCTCCGCCGCCGGCAGGTAGTCGAGCGAGGTGACGATGTTCCAGCGGTCCAGCTGCGCGTGGTTGAGGCGCTGAGCCCCGTGGTACAGGCCGTTGAGGTTGCCCAGCCCGACCGTGTTGGCGGTGCCGAAGAGCCGGAAGTACGGGTGGGGGCTGATGACCTTGTTCTGGTCCAGGAGCGTCAACTTGCCGTCGCGCTCCAGGATCCGCTGGATGACGAACATGACGTCGGGGCGGCCCGCGTCGTACTCGTCCAGGATCAGCGCCACGGGCCGTTGCAGCGACCAGGGCACGATGCCCTCCTGGAACTCGGTCACCTGACGGCCGTCCCGCAGCACCACCGCGTCCTTGCCGATCAGGTCGGGGCGGCCGAGGTGGCCGTCCAGATTGACGCGTACGCAGGGCCAGTTGAGCCGTGCGGCGACCTGCTCGACGTGTGTGGACTTGCCGGTGCCGTGCAGGCCCTGCACAAGGACCCGCCGGTCGTGCAGGAACCCGGCGAGCAGGGCCAGGGTCACGTCGGGGTTGAACCGGTAGGCGTCGTCGGCCTCGGGGACGTGCTCGCTGCGCTCGCTGAAGGCGGGGACGACCAGCGGCGAGTCGATGCCGAAGACGTCCTTGACGGCGAGCCTCAGGTCCGGCCGGTCGGGGGTGGTCGGGTGGGTCACCGGGTGTGCCATGTGCGGCCCTTCGGGTCGGGTGTGGTCACGGGGTGGCCACAGGTGCGGTCACGGATGTGGTCACGGCTGTGGTCACGGGGCGCCACACGTGTGGTCACGGGGGTGGTCACTGGTCGGCGGCGGGGGCCGTGGTCACGGCTGCGGTCACTGCTCGGCGGCGGGGGTGCCCTCGGCCTCCACGCGGGCGATCGCCTCGGCGGCCCGCTGCAGGGCGGGGAGCAGCTGCAGCGCCTTGTCGGGGGTGAGTCGCATGACGGGGGCCTGGACGGCGACGCACAGGTTGGCGCGTCCGGGGACGAGCACGGCCACGCAGACCAGTCCGGGCAGGAACTCCTCGTCGTCGAGCGCGTAGCCGTTGCGCCGGACGCGCTTGAACTCTTCTTCCAGGGCGTCGAGTTCGGTGACCGTCGTGGGCGTGTACTGCTTGAGCGGGGCGTGGGCCAGGAGCTTGCGGCGCTGGGCCGGGCTCATCTGGGACAGGATCATCTTGCCGCTGGCGGAGCAGTGGACGGGGACGCGCGAGCCCGGCCGCAGGTAGAAGCGCAGCGGCTCCGGGGTCTCGACGCGGTCGAGGTAGACCACCTCGTTGCCCGAGAGCGTGGTGATGTTGCAGCTCTCCCCCAACTCCTCGACCAGGTTGCGCAGTACGGCATGGCGGGCGCCGTGGTGGGTCGCGTTCAGGAGGAGGTTCTCGGCGAGCCGGCGCAGCCGCGCGCCGGTGCCGTAGTGGCGGCCGTCCGCCTGCCGGATGAGGAGCCCGGCCGCCTCCAGCTGCTGGAGCATGCGGTGCAGCGTCGGCTTGGGCATGCCGGTCTCCTCGACCAGACCTTGCAGCGAGACCAACTGGTCCTTGGCCGCGATCAGTTCGAGCAGCGAGAACAGGCGCATCGTCGGCGTATCGCCGTTCAGCGCGGTCGGATCGGGCTCGCGAGTCAGGTCCATGACTCCCCCACGTATAGGGATCACATCTAGAGATCACATCGGCTCAGGTTCCGGAATTTAGCCTAACAGATCTCGTTTTCTTGAACGACTCGTTGACGACCCCGACGGAGCACCCTACAGTCCACCCAGATCCTGATTTCAGGAACGCCACGTACCGATTTCTGCACCCAATGGGTCTGTCGAAGGAGTGGAACCATGAGTGAGAAGCAGACGGACGCCAGCCGTGCCGTCGTCACCGGCGTCCAGAAGATGACCCCTTCAGAGGCCTTCGTCGAGACGCTGGTGGCCAATGGGGTCACCGACATGTTCGGCATCATGGGCTCGGCGTTCATGGACGCCATGGACATCTTCGCCCCGGCCGGCATCCGCCTGATCCCGGTGGTCCACGAGCAGGGCGCCGGCCACATGGCCGACGGGTACGCCCGCGTGAGCGGCCGGCACGGTGTCGTGATCGGCCAGAACGGCCCCGGCATCAGCAACTGCGTCACCGCGATCGCCGCCGCGTACTGGGCGCACAGCCCGGTGGTCATCGTGACCCCCGAGGCGGGCACCATGGGCACCGGCCTCGGCGGCTTCCAGGAGGCCAACCAACTCCCGATGTTCCAGGAGTTCACCAAGTACCAGGCGCACGTCAACAACCCGAAGCGGATGGCCGAGTACACCGGCCGCGCCTTCGACCGGGCCATGTCCGAGATCGGCCCCACGCAGCTCAACATCCCGCGCGACCACTTCTACGGCGAGATCGAGGCCGAGATCCCGCAGCCGAGCCGTCTCGACCGCGGCCCCGGCGGCGAGCAGAGCCTGAACGACGCGGCCGAGCTGCTCGCCACCGCCGAGTTCCCGGTCATCATCTCCGGCGGCGGCGTGGTCATGGCCGACGCCGTGGAGGAGTGCAAGGCGCTCGCCGAACGCCTCGGCGCCCCCGTGGTCAACAGCTATCTGCACAACGACTCGTTCCCGGCGAGCCACCCGCAGTGGTGCGGCCCGCTCGGCTACCAGGGCTCCAAGGCCGCGATGAAGCTGATCTCCCAGGCCGACGTGGTCATCGCCCTGGGTTCGCGCCTCGGCCCGTTCGGCACGCTGCCGCAGCACGGCATGGACTACTGGCCCAAGAACGCGAAGATCATCCAGATAGACGCCGACCACAAGATGCTCGGCCTGGTCAAGAAGATCACCGTCGGCATCTGCGGCGACGCCAAGGCCGCCGCCTCGGCCCTGACCGAGCGCCTGGCCGAGAAGACCCTCGCCTGCGACGCCACCCGTGCGGAACGCGCCGCGAAGACCCAGGCGGAGAAGGACGCGTGGGAGCGGGAGCTCAGCGACTGGACCCACGAGACCGACCCGTTCAGCCTCGACATGATCGCGGAGCAGGAGCGGGAGGAGGGCGACTGGCTGCACCCGCGCGAGGTGCTGCGCGAACTGGAGAAGGCCATGCCGCCGCGGGTCATGGTCTCCACCGACATCGGCAACATCAACTCCGTCGCCAACAGCTACCTGCGCTTCGAGGAGCCCCGCTCCTTCTTCGCCCCGATGAGCTTCGGCAACTGCGGCTACGCGCTGCCCACCATCATCGGCGCCAAGGCCGCGGCCATGGACCGCCCGGCCATCGCGTACGCCGGCGACGGAGCCTGGGGCATGAGCATGGGCGAGGTCATGACCGCCGTACGCCATGACATCCCCGTCACCGCCGTCGTCTTCCACAACCGGCAGTGGGGCGCGGAGAAGAAGAACCAGGTCGACTTCTACAACCGCCGTTTCGTGGCGGGCGAGTTGGAGAGCGAGAGCTTCGCCGGGATCGCCCAGGCCATGGGCGCCGACGGCATCGTCGTGGAGAAGCTGGACGACGTCGGCCCGGCACTGCGCCAGGCCGTCGACGCCCAGATGAACCAGGGCCGGACCACGGTCATCGAGATCATGTGCACCCGCGAGCTGGGCGACCCGTTCCGCCGCGACGCGCTCTCCAAGCCGGTCCGGTTCCTGGAGAAGTACCAGGACTACGTCTGACCGGTCCACGGCACCACCGCCGGAGCCCCGACGGCTCCGGCACCGCCGGCGGCCCGGCCCCTCCGGCAGCCCCGGCATCCCGACCGGCCGCCCGCACCACGACCGCCTGCCCGTCTGCCCTGACCGGTGCGGCGGGTTCCGTACCGCGGGCGTGCCCCGGCGCCGTGTGCGATCCCTCCTCGGGCACCCGGCGCCGGACCGGCCGGACCAGTCACCGCACTGGTCCGGCCGACGCCGGTCTCCTGCGGGGCCGCAACACTCGCATCCCCTCCCCCCTGGCACCCTCTTCCGCCGTCCCCCTCCCAACGGAGCCCCGAACCATGCTCGTTGATCCGCTCGCCCCGGCGCAGCCGCCCGCAGGAGAGGCGGGGCCCGCCGTACACCGCCTGGTCGAATCGTGGGCCGCACGGCTGCGCCGGTACGACCGCCGGCCGCGCGTCGCGCTCGCCGACGGGACCGATGCGCGGGCGCTGTGGGCCGCCGCCCGCCTCGCCGCCCAGGGCGCCGTCACCCCGGTCGTGGTCGGCGACCCCGCCCGCGTGCGGGCGCTCGCCGCCGACATCGGGCTGCAACTCCCGGACGACCCCGACCTGTTCGACATCCTCGACCCCGCCCGGATGGCGGCCGACCCCCGCTACGCGGACACCCTCGGCGCGGCCCTGGACGCCCGCGGCCGGCTCTCGGCCGGCGAACGCCGCGAACTCTCCGCCGATCCGCTGTTCCTCGCCGCCACGGCGCTGCGCCTCGGCGATGTGCGGGCCTGCGTCGCGGGCAGCACCCGCCCCACCGCGGACGTGCTGCGCGCCGGGCTGTACGTCGTAGGCCTGGCGCCCGGCATCCGCACGCTGTCCAGCAGCTTTCTGATGGTCCGTCCGGACGGCCGCACCCTCGGCTACGGAGACTGCGCGGTGGTCGTCGATCCGGACCCCGCGCAGCTCGCCGACATCGCCCAGGCCACCGGCGCCACCTACCGCGCGCTGGCCGGGGAGGACCCGCGGGTCGCCTTCCTGTCGTTCAGCACCAGCGGCAGCGCCTCGCATCCCCGCGTCGAGCGCGTACGCGAGGCCATACGGCTGGCCCGTGCCGCAGCGCCCGAACTCACCGTCGACGGCGAGCTGCAGTACGACGCGGCGGCGGTCCCCGCCATCGGTCATTCCAAGGCGCCCGCCTCGCCGGTCGCGGGCAGCGCCAACACCTTCGTCTTCCCGAGCCTGGAGGCCGGCAACATCGGCTACAAGATCGCCCAGTGGACCGGTGGCGCCGCGGCCATCGGCCCCCTGCTGCAGGGTCTGGCGGCGCCGCTGCACGACCTTTCCCGGGGCTGCTCGGGCTCGGACATCGCAGCGATCGCGCTGGTGGGCGGGTTGCAGGCGATGGAAAGGGCGGCTCCTACGGCCCCCCTGGCGCCCTCGGCCGCTGCAACCCCCACGACTGCTTCGCCCACGCCCGCCCCCGCGCCCGCGCCCGCTCCAGCCGCTCCAGCCGAGTCCGCCCGTTAGCCCGTTGCCCCGTTGCCCCGTTGGCCCGTTGGCCCGCGTCGCCCGCCGTTGCTGCCCGTCCGGCCTGTCCAGCACCTCCGGCCGGCCCGAGCGCATCCGGTTCATCGCACCAGGAGGAGTCCGCATGTCCCTGCCCCGCACCCCCTCCCCGGACGACATCCGCCTCGCCGTCCTCGACCTCGCCGGTACCACCGTCACCGACGCCGGGGCCGTCGAGGAGGCCTTCTCCCGCGCCCTGCGCCGGGCGGGGGTGGTCGAGCGCTCGGAGCGTTGGGCCCGGATGACGGAGCACATCCGCGCCACCATGGGCGAGTCCAAGATCGCGGTGTTCCGCCACCTGTTCGGCGACGATCGAGCCGCCCAGGAGACCAACCTGGCCTTCGAGGAGGCGTACGCCGAGCTGGTCGCCGACGGCCGCTGCCGGCCGATTCCCGGCGCCCGAGCGGCCGTTGAGGAACTCCGCTCGGCGGGCGTCGCCGTCGTACTGAACACCGGCTTCTCACCCCGCACCCGGGACGGTCTACTCTCCGCCCTCGGCTGGCAGGACCTGGCCGACGCGGTCCTCTCCCCGGCCGACGCCGGGCGCGGCCGCCCGTACCCAGACATGGTCCTGACCGCGCTGCTGCGCACCGAGGCCCCCTCCGTGCGGCAGACCGTCGTGGTCGGAGACACCCCCTACGACATGGAGGCGGGCCTGCGCGCGGGCGCGGGCCTCGTCGTCGGCGTGCTGACCGGAGCCCACGACAAGGACGACCTGCGCACGGCGGGCGCGCACCACGTGCTCGACTCCGTGGCGCAGCTCCCCGGCCTGCTCCGGGAACGCTGAGCGGCACGGCCCGCTCCCCCGCGCGGGGACCGGGTCACGCGCGAACGACTGCGGCGTGCTCCCGTACGAGGAGCACGCCGCAGTCGTCTTGTCCTGTCCGCGGAGCGGCACCGGCTCCACGCGCCGGGCCGCACGTCTCACCACTCCCCCGGTCGTTCCTTCTTCCCTCGGCGTCGGGTCACGGCCAGGAGTTCCGCGGCGGGCCCCACGAGGGTGCGCCCCGTCGCCCAGACGGCGCGCAGGGCACGGCGCAGTTCCATGCCCTCGACCTCCACCGGCAGCAGCCGGCCGTCGGCGAGGTCGGCCCGTACGGCCAGTTCGCTGATCACCGCCGGGCCGGTGCCGGCGATCACGGCATTGCGCACGGCGGTGGCCGAGCCCAGCTCCAGGAGCGGCAGCGGCTCGCCCACACCGGCCTTGCGCAGCGCCTGGTCCAGCGTTTCTCTGGTGCCCGATCCGCGTTCGCGCAGCACCAGCGGCGCGGCGGCGAGCTCGGCGATGCCCAGCGGGCGGCGGCGCCGCGTCCAGGGGTGCCCCGGCGCGACCACGACGAGCAGCCGGTCGCAGGCGACCTGACAGGCGGTCAGCCCGGTCGGGGCCAGCGGTGACTCCACGAACCCGAGGTCCGCCATCCCGCTGCGCAGCAGCTCGGGGACGTGCTCGCTGTTGGTCACCTGGAGTCCGATGTACAACTCCGGCCGTGCTCGGCGCAGTTCCCCGATCCAGCCCGGCACCAGGCACTCGGCCACCGTCATGCTGGCCGCCACCCGCAGCTCGGCGTCCCGCTTCGTCCGCAGCGCCTCCGCGCCGGTCAGCAGCCCCTCCATCTCCTGCTGGACCCGCTGGGCCCAGCCGGCCACCGCCCGGCCCGCGTCGGTGAGTTGCGATCCGCGCCGCGTCCGGTCCACAAGTACCAGGCCCAGCTTGCGCTCCAGCATGGAAAGCCGCTTGCTCGCCGACGGTTGCGCGAGGCCGAGCTGCGCTGCCGCACTGCTCAGGCTTCCCGCATCTCCGACCAGGACGAGCAGCCGCAGGGACTCCAGATCGGGCAACTGGCTCATGGCTCCAGGGTATGGGCCGAATCCGGTCCGCAGTCATATCAGTTGGTTATGACCTCCTCGCGAACTCGGGGCTACAACCGCACAACGGGGCGTCCCAGAGTCGAGGCCATGAGCGAAGATCTGGACCGTCAGGTCACCCCACCGAAGGCTGAGTCCGCGTCGGCGGCCCGGCCCTCCGGGCACCGCCCCGAGCCGCCCCTCCCGCGCACGGGCACCACCACGCGCACGAGCCCGACGGGACCGGCCTCACTCGTACCGGGGCTGGCCCTCGCCCTGGCCCTCGCCCTGGCGGCCACGGCGATCGGCAAGGTGTTCCCCCTCGTCGGCGGCCCGGTGGCCGGGATCGTCCTGGGCGTGCTGGTCGCCGCCCTGCTGAAGCCGGGCCCACGCTGGCGTCCCGGCATCGCGTTCGCCGCCAAGCGGGTCCTGCAGATATCGGTCGTCGTCCTGGGTTCCCAGCTGTCGCTGACCCAGATCGTCCACGTGGGCGTCAGCTCGCTGCCGGTGATGATCGGCTCGCTGGTGATCTGTCTGGCCTGCGCGTACGGCATCGGCCGCCGGCTCGGCGTCGTCAGGGACCTGCGTACGCTGATCGGCGTGGGCACCGGCGTCTGCGGCGCCTCGGCGATCGCGGCCACCGCTCCGGTGATCCGCGCGGCCGGCGTCGAGGTCGCGTACGCGGTCTCCACCATCTTCCTGTTCAACGTCGCGGCCGTGCTCACCTTCCCGTTGATCGGCCACCTGCTCGGGATGAGCCAGGAAAGCTTCGGCCTCTTCGCGGGCACGGCCGTCAACGACACGTCCTCCGTGGTCGCGGCGGCCGCCACGTACGGTCCGATCGCTTCGAATCACGCGGTCGTCGTCAAACTCACCCGCACTCTCATGATCATCCCGATCTGTCTGGGACTCGCCTGGCTGGTGCAGCGCCGCGACCGTGCCGAGTCGGACGCCACGACCGGCCCCCGGCTCCGGGTGGTCAAGCTGGTGCCCGTGTTCCTGGTCGGCTTCCTGCTGATGACCACGGCCAACAGCCTCGGCCTCATCCCGGCGGCCGCCCACCCCGGACTCAGCGAGCTCTCGGTCTTCCTCATCACCGTCGCGCTCGCCGCCACGGGACTCTCCACCGACCTCGCCGGACTGCGCCGCACCGGCCCGCGGCCGCTCGTCCTCGGCGCCAGCCTGTGGATCGTCGTCTCCGTCACCAGCCTCGTCCTCCAGTACCTGACCGGAACCCTTTGACCGAACCCTGCGTTGAACGGCCGACCGGCCCCCACCCGTGTATCGGTGGGGGCCGGTCGGCGATGTGCGCGTGCGAGGTCAGGCGGCGGGGGCGCCGTTCAGGCGGAAGCGGACCTTCTCGACCTCCGAGGCAACTCCCAGGGCCTCCAGGTCCTTTCCGTCGACGCGCCCGTCACCGTTCAGGTCCTTCACAGCGTCGGGGGCGTCGTCGTACACCCCGTTGTGGTCGAGGTCGTCGATCACCGCGACGGTCAGGACGGTGTCGACGTCCTTGCCCATGATGGAGTCGCCGACGATCCAGGTGTCCCACAGCCTGGTCGCGTCGGCGGACCGGTCGCTGATGCCCGTCACGTTGAACAGGTTGGCCAGGTTGGTGCCGGGGCCGGCGAACTTGCGGTCCGGGTTGTCGATCGTCGTGGAACCGAGGACGACCAGGCCGGGAAGGCGGTCGTCCTGCCCGGGGGAGAACGTGCCGGGCAGCGGCGGCACGTTGTTGTGCCCGGCGGGGCCGGTGAGCTGCGCGCCGCTGAACCCGGCCTGGCGCAGCCCGTCGGGGCCGCCGGGGTAGGACACCTCCAGGTCCACGAACCAGCCCTTTCCCTCGGCTCCGGCGACATCGCCCTCGGCGGGGGCGAACACCTCGACCTCGACGGGCCTGTCGTCCTTCGGCCGGGCCGCGTTGTCGGACTCGGGGGCGGCCACGGCGGCCGCGACCGCGGTGGCCGCGGCGACCACTCCGGCGGTGGCGGCGGCGAACAGGGCACGCTTGGACGGCTTGTGACGCATGTCTGCTCCTCATGTGCTGATGGGGTTGGTGGAGTTGGTGGGGTTATGGGTGTGCGGTCAGGGACGTGCGGGGGGTGGAGTATTGGGGGTGTGGCCGGGGGTGATCCCGGCAGGGCTGCGTCAGTCGTCGTGCGCGTGCGCCCCGTGGTCCCCGTGGCCCGCGGCGGCGGACTTTCCGGTGGCGCGCGCGACGGTCAGACGGTCGTCGTAGACGCCGGTGAAGCGGGCGAAGACCAGCACCTGGGGTGCGGCGCCCTTGGCGTCGGTGGTGAAGTCGACCAGCGGGACGCGCTCTCCCGACCGACGGGCGTAGAGGGTGTACGCGGTCGAGGGCTCAAGTGCCCTTGCGGAGAGCTGGAGTTGGTCGAGTCCGTCGACGGGGCGTGCGGTCACCTCGACATCGGCGTCCGCCGGTGCGTCGGCCGGTGCGTCGACCGGGACGTCGCGAGTGGCCGCGGACAGGCCCTGGCGTCCGAGTCCGGCGTTCGCCGCGGGCGCGGACCGCGCCACGTACACCAGAGCCTGCGGATCCTGGCCGACGTCAAGGGACTTGGTCACGGTGCGGGTACGGGTGTCGATGACGTCCACGCCGTCGCCGCGCTCAAGGGCCACGTAGACCTTGCTGTTGTCCGGGCTGGGCCAGATGCCGTGCGGTGTGGAGCCGGAGTTGCGGATGCGGTCCACCAGTCGGGGGTGCGCGCCGCGGCGCTCGTAGACCAGGGTCTCGTCCCGGCCTCCGACGGTCACGTACGCGTAGGCGGTGTCGGCCGTGGTGACGAAGTTGATGTGGTTGGTCTCCGGCCCGGTGTCGAGCACGGTCAGGACGCGTCCGGCGCGCACGTCGACGACGGTCACCTTGCCCGCCTTCTTCTGGCCGACCCACAGCTCCCGTCCGTCCGGGGAGAGCGCCGCGTCCGGGGAGAACACGTCGCCGATGCCGCGGATACGCTGCACGACCTTCTTCTGCTCGGTGTCCACGACGGCGACCTCCGCGGTCCCGATGTGGTTGACGTAGGCGCGCTCGCCGTCCGGGCTGAACAGGACCTTGCTCGGCCCCTGCCCGGTCCGGATCCGCTTCTTGACGCCGCCGTGCCGCACGTCGACCACGGCCACGGTGTCCTGCCCGCGCTCGGCGGCCCAGAACTCGCTTCCGTCCGCGCTGAAGAAGCCCTCGTGGGCGGCCCGTCCGACGTACGTCTTGGACACGATCTCGTTGGTCGCCGTGTCGATGACGACCGCCGAGTTGGTGGTGACGCTGACCACGCCGAGGTGGCGTCCGTCGCGGGAGAAGCCGAGCCCGTGGACCCCGACCTCCTTCAGGTACTGCGCGCCCAGAACGCCGTCGAGCCGTTGCGAGCCCAGGGCGAGCGTGCCCAGGACCTGGTCCTTCGAGGGGTCGATGACGGTGACGGTGTTGGACGTCTGGTCCGCCGTATAGACCCGGTCGGACGGGGAGACCGCCTGTGCGCCCGGCAGCGCCGGCGCCTGCACCGGGGCGTTCGACCGTCCTGCCGCCGGGGCGCTTTCGGACGACCGCGGCGCCGGCGCACCGCCGCGGTCCGCCATCGCCACCCCGACCCCGCCCGCGGCCACGACCGCCGCAGCCGCGGACGCCGCGACCACGTTCCTGCGGAACTTTCTCGTTCCCACTTCGACCTCCTCCGATGACCGGTTCCGGGTCGTGTACGCCGGGCGGGACGTTCCGGTTCACCGAAGGGTGAATAAAATTCGAGCTGCTTCGTTCCGTATTTCGAGATCGGGCCCTGGCCAGGCGGTATCGGGATCCCGAGGTTGCGGCGTGAGCCGTCCTGGCTCCGGTGACCCACGCCGACGTTCAGGTGCGCATCTCCAGCAAGGGCTTGCCGTCGCGGGTGGCCACGCGCAGGGTCGCGACCTGATCTCGCGGGATCGAGGAGGCGCCGCGCAGCCGGGCGCTGCCGTTCGGCGTGGACGTCCAGACGGCGGCCTGTTCCCGCCGCCCGTCCCGGTCGACCACCCAGGCGACGAAGTGCTCGCCCGCCGGCAAGTCCTCGACGTGCAGGGCGACTTCGGTGCCCCAGGCCCGCGCCTCCAGACTGCCGTGACCACTCGCGGGGCTGCCCGCGAGGGCGGTCAGCGGTACGCCGTCCGGCCCTGGCCCGGCGGGCGCGGCGGGGTGGTCGTGGTTGAGGCCGACGACCCCGACAGTGCCGCCGCCGATGATCAGGCCCGCTGCCGCCGCGGCGGCCACCAGGGCAAGGCGCGGCCGCCGGCCCCAACGGCCACGGCGTCCGTCGGACCGCCCGGCGGACTCGTCGGACCGCTCGGCGCGGGCCTTGGCGACCAGCCCCTCCCACGTGGACTCCGGCGGCGGAACGTCCTCGGGCGGTGGCCCCGCCTGGTGGAGCAGGCCCGGCAGGACGGCGTATGCGGACAGTTCCTCCCGGCAGGAGTCGCACCGCGCCAGATGGGATTCGAGGCGCTCCCGGTCTCCCGCGCCCAGGCCGCCGAGCACATAGGCCCCGAGCAGCGTGTGCAGCTCCTCGTGCTGCTGCCGGTTCTGCTCCTTCACCGCACCACTCCCATTTCCTCCAGCACCGTCCGCAGCGACCGCACGGCGTAGTACGCCCGGGACTTCACGGTCCCTGCGGGAATCCCGAGCTTCGCGGCGGCTTCGGCAATGCTGCGTCCCCCGTAGTACAGCTCGACGATCGTCGCACGGTGCTCGGGTGAGAGCCGGGCCAGCGCCTCGGTCACCAGCCAGCCGTCGAGCATCCGCTCCAAGTCGTCGGCGGCCGCCGCGGACTGGATCGCCTCGTCGTTCTGGACCAGGCGCGGCCTACGCTGCTCCGCGCGCCACTGGTCGGTCAGGACGTTGCGCGCGACCGAGAACAGATAGGAGCGGGGGTTGCCCCGGTGCGCGTCGATGGCGTCCAGATTCCGCCAGGCCCGCAGCAGCGTCTCCTGCACCACGTCCTCCGCGCGCTGCCGGTCGGACACATAGCGCAGCACGAAGGCGTGCAGGACGCCCGCATGTTCGTCGTACAGCGCGCGCAGCAGCTGTTCATCCGCCGTCATGACCCACTTCCGCTCCGCTGTCGTCGGCTCACCACGGGTGGTGTACGACAAACCGGCGCCCCCGGTTCACCACCTCGGCGCCTTCCGGTTTTTACGACAGCGTCCCCGGCCGCTCGGTCCGCCTGCCGGTCGGAGCCGGGTCGGGATATTCGTTGGCCGCCGCCTGTTGCCGGTGTTCATACTGCCGCGATGGATCCAGTGACTCTCGGGACGGACCGTCTGGTGCTGCGGGCCTTCACACCTGCCGACGTGGATGCGGTGTACGAAGCCTGCCAGGACGAGGACATTCAGTTCTACACCCCGGTGCCGGTGCCGTACCGGCGTGCGGACGCGGAGCAGCTGGTCGGTGAGAAGTTGCCCGCTCAGTGGGCCGAGGACAGGGACTACACCCTCGGCGCGTTCCGCAGGGACACCGGTGCCCTGGTCGGCTCGTACTGCCTGACCCTCATCAGCCGTGGCGTCTGGGAGCTCGGTTACTGGGCGGTCAGGGAACAGCGCGGACGCGGGTACTCGGTGGAGGCCGCTCGCGCCCTGTGCGACTGGGGCTGGGCCACCCTCGACGTGCACCGCATCGAGTGGTGGGCCATGGCCGGGAACACCGGCTCGCGTGCCGTCGCCGAGAAACTCGGCTTCACCGTCGAAGGGACCCTGCACCGTCGCGGCATCGCCAACGACGGCAAGCCGCACGACTGGTGGGTGGGCGGACTGCTGAGGCCCTGATGCCGCCAACTCCGCTGTGTTGCGGGGCTGTTCACACCCCCGGGTGCGTCGCCGGCCGGGCCGCCCACGCGGCGGCCGCCGCCCGGTAACTGCCGAAGGCCGAGAAGTCGACCTCGCCCGGCGGCCCCCAGACGACCAACAACCGCAACGACCCCTCCCCCGTGTTACGTACGTCATGCTGCGCACCCGGAGGGGCCAGAACCGCATCGCCCGGACCCAGTCGATACTCGACATCGTCGACCCGCATCACCGCACTGCCCTCGACGACGACATACAGCTCCTCCAGCGGCCGGCCCTCCCCATGGGCGTGCATCCCCTCCCTGCCACCAGGCGCCAGAGTCCAGGACTGAACTGCCACGGGCAGCCGCGTGCGGTCATGGAAGTACCACTGGATACGGGTGTCGGGGGAACCTTCGTGCAGCGCGTAGTCGAAGTCCCCCTCCCCTGCACGTTCGATCATGAGTGGGCTCCTGCGGTCATGCGGCGGTTCCTCCGACCGACGCATGCAAACACTGGATGATCTCCGATGGCAAGGGAGGGGAGCGGACAGCCGGGACGGCCTGACCGTGCCCGCCCTGCAGCCGCCCGACTCCCCCTCTACACCGGCTCCGTGACGTCCCGGTAGTTGCCGAGGAACTTCACCGCGCCCTGCTCCACGCGGTACAGGAACAGGCCCTCGAGCCACTCGAAGGAGCCGTCGGCCGGGTTGAAGCCGAGGGGTTTGGCGAGGCCGTCGTACCGGGCGGCGCGCAGGCGGGTCGTCGTCGAGCCGCGTTCCGGGCCGCCCTCGGACGGGCGGCGCAGGGAGCGGGCGACGAGCAGCAGCGCGTCGTAGGCCTCCAGGGCGAACGGCGCGGCGGGGCCGGGGGCGGGGGCGTCGGGGAAGCGCTCGGCGTAGGCCGCGGTGAAGCGGCGGGCCGCGGGCAGCCGGCTCGCATCGGCGTACGTGGCCACGCACAGCCAGCCCTCGGCGGCGTCCCCGGCCTCCTGCAGGAACGGGAACCGGGACCGTTCGGGGCGGAGGACGGGTTCCGGTGCCATGCGGGGGCCGTCGAAGCCGCCGCGCCGCAGGGCGAGTGCGCACCGGGCGGCGCGGCTCGGCGACGTTCCGGCGTAGACCACCGCTCCGGCGCCGGACTTCCGTACCGCTGCGGCCGCCGCGTCGAACTCCCCGTCGTCCTGGGCGACTTGGTGCACGGTGACGCGGCCTCCGGTGGGCGGGGCCTGCTGGATCCGTTCGACCAGGCCCCAGTCCTCGTCGCCGGTGGCAGCGCGGTCGTCGACGACGGCGGTGTGCGCGATGCGCTCGACGGCGCCGAGGTGGCGGACGAACGCGGTGCCCAACTCGGTGGTGTCGGCGCGGAGTTGGAAGAGGGCCTGGCGTGATCCGAGGTTCAGGAGCGACGGGGACGCGGAGACGGTCACCATGGGCAGCAGCGCCTCCTCGTACCGCTCGGCGGCGGCCGTGAAGCCGGCGTCCCCGGTGGGCCCGAGTACGGCGACGACCGCGCGGTCCGCCACGAACCGGCCCGCCACCTCCGCGGCCGTACGGGCTTCGCCGCGGTCGTCGCGGACCTTCAACTCCAGGTCGAAGGGCCGGTCTTCGGCGGCGTTGAAGTGCGACACGGCGAGCTGTGCGCCGCGTTGCTGCGCCCGGCCCGACTCCCGCTGGTCGCCGGACAGATCGGCGTGCAGACCGATGGTGTGGCGCGGCAGGGCGGCCTTGCCGCCGCCGGTCCGGGCCCCGCGTGCGGCGTAGAGCCCGGCCCCGGCGGCCGCCGCTCCGAGCCCGGCGCCGAGGCCGATCCGGAGCAGCCTCCGCCGGGTGGGGCGGCCCGTCCCGTGCACGGTCGCGGCGGCCGTGCCGTCCTCGGCCGTTGCGCCCGGGTCGGAGGCCGGGGGCTCGGGGACGGGGGGCTCGGGGACGGGCAGGGAGAGGACGGCGGCGGTGCGTTCCGCGACGATGCCGGGCAGCGGGGCGGGCAGCCAACTGCCGTCCGCCACAGGCGAGTCGGCCGCGAGCTCTTCCCGTACGGCCGTGGTGTCGGGACGGTCGGCGGGGGACTTGGCAAGGCAGGCGTGCAGCAGCGGCAGGAGGGCGGCGGGGGCGCCGGTCAGGTCGGGCTCTTCGTGGACGGTGCGGAACAGCGAGCCGGCCACGGTGGCCGCGTCGAAGGGGCGCCGGCCGGTCGCGGCGTAGGCGAGGACGCAGCCGAGGGCGAACACGTCGCTCGGCGGTCCGGCGGTGTCGGACCGGGCCTGTGCCTGCTCCGGAGAGAGGAACCCGGGTGAGCCGATGACCAGGCCGCTGGCGGTCAGCGCGGTGCCGCCGTCGGCGCGGGCGATGCCGAAGTCGATCAGGCGGGGCCCGTCCAGGGCGAGCAGGACGTTGCCGGGCTTGACGTCGCGGTGGACGAGCCCCGCCGCGTGCACCTCGGCCAGCGCCTCCGCGAGCCGGACGCCCAGGACGCGCACGGCCGGCTCGGGCAGCGGGCCGTACCCGTCGACGGCCTCGGCGAGGCTCGGGCCCGGCACGAACGGGGTGGCGAGCCACGGCAGTCGGGCCTCCGGGTCGGCGTCCAGGACCGGCACGAGCCAGCGTCCCGACAGCCGTGCCGCGGCCTGGGACTCGCGCCGGAAGCGCACCCGGAACCGCGGGTCGGCGGCGTGCTCGGCGCGCACCAGCTTCACCGCGGCGTGCGTGCCGTCCGGCGAACGGGCCAGGAAGACCACGCCCATCCCGCCCGCGCCGAGGCGGCCGAGCAGCGCGCGGCCGCCGATCTCGGCGGGGTCGCCGGGCCGCAGCGGCAGCACGGCGGCCGGCCGGCCGCGTGCCTCTTCGCTCATCGGCCCGCCTTCGTCGGGTCGTCGTTCGCCGGGCCCTTCGCCGGGTCGCCTCCGGGCACCGGGCCGAGGAAGCGGAGCTTGCTGTTCTCGACCCGGTGCCGGTAGCAGAGCTCGCCCTCGTAGCGGCCGTTGTCCCGGTTGAAGGAGAGCGGCTTGGTGACTCCGCGGAACTCGGCGGCGCGCAGCAGTTCCGCGAGCCGTGCGCGCTCCGGCGGGCGTCCGTCCCGCGCCGCCCGCACCAGCCGGTCGATCGCCAGGTTCGCCGCGTCGTACGCCTCCACCGCGTACCGTCCGGGCGACGCATCGAAGCGGCGGCGGAACGCGCGGACGAACTCCGCCGCCTCGGGCAGCCGCTCCGGGTCGACGTACGACGTGCCGAGCAGCCAGCCCTCCGCAGCCTCGCCCGCGCCGTCGAGGAAGGCGGCGTCGGCGAGCTCCTCCGTCCCGAGCCGGGGCCCGTCGAAGCCGGCGTCGGCGAGCTTCCGGGCGACGCTCACCGCGCCCTCGGCGTGCCCGGCGTAGACGAACGAGTCGACCTTCGCCCGCAGCATCTCGCCGACCTGCGGCCCCAGATCGTCCAGGCCGGCCGGGACGACCCGCGGGTGGAAGCGCGTCTTCTCCTTGCGCATCGCGTCGGCGACGCCCTGCGTGATCTCCCACGCGACCGGGTCCGTCGTACGGTCCTGCAGCAGCCCCGGGTACGAGACCTTCTCCTGCCGGGTCAGCTGGATCGCGAGCCCGAAGCCGAGCGCGTACACGAGCGGCCTGCAGTGCAGCGGCGCCCGGTACCGGCGGCCGACCAGGCGGAACGCGCCCGGCTTGACGAGCAGCATCGGCAGCAGCGCCTCCTCGTACGTGCCGACCGCGCCGTCGACGCACGCGTCGGACGTGGGGCCGACGACGGCGAGCACGCCACGGTCCTGCACCAGGCGCTGCGCGGCGGACCGGGCCCGCCGCTCGGAGCCGCCGTCGTCAGCGGTCCGCAGGTCGAGCGGGAACGGCTTGTCACGGCGCGCGTTGTACTGCTCGACGGCGAGCCGCACGCCCTGCTCGTGGGCCCGCCCGTCGGACTTGCCGGGGCCGCTGAGGTCGGCGTGCACACCGAGCGCCCAGCGGTCGGCGTCCGGGGGCGAGTCGTCGCCGCGGCTCCACGCCCACAGGGCCGCGCCCCCGCCCGCCGCGAGCAGCGCGCCGCCCGAGCCGAGCAGCAGGAACCGGCGCCGGCTGGCAACACCGGCCGCCGGCACCGCAGTTGACGTCGGGGCCGTGGGGTCCGTCGGGTTCGCCGGGTCCGTCGGGTCCGTCGGCCGGTCGGCGAGGGTCGCCTCGATGCCGGGCAGCGCCAGCATGCGCGCCGAGCGGTCCGCGATGTCCCGTACGACGTGGTCGGGCAGCCAGCCGCCGCCGGGCTCGTCGGCCCCCGCGAGGCGGGACTCGATCTGCTCGGGAGCGGGCCGGGCCGCGGGGTCCTTGGCCAGGCACTCCGTGAGCAGCGCGCGCAGCGCGTCGGCGTCGGGGTCCGCGCCGCCGGTGCCGCCGATCCCGGCCAGGTCCGGCTCGTCGTGCACGGTCCGGTAGAGCATCGCCTCGGCGGCGCCCTCGCCGAACGGGGCCCGCCCGGTCGACGCGTACGCGAGGAGGCAGCCGAGCGAGAACACGTCGCTGGGCGGGCCGAGTTGACCGGTCCGTGCCTCGGCCTGTTCCGGCGAGAGGAAGCCGGGGGTGCCTGCGACGAGGCCCGTCGCGGTGAGCGCGGTGCGGCCGGCGGACCGGGCGATGCCGAAGTCGATGAGGCGGGGTCCGTCGACGGCCAGGAGCACGTTGGCGGGCTTGACGTCGCGGTGGACGAGCCCGGCCGCGTGCACGGCGCGCAGCGCGGCGGCGAGCATCCGGCCGAGGGCGCGCACGCTGTGCGTCGGCAGCGGGCCCGAGCGGCGGACCTCCTCGCCTAGGGACGGGCCCGGCACGAACTCGGTCGCCAGCCAGGGCGTGGGCTCGTCGGGCCCGGCGCCGGTCACCGGTGCCGCCCACGGGCTGACGACCCGTCGGGCGGCCTCGACCTCGCGCCGGAAGCGGGCCCGGAAGTCCGGCTCGTCGGCGAGTTCGGGCAGCACGACCTTCACTGCGGCGAGTGCCCCGGCGGCGGACCGCCCGAGGTAGACCACTCCCATCCCGCCCGCGCCGAGGCGGCCAAGGAGGCGGTGCCCGCCGATCGCCGACGGATCACCGGGCAGCAGCGGCTCGGTCACTTCCGCACCCCCAGTTCGAGGTCGACGCGGGCCGCCATATGGCCGACGGTCTTCGCGCCGACGGCGAACACCTCGTCCGCGGTGTGCCCCTCGCTGCCGTGCACCGCGACGGCCAGGGTCACGGTGCCCAACCGGAACACGTCCCAGACGTACGGGTGCGGGCTGCCCGGCAGTTCGCTGTGGACCTGGCCGCTCTCCTGCAGGTAGTCGGTCGCGCCGCTGGTGTCGGGGTCCAGGTCGCCGCCGGAGCGCAGCCCCGTGACCCGCTCGGCGCCGCTCAGCCGCTGTTCGGGGCAGCGCAGCGGCTCCTCAAGCGTGCGGGCCATCTCCCAGCGGGCGGCACTCTCGGTGCGGTGGACCGTGACCACGGCGGTGACCCGCAGCGGCCCCGCGTCCCCCCTCTCGGGCAGCTCACCGCGCCGGCCGACGCTGACGAAGTCCCCCTCGGAGAGCGGGCGTTGGGCCCACACGCAGTCGTCACCCAGCTCGGCGCTGCGCCGCGGGCTGCCCTTGTAGCCGGAGTCCCTCTCGTACCCGGCGCCCCAGTCCTCCGGCCGCGCGATCACCTTGCGGGCGAGCTTCAGGGCCTCCGCCCGGTTCTCGGGCTGCCGCTCGGGGTCGGGCACGAAGTCCAGGAACCGCTCGGAGGGCTTGTCGGTCGGCGTTCCGGAAGGCTTGCCCGAGGGCTTGTCGGAAGGTTTCGCAGTGGCGGGCGGCCGGGTCCCGCCGGACGGTTCGGCGGCGCTCCCGTCCGCCTCGCCCCCACCGCCCCAGCAACCCGTCACGAGCAGGCCGACGGCCACAACCCCACTGCACAGCCGCACCTGCGCGCGCCTCCGCGCGCTCGCCTTCCGCGCCATCCCGTCCCCCTGAGCACCGCTTCCACCACGGCGAATGTCGTCGTACGGGGCCATCGTGCCCGCTGCCCACGCACCTGCCGACAGCGGGACGGCCACCTGTGACGGAACCGATGCGCGGCGACAGCCACGGCGTTACGCAGTGGATGGCCGGTGCGTGCCCGGCGTGGTCCGCCTGGTCGGTGAGTTCGTCGACGAGCGGTCGGCTGGACCGGCTCGACGCCGGCCAAGACCGGGTTCCGATGCCGTCGGCGTAGGGAGCCGAGTCTCCGCCGGGGGCCAGTGGGGATTTCTCATGAAGATCACTTGCAGTGGCGGTCGAGGGCCAGCAGGCATGACGGCCCTGATCAGCAGCCTGAGGGCACGCACAGTGCGAGGTGGACGTCGAGGCGTCGTGACGTCTCCGCTACCTGACGCGCACCAAACACGCACACTTCGCCTGACAAACTGCGCGGGACATCGCCGTATCGGCGAACAATTTCATGACATAGCGAGGGTCTGAACACATGCGCAAGGCACGTATCGCACTGACGGCCGCCCTGGTCACCACGCTCGGCCTCGGGCTCACGGCCTGCGGTGGCGGCAGTGAGGACGGAGCGACGGAGAAGGAGTCGCCGGCGGCTTCGACGCCCGCGTCGGCCAAGGAGAGCCCGAGCGCCGACGGCGGCGAGAACGAGGGCGGCGACACCGAGCCCGCGGGCGACGTCGCCGCGCCGGGCTCCGAGCTCAAGGTCGGCGACAAGGCGGTCCTGCCCTTCGAGTACGCCAAGAAGAAGGGCACCCTCGCCATCACCGTCACGGCGATCGACAAGGGCGCCGAAGCCGACCTGTCCCAGTTCGGCGCGCGGGCGAAGGGCCTGACTCCGTACTTCATCAAGATGAAGGTGGAGAACGTCGGCGACGCCGATCTCTCGCGCGCGTACGTGCAGTTGAGGGGCCTCCTCGACGGCGGCCAGAGCACCGGCGTCTCGCTGATCGGCGACATCCCGGGCAAGTGCGACAAGGAATCCGCGCCCGCCGAGTTCGCCAAGGGCGCGTCGTTCGAGACCTGCTCGCTCGCCGCGTCGCGCAGCGGTGACGTCACGGGCGCCGAGTTCGACGAGGGCGACGCGTACAGCGACAAGCCGGTCGTCTGGACCGCCGGCTGATCCGTCCCCGTAGCCCTGCGGAAGGGGCTCGGCTCTTCGGAGTCGGGCCCCTTTTCCGTTGCCTGCCTCCACCTGCCCCTGCCCCTGCCCCTGCCTCTGCCTCTGCCCCTGCCTCTGCCTCTGCCTCTGCCCCCAGATCGCACTTGTTGCACTATTGGCAACGCGTTGCGCCCACCGCTACGCTGAGCGATCTTCGTGTCGCCCTGGAAAATCCGAGCGGAACGGAGCAACGGGCAATATGCCGAAGGTTTCTGACTGGCGGCCGGGCCGCGCTGTGACGAAGGTTCGACCGGCACGGCTCTTGGCGGTGATCGCGCTGGCCGTAGCGCTGATCGTCGGCGCCACCACGCTGTGGCCCCGCGGCGAGGCCACAGCCGCGGAGACGGGTGGGACGGGTGGGCGGGCCTCGGCCCAGCTGAAGCACTGGCCGCAGGCCGTGCGCGCCGAGCTGGCCGAGCTCATGGACAAGAACGCCCATCAGGGCCGGTACGCGGTCTTCGACGCGGACAACACCACGTACCACCACGACCTGGAGGAGGCGCTGCTGCCCTACCTGGAGATGAAGGGGGTGCTGACGCGCGCGACGATGGACCCGTCCTTGAAGGTCATCCCCTTCAAGGACACGGCGGATCACCGGGAGAGCCTCTACAGCTACTACGTCCGGCTGTGCGAGATCGACGACCAGGTGTGCTACCCCTGGGTCGCCCAGATCTTCTCCGGTTTCACGTTGAAGGAACTCAAGGGCCACGTCGACGACTTGATGGCGTACGGCAAGCCGATCCCGGCGGAGTACTACGACGACAACGGCCGCCCGACGCCGACCGAGGTCGAGCCCCCTGAGCTGCGCACGGGCATGCAGGAGCTCTACCAGGCCCTGCGGGACAACGGCATCGAGGTGTACGTCGTCAGCGCCGCGAGCGAGGAACTCGTGCGGATGGTCCTGGCCGACCCGAAGTACGGATACGGCGTGAAGCCGGAGAACGTCATCGGCGTCACCATGCAGCTGCAGAACCGCAGGACGGGCGACGTCACCACCGCCCGACAGCGGATCGCCCAGGGGAACTACGATCCGGCCCAACTCGCCGACTGGGAGCTGACCCCGCGACTGTGGGCGCCGCTGACCTGGTACCACGGCAAGCCGGCCGCGATCAGCGAGTACATCGACGAGTGGAAGAAGCCCATCCTCGTCGGGGGCGACACTCCGGCGAGCGACGGGCCGATGCTGTTCCACTCGCTGGACGTGGACCGCGGCGGCGCACGTGTCTGGGTCAACCGCAAGGACAAGTACCTGACGCAGATTCAGGAGATGCAGCGGAAGAACGCCGCGGCGCAGCGCGAGGCCGGACTGAAGGTGACCGCCGACAAGCGCTGGTTCGTGGTCACCCCGGAGGAAGTCGCCTGACGTGTTGTCTGCACCGGTCGGGTGACCGTGCGGAGGGCGGGGCCCCGGCGACAGGACGACTGTCGCCGGGGCCCCGCCCCCGTTCCACGGCCCGCGTCTCTTACCGGAGCGACAGCTCACGACACGCTAATTTGGGGCGCCCCGAAGCAGAGGAGAGCCCCGTGGGCAAGGTGGTCATGTACAGCTCGGTGTCGGTGGACGGCTTCGTCGCGGACGAGAACGACCAGCCCGGACCGCTGTTCGACTGGCTGTCCAGCGGTGACGTCCCGTTGGACGAGAGCGGCGTGCTGAAGGTGTCGCAGACGTCCTACGACTACACCCGGCCGTACTGGGACCAGATCGGAGTCACGGTCGTCGGCCGCCATGTCTTCGACCTGACGGACGGCTGGGACGGGCAGCCGCCGGGCGGGATCGACCACGTGGTCGTCGTGACGCACCGGCCGGCGCCCGAGGGCTGGGACCCCGGGGCGCCGTTCCACTTCGTCAACGGCGTCGAGGCAGCCGTGGCCAAGGCGCAGGAGCTTGCGGGAGACCGCCTGGTCGAGGTCGCCGCCGGCGACGTCGGTGGCCAGGTGCTTGCCGCGGGCCTCATCGACGAGGTGCGCATGGACGTCGTACCCGTCGTGTTCGGGTCCGGCAAGCGCTACTTCGGATCGGTCCACGCGCAGCACCTGCTGGAGGGTCCTGACGCGGTGCTTCAGGGCAACCGGGTGCTTCACCTGCGCTATCGGGTACGCCGAGCCACTCACTGAGCCGAGCGGAGCCGGGCCGACCCGAGCCGAGCCGCGCGCGGCCGTCCGCGCAGCCGCCCGCGCAGCCGCCCGCGCAGCCGCCCGCGCAGCCGCCCGCCACGACACAGAACCTGCTCAAAGCGCATAGGGGTAGAGACCGACCTTCTCCCGGTCGACAAAGAGCTCGACCCACGTGACATCGACATCACCGGGCAGCGGATCAGCAAGGTCCAGCAAGATGCTCGTACCAGCGGACCGCGGCGTGACCGAACGAGGTCCGGACATCGGCCAGCCACCGGCCTCCGGGAGACTTTGCCACCTGCACCACTTCGACCAACACCGCTCGATCATGCAGAGGAGACCGACGCGGCAGCAACGGGCGGCGCAGGACTCTCACTTCGGTGTCGCTGTCGATGACGTCCGAGGCGACGGGGCTGCTCGCCGGGCCTCAACTGCGCCGTACTGACGTCCCGTTCATGGTGCCCGGGACCGGGGCGCCCTGCCCGAAGGCCGCGCAGAGTCAGCCGCTGTCGCAACCGATGCCGTCACCGTCGGCGTCGAGCCGGTGGGGATCGTCGGAGCCGACCCACACGGGGTTGGGTACGTCACGGCAGTCCACATCCGGCGCGCCGGCGGGCGGGCCTGGCGGGAGACCGGCCGGGTTGTCCGCGTCCGGGGGATCTGGCGCGACCGGTTCCGGTTCGGGCTCCGGCTTGACCGGAGGGTTCGGGGTGACCGGAGGGCTCGGCTCGTCCGGAGGGTTCGGCTCGTCCGGAGGGTTCGGCTCGTCCGGAGGGTTCGGCTCGGGGCAGGCCGCCCAGAGACCGGTCGCGGTGGTCTCGGCTTGCTCGCCGTCGCGGCTGATCTCCGGCCACCGGGCGTCGTTCGGCGGGTACAGCTTCGCCTTGGCGTGACCGCTTTCCACCAGGGACGCGTTCACGAACACGCCCTGCTCGTTGAAGAGGTAGAGCAGGTAGCGGTCATAGGGGTCTTTCAGGTCGACGTCACGCTCGTATCGCAGGGCCGACCCCGGGGGCAGCAGCTCCGCCAGTCGCGCGGTGGCCCGCTCGGCGAAACAGGTGCCCTTCTCCGGCGCGTCGATCGCCAGCAGACGCACCCGCGCCACCTCACCGGCAGGCAGCACGTCGCCGTCGCCCCGTACGTCGAGCGTGTCCCCGTCGACGATGCGTACGACGGTGGCCTCCGGGCGCGGAGCAGGAGCGTCGGGATCGCTTCGCCGCGGGCCGGGGTCGGCGGGGCGGGAGGGCGGGGTGGCCGGCGTGCCGCGCTGCCGGTCGGAGTCGGAGGGCGGGGTGGGCGGGGTGGGCGAGGTGGGCGGCGTGGACGTCGTGGCCGGCGGGGAGGAGGCGGGCGCGGACGCGTCCTCGGGGTTGCCGGACAAGCCGATCCCCAGGCCGACCAGGGCGACGAAGCAGGCGACGAGGACGATCAGAACGGTCCGCCAGCGAGGCCCGCGGCCGCCGCCCCCCGCACGCCGGAACCGCCCCCGGCGCGGAGGCCGCGGGCCGTCCGAGCCGGGCGGCCGTCGAAGAGCGCGCGAAGACGCGGGCCGCGGAGTGTTGCGGCGCCAAGCTCCGGGATCGGGTGAAGAGCCCATGTCGTGCCACCCAAAGCGTAGGTATATCGCCTTTCAGTACACGCAGGCGCGGTCGGCGCGACAAGAGCCGAGTGGCCCATATACGCAGGACACGTGGACATACCTTCCGAACCGCCGCACCCGCATCAGTTGTGTGGCCCAGCAGCAGATCCGCAGCCCGGGTGTGGGCCGAACTGCACCGCGCGGTGCTGGACCGACTCGGTGCGAACGGGGAACTGAACTGGTCGCGGTATGCCATCGACTCGGTCAGTATCCGCGCGGTCAAACGGGCCGCTGACCGGACCGAATCCGACCGATCGCGGCAAGCTCGGGTCGAACGATGTCTTGGCTCAACGGCTGCCGCCGGTTACACCGCCGACACGAGCGCAAGGCCGAGCACTTCCTGGCCTACGTCGGCATCGCCGGCACCCTCATCTGCTACCGCCGCTCCACCAACTGAGGTGACGCTCTACCCGAACGGCGTTACGCCCGTGGTTCCCTGGTCGGTATAGATCGCCACGGCGCCGAACGCGACGCCCAGGCCGTCGCTGAGCACCAGCAACCGCCCGGCGAAGCTGCGCACCTCACCGTCCGCGCACAACACCGGCAGGTCAGCTGCAAGATCCTTTACCTGGGGTTCTCGCATAGCCCGGTGGAACCCTGCCCAGTGTGTCTCACGCAGATGCTCGGGCACGATCAGATCCAAGGTGCTGCCGACAGCCTGCGCAGCGGGGTACCCGAACAGTCTCTGACACCCCCCGTTCCACTGCGTGATCACGCCGTGGACGTCGGCGACAACAATCGCCCGACCACACTCAGGCTCCCGCTGAACAACCGCCTCCATGGCTGACACAACGATGCCGAACGAATCAAGACACTGCCTTAGCCGCTGCGTTCGACCACGGGCGACAACCTCGGTGCCGCCAGGGGCACGGATGCCGGAGTCGTCGATTCCTGCGCAGAGTTGATGCTCCGCACGGGCCATGGCCATGAGGCGCAGCCAGGCTGCCCATTCCGCTTGGTTCTCCGGCCGAACTCCGTACATCCGTACATCCGTAGGTGCACCGCATCGGCTGCGGCGGTCGAACCAGGTGCTTCCACCACCCAGGCGCAAGCCGCGGCATCGAGAAAAGCGGCGGCAGGCAAGTTGGCCAACACAGCGCCGCCATCGAGGAGTTCACCGAAACGACCGGCCTGCACGGCGTGCATGGCAAGCCCCTCGGCGGCATACTGAGACGCTTCTGCGATCAGCGCACCGAGGGCGTCCTGTGCGTCGTCGCGGAACCTGTCGTCACGATGCAGTACGCGAATGTGACGTGAGCCGGCACTGTCGTGCGGGGCGGTATCCATCACAACTCTCGGGCCATTGAGGCTCCATGAGTATGCGTTGCTCTGGATCGGTACGAACGCCGGCACGGCGGAGGCCGAGCTTCGCGTAGAGCTCGGTTCCTCAGATGGTCAACGCCTGGGGCTGGGCGGTGAGTTCGTCGAGTGCGCTGGGTCCGGTGACGGCGGAGCTGTTTCCGGGCTTCCTGGTTAGCGTCCCTGACAGGCGTGGTTCGTGGGTGGCTCGGATGCAGTGGGGGTTCTGGTCGTCAGGCGGCGGTGGTGAGGGGTTGTTTGGTGTCGGCCGTGGGGGTCGGTGCTGCGGTGACGGTGTGCTTGGCGGTGCGGCGGCCGTAGAGGTTGTTGGCGATGACGGCGGTGAGGGTGAGGGCGGCGCCGGCGAGTTCGGCGGTGGTGGGCCGGTGGCCGCGGACGGCTTCGACGGCGAAGGCGGTGAGGGGGACGAGGTTGATGAACAGGACGCCGTTGGCGGGTCCGAGGGTGCGGGTGGCGTGGTTGAAGGCGAGGATCGCGACGGCTGTGGCGGGGACGGCCATGTAGAGGATCTGCCACCAGCTGGCGGTGTAGTCGGCGATGCCGGGGGTGGGGATGGCGCCGAGGGCACCGGCGGTGAGCGTGACGATCGCGATGGTGAGGGTGCCGAGGACGCTGGTGACGGCGGTGTAGCGCAAGACCGAGAAGGCCGGGAAGCCGGCGGCGCTGGTGGTGTAGATGACCCAGCCGATCACTCCGGTCAGGATGCAGAGCCCGCCCGCACCTATGCCGCCGGTGAACACGACGAGCGGGTTGCCGTCGCCCAGGACCATGGCCACGCCGGTCAGGGCGAGCAGGACCAGGCCCAGGGTGATGCCGGTGGGGCGCTTCTTGGTGCGGGCCCACATCACGATGACGGTGATGGCGGGCATCGCGGCCATGATCAGGGAGGCGGTGGGGGCCGGGGTGGACTGCAGGCCGACGTAGGTGAGGAGGTTGAAGGCGGCGAAGCCGAGCGAGCCGAGCCCCCAGAGCTTGAGGAACTTCCCGTCGGTGCGCAGCGCCGCGCGGCCTTCGACGGCCAGCAGGGCGATCACGAAGATCGCGGACCCGAGGGCGAAGCGGGCCAGAGTGAGGTGGAAGGGGTCCACGTGGCCGAAGGCGGACTTGGCGACGGTGAACATGCCGCCGAACGCGAGGGCGGTGGCCAGTCCCCCGGCAGCTGCGGCGGCGGTCTTCATCTCGGCCATGTGGGTCTCCCAGTGGTGCGGGTGGCGCAGATTCGCCAGTTCCAGTGTTCGCTTGTTGGCGAACACCTGGGTTAACGTATGCGCATGACCGAGAGCCGGTCAACAGGTGTTCGCCAACTCACGAACACATCGTTCTGATCTGGGAGAACAGTGCCGTGAAGCCGCTCCAGCACCCCCGTGCCGAAGACATCAACATCTATGCGGTGCTCCACGCGCTGGCCGAACCGGCCCGGATGCAGATCGTGCGGACTCTCGTAGAGGCCGGTGGCAAGCCGTGCGGGACCTTCGGCATCAACCTGAGCAAGTCGACCCTGTCCGCGCACTTCAAGGTGCTGCGCGAGGCCGGGATCATCCGCCAGGAGACCGCCCCGGGCAACTCCCGCGTCAACACCCTGCGCCGCGAGGAACTCGACACCCGCTTCCCCGGCCTGCTCGACTCCGTCCTCAACGGGGTCGAGCAGACCGAGCCCGCCCTCCCGTCCGCCTGAGCCCGCGCGGCGCAGGCTGCTCGCCCGAGCCCGCGCGGCGCGGGCAGCCCGCGGTCAGCTGCGTTGTGCCAGGGCGAAGAGGTGGGTGCGGGCGGAGACCGCGTCGGTGGGTGGGGTGTGGTGGGCGGAGGTGAGGGAGTGGACGGTGAAGCCCGCCGCTTGGACGAGGGCGGTGAGGGAGTCGGCGGTGCAGGGCGACGGGACGTACGAGAAGTCGAAGAAGGGGACGGGGGCGTCGCCGTCGGATTCGAGGTGCTGGACGCCTGCGAAGGAGAGGAGGCCGCCGGGGCGGAGCAGGTCGCGGGTCTTCCGTAGTCCTGTGAGGACGCGTTCGGGCTCGCCGAGGAGGCTGAAGTGTGTGGTGGCGGCGTCGAACTCCCCGAGTTCCGCGGCCTGTTGGGGGGACAGGGCGAACAGGTCGCGTTGGCGGAAGGTGGCGCCGGGGACCTGGCGGGCGGCGAGGTCGACCATGACGCCGGAGACGTCGATGCCGGTGACGTCCAGGCCGGCCGCGGTGAGCTGCTCCGCCGTGGGCCTGCCGGTGCCGGAGCCGACGTCCAGGACGCGGGCGCCGGGCGCGAGACGGGCGATGAGCGCGGCGCAGGCGTCGAGTTGACCCTGGTTGTGGGCGAAAGCGTGGTCGTAGCGCTCGCCGATGCGGTCGAAGACGGCTTCGGGGCTGATGTCGTGCGGAGGGAGGGGTGCGGGAGCGGGCGCGGCCATGGGGTTGCGTCTCCTCGGGGTGGGGCGGCGGATTCCGGTCGCGGGCTGAGGGTCGCCGGGGTTGCTGGGGGTCAGAGTTCCACCGGGAGGGCCTTCGGGAGGCGCTTGATCATGCCCCAGCTCCAGATCAACTCCCGTGCGGGGCAGGCCATTACGAGTTTCGGCAGCCGGGTCAGCAGGGTCTCCAGGCCGATGTGGGCATGCAGGCGGCTGAGGCTGGTGGCCGGGCAGTAGTGGCGGCCGCCGCCGAAGGTCAGGTGGGGGTTGGCGGCGCGGTCGAGGTCCAGGCGCTCGGCGTCGGGGAAGACGGCGGGGTCGTGGTTGGCGCCCTCGACACAGACCAGTACGAGGGAACCGGCTGCCACCAGGGTGTCGCCGAGCTGCACGTCGGCGGTCGCCAGGCGGGGCAGGGCGTCACCGATCGAGAGGTTGCGGCGGTACAGCTCCTCGATGGCCTGCGGCATGAGTGCGGGCGTCTCGCGAAGCCGCGCCGTCGCCTCCGGGTCACGCGCCAGGAGCATGATGGCGTGGCCCAGGAAGGCGGCGAGGCTCTCGTAGCCGGCGACCATCAAATTGCAGCCCACATCGCAGAGTTGAGCCTCCGTCAGGCCGTCCTGCGGACGGTCCTCGCGCAGCGCCGCAAGGCGGGGCAGCAGCCCGGCGGCCGTGCGGTCCGGGCGCAGCGCCGTGGCCATGACGGCGCGCAGCTCGTCCCAGTTGCGGGCCGCTTCATCGGGGGTGTATGCGCTGGTGCCCATCGCTACGTCGGAGCATCTGGCGAGCCGCGCGTCGTCGGCGTCGGACAGGCCGAGGATCTCCACCATCAACCGGGTGGAGAGCGGGGATGCGTAGTCGCTCCAGAGGTCGGCCGGGCTGCCCTCCGCCACGGCCTTGTCGAGGAGTTCGCCCGCGGTCGTCTGCAGGAAGCGTGTCAGCTGGTCGTTTCCGCGTGGGGAGAGGGACTTCATCACCTCGCTGCGCAGCCCGGCGCTGGTGATGTTCGCCATGTTGCTGACCGCGTCCGGCGGGAACGCGCGCGCGTACTGCTGCGGTACGCCGTCGTCGGCCGTCGCGTGCAGGCTGAAGCGGGTGTCCGTGAGGACCTGGTCGCACAGTTCATGGCTGGTGACCAGCCACGCCTCGTCCCCGGCCAGGGTGACGACCCGGGCCACCGGCCGGTTCGTCCGCAGCCAGTCGCATTCGGCGGGGACTTCGTCGCCGCGCTGGGAGAACGGGAAGCGCAGCGGAAGTTCATCGACCGTCATCGGAGAGGGTTCCCTTCATTGAGCAGGACATGGCCTTGGTTGTCCGCGGCGCGCAGCACGCTGCGGCCGGTGTAGATCAGGTCGGCGAACTCGACGGGTGCGTGGTAACTGACAATGGAGGAGGGCACGTTGAGGATGCTCGGGGTGTCGACGAAGAACGGCAGCTCGGCGATGAGGTACTCCATGGCCAGAGCGGTGTCGAGACCGTCAGCCGCGTCCTCCCCCACGTCGCCGGCGGCTGCCCTCAGCGCGCGGCGGGTCATGCCGAAGCAGACGCGGTACAGCTCCTCGTCCTCGGCGAGCGCCTTCTCCGCCCTGGCCCGAAGTTCCTTGTACGCAGGGGAGTTCGCCAGCTCGGACAGAAGCCGGGTGCGCTGCCCGTCGACCGGTACGCCGCTGCGCTCCCAGGCCCGGCGAATCCTGCGCCGGACGCCGGAGACTTCCTTGCGGGCCTTGCGGGCCGCCTCCTCCTCCGTATATCCGAGTGCGCGGTAGGTGAAGACCAGCCCGTTGTCCGGGCACACCACGTCCAGGCTCCGGAAGGCCGCGTGGCCCCAGCGCATCAGGCGCGCGAGGTTGGCGATGCTGAAGTAGCTGTTGCCGGGGCTGACTCCGATGAGCAGGTGGTCGGCGAGGTCGAGTACGCGCTTGCAGTTGGGGGTCAGGGGGACTGCCGTGAATGCGGGCAGGACGGACGGGTGCGGGGGCGGCAGAGCCATGCAGGAGTTCCACGTGGTGAGAGCGCGGGGACGCGCGCCTGGGGACGGGAGGGGGAAGGCGGGAGCAGTCAGGGAAGCGGCTGTTCAGACGGTCGTTTCCGTGAGCGCCGGGTCCGGGTCCAGGTCCGGGTCCGGGTCCGGGCTCATGTTCTTGAGGCCGTGGGCCGTCTCCAGCACGAGGCCTTCGAGGAGCTCCGCGAAATCCATGTTCTCGATGGGTGCGAAGAGGGCCGTTTCGATCTGCTGTCGTACGGATGCCAGGGCGGGGTTGTGCACTCCGCTGTCCTCAAGGATCCGCAGCGCCCTGCGGGCCGCGTCCATGAAGCGGAAGGGTCCGTACGCCGGCGGCTGATGCGGCAGGCCGATCGCGCTGCTGAGGAGGAAGGCGGCGAGTACGGCGATGTCCTCAGCCGATTCGGGCGGCAGGGCCTTGTCCCAGGCGCTCATAGCTGATGACCTCGTTTCTGTTCCGGCGGGGCGGGGAGGCGGGTTCCTGCGCCGGATGTCCGATCGGCACGACGAAGTGGGCTTCGATGTGCGAGGGGAGTTCCAGGAGCCGGCTGATCGCGGAACCGCGGAAGCTGCTCACCGGGCAGGCGCCCAGGCCCTGCGCGTGAGCGGCGAGGAGCAGGTTCTCCACGGCCATCGCCAGGCAGAGCAGGCTGTGTCCGCCGCCGGGGTCCTCCGTGCACCGCTGCCGGTCGACGCAGGCGACGACGATGGCCGCGGGATCGCCGATGATTCCCGGGGCGAAGGCTCTGACCCGCCGTACGTTGGTCCTTTCCCGGACTGCTACGAAGGCCCACGCCTGGCGGTTGGCGGCGGTCGGCGCGGCGACCGCCGCGTCGAGCATCCGGTCCAACAGGGCGTCGTCCACAGGGGCGTCGGTGTAGTGGCGGACCGCGCTGCGTGTGCGCAGCACTTCGAGGACGGCGTCGGTCGTCGTGTCGGCCGTCGAAGGTAATTGATCACTCAGCACACCAAGATCGTAACTCTGGGTGATCAGCACTGCCGTGCGTGACACGCTCAGGTGTTTCAACGTCGAACGCGCACGCGTGAGCGGAGGATTCAGCCGCGGCCGAGGCGGTACACGTGGTAGGTCATGTTGGCCCGCGCGGCAGTGCCGTCCCGGAGTGGATCGTGCGCAGATGCGTGGCGTCCTTGAAGGCGACGGCCAGCGAGTCACGGGCGATCAGGTCGGTGGTCTTGACGGCGATCAGGCAACTCAGCCCGGCGCGGGACCGGATGATGCCGTCGAGGATCTCGGGCACCGGCGGCGACGTGCGGAGCAGGTCGAGGCCTTCGGCGGTGACGGCCGGGCCCCACGGCGGCTCGACCAGGTAGATGTCGCGCGGCCCACGGGGCGGGAGTTCGCGGAGCAGGTCGCGGTAGTCCCCCCGGCGGAGTTCCACCGCGGCGCCGATGACGTCGAAGTTGTGACGGGTCGCCCGGTGCACGTCCGGGTCGAGCTCGGCGGCGAACACGGGGCGTCCGAGGCGCACGCCGATGTGGAAGCCGAAGTTCCCGGACCCGCAGAAGAGGTCCGCGACCATGGCGTCCGCCGCCGGTGGCAGCGCGTCCTGAAGTTCGGCGAGCGCGTCGGCGACAGCCGCGCAACTGTCGTCCGTACAGCACTCGATGAGCGTACGGCCGAGGATCGTGAGGCCCTCGGCTTCCATGTCCGGCGCGGAGATCCCGTACAGGGAAAGGCCTTCGGCCCGGCCGAAGACGAGGCGGGCGGCGGCGCACACCTGCGCACCGGTCAGCTTGCGATTGCGGGAGGGGCCGAGCAGCTCGTCGCGAAGGTCGAGGGCGCTGCGGTGAGCGGCCGGCGGGTGAGGGTCGGGAGAGCGGGTCATGGGGATCGGCTCCTGCCGCCGTTGCGGGCTGCCCATGGGCTGTCGACGGGCTGTCAACGGGCTGCCACTTCGCTACGGAGTGTAGCGATGGCGGGGAGCCGCACCCGGCCACTCGCAGCCGCTCCGGTGCGGCGTTTCCGGACCGGCCGACGAGCCCGAACTGCGCCGGCACCGTGCCGAGATGACGTACGACGGCGACCGGGCCGTCAGGGCTCGTAGGGGCCGCCCCGGAAGTACAGGCTCCTGTGCACTCGGGGGCGGTCACCGCGGCCGAACGCGGCGTCGGAGCGGTCGGCGGGCGCCGTCCGTGCGGCCAGCTCCCGCAGGGTCTGCAGGCCGGCCAGCACCTCCGAGCGATGGTCCGACCTCTTCATCCACGCCGGCAGCCGGCCGAACATCGCCCTCGTCGGCCGTACACCACCACGCTCTCGCAGAAGCGCCGCGACATAGGCGGACAGCGCATCGACGTGCTCCTCGTTGAACGCCCACAGGATCCGGCCTGCGCAACGGGTCTGCAGCCACAGAGGCCTCTGGAAGAACGGCTCCTCGCTACCACCCAGCACCGCACCGACCAGACCGGCTCCCCGCACCTCGGGGTTCCAGTCGGCGACGGCACCGCACCCTCCACAAGCCAGGCGACGCGGGAGGAACAGGAGCTCTCCGTAGTACCTGAGATCGGGAGTGCCCGGCCGGGGAATCACGAGTGCGCGGCCTCCGCATCGCGGACAGACCACGAGTATCCGACCCGCGAACCGACTCAGCGGAACCCCTGGGTCATGATGACGAGCGGAATCGGTACGCGGCTCGGAATCCATGCCGGACACCCTCTCAAGTGCGCGAGACGGCCTAGGGGGCGTCTCCCCGATCTTTGCGGGTGCGGAGCCGGAGGAGGAACCGTCGGCTGCCGCTGGTGCCCGCGTCCCCGCCGCTCCGCTGGCCACGGCGGCCAGGGCGGCGATGCCGGCGGTGATCAGCTCGCGCGCAACGGCCGCGCCCCCTGGCCCTGCGTCACTTGAATTCCAGCTCCGTGCCCTTGGGCACGATCTGTATGTCCAGGTCGATCTTGATGCTCGAGCCGACCACGGCGATGTTCCGGGCCAGCATGGTCTGCCAGTTGATGGTGTAGTCCTCGCGGTGGAGTTCGGTGGTGGCGCGTACGGCGCCGCGGGTCTCGCCCTCCATGCCGACCCGCAGGCCGTTGTACTCCGCGTCGAGGGTCACCGTACGGGTGACTCCGTGCAGGGTGAGGCCGCCGGTGATGGCCCAGTGGTGGCCGCCGCGGTGCACGAAGCGGTCGCTGTAGAACTCAAGGGTCGGGAACCGCTCCACGTCGAGGAAGTCCGCGGAGCGCAGGTGGGTGTCGCGCATCCGGACCTTGGTGTCGATGGAGGCCGCGTCGATGACGACGTGCATCGCCGACCTCTCCATGGTGTCGCCGATCCGGATGGCGCCGGCGAAGTTGCCGAAGCTGCCGTACACGCGGCCGAGGCCGATGTGCCGGGCGCTGAAGCCGATCCGCGTGTGAGCCGCCTCGATCTCCCATTCGCCCGGTTCGGGCAGCGGCAGCGTGGGCGCGGCGTGCAGGGTGATGTCGCCGAGGGGGACGAGGGTCCCGCCCTGCCTCACGGAGGCGTCTCCCCGGTACGGGGTGAAGCCGTTGCTGGAGATCGCCATGCGGTATTCGCCGAGGGGGACGAGCACGACGACCCAACCGAACGGATCCGTCTCGCCCTTGACGACCTTGCGGCCCCGGCTGTCGCTCAGCGTGTACTGCGCCTCCCGCACGGGCTCGCCGAAGGGGTCGAGGACGCGGAAGGTGAGAAGACCCGCGTTCGGTGGCAGGGGGAAGCCGGAGAGCGGGTCCTTCCCCTGGTTCACTCCGGTCTGTCGGCCCAACAAGCGGCTGATCACTGTCTGGTACCCCTGTGCAATCGATCCTGCGAGAACAAGCGCGCACCGCCATCACCAACGGCGCTAGTTAGTACAGCATTTGACCATCGTGGGCCGTCAGCGCCAAAACACGACCGCGGCACCGGCCGGGCTCGGCCGGCGCGACGGTCATTCCTCGGAGCTCGACGGTCATTCCTCGCAGGAGGAGTACTTGTTCAGGTCTTGCGGGTCGGGTCGGAATCGGTTCTCCCAGGTGCCGGGGTAGGCATCGACCAGTGCGGGCAGTTGGGCCTTGACATCGCGGGCCCACTCCTCGGTGAGATAGGTGCGCAGAGCGTTCCGGAGTTTCTTGCAGTCGCCTTGCCAGCCCTCCTGCAGCCCGATGCCGTACCTGTTGAAACTCCCGTACGACACGTCGGGGACGACCTTGAGCGGCGCCTTGCTGTTCTTGTGCTGCTCGACATATCCGTAGAGCAGCGCCTCATCGGTGAACACGGCATCGACATCACCCTGCTGGACCTTGCGCACGCAGGTCGAGTAGTCGGTCTCCATGTGCAGAGTCGTCTTGGGGGGCAGGGCGACGTTCTCCGACGTCGAGCCCTCGACGGTGCAGAGGCTCTTGCCCGCCACGTCCTTCGTGCCCTTGATGCCCTGGTAGTCCTCGGCGACGAGGAAGCCCTGCCGGGTGACGAAGTAGGGGCCCACGAAGTCGACCGTCTCGTCCCGCTCCGGGGTGATGGAGTAGGTGGCGATGACCAGCTCCGACTCTCCCTCGATGAGGGTCCGCTCCCGCTTGGCGGACACCACGTCGTGGAACTTCGATTTGAAGCCGATCTGTTCGCCGAGGTAGGCGGCCAGGTCGACCTCGAAGCCGCGGTCGGTGTGCTCGCTGTGGAGGGCGAATCCCGGTTGGTCGATCTTGCCGCCGATGTGGACGGTGCCGTCGAGCCTGGTTCTGTCGCCCGGTTCACCGCAGGCCGTGACGGTGAGCAGCAGCGCGACCGCCACGGCCCGTGCGGAGCGGTGCGTCGAGGGGCGGCGGAAGCGCGGGCGGCGCGGAGAGTACGTGATCGCTGTCAATGGGCGCTCCTAATCGTCGAGTTGCGCCGAGGCGACCGACAGGTCCAGTTCGCAGCCCTGCTCGGCGCGGAGCCGGATGGTCAACCGGACATCGGTCAGCCCCTGACCCAGGTCGAAGGTGAATCCCGTGTCCGCGGCGCCGGTCTGTTCCTGAGGCTTGCCGGAGCCCGCGTCGAGCGTCACGGTCAGTTCGCTGCTCGGTACGCACACCGGAGCCGCGGGGTCGTGCTCGGTGACGGCGAACGTGATGCTGAGCCGTGGTCTCGGTTCGTCGGCGCGCACTCGGGCGTTGACACGGTCGCCGTTCTTCAAGGGGCCCTCGGGAGCGAGGGTGACGCGGTGTTTCACGTCGACGGCACGGCTGTCCAGGTATGCCCACGCGCCCAAGGCGGGCAGCCCCACGATCAGTACGGCGAGCGGAATGACGACGAGGACGAACGGCGGCCACAGCGGCCGGTTTCCGTCCGCGTCCGAGCGCCGGATGAGCGGCAGCATGGCGGCGGCGAAGGCCAGCAGGGCTCCGGCGGTCACGCCGACGGTCGTGGCGTCCCCGCCGAGCGCCAGCCAGATGGCGCTCGCGCCCAGGACGGTCACGAGATCAGCCAGGAGCAGGAGGACGAGCAACCGGTCGTCGGTGAGCGCGTCACGAATCCGCGAGGCCGCACGCCGGAGCCAGGCAGAACTCCGTTGCGCCCGGTCGCCCCCGAGGGCGCTGCGGATGCGCGCGGCGGCACGCCTGAACCACCCCGCCGGACGTCGCGGATCGGTCTCGCCCAGCGGATCGGTGTCGCCCATCGGACCTGCCCCCCGTGTGCTGCCTACTCCCTGTCCCTGCTCCCTGGTCACGCGTGGTCTGTGTGGCGCAGGGCACACATCATGCGCCACACCAGAAGAATACGGGCGGGTCCGCCGACACAACAGGGCGTGTTCCAGGGACAGTTGAGGCAGGAGCGTACGCGCGCAAGGCGGGCACAGTGCGGGGCCGGCGGGCGCCGGGGCCTCGGCGTACGGGCGCTTCTCACGGTACGTGCACGGGGTCGGGCCACAGTCGGCCGCGGGGGCGACGGGCGCCGGCGAGGGGGTTTCGCGTGGCAATCCGGGTTCTCACAGAGTGAGAACGGGGTGTGCGCGGGAGGTGCCGGTGCGGCACGGTCGTGGTCTCGTGCGGGGCCGGGGCGGCGTCTGCGGTGGCGTGGCTCGCTGCGCACGGGAGGCGGTGATGCCGTGTGGGCAGGTCGAGGGAGGCTTCGTGGCGACAACGATCCCGGAGGGGGCGGGCCGGTCCGACGGGTCGTCGGGGGGCTCGTTCCAGCGTGGGCTCAATGTGCTGATCACCGTGGCCGAGTCGGGTGAGGCCCGGGTCGAGAAGATCGCTGCCGATGTCGGCATCCCGGTGAGCACCGTCTACCGGTATCTGCGCACCCTGCGCGAGCTGGAGTTGGTGGAGGAGCGCGCGGGCGTCTACGCCCCCGGCTGGCGGCTCCTTGAGATATCCGGCCAGCACCTCACCCACACCCGCCTCGTCGAGCTGGGCCACGGGATGCTCCAGGAGTTGACGGACACGACCGGCGAGACGGCCGTGCTGACGGTGCGGGTCGGCACCCAGGCCATGTGCCTGCGGCAGACGCAGTCGGCCCACCCGATCCGGATGGCGTTCCGCATCAACCAGCTGCTGCCGCTGTACGCGGGTGCGGGGCAGCGGGTGTTGCTGGCCCATGCGCCGCGTACCGTCATCGACCACGTACTGCAGCAGCCGCTGCGCAGCATCACCGACCGCACTCCGGGACGGGACCGGTTGGCGAGCGAGATCGAGCAGATCCGGCGGCAGGGATTCCTGGTCACCCGGGGCGAGTTGAGCGAGGGCGCGGTGGCGGTGGCGGTGCCCGTCGTGGCGGGGGGCGAGGTGTTGTGCGCGCTGACCGTGGCCGGGCCGGAGAACCGGTGCGGATCCGCCTGGCGCCGGAATGCCCGCAGCCGGCTGCAGGCGGCCGGGCTGCAGCTCGGCGAGATCCTGGAGCACCGGGCCGCGCCGCTGCCCAGCGGTTGAGCGACGGCCGCGCCGCTGCCCAGCGGTTGAGCAGCGGCCTTGCCCGCCGCTGGACCGGCCCTCGTGCCAGGGCTCACGCTCACGCCGGAGTGATGCGTACCGGCAGGTGCTTCCAGCCGCGGAGCGTGTTGTGCAGGAACGGCACCGGTTCGGCCGTGAGCTCCACCGTGCGGACCCGGCGGGCCAGTTCGGTGAACAGCACGTCCATCTCCAGCCGGGAGATCGGCTGCCCCACGCACTGGTGGATGCCGATGCCGAACGCCAGGTGGCCGGAGGCGTCCCGCTCGATCCGGTACGCGTCCGCGTCGTCGCCGAAACGGCGCCGGTCGCGGTTGGCCGCCCCCATGAACAGCGCGATCTTCGTGTCCTCGGCGAGGCGCACACCGTCGATCGTCGTCTCGCACGCCGTGGTGCGGAAGAACGACTGGAACGGGGACTCGAAGCGCAGCGCCTCGTCGATCGCGAACCGGGCCGACGAGGGGCTCTCATGCAGCGCCGCCCACTCTGCGGGGTTGGTGACCAGGCACTTCATGGTGTTGCCGATGGCCAGGACGGTCGTGTCCAGGCCCGCCGAGAGCAGTGCGCGCACCAGCCGGGTGGCCTCGTCCGGGGTGACCACGCCCTGGTCCGCGTACTCCCAGATCTTGGCGCCGAGGCCGTCCGAAGTCAGGTTCTCGCGGGCGCAGTTGCTCATCACCCACTCCACGGTCCCCTCGCCGGCGGCGAAGTACGCGTCGTAGCGGGCGTCCTCGGGGCCGAACGCGGAGAAGTTCATGGCGCCGTGGGGCAGCAGGTTCTCGGCGCGCCCGTCGCGGGGGATGCCGACCGCGTTGCCGAACACCTCGATCGGGAACAGCTCGGCCAGTTCGGTGACCGCGTCGAACTCGCGCTGCTCCAGGAGCCGGTCCACGAGGTGCACCGCGTACTCCTGGAACGCGGCGCGCAGCACCCGTACGTTGCGCGGAGAGATCACCCCGGCCATCGCGGTGCGCAGCGGGGTGTGCAGGGGCGGGTCGGAGTCGAGGATGCCCGCGGGGCGCCACGGCGGCTGCTGGTGGTAGTTGCGCGGCCCGACCCCGGCGCCGGAGATGAACGTCTCGTGGTCGGCGAGGATCTGCCGGCACTGCTCGAACCGGGTGAAGGCGTGGACCCCGTACTTCTCCAGCCACACCGCGGGTCCGGCGTCGCGCATGCGGGCGAACAGCGGATAGGGATCGGTCAGGTTGGCGTCGTCGTACGGGTCGTCCGGGACGGACGTGGCTGACGCGGCTGACGTGGCTGACGCGGCTGACGTGGCTGACGTGGCGGCAACCATGTCGTCGGCGGTGTCGGGCATCGGGCTCCCTTCGGGTCGGTACGGGTGGGGACGTGCGGAACCGTAGGCGCGCGGCGGCGTCCGGGACACGGCCGTTATCACCTGCTGAGAACGGCCGTTGCCGCACCCCGGGCGACGTCAGCACGATGCGGGTGATCCGGGGACCGGAAACGCGCCCCGTGAACGCCGAGTTCGTAGAAGTCGTAGACATCGCAGAAGTTGCAGAAGTCGGCGAAGCCGGAGACGTCGGAGACATCGGAGACGGAGGAGCCCATGTCGGCGCAGCAGTTCGTGACCGTCACGGTCGAGGAGGTGACGACGGAGGCGGCGGGTGTCGTCTCCCTCGTCCTGGCGGCGCGCGACGGACGAGCCCTGCCCGGGTGGACGCCGGGGGCCCACATCGACGTGGTGCTCTCGCGTGATCTGATCCGGCAGTACTCCCTGTCGTCGGCCCCGGACGAGGCCCGCTGGCGGATCGCGGTCCTGCGCGAACCCGACGGGCGGGGCGGCTCGGCCCACCTGCACGACCGCGTCCGGGTGGGCGCCAGGCTCCTGGTGAGCACCCCCCGCAACACCTTCCCGCTGGACCTCGACGCGGACCGACACGTCCTGGTCGCCGGGGGCATCGGGATCACGCCCCTGCTGCCGATGGCAGCGGCCCTCGAAGCCGCGGGCAGGCCGTGGACGCTCCTGTATCTGGGGCGTACGGCCGCCTCCATGGCGTTCACCGAGGAGCTGGCGCGGTACGGGGACAAGGTGAGGTTCCACCGCGACGACGAGTCCGGCGTCATCGACGTCACGGCCGAGCTCGACCGGCTCGGAGCGGCGCACGCCCGCGTGTACGCCTGCGGTCCGGCCGGACTGCTCGCCGCCGTCGAGGGCTACGCCGAGTCCCGTCCCGGCAGCCGGCTCGTGGTCGAGCACTTCACCGCCGCCCCCGATGCCCAAGGGGCCCTGGACGACCGGCCGTTCACCGTGGAGACCCGCGACGGCCGCGACATCGCGGTCGGCGCCCGCCAGTCGATCCTCGACGCGCTGTCCGAGGCGGGCGTACGGTCGCTCAGCTCCTGCCGGGAGGGCGTGTGCGGGACCTGCGAGACGGGGGTGCTCGCGGGCGAGCCGGACCACCGCGACCGGGTGCTCGGCGACGAGGAACGCGCCGCGGGCGACACCATGATGATCTGCGTCTCACGGTGCCGGGGCGATCGCCTGGTCCTGGACGTATGACAGCCGCCGACCGCCGACTCACCCACGCCTTCGAGAAGTTGCCCGTGTGACGAAGCACGGACGAAGCACGGAAGAAGCGCAGAAGAAGCGCAACAGAAGCACCGCAGAAACGCCGCAGAAGCACGGAACCAGTGTCAGGAGGAACCCATGACCGAGCCAGTGTCCCTGGGCGAGGCGCCCGTCTCGCTCGACGACCTCGTCGCCGTCGCGCGGGCCGAGCGGAGTGTCGTCGTGGGCGAGGCGGCCGTCGAGGCCATGCGCGCGAGCGAGCAGTGGGTTGGCTCGATCATCGAGGACATGCGGGCCGGTAAACCCGTGGAGCCCATCTACAGCGTCAACACCGGCTTCGGCTCGCTGGCCGGCCGACAGGCGTTCGGCACCGCCGAGGACGCCGCCGAGCTGTCCCGCAGGCTGATCGTCTCCAACGCCAGCGGCGTGGGCCGCTACCTGGACCAGGAGGTCGTACGCGCCGCCATGCTGATCCGGGCGGCGAGCCTGACGCGCGGATACTCGGCCGTACGGCCCGAGTTGCCGGGGACTCTCGCGCGCATGCTCGCCGCCGGCGTGCACCCGGCGGTCCCGGAGTACGGCTCGCTCGGCGCCAGCGGCGACCTCATCCCGCTGGCCCACCTGGCGATCGTGCTGTCCCGCCCGGCGGGCGAGGACGCCGAGATCGACAGCGGCGAGGCGTTCTGGGACGGCGAACTCATGAGCGGCGTCGCCGCCATGAAGCACGCCGGGATCGAGCGGATCACCCTGCGCGCCAAGGAGGGCCTCGCCCTCACCAACGGCACGTCGTTCTCCACCGCGCAGGTCGCCCTCGCCGTCGCCGACGCGGAGAACCTGCTCGCCACCGCCGAGATCACCGCCGCGATGTCCATCGAGGCGCTGATGGGCTTCGGGGACGCGTTCCTCCCGCAGATCCACGAGGCCCGCGGCCATCGGGGGCAGATCGAATCCGCCGCCCGCATCCGGCAGTTGCTCGGCGACAGCGGGCTGATCGACGGCGACGTGGACCGCGACCCGACCCGCAGGCCGCCCCAGGACGCGTACTCGCTGCGCTGCACACCGCAGGTGCTCGGACCGGTCCGCGACACCCTGCGCTTTGTGCACGGCATCGTCGAGACCGAGATCAACGCGGCCACCGACAACCCCCTGGTCTTCCCGGACCTGCCGGCCGGCCGCTCCCTGAAGGCGGTCTCCGGCGGCAACTTCCACGCCGAGTACCTCGCGTTCGCCGCGGACTTCCTCTCCATCGCCGTCACCGAGATCGGCAGCATCGCGGAGCGCCGGCTGTTCCGCCTCGACGACGGCTCGCTCAACCGGGGTCTGCCGGACATGCTCGTCGCGAGCGAGAAGGTCGGCATGGACTGCGGGTACATGCTGCCGCAGTACCTGGCCGCGGCCCTGGTGTCGGACTGCAAGACGCTGGCCCACCCCGACAGCGTCGACTCGATCCCGACCTGCGCGAACCAGGAGGACCACGTCTCGATGGCGAACAACGCCGGCCGGCACGCCCGGCAGGTCGTCGCCAACATCGAGGCCGTCGTCGGCATCGAGCTGCTGATGGCCGCGCAGGCCCTGGAGCTGCGTCTCGCCGAGCAGGACGCCGACCCCTCGGTGCTGTCCTCCGCGAGCCGGGCGGTCCTCGACATGCTGCGTACGACCCGCTCCGCGGACGGCCGGGCCGTCGACCACCTCACCCAGGACGTCGTCATGTACCCCAGGGTCCGCGCGGCCATCGACCTCGTGCACCGCGGCACGGTCGTCGGGGCGGTGCGAGCCGTGCATCCGCCGCAGCCGGCGTGACCTGGCGGCCAGGTGACTCGCAGCCCCTCGCTCGTTCAGCGCGCCATCGTCGCCAGGACGTCCTGGCCCAGCCGCTGGAGTACGTCCGTGGCGAGCCGGTGGCGTACGAGTTTGCCGTCTCGGGTGGAGGTCACCAGGCCCGCGTGGCGCAGCGTGCGGAGGGCCCGGGAGACCTGGGGTTCGGTGGAGCCGAGGCGGGCGGCGAGTTCCGATGTGGTGATGGGTTCGCCGAGGAGGTGGCGGCAGAGTTCCATACGGGCGGGCGAGGTCAGGGCCATCAGCCGTCGGTGCAGGTCCTTCAGGGTGAGTTGGTCGCCCAGCGCGGTGTCGCGGGACGCGTATTGGACGACCACGCAGGACCCGTGCTCGCTCTTGACCGTCAGGTGCGGCCGGACCCGGGCGGAGGGGACCAGGACGAGGGGGCGTGGGGCCACCTTCACTTCGTCGATCTGCAGCTTGTCGAGGCGTACCCGTTCACCGGGGCCGACGCGGGACGCCGTCGGGAGGAGTTCGGTGAGAACGTCCGCGGGTGAGCGGGTCGCGAGGCGGCGACGGACCGTACGGGAGTGGTTCTCCAGGGTCGGCCGCAGGGTGCGCCAGTCCTCGGCGAAGAAGGCGGCGTCGGCGGCGCGCAGGACCGCGAGCAGCCGGCCCCTCAAGTCCCTCGGCGCCGCGATCAGTTGCCGCGCCAGTTCGCCGCGGGCGTAGGAGCGGCGCAGGCAGCGGCGTACGTAGTCGTCCGATGCGGTGGCGCCGGGGCGGAGTTCGCGGGCCGGGGGGACGGACTGTGCGGTGGTGCCGAGGACGCCGGGGGCCACCAGGTCGAGGAACGCGTCGGTCGGCAGCGCCTCGACCGCCGCGAGTTCCTCGTCCAGGTTCGCCGCGAGCGGCAGCGTACGGGGGAAGAAGAGGCGGCAGCGGAAGCGGGCCCACAGCGGGGCGAACACGGACAGTTCGTCGTGCAGTGCGGGGCCGCCCGCCTCGGCGGCTCGGGCTGTCCAGGCGGCGGCCTCCGGGTGGTGCTCGGGTTCGGCGAGCACGTGCAGGCTCGCCATCAGTTCCGACAGCGCGGAGGGCCCGGCCACCAGGTCGGTGGGGCCGAGCCCGCCGAGGTCGAGGACGATGCTCACGCGGTCAGCGTACGGGGGCGCTCAGCGCACCGGTGCGCCCGGACCGAGCGGGATGCCAAGCAGGTATCAGGCGAAGAACAGCAGCACCCAGACCGCCAGCATGATCAGCGCGACGGGCAGGGTGAAGGAGATCAGGGTGCCGATGCCGGCCTTGCGGCGCAGGGTCTGGAGGTAGCCGACGCAGAGGATGAACGAGGTACTCATCGGGGTGATCGAGTTCGTGCAGGAGTCGGCGATGCGGTAGATCGCCATGGTGGTGGCCGGGTTGGTGCCGAGCAGCATCAGCAAGAGGCTGACGGTGAGGGCCGGTTCGCCCCTCCTCGACAAGCGTCCCCACCGACTCCGCCTGTGAAGAGCCACCACAATGGCGAGATGCGATCACCCGAGCTCACCGAGGACGCATACGAGCGAACGGTCGACAGTCTGCGTGGCAAACGCCTTGCTGAAGTGACCTACTACCCGCTGAGCTGCGGGGACGACGGCACAGAGGTCGAGGAGTGGGACTTCGGGACGTGGCACCAGCCCACGATGGGCGTCGGTCTGCTCACCGAGGACGGCACTCGGTACTCAGCAGTGTGGGGTGACAGTTTCGACCACTACGGCCTGGAGCTGTTCCGAGAGCCGGTGTCCAGCCGGTTGACCATGATCGGACAGCCCGGAGGGACACCGGCCGTGGTGGTGACGGACCATCCTTGTTGGTCCGGGCTCGTCGGAGTTCCGCTCGTGGGTGCGGGCGTTCTCTGGTCCGAAGGTGACGCCGGACTCCGGCTTCCGGTCGCTGTCGAGCTTCGTACGCCCGCCGCCACCGCGTGGCTCGTCGCGGGCAGCCCGGCCCGGTGGCCGTCGGACGGACGTTTCCGCCTGGGCACGGACGACGTGCTGGCCGTCTTCGAGCGTGCCTGGCGAGACCCGGGAGCCGCACTGCGCGCATGCGTCGAGGTGCCGAGACCAGCGAACCTTGTTTCGCTGGACTCAGTGACCCTTCACAGAGCAAGGACCGATTATGGGATCCGACGAGACACGGGAACGCCTGCAGCAGATGCGTGAGAAGGCCCGCGAACTCGAACAGGCCGCGGAGCGCACCTCCGACCCACAAGAACGGCAGCGTCTCCAGGAGAAGTCCCGCAAGCTGCAGTCCCGTTCCGAACAGGAGAGCGCCATGCAGGCCGGCGACATCTACCCCGAGGAGTAGGCCCCTTCGCGCCGAGGACCGCCCTGGGTAGGAGCGGCATGCCAGACTCGAGCGGTGATCGACATAGATGAGTTCACGCGTGACTGTCGGCCGTCGATCCGGGGTCTCGTGGAGCACCTCGGCGGCGAGGAAGCAGCGGTCGCGTTCGACGCCGACCCGCGCAGCGCGGTCGGCGTCCTGGACGACTACGTGCTGAGGCTGCCGCTCGCCGAGTTCGAGACGGAGGACTGGGTCGGCCTGCACACCGACCTGACCGCGTTCGTCACCGTGGTGCTGCTGGAGACGTACGGCGGTACCTGCCGGATACGACCGGACGACGCTCTGCCTTCGGGCGGGGAACTGGTCATCGATGTCGTCGGCCCAGGCCCGGACGCCGAACCGCGCACGATCTCACCGATCTCCCTCGTGTACGAGTACCTGGTGCCCGTCCCCCAGCGGATCCCGCGGTTGCTGGAGGCCGTTGAGCGAGCGGCGGGTCCCGCCGTCCGCTGAAGCCTGCCCTCCCGGCGCGCCCGCGCGCTGTCGGGGCCGGCAGTCCCGTTCGGTCGGCGGCGGTCAGCGTCTGTGACGCCATACGTCCAGGAGATCCCAGTAGTACGGCGAACCCTCGTCCACGGCGTCGTAGGCGCGCAGCACCTCGTCGCCGCGCGGGTCGTCGCGCAGGGCCAGCCGGACCGCTGCCGTGATCCGTACGCCCTCGTCCTCGTCGGTGAGGCATGCGGCGAGGGCGTCCGCGGGACCGGGCGAGTCCGCGGGGGCGTGGCCGAGCGCTGTGCAGGCGGTCTCGCGCACCATGGCGTACGTGTCCCGGGTGCATGCCGTGACCGCGGCCACCGCCTCGGGGTGGCCCTTCGCGACCTGTCCGTGCAGGCCGGAGACCGCCCGTTGCCGGACCTCCGGGTCGGGGTGCCGGGTGAGCACGGGCAGGTGCTGCTCGGCCCGGGGGTCGAAGGCAGCGGTGAGCCCGGCGGTCAGGGCGCGCATCACCCGTACGTTCTCCTCCTGCTCCGCCCAGGGCAGGAGCCGGTCGACGATCGGCTCGTCGAAGGACTCGTCCTCGCTCTCGTCGAAGAGGACGATCTGGTGGAGCAGCGAGGCGCCGAAGTACCGCGCCAGCGAGTCCGGATGGTGCCGCAGAGCGGCGGCCGCCTCCCGGACGGGCCGGTCGTGACGCTGCTGGAGCGCGGACGTCGTCGCCCACCACACCTCGTGGTCGACGTCCGGTTCGGACAGTGCACGGGACATCAACGCGTCGAAGGACGGAGCGATCCCGTACTTGGGTTCCAGCATCGTGAGGATCGCGGTGTGCGCGGTTCGGACCGTCAGTTCACCGATCGACAGTTCCTCGCAGGTCGTATCCGACTCGCTCCGGACGACCCTGCGCCTGACCGGTCCCGATGCCCCGCTCCGGCGGCGCAGCTCGGCCACGGCGTCGGTCTCGTGCCAGTACCGGGCCAGCGCCAACGCATCGCGCCCCTCCGCGTCCTCGTGCCACAGCCGCGCCCCACGGCCGATGAGCACCGTCACGATGTCGTACGCGCCCCGGTCGACGGCGCGCAGCAGAGGCGTGCGGCCGTCCGGGCCGCGGCGATCCAGCCGGGCCCCGTTCGCCAGTTCCTCGACGACCGCCAACGCGAAGGCGTCCACTGCGAGACACAGCACGGGCGTACCGGTCCCGTCGACGGCGTCGGGATCAACTCCCGCCGCCAGCAGCCCTCGTACCGCCTCGGCGTCCCCGCTCCGCACCGCCGCCAGGAATCGCCCTGCAGCCACGACTCCCTGCTCCCCTCCCCCGCTCCTCATCGCAGAGTGCCTCCGCCCTCCACTCGGGGCGTCTCTCGTGGTCGGCGCTGCCACCACCAGGCGGCGTGGTCCGTCGCCCCGCTCACCGGGGCCCCCGGAACCGTCAGGCCGGTGAACTCCGCGTCCAGGACGGCCAGTCGGGCATCGAGGTCGAGACGGACCGGGGCGGGGAGGCCGAGCTCGGACAGGTCGTCGCGGGCCTCGAGGTCGTCCGCGTAGAGGTCCCGGCGGTACGTCCCGTCCGGAGGCCACCCCTCGGCCATGCGGCGCACGAGCCGTTCCCAGTGGAGCAGGGCTGCACGGGCCCGGTTCTCCGGGGCGTCGCCCGGGAGCGTGCCGTCAGGGTCGGCGCACGCCCGGAAAGCGTCCGTCGCCGGTGTCGCCAGCGGTACGGCGCGCAGCTTCTCCGGCAGCGGCTCCACGACGGCCCCGCCCAGCCCCGGAACCGGCGCCTCCGCCATCGTCACCCGCCACGGCTCGTGCTCGTCGTCCGGCTCCACCACCCGTACCCGGATCACGTCACCCGCCGGCGTCGCCGCCGCGTAGTCGTACTCACCGACCGGATACAGCACCGTGCGACCGGCGAGACGCGCGAGACGGCCCGCCGCCTCCGCCTCGTCCGGCGGCGACGCCATCCACTCCTGCACGTACACCTGCAGGAGCAGCCGCACGTCACCCACGACCTGTCGGTACTCGCACAGCACCGTCGCTGTCCAGTTCCGCTCGGCGCCCTCGTCCGCCGCATCCGCGAGGTCGATGTCGTCGGGCGTCACACCCCAGACACCGGCAAGCAGCCGAGCCAGTTCACCCACGCCCGGCGAACCGACGATCAGCAGCAGACAGCCCATCAGCAAGTCCCGTCCTGTGCCGTCCCGTTGTGCCCCGTCCCGTTGTGTCCCGTCATACCAGGCTCGCCCGGTACCCGACCCCGCCGGCCCCTGTGTGCCCGGTGGTTATCGTGTACGTCTGCGCACAGTGGGCCGCCGGCTCGCGAGGGGGCGTGTAGGTGCCCGTGCGACCGCGAACAGACGGTCGTGCGGGCCGAGTTGATCGGGAGCGATGTCCGGCCGGGACCGGTCGAAGACGGGGGAGACAGCATGGTGCAGCCGCTCACAGCCGATGATCCGCGTGAGGTCTCCGGCTATGTGTTGAGGGGACGTCTCGGCGCGGGCGGGATGGGCGTGGTGTACCTCTCCTACACGCGCGGTGGCCAGCCGGTCGCGCTCAAGGTCGTGCGGCGTGAGTACGCCGAGGACGCGGAGTTCCGGCGCCGGTTCGGCCGTGAGGTGGAGGCGGCACGGCGGGTGCAGGGCGCGTACACGACGCCGGTGCTCGACAGTGACGCGCAGGGTGAGCAGCCGTGGCTGGCCAGTGCCTATGTGCCGGGCCCGTCCCTGGCGGACGCGGTGCGTACGCACGGCGCGCTGCCGACCGGGACCGTGCTCTCCCTCGTCGCGGGCATCGCCGAGGCGCTCCAGTCGATCACGCCGAGGGCGTCGTACACCGCGACCTGAAGCCGACGAATGTGCTGCTCGCCTCCGACGGGCCGCGCGTCATCGACTTCGGCATCGCCCGCGCCACCGACGCGACCGCGCTCACGGGTACGGACGTACGGCTCGGCACGCCCGCGTACATGTCGCCGGAGCAGATCACGGGGAGTCCGGCCGGGCCGGAGATCGACGTGTTCGCGCTGGGGATGGTCGCGCACTTCGCCGCGACCGGCGGGCACCCGTTCGGCGAGGGCCAGGGGCACGCCATCCTGTACCGGATCGTCTCCCTCGAACCCGAACTGGCCGACTGCCCACCGCAGTTGCGGGAACTGATCACGGCCTGCCTGGCCAAGGACCCGGCGCAGCGGCCCTCGCCCGCGGAGGTCATCGAGCTGTGCCGGCGCGGTGGCGACGGCGCCGACTTCGAGCGCGGGCAGGGCTGGTGGCTGCCGGACGGCGTCGCCGCGGAGGTGACGCGCGTCGAGAACACCGTGCCGCCGGCGCCCGTGGGTCAAGCCCCTGTCCAGCAGAGCTCCCCCGCCCCCTCCCCCGCCCCTCCGGCCGCGGCACCCGCGGCGGGGTACGTGCCGACCGAGCCCTCGGTGCCGCCCACCGCGGCGCCGTCCTCGGCTCTCTCCGCAGGACAGTCGACGGCTCCTGCGCGGCGGGAGGGCCGGAGCCCGGGTCTGGTGATCGTGGGCGCCGCGCTGGCCGCCCTGGTGTTCGGCGCGGGTGGCGCCTATCTCGTCAACCTGCTGTCCGAGGAGGAGTCACCGTCGAGCGCCGGTTCCGGCTCGGGCTCGGGCTCTGGCTCCGGCTCCGGCTCCGGCTCCGGCTCTGCGAGCAACGGATCGCGGGGCGACGGGAGTTGGCAGCTCGCGAAGAAGGACGAGCGGCTCATCCTCCGGGCCCCGTCCGGCAACCCCGACCCGTTCTCTGACTGTTCGGGTGCTCCGTCGACCTTCGTGGACCTGGACAAGCTGTCCGTCGTCACCGGCAGCAACCACTACAGCTACGAGGGCGACGACAAGAGCATGGAGTACCTGTACTGCGGTGACGACGGCACCGTGGGCGACAGCGGCATCAAACTGCTCGACGGCAAGGGCGTCATGGGCAGCGTGGACCGGCGTGACGTGTCGGCGGCCGAGTGCCGGAACGCGGCCCGCGAAGCCGACCTCGACAACCCCATCACGACGCGGCAGATCCAGAACGACTCGGTCCTCAAGGCCGGCATGGGCTTGTGCGTCGAGACGGAGCAGAAGAACGTCGCGCTGCTCTGGATCGACCGGGTCGACAAGCAGCCCCGGAACAACAACCTGCGGACGTACGTGACGACGGCCTCCCTGTGGAAGCCCAAGTAGGCGTCCCACCGCCGGCTCTGCGCGGGCTCGCATCGTCAGGGTGGCGCCGGCCCCCACGACCCGGGAAAGCTGCCCGGTAACGCCTACGGGTCGGGGGGCGGGTCCGGCGCGGGTCAGCTCTCGCTGAAGCCCGACCGCTCACGGAACCGGCCGACGGGGCCCGGGTCGGTGAAGCGGCCCTCGTCCAGGACGACCCGGCCGCCGCTGACCACGGTGCTCGGCCAGCCGGTGAGGTCGAGGCCGCCGAAGGGTGAGAAGTCCGAGCCCTGGTGCAGGGCGGCGCCGTCCACGCGGCGGGTCTCCGTCGGGTCGAAGAGGACGAGGTCGGCGTCGTAGCCCACGGCGATCACGCCCTTGGTGCGCAGGCCGTTGATGCGGGCCGGTGCGGTGGCGAAGAGTTCGACGAAGCGCTCCACGCCGAGGCCGCCGCGGGTGACGACCGCCGTGTACGCGGCCGGCATCCGGGTCTCCACGCCGGGCAGGCCGTGCGGCATGCGGCGCATGTCGTGGCAGCGCTCGCGCTTCTGGGCGAGGTCGTAGCAGGAGTGGTCGGAGGCGATCGTGTGGACGTTGCCGAGCGCGACCTCGGCGCCCAGTCCCCGTACGGTCGCTTCCGGGCGCATCGGCGGGCAGCAGGCGAACTGCTCGGGCGAGTCGGAGTCGTACACGGACTCGTCGAGCAGCAGGTAGTGGGGGCAGGTCTCCGAGAAGACGCGCAGGCCGCGGGCGCGGGCCTCCGCGGCGGCCCGGACGGCGGCCGGGGTGGTCTGGTGCACGAGGTACACCGGCGCGCCGGTGTGCTCCGCGACGGCGATCATCTCGCGTACCGACGCGTCCTCGGAGAGCTCCGGCCGGGACCGGGGCAGGTGGCCGATGGCGAGGAGGCCCTCGTTGGCGCAGGTCTCGGTCTGGTCGACGACGATCGCGTCGTGCTCGCAGTGCAGGTAGGTGAGTCCGTCGAGGCGCACCATCTCCTTCATCACGCGCAGGATCGTGTCCTCGTCGGCCATCGTGGTGCCGCGGTTGGTGGTGTAGAGCTTCACCGACCGCACGCCGATCTCGGCCATCTCGTCGAGCTGCGCCGGGACCGTGGCGTCCCAGGCGAGGACGGAGCCGTGCAGGGCGACGTCGCAGCGGGCGCCCTCGATCAGGTCGAGCTTGTTGCGCAGCGCCGCGATCGGGGTCTCGCCGCGGTCGGCGGGGATGCCGAAGTCGATGATGGTGGTCGTCCCGCCGTGCAGGGCCGCGGTGGTGGCGGTGCGGAACGTGTCGAGGGACTTGTAGTCGCCGGTGATCTGCTCGACGTGGCAGTGCGCGTCCACGCCGCCGGGTATCACCAGCTTCCCGCCGGCGTCGATCGTCCTTGCCGCCGAAGGGAGTTGGTCGACGTCCTGGGCGAGCAGGGTGGTGATCCGGCCGTCGGTGATGCCGATGTGGCCGTGCACGCGGCCGTCGGCGTTGACGATCTCCGCGTTCGTGATGAGCAGGTCCAGGTCCAGGGTCATGCGGTTCTCCAGGGGCAGGGCGGGGTCGAGTGGCTTGTGCTCAGGCGCGGTTCTGGGCTGCGTCGAGTGCCGCGGCGAGTTCCGGGGACAGGCCGCGGTGCGGTTTGGCGGGCGGGCCCGCGTACGACCCGGCGCGGGCCGGGCCCGGCGCGAGCCGCACCAGCGCCTCGGCCTGGGCGATGCCCGCGGAGACCCCGTCGACGACCGGCACCGGGATCTGGTCGGCGACCTCGCGGGCGAGTCCGGCGAGGGGTGCGCCGGCGAGGATGACGACGTCGGCGCCGTCCTCCGCCACGACCTGGTTGGCGAGGCGCACCAGGTCGGGGCCGAAGTCGTCCTGGACGGTGCCGATGCCGTTCAGCGGGTCCCGCAGCGAGCGGATCGACGCGAGCCGCCCGAGCAGGCCGTTGCGCTCCACGCAGTCCCGGTACCAGGGGGCGATGCGCTCGGAGATCGCGACGATCGACATGCGCGCGCCGAGCAGCGATGCGGTGGCCAGCGCGGCCTCGGTGATGCCGACGACGGGTACGTCCACGAGTTCCTTGAGGGCGGGCATGCCGGGGTCGCCGAACGCCGCGACGACGACGGCGTCGGCGGTGCTGCCCGCCTGGGCGATCAACTCGGCCACGGCGGGCCCGGCGAGCATCGATTCCAGCCGGGTCTCGATGTAGGCCACGCCGCTGTCGGCGGTCCGCATCACGATCTCGGTGCCGGGGCTCGCCGCGCGCCGCGCCTCGGCCTCGATCAGGTCGGAGACCGACTCGCTGATGTTGGGGTTGATGACCAACAGCCGTCGGCGCGCGCCGGACGGCGCCTTCGCCGGGCCCGGCGAGGGCGCGGGCACGGGCCGGTCCTCGGTGTAGCCGTCGAGGGTGCGGTGCCGGCTCGCCTCGACGTGGGCGGTGGCGAGGGCGGCCGCCCGGTCGGCGTCGCCGTCCGCGATCGCCTCGACGAGCGCCTCGTGCTCGGCGAACTGGCGCTCGTAGTCGTGGTTGATGCCGTACATGACGCGGAGCCGGCCGTCGACGGGCTGCAGTGCGGTGCCGAGGTGGGGGTTGCCCGCCATCTCGACGACCCGGTTGTGGAACTCTGTGTTCACGGCGACGATCTCGCGGTGGTCGCCGCCCTCCACCGCCGCCCGCATCTGTTCGAGCAGGCGGTGCAGGGCGCGCACCTCGCCGGGGGTGGCGCGTGCCGCGGCGAGCCGGAAGGCCATCGCGTCCAGCGCCTCCCGCAGGTTGTAGAGGTGCTCCAGGTCGTCGCGGCTGAGGCTGGCGACGACGACGCCCCTGCGGGGGACGGTCACGACGAGCCCCTCCGACTCCAGCATGCGGAGCGCTTCGCGGACGGGGATCCGCGAGGTGCCGTACTCGTCGGCGAGGCGCTGCTCGACGAGGCGTGCGCCCGCCGGGTAGCGGCCGTCGGAGATACGGTCGCGGATCTCGTCGCGGACCTGGTCGCGCAGCGTGGACTCGCTGCTCGTCGCTCGGTCGGTGGTCATGTTCGTCCTCACGTTCTCGGGCCACTGCGGCCGTCGCCTGGGCGACAGTGTCGCGCTTCCACCGCGGCCGCCACGCGCAGGGTCATGGCGTCCGCCCCGTACCGGGCGGCGACTTGGAGGCCCACGGGCTCGTCCCCGCGCTCGACGGGCACGCTGACCGCGGGGTGCCCGGTCAGGTTGAAGGGCGCCGTCAGACGGCAGTAGCGCGGCAGGTCGTGCTCCGGCTTCATCGTCGCGAGCGGCAGCGCGCCGAGGGCCAGGGTCGGCGAGCACAGCGCGTCGATCCGCTCCCTGTCCAACGCGGCGTCGACGGCGTGCCGTACGTCCTCGCGTACGCGGCGGGCGCGGGCGGTCTCGTCCTCGGTGATGCGCTCGGCCCGGTCGAGGAACTCCCGTACGCCGGGGGCGTATTCGGCGCGTACGTGTGCGGGCACGTCGCGGTGGTGGGCGGCGGCGCCGGACGCGCCGATGGTGCCGTGGGCCTCGGGCACGAGGTCGAGCTCGGGGATCTCGAACCACACGATCTCCGCGCCGGCCGCGGCGAGTCGGTCGAGGCCGCGGCGCACGGCGGCGTCGACGGCGGGTTCGAGGTCGCGGAAGAAGTAGCCGACGCAGCCGATCCGCAGGCCCGCCACGCCTTCGTCCGTGCGCACCGGGTCGAGTCCGGTGAGCGCGGCGAGCAGGAGCGCGGAGTCGGCGACGGTGGTGGTGATCCAGCCGACGTGGTCGTTCGTGGTCACGCCGGGGACGACGCCCGCGGTGTCGACGAGGCCGTGGGTGGGCTTGAGGCCGACCAGGCCGTGCAGCGCGGCCGGCTTGCGGATCGAGCCGCCGCCGTCGGTGCCGATCGCGGCCAGGCTCGATCCGACGGCCACCGAGACCGCGCCGCCGATCGTGGATCCCCCGGCGTACCGGCCGGGGTCGTGCGGGTGCCGTGTGGGCGGTTCGTCGAGTCCGTAGCCGAACTCGTGGGTGTGCTGCTTGCCGGTGACGATGCCGCCGGCGGCGCGCAGTCGGCGTACGACGGCCGCGTCCTCGTCGGTCGGGTGGGTCCAACTGTGCGAGCCCGCGCGGGTCTTGAGGCCTGCGGTCGCGATGAGGTCCTTCACCCCGACGGGGAGTCCGTGCAGCGGGCCGCGCTCCGCGGCGGGCGTCGCGTCGGCCGTCCGGGCGGCGGCTCTGGCGGCCGCGGCGTCGAGTGCCACGTAGGCGTGCACGTCCGGTTCGGTGGCCTCGGCCGCCGCGAGGACGGACTCGACGATCTCCTGGCTGGTGGTGACGCCGGACGCGAGGGCGTGGGCGGTGTCCACGAGGGTGGGTCGGGTTCGCATCGTCAGCACCGGCATCCCGTCGGGCCGTCCGCGGGGGCCCAGCCTGCGATGTCGGTCCACAGCCGCTCGGCGCGCTTCTGCGCGTCGTGGAGCACCGCGACCGGGTCGACGGTCAGGACCTGGCGGTCGCGTACGACGAAGTCCCCGCCGATCATCACGGAGTGGATGTCGGCCGACTGCCCGGCGAAGAGCAGGCTCGCGACCGGGTCGAGGACGGGCGCGAGGTGGGGCCCGTCGAGGTCGACGAGGAGCAGGTCGGCGAGCTTGCCGGGTTCGATCGAGCCGAGTTCGTGCTCGCGGCCGAGGGCGCGGGCGCCCTGGATGGTGGCCATCTCCAGTACGTCCATGGCCTTGATGGAGTCGGCGTTGCCGTCGCTGATGCGGTTGACGCAGACCGCGAAGCGCATCTGCTCCAGCATGTCGTGGACCATGTTGTCGGTGCCGAGCCCGACCCGTGCGCCGAGGCGGCGCAGCTCGGCGACGGGGGCGATCCAGCCGCTCTTGGCGTTGACGGCGGGGAGTTGGCAGACGGTCGCGCCGGACTCGGCGAGCAGCGCGGCGTCGCCGTCGTCGAGGAACGCGCAGTGCCCGGCGATCAGGTCGGGGCCGAGGACGCCGGTGTCGGCGAGGTGCTGCACCGAGCTGCGGCCGGTCAGCGCCCGCACCTGGGCGACCTCGCCGGCGCTCTGGGCGAGGTGCGTGAACATCCCGACCCCGGCCTCGTCCGCCAACACCCTTGCCCGGCGCAGCAGTTCGGGGCTCGCGGTGTCGGGGCCGTGCGGTCCGACGTGGCAGGTGATGCGGCCCTCGTCGTAGCCGTGCCAGTCCTCGATGAGGCGCGCGTTGGCCGCGAGGAGCCGCTCGCCGCGCTCCGTGTCGTACGTGTAGGCGCCGTGCCGGACGCTGAACAGGTCGGCGTCGTGGACGCGTTCGCTGACCACGGCGCGGAGGCCGATCTCGGCGAGGGCCCGGACGTTCGACTGCGCGTGGATGTAGTTCTCCACGATCGTCGTGGAGCCGAAGGCGAGGGCCTGCATCGCGCCGAGCCGCGACATGACGTACGTGTCGTCGGGCGACATGACCACGCCCTGCGGGATGTCGCGGCGGTAGATGGGGGCGCCGCCCATGTCGTCGCCGATGCCGCGGGTGACGCCGATCGCGCAGTGGACGTGCAGGTTCACGAAGCCGGGCAGGAGCATCTGCCCGGACGCGTCGACCTCGGTCGCTCCGGGGTACTGCCGGCGGAGGTCGGCGGTCTTGCCGACGGCGGCGATCCTGCGCCCTTCGACGGCCACCGCGCCGTCCTGGATGACGGTGCGTCTCTCGTCGACGGTGATGACTGTGGCGTGGGTGAGGAGGGTGAGGTCGGACATGGTCGTCTCCTGGTTCTGTGGTGCGTACGTCGTCGAGTCAGGGGCGCGGACTGGCGGTGTCGGGCGGGTACTTGTCCCACCACCACCGCGCGATGTCGAGGCGCCGGGTGAACCACACGTCGTCGTGGCCGAGCATGTACTGGAGGAGTTCGCGCAGGGCGTGCGCGCGGGCGGGCTGGCCCATGAGCCGGGCGTGCAGGCCGATGCTCAGCATCCGGGGCCGGGTCTCGCCCTCTTCCCACAGCAGGTCGAAGGCGCGCCTGCCGTAGTCGAGGAACGATTCCGGCCCGGACCAGGACTGCCCCGGCAGGAAAAGCCCGTCGTTGAGGGTGAACGAGTACGGGATGACGAGGTGGTCGGTGTCCTGCACCTGCACGTAGTACGGCACGTCGTCGGCGAAGGAGTCGCTGTCGTAGAGGAAACCGCCCTCCTCCACGAGGAGTTCGCGGGTGTTGACCGATGCGGGCTGCCGGCTGTACCAGCCTCGCGGGCGCTCGCCGCAGGTGGCCTCGATGGACTCGATCGCCATGTGCAGCCGCTCGCGCTCGGTGTCGCGGTCGAGTGTGCTCACGTTCTCCCAGCGGTAGCCGTGGCAGCACACGTCATGGCCGCGCTCCCTGATCCACGCGCCGACCTCCGGGTTGAGTTCGAGTGCCTGGGCGCAGCCCTGGACGGTGATCGGCAGGTCGAGCCCGTCGAGGATGCGCTGCAGGCGCCAGATGCCGGCGCGCGAGCCGTACTCGAAGATCGTCTCGTTGCCGAGGTCCCGGACCGGGAGCGGCGGGTAGTCGAACTCCTGCGGGATCTCGTTGCGGCCGTCGACGGGATAGCTGAACTCGCTGCCCTCCTCGTAGTTGACGACCAGACAGACCGCGACGCGCGCCCGACCGGGCCACTCGATCGCGGCGCCGTCACGGCCGTAGCCGATGAGGTCGCGGCCGCCGGGCGCGGAGGGGTTGGGGGACATGGGATCTACTCCTCGATGGTCAGGGTCGGTACGGTTCGACGGTCAGGGTCGGTACGGCTCGAACGTCAGGGTTGGTGCTGCTCGTTGGTCGGAGTCGGTACGTTGCCGGCGTCGATCGAGCGTTGCCGCAGGTCCCTGCACTCGTCGGCGAACGGCCCGGTGGCCACGTCGAGTCGGGGACCGCTGGTGGCGACGGCGGCCGCGAACCCGGCCGGGTCGTACGCGCCCCACGGCCGGTCGTCGGGGAGCCGGGTGCCGCCGACGACGACGCGGCCGAGCCGGTACACGAGGCAGGCACCGAGGCACATCGGGCACGGCTCGAACGTCGTGTACAGGGTGGCGTCTTCCAGGGAGCGGCCCGGTGGGCTGCCGTGAACCGGCGCAGCGCCACCACCTCTGCGTGGGCCATCGGATCGCCGCTGGTCATCGCCTCGTTGCCGCCGCGGGCCAGGACGTCCCGGCCGACGACGATGACGGCTCCGACGGCGAGGTCGCCACGAGCGCCGGCGTCGGCGGCCTCGCTCAGGGCGGCCCGCAGAAACGAGCGGTCGGTGTGCGCGGTCGGTGTCACGGCTGCGCTCACCCCTCGATCTCGCGGAGGTCGGCCGCCGCGGTCTCCCGGGCGGCGGCCACGCAGGCGACCAGGATCGCCAGGAGCACGGCGAGGTAGACCGCCACCGGCACCCACGTGTCGTACGCGGCGACGAGGGCCGCGGTGATGATCGGGGCGAGCGCGCCGCCGAACACACCGGCGCTCTGGAAGCCCAGGCCCGCGCCGGTGTACCGCACGCGGGTCGGGAACAGCTCCGGGACGAAGGCCGCGAGGGGGCCCCACATCGCCGCGATGAAGAAGTTGCCCACGGCCGGGGCGGCGTAGACGAGCGCGTCGTTGCCGGAGTCGAGTACGGGGAAGAAGGCGAAGCACCAGGTCATCGCGCCGACGGCGCCGATGATCAGGATGGGCCTGCGGCCGATCCGGTCGCACAGGTGGCCCCACAGCGGGATGCTGACCGCCTGGCTGACGGCGCCGAACAGGACGGCGGTGAGCAGGGTTTGACGGTCCACGCCGATCTGGGTGGTGCCGTAGACGAGGATGAACACGTTGAAGACGTAGAAGCAGACGTCGCTGCCGATGCGCGAGCCGATGGCGAGGAGCAGCGGCCGCCAGTGCCGGGTCACGACCTCGACCAGGGGTGCCTTGCGGGACTCCTCGGTGGCGGCCTCCTCCTCGAAGAGCGGCGACTCCTGCACCTGCCGGCGGATCCACAGGCCGATGAGCACGAGGAAGGTGCTGAGCAGGAACGGCACCCGCCAGCCCCAGGCGAAGAACGCCTCCTCCGACACCATGAAGGTGATGACGGAGAACACCCCGTTGGCGAGCAGCAGTCCGAGCGGGCTGGCGATCTGGACGAGCGAGCCGAGCAATCCGCGTTTGCCGTCGCTGCTGGACTCCCCCACCATCAGGGCCGCGCCGCCCCACTCGCCGCCGAGGCCGATGCCCTGGATGAAGCGCAGCAGGACGAGGAGCAGCGGGGCGAGGATGCCGATCGACTGGTAGGTGGGCACCAGACCGATCAGTCCGGTCGCGGCGCCCATCAGGATCAGGGTCAGGATGAGCACGTTCTTACGGCCGTACTTGTCGCCGTAGTGCCCGAAGATCGCCGCGCCGAGGGGGCGGGTCACGAACGCGACGGAGTACGTGACGAGGGAGAGCATCGTCGCGGCCGCGGGGTCGCTGTCGGGGAAGAAGAGCTTCGGGAAGACGAGGGCGGCCGCCGAACCGTAGATGAAGTGGTCGTACCACTCCAGGGTCGTGCCGACCGCGCTCGCGCCGATCACGCGTCTGAGCGCCTTCCGGTCGGTGCGCGTACCGGTGTCCGGGGCCTCGGTCTCGGTCCCGGTCTCGGGAGCAGCGTGCATGCTAGCCTCCAAAATCGGCTGTTCGGGTACGTCGCTGCCGAGGGATTTCGCAGGTCACACGGCGACGACGGGGAAGGACACCGACCCTGCACGGCCCTGCCCGACGCGGCGGGGCCGTGCTCCTCGATCGGCGGGCGACGGCTCTTCCGGGCTGTGGAGTGCCGTCGGCTTTCTCGGATCTGACCCGGCCTCAGATGCTGATGCGCGGTCAGTCGCTTGCGTACTCACGGTCCTGATCGGACCGGTCGAACCCTGCGTACGACGTCGAGTGGAAGCTCGCCGTCCGCTACGCCCTGTTCACGTTCCCGGTGTTTTGGGATACTGCTCGCGCTGCGCAGGTCGCGTCAAGCCATACGGGATACAAAAATGTGGGGGTGGTCCGGCAGTACGGAATGCGGGGGGTGGTCCGGCAGTACGGAATGCGGGGGGGGTGGTGCGGCGGTGCGGAACTCGTTCCTCGTCCCGGCGGTGCTCGGCGCGAACATCATCGCGGCGATGCAGGTCGGCAAGGTGCCCGCCGCACTGCCGCTGGTCGGCGACGACCTCGGGCTCTCCCTCGTCCAGACCGGCTGGGTCCTGTCGCTCACCAACCTGATCGCGGCGGGCGCGGCGTTCGCGGTGCCCGCGCTCTCGACGCTGGTCGGCGCCCGCCGCCTCGCCCTGCTCGCGGCGGCCTGCCTCGCCCTCGGCAGCCTCGCGGGCAGCGCCTCCTGGAACGCCGCGACGCTCTTCCTGACCCGCGTCGTCGAAGGCGCGGGCCTGCTCCTGATGATGATCAGCGGGCCGACGCTGCTCGCGCAGGTCCTCGCCCCGCACCGCCTCCGGATCCTCCTCGCGCTGTGGCCCATGTGCATGCCGGTGGGGATCGCGGCGACCCTCGCGGCCACGCCCACGCTGGTGGAGGCGGCGGGCTGGAGATCCGTGTGGGCGGCCGCCGGACTCGCCGCGGCCGCCGCGGGAGCGGTCCTGGCCGCGGCCACCCGAGGGCTGCCCACCCCGCACACCGCATCTGGGATCCCAAACGTGGGGCGGATGCTGCGCCAGCCCGCGCGACGGCTCGCACTGCGGCCGCTGCGATGGTGCGCGGCGATCTCCCTCTGCTACTCGGCCGAGCACCTCGGCGTCCTCGGGATGCTGCCCTCCGTACTCGGCGAGCGCGCCGGCGCGGAGGCGGTCACGCTGCTCACGGCGGCGGCGTTCCTGGCCAACGGCATCGGCGTGTCGGCCGCGGCACTCCTCCAACTCCGCGGCGTGGCCGGGTCGTTGCTCCTGCTCCCGGCCGCCGTCCTGATGATTCCGTGCCTGTGGGTGGTGTACGCCCCCGACGCCCCGCGCCCGGCCCTGATGGCGGCCGCATGGACCTTCGCGGCACTCGGCGGCCTCATCGCCTCCGCCGTCATGGCGGGCGCCGCACAGTGGGCGTCCTCACCGACAGAGGTCTCGGCGGGCGTCGCCGCAGTCATCCAGTCCATCAACCTCGGCCAACTGGTGGGCCCACCCCTGGTCGCACTCACCGCCGCGGGGGCGGGTTGGGCGGCCACACCTGCGGTGTTGATGGTTCCGGCGGGGGTGGTGTTGGTGGGGGGTGTGGTTTTGCGGCGGTGCGTGGGGGCTTATGGGGGGTGAGGTTTGCGGGGGATGAGGAGTCACTGGCCCCAGCCGTCCAGTGAGACTTCCGATCCACCGTCGAGATAGCGATGGAGGGCACTCGCAGTGGTGTCGACGAATTCCTCGGGGATGGCTCCCGCATCGACCCAGCAGACCCGCGCGTGCTTGTGGGGCTCACGATTCTCCGGCTCGCCCGACCACTCATGCGCGGCGAAGACTACGGTCAGGAAACCGTTGGGCGCTTCGACACCCCACGCCCCGTGAATGATGTGGGCGACCTTCAACGCTTCCGGCTTCACCGTCAGGCCGGTCTCCTCGTACAGCTCGCGCACCGCGGTCTCGGTGATGGGTTCTCCGCGCTCGCTCTTGCCGACGGGCAGGTCCCACATGCCCTGGGCGAACTTGGCGTTCTGGCTGCGTTGGAGGAGGACGACGCGGTTGGTCGCCTTGTCGTGGACGATGACAGCGGCGACCAGCAGGGTCATGGAGTCGAGGGCGGGCTTGAGGGCTTTGTGCTGCTGGTCGTCGGTCGTCGGCTGAGCCACGGTGATCCCTTCGTCGGCCTGGTGGTCGGGGCAGCTTAGGTGAGCGCTTCGCGTGCGCGGCGGGCGAGTTCGGCGGCACCCGGTACGCCTCGACGCTGGTAGACCGCGAGGGTGGGGCTCAGTGAGGTGATCGCTTTGCGGGTGCGGTCAGACGTCATGCCCTCCATCAGCGTCAGGGCGAGCGTCCAGGTGGCCACGGCTTCGTCCGCGCGGGCCTGGGCTGCGAGGCTGTCGCCGAGATCTGCGTACGTGAGGGCGTGGACGCGCTTGTACTTCGCTGGGTCCCAGCGGGTGAGGGCGTCGCGGTGTTGCTGTTCGGTGCCGATGTGGTCGGCGAGGTCGGTCAGCGTACGGGCCGTGTGACTGGCGACGGTGCCGGCCGCCGGTCCGCTGACGCGGGAGTAGCTGGGCTGAGGGCCGTCTTCGCGGAGCAGGGCGTCCTCGGCGGCCAGGAGTGCACGGGCTGCGGGGGGCTTCTCGCCGGTGGCGGCATAGGCGCGGGCGTGGGTGATGTGGAGCAGGGCCTCGGTCTGGCCGTCCACCTTGCCGGTTCCTCGACTCAGGGCCGCCTCGGCCAAGTCCACGCAGTGGTGGGGTTGTTTGAGGCTGAGGGCCTGGTGGGCGAGGGCTCGCATCATCCAGGCGGCGTGGCCTCGGGGGTCGGCTTCGCAGGCAAGCTGGTATCCGACCTGGTAGTAGCGCTGGGCGGCGCCTTCCTGGCCGAGGTCGTGGTGCTTCCACCCTGCGAGGTAGGCGAGTTCGGCGACGGCTCCGTAGGCGGCCCGTCGTAAGGCTTCGGTGGGGAAGCGGGCACGGAGCATGGGGGCTGCGGTGTCGGCGAGGTAGGCGGTGACGGTGGTGAGGCCGTGGCCGCCGCCGAGGCGTTCGTCGGCTGCGCTGAAGGCCGCCGTGATCTGCCGTACGACCTCGACGTCCTCCGTGCCGACCAGCGTGGTGCCGGTGCGGGCTCGGAGCATGCGGGCAGCCGCCTCGTGGTCGTACGCGAGGGGCATTGCGACGCCGGCCGTCGTGAACGTGGCGATGGCGAGGAAGCGGCGACGTTCGACGTCGGCGCGTCCCAGGTCCGTGGCTGCGATCACCGGGTCCGGCTCGGCGTCGCCTGTGGACTCGGCTTGCTGCAGGCCGAGTTCGGTCTGGGTGATCGTGCGGCCCACCCGGCGGGAGAGCGCCTCCGCCAGGTATTGACCGGTTCTGCCAGTGGGTCGCCGGACACCGTTGGTCCAGTGCGAGATCGCTGCCTTGTTCGTCTGGAGCATCTCACCGTTCTCGGCGGCGATGCGGCGCACGTCCTTGGCCAATGCGTCGTACGTACATCCCGCTGCGTCGATGGCGTCGCGCAGGCGGGAGTTGGGCTCTCTCGGCGCTGCCACGGTCGCCTCCGATCCAGGGCCGTATACCGCGTATACCGCTTCAGCTCCCCTTCACCATATCCACTGTGCGTGACGGCAGGTTCACTAATCATCAGCCGCCCGGACGGTTCCGCACACTGACCGTGATCCAGGCTCCCCCTTGGCCGGGCGGCCCCAAGTTCCGCACGCCTGCTTCGGGTTCGGGCATTCCTGTGCCCGAACCCGGCCCAACAGAGACGGAGACACCGGTGACCACCACCGAGACGACTGCCATCACGGTCGAGCTGCCCACCGCCTTCGACGCCCGCTGGAGCCGCCTGCCCGGCATCCGGGTCGAGGGGCGACGCATCACCGTCGACCCCGCCGAGTACTTCTTCCGCTTCGAGTCCAGCACGTGGCTCGTCACCGACTGGGAGTTGGTCAAGTCCCAGCTCCTGGACGTGAACGAGACGACCGAGAGCGCGGTCGAGCAGCTCGCCCTGGACTTCATCCAGCAGCACAGTCAGTCCACTTCGGACGCGGCCCGCGTGCTGGAGACCGCGTACGAGGTGTACGCCTTCCTGTTCCGCGACGAGCACCTCGCTGGTCTCGGCCTGCCGCAGATCACCGCGGACCACCTGCGGATGCTGCGCGAGGCAGCCACGCTCATGGCGCTGAACAAGGTGGAGCTGGACGGGCACATCTCCAACGTCGGCCCGTGCTGGTTCTTCCCTGCCGCCACCTCCGTCGTCTTCGACCTGGACGACGAGATGGGCGGCCTGCTCGACGAGGTCTACCACGGCGGCTGGTTCAACGAGCACCGCCGCATCGAGTCCATCAAGGCCCACGCCGCCCTCGGTGGCCGACTCGTGCACGGCTGCCAGTCCGTGCCGGACCAAGACCGGCGGTGTCGTCGCGCCCTACGGTGCGTCGATGGCCAACTTCCGTGACGACCTTGCCCAGTTCAAGGCCGGATGGATCGAGCAGGTCTACGCCCACCGCGTGACCGGACCCACCGCGTAGCCCTCCCCGACAAGGCTCCGGGGCGGGCAGGTGCGAACTTGCCCGCCCCGGACGCCTCCAAGCGCAACGGAGCCCCTCCACCATGGACGCGCATCTCAGCACCAAACTCCTCGCCGATCTCCTCACCGACCTGCTCACCCTCGCCGACCGGCCACAGCCCCAGCGCGCCGACATCCGCGTCTGGTCCATGTCCGGCGTCGAGCGCCTGACCTTCCCCGACGGCACGACGGCCGTCTTCAAGTACGCCAAGAAGCCCTTCGACCACGAAGACCAGGCCCTGCGGCTCGCCCGCGCCCTCGGCGTCCCGGTCCCGCAGCTGTACGCCTCCGCAGCCCGGAACGGCTGGCTCGGGATGCTCCTCGAAGACCTCGGCACCCCGGTCCGCGAGGCCGACGACCTCGACGGCGCCCCCGCAGCCGTGGTCCTGCACCGCACCCGCAGGGCGTTCGGCCTGCCGATCCTCGACCAGGAGGGCCTGCGCGCCCTGCCCGACCGCGCCCTGGACCACCTCGACCGGCTCCGCAAGGCCGAACGCTGGCAGGACGCCGACGACATCGAGGAAGCCCTCGACCGGATCGCCCAGGCCGCCGGGCCCCGTTCGGCGGGGGCCATGCTGGAGCCGTTCGGCTGGGTGCACTCCGAGTTCCACCCCACCAGCCTCCACATCGGCCGGAACGGCTGGCGGCTGCTCGACTTCGCCCGCGCCTTCACCGGGCCCGGCCTCCTCGACCTCGCCAGCTGGCACGGCACACTCGACGACCCCGATCCCGTACGCCTGCGGGTCTTCCTCGACCAGTACGTCGTCGCAGGCGGCGCCCCCGACGCCCTGGCGAAGCGGGGCGGACTGCCCGCCGAGCAATGGGCGCTGGGCTGGCACCGCATGTGGGCCGTGGAGTGGTTCATGGAGCAGTCCATCCGCTGGATCGACGACCCGGCCACGGACCCGGCCTATCTCAAGGTCGTACGCCGCCATCTGACCGATGTCGCACGGTTGTTGGAGGTCTAGGTGCTTGCACAACCTCTGACATCCCCTTGGCACGCGCACGCCGTCCAACGCACCGCCGCCGACCCCGCCGAACCCTTGGACGTACCGGCCCGGATGGAGTGGACGACTCGCCCCGGCAGCGGCCCGGGTGCCGAATCACTCGGCCACGACCTGCGCGGCAAACGCATCCTCGAACTCGGCTGCGGCCCCGGCCACAACGCCGCGCACCTCGCCGTCCGGCACGGTGCGCGGGTCACCGGCGTGGACCTGGTCGCCCTCCAGGTCCGCCGGGCCCGCACGCACTACGGACGCCTGAACAACCTCACCTTCACGGCGGGACACGCCCTGCACTACCTCCAGTCGGCCACCGGCCAATTCGACGGGATCTACTCCGTCTTCGGAGCCATCGGCCTCGTAGCCCCGGACCTCCTGCTCCCGGCTGTCGCCGGGCGTCTGAAGCCCGGCCGGATGCTCGCCTTCTCCGTCCCCCATCCACGGCGCCGCGGCATGCGCCCCTCCGGCGACGACTGTCCCCGCCGCGACCACATCGCTCTCCCCGACCGCACCCGACTGCCCTTGGCGCGCTGGGAGTTCGACGTACCGCGCTGGGAGAAGCACCTCGACCGCGCCGGCCTCCGGCTCGCCTCGGCACAGGAGTTGCACGACATCCGGCTCAGCCCCTGGCCGACCACGCTGCTGATCTCCGCCCGCCGACTCTGAGCAACGCACACACCCCGGAGGAACCGATGCTCAGCACTGCCTACCTGCTCCTTGACGTCGACGGCGTCCTCATCCCCTTCCCGACCGCCGACGGGACCGAACCCTCCACCCACCACCGCCACGATGTCGTCCCCAGCGGGCACAGCTCCGACAGCACCGTGCCCATCTGGCTCAGCCCGGCCCACGGGCCCATGCTCATGAACGTCTTCCGCACCGGCCTCGTCGCCCCGGTCTGGTGCACGAGCTGGCGACAGGACGCCACCACCCTCCTCGGCCCGCTCCTGGACCTCCCCGCCCTGCCCCACGTGGACCTGCCCCGCCCACAGATCACCACCAGCCACCCCAACGGCTACCTGTGGAAGCGCGACCACGTGGACGCTTGGCTCGGCGACGCCCCGGCCGCCTGGATCGACGACGACTTCACCGACCTCGACCACGACTGGGCCGCTCGTCGCACGGCCGACGGGCGCCCCACTCTCCTCGTACAGCCCGAGCCGCACACAGGGCTGCTGGCCGAGCACTTGCTGAGCGTGGTGGGCTGGGCCGCCGGTCTGTCAGGCGACAGGGGCGAGTACGTGGCTGCCTAACGGGCCTTCTTCGGCTTCGGTACGCGCCCCAATGCCGGCCGCAGGACCGGTGCATGGCGGGACAGGAAGGTCCACAGCTGGTCGGCGACCGGGCCGTGGGGGCGGTCGCGGCGGCGGGCGGCCGAGAGGTCCTCGACCACGCCGGGGAAGTGCCGGCCGGCGATGGAGAGGAGGCTGCCGGCACGCAGTTCGGTCTCGATCAGGAACCGCGGCAGGTGGCCCCACGCCATGCCGTGCAGGATCAGCTCCTTCTTCATGAGGTGGTCCGGTACGGAGCTTCGGGGCGCGCCCTCGACGAGGAAGTGGCCTGGTTCGGCCGGGTTGCGTGCCGAGTCCCGGACCACGCACTGGGTGAAGGCCTGCATCCGCTGCGGGGTGATGTCGGTGTCCGGGGCGAAGGGCAGGAAACCGGGCGCCACGACGGGCACCAGCGCGACGCGGCCGAGGTCGATCGACTCCATCCGCACGTCGCTTTTGGGGACGCGGTGCACGACGAGGTCGGCCTCGTCCTCGAGGAGCCGCTCCCAGGGGCCGGTGATCGTCTCGAACTGCAGGTGCAGCCGAGTCTGCGGGCGCTGCGCGAAGAAGCGGCTGAGCAGCTCCAACACGGGGGGAAGGGGGCACAAGTCGCCGAGCACCACGCGCAGTTCGGCCTCTTCGCCCATCGCCAACTGCTCGGCGTAGGTCTGGAGTTCCTCGGCCTCGTGCAGCAGGAGGCGCACTTTGCGGTGGAAGGCCCGCCCCGCCTCGGTGAGCTGAACCCGGTAGCCCGAGCGGTCAAGGAGGTCCAGGCCCAGTTGCCGTTCCAGCTTGGCGACTGCCGCGAACACGGAAGGGTGCGAGCGGTGCAGTCGCTCGGCGGCGGCCTGGAAACCGCCGTCGAGCACCACGGCGTTGAAGCACTGCAGTTCGTGGAGCGTGAAGTTCGAGTTCGACATTGTCCAGGGAACCTACAGGGCTCGTTCGATCTTTGTAATAGCTGTCTGCAGGCGGCGTTCCTAGGCTGAGTGCGTAACCAACCGCTGGATCACTGGAGTTGGCATGACTTCTCAGCCCTTTACCGCCATCACCACCGGCGACGGCGTCCGTATCGCCTACCGCTTCGACGGTGACGAGGACAAGCCGGTGCTGCTGCTCTCGAACTCCATCGGCACCGACCTCCACATGTGGGACGGCCAAGTGCCCGCTCTGACCGCGCACTTCAGGGTGTTGCGCTACGACGCTCGGGGCCACGGCGTCTCCGATGTGCCGAGCGGCCCGTACTCCCTGGACCGCCTCGGACGCGACGTGGTGGAGCTGCTGGACGGCCTGGGCCTGGAGCGGGTGCATGTGCTCGGGCTGTCTCTGGGCGGGATCGTCGCGCAGTGGTTGGGGATCCACGTACCGGAGCGCGTCGAGCGCCTGGTGCTCTCCAACACCGCCGCGTCCCTCGGTCCGGCGAATCAGTGGGATCGGCCGATCGCCGACCTCCTCGCGGCCCCCGACATGCGGGCCACCGCGGAGATGTTCCTGCACAACTGGTTCCCGGACCACATGCTGCGAGGCGACGACGAGGTGGTCGAGGGCTTCCGCCGCACCCTGCTCGGCACGCGGCGCGAGGGCGTGGCCGGGAGCTGGGCCGCGGTCCGCGACTACGACCTGCGTCGCACGGCCACGCTGATCCACAGCCCGACGCTGGTCATCGCGGGCGAGCACGACACCGTCACATCCGCCGGGCACGGGCAGGAGCTCGCCGCGACCGTCCCCGGCGCGCGGTTCACGGTCCTGCCCACGGTGCACATGGCGAACGTCGAAGCGCAGGAGGAGTTCCTCGACGCCGTCCTCACCTTCCTCACGGAACCGTCCTGACGGAACGTCCGCACGGAACAGTCCTCACAGAACCGTCCTGACGGAACAGTCCTGGCGGCCACCGCGTAAACCCCGTCACGGTCACCGCGTAAACCCCGTCACGGTCACCGCGTGAACCCCGTCTCGATCTTCTTCCGTACGAGCCCTTGTCGCACGGACTGTATGCGAAATACGGTCTGCGGTATTCCTTGGTCTCCTGCGGCAGGAGGTACCTTCCCGTGCGCCGAACAGCGCTTCCAGCAGCGGCAGTTGGGCTGCTTCTTGTCACCACCGGGGGCTGCGCATCGCTGCAGTCGCCGGCGACCGAGGTCGACGGAGCGCACATGGCCGACGGCCGGGAGGCCAGGGACGGGGGCACGTTGACCGTCGCCCTGGCCTCGGACCCCGACAAGCTCGACCCGTCGCTCGCCCAGACCCTCGTGGGCCGGACCGTGTTCGCGTCCATGTGCGAGAAGCTGTACGACAGCGACGAGGACGGGCAGCTCGTGCCGCAGTTGGCCACCGAGCTGCCGGAGATATCCGACGACGGCCGCACCGTCACCTTCGACGTCCGCGAGGACGCCACCTTCAGCGACGGCACCAAGCTCGACGCCGACGCCGTAGTCACCTCCCTGAAGCGGCACCGCGACATCGCGGGCTCCGCACGGGCCACCGAACTCGGCCCCGTCGAGGGCGTCGAGGCCACCGGGCCGTACTCGGTGAGGATCACGCTGAAGCAGCCGTACACCCCGCTGCCCACCGTCCTCGCCGACCGGGCGGGCATGGTCCTTTCGCCGAAGGCGATCGAGAAGTACGGGAAGAACTTCACCAACCACCCTTCCTGCGTGGGCCCGTTCAAGTACAAGGAGCGCGTCGGCGGCGACCGGATCGTGCTCGTCAAGGACGACAAGTACTACGACGCGGACGCCGTGCACCTCGACCAGGTCATCTACCGGCCGATCCCCGACGGCAACGTCCGGCTCGCCAACCTCCGCTCCGGGGACGTCCAGATCGGCGACCAGATGACGCCGGTCGAGGTCACCAGCGTGCTCACCGACCCCAAGCTGAAGCTCTTCAACTCGCCCTCCATGGGCTACCAGGGCATCGGCATCAACGTCGGCAACACCAAGGGCCTCGGCGAGCAGCCCGGCAGGATCGACACCCCGCTCGGCCGTGACGTCCGCGTCCGCGAGGCCTTCGAGAAGTCCCTCGACCGCAAGCTGATCAACAAGATCGTGTTCCAGGGGATGTACGAGCCCGCCTGCGGCCCCGTCTCCCCCAAGTCCGCCATCGCACCCGGCGTCCGGGCGAGCGAATGCCCCGAGCGCGATGTCGAAGGCGCCAAGAAACTGCTCAAGGAGGCCGGGGTGAAGACGCCCGTCCGCTTCGAGTACACGGTCAACAACACCCCCGAGGACATCCGTCTCGGCCAGGTCGTGCAGTCCATGGCCAAGGACGCCGGATTCCAGGTGTCCCTGCGGCCCATGGAGTACGCCTCGATGCTGGAGGAGACCGACTCCGGCCGCTACGACGCCTTCCGCAGCGGCTGGTCCGGACGGCTCGACCCCGACGGCAACATCGCCAGCTTCCTGACCACCCGGGGCGCCATGAACGCGTACGGACTCGGCGACGAGAAGATCGACGAGCTGATCGCACGCGGTCGCACCGAGGGCGACCAGGGCGAGCGCGCGAAGATCTACCGCGAGCTCACCGAGAAGGTCAACGCCGAGCACACCCTCATCTACCTCTACCGGCAGAAGAACTACGTCGTCGCCGGGAAGGACATCGCCGGACTGCGGGTCTACGGCGACGGCCTGGTCCGCGTGAAGTCTGCGGGGTACGCGCGATGAACCACTATCTCCTCAAGCGGCTCCGGCAGTCGCTGATCACCCTCTTCCTCGTCAGCGTCGTGGTCTTCGCGGGCGTCCGGGCGATCCCCGGCGACCCGGCCCTCGCCCTGGCCGGCGAGGAACGCAGCCCCGAGGCGCTCGCCGCGATCCGCGAGCAGTACGGCCTGAACGACTCGATCTTCGAGCAGTACTGGCGCTTCGTCTCCCACGCCGTCACCGGCGACCTGGGCGTCTCCGCGCGCACCGGCCTCCCGGTCGACGACGCGATCGTGGGCGCGCTGCCCGTCACCGTCGAACTCGCGCTCCTGTCCCTGCTGTTCGCCGTGGTCGTCGGCATCGGCGCGGGCGTGATCGCGGCCGTGCGCCGCGGCCGCCCCTCGGAGTGGCTCGCCAACGGCCTTGCCCTGCTCGGCCTTTCGGTGCCGAACTTCTGGCTCGGCATCGTCCTGGTCCTCTCCCTCGCCATCGCCGTACCCGTCTTCGCGGCCTCCGGTTACGTGCCCTTCGGCGTCGACCCGGTCGACAACCTGCGCCGCATGGTGCTGCCCGCGATCGTCCTCGGCTCCGGGCTCGCCGCCGTCGTCATGCGCCAGACCCGCGCCGCGATGCTCGACTCGCTGTCCGCGGACTATGTGCGCACGGCCCGCGCCAAGGGGCTCAGCCGCAGGCAGGTCATCGGCAGCCACGCGCTGCGCAACTCCCTGGTCACCGTCGTCACCATCCTCGGCCTGCAACTCGGCCAGCTGATCTCCGGCGCCGTCGTCACCGAGCAGATCTTCGTCCTGCCGGGCTTCGGCAAGCTCACCATCGACGCCGTCTTCACCCGCGACTACGCGATGCTGCAAGGAGTCGTGCTGTGCACCTCGGCGGCGTACATCCTGATCAACCTCCTTGTGGACGTGGCGTATTCGGTGATCGATCCGCGGATCCGGCTCGGAGGTGCTCCCCGATGACAACCCCGACAACCCCGACGACCTCGACAACAGCGCTGACGAGCCCGACACGCGCCCGCCTCGCCCGCGCGGCAGGCGGTACCCGGACCCGCGCCCTGCTCCGCGACCGGCTCGCCCTGACCGGCGGGGTCATCGCGGCGCTCTTCGTCCTTGCCGCGCTGCTCGCCCCGCTGATCTCCCCGTACGACCCGGCGCAGGCCGACTTCGAGAACGCGCTCGCCCAGCCCTCCTGGTCCCACTGGCTCGGCACCGACGACCTCGGCCGCGACCAGCTCTCCCGCGTCTTCCACGGGCTGCGCGCCTCGCTGCAGGTCGGCCTGCTCGCGGTGGTCCTGGCGTTCGTGGTGGGCGTGCCGCTCGGGCTGCTCGCCGGGTACTACGGCAGGTTCGCCGACTCGACGGTGTCCCGGATCACCGAGACGATGCTGGCCTTCCCGTTCCTGGTGCTCGCCGTGGGCCTGGCCGCCATCCTCGGCCCGTCCCTCCTGAACGCCACGATCGCGATCGGCATCTCGCAGGTCCCGGCCGTCATCCGCATCACCCGCGCCGAGACCCTCCGCCTGAAGAACGTGGACTTCGTGGCCGCCGCTGTCGCCAACGGCGGCGGCGACGGCACCGTCCTCTTCCGGCACATCCTGCCCAACGCCGCTTCGGCGCTGACCGTCCAGGCCACCGTCGGCATCCCCGCCGCGATCATCGGCGAGGCGCTGCTCAGCTTCCTGGGCCTCGGCGTGCAGCCGCCCGAGCCGTCGCTCGGCGTGATGCTGTCCTCCGCCCAGTCCTTCCTGGCCGCCGCGCCCTGGATGGCGGTCTTCCCCGGTCTCGCGATCGTCGCCGCGACGCTCGCCTTCAACCTGCTCGGCGACGGCCTGCGGGACGTCCTCGACCCCCGTGGAGCGACCCGATGACCGAGCCTGTACTGAAAGTGAGCGACCTGTCCGTCTCCTTCCGGTCCGGCGGGCGCACCGTGCACGCCGTCGACGACATCAGTTACGAAGTGCGGCCCGGCGAAGTCCTCGCGGTCGTGGGCGAGTCCGGCTGCGGAAAGTCCGTCACGTCGATGGCGACGATGGGCCTGCTGCCGCCGACCGCGACGGTCACCGGCTCGGTGCGGCTCGGCGGCCGTGAACTGGTCGGCGCGAGCGAGAAGGAGCTCGCCCGGGTCCGCGGCAACGACCTGGCGATGATCTTCCAGGAGCCGATGACCTCGCTCAACCCGGTGCTCACCGTGGGCCGGCAGATCGGCGAGGTGCTGCGCAGACACCAGGGCCTCAGCCGCAAGCAGGCCGCCGAGCGCGCCGTCGAACTCCTCGACCTGGTCGGCATCCCCGCCCCGCGCCGACGCGTCGGCGAGTACCCGCACCAGCTGTCCGGCGGCATGCGCCAGCGCGTCATGATCGCCATCGCCGTCGCCTGCGACCCGTCGGTGCTCATCGCCGACGAGCCGACGACCGCGCTCGACGTGACCGTGCAGGCGGGCATCCTCGACGTACTGCGGTCGCTGCGCGAACGCCTCGGCACCGCGATCGTCCTGATCACCCACGACCTCGGCGTCGTCGCCGACATCGCCGACCGGGTCCTGGTGATGTACGCGGGCCGCGTCGTCGAACACGGCGAGGTGCATGAGCTGTACGCGCAGCCCCGACACCCTTACACCAACGGCCTGTTGGGGGCCGTGCTCAAACCCGGTGCGGAGGGCAAACGGCGGCTGCCCGAGATCCCCGGCCTGGTGCCGAGCCTGGAGGCCCAGCCGGACGCGTGCACCTTCGCGCCCCGCTGCCCGCGCGCGACCGAGAGGTGCACCGCCGAGCGCCCGCAGCTGGACCGAGCCGCCTGCTGGCACCCGCACGAGGTGGAGGCCCGATGAACGACAAGGCGACCGGGAACGCGGCCGAGCACGCCGCGGAGACCGCGTACGAGCAAGCCCTCGAACTCCGCGCCCTCACCCGCCACTTCGGCCCGGTGCGCGCCGTCGACGGGGTCAGCCTCACCGTCGGCCGGGGCGAGGTCGTGGGCCTGGTCGGCGAGTCCGGCAGCGGGAAGTCGACCGTCGGCCGGATCGCCGTACGACTCGACGAGCCGACCTCCGGCAGCGTGCACATAGCCGGTACGGACGTGACGAACCTGTCGCGGCGTCGACTGCGGCCGCTGCGCCGGAAGTTCCACCTGGTGTTCCAGGACCCGTCCTCCTCGCTCGACCCGCGCATGACGATCGGCGAGATCGTCGCCGAGCCGCTCAGGCTGCACCGCATCGCCAAGGGCGAGGAGGCCCGCCGGCGCGTCGAGAAGCTCCTGCAGCAGGTCGGCCTGCGCCCCGAGCACGCCGACCGCCACCCGCACCAGCTCTCCGGCGGCCAGCGGCAGCGCGTGTCCATCGCCCGCGCCCTGTCCTGCGAGCCCGACCTGGTGGTGGCCGACGAGCCGACGTCCGCGCTCGACGTGTCCGTGCAGGCCTCGGTGTTGAACCTGATGGCGGACCTGCAGCGGGACCGCGGCTTCGGCTGCCTGTTCATCACCCACGACCTGGCGGCGGTGGAGTTCCTCGCCGACCGGATCGCCGTGATGTACCTCGGGCAGATCGTCGAGGAAGCGCCCACGGCCGCACTGTTCGCCGACCCCAAACACCCGTACACCCAGGCGCTCCTGTCGGCGGCGCCCGTACCGGACCCGGGGGCGCAGCGCACCCGCGAGCGCATCGTCCTCAGCGGCGAACTCCCCAGCCCCCTCGATCCGCCCGCCCGTCGCCCGACCACCACCCCGGCAGGACGCCCTTCGCGCGGCGTGTTCGACAGCTGCCGCTTCCACACGCGCTGCCCGCTCGCGGAGGACCGCTGCAGGACCGAGGTCCCGGCCCTGCGCACCCTGCCGGACGGGAAACGGCAGGCGGCCTGCCACCTGGTCGCCGAGGACGGCACCGCGCCCGACGCGGCGGCCGCGAACACGCACAACTGACCTGGAGCCTGGACATGTTCACCACCCGCCCGACCCTGCAAGGCACCTTCGGCATGGTGTCCTCCACGCATTACCTGGCTTCGCAGTCCGCGATGGCCGTCCTGGAGGAGGGCGGCAACGCGTACGACGCGGCCGTCGCCGCCGGTTTCGTCCTGCACGTCGTCGAGCCGCACCTCAACGGCCCGGCCGGGGAGGTCCCGATCATCCTGGCGCCCGCCGGCGGAACACCGCAGGTGCTGTGCGGCCAGGGCGTCGCCCCGGCCGGCGCGACGATCGCCCACTACCGGGGCGAGCTCGGCCTCGAACTCGTCCCCGGCACGGGCCCGTTGGCCGCCGCGGTGCCGGGCGCCTTCGACGCCTGGATGCTGCTGCTCCGCGACCACGGCACCCGAACGCTCGCCGAGGTCCTCAAGTACGCCATCGGTTACGCCGAGGACGGCCACGCGCCCGTCGAGCGCGTCGGCGAGACCGTCGAGACCGTACGCGAGCTGTTCGAGGCCGAGTGGACCTCGTCGGCGGACGTGTACCTGCCCGGCGGCCGCTCCCCGCAGCCGGGCGAGCTCTTCCGCAACCCGGCGCTCGCCGCCACCTGGCGCCGCCTGCTCGCCGAGGCCGCGCACGACGACCGCGAGCAGGAGATCGAGAACGCCCGCGAGATCTGGCGCGCGGGCTTCATCGCCGAGGCCCTCGTCGCACAGGCGCAGCGGCCCACCATGGACACCAGCGGCACGCGCCACACGGGCACACTGACGGCCGCCGACCTGGCCGGCTGGCAGGCCACGTACGAGGCGCCCGCCACGTACGACTGGAACGGCTGGACGCTGTGCAAGGCCGGCGGCTGGAGCCAAGGCCCGGCCTTCCTGCAGCAGTTGGCGCTGCTTCCGCCCGTCGAGGAACTGCCCGCGTACGGCTCGGCGGAGTACGTCCACCTGCTGATCGAGGGCTGCAAACTCGCGATGGCGGACCGCGAGGCCTGGTACGGGGACGCGGCCGAGGTCCCGGCCCCGGCGCTCCTCCCGACACTCCTCTCGGACGGCTACAACGCCGCGCGGCGCGCGCTGATCGGCGAGAAGGCCTCGTACGAGCTGCGCCCCGGCAGCCCCGAGGGGCGCGAGCCGAAACTCAGCCGGCAGGCTCTCGCGGTCGCGTCGGGCGAGCCCGGCTTCGACGCGATGGGCGTACCGGCGGCGGGCGCGGGCGAGCCGACGGTCGCCGAGGACGGTGCCACCAGGGGCGACACGTGCCATGTCGACGTCGTCGACCGCTGGGGCAACATGGTCGCCGCGACGCCCTCCGGCGGCTGGCTCCAGTCCAACCCCGTCGTCCCCGAGCTCGGCTTCCCACTCGGCACGCGCCTCCAAATGGCCTGGCTCGACGAGGACTTGCCGAACTCTTTGACCCCGGGCAGGCGCCCCCGTACGACGCTGACGCCGTCACTCGCGCTCAAGGACGGCGTCCCGGTCATGGCCTTCGGCACCCCCGGCGGCGACCAGCAGGACCAGTGGCAGCTCCACTTCTTCCTGTCGGTCGCCCTGCGCGCCGCCGTACGCGGCTCCTGGGACCTCCAGGGCGCCATCGACGCCCCGAACTGGCACAACGACTCCTTCCCCGGCTCCTTCTACCCGCGCGGGATGCGCCCCGGCAGCGTCACGGTGGAGTCCCGCATGCCGGCCGACGTCATCGAGGACCTGCGCTCCCGCGGCCACGACGTCACGGTCGGCGACCCCTGGTCCGAGGGCCGCCTCTGCGCAGTCGCCCGCGACCCGCGCACGGGCGTACTGAGCGCGGCGGCGAACCCGCGGGGGATGCAGGGGTATGCGGTGGGGCGGTGAGGTTGGGCGGCCTGGGGAGGTCAGTGCTGCGTACGTTCGCCGAAGACCATGCGGTGTCCGCGGGCCGTGTCTGCGTATTCGCGGACCCGGGTGAAGAGGCCGGCACGGAGTTCGAAGACGAAGCAGTAGTCGACGCGGTAGGGGCTGCCGAGCCCGCGTCCCGAGTCGCGGCGGAGTGCGGTTACGCCGACCAGTCCCACCTCCATCGGGAAGTCCACGCGTTCACCACGATGACCCCTACCACGTTGGCCGGGGCCCCTGGCGTGCAGGCGGACGACGTGGCGTGGGCGGGGCACGACTTCGGTGTGACGAGCTGAAGCTCACTACTGCCGTCACTGCTCAATCCGCAGCCGCTGCACGACAACTAGGCTGTGTTTTATGCCGGATTCAGTCGACGCCCACGCGCGGAACCTCTCCGCCTCGGACCGCGGTACCTGGAAGGCCGCGGTGGATGCTCTCGTCGCGCTCGGCGCAGAAGCCGTCGACCATGTGTTGCCGTACGTCCGCGAGGGCGGCTCGGCGGGCCTCGGCGACGCCGAGCCTGTGCTGCGGCGTCTGGGCACGGAGGCGGAACGCCGTCTTCGGCACATCCGGCGGCAGGGCCCCGGCCGCCTGCGCGGCAAGGCTCTGGTGGCCCTGGCCGCACTCGGCGGCGGCGAGAGCCTCGACCGCGCCGACCGAAGCGCGGTGGAGCGTCTCGTACGGATCAAACTCCTCGCGGAACTCCCCGTCAGGCTCCCTGCGGACACGGGCCGTTGGCTGGCGTTCCCCGCAGACCGAACTCAGGACGCCGTATCCGTTCTGGGACTGCACGACCTGCGCCCCGCCACCACGGAGATGGGCGTGGCCGCCGCCACGAGGTTCACCGACCGCATCGAGCTGCCGCACCCGCAGGGCTCACCGGGATCCCAGGGCTCGCAGGATTCGGCCCACCGAGTCTTCATCACACCCGAGTTGACGAACAGAGACAGGACACTCCCGATCAGGAACTGGCGGCTCCTCTGGGGCGACTCGTTCATCGACGACCACAGCGGTTTCACGCTCGCCGACAGACTCAGCCGGAAATGCGGTGAAGCGCACTTCTACAGCGTCGACCCGTACCACGAGGCCGAGAACTGGTACGTCGCCCGCGACGGGCGCCTCGTGCGGGGCTACAGCACATACGGAGACCCGCAGTTCACGGGAGACCCGCTGCCCTTCGAGATCAAGTACCGGGACGACGCATCGGACCCCCGGGAAGCCGCGGAATACGCCAACGGCTGCCCCTACACGAGCGCCGCCGCCCGCAACCTCTCCGTCCACTGCGGCTTCGTCCCTGAAACCCGTACGCAGGGACACGGATGGATCTCCGGCACGCACCCCGACGTACCCACATCCCGATTCCCCGGCGCGCTCCCCGTCTGAGACCGGGCAGCTCCTCCACGGCGTACGGGACGGACGGCCGAGGACCGCCGCCAACTCCCGCACAGTGATGACAAGTTCCGACAGAAAGGCACGGCAGATGTCCGAGAACAACACCTCGGCCCAGGTGGTGTCGGTCCCGGTGGGCCGGGTGGTCGGTGGCCGCGAGGAGGTCTACGACGACGACTGGGGCAAGGTCGAGTCCGTGATCTGCCTGGACGGCGAGCAGTTCGGCGAGGACGCCCTGGCCGGCCTGGACGCGTTCTCGCACCTGGAGATCGTCTACCACTTCGACCGCGTCCCCGTGGCGAAGATCCAGAGCGGCGCCCGTCACCCGCGCGGCAACACCGACTGGCCCCTGGTCGGCATCTTCGCGCAGCGCGGCAAGAACCGGCCCAACCGCATCGGCGTCTCCCGCTGCCGCCTGCTGCACGTCGACGGACTCGACCTGCACGTCCAGGGCCTGGACGCGGTCGACGGCAGCCCCGTCCTCGACATCAAGCCGTACATGACCGAGTTCGGGCCGCAGGGCGACACCGTCCAGCCCGACTGGGCCACCGACATCATGAGCGCCTACTACTGACCGGTCGAGGGCCCCGCGGGGACGACGTCACGCTCTCCCGTACGTACCCGTCTGGGCGCTCGGGTCGGACGGCACGGTGTGCGGCTGAGGTGTTGCCGTCCGGGTCTCGGGTGTGGGAGCGCTGCGCTGAATCCACAGGGCGGCTCCGGCGAGCAACACGGCGCCTCCCAGCAGCCAGGGGAGGGGGCCGGCCGGAAGCAGGCCGATGATCAAGCCGGTGAGAGCTGCCACCAGTTGCAGAGCCAGAGATTGGATGGACAGCGCGGTGGCCCGGCCCGCACTGGCGACGCGGCGGTGCAAGAGGTCGTTCTCGCTCGGCCCCGCCGCGCCCAGCCCGAGGTAGACCAGGGCGTAGCCGATGGCCGCGAGGAGCAGGGAGGCCTTTCCTGTGAACGCCGCGGTGGCGCCGAGCAGAAGCAGGCCTGTCGCGCTTGCGCCGAGGCTCACCAGGACCGCACGTTCGGAACGTCCGGCGAGCCGAGCGGTCAGCGGTGCGAGGTGGCTGCCGATGCCCGCGCAGATGAATCCGGTGCAGGCGAGTGCGGCGAAGAGCACCGCCCCCGACTCCGATGCGCCCGTGAGAGCCGCGGCCCGGCCCGGCGTGAGCAGTTCGATCACGGCCAGGGCACTGCCGGCGGCTCCTGCGCTGAGGAGCACCCGGCGGACCAGCGCGTCGCGGCCTCCCAGCCGCAGTCCGTCCACGACGGTCGCCGGGATGCCTCGGAGTACGTCGTGCAAGGTGGCTGCCGGTCGGGACGGCTCCCGCAGCGCGGTCAGGACGTACAGCACGAAGGCGGCCTCGACCACCGCGCCAAGGAGCATCGGAACCGAAAGGGGAAGCACCAACTCGGCGCTCGCCTCGCGCAGTTGGGCGCCGAGGTCGGGGCCGAGGCCGAGCAGCCAGGGCAGGGCGCCGCCGAGGAGGGTGCCGGTGGCGAGTGCGGCGGAGGTCGCGGAGGAGCCGCGGGCCAGTCCGGTGCGCAGATCGGCGTCGGGCCCGGAGTGTGCCTGGACGGTGTCGACGTACCAGGCTTCGGCCGGTCCGCTGGACAGGGCACGGCCCGCGCCGAGCAGGGCCATGCCCAGGCCGAGCAGCCAGGGTGCGGTGCCCAGGCCCCCGATGATCAGGGCGGTCAGGTTCAGCAGGCCTGCGGTGGCCAGAACCGTACGGCGTCCCAGGACGTCGGACAGTCCTCCGGTGGGTAGTTCCAGCGCGGCGGCGGTGAGGGAATGCGCGGCGAAGAAGCCCGCGATGGCCGTCATGGTCATACCGCGCTCGGTGAACAGCAGGATCTGGGGCGCGATGGCCAGTCCGAGAGGCAGCCAGAACAGGACGCAGACCGTGATGTAGCGGCGGCGTGCGGCGCGTATGTCCAGCGGTTCCGTCATGACGCGTGCTCGGCGTCTGCCGCCGTGTCGGGAGATGTGTCCGGCTCCGCGGCCCGGTCGCGCGGCGCCAGGGGGAGCCCGGCGGTGAGGAGCACGACCTGTGCGGCGCGCGGATCCAGCGCGTCGCGGGCGGTCAGTTCCTCCAGCTTCCGTTCCAGGAGCTCCCAGAGTTCGGTGAGCGACTCGGGGGTCATACGGGGCATCAAGTCGCTGATCCCGGAAGGCTCCACCCACTCCTGTCCCAGCCGCCCCTCGGCTATGTCGGCCTCGTGCCGGTCGAGTGATCTCTCCAAGTGCTCGATCTGGGCCCTGCGCGACAAGCTGACGTAGGCGCGGCTTCCGGGTGAGGCCTCCATGGCTTCGTTGCTCCAGGAGGTCACGGCGTGCACGGCCTGCCAGCGGCGCTCCCGCCCGTCACGGTGCTCGGCTTCGGCGACGAACGCGTACTTCGCCAGGACTCGCAGGTGATAGCTGGTGGACGCGGACGACTCCCCTGTGCTGGCCGCGAGTTCGGTGGCGGTGGCCGGACCGTCCTGCCGCAGCAGGCCGAGGAGTCGGATACGCAACGGGTGCGTGAGGGCCTTCAGGGCTGCCGCGTCCTGCTCGGGATCGAGTACGCGTCTCTGTTCGTCGCTGACCATGGCGGGAGGCTAGAGCGCGCAGCTGTTTTCCAAAAGTGTTTTTGCAGAACTTCCTTTGCGATGTGGTTGGCGGTCCCTGGCCGGCGCGCTGTTGAAGGTGGCCGCTTCCCCTGCTTCTGGTCAACTTCCGCCAGGGGCATGACAGTTCGGAGGAAAACCCTGGTCAGCGTGACGGCGAGCCCTATGGCCAGGCCAACCGCCGCCGCACCGCTGAAGGGAACCAGGCTGAAGCGAGCCTGAGCGAGTGCAATCTCGACCTGGCACCCCAGGTCACGGCGCCGTGACCGGTCTGCCGTTCACGGCCAACTCAGCGTGGCACCAGTGGAGTTCACCCATCCGACCTCGCGCACCTCGACCTGTCCTTCAAGGGCTTGGCCGAGGCCGTTCCCCGTCCAGCCGTCCCGACGGCACAGATCGGCGACGTACTTCTCGAAGTCCTGCCAGGACAGCGCATCGACCTCAGGCATCGGCAACTCCCGCTCTCTGGCCTCTTCCTGCGCCCGCCACTGCCGGTCCTGCCGGACCGCGCGCCGGTGCGCCCTCCACAGCGCGCACCCGCCCCCGCCCACCACGGCGACGGCGAGCACCACCGCCAGGACGGGGACGGATGGCCTGGGCCCGGTCGCGGTCGGCGAGGACAAAGTGGCGTCTTCTGGTCGGTCCTGGCCTACTGGCGGCCCCTGCCTGACCTACTGACGCCCCCCGATCCGCTCCGTCCGCGTATGCCGGTACGCGTGCCGGTACTCGGACGTCTCCGGGTCGACGGTGTACGCGTCCGTGGTGACGCGGTCGGCGTTGATCGAGAGCATCATGAAGCCGAGGGTGTCGTAGGCCGCCCAGAGCTCCTTGTTCTCGGGCCGGTCGGCCTTGCCCTTGGTCTTGGCGGCGGCGCCGCAGACGATCTGCTGGGTGCCCTGGTGGTCGGCGGCGGTGTCCAGGATCTGGAGCGTGTGGTCGTGGCCGGAGAGGATGAACTCGGCCTTGCCGCAGACCACTTCCTCGTACAGCTTCTTGACGTGCTTGCCGCTCATGTAGTCGCCGCAGGTGATGCCCTCGTACGCGCCCGCGTTGCCGTGCGTGCCGTTGTTGCGCAGCGGGTGGTGGGCGAAGACGAACTTCCAGCGGGCGTCGGACGCGGCGAGTGAATCGGCCAGCCAGGCGCGCTGCTTGTGGGCGAAGGGGCCGTCCCAGTGGTACTCGGGGTCGGTCTGCAGGACGTACGAGGAGAGGGGTGTGGTGTCGATGGCGAAGAACTCGGCGACGGGGGCGTGTTGGGGGACGGCCACGGAGTAGTGGCGGTCGGGCATGTACCAGCGGGCGGAGTGCCGGTGGTAGGCGATCTCGTGGTCGCCGCGGGAGGGGCGGCCGCCGCTGCCGGGGATGATGCCGCTGGTGTCGTGGTTGCCGAGCACCATCAGCCAGGGGACGTCGATGCCCTTGTTGGGTTCCTCGAACTTCGTGCTGAACTCGTCGTCCAGTACGTCCTCGGGGCCGTTCTCGTAGATGTTGTCGCCGAGTCCGATGGCGAGGTCGACGCCGCGCTTCTCGCACAGCTTGCGCGCGGCGGCCGCGACGGCGAACTGGGCGGGGGTGCCGGTGCCCGCGTCTCCCGTGACCAGCACGTTCAACTCGCGCTTGGCCGGCAGCGGGAACTTGGCCGTGCTGTCCTCGGCCGCCATCGCCTGCCGGCCGAGCGCACCGAGGGCCACGGCGGTGCCGACGCCGCCCACCCCCGCGAGCATCGCGCGCCTGCTGATTCCCTGGGACTGCATCCTGTGTCTCCTCGTCGGTCGGGCTGGGGAGATGAATTGAAGGCTCCCCCGCCTGAAGGTGGGGGTTCCCGTCCGTCCTGGCGGCCGGACGCCGCTTGCACGGCACCTTCGGGCGTGTGTGGGGATTCATGGCTCAGGCCGCCTGCGGGAGCAGCGCTCCCACAGGTCTTGCGCCCTCAGCACCATCCGGGTTCCAACCTGCCCGGACCAACATCACGCGCGCGGAGTTCTTGTCCCTGGGCAAGACGGCTCCGCACGCGGTGCAGGCGTAGGTTCTCTCGGAGAGCGGAAGTGCGTGCTTGGTTCTCGCTCCGCACTGTGCGCAGTCCATCGTGGTGTGCGCGGGATGCACGAGGCGGATGTTCCTCCCGTGCTTGCGGCCCATCTCGATCAGGGCCTTCTTGGTAGCGCCGATCGCGGCGTCAGCGGCCTTGCGGGCCATGGTGGTTTTCGCGAGGAACTTCGGGCGGAAGTCCTCCACCGCAACCTTGTCGTGATCGCGGACCACCCTCTTCGCCCACTTACGGCCGGTGTCCTCGCGCTGCCGGGCGATCTTCTTGCAGGCCTTGGCCCGCAATTTCTTCGCCTTGCGGTAGCCCTTCGAGGCAGCCTGGCCTTTCTTCGGCCTGCGCCGGGCCATCATCCGGTCGTACCGCGACAGCTTGGCCTGGGCCTTCCTTCCGTGCTGGGCGTGAGGAAGGTCGTGGCCGTCGGACGTAGTGGTCGCGGTCTCCGCCACACCCCAGTCGATGCCGATCACCCGCCCGGTGGCGGGCAGTTCATCGGTCACGGCCCTGGTCACGAACGACGCGTACCAGTGCCCGATGCTGTCGCGGTACACACGCACCGACGAGGGCGGCCCAGGCAGTTCCCTCGACCACACCGGCCGTACGACGATCCCACCCGCCAGATGCAGGCGACCGTCCTTCAGCCGGAAGCCGCGCTTCGTGTAGTTCAGCGTCGGAGAGGTCTCGCGCTTCCGCTTGAACCGGGGCATCCCAGCCCGCTGTCGTACCGGCAACCGGTCCGTGATGTCCTTCAACGCCTTGGCGCGGGACTTGCCGAAGTCACGTATGAGCTGCTGCTGAGGGACAGACGAACCCGCGCGCAGCCAGGCTGTGCTCTTGCGGGCCTCGGTCAGCATCCGGTCGAGCCGGGCCGGCCCACAAGCCAGCTTCTCGCCGCTCGCCTTCGCCGCTTCATCCACGGCCTTGGACTTCGCGACGCACTCGTTCCAGATCCAACGGCAGCGCTCCCACTCGGCCTCCAGCGCACGCTGCGCCGAACCGGACACGCGCAGACGGTACGTGTACCGAGCACACCCGGCACCATCCGCCTTCGCTCCCGCAGCCATGCACATCAACCTACCCGGGAGGACTGACAGTTGAGCCCCGTCGATCAACTCGGAGCTCCTCACGAGCACCGATGGTGGACGCCGAATCGCGCCCAGCGGCGATTCGACTTGCACCGCCTTGCTCCGCAGGAGTCCGATTCCTCCCCGCCCTGAAGGATGGGGCACCCTCGGAGGAACCCGGTGAATCCCGACGGCACCGCGAGGGCCAGGTTACCGACCGGTTACTTACGTCACACTCACTGGTTACCGGATGGTAAGTCCGCATAAGCTCCTACGAGTTTTGCCTGCTGTCCGCCCAGGCCGCACCCCGGGCGCCGGACAGCGAGCGGGCTGCCATCCCCCACGCGGCAGCCCGGAACGACAGAGAGGACCCCGTCCGGATGAGCGCCGTACGCAGACGCCGCAGGACACTGCTTCCGCTGGCCCTGGCCTTCTGCACCGCCGCCGTCGGCACCGCGGCCGCAGCCGCGACCCAGAGCGCCGCACCCGCCCAGGACTCCGGCAAGGAGTCCGGCAAGGAGTCCGGCAAGGAGTCCGCGGAGCGGGCCGGCCACGGCCAGCAGCGGCCCACCTGGGCCATCGCTCACCGCGTGCTCACCACTCAGGGCGTGACCGCGGCGCTCCGGGACGGCGCCAACGCCCTGGAGATCGACGCCACGGCCTGGAAGGAAGGCTGGTGGGCCGACCACGACGGCACCCTCACCAGCTACGGCGACACGATGGCCGACATGTTCGACCAGGTGGCCAAGGAGCATCGGACGGGGCGTCAGGTCTCGTTCGTCTGGCTGGACATGAAGAACCCCGACTGGTGCGAGAGCAGTGATCCGAAGCGGAAGCAGTGCTCTGCGGTCGCGCTGCGGGATCTGGCCCGCAACAAGTTGGAGAGCCAGGGCATCCGGGTGCTCTACGGCTTCTACGGAACCGAGGGCGGCCGCGGCTGGAAGGACGTGACGGGCAGCCTGAACAGTAAGGAAGGCGTCGCCTACAGCGGCGACTACGCGGACGTCCGAGACGGTTACGCCGAGCACGGCGCGGCCATCGCGCAGAACCAGCGTGTGATGGACAACGGCCTGTTCAGCATGGCCCTGAAGTTCGGCAGCATCCGCGCGGAGCTGCAGGCCGGCGGGAAGGCCCGGGACCGCGGCGAGCTCGCCCGCACGGTCGGCTGGACCGTCGGCCCCGGCGACCGGGAGCGCGCCGAGACCCTCCTTGACACCTCCGCCGACTCCGACGGCGGCGCCGCCGTGGACGCGCTGATCTACGGCAACCGGATGTCCTGCTACCCCGACGGCGTCAGCGGCCTGAAGGGCTGCGGCACGGACGACAGCGGCGTACGGGAGTCGCTCTCGTACATCCGCGACTACGTCGAGGCGCACCCGGACAGCCGCCGCATGGCCACGAGCCGGGACATCCCCTTCGGCAGCTGAACCGCTAAGGTCACGTCCCTGTTCATGACAAGACAACGGGGGGCGTGAAGTGAAGCGGGAGACACTGGTCAGGCGGGGCAGACGAACGGGTGCCGGGGTGCTGGCGCTGCTCGTCGTCGCCGCGGGGTACTTCTACTTCAGCGGTGGCTACGACAGGTGGCGCGACGAGCGGTCCGTGGCCGATGCCTGTGACGGCGCGGTGTCCGTCGAGCACACGCGCGCGCTGCTCGGCACCGACGACGTCAGCGGCAGGACGAGCCACAGCGACGTGGCGGGAGGGAAGTCTTCGGACGAGGGCAGCCCGCCGGTCACCTGCTGGCTGGACGGACCCGGCGGGTACCGGCAGCGGGCCGTGGTCACGATGGAGTGGCGCTCCAAGGCGTGGGGCCCGCACACCGTCTCCGGGCGGGACGCCACCTCTCCCTACACCTCCGTCCCCGTGCCGATCGGCGCCGGCTGGTCCGGCATGGTGAACGTCGACGACGACGGCGCGACCGCGACCGTCGTCTCCGACTGCCGGAACACGAACGGGCCGCGCGCCGGCGACAGCCTGACCGTGTTCGTGAGCCACTGGGGCCCGCAGTCGTACCAGGAGCCGGCGCAGCGCGTACGGCTGGCCCGGTTCGCGACGAGGACCGCGGACGCCGCCGCCCGCGAGTACGGTTGCGACGCCCGGTCCGGCGGACGCGTCGAGCAGGTCGAGCCGCTGGCTCACCGGCGGGAGACCTACCCCGCCGCGCCGTCCCTCACCGCGGCGGACGGCACGTGCGCAGGCGTCACACCGGGTTGGCTGATCACGCGTGCCCATGAGACAGCGGTCGGCCGCGCGCCGGTCGAGGACTGCCTGCTGATCGACGACAAGGGCCGGTCCTTGTTCCGCCTGTCCGCCTATTACGGAACCTTCGCGGACGACCAGCGCTGGAAGACGCAGACCGGCAGGGAGTTCGAGTCGACCGACCCGCTGCGGACGGACTACCTGTTCCGGGCGGAGGCGACGTGCCCTGGCTCGCCACGGGAGGCGGTGTTCGCCATCGACTACCGCGCCTACGACAACGACCCCGAGCCGCAGCGCCGTTACGCGCGAGAAGCACTGCAGCAGTTCGCCGAGCGCTCCGCGGGCGAGCACGGTTGCACCGACGTGAAGCTCGCCTGATCGATGGGTTCAGCCCGCCTCATCGATGGTTGCGGGGGGGCGTCGGGACGGGCCGTCGCCCTCCACGGGGGTCAGATCCAGCGGTAGTTGGTGTCGTCGTGCTCGACAGTGCGCAAGCGAGCGCGGGTGGAATCGTCGATGTGGACGCGAAAGACCAGGTGGAGTTTGCGAGGCGGGGTGGAACCGGGGCGGGTGACCATGGCGTCCTGAATCCAGGTCAGCTGCGGGACACTGCCCGCGTCTGCGAGGCCGAGGCCCAGTTCTTCGTCGAGTTCACGCGCGAGGGCCCGATGGACGGGCTCGCGGGGTTCGACGTTACCGCCCGGCAGGGTGTACTGGTCCTGACCGTCCTTGGTGCGGTGGATGAGGGCGGCCTCATCGCCGTTGAACAAGGCTGCGGCGACGCGGATCTTGATACGGGTGAACGGCTCGGCAGAGCTCACTGAGGGCGCCCGTGACCAGGTGCATCGCGATGCGCCCGATGGACGCTGACGGCGTAGCCACCGCCCTCGTAGGGTTCCGCGTCCCAGGTCGCGAAGCGGTCGACGAGGGTGAGGCCGGCCTCGGCGCAGTAGGCGTCGTACTCCTGCAGGGTGATGCTGGGCGGTACCGGCAGGTGGGCTCGGTCCAGGCCGAATCCGGCGACGAGGAGGCCGCCCGGACGCAGCACCGCGGCCAGGCGGCCGACCACTGTGGCCTCGGTGCCCGTCGCGAGGAGCGGGAAGATGTTGCCGGCGGCGACCACGAGGTCGAAGCCGGCGTCACCTTCACCGTCACCGTCACCAGGGAGGTCCGCCGGGTCGAGTGTGGCCAAATCGGCCTGGATCCAGGGGAGTTCAGGCGCCTGCTTGCGCGCCACGGCCAGCATGGAGGCGTCGAGATCGACCCCGACGCAGTCGTACCCGAGCTCCGCCAAGCGGATCATGACCCGGCCGGTGCCGCACCCGGCGTCCAGGACGCGCGCCCCGGCGGGCACCAGCGCGGCGCAGAACTGGGCCTCGCCGTGCATGTTCTTGCCGCTGTCGGCCAGCGCCGCGAACCTGGCGGCGTAGTCCTCGCCGGACGTCCCACCGGTCAACTCTTCCCATCGGCTCATGGAGGAAAGGGTAGGCGAGGCGACGTGGGGACGTGGAATCCTGCGCCCCTGCTGCTCTTCCGTCGAAGCGGGACGCCTAGGCTCGTCCCATGGCCGATGGGGACATGCGCAAGGGGCGTTGCGGGGTGTGCGGCGGCGGCGAGGTGTACTGGGGCGAGTACGTGGCACAGGCCGGGATCCGCCCGCCGGGAGCAAGCAGCCTCAGAGCGAGGAATCCGGTGTTCGACGCCTACGTCTGCGCAGCCTGCGGGCATACGCAGCTGCATGTGCGGCTGGACGCGAAGATGGCGTCGTTCGTCCGGCGCAGACTCAACCGGGTGCCGCCGCAGCAGGGTTAGGGCTCCTCGGCGGCGGGACACAGGCTAGGGTCGCCCCTCGTGAACAGCTTCCTGGATGACCTGCCGTTGCCGGAGTTGCTGCGTACGCCTGACGAGGTGCGGATCCCCGGCGATCTCGAGTTCTCCGACCATCATGAGAAGGCTGCTGACGCGGTCATGTACGGGTATGCGGTCGCCGGCGGCCACATGCTTCTCACGTTCTGGCATGCCCGCCTGCACGAGGTGATCTACCAGACCCCGGCGGAGTCCGACGAAGACGCGTCACGGCGGAACGACCGGCTGTTCGCGCACTACGGACAGGGCGACCGTTGGAACGAGATCGTCGACAACGGTTTCGGCAAGACCTATCGCCGCGCCGATGAGCAGAGGTACGCGCTGTGGAGTTACGCGATGGACTTCACGACCTTCGGGACGATGGAGTTCCACCAGGTCAAGTGGTGACCACCCCCTAGGCCCCGCCTGGGCCCCGTACCCCCCGAACCCCCCGGACACCGAGAGGCGTCGGCCCGTCACGTATCAGGCCTGGCCGGAGGCGAGGAAGGCGCAGGCGTTGCCGACGTCCTCGGCGCTGCCCCAGCGGCGCATCGGCACCCAGGCGCGGGCCCGCTCCTCCCGCTCCTCGTCCACCACGCCTGCTGCCGCGCACCAGTGCCTCGTTCGCGGCCTTGGGCAGGGCCGACAGGCCGTCGTCCACGGGGAACCAGTCGTGGCGCGGCGGCCCGCCCCGCCCCGTTTCCCACCCACCGGGAAACCCGCCTCGCTCGGGCCCGCCGGGCTCCCTAACGTGCCGGGACCGGGCGCTCGTCGCGTACCGGCAAGAGGCTCGTCGCGTACCGGCAGGAAGAAGGAGGCTGGGGATGGTCTCGCTGGAGGAGCGTGTCGCGCGGCTGGAGGCGCGCGTGGAGATCGAACAGCTCAAGTACCGCTATCTGCGGGCCTGCGACCGCAAGGATCCGCAGGGGTTCCGGGACTGCTTCGTGCGCGCGGGCGCCGACATCGACTACGGCGAGCTGGGCGCCTTCGCCGAAGTCGAGGACCTGGTACGGCTGTTCACCGAGATCGCGCTGGCCCGCCGGGAGCAGGGCCATCTCGTACTGGACATGCACCACGCCGTGCATCCGCAGATCGACTTCGTCTCGGCGACGGAGGCCACGGGTCGGTGGACGCTGCGGTTCCGGCAGCTGAACCTCGCCGAGGAGACGGAGCGGGTGCTCTGCGGCGAGTACGAGGACCGCTATGTGGTCGAGGACGGCGAGTGGCGCCTCGCCAAGCACCACTTCCGCACCCTGTGGTCGCTGACGCGGCCGCTGCCCGAGGGGTTCCGCGTCGAGGAAGGGGAGTTCGATGACGTCGTACGAGGATGACTCCCGGGGCGGGCCGGAGAGGCGAGTTGCTCTGGTGACGGGCGCCGGCAAGGGGGTCGGCCGGGGCGTCGCCGTCGCGTTGGGCGCACACGGCTGGACGGTGTACGTGACCGGGCGCGGCGAGCCGGGGCCCGGCAGCCCGCAGGCAGAGACCGTGCGACGGATCGAAGCGGCCGGCGGCACGGCGGTCGGGCTGCGCTGCGACCACCGCGACGACGCGCAGACCGAGGCGGCGGTCGAGGCGGCCGTACGCGCGCACGGGCGTCTCGACCTCCTGGTGAACAACGTGTGGGCGGCGCCGGACGGCTTCGGCGGGTTCGACGCGCCGTTCTGGACGCGGCCGGTGGACGACTGGGAGCCGTTGGTCGGCGTCGGCCTGCGGGCGCACTACGCGGCCTCGGTGTTCGCGGCCCGGCACATGACGGCGCGCGGCAGCGGACTGATCGTCAACATCTCCTCCTTCGGCGCCCGCGCCCACCTGCACTCCGTGCCGTACGGGGTGTCCAAGGCCGGCCTGGACAAAATGGCCGCCGACATGGCGCACGAGTTCCGCGAGGCGGGCGTGGGAGTGAGCGCGGTGTCCCTGTGGCCGGGTCTGGTGCGTACGGACGGGCTCGTGGAGACGGGCATCGAGGAAGTCGCCGGGTTCCGGCTCGCGGACGCGGAGTCGCCCGAGTTCGTCGGCACGGTGATCGCCCGGCTCGCCGACGACAAGGAGCTCGCCTCGCGGCGCAGCGGGCACACCTTCGTCGTCACCGAACTGGCCGCGGAGTACGGCGTCACGGAACCGGACGGCCGCCGTGCGGTGTCCCACCGGGAGTTCTTCGGGGGTGGGCCGCTGTACTGAGCGCGGGCCGGCAGGTGACGTCGGCTTCGGTCGCCGGCGTCACCTCATCCGGCCCCCGCCCCCGCCCCGCCCCCGGCGCGGTCGAGCGCAGTCGACCCGCGGCCAGGCCGGCCTTCACCGGATGGCTCGGTCAGCGGCCGCCGGCGAGGGCGGCCGACGTGTCGAAGAGGGCGAGTTGACCCGGGCTGGCTCTCCGGGTCCTGGCCTGTTCCACGAAACGGCCCAACTCCGCGCGGACGGTGGCCGAGTCGATGCGCTCGATCACGGGCAGCGTGGCCTCGACGATCTGACAGGCGTCGTCGAGGCGGCCCGCGCCGGCCAGGGCGGTCGCCTGCCGAACTGCGAAGCGGGCTTGGGAGTTGCTGTCCGCCGGGACGGCCGGCCGGCGTCGGAGCTCGGCGGCGAAAAGGTCGGCGGCCGGCTCGAAGCGACGGAGGCTGAGCATGCAGGACGCCTCGATGAGCCGAGGGTTGCCGTTCTCGATGCGCGGGCCCCAGTGAGGGGGCGGATCGCCGGTGGCCTCGGCGGCGTGGCTGCTGAACCGCTCCAGTGCCTCCCGGCAGGCCCCCGCGTCGCCGAGGCGCGCATGCCCCTGGGCCGCGCGTCGCGCGGCGTGCGCGCGGATCACCGGGTCGGCCGCCGGGTGCCCGGCCGCCTGGTCGGCGAATCCGATCGCCGCATCGGTGTCACCGCGATGCTGGGCGATGAACGCCTTGCGGACCAGGGCGTACGCGGCCACCGTCTCGTCCCCGCCGTGTGCGCCCCAGCGGACCGCGAGATTCGTCCAGCGCAACGCCTCCGCGGTATTTCCCGCCTCTTGTGCCATCCACCCGGTGTATTCGGCGAACTTCGAGGCCAGCAGCCAGATTTCGGCTCGCTGCTCGCCGGCGGCGTGCGGACCGGCGTCCGTCAGGATCCGCGTGATCGACTTCATCGAAGAGAGGACGAACCTCGGTCCGGTGGATCTGCCGATGTCCTTCAGCTCCCCGAGGACCCGCTCGTATCCGGCGACCACGGGGCCGGCCTCGACGACCTCGGCCCGGGGCTCGCGGCGGCCGGCCCCGGCCAGCTCGACGAGTCGGCCGCCGGTGCCCAAGGCCGCGTCACATGCCGCCGCCACAGCGGGCGTCGGGTTGCGCGATCCGCTCTCCAGATTGCAGATCTGCCCTTCGGACACGTTCGCGCGCCGGGCGAACTCGCGCACGCTCCACCCCCGACGTGCCCGGAGCGTGGCCAGGACGACGCCGAAGTCGCCCGGCGGCAGACGCGTGCCGGTCGATCTCCCCGCCGAGACCGTCCCTGCCGCGCTTTCCACCGGGTCCATACCGGCCAGCGTACGGAGCCTCACGTCCGCTATTCAATCCTTCGCGAATAGCCACCGAGCGCGTACTCCCGCCCTAGGGTGAGCACGAATCCTGACGTCAACTCGCGTCAGAAAGGGGGCAGTTGTGCCGCGTGTCTTCCTCAGTTTCCGCAAGGCGGACTCCCGGTGGATGCGAGACCGCGTCCACCGCGCACTGTCCGGCCGCTTGGGCGCCGACGAGATCTTCAAGTCGGGCCGGTCGATACCGCCCGGGGCCGATTTCGCCGAGATCCTGCGGCGGCAGGCGGCCGAATGCGAGCTCATGTGCGTACTGATCGGGCCGGGGTGGCTCGACGCACGGGGCGAGGACGGTGTGCGGCTCCTGGACCGGGCTCACGACTGGGTCCGCGTGGAGATCGCGACAGCTCTACGGGCGGGAAACCGCGTCGTACCGGTCCTGCTGGGGGACGCGACGATGCTGCCCGACGCATCGGCGCTGCCGGCCGAGATCGCGGAGCTGGCCCGCCTGCAGTTCGTCCGCGTTCCGGAGACTCATCTGCCGGACGGGCTTGCGCACTTGGGTGACGCGCTGACCGCTCTCCTGTCCGGCGCCGACACCGATACCGGCCCCGACACCGAGCCCGCTGCCCGACCCGGGCAAGGGACGGCGCCGACCGCCGCCGCCCCGGAGCCGTCGGTGACCATGACCGCCCATGTGTCCGGTGGCGGCAGCGCCTACCAGGCGGCCCGTGATCAGACGATCAGGCTGGCGTGAGGAGCGGACGATGGACCATCCCGGAGCAGAAGACGCCGGGCGGATCGGGCCTTACGCGCTGCTCGGCCGGCAGAGCACGGTCGTCCGCGGGTGCGAAGTCCTCGCGGCCCGCACGGACGAGGGGCGGCTCGTCACGGTCACGGTCGTGGGGCCCGAACTCGCCGCGGACCCGGGGTTCCGGGATCGGTTCCGTACGGCCGTCGAGACGGCACGGACGCTGTCCGGCGCCTTCCTCGTACCGGTCGTGGATGCCGACGTCGACGCGCCGGTTCCCTGGCTGGCGACCGGGTTCACCGCCGGACTGCCGCTCCGGCAGGCGGTGGACCGGCACGGACCGCTGTCCGAACCCGCTCTGCGGATGCTCGCCGACGGCCTCGCCCAGGCGTTGGCCGTACTCCACGCGGCCGGGGCGGTCCACGGCGAAGTGAGCCCGGACTCGGTGCTGTTGACCATGGACGGGCCCCGCATCACCGCTCTGGGGATCACGGGAGCGGACGCCGCCCCGGCCCCCTCGCCGACGGACGACATGTTCGACCTCGGGTCGACCGTGCTGTTCGCGGCCTCCGGAGAGGAGCCGGACCAGGACGCCCTCCCCGTGTCGCTGCGCGAGGTGATCGGCGGCTGCCTGTACCCGGAACCGCCGGACCGTCCCACCGCGGAGCAACTCGTCGAGTACCTGAGGCGGCAGAACTTGCCTTCCTTGGCGGGCAGTTGGCTGCCGCCTGCGGTGACCGCCGACATGGCCGCCGCGACCGCGGCGGTGGGGTCGGTGTCCGCCGGGGACGGCGCCGGGGGTTCGGTTCCTCCGCCGGTGATCGCCGCCGGCGCGGGCGTCAGCCGTCGGAAGCTCATCATCGGCCTGGCCGGGGGCGCGGCCGTGCTCGGCGGAGCCGCGGCGGCATTCGCCCTCTCCGGCGACTCGTCACCGGCACCCGGCGGCCGGGCCGGCGGGCCCGGGTCCAGTGCGCGGCCGGGCTCTCCGTCGGGCAGGCCGTCCACGTCGGCCTCCGCCTCGCCGTCCTCGAAGGACGAGCCGGAACCGGTCGTTCTGGACGGACCCGACGCCGCCAAGGCCTGGTCAGGCGCCGGAAAGAACGCCCCCACCTGCCTGGAGGCGTCCGACAAGGTGGTCATGGTGGTCACGGACACCGCCACGTCCTTCCTGGACGCCGCAACCGGGAAATCCGTGAACCCGAAGCTGAACACGACCAACGACTCCGGCACGAGCAGCGGCAAGTACCCGACGGCGTACGCGGACGGAGTCTTCTACCTGCTCTGCGACACACCGAGTAAGTCAGGCCTCCTTGCGGCGTTCGACGCGACCAGCGGGAAGGCGAAGTGGGCGACCAAGATGGCCGACGCCGATCCCGGCGGCGGCACGGATGTGACGAGGTACGTGAGCAGCTATGTGGCGGTCGCAGGCAACACGGTCTATGTATGCGGGAGTTTGCTCGAGATTGACGGAGAGTTCTCGGCCGAGGATCCGACGACCGGCTACATCCGTGCGTTCGACGCCGCCACCGGCAAGCGACGCTGGCAGGTCAGAGGCACGGACATCAACAACGTGCTCGTGCCGCCCTCCGGTTCACATCTGCTGGCCGCCTCGGCCGTGCCGGGTAAGCAAGCCGGCCGCGTCCAGATGATCGACGCCGGCAGGAAAGGCGCCCGCGGCTGGAAGGTGTCCTTCCCGTACGCCGGGTACTACTTCAGCACCGGCTGGCCGCTGACGTGCTTCGCCGCCGGACTGTTCCTGTTCGCCGGCGGCGACGGCGACAAGCTGTTCGCCGTCGACGCGGCCACGGGCGACGAGAAGTGGCATCAAGTCTTCGCCGCGAAGGACGGGGGCAAGGCCCGGATCGGCGCCCCGTTCGCCGGCCTTGACGGCGCGACCGTCTACGTGCCGGTCGGCAGCGACCTGGTTGCCCTGGCCACGGCCGACGGCAAGCTGCAGTGGATCGCGAGGCTCGACGGGGCCAGCGACATCGGCGGTTCCAACCTGTTCAAAGCCTCCCTCCGGGTCTCCGGCAGAAGCGCGCAGTGTTCGGCCGACACCGTCTTCGCCACCGACAGCGCCAAGACGCTGTGGGCCATCGACGCGGCCACCGGCAAGGCCCGCTGGAAATACACAGACCCCGGGCAGCCGGACGTGGGGTTCCTGTGGACGGTGGGCGGCGACCGCGTGTTCATCGCGTCCCACCTGACACTGACCGCGATCGCGGCCCACGGGCGGTAACCGCGGCCCACGGGCGGTAAGAGACGAAGGAGAAGACATGGAGACGAGTGTGGAACTCGCCGGCCTGGCATCGGTGGCCGCGGCACGCCTGATCGATCTGCTGGCGACGGACGGCTGGACCGCGGTCAAGTCCTCGGTCCTGTCGCTGTGGCGGTCCGCGCACCCGGAGCGCGTGGAGGAAGAACTCGACGATGCGCGCGGCGAGTTGCTGCAGGCGCAGCAGACGGGCGACGGGCAGGAGCTCCAGGGGCTGCTTGTCGACGAGTGGCAGGCCCGCATCATCCGGCTGCTGGCCACGCGGCCGGACGCCGTCGACGAGCTGCGCGCGCTGTTCGGCGCGGAACTGCGGGCTGCCGAAACCCCGGAACAGCAGGTCACGGGCTCGATGACGCTGGAGGCACACGTCTCCGACGGCGACGCATTCCTGGCCGGCCGGGACATGACGGTCACCAGGGGCGGACAGGCGTGACGGAACGCAGCACCGGCGCCTCGCCCTCCGAGGGGACGCCTTCCGACGGGCCGCCCTCCTCCGACGGGCCGCCCTCCAACGGGCCGCCCTCCAACGGGCCGCGCCCCGACGGCCCGCCCCTCTGGCAGCCGAAACGGCTGGAGGCGACCGTGACGGGAGGGGGCAGTTCCTTCCAAGCCGGCCGCGACCTGCACGTCCGCGTCGGCGACGAGGGGCGCAGAACCGTGCCCGGCCCCGGCGCCGACCAAGTGCTGTGCCCGTACCCGGGATTGGCCCCGTTCGGCGCGCAGCACAAGCAGTGGTTCTACGGCCGCGAGCGGATGGCTCACCTCGTGTGCGAGCGGATGGACGCCCGGATGCGCGAGGGCGGCCCGCTGGTGCTGATCGGCCCCTCGGGGGCCGGGAAGTCGTCCCTGCTCGCGGCCGGAGTGCTGCCGGCCCTGGCCGACGGCCGGCTTCCGGTGGCGGGTTCGAGTACCTGGCGGCGGCTGCTGCTGACCCCGACGGCGTCCCCGGCCCTGGCACTGGCGGCCGCCGCCGGCCTGGACGCCGAGGCCGCCCGGAGCACGGCACCGGAGTGGCGGGCCGACCCCGAACGGTGCCTCGCCGAGCTCCGTGAGATCGCCGGAGCCGACGGACCGGCGCCCACCGGGGAGTCCCGCTCCGCGGGCCTGGTCGTCGTGGTCGACCAGTTCGAGGAGGTCTTCACCGCCTGCGGCGACGAGACCGAACGGCAGTGGTTCATCGACATGTTGGACCGTCTGGCCCGGCCCGCGGGCGGTGCGGCCGTGGTCCTCGGAGTGCGCGCGGACTTCTATGCCGCGTGCACGGCCCATCCGCAGCTCCGGGCGGCGCTCCAGGCCGGACCGGTCCTCCTTGAGCCGATGACGGAGGACGAACTCAAGCAGGCGATCCGCCGCCCGGCCGGCAACGTGGGACTCGACGTCGAGGACGGCCTGGTCGAGGTGCTCCTCGCGGACCTGGGCGCGGCCGGGGGCCCGGTCGGTACGAGCACCACGGGCCGACTGCCGCTGCTCGCACACGCGTTGCGGGCCACCTGGCAGCAGCGCCACGGCCATACGCTCACCGTGGACGGATACCGCGTCACCGGCGGCATCCAGGGCGCCGTCGCCACCACGGCGAACCGGCTCTACGACTCCCTGCCGCCGCCCTGCCACGAGGCCGCGCGGTGGGTGTTCCTGCGGCTCGTCATCGTGGGACGCGACGCCGACGACAGCCGCCGCCGCGTCCGGTACGAGGAGCTGCTGCGCCACGCACCGGACCGGGAAGCAGCCGAAAAGGTCCTGACCGAATTCACCGGTGGCCGGCTGCTGACCCGGGACCAGGACGACACGGTGGTGATGACCCATGAGGTACTCATCCGCGCCTGGCCCCGGCTGCGGGACTGGATCGAACACGACCGCAACGGGAACCTCGTACGACAGGATCTGGAGGAGGCGGCCGCGCTCTGGGAGCAGGCCGGCCGGGAGACCGCCGTGCTGTACCGCGGCAACCGCCTGGAGGCCGCCCTCGCCTGGGCCGAGACGCACGGGCCTGAACTCAGCGGCGTCGCACGGGCGTTCCTGGCAGCCGCCCGCCACCACCAGCGGCGCGGGCAACGGCTGCGGCGCGGCGCGGTCGCCGCCATCACCGCCCTGGCCGTGCTCGCCTCGCTGGCCGCGGTGTTCGCCTTCCAGCAGGAGTCCCAAGCCCGCGAAGCCGCCGCCCAGGCCCTGCGATCCCGCAACGAGGCCATCAACGCCGCCGTCACCTCCGCGTCCGTGCAACTGGCGCCGACCGATCCCTCGCTGTCCGCCCAACTCGCCCTGACCGCCTACCGCATGGACCCGACCTCGAAGGCGGCGTCCCGGCTCATCTCGACTCAGAACACACCGCTGGCCACCCGGCTTCCCGGCCCGCGCGGCGTGGTGTACACCGTGGACTACAGCCCCGACGGGCACTTGCTGGCGGCCGGGAACGTCCGCCAGAACCTCGTCCGGCTGTGGGACGTCTCCGATCCCGGCCGTCCGGTGGCGCTCGGCAAACCCCTGCCCGTGGACCGCCACGTCACCTCGATCCGGTCGCTCGCGTTCAGTGCGGACGGCCGGACGCTGGCCATCGGCGGCGACACCACCGGCCACGGCAACGCCGGTTCCGGCGGATTCGTCGAACTGTGGAGCCTGACCAGCCCCAGCCACCCGGACCTGCTCGGCCAGCTGAAGAGTCCCCACATCAAGGGCTTCGACGCGGCGACCACCGTCGAATCGCTGGCGTTCAGCCCCGACGGCCGCACCCTGGCCGCCGGATGGCACGCCGGACTCGTCAGCCTGTGGAACGTCACCGACCCCGACGACGTCCCGCCCGCGGCAGCGCCCCTGAGCCTCGACTGCCCCAAGGTCTTCTCCCACCGCGTGGCGTTCAGCCCCGACGGGCGCACCCTGGCCGCCGCGTGCGACGACGACGCCGGCACCATCCGGCTGTGGAACACCGCCGACCCGGCCCACCCCGACCGCGGCCGCTCCGTGAAGGCCGGACGCCACGTCAACTCCCTGGCGTTCAGCCCCGACAGCCACACCCTGGCCGCCGGTTCCAACGACAGCAGGGTCCGTCTGTGGAAGGTCGCGGACCTCGGCCACCCCACCCCGCTGGGCAAGCCGCTGACGGGTCCCGCCCAACCCGTCATGTCGCTGGCGTTCAGCCCGGACGGCCACACCCTGGCGGCCGGCAGCGCCGACCACGCCGTCTATCTGTGGAACGTCAGCCACCCCAAGGCCATCGCCCCGCTGGGTCGGCCGCTGACCGGTCCCGGCGACGCGGTGACCGACCTGGTGTTCAGCCCCGACAGCCGCACCCTCGCCGCCGGGAACACCGACGGCAACGTCGATCTGTGGAATCTGCCGCCCACCCGGATCATCGGCGCCGGCGGCAACGTGGCATCCGTGGCGTTCCGTCCCGACGGGCGCACCCTGGCCGCCGGAAACCAGAACGAGACCGTCTCGCTGTGGGACACCGCCGACCCCCGCCACCCCGTGCCCCGGGGCGATCCGCTCACCGGTCCCGAGGACCCGGTCAACGCCGTGGCGTTCAGCCCGGACGGGCGCACCTTGGCCGTAGGCGACAGCGGCGGCAAGGTCACCCTGTGGAACACCGCCGACCCCAGCCGTCCCGTTCGCCTCCGTGAGACCCTCACCGGGGCGGACGGGCTCATCTTCTCCGTGGTGTTCAGCCCGGACGGCAAGACCTTGGCCGCGGCCGGCGACGACGAGGACGGCAGCATCGCCCTGTGGGACGTCAGCGACCCTGCGAAGCCCGTCACCAAGGCCGAGATCTCCAACGACCGCACGAGATCCGTCCAGTCCCTGGCGTTCAGCCGCGACGGCACGATGCTGGCGGCGGGCGGCGACGGCAGCAACGGCGAGGTCGGTCTGTGGAGTACGACGGACCCCGGGGTCCGCATCGGGAAGCCGATCCCCCAGCCGACCGCCACCAGCACCTGGGTGGCGTTCAGCCCGGACGGCCGCACGCTCGCCACCGGCAACAGCCGCGGCACCGTCACCCTGTGGGACGCCACCGACCCCCACCACCTCACCCGCAGAGGCAGTCCCCTGACCGTGCCCGGCGGCAGCCTGTGGTCGGTGGCCTTCAGCCCCGACGGGAACACCCTCGCAGCGGCCGGCCACACCGACGACGGCACCATCAACCTCTGGGACGTCACCGATCCCGACCGTCCCGCCCCCATCGGCCGGCCGCTGACCGTGGAGACCGGATTCGCCGCCGTGCTCGCGTTCAGTCCGGACGGTGACACCCTCGCGGCCACCACCGACGACGGTGTGGCCACGCTCTGGGACCTGAAGGTCGAGTCCGCCATCAGCCGTGTCTGCGACGCGAGCTCCGGCGCTCTGAGCCGCCGGCAATGGACCCGATACGTTCCCGAACTGCCGTACGACCCGCCCTGTGCGACCACCCGGTAGGGCCTGGCCGGGTGGCAGCCGGCGCCGGCGACCCGGGCCTCAGGTCCTGGTTCCGTCGTTGCCGTCCGACCCCGGCCAGCCGGCCTCTTCCGGCATCGCCTCACCCGCGCTGAGGTGGTCGAGGACCTCGGCGAGTTCGTCGCAGGCCTGCTGGACCGAGCGGCGGGTGGCCCGCTGCTCGGTGACCAGGGAGGAAAGGAGCAGCGCGGTGAGGGCGGCGGCGCCGTTGAAGGCCTGGAGCTTGACCATGACCTCGACGTTGGACATGTGCATGAAGGCGCCGGTCTCGGTGTTCGCGGCGAACGTGGCCAACACGGAGGCGAACAGCGCGCACACCATGCTGTCGAACAGCCGAAGGCGCAGCGCCGCCCAGATCAGCAGGGGGAAGATGAGGAAGAGCAGGCTCATGGGGCTGTCGGCCGCCAGCGGGACGAGGGCGACGGCCACGAGGAACAGGCAGCCTCGCTCCTTCCACCGCCCGATCGCGAGGGGCCGGGTCGGCGCCAGGAGCAGCAGGAGCAGTGGGGTGACGAGCAGGACGCCCATCGCGTCGCCCACCCACCAGGCAAGCCACAGGGGCCAGAAGTCGTCGCTGGCCAGGTCGCCGGTCAGGAGTTGCCCGCCCACCCCCATGGTCGCGCTGACGAGCATGGCGGCGAGCGCGCCGAGGAAGACCAGCGCGAGCCCGTCCCGCAGGCGCGTGATGTCGAGCCGGAACCCGACGCGGCGTAACAGCAGGACGGCGCAGAGCGGGGCCAGTGTGTTGCCGGTGATGTTGATCAGTGCGGTGGGCTGCAGCGTGGTGAGCGAGGCGATGACGAGGGCGGCGCCGGCCGCGATGCCCGGCCAGACCTGTACGCCGTAGACGAGCAGTGCGGCCACGGCGACGCCGGTCGGCGGCCAGATGGGCGTCACCACCACGTCCTCGACACCGAGCGCGCCGAGCAGCCCGAGGCGCCCGGCCGCGAAGTACAGCACCGCGACGGCGAGTGCCTCCAGCGCCGTTTTCGCGGGCCGCCGCAATCGTTCTGCATCCACCACTCGGCTATCAGACACCGGCGGCGCGCCCGCAGCCATCCGCACCACGCGGGCGGCCGATGCGATCACGGCTTTCGGTGTCGCTCTCCTCCGGTCTGGTGCCGCTCACCTCTGCGGTGTCTCGGAGTTCGGCAGGAGCCTGCCCCTGGTGCCGCCGTCGTGGCCGACGACGAGGACGGCCGCATCGTCCTCGTGCCCCACCGTGTCCGCCATCTTCATGACGGCCTCGGCCAGCCCGTCGATGCCCACACCCGCGACCACGGAGAGCTGCGCGAGCCGGGCGACCTGCCTGAGGCCGTCGTCCAGGTTCAGCGACGGCCCTTCCACCACTCCGTCGGTCAGGAGTACGAAGACGCCCCCCAGGGTCAGCTGATTCCGCGACACGGGGTACTCGGCGCCGGGAAGCACCCCGAGCGGCGGCCCCCCGTCCCCGCCGGAGACCCCGGACCGGCCGTCGGCGGTCGCCCAGATGTGGGGTATGTGGCCGGCCCGCGCGGACTCCAGGATGCCGCTGACCGGGTCGAGGCGCAGGAACGTACAGGTGGCGAAGAGGTCCGAGCCCAGGGAGACGAGCAGGTCGTTCGTGCGGCGGAGCAGCTCCCCCGGGTCCCCGGTGACGGAGGCGAGGGCGCGCAGTGCGACACGTACCTGACCCATGAACGCGGCCGCCTTGATGTTGTGCCCCTGGACGTCGCCGATGGACATCGCCACGCGGCCGTCCGGCAGGGTGAACGCGTCGTACCAGTCGCCGCCGACGTTGAGCCCGTGCGTGGCGGGCGTGTACCCGACGGCGACGCTGATGCCGGCTGGGTGCGGGAGGTCCCCGGGGAGCATGCCGCGCTGCAGTTCCACGGCGAGCTCGACGCGGGAACGCTGGGCGGCCGCCAGCTCGCGTGCTCGGGCCGTCATCAGCCCGAGCCGGTGGAGCAGCTCCTCGCCGTCGTCGACCGACCCGCCGCGGGACATGGCTCACTCCGGTTCAGCGAGAGCCCCTCGCATCAGTTCCTCCCATGCCGGCCACGGGCAGCTCGAACATGGCTCGCTCCCTCCTACCCTGCCCGGAGTCCGCCCGAGCCGCACCAGGAGCGGACCACGGTCGTACGCGGGCACGGCCGGCTCGCGGGCCCTCGTCGCAGCCTGGTCGGATCCGGGGCGGCGGTGGTCATGCGATGTTCGGCTGAGGTCACCGTATGAGGTCTGAGGGCCGCTGTGGTGATCCTTCGGCGCGGTGGTGTGCTGCGCTTTTTTGTGCTGGTGCGGCGGGAGTTGACTGGCCGGGTCCGCCCTGTTCTGAGCTCTTGAGGAGTAGTGCATGTCGCAGCTGACCGGCCCGGTTCCCGACACTGTGTTTCCGCGTCTGGGCTGGGTCGACGACCTGGTCGTCCCGGCGCTGCGGGAGGCGGTCGGGGCGCTGCCGGCCGCCGAGGCCCGGGTCGCCGGGTACCACCGGGGGTGGACGGAGGCCGACGGGGCTCCGGTGGAGTCGACGCCCCGGCGCGGGAAGGCGGTCCGGCCGGCGCTGACTCTGCTGTCCGCGTTGGCCGTCGGCGGCAGTGCGCGCGATGCGCTGCCCGGTGCCGTGGCCGTGGAGCTCGTGCACGACTTCACCCTGCTGCACGACGACGTGATCGACGGGGACGCGCTGCGCCGGCACCGTCCGGCGGCGTGGTCGGTGTTCGGGACGTCGGCGGCGGTCCTCGCGGGGGACGCGCTGCTCGTCGCGGCGATGCGGGCGGTCTCCGACGTGCCGTGCCGGTCGGCCGCGGCGGTGGCCGAACTGGTGGGCGCGCTGATGGAGTTGGTGGAGGGGCAGAGCGCCGATGTGGCGTTCGAGGAGGCCCCGGCGGTGTCGGTGCCGCAGTATCTGGGGATGGCCGGCGGCAAGACCGGGTCGCTGATGGGCTGCGCCTGCGCGTTGGGCGGGGTGCTCGCGGGCGCGGACGGTGAACGGGTCGGCGGGTTGCGGGAGTTCGGGCGTCGGCTCGGTGTCGCCTTCCAGTGCGCGGACGACGTGCTCGGCATCTGGGGCCGGAGCAGGCGCAGCGGCAAGCCGGTGGGGTCCGACCTCGCGGCGCGCAAGAAGTCGCTGCCCGTGGTGGCGGCGCTCGCCGGTGAGGGCGCGGCGGCACGGGAGTTGCGGGCGCTGTACGCGTCGCCGCATCCGTTGGCCGAGCAGGAGGTCGTCGTCGCGCGCGAGTTGGTGGAGCGGGCCGGGGGGCGGGAGGCGGCCGAGGAGGAGGCGCGGCGTCAACTGGCCGAGGCTCTGCGGGCGTTGTCGTACGCGCGGCCTTCGGCGGATGTGTATCGCCAGTTGCAGGAGATCGCCTGGGCCATGGTGCGGAGGGACGCCTGATCTCCGGGCGCTGCGGAGGCGTGACTTTGGGCCGGGTGGGCCGTTGTCTGTGCAGTGGGGCGTTTTGTGACGTCTGTCCGGCTGCCCCCGTCGCCCCGGGAGGGGACTCTTCGTGAGGAAACGTAGTGGGGTTGTGCACCTGAGCGAGTCCATTCCGGCCCCCCTGCAGGGCGACCTCCCTGCGGTGTCCGCGTACGGGCTGCAGGTGGTCCGGGGCAGTCACACGGTCCTGTCGGGTGTGACCTTCGTGGTTCCGCGGGGTTGCATCGTGGGTCTGCTCGGCCCGAGCGGTTGCGGGAAGACGACGTTGCTCCGCTCGGTGGTCGGTGTGCAGCAGGCCACCTCCGGCCATGTGCAGGTTCTCGGACATCCGGCGGGGGCCGCGCAGTTGAGCACCCGGGTCGGGTACGTGACCCAGGCTCCGTCGGTGTACGCGGACCTGACCGTCCTGGAGAACCTGCGCTATTTCGCGGCGGCGTTGGGGATGCGGGGCTGGCGCCGGGAGGACGCGGTGGTCCGCGTGGTCAAGGAGGTCGACCTCACGGGCTATGCGGACCAGCTGGTGTCCCGGCTGTCCGGCGGGCAGTACTCGCGGGTCTCGCTGGCCGTGGCGCTGCTGAACAAGCCCGACCTGCTGGTGATGGACGAACCGACGGTGGGGCTCGATCCGATGGTGCGCCGGGAGTTGTGGGTGGTCTTCCAACGGCTGGCCGAGGAGGGCACGACGCTCCTCGTCTCCAGCCATGTGATGGACGAGGCCGACCGCTGCGACCGGCTGTTGTTGATGCGCGCCGGGCGGCTCCTCGCGAGCGCCCCGCGCTCCACGGTGCTGGAGCGCACCGGCTGTACGGGGACGGAGGAGGCGTTCATGCATTTGGTGGAGGCTGCCGAGGCGGCGGAGGCCCGGCAGCGTCAACAGGCCGCCGCGCAGGCCCTGTTGCCGGATCTGGCGGGTCTGTACGGGCTGCACGAGCAGGGCGGCGAGGCCGACGCGGAGCGTGCCGCCTTCTCCACCGCGGACACGCGGCTGTGAGCCTCGGCCGCCTGGTGGAGAGGCTGCCGTTCTCGCCGACCATCACGGCTGCGACGGCGGTGCGGGTGCTGCACCAGATCTCCCGCGACAAGGGCAGTACGGCGCTGCTGCTCGGCATTCCCTGCATGCTGATGGTGCTGCTCAAGTTGATGTTCCACGACTCCGAGTCCAGCTTCGAACGGATCGGGCCGCAGGTCTTCGGCATCTTCCCGGTGATCGTGATGTACCTGGTGGCGTCCATGTCGACGCTGCGGGAACGCACCACCGGCACCGCGGAACGGCTGCTGACCATGCCGGTGCGACGGCTCGACATCGTGCTCGGCTACAGCTTCGCGTTCGCGTTCCTCGCGCTGCTGCAGGCGGTGATCTCCACCCTGTTGTGTGTGGGGCCGCTGGGTCTTGACATCGAGGGGCCCGCCTACCTGCTGATGGTCATCGCGATGCTCGGCGCTCTTCTCGGTCTCGCCCTGGGGTTGCTGGTCAGCGCGTTCGCCCGGAACGAGTTCCAGGCCGTGCAGTTCCTGCCCGCGGGCGTACTGCCGCAGTTCCTGGTGTGCGGGCTTTTCGTGCCGCGCGACGAGATGCAGGGGGCGCTGTCGGCGGTCGCCAAGGTCATGCCGATGACGTACGCCGTGGAGGCCGCGGGCGAGGCCGCCGCGCATCCCGGTGTCACGGGGGTGTTCGTGCGGGACGCGCTGCTGATTCTGGTGTGCGTGATTCTCGTACTCGTCGCCAGTGCGGCCACGCTCAAGCGCTGATATCGCGGAGCTTTTAGCAGAACTTTCAGCTGAACTTGTAGCCGAACTTGTAGCCGAACTTTCAGATCCGGGAATTACCTGCGCCCGTCCCCCTCGCATCCGGGGCGATGCGAGGGTGACGGGCGCTTGGCGCTCGGCGCGGAGTCGCTCAGTCCCGCATGTCCCACGACATGCCGCCGGAGATCGTACCGCTGCTCGGCAGGTCGAACGGGCCGAAGTGCAGCGGGGATTCGTCCTGCACCGAGTAGCCGGGGACGCCCGGCTCGGGGAAGGCCGCGGCGGCGGAGGCGGCGCTCGCACTGCCCGCGGCAAGCGCGAGAGCCATAAGCGAAACGGCGGCCAGACGGCGAAGCTGCATTGACATGAAAATCCTCCTGGGCGGGGTGAAGAAGAAAGCTAGGAAAGGGGATTATGGGTACCCTATTCGGCGTCCACTGTGCCTGGGTATCGGAAATGCCGCCGCACGTCAAAGGCGGAAAAAGCGAAAGTGGGAAAACCATGACTGTGCCGTTCCGTACGGCGGTCTTCGCGATGGGGGTCGTTCTCTCGACGGTGTTGCCGGCGACGGCGGCAGCGACGGCCCAGGGCAGCGGCGGCGGGGCCGCGGCGGACGTGGTCGCCGAGGTCAACCGGCGGCGTGCCGAGGCGGGTTGCGGTCCGCTGCGGCTGCGGGCCGACCTCACCCGGGCCGCGCAGGCGCACAGCGCCGACATGGCCCGCCACGGACGCCTGGACCACATCGGCTCCGACGGCAGCCGCCCGCACGAGCGGATGCGGGCAGCCGGTTACCGGGCCCGCCATTCCGGGGAGGCCATCGCGTCCGCCTCGGGAGACGCGGGCACCGTGACGGAGTTGTGGATGGAGAGCCCGGGGCATCGCGACCTCATCCTCACCTGCCGCTACCGCGATGCGGGCGTCGGCCGGGCCGACCGCGCCGACGGCCCCTGGTGGACCCTGGACCTGGCCACCGGGCCCTGACGGGCAGTCAGTTGAGGTCCTCGTCCCACCACCAGGCGACGCCGGGCGCGCCCGCCGGCGGGCCGGGCCTGAGGTCACTCGGCTCGTCGGCCCACACCAGCCGGGTGTCCTCCATCTCGTCCGGCCAGTGGCCCTGGCTGAGATAGCGCGGCACCCTGAGCCCCCACTCGTTGTTGCCGCGCACTCCGTAGCGCAGGCCCTGCAGATACGTGGCGAGGTCCGCGCCGGCGGTGGGCCGCACCCGGTCGTGGAGTTCCAGGAAGCGGCGCAGGACGCGGTCGCGCAGCCCGTTGGCCTCGTCGACGGCCTGCTGCAGCGGCAGGCCGCGCTCGGCCATCAGCACGGTGTAGATGTTCTGGTCGGCGTGCCCCCGGCTCAGTTCCTTGTGCAGGGAGTGCCGGTCGTTGTCGAGCGAGGCCACCATCAGGGCCATCTCGGTCAGCGCGGCGACCGCGGGGCGGTGCATCTCCCGGTCGGGCACCTCGGCCCCGGTGGCCAGCTCCAGGAGGGCGAACGTCGGGAAGCCGCCCGCCGCGAGCATCCGCATCGACAGGAACTCGTCGAGCGCGGGCATGCGGCCCACGGCCTGGTTCCCGATCTGCCAGGCGACCCCGGACAGCCAGGCCCGGTGGGCGTGTACGAAGCGGGCGACCTGCGTGGGCGGCGCGAAGGAGCGAAAGCTTCGCGTGATGTCCTGCAGGGCGCGGGCGTAGCGGTCCTCGGGCTGTGCGAGGCCGGTCTCGCAGGCCCGCTGCACCTGGCCGGCGAGGGCGTTGAACTGTGCGGGGCGGCTGCTCAGCGGACCGCTGTCGCAGCGGGCGTCGTCGAACGCGAAGCCCCAGTACACCCATTGGACGGCGGCGAGGAGTCTGTCGTCGTCGGCCACCGGGGCGAAGCGGGCGAAGAAGTCGGCGCTGTGGGTCGCCACGACCCAGGCCTTCTCACGTTCCGACGCACACATGCCGCTGTCGTCGATCCATTGCACCGCCCGCCTCTCGACGTCGTGGACATGCGGGTGCAGGGAGGACTCCAACGGGCAGTAGACGGGCGGCAGTTCCACGTCGAGGGAGTGGGCGGCCATGGCGGCGGCAACCTTCCGGTCGGGGGCGGCGGGCGGCCACGATCATGTGGGAGCACACGCCGAGATCCGTCGAGGCATGACCGTCGTTCCGAGGCGTCAGTCGAAGAGGCGACCCAGGGCTCCCCGTTGACCCGCCGCGCTGCCGCTGCCCTTTAGATCACACTTACCGCAGGCCTGTGACCAGGCACGGAGCACCTCGTTGAAGCGGGCATGCGATTCCGTACCTGCCAGCGTGCCGCTGTTCTGCTTCTGATCGTCGCCTCTCTCCAGAGCGGTGCGACCGCACTCGCCGACGGGAAGGGGCCCGGCGGTCAGGGCGCCTCGAAGACGGCCCCCGTCGATCCCCTGGCGCCGTTCTCCCAGGGAGCCTCGGCCCTGGCCGGCATGGCGGCGCCGTTCGTCAACGCGGCCAGCGACGCCATGTTCCCCAGGCGCTGACCCTGCCTCCTCCCCCCCCCCCCCCCGGCGGAACAGCGCCGGGCGCCGGGCGTCAGGCGAGGTTCTCGGTGAAGAACGCGTCCAGCCGGTCGAAGGGGATGAGCTCCTTGCGGTCGTACAGGTCGACGTGGTCCGCGCCCGGGACGATCACCAGGTCGACGCTGTCGGGGGCCTTCGCCCGCACGTCCTCGGAGTAGTACCGGGAGTGCGCTTCGGCGCCGGCCACCAGGAGGGCCTTGCGGGGCGCCAACAAGTCGATGTTCGTCATCAGTTGGAAGGCGAAGAACGACATGGGCGTGGTCGCGGTCCACGCGGTGGTGGAGTTGATCGAGCGCGGGTGGTAGCCGCGCTCGGTGCGGTAGTAGTCGAAGAAGTTCGCCGTGACCGGGTCGGCGTCGGCCGGGAGGGTCTCGGGCAGGACGCGGTCCGAGGGGGCGACGTCGCCGTTCTCGTCGAAGGGCACCTCGTGGGAGAGCCGCGCGTAGGTGCCCTTCTCGGCGTCGGTCCAGCGCTGCCGGCTGAGGTGCTCCACGACCTTCCGGCGCTGCTCGGGCGTGTAGTAGTCCTCGTGGCCGCGGGACATGCTGCGCGACATGTCGTACATCGAGGCCGTGGCGACCGCCTTGATACGGCTGTCGGCGGCCGCCGCTGTGAGTGCCATGCCGCTCAGGCCGCAGACGGCCTGCGCGCCGATCCGGTCCCGGTCGACGATCTTCTGCAGGCCGAGGAAGTCGACGGCGGCGCTGTAGTCCTCGGTGTAGACGTCGGGCGAGGCCACGTCGCGCACCGTGCCGCCGCTCTCCCCGGTGAAGGAGGGGTCGAAGGCGAGGGCGACGTACCCGCGGCGGGCGAACTCGTTGGCGTAGAGCCCCGACGACTGTTCCTTGACCGCGCCGAACGGGCCGCTGACCACCAGGGCGGGCAGCTTGCCGCTCGCGTTCTTCGGTACGTAGAGGTCAGCGGCGACGTCGATGCCGTAGCGGTTCCTGAACCGCACCGCGGTCCGCTCGACGTTCTTGTCCAACGCGAAGTCGATCGGTGGAGGAAGGGGCGCGACGGTCGGCGGGTGCCGTGGCCGGTGCGCGATTCGAGGAAACCGCTTCTGTACCGGGCGTGACAGGTCGGGTTTGTGGGGGGTACAAGCTCGCCCCCCTCTACCCCGCCCGCACGCACAGGTGCGGCCCCGCTCGGAGGAGGGGGCCGCACCTTGTGAGTTCAGGCTGTGCTCAGACGGAGAACGATCCGGTGCCCGGCGCCACGTGGGATCCGTACCCGGGCATGATGGTGAGCCCCGGGGTCACGCAGAACGGGTCGGCGTGGACGGTCACCGGCTTGTCGGTCCGGTTGGTCAGCGTGTGCGCGGCCAGCGGCAGCTTGTGGCAGCCCTGCGGGTTCTCGTAGGTGTCCAGAGGCTGGAATTCGGTGGAGAAGACGACGACATCTCCGGCGTCGGCGGCCTGTGCGGGCGCCACCATGCCCAGGGTCGAGGCCGCTGCCGCCAGAGAGATCAGTAGTGCTCGTGAACGCATGGTCTTTCCTCACCACGATCGATCCCGCTTCCGTCGCGGGCACACTGCACAGCTACCGTGCGGGCAACTTCAAGATCCGGCTCGCTCGGAAGGTTCACCCTTCAGGCCGCACCCTCCGGTCGAGGGCGCCACGCGGGCGCGGATCGGCCATGTGGGTTCGACTGCGGTGCGGTTCGGGGCGGTTGAAGCGGTGTCAGGTCTGAACGCGGAGCGCGGGCGGTCAGAGGCGGTGCACGGGGGCGGTGTCGTCGGTCCAGTGCCAACTCGCCGGGCTCCACTGCTTCTTGAGGGCGGTGCGCTCCTTGGCGTAGGCGCGCAGGGCGTCCTCCGCCGCCTGGCCGAGGTCGCCGAGCGAGTCGGGGCGGGGGATGCGGAGCAGCAGGTGCTGGGTGCGGTGGACGAGGATCAGGTCGCCTGCGGGGGTGCAGTCGGCGAGGGTGAAGTGCTTGAGGAGTCGGTAGCGCTTGTCCTCCAGGTCGAGGCGTTGGGCCCGCACCCCTGTGGCGGTCCAGGCGAAGAGGCCGTAGCGGTTGAGGTGGTAGATCCGCTCGCTGACGGGGTCGGCGACGATCTCGAAGCAGTGGCCGGTGAACGGCGAGTCGCGGTGCAGGTGCATGCCGCCCAACTGGCCGACGAACTCCCCCTGGTCGCTGATCAGCGTGAACGCGAACCTCTGGCCGCGACTTCCGCCGCGGTAGATGTGGCCGTAGACGGGGACGACGAACAGGTCCTCCCGTACGACAGCGGGCCGGCCGAGGCGGGCGTCGCGCCAGTCCCACAGCCGGGCGGTCGGCTCCAGCTCGGTGAGGTGTTCCGTCAGCGAGGGGCGCGGCCGGTGGCCCATGCCGACCGGCTCTCCCTGGTACAGCACGCCGGGCCGCAGCTCCGCCTCGGTCTGCCTGACGGGCTCGGCCTCCATGGCGGCGAGGGCCCGCAGGACCGGCTTCGCGTACGGGGTGAGGGGCTGGTCGGTGATCGACACGATGTTGTCGAGCAGCGAGCCGTAGCTGTAGAGCCCGAACTCGCCGGTCGTGCACAGCAGTCGGCCGGCCGGGGTCGTGCTGATCGACGAGGCGAACGGGTCGTGCGGGCCGTCGTCGTGGCGTCGGCGGGGCATGGCGTGGCGGGCGGTCACCGTCGTGAGATCCGGGGTGACCAGATGGGTCTGGTCGCCGGCCCCGGTTGCCGCGAGCGTCCCGTCGGGCAGGACGCACAGCGCCTGCGCCCACCACAAGTCCTCGCCGAGGCCGGGCAGTCGGCCACCGAAGGTCGTGTCCTGGCGCAGGTACTCGGTCTGCCCGGAGACTCCGACGGCGAGCGGGGTCCCGTCGGGTGCGTGCCTGCTCACCAGCACGTAGCTGAAGTCCGCCTTCGCCGGGTCGGCCTCGTCGTCCGCCACACCGTAGGTGTGCCGGTGGACCCGGGAGAGGACGTAGAGCTCTCCGGAGGGGGCGGTGGCGACGTCGTTGACGTGCATGCCCCAGCCCTGGGTGTACTTGCGGTCCAGGTCGATCGCGTGGTGCTCGACGAGCGCGGACGGCAGCGGCACGGGTATGGCGTAGGTCATGGGTGCCATTCTCACCGGCACCACTGACAACTCCGGTGGGCCTGCCGGGGGTTGGGCCGGCTGCCCGGCGGGTCGCACATGAAGCGCCCGCCGGGCCCGGCGCACCGTTCGGCTTACGCGTCCTACGCGTCGAAGACGACCGGGCTGCCCTCCTGGCGGGCCTGGCTCTCGGAGTAGGTGACGGTGTGGACCGTCGCACCCGTGCCGTCGAGGAGGCTGATCGTGCCGCCGCGGTTGCCCAGCTGGAGGCCGTCGGCGGCGGCGACCGTGAAGGTGGCGCCGGGTTCGAGGCGCTGAGCGGGCAGGGGTACGCGGCGTTCGTTGCGGTCGGCGAGGTGCCAGCCGCCGAGGTCGACGGCGGCCTGCGAGGCGTTGACCAGGGTGATGGTCTCGCGTTCGGGCGCCGGCCCCTGCGGGTTGACCAGGGCCGAATGGATGCGTACGGCAGGGGTGTTGCCGTCACCCGGGCCGCCGGGCCCGGACGGGTCCGTGGGCTCGGACGGCTCGGTGGGCTCGGAGGGCCGGTCGTCCGCGTCCTCGGCGTGGCCCGTCGAGTCGTCGGTGTTCCAGGACTGGGACTGGAACGCGAGGAAGAGCGCGATCCACTGGTCGTCGGCGGGCAGGTGGATCAGCAGGGCGCCGTCCTGCCAGACCCCGTCCTGGTCCTTGAACCGTTCGCTGTTGCCCTGGTTCATGTGGACGTCGTGGACGCCGTTGCCGGGCTCGAAGCCGAAGATCTTGTCCGGTGTGCCGCCCTCGGGGCCCCAGCGCTCGCCGAAGACGTACAGGGCCGCGTCGGCGTCCGCGATGGCGCGCTGGACGTGCTCGTCGAGGACGTCGGCCAGGTCGTTGTCCGGCCCCGGCTCGTCCGCCGGGAGCTTCTTCATGTCGGCGCGGTCGAGCATCTCGCCGCGTACGTAGTCGAGTGCGGCGCCGCCCGCGTCCGTGGGCAGCACCGTCCAGCCGCTGCCCGCGGCGGGGAGCTTCTCAAGGAGGGCGTGCGCGAAGTTCTCGTCGACGAGATACAGCAGTTCCGAAGGGGACTCCTGCGACTTGACGTTGACGGCGGCGCGGTAGTGCGTGCCGGCTTCGTCGACGAGGTGGATCTGGAAGTGGGGCGTGTCGTCGGCGGCGCCCTCGCGGCGTCGGTCGACGGCACGGGCGGCGAGCACGCCGTAGCTCTTCAGCGGCATGGGTGTTGCTCCTCCGGTGTTCTGGACGAGAGGTTCTGGGCGGGAGTGCGCCATCCGGAGTACATCGGTGACGCACCGCGCACGCGAGTTGACACGCTGTCGGTCCGGTGAATTGCGCGTGCAGCTCTTGCGAACGGCCGGGAGGGGCGGGGTGAGGGTGCTGACGCTCCGTCAGAAACCGTTGAAGAACCCGTGCACGCGGCTGATCCGGCCGCCCTCGAACCAGGCGACGTCGAAGCCGCTCACCACCGGCACTCCCCCGGCCGGTCCGACCTGCCAGGCGAAGTGGACGGAGCCGTGATGGGTCAGCACCTGGTCGAAGGTGAAGAGCATCCCGGTGAAGTTCTTCCTCGCGCCGGCGATGTACTCGCCGATGGCGGCGGCCCCTTCGGCCACGACGGTCGGGTCGGTGTAGGTCGCGCCGGGGGTGAACACATCGCCCACGGACGCCCGCCGGACCTCGTCGTCGGACTCGTTCCAGATCGCGATGTACGCCTCGACCAGCTCGGTGACGGCACTCTTGTCCATGGCGGACGACCGTATCACCGGGGGAACGCGGGCCCGCTGCCCGACTCCCCTCAACTGCCCTCAGCCGCAACGGAGTTGTGCCGGGCCGGGCGTCAGTCCCGGCCCGGCTCGCCTCGCGGGAGCAGCCCCGTCAGCACGGCACGGATGCCGGGCTCCGGGTCGAAGTCCTCGGTGGGCAGGGTGACTTGGTGGAAGATCGCGCCGTCGACGTAGTCGAAGAGGATCCTGCCGTGGGCGGCCGGGTCGGTCGAGCCGAGGGATTCGAGCCAGGGTGCGAGCAGGCCCCTGAGGGACTCCTGCGCGCGGGCGAGTGAGGTGCGGACCGCCGGGCGGGCGAGGCCTTCGAGGGCGAGGGTGTAGCGGGCGGCGGTGCGGTGCCGGGCGGGGCCGAGGGCGTGCCGGACGAGTCCGGCGAGCGTCGCGCTCAGCGCCTCGGGCCCCTCGGGCGTGCGCTCTGAGGTGTGCTCCGGGGTGCGCTCGGCGGCGAACTCCGCCCAGTCGCGGGCGTCGAGGGTTTCGAGGTGGTCCACGACGCCGGCCACGAGCAGGTCGCGGCTGCGGAAGTGGTTGGACGCGGTGCCTGCGGGCGCGTTCGCGGCGGCGTCGACGGCCTGGTACGTGAGGCGCCTCAGCCCGCCCGTGCCGAGGATCTCCACGGCCGCGTCCAGAACTTGCTCACGCCTGCCCGCCATACGAATCCGGCTCCGCTCCGTCGACCGCCGCGCTCGCCCGACCGCTACACCCGCAGCGACGTGCACTACAAACATAGTGCGAGCACTACAAACATAGTAGCCTCCCGGGCATGACCGGAACAGCGATCGTCGTCGGCGCCGGGATAGGCGGTCTCGCCACCGCCGTCGGACTGCGCGCCGCGGGCTGGGACGTCGAGGTGCGCGAGCGCGCCCCCGCCCGGCCCGCCACGGGGACCTCCCTCGGACTCTGGCCGGGCGGACTCCACGCCCTCGACGCCCTCGGCCTCGGCGACACGGCCCGCGCACGCTCCCGTGCGGCGGCCGACGGCAGGTTCGTGCGGGCCGACGGCGCCCTGATCGGGAACGTCGACATGGCGGCGTTGCGCCGCCGTACCGGCGACGCCGTGCGGGTGATCTCCCGTCCCGCGCTCCTCGGTGCGCTCTCCGACGCCCTCGACGACGGCGTCGTCCGCTACGGCGAGCCCGTGCCCGACGTACGCGCCCTGACTTCCCGGTACGACGTGGTGGTCGCCGCCGACGGACTGCGCAGCCGGGCCCGGACCGTCCTCTTCGGCGACGCGCACCGGCCCCGCTACTGCGGCGTGACCGCCTGGCACGGCACGGCCGACGTCGACGCGCCGGGCATGACCGAGACCTGGGGCGACAGCGCGCGCTTCGGCGTCACCCCGCGTGCGGGCGGCCGCGCGAACTGGTTCGCCTGCGTGCGCGCTCCCGAGCGCGCGACCCCGGCGGGCGGTGAACTCGCCGCGCTGCACCGCCGGTTCGGGGGCTGGCACCCGGGCGTGCGCGAGATCCTGGACCACCTCGGGGAGGCCTCCGTACACCGCAACGACCTGTACGACCTCGCCGTGCCGCTGCCCGCCTACGTCAGCGGGAACATCGCCCTCGTCGGCGACGCCGCCCACGCCATGACCCCCGACCTGGGGCGCGGCGCCTGCGAGGCCCTGGCCGACGCCGTCGCCCTGACCCGCCGGCTCACCGCCCGCACGCGGGTGCCGGAGGCCCTCACGGCCTACGACGCGACCCGCCGCCCGGCCACCCAACGCCTCGCCCGCGCCGCCCGCCTGCTGAACCGGGCCGTCCACACCCGCCTGCCCGTCGCCCCGGCACGGGACGCGGCGATGCGGCTGTTCCTGACGGCGGGCAGGCCGCCTGCTTGAGGCGGCGGGTCCCTGTGAGCCGCCCGGTTGAGGCGGCGGGTCCCTGAGCCTTGTCGTCAACTGCCGGTCGTGGACGCCTTGTTCGAGATGGGGGCCGCGTCCGGATCGGTGGTGCGGCGCGGTGTCCCGGGTCCTTCCGCGGGCTTGGACCTCGCAAGCCACAGGCCGGTGAACACGGCGGTGGCCGATGTGATGGCGCCGGCGGCGAGGAAGGCGCTGTCGAGGCCGGCCTCGAAGGAGGCGCCGTCGGACTGCCGGGTGCGGACGACGGCTCCGAGCACCGCCACACCGAGCACGGCGCCGATCTGCCGGGTGGTGCTGCTGACGCCCGAGGCGAGGCCGCCCTCCTGCGGGTCGACCGCCTGGATGGCGGCTCCCGTCAGCGGGGACATGGTCAGGGCGAAGCCGGTGCCGACGACCGCGAGGCGCCACCACACGTTCCCGTAGCCGGTGTCGGCGTGCACCGTGCCGAGCGCGAGGAGTCCCAGTCCTGCCAGGGCCAGGCCGGCGGTGACCACGACGCGGAAGCCGTGGCGGGCGGCGAGCCGGCCCGCGTACGGGCTGACGACCACCATGGCGAGGGACATCGGCAGGGTCTGCAGGCCTGCCCACAGGATCGAGCTGCCCTGGACGTACACGAAGAACTGGGAGAAGAAGAACGACGAGCCCATGAGCGCGAACCCGACCACCACCATGGCGGTGTTGGCGACGGTGAACAGGCGCTCCCTGAACAGCCGTAGCGGCAGCATCGGGGCGGCGCGGCGGGCTTCGACGGCGACGAAGGCGGCGAGGAGGACCGCCGCGGCGGCGAAGCTGCCGAGGATCACCGGCGAGGTCCAACCGCGGGCGCCGCCCTCGATGAGTCCGTAGGTCAGCACGCCCACGCCCAGGACGGAGAGCACCGTGCCCGGGACGTCGATGGCGGGGGCGCTCGGGTTGCGGCTCTCTTCCAGGGTGCGCAGGCCGACGACCAGCAGGACCACGCCGATGGGCAGGTTGACCAGGAAGATCGCGGGCCAGCCGAAGGCCTCGGTCAGCACGCCGCCGGCCACGGGCCCCACGGCGAGACCGATGCCGCTGAGCCCGGCCCACAGCCCGATGGCCTTCATGCGTTCCTGCGGTACGGGATGGGCGGCGGCGAGCAGGGCGAGCGAGGCGGGGCTGAGCGCCGCGGCCCCGATGCCCTGCAGCACCCGGCCGGCGACCAGCCAGCCGAGCGAGGGCGCGAGGGCGCACACCAGCGAGGCGACGGTGAACACCGCGACGCCGGTCAGGTACACCCGCTTGCGGCCGAACCGGTCGGCGAAGACACCGCCGGACAGCAGCAGCATGGCGACGAGGAGTACGTACGCGTCGACGATCCACTGCAGGCCGGTCAGGCCCGTGTGCAGGCGCTGCTGCATGTCGGGCAGCGCCGCCCCGACGATCGTGTTGTCGAGCAGCACCATGAACTGGCCCAGACAGGTCACCGTGAGCAGCACGGCCCTGCCGGGTCGGCTGCCTACGGTCGCAGGCGGTACGGCCATGGAGATCCCCCTCGGTCGGTGGTCGCGCCCGGCCGCGGTCACCCCGGACCCCGGACCCCGGACGGCGACACACCTGAGCGCTTTAAAGCAGTCGATGGCTGCGTTAGTGGACTGTGCGGACTGTAGGGAGATCCCGTCGTAAACGCAAGTCTCGACTGCGTTAAGGTGGGGGCATGAACGAGCGACAGCGAGCCCAGCGGCCCGGCGGACGCAGCGCCCGCGTCGGCGCGCAGGTGCACCAGGCCGTCACCGACCTGATCAGCGAGCGCGGCTACGGCAACTTCACCGTCGGCGAGGTAGCGGCCCGCGCGGGCGTCGCCGACAGCAGCGTCTACCGCCGGTGGGGCAACCTGGAGTCCCTGCTCACCGACGTGGCGCTCACCCGCCTCAACGCCCGGTCGCCGATGCCCGACACCGGAAGCCTGGACGGCGACCTGCGCACGTACGCGGCCCAGGTCGCCCGCGAGATCACCGGACCCGACGGTCTTGCGGTGGTGCGCCTGGCCGTCGCCCTGTCGGGCGACGGCCCGCAGGGCCTGAAGGCCGGTGACGACCTGTTCGCCGAGCGCATGCGGCAGCTGCAGGCCGTGCTCGACCGCGCCCGCGAGCGCGGCGAGCACACGCCCGACGGACTCGACGCGCTCGCCGTCCTCGACCACGTCCTGGCCCCGATGTACATCCGCGTCCTGTTCGGCCTGGTCCCGCTCGCCCCGGACTACATCGACGGGCTCGTCGACCGACTGCTGTGACCTCGACCGGCCGCGTCAGGGTCAGGGATCAGGGGTTCAGGGGTTCAGGGGTTCAGGGAACAGGGTTTTCACGGTTCCAGGTCGACGACCCCCTTGCCGTCCCGGATGTCCAGCGGCACCGAGACCTGGTCGTGCGCGATCAGCCAGGCGCCGTCGGTCTTCCGCAGGCAGAAGGTGGCCCGGACCCACATCCCGCGCACCGAAGTGCCGTCCGCCAGCGTGCCGCTGAGACGCCCGAAGCCGTGCGCGTACGCCAGGTCGTCGCCCACCTCGGCCCGCAGGTCCCGCACCTCGTAGGCCACCTCCTTGAAATACGTGAAGACCCGCGCCCAGTTCTTGAGCTTCGCGTCGATCCCCACGTGCTGCAGCGGCGGGTCGGCGTCGAAGGACACGACGTCCGTCGCGTAGAGACGCCTCAGTCCTTCGAGGTCCTTGGCCCGGAGCGCGTCGACGATCCCGTCCACGTGACGGCGGATCTCGGCCTCGTCCGTCTCGCGCTGCGTGGGCGCGGCCGCCCGCCGGTCCGCGCTTCGGGCGACGACGTGGTCGAGGAGGGCGTCCAGGGCGCTGACGTGGTGGTCGCCCGGCTCGAAGACCGCCCGGTCCTTGAAGTCGGCGTGCAGGGACAGCGACACCAGCGGTGACACCGCACCCATGCCGAGGAGCTCGCACAGCGCCCGCAGCTGCCGGGCCGCACGGGTTCCGCCGCCGATGCCGTACGAGACGAACCCGACGGCCTTGTGGGCCCACTCCGCGTGCAGATAGTCGATGGCGTTCTTGAGCACGCCGGGGACGGCGGCGTTGTACTCGGGGGTGACCATGACGAACCCGTCGAAGCCGGCCACGGTGTCCGCCCACTCCCGGGTGTGCTCGTGCTCGTACCGTCCGGCGAGCGCGGGCAGCGGCTCGTCGAGATGCGGCAGCGGGTGGTCGAGCAGGTCGATCACCTCGAACTCCGCGTCCGCACGGCGAATCGCCGCCCGCTCGTGAACCCAGCGGGCGACCTGCGCGCCCTTGCGGCCGGGGCGGGTGCTGCCGATGAGTATGCCGATCCTGGGGATCCTGGTCATCGCTCTCTCCTCAGGTGTCCGCCCGGGTGCTCCGGGGCGATGGGGTCTTCGCGAGGTGTCTTCGAGCAGTACGACGACACAGCCCCGCGAAACGTCGGGCAGAGCGGGCCTCACCATCGGGCGATCCGGGCGGTACGCAACCCCGACAAGCTCCGGCGGTGGGCGGCTGGTTGCCGCGCAAGTCCGTTGTCAGTGGGCGCTGTTACGTTCTGTGACATGACCGATCGCGCACTGCAGCTGCTTCGACAGGACCGCCGCCTGGCCGAACTGGCCGCGTTCCCCTTCGACTTCGACCTGGACCGCGCCGCCGACAGCCACGTAGAGGAGGTCCGCCTCGCCTCGGGCGGTCCGCTGGAGACGCTGGCCGGGGACGACACCGGCGGCACGTACTTCGTGTGCGCCGACGGCTCGGTGCTCCACGCCGACTCGGAGGGCTCCGCGGGGATCATCGGCGCCGACGTCGACGAGGCCCTGGAGCTCATGATCGGCCTGCCCGGCTGGCGCGGATACACGCAGCTGTCGCCGGACGACGGCGAGGAGAAGATCCTGGCGCGCGTCGCGAAGACCGAGGCCGAGATCCGTGCGGACTACGGAATCGACGAGGAGCGGGCCGAGCTCCGAGCGGCCCTGGGCTTCCCGGAACGCTCCCCGGTCGAGCTGATAGGCATGCTGCATGCCGCACTGCTGCGCACCGAACCGGACTTCGTCCTGCTCAACGCCGAAGAGGGGTGTGCGTACGAGCTGTTGGGGCCGGCCGGTGCCCCGCTGTGGGAGCCGGTGCTCGCGGCGGGCCGCGCCGCTCTCGCCCGGCTGCGGGAGGGCGACCGCGCGGTGTGGCGGACGGTCGCCGAGGACCCGGTGCGCCGCCGAGTCGCCCTGCGGGCCGCGCAGTTCGACCGCGCCGAGGGCGACGGAGAACTCCTTCGGCATCTGCTGCGGCACGAGGCGGAGTCGTCGATGACGTTCGAACTGCGGCTCGCGGCCGTGCTCGTGGGGCTGCGCGGGGACGTCGGAGACCTGCCGCTGCTCGCGGAAGTCCGGGAGACGGACTTCGACACGGCGTGCGGCCTGAGCGACCTTCCCGAACCGGGCGCGAGCGCGGACGAGTTGCGGCAGTGGGCGCGCGCCCTCGACGAGTCGACGTTCGGGACGGACCCGTCGGACGAGCCGCTCTCCACCTGGACCGACCTGGCGCGGGACCAGGGGATGACGGAGCTCGCGCGGGCGACGCTGATCCGCGAACTCGACGGCATCGTCATGGACCAGAGCAGACTCCTGGACCGGAGCGGCCCCCTGGACCAGGGCAGCCCCCGCCGCCCGGAGGCGCCCCGCGCCCTGGCCACGGCACCGCTGCGCGGACTCGCCCGGGAATTCGAGGAACTCGGCGACCTGCCCCAGGCGTTGCGCGCCCAGCGCCTGTACGCCGCCCTTCAGGAGACGGCACGGGACCGGGCCTCGGCCGGGCACACCCTGGCCCGCCTCGAACGGGAGGCGGGCCGGTTGCCGCAGGCCGCGGAGAGCCTGGCCGCCGTGCGCGAGGCCCTGACCACCTCGGGCGACGACTCGCTGCGCCACTGGCGGGAGGTCAACCTCGGCAGCTGGATCGTCGAGGAGCACTACCTGCTGACCTGCGCTTTGGCCGGCGCGGGCCGCCCCGAGGAGGCCCGCGCCCTCCTCACGGCCGCCGACGCCCTGCTCGGCGAGCTCTCGGAGAACGCCGCGGACGGCGTCCGCGAGCTGGCCGAGCGAACCGCCGCAGGCATACGGGAGGTGGAGGCTGGCTGAGAGCGCCGCTTAGTTGTGCTCCTCGTCGATGGTGACGGCGGCGCCGTTGTCGAGTTCGACGATGACCCGCACGCCGCCCTTCTTGGCCGCGGCTTCGAGGTCGCCCTCGGTGCAGCGCTTGTTCTCGCCGTTCTCGCCGCAGATCCATCCGTTGCCGTTGATGGTCGTGGCGGTGGCGCTGAAGAAGGAGATCCGGGAGCCGTCGCTGTCGAGCAGGGAGTACTTGCCCGGGGCCAGGTAGCCGAGCTCGCCGGAGCGGGTGCCGGTCGGCTTGCCGGTGCCCGAGTCGCCGTCGCCGCCACCGCTGCCCGCGTGGTCCTCGACGACGCTGACCGCGATGCCCTTCTCCAGCTTCACCGTGGCGGAGACGCCCTCCTTGGCGGCGGCCTCCAACTGCTCCTCGCTGCACGGGGTGGCGGCCTGCCCGTCGGCGTCGCCGCAGATCTCGCCGGCGCCCTGGATGTCGGTGTCGGTCGACGTGAAGAACGCCTGCTCGGTGTCCTTCAGGTCGGTGACGGTGTACTTACCGGGCGCGAGGTACGTGACGGTGCCGAACCAGGTGCCGGTCACGCCCTTGCCTCCCGCAGGCTTCGTGCCCGAGCCGCCGCCGGACTGCGACTTGGCGCTGTCGTCGCCGGCCTCCCCCGCGCTGTCGGACTTGCCCTTGGCGTCCGAGTCCGAGGCCGACGACCCCGAACCGCTCGACTTCCTGCCCCCGTCCGCATCTCCCTGACAGGCCGTCAGCAGACCGGTCGTGGCGATCAGGGCAGCTGCGGTGAGGACGGCCTTGCGGCGGTGGCTGCGAAGCATGATGCAGTTCCCCCAGGGCGGTACGAAGGTGTGGCCCGCCGATCGGCAGGCCGTGCTGTGCACGTGGTCGATCTTGAGCGTGCCCGATCCGGTGGGCGCGGGGGAAGCGCTGTTACGAGGTGCTGACGTAGTCGATGGGCCACTGCCACACGGAACATGACGCACGACACACGGCACACGGAATGCCCCGCGCGGCAGCGGCGGCTCGGCCGGACCGAGTGGTTGCCGCAGGCGGCGCGGGGCTTGCCCCGTCAGGTGGTCGTCAGATGGTCGTCAGGTGGATGTCAGCGGACGCCGAGGGCGACGATCTGGGTGACCGCGTCCTCGACGAAGTTGTCATCGCTGATCAGGAGCAGCGTCCGCTCGCCGTTGGGCAGCGTCGGCCCCCACGTCATGCCTTCGGTGTTGTCGACCGTCGACAGGCCCAAGTCGTCGAAGTCCGCGACCAGTTGCTTCCGCATCGGCACGACGGGCTGCCCGTTCAGCGAGGGCACGTTCCGTACGTCGGTCGCGCCGCGCGTCGTGGCATCGTAGAGGCGGATCTTGTAGCCCGAGCCCGCCACCCAGGTGCGTTCGAGTACGAGGTACCGGTCGGGGTCGTCGGGGAAGGCGAGGATCGCGGGTGCGCCGGTGTCCGGGCCCCAGGGGCTGGTCGGGTCGGAGGGGGCGAAGATCTTCTCCAGCGGGTAGGCGAACTGCCCCCGCACCTGACCGCGCCGGTACTGCTGGGTGACGCGGATCAGCGCGCCGTGGTCCAGGTCCGGCACCGGGCCGTCCTGGATCAGGGGGCCTTCGACGGCGCTGGTGAGCAGGCCGCCCCGCGGGTCGAACGTGATCGCCTCCACGCCCTGGTTCCGCCGCATGCCCCAATCGCCCATGGTGATGAGGTAGTTGGGCGGCAGGACGTGCTTGCCGCGGTAGTCGCCGGTGCGCCCGGCGAACTGGATCGACGGCTGGATCACCGGGGCGCTCGGCTCGCTCGGCCGGTCGCCCTCCTGCGCCCACACGTACTGGCAGCCGCGCGGGTCGACGCGCAGCTCCTCCGGGTCGACGACCTTGCCGTCGCCGGCGCTCGCGGGCGGGTGGACCGAGCCGTCCGGCTGCCGGAAGGGGTGCGTGCCGGTGAAGTCGACGGAGTGCACGCCGTTGCCGTCGACGCCGATCCTCGCGGTGTAGAAGCGGGCGGGCTGCAGCTGCGAGCGGTCGTCGCTGATCATGACGTACTGGCCGGTGCAGGGGTCCCGGTCGATGCCGGACAGGCCGCCGACGGTGGTGTTCTGGAAAGGGAGCTTGTGGGGGACGATCTTCTCCCCCAACAGACGTGCCTGCGCGCCGATTCGGCCGGAAGCCGCGGCCTTGCGGTCGGACGGCGCGGCCTTGCGGTCGGATGCTGCGGAGTTGCGGTCGGACGGTGCGGCGTTGCCGTCCTGCGGAGCGGCCACCGCGGGGGTGATCGTCGCCGCCAGGGCCAGGGCCGCGACACATGCGCGGCGGACCAGGGAAGTCTTCATGGCGTTGATCTTGGCCGGGTGGGCGGGATTGTGCAGTCGCCCAGTGGGGTGATCAGCCGTGCGGACGTACAGGTGAACGGTCTTGCGAGGTGGGCTGGACGGCGATCAGTTCAACTCCGCGTCCGGCGGCGGAAGGTGACGGGGTGACACCACCCTCACCGGCGGGGAGCGTCAGTCCTGGTCGAAGTAGGCGCGTGCGGAGGCGACGAGGGCCGGGTCGGGGTGGGCGCCGTTGAGGAGGTCGATGCTGTGCACCGTCTCGCGCATGTCGCCGTCCGTGTCCGTGACGAACAGCACGGGCCGCCATACGGGGTTGGCCTCGCGCACGGCTGCCAGGACGCGGGCGTCGCCGAGGGCGCCGTCGAGGGCTGCGCGGGCCCGGAGGCACCACTCGTCGTGCAGGGCGTCGTCCTCGCCAAGTGAGGCGTGGGCCTCGTACAGGGCCTCGCAGAGGTCGCCCGTCGACTCGACTCCGTCGTCCGGGGTCACGTCGTCGTCCAAGTCCGCCCATTCGTCGGGCCACCAGCGGTAGTAGTCGGCGTCCGCCGCGCTGTCCTCTGCGTTGTCCTCTGCGTTTTCGAGGAGTGCCGTGAGGGCTTGTTCGGTGTGGGCCACCAGGCGCAGCGTGACGACGTCGCTGTCGGTGGTGAGGGCCAGCGCGTACAGCTCCTCCGAGGCGCGGCCCCTCAGCATCGGGCCGACCGTCGCGCACAGGGAGGCGACGATCCGCTCCTGCAGTGCGGACATAGCGGCTGGGCTCAGGGCGTCAATCGGCATGGCGGGCCTCGCGGTTCTCTCGTCGGTCATCGGTCGTCGCTCGTCAATCGTCGGCTGTCAGGGACAGGTCCTGGAGGAGATCTTCCACGTCCGCCGCCGCGCCCCGTGCGTACGCCGCGTCGAACGCCGCGTCGTCCAGGACTCCCCGTACGCGTGCCTCGATGCGGGCCACGTCGTCCCGTTCGCCCTCCGCGAGGGGTGCGCCGACCGAGCTGCGGGTTGCCGCGGCGGCGCCGAGGAGGAGGGCGGCGTGCTCGGCCGCACCTGCCAAGGACCGCGCTCCCGCGAGGCCTTCGAGGCTGAGGGCGCGGGCGCGGGCCCCGCTGCCGTAGGCCACGGCCAACCCGTCGAGCTGCAGCTTCAGGGCCGTCGCCGCGTCGCCGCGCAGTTCGGCGGTGAAGCCGAGTTCGGCCAGGATCAGGGCGGGCGTCTCCGGCTCGTAGCCCATCTCCCGGTGGATTTGCAGGACATGGCGCATATGGGACTCGGCGGTGTCCAGGTCGCCCTCGCGGCGGGCGCCCAGGCCGAGGCCGATCTCCGCGTACTGCTCGCCGAACCGGTCCGACTGGGCGACCGCTAGGCGGCGGGCCCGCTCGTGGAACTCGCGGGCGCGGGGGAAGTCGCGGGTGAGCAGGGCGATCCGGCCGAGGCCCGCGAGCTGGAGGGACACCTCGGGCCAGAGTTCCAGGTCCTCGGCCATCCGCAGGCCCTCGCGGCGCAGCCGGCCGGCCTGGTCGTAGTCCCCGGTGACCTGCGCCAGGGCCTGGAGTTGCGCCATCGCGCGCAACTGGCCCCACCGGTCGCCCAGTTCGCGGAAGAGGTCCAGGCTGTGCTCGCCGTACCGGCGTATCGCGGCGAAGTCGCCGGCGAGCTGGGCGTGGAAGGCGCGGCTGGCGAGCGCGGCGGCCGTGCCCCAACGGTCGCCGTACGAGCGGAACGTGGCGAGGGCGGACTCGATGAGCCGCAGACTGGGCGCCGGGTCGCCGACCCCGTACAGCTCGGACGCCACGAACCACTCGGCGCGGGCCCGGCCGAGCGGGTCGTCGACCTCTTCGTACGGTTTGAGCGCCTCGCGGTACTCGCGGACCGGGTCGGAGCTGCCGCCGAGGATCAGGCGGAAGCCGCCGAGCCAGCCGGTGGCCCTGGCCCGGAGTGCGGCCGGGACGTCCTGGCCCGAGCCGCTCGCCAGGGCCTGGGTGAGCCAGCGCCGGGCCTCGCTGTTGCGGCCGCGCAGGAACCAGTACCAGGACAGGGCGCCCACGAGGCGGAGGGCGCAGGCGGCGTCGCCGGTGCGCAGGGCGCTCTCCAGGGCGGCGCGCAGGTTGGCGTTCTCGGCGTCGAGGCGGCGCAGCCACTGGCGTTGCCCGTGGCCGCGCAGGTGGGGTTCGGCGCGTTCGGCGAAGGCCGTGTAGTAGGCGCGGTGCGCGCGCTGCAGAGACGTCAACTCCCCTGATTCCGCGAGGCGTTCGGCGGCGTACGCGGAGACGGACTCCAGGAGGCGGTAGCGGGGGCCCTCGCCCGCGGCGCTGTCGGCCATGACGAGCAGGGAGCCGTCGACGAGGCGGGCCAGGAGGTCGAGGACGTCTGCGGAGTCCACGCCGTCGCCGACGCAGAGCTCCTCGGCGGCGGCGAGGGTGCAGCCGTCGGCGTGCACGGCGAGGCGGCGCAGCACGGCCTGCTCCTGCGCGCCGAGGAGGTCCCAGCTCCAGTCGATCACGGCGCGCAGGGTGCGCTGGCGGGCCGGGGCGTCGCGCGATCCGACGGCGAGGAGGTGGAAGCGGTCGTCCAGGCGGGCCGCCAACTCGTGGACGCCGAGGGCGCGTACGCGGGTCGCGGCCATCTCCAGGGCGAGCGGGATGCCGTCGAGGCGGCGGCAGATCGACACGACCGCGTCGAGGGTGGATGCGTCGAGGGCGAAGCGGGGCGCGGCGGCGGTGGCGCGGGCGACGAACAGCTCGACGGCGCTGAACTCCCGTACGCCCGCGACGCCGAGGTCCTCGGCAGCGGCGGGGCTGGTCAGCGGCGGCACCTCCTGCAGGCGTTCGCCGGTGATGCCGAGCGGGACCTGGCTGGTGGCGAGGACGCGCAACTGCGGTGCGGACTTGAGGAGTTGGCCGGTGAGCGCCGCCACCGGGTCGGCGAGGTGCTCGCAGTTGTCGAGGACGAGGAGGGCCGGACGTCCGCCGAGGGCGTGGGCGATGCGGGCGGCGGCGGTGGGCGGCGCGTCCCCCGGCTGCGCGGTGTCGTCCCGCAGTCCGAGTACGGCGCCGACGGCTTCCTCCACGTCGGTGGGGGCGGTGGGGCCGTCGGCGGAGGCGTCGGCGGAGGCGTCGGCGGAGGCGTCGGCGGAGGCGTCGGCGGTGGCGTCGAGTGCGGCGAGCTCGACGAGGTGGACGCCGCCGGGGAACTCCGCGTCGGCCTGTCCTGCGGCGGCGAGGGCGAGTTGGGTCTTGCCGACGCCTCCGGGCCCGGTGAGCGTGACGAGGCGGTGGGCCGCGAGGAGCCCGCGCAGCTCCGCGAGGGCCTCGCCGCGGCCGATCAGCTCGGTCAGGGCGGCGGGCAGGTTGCCCGGCGGGCGGGCGGCGGAGGTGGCGGGGGCCGGCGCGGCGACCAGGGCGGGGTCCTGGGCGAGGATCGACCGGTACAGGGCCGTCACCTCGGGGCCCGGGTCCACACCGAGCTCCTCGGCCAGGCGGGTGCGCAGGTCCGTGTGGTGGCGCAGCGCCTCGTCCTGGCGGCCGGCCAGGTAGAGGGCGCGGATGTGGGCGGCGCGCAGCCGCTCGCGCAGCGGGTGCAGGGCCGCCAGGTCGCTCAACTCGTCGGCGAGGAGGACGTGTTCGCCGAGTTCGAGGCGGGCCTCGGCCTGTTCCTCTACGGCGGTCAGGCGCTGTTCCTCCAGGCCCGCGGCGGCGGCCCTGGCGAACTCCGCGTCGGCGAAGTCGGCGAAGGCGGGGCCGCGCCACAGGGTCAGCGCGTCGGCCAGGAGGGCGGCGCGGGCCCGGGGTTCGGCGGCGGCGCGGGCGCGGGCGAGGAGGTCCTGGAAGCGGTCGGCGTCCACCGTGTCGGCGGGGGCGCGCAGTTCGTACCCCGTGGTGCGCGACAGCACCAGGTCCCGCCCGCCGGGTTCGGCCGCCTCCAGGGCGCGGCGCAGCTGCCACACCTTCGTCTGCAGCGTCCCCTGCGGGTTGTTGGGGAGCCTGTCGCCCCACAGGTCCTCGATCAGCCGGTCCGCGGAGACCGGGCGGCCGCGGTGGGCCAGGAGGTGCGCGAGGAGAGCGCGGACCTTCAGCTCGGGGACCCTGACCTCCGCCCCGTCGGCCGTCCACACCCCCAGCTGGCCCAGCACCCCCAAACGCATGCGCCCAGGCTAACCAAGGTGCTGCCGCGCCGGGGGCGGACGGTGCACGCCTAGGGCGAACGGAGAGCGGCCCCCGGCGCAGGTCGTTCTCCCCACCCCGCCCCTTCCCGAAGTCCTGCCGGACGGGCCTCCTCAAACGCCGGAGG
>NZ_JASCIQ010000016.1 GCF_029968035.1 Streptomyces cavernicola | reverse complement strand
GGGGTGGGGCCCCGGGCCCCTTTTTTTCTCCCCGCCCCGCCCCTTCCCGAAAGCCTGCGGCGCTTCGGGGGCTCTGCCCCCGGACCCCCGGTCCTCAAGCGCCGGACGGGCTGAATTACGTGCCGGACGGGCTGAATTACGTGCCGGACGGGCTGGATTTCGTGCCGCGTTTGCGTTGGGTCGACCAGAACCATTTCTGGGCCAGCAGGGTCAGCGTGCCCGCGAGTATGATGCCGAGCAGGTTCAGGAGGAGTTGCTCGGAGGAGCCCCAGGCCTGCTTGTACTCGTGGTAGCTGAAGGCGACCGCCGCGTTCGCCGCTGCCGGGACCGTCGTCACCGAGATCGCCACGCCCACCAGGGCGCCCGACTTGGCGGAGGTCAGGGAGAGTGTGCCGGCGATGCCCGCGAGGACGGCGACGATGAACGAGAACGCGTCGGGGCGGTAGATGAAGTTGGTGTTGGGGCGTTCGGCCGCCAACTGGGCGTCGCTGAACAGGCCCTGCCAGTCCATGAAGTAGCTGAACCCCACCGTCACGGCCATCGCGATGGCGAAGCCGACGAGCAGGGCGATCAGGGAGCGGAGCGCCAGGCGCGGGGCGCGGCGGACCATCGCCGTGCAGAGGCCGGCCAGCGGGCCGAACTCCGGGCCGACCGCCATCGCGCCGACGATCAGGATCGCGTTGTCGAGGACCACGCCGCAGGCCGCGATCATCGTGGCGAGCGTGAGGAAGGCGATGTACGTGAGGGAGAGCGTCGACTCCTCGTGCGTGGCGTCGGTGAGGTGCTCCCAGAGGACCGCGTCCGCGCCCTCGCCCGGTGCGTCGTCGGCGGCCTGCTGGGCGCGCGTGGACAGCGAGAGGTCGATGTTCTCGACGGCGATCGAGCCGCATTTGTCGATGCCCAACGCCCGCAGGCTGCCGACGAGTTCGTCGCCCGCCTCGCGCGCCACGTCGCACATCACGACGTCGCCCTGCGGATTGCGGGCGGCGCCGGGGACGACCACCAGGTGGGTCGTGCCGACCGTCTTCTCGACCAGGCCGACCACCTCATCGGTGCGGTCGGGCGGCGTGATCAGGCGTAGGTGCAGCATGCCCGCAGCGTAGCTCCGTACGGGATCGGCTCCGTAAGGGATCGGCCTCGTATGGGATCGGCCTCGTACGCGATCAGAGCTTGCGGAGGCGCAGGCGTTGGACCTTGTGGTCCGGGCCCTTGCGGAGGACCAGGTCGGCGCGGCCGCGGGTGGGGGCCACGTTCTGCAGGAGGTTGGGCTTGTTGATGGTGTGCCACATGGTGCGGGCGTAGTCGAGGGCCTCCTCCTCGGTGACCGTGGTGTGGCGGTGGAAGTACGAGTCGGGGTTCTGGAACGCGGTCTGGCGGAGCTTCTTGAAGCGGTTCAGGTACCACTGCTCGATGTCCTCGGCCTTCGCGTCCACGTACACGCTGAAGTCGAAGTAGTCGGCGAGGCCCACGCGGGTGCGGCCGTCCTTGCCGGGCAGGGCGGGCTGCAGGACGTTCAGGCCCTCCACGATCAGGATGTCGGGGCGGCGCACGGTGAGGCGCCGGCCGGGCACGATGTCGTAGATCAGGTGCGAGTAGACGGGGGCGGTGACCTCTTCCTTGCCGGCCTTGATGTCGGCGACGAAGCGGGTCAGGGCGCGGCGGTCGTACGACTCGGGGAAGCCCTTGCGGGCGGTGAGGCCGCGCTCCTTGAGCTCCTTCATCGGCCACAGGAAGCCGTCCGTGGTGACGAGTTCGACGCGCGGGTGCTCGGGCCAGCGGGCGAGCAGGGCCTGCAGGAGCCGGGCCACCGTGGACTTGCCGACGGCGACGGAACCGGCGACGCCTATGACGAACGGGGTGCCGTACTGCGTGCCGTTGCCGCCGCCCGTGTCGCCGAGGAAGGTGTTGAGGGCGCCGCGCAGGTTGTCCGTCGCGCCGACGTACAGGTTGAGGAGCCGGGACAGCGGCAGGTAGACGTCGCGCACCTCGTCGAGGTCGATGACGTCGCCGAGGCCGCGCAGCCGCTCGACCTCATCGGCGGTGAGCGGCAGCGGCGTCTTCTCGCGCAGCGCGCTCCACTCGGCGCGCGTCAGGTCGACGTACGGCGTCGGCTCTGCGCGGCGGTGCGCACTGCGGTGGGCGCTTCGGGGCGGCGAAGAGATCACGACAACATTGTTGCGGCTGGATGAACGGGATGGCGGGTGGGGTGCGTCACGTGCCCGCTCGCCCGCCGGCGCGAAGGTCTAGACCGGCTGGGGGATCGGGAGTACGGTCCGGGCTCCGGGGCGCGTGACCGCACGCCCACGGTCCGAGGGGGCGTCATGTCCGTACGCAGCCGTGTCTTCGTCCGTCGCAGATCACTCGCGGGGGCGTCGCGTGCCGACGTCGCCGCGGAAGTCGCGAATGCCGCGGACATCGCGGAGGTCTGGGACGAGCTCGTGCTCGACCTGCCCGACGAGGACCTCGCCGAGGACCCGCAGGACTGCCTCGACTTCTACGAGCCGGGCAGCAAGCCGCGCTGCGAGGAGCTGGAGTATCTGCAGCTGCTGCGCGACGCCCGGGACGCGTTGCCCGAGATCGGATAGCGCGCGCCCCGCTGATGCCCGAGATCGGATTTCGCGCCACAGCTGACGGGGGATCGGCGGGCCGGGAGTCGTAGGCTGCGCCCCATGTGCGGAATCGTGGGTTACGTCGGCTCGCAGTCGGCGCTTGACGTGGTGCTCGCCGGGCTGAAGCGGCTGGAGTACCGGGGCTATGACTCGGCGGGCGTCGCGGTGGCCGCCGACGGCGGTCTGGCGGCCGCGAAGAAGGCCGGGAAACTGGTCAACCTGGAGAAGGCGCTGGTCGACCGGCCGCTGCCGACCGGCTCCAGCGGCATCGGGCACACCCGGTGGGCCACGCACGGCGGCCCCACCGACGCCAACGCCCACCCGCATCTCGACAACGCGGGCCGGGTCGCCGTCGTGCACAACGGCATCATCGAGAACTTCGCCGCCCTGCGGGACGAACTCGCCGAGCGCGGGCACCGCCTGGACTCCGAGACGGACACCGAGGTCGTCGCGCACCTGCTCGCCGAGGAGTACTCGGCCTGCGCTGACCTCGCCGAGTCGATGCGGCTGGTGTGCCGGCGGCTCGACGGGGCGTTCACCCTGGTCGCGGTGCACGCGGACGAGCCGGACGTGGTCGTCGGGGCGCGCCGCAACTCCCCGCTCGTGGTGGGCGTCGGCGAGGGCGAGTCGTTCCTCGCCTCGGACGTCTCGGCGTTCATCGCGCACACCCGCTCCGCGATCGAGCTGGGCCAGGACCAGGTGGTCGAGCTGCGCCGGGACGGGGTGACGGTCACGGACTTCGCCGGGAACCCCGCGGACGTACGCACGTTCCACATCGACTGGGACGCCTCGGCCGCCGAGAAGGGCGGCTACGACTACTTCATGCTGAAGGAGATCGCCGAGCAGCCGAAGGCGGTCGCGGACACGCTGCTCGGCCGGATCGACGCGGCGGGCTCGCTCACCCTCGACGAACTCCGGATCTCCGACGCGGAGTTGCGCGAGGTCGACAAGGTCGTGATCGTCGCGTGCGGTACGGCGTTCCACGCGGGCCTGATCGCCAAGTACGCCATCGAGCACTGGACGCGGATCCCCTGCGAGGTGGAGCTGGCCAGCGAGTTCCGGTACCGGGACCCGATCCTCGCCGCCCGCACCCTGGTCGTCGCGATCTCGCAGTCCGGCGAGACGATGGACACGCTGATGGCGCTGCGGCACGCGCGCGAGCAGGGCTCCAAGGTGCTCGCGATCTGCAACACCAACGGCTCGACGATCCCGCGCGAGTCCGACGCGGTGCTCTACACGCACGCAGGACCCGAGATCGCCGTCGCCTCCACCAAGGCGTTCCTCACGCAGCTCGTCGCCTGCTATCTGGTGGCCCTGTACCTGGGGCAGGTGCGCGGCACGAAGTGGGGCGACGAGATCCACGCGGTGATCCGGGAGCTGGCGCAGATCGCCGGCCAGGTCGAGCAGGTCCTGGAGACCATGGAGCCCGTACGGGAGTTGGCGCGCTCGCTCGCCGACCGGAACACGGTGCTGTTCCTCGGGCGGCACGTCGGGTACCCGGTCGCGCTCGAAGGAGCGTTGAAGCTCAAGGAGTTGGCGTACATGCACGCCGAGGGCTTCGCCGCGGGGGAGCTCAAGCACGGGCCGATCGCGCTGATCGAGAAGGGCGTGCCGGTGGTGGTGGTCGTGCCGTCGCCGCGCGGGCGCTCGGTCCTGCACGACAAGATCGTCTCCAACATCCAGGAGATCCGCGCCCGTGGGGCCCGCACGATCGTGATCGCGGAGGTGGGCGACGAGGCGGTCGTGCCGTACGCGGACCACCTGATCCGCGTCCCGGCCACGCCGACGCTGCTCCAGCCGCTGGTGGCGACGGTGCCGTTGCAGGTCTTCGCCTGCGAGCTGGCCACGGCGCGCGGCAACGAGGTGGACCAGCCGCGCAACCTCGCGAAGTCGGTCACCGTCGAATGATCATCGGAGTCGGCATCGACGTGGCCGAGATCGACCGCTTCAAGGCGTCCCTGGACCGGACGCCGGGGATGGCCGAACGGCTCTTCGTCGAGCGGGAGTTGCTGCTGCCCAGCGGCGAGCGGCGCGGCATCGCCTCGCTCGCCGCCCGGTTCGCCGCCAAGGAGGCCCTGGCCAAGGCGCTCGGCGCACCGGCGGGGCTGCACTGGACGGACGCCGAGGTGTACGTGGAGGACAGCGGGCAGCCCCGGCTCCGCGTCAAGGGAACGGTCGCGCAGCGGGCCGCGGAGCTCGGCGTGCGCGGCTGGCACGTGTCGTTGAGCCATGACGCGGGGGTCGCCTCCGCCGTGGTGATCGCGGAAGGGTGAGCGTCCTCGTATGCGCACAGCGTTCGTCGTCGAGACGGTACGGGCGGCCGAGCGGGAGCTGATGGCACGGCTGCCCGAGGGCGCGCTGATGCAACGGGCGGCGGCCGGACTCGCGGCCGCCTGCGCGGAGTTCCTCGGACAGTCCCGAGGCAAGGTGTACGGCTCGCGGGTCGTGCTGCTCGTCGGCAGCGGGGACAACGGGGGCGACGCGCTGTACGCGGGCGCCCGGCTCGCGCGGCGCGGGGCCGGGGTCGCGGCGGTGCTCCTCGCGCCGGAGCGGGCGCACGCGGGCGGGCTCAGGGCGCTGCTCGCGGCGGGCGGCAGAGTGTCCACCGCCCCCGAGCGGGACATCGCGGACGCCCGCCTGATCCTCGACGGGATCGTCGGCATCGGGGGAAAGGGCGGCCTCCGCCCGGACGCGGCCCGACTGGCCGCACTCGCCTCGGACTCCCGGGCCTTCGTCGTCGCCGTCGACCTGCCGAGCGGCGTGGAGGCGGACACGGGGGAGGTGCGAGGGCCCGCGGTGCGGGCGGACGCGACGGTCACGTTCGGCACGTACAAGCCCTGCCTGCTGGTGGACCCCGCGCGTGAACTGGCGGGCGCGGTCCGCCTCGTCGACATCGGCCTCGAACTGCCCGCCGCGGCCGACCTGGAGGCGCTGCAGTACGCGGACGTGGCGGAGCTCCTTCCCGTGCCGGGCGCGGAGAGTGACAAGTACCGGCGCGGGGTCGTCGGCATCGCGGCCGGCTCGGCGCGCTACCCGGGCGCGGCGGTCCTCGCGGTGGCGGGCGCGCTGCGCGGGGGCGCGGGGGCGGTGCGGTACGTGGGCCCTGCGGCGGACGCCGTCATCGACCGGTTCCCGGAGACGCTGGTGCACGCCGGGCCCCCGTCCAAGGCCGGCCGGGTCCAGGCGTGGGTGGTCGGGCCCGGCCTCGGGGACGACGCGGACCGGGTACGGGACGTGCTCGCGGCCGACGTCCCCGTCCTGATCGACGCCGACGGCCTGCGCCTCGCCGCCCGCGCGACGGTCCGGGCCCGCACGGCCCCGACCCTGCTCACGCCGCACGCGGGCGAGGCGGCGGCGCTGCTCGGGGCCGACCGGGCGGAGGTCGAGGCGTCCCGGCTCCCGGCGGTGCGGCGGCTCGCGGAGTCGTACGGGGCGACGGTGCTGCTCAAGGGCTCGACGACCTTGATCGCGGCGCCGGGGCGGGTCGTGCGGGTCAACCCGACCGGGACGTCGTGGCTGGCCACGGCCGGGAGCGGCGATGTCCTCTCCGGGCTCGCCGGCTCCCTCCTGGCCGCGGGCCTCGACACCGTGGACGCGGCGTCCACGGCCGCCTTCCTGCACGGCCTCGCGGGGCGGTTGGCGGCGTGGGGCGGGCCGATCGGGGCGCAGGATGTGGCGGAGGGGGTACGGGGGGCGTGGCGCGAGGCGACCAGGGCCTGACCTTTCCCCACCCCGCCCTTTCCCGAAAGCCTTGGCAGCCGGCCCCCAGGGGCTCCGCCCCCGAACCCCCGCCCCGAGGCTCCGCCCCTGCCCCCGACCGCCCTCCGGGCTCGTCCTCAAACGCCGGACGGCCTGATCCCGAGCCCCGATAGGGGCGCGGGGAACTGCGCGACCGGCCACGACGGCGGGGCAGCCGGGCGATGGCCGTACGTGTCCGGGCCGGGGCCGTCGAGGTCGGCTGCAGGTGCCCCGATAGGGGCGCGGGGAACTGCGCGACCAGCCACGATGGCGCGGTGGTCGAGGGACGGCCGTTAGGAGTCCCGAAGCTGGCCGCAGGCCTTTCAGGAAGGGGCGCGGGGAACGGCGCGATCGGCCGCGACGGTGGGGCAGGCGGGCGACGGCCCTGCGGGGTCTGGGGCGGGGCCCCGAAGGGGCGTGGGGCCAGGCCTGGGGCCTGGGGCGGGGCCCCGATGGGGGCGTGGGGCCAGGCCTGACGGTCGTCGGGGCCCGGCCGCGGAGCCCCGAGGCCGACCGCAGGACAGGAAAACGGGGGCCTGGGGCGGAGCCCCGGGGGCGAGCCCCGTACGACGTACACGGGAGCCGTGCGAGAGACTGGGCGCACGATGAACGAGACACCCCTGCGCGTCCGCGCCGAGATCGATCTGGCCGCCCTGCGGGCCAACGTGCGGGCCCTGCGCGCCCGCGCACCGCGGGCCGAGTTCATGGCCGTGGTGAAGGCGGACGCGTACGGACACGGCATGCTGCCCTGCGCCCGCGCCGCCCTCGAAGCGGGCGCGACCTGGATCGGCACCGCCACCCCGCAGGAGGCCCTCGCCGTGCGCGCCGCCGGGATCGGCCCCGACGAGGCCCGCGTCCTGTGCTGGCTGTGGACCCCGGGAGGGCCCTGGCGCGAGGCGATCGAGGCCGACGTCGAGGTGTCGGTGAGCGGCATGTGGGCGCTGCGCGAGGCCGTCGCCGCCGCCCGCGAGGCCGGCCGTACCGCCCGCGTCCAGCTCAAGGCCGACACCGGCCTCGGCCGTGGCGGCTGCCAGCCCGCCGACTGGCCGGAGCTGGTCGAGGAGTCCCTGAAGGCCGAGGCCGAGGGCGCGATCCGGGTCACCGGCATCTGGTCGCACTACGCCTGCGCGGACGAGCCCGGACACCCGTCGATCGCCGCGCAGTCCGCCGCCTTCGCCGAGGCCGTCGCGTACGCCGAGGACGCGGGCCTGCGCCCCGACGTACGGCACATCGCGAACTCCCCGGCCACCTTGACGCTGCCCGAGGCGCACTACGACCTGGTGCGCCCCGGCATCGCCATGTACGGCATCTCACCGAGCCCCGAGATCGGCGCGCCCGCGGACTTCGGGCTCCGCCCGGTGATGACGCTCGCCGCGTCCCTCGCCCTGGTCAAGCACGTGCCCGAGGGCCACGGCGTGAGCTACGGCCACCACTACGCGACGCCCGCCGCCACCACCCTCGGCCTGATCCCGGCCGGGTACGGCGACGGGCTGCCCCGGCACGCCTCGGGCCGTGCCCCGGTCCTGGTCGGCGGGAAGGTACGGACGGCGGCCGGGCGGATCGCGATGGACCAGTTCGTCGTCGACCTGGACGGGGACGAGCCCGTGGCCGGCGACGAGGCGGTGCTCTTCGGCCCCGGCGACCGCGGCGAGCCGACCGCCGAGGACTGGGCACGAGCGGCCGACACCATCGCGTACGAGATCGTCACGAGGATCGGATCCCGTGTGCCGCGCGTCTATGTGAACGGGTAGGACCTGGCACCGACAGACAGGAGCGGCAGGTGAGCGAGACCAGTGCGGGGGCCGCTGTGGGTGCGGCCGTGGAGGCGGCGGTGGACGCGGCGCAGGCCGCCGGCTCGGCGAGCACGAGCTGGCGTCGGGCGGGCATCGCGGGCACCGCGATAGGCGTGGTCGCCGCGGGTGCGGCGGCGGGTGTCGCCCTTGAGCGGCTCACCGTCGGCCGCGGCATGCGCAGGAAGGCCCGGATCGCCCTGGACTCCGCGGGCCCGTACGGCACGCTGCGCGGCGAGCCCGGCCAGACCCGCGCCGACGACGGCACCGAGCTGTACTACGAGGTGGACGAGGCGGAGCCGGCCGCGAAGGACGTCGCGCCCCGGCGCCGCCGGCTCTTCGGCCGCCGCGACCCCGCCCCGGTCACCGTGGTGTTCAGCCACGGCTACTGCCTGAACCAGGACTCCTGGCACTTCCAGCGGTCCGCCCTGCGCGGCGCCGTCCGGGCCGTCTACTGGGACCAGCGCAGCCACGGCCGCTCGGGCCGCGGCCGGGCGCAGGCCGAGGACGAAGTGCCGGTCGACATCGACCAGTTGGGCCGCGACCTGAAGGCGGTGATCGACGCGGCCGCGCCCGAGGGCCCGCTGGTCCTCGTCGGGCACTCGATGGGCGGCATGACGGTGATGGCCCTGGCCGACCAGTACCCGGAGCTGGTCAAGGAGCGGGTCGTCGGCGTGGCCCTCGTCGGCACGTCCTCGGGGCGGCTCGGCGAGGTCAGCTACGGCCTTCCGGTGGTGGGCGTCAACGCGGTGCGCCGCGTGCTCCCCGGCGTGCTCAAGGCCCTGGGCCAGCGGGCCGAGCTGGTGGAGAAGGGGCGCAGGGCGACCGCCGACCTGTTCGCGGGGGTCATCAAGCGGTACTCCTTCGCCTCGCGGGACGTGGACCCGGCGGTGGCGCGGTTCGCCGAGCGGATGATCGAGGGCACCCCGATCGACGTGGTCGCGGAGTTCTACCCGGCCTTCGCCGAGCACGACAAGGCGGCGGCGCTGCGGCATTTCGCGGCCCTGCCCGTGCTCGTACTCGCCGGGGACAAGGACCTGGTCACGCCGAGCGAGCACAGCGAGGCCATGGCGGACCTGCTGCCCGACGCGGAGCTCGTGATCGTCCCGGACGCCGGTCACCTGGTGATGCTCGAACACCCCGAGACGGTCCTCGACCGCCTCGCGGACCTGGTCGTACGCGCCCGGGAGCAGGCCCGCAGCACAGCGGTCTGAGGCGGCGGGCCCCTGCGGACGCGACCGGACGGGCCACCGGTCCGCAGGGGCTACCGTGGATTGCTATGGAAGCACCGCACCCTCAGCTCTCGGACGCTCCGTCCCCGGCCGTCCCCGGCGAGACCGTCCGCCTCACCGTCAACTCCCCCGAGCAGATGCGGGAGTTGGGCCGCAGCCTGGCCAAGCTGCTGCGCCCCGGCGACCTGGTGATGCTCAACGGCGAGCTGGGCGCAGGCAAGACGACGCTGACCCGGGGCCTCGGCGAGGGGCTCGACGTGCGCGGCGCCGTCACCTCGCCGACCTTCGTGATCGCCCGCGTCCACCCGGCCCTCGGCGACGGCCCGCCGCTGGTGCACGTGGACGCGTACCGCCTGGGCGGCGGGCTCGACGAGATGGAGGACCTGGACCTGGACGTCTCGCTGCCGGACTCGGTGATCGTCGTCGAGTGGGGCGAGGGCAAGGTCGAGGAGCTCTCCGACGACCGCCTTCACGTGGTCATCCACCGGGCCACGGGCGACACCGACGACGACGTGCGGCAGGTCCGGCTGACCGGCATCGGCGAGCGCTGGCGCACGGCCGACCTCGCGGCCCTCGCGGCCTGAGCGGCGCGGCAGAGGTCACGGCCCACCGGTTCCGACAGACTGTCGGGAACATGTTGCGCGGGAGGCGTCCGTCGTGGTCACATGGATACCACGACGTGGTTAGGGTTGCCTAACTTCGTTGCCCTCTGAGACCGGGAGGCACCATGTCGGCGTCGGACCCCCGCGAGAACGAGCCGCAGCAGCTGTCGATGAGCGCCCTGCTCGCCGCGTGCGCCGCCGCGAGAACCGTGTCGACGCCGCCGCCCGCCCCGGACCGCAGCGCGGCGCGGCTCCCGGAGCCCACCCGCGACGACGACCGGACCCACGGCCACCGCGACGCCGCCTGAGAACGGACTCGCAGGGCTCTGGCAGGGCTAAGGAACTACGACGACCGTCGTGCCGACCGTCGCGAACTCCCACATCGCCTGGCCGTCCGCGCGGGACTCCCGGATGCCGCCGGTCTTCTGCGTGGGGTCGAGCTTTGGCGTGGAGCCGTCGACCGCCGCGCTGAAGCCGATCGCCACCCCGTCCACGTTCGCGAACCGTACGACGTGCTCGATCGGCACCCCGTCCGAGCCGACGACCTGGCCGGAGCGGGTGGTCACCGAGTACTCGCCGGGGCGCGGGTCGACCGTGGAGGGCGTGACCTCGAAGCTGCGCTTGGCCTTGTTGCCCGCGCCGACCAGCCAGACGCGGTCCGACTCCAGCGCGTACACGACCCGCAGGCCCTTGCCCGAGGCCGCCGGGACCGCCTTCGGGTCGGTCTTCGCCTTCGGGTGGCGGGGGGCCGCCGTGGGAGCGTCCTGCTTCGGCTTGCCGAGCGACTCGGGGGCGCTCGCCGAGGCCTGATAGGCGAGGAAGCCGACAGCGGCGAGGGCTGCTGCGGTGAGCCCGGCCACGATTCCCGAGCTGCTGCGTGCCACCGTGCTCCACCCTTCGTATATACGGACTTGTGCGCTGACGGTAGCAGCCGGTGAAGCGCTCGCCTTGGCACCGTGCCCGGGGCGCGGGGGCCGTAGGCTGTTTGCGTGCTCTTGCTCGCTCTGGATACCGCCACCCCTGCCGTCACCGTCGCGCTGCACGACGGTGAGACCGTCATCGCCGAGTCCAGTCAGGTGGACGCGCGCAGACACGGCGAGTTGCTGCTGCCCGCCGTCGACCGGGTCCTCGCCGAGGCCGGTGTGAAGCTCGACGCCGTCACCGCGATCGTGACCGGCGTCGGCCCCGGCCCCTACACCGGACTGCGCGTCGGCCTGATGACCGCGGAGACCTTCGGCTCGGCGCTCGGCGTCCCGGTGCACGGCGTGTGCACCCTCGACGGCCTGGCGTACGCGGCCGGGATCGAGGGCGACTTCGTCGTCGCCACGGACGCCCGCCGCAAGGAGGTCTACTGGGCGCGGTACGCAGGCCCGCGCACCCGCCTCACCGACCCGGCCGTCGACCGGCCCGCCGAGATCGCCGAACAGCTCGCCGGGCTGCCCGCGGTCGGCGCGGGCGCGCTGCTCTACCCGGAGGCGTTCGCCGACGCCCGCGGCCCCGAGCACGTCTCGGCCGCCGCGCTCGCCGCGCTCGCCGCCGAGCGCCTCGCGGCCGGGCAGGACCTGGAGCCGCCGCGGCCGCTGTACCTGCGCAGGCCCGACGCCCAGGTGCCCAAGAACTACAAGGTGGTCACCCCGAAGTGACGACTTCCGCAACCACCGGGCCCGGCGCCGCCTCCGCCCCCGTCCTGCGCGAGATGCGCTGGTGGGACATCGAGCCGGTGCTCGCGCTCGAACGGGAGCTGTTCCCCGAGGACGCCTGGTCCCGCGGCATGTTCTGGTCCGAACTCGCGCACTCCCGCGGCCCGTTGGCGACCCGCAGGTTCGTCGTCGCGGTCGACGGCGACGGCGAGGGCGCGGGGGACGGCGAGCGGATCGTCGGGTACGCGGGCCTCGCCGCGGCCGGCGGCCTGGGCGACGTGCAGACCATCGCCGTGGCCCGCGACCACTGGGGCAGCGGCCTCGGTGCCGCGCTCCTCACCGACCTCCTTCGCGCCGCCACCGCCTTCGAGTGCACCGAGGTACTCCTCGAAGTGCGCGTCGACAACACCCGCGCCCAGAAGCTGTACGAGCGCTTCGGCTTCGAGCCGATCGGCTTCCGGCGCGGCTACTACCAACCCGGGAACGTGGACGCCCTCGTGATGCGCCACGCCGACCCGGCCTCCTCCGTACCAGTGCAAGGAAGCGACACCAGCCATGGCTGACGAACCACTCGTTCTCGGCATCGAGACCTCCTGCGACGAGACCGGCGTGGGCATCGTGCGCGGCACGACGCTGCTCGCCGACGCGGTCGCCTCCAGCGTCGACGAGCACGCCCGCTTCGGCGGCGTCGTCCCCGAGGTCGCCTCCCGCGCCCACCTCGAAGCGATGGTTCCGACCATCGAGCGCGCCCTGAAGGAGGCCGGCGTCACCGCCCGCGACCTCGACGGCATCTCCGTCACCGCAGGTCCGGGCCTCGCGGGCGCCCTGCTCGTCGGCGTCTCGGCGGCGAAGGCGTACGCGTACGCGCTCGGCAAGCCGCTGTACGGCGTGAACCACCTCGCCTCGCACATCTGCGTCGACCAGCTGGAGCACGGCAAGCTGCCCGAGCCGACGATGGCGCTGCTCGTCTCCGGCGGCCACTCCTCGCTGCTGCTCTCCAGCGACATCACGAGCGACGTACGGCCGATGGGCGCGACCATCGACGACGCGGCCGGCGAGGCCTTCGACAAGATCGCCCGCGTCCTCAACCTCGGCTTCCCCGGCGGCCCGGTCATCGACCGGTACGCGCGCGAGGGCGACCCGAACTCCATCTCCTTCCCGCGCGGCCTCACCGGCCCCCGCGACCCCGCGTACGACTTCTCCTTCTCCGGCCTGAAGACGGCCGTGGCCCGCTGGATCGAGGCGAAGCGGAACGCGGGCGAGGACGTTCCGGTACGGGACGTGTCGGCGTCCTTCCAGGAGGCCGTCGTCGACGTGCTGACCCGCAAGGCCGTCCGCGCCTGCAAGGACGAGGGCGTCGACCACCTGATGATCGGCGGCGGCGTGGCCGCCAACTCGCGCCTGCGGGCCCTCGCCCAGGAGCGGTGCGAGGCGGCCGGGATCCGGCTGCGGGTGCCCCGGCCCAAGCTGTGCACGGACAACGGCGCGATGGTCGCGGCCCTCGGCGCCGAGATGGTGGCGCGCAACCGGGCCGCGTCGGACTGGGACCTGTCGGCGGACTCCTCGCTCCCGGTGACCGACCCGCACGTGCCGGGCCGGAACAACGGCCATGGCCACACGCACGACCACGACCACGTGCACGAGGTCAGCAAGGACAACCTCTACTCATGACCGTCGCGCTGATGTGGGAGGCCCGCGCCGCCGAGGGCCGGGGCGCGGAGCTCCTGGAGTGGGCCCGCGCCCAGTGGCTCGCCGCCGACCCGCTGCGCCGCGAGACCTTCAAGGCCAGCGGCGACCGGGTCCTCGTCATCACCTGGTGGGACGCGGACCTCGACGCCGAACTGCCCGAACTCCCGGAACCGGACGCCGAGTTGGTGCAGCGCCCGGTCCACCGGTGGCGCTTCGAGTCACTCGGCGCGGCGGGGTAGCGCGTAGGCCGTCCTCGCGAAGTCGGCCGCGCGGCCGGGGAGTTGCGGGGGAGCGGACGTCAGGCCTTGCCCACGGGGTGTCCGACCAGCATCGTCGGGGCGTCCGCGACCCGGGTCAGGAAGACCGTCGCCGCGTTCGGCCCGGACAGCTTCATCTTGCGGCGCAGCTCCTCCGGCTCGACGGCCGAGCCGCGCTTCTTCACGGTCAGCACGCCGACCTGCCGCTCCCGCAGCAGCGCCCGCAACTTCTTGACGTTGAACGGGAGTTGGTCGGTGATCTCGTACGCGGTCGCGAACCGGCTGTGGTGCGCGGCGTCGCTCGTCACGTACGCGATCATCGGGTCGATCAGGCCGCCGTCCACCTCCCGGGCCACCTCGGCGACGAGATGCGCGCGGATGACGGCGCCGTCCGGCTCGTACAGGTACCGGCCCACCGGGCGCGGCTCCGGGTCCGGCAGCATCGCCGCCGGCTCGGCCCGCAGCGTGTCCCCGGCGGGCAGCAGCGTCGCGGCCATCGCGCCCGGCGCCACCCCGCCGCCGAACCACAGCACGGCCTCCTTCACGTCGCCACGCTCCGAGATCCACTCCGCCTCGGCGTCCTCGGGCACCGCCTCGTGCGGCACCCCCGGCGCGATCTTCAACGCGGCGTGCGGCGCGCCGCGGGCGGCCTCGATCGCCCAGGACAGCGGCGGCGAATAGGCCTCGGGGTCGAAGACGCGGCCGCGGCCGCCGCGCCGCGCCGGGTCCACGAACACCGCGTCGTACGCCGATGTGTCCACCTCGGCGACGTCCGCGCAGCGCACCTCGATCAGCTCGCCCAGGCCGAGCGCCGCCGCGTTCGCCCGAGCCACCGCGCAGGTCAGCTCGGAGCGGTCGACGGCCAGGACGGAGACGCCCGCGCGCGCGAGCGCGATCGCGTCGCCGCCGATCCCGCAGCACAGGTCGGCCAGGCTGCGCACGCCGAGCGCCCGGAACCGCTCCGCGCGGTACGCGGCGACGCCGGTGCGGGTCGCCTGCTCCACCCCGTCCGGCGTGAAGTACATCCGCGCCGCGTCCTCGGCCCCGAACTTGGCGACCGCACGCTGCCGCAGGCGCGCCTGCCCGAGCGCCGCCGACACCAGGCCGGCGGGGTGGTCGCGGCGCAGCCGGGTGGCGAGGGCGAGCTCCTGCGCGGGGTCGTGGTCGCGCAGCGCGTCGAGCAGGGCCTGGCCCTCGTCGGTGAGCAGGGCTTCGAAGGCGGCGAGCGGGTCGAGGTCGTTCACCCGGCCATTGTCGGGGACGCGGAGGCGGGCTCAGGCGCGGGTACGGGCCCGGCATCCCGGTGCGCGGCGCGCGGTCGACGTCGGAACGCCCCCGTGTCGGCCAGTCGGTGGATCGTGCCCGCTGCGGCGGCGCTGTCGGCCGAGCGGGGCAGACCCTCGCTGACAGGATCCGACGCCATGAAACTAGTACGACAAAACGACAAATTCGCCAGAAATCGATCCCCGCACCTCGCCGGGAACCGGCGCCTGAGCCTCGCCGGGAACCGATCCCTGCAGATCAAGGCGGGTATCGCCGTGCTCACCGCCGCCGCCCTGGCCTCCGGCTGCGCGGGCGGCGCCGGCGGGCAGGACCCCGTCGAGCCGGCCCACGGCCAGCAGGTCAAGCAGGCCGAGCAGCGGGCCGCCGCGCATGCCGCCCGCGTGGCCGCGGTCAAGAAGTGGAAGGTGGCCAAGATGCCGCTGACCCCGCCGAAGCCGCCCACGACCAAGAAGCCCATCACCACCCGCAAGGGCTTCGAGGTGACCGGCCAGAAGAACCTGCCGCCCGTCTACACGACCGTCCCGACCAAGGACAAGGTCGTCTTCCTGACCATCGACGACGGCGCCGACAAGGACCCCGAGTTCCTCCGCATGATGAGCGAGCTCAAGATCCCGTACACCGCATTCCTCAGCAACTACCTGATCAAGGAGGACTACGGCTTCTTCAAGAAGATGCAGGACCGCGGCGTAGGCCTGAACAACCACACCCTCACCCACCGCTACATGCCGGGCCTCTCGTACGCCGAGCAGAAGCGTGAGATCTGCGGCATGCAGGACATCATCGAGAAGCGCTACGGCAAGCGCCCCCAGCTGTTCCGCCCGCCGTACGGCAACTACAACAAGGACACCCTCAAGGCGGCCAAGGCCTGCGGCGTGACGTCCGTGCCGCTGTGGAACGCCGAGGCCTTCGTCGACCGCATGGACTGGCGCGAGTGGGACCGCGACCTGCACCCCGGCGACATCATCCTCACGCACTTCCGCGGCAAGGAGGACTGGAAGGGCACCATGCCCGACATGATGCGCCGCCTCCTGAAGACGGTGACGGACAAGGGGTACGCGATCGCGCGCCTGGAGGACTACCTGCCCGCGCAGGCCGGCCGGTGAGGCGCGCGCACCGGCTGCTCGCCGGGGTGCTGGCAGCCGGTGCGCTGGCGCTCACCGGCTGCGCCCAGTCCGTCGACCCGATCGAACGGCTCGGCCGGAAGGCGGCCCAGAAGGTCGAGGAGCGCCGGGTCTCCACGGCCACCGCCCGCCGCTGGGGCCTCGACAAGCCGCTCGCCCCGGCCCCGAAACCGCAGGTCCGGGCCGTGCGCGCGGCCGCGGGACCGGGACTGCCCCCGGTCGTCGACCGCGTCCCCACCGACGACAAGGTGGTTTTCCTGACCTTCGACGACGGGGCCGAGCGCGACCCGCAATTCGTGCGCATGGTCCGGGAGTTGAAGCTCCCCGTCAGCATGTTCCTCACGGACCGCGTGGTCGGTCCGGGCTACGCGCACTTCGGCGAGCTCCGCTCCGTCGGCGCGACCGTCCAGAACCACACCCTCGACCACCCGTACCTCCCCGGACTCTCGTACGAGGGTCAGCGCTGGGAGATCTGCGGCCAGCAGGACAAGCTCAAGCAGCGCTTCGGCATCGAGCCCCGGCTCTTCCGGCCGCCGTACGGCGAGTACAACGACGACACCCTGCGCGCCGCGGCCGACTGCGGGATCTCCGCGGTGGTCCTGTGGCGGGCCTCCATGCAGGCCAAGGACCTGCGGTACGCGGCCGAAGGACGGCTGCGTCCGGGCGACATCATCCTCGCCCACTTCCGCGGCCCCGCCGAGCTGGGCGGCGCGACCCTGACCGAGGCGACGGCCCGGATGCTCCGCAGCATCCAGGCCCAGGGCTACACGGTGGCAAGGCTGGAGGACTACCTCTGAGGGGGTGCCACCCGGAGGGTGTGCACCCCAGGGGCGCGGGGAACTGCGCGCCCAGCCACATCGAACCCGCACCCGGCAGACGGCCAAAGCTCCCACAACACAGCCCGGATCGGCGCGGCCGCCCCGAAAACCCCCCGCCGCGCCGCAGGCAATTGGCACTCCGCTTGACCGAGTGCTAATCGCGGCCATAGTGTCGGCTCTGGCACTCCCCGTTGGAGAGTGCCAACACAGCGACGGGCAGGTCCGGCACCCGCGACGACGGATCCACCTGGTCGCCACCTCAGACAGTTAACCCCGTGAGATCTCCGAAGGGGGAGGTCGGATCGTGACGACCGCCAGCTCCAAGGTTGCCATCAAGCCGCTCGAGGACCGCATTGTGGTCCAGCCGCTCGACGCCGAGCAGACCACGGCCTCTGGCCTGGTCATTCCGGACACCGCGAAGGAGAAGCCCCAGGAGGGCGTCGTCCTCGCCGTCGGTCCGGGCCGCTTCGAGAACGGCGAGCGCCTGCCGCTCGACGTGAAGTCCGGCGACATCGTGCTGTACAGCAAGTACGGCGGCACCGAGGTGAAGTACAACGGCGAGGAGTACCTCGTCCTCTCGGCTCGCGACGTGCTCGCGATCGTCGAGAAGTAATTCACCGGTATTGCTTTGAACTGCGCCCCTGGCCCCCGCGACCCTAAGTAGCCGGGTGCCGGGGGCGCTGTTCGTTTTTCGAGAGGACTGACAAAGCTCCATGGCGAAGATCCTGAAGTTCGACGAGGACGCCCGTCGCGCCCTCGAGCGCGGCGTCAACAAGCTTGCCGACACGGTCAAGGTGACGATCGGCCCCAAGGGCCGCAACGTCGTCATCGACAAGAAGTTCGGCGCCCCCACCATCACCAACGACGGCGTCACCATCGCCCGTGAGGTCGAGGTCGAGGACGCGTACGAGAACCTCGGCGCGCAGCTGGTGAAGGAGGTGGCGACCAAGACCAACGACATCGCGGGTGACGGTACGACCACCGCCACCGTGCTCGCCCAGGCCCTGGTCCGCGAGGGTCTGCGCAACGTCGCCGCCGGCGCCTCCCCGGCCGCCCTGAAGAAGGGCATCGACGCCGCCGTCAAGGCCGTCTCCGAGGACCTCGTCGCCACCGCCCGCCCGATCGACTCCAAGGAGGACATCGCCGCCGTCGCCGCGCTGTCCGCCCAGGACAAGCAGATCGGTGAGCTCATCGCCGAGGCGATGGACAAGGTCGGCAAGGACGGCGTCATCACCGTCGAGGAGTCCAACACCTTCGGTCTGGAGCTGGACTTCACCGAGGGCATGGCCTTCGACAAGGGCTACCTGTCCCCGTACTTCGTCACCGACCAGGAGCGTATGGAGGCCGTCCTCGACGACCCGTACATCCTGATCCACCAGGGCAAGATCGCCTCGATCCAGGACCTGCTCCCGCTCCTCGAGAAGGTCATCCAGGCCGGTGGCTCCAAGCCGCTCCTGATCATCGCCGAGGACGTCGAGGGCGAGGCCCTGTCGACCCTGGTCGTGAACAAGATCCGCGGCACGTTCAACGCCGTCGCCGTGAAGGCCCCCGGCTTCGGTGACCGCCGCAAGGCGATGCTCGGCGACATGGCCACCCTCACCGGTGCCACCGTCATCGCCGAGGAGGTCGGCCTCAAGCTCGACCAGGCCGGTCTGGACGTGCTCGGCACCGCCCGCCGCGTCACCATCACCAAGGACGACACGACCATCGTCGACGGCGGCGGCAACGCCGAGGACGTCGCGGGCCGCGTCAACCAGATCAAGGCCGAGATCGAGTCCACGGACTCCGACTGGGACCGCGAGAAGCTCCAGGAGCGCCTCGCGAAGCTGGCCGGCGGCGTGTGCGTGATCAAGGTCGGCGCCGCCACCGAGGTGGAGCTGAAGGAGAAGAAGCACCGTCTGGAGGACGCCATCTCCGCGACCCGCGCCGCGGTCGAGGAGGGCATCGTCTCCGGTGGTGGCTCCGCGCTCGTCCACGCCGTGAAGGTCCTCGAGGGCAACCTCGGCAAGGAGGGCGACGAGGCCACCGGTGTCGCCGTCGTCCGCCGCGCCGCCGTCGAGCCGCTCCGCTGGATCGCCGAGAACGCCGGCCTCGAGGGCTACGTCATCACCTCGAAGGTCGCCGAGCTCGGCAAGGGCGAGGGCTTCAACGCCGCCACCGGCGAGTACGGCGACCTGGTCAAGGCCGGCGTCATCGACCCGGTCAAGGTCACCCGCTCCGCCCTGGAGAACGCCGCCTCCATCGCCTCCCTGCTGCTCACGACCGAGACCCTGGTCGTCGAGAAGCCGGCCGAGGAGGAGCCCGAGGCCGGTCACGGCCACGGTCACGGCCACGCGCACTGACGCACTCCGCGCCTGACGCAGAGGCGAAGGCCCCCGTCCCGCAGCACGCGGACGGGGGCCTTCCCCATGTCGGTGTCCCTTTGCAGCGTTCCTACGTGGCGCCGAGCTGGCCCATCAGCCGGGCCACGTCGAGGTGCCACCAGCCTTCCTTGATCAGGCCGTCCTCGAACTGGAAGAACGTGGTGCCGGTCATGGTGCACTCCCGGCCCGTGCCGGGGATGTCCATGAACGTGCCCTTGTGCGTGCCGGTCCACGTCCAGAGGGTCGCCACGCAGTCGCCCTCCGAGGCCTGGTGGTCGATCGAGAACGTCATGTCGAAGGCGTTCCGCCACATCGTGACGTCCCGCCGGACGATGTCCCTCCCGGTCTCGGACAACTCCTGGTTCGCGACGTCGTGGTCGGTGTAACCGTCCGCGAACACCTCGTCGATCAGGCCCAGATTCCCGCCCATGGCGATCTCGTCGAAGAACCGGCGAGCCGTCGCCGCGTTGATCTGCTCGTCCCGCACCACATCGAGATCCGTGAACGACGGCATGCCGTCACAGAGCGCCACGATCTCGTGGAACATCTTGTCGGTCTCGGGGAGTTGCGAGTTCTTCATGGCCTCTTCGTACGAGTCGAACTCCACGATGTCGACGTAGTGGTTGCTGTCGGAGCGGTCCTTGCCGGTCACCGCGTGCCCGGTGGTCCGCTTCCCCTTCGTCTGCTCGACCCACTGGTCCAGAACGGCGCTCATGGCGTCGAACTGACTGGTCTTGTAGTCGATGATCTGCACGAACTTCATGGCCGCTCCCGAGTCGATGGGATACGTCCATTTTAGTGACGTACGTCACAGTTGCCGGGGTGGGGGGCTGCCGTCACCGGGGCCCGTACTTGCGTCCCGTCCGCGACGTCAGCCCGCCGAGCAGGTTCCGCGGCACCACCTTCACAGCGCCCATCATCACCTTGTAGCGCGGGTCCGGGATCGAGAGCGTCTTGCCCCGCGCCAGGTCCGCGAGCGCCGCCGCCACCAGCTTGTCGGCGTCCAGCCACATCCACTTGGGGATGTTGTCGGTGCCCATCCCGGCCCGCTCGTGGAACTCCGTACGCACGAAGCCGGGGCACAGCGCCATCAGCCGCACCCCGGAACCGGCCAGGTCCTTCGCCGCGCCCTGCGTGAACTGCACGACCCACGCCTTGGACGCCCCGTACGTACCGCGCGGCACGAACGCCGCCACCGACGCCACGTTCACCACACCGCCCCGGCCGCGCTCCCGCATCACCTCGACGGCCGCCGACGTGAGCCGGAGGACCGCCTCGATGTGCACCTTCAGCATCGTCAACTCGTCGGCCATGGGCACCTCCAGGTAGGTCCCCTTGTTGCCGAAGCCGGCGTTGTTGACCAGCAGGTCGACCGGGTTCCTGCGGTCGCCGAGCCGCTTCTCGACCGCCGCGATGCCCTCCTCCGTGGCCAGGTCGGCGGAGAGCACCTCGGCCTCGATGCCGTGCCGGTCGTGGAGTTCGGTGGCCTGCTCCCGCAGCCGCGCGATGTCGCGCGCGACAAGGACGAGGTTGTGGCCGTCGGCGGCGAGCCGCCGGGCGAAGGCGGAGCCGATGCCCGCGGTCGATCCGGTGATCAGAGCGGTAGTCATGGGCCAAGGCTAAGGGCCCCGTTGATCCGCCCGGACGCCAACTCCCGTACGCCGCAGGCCTGACCGGAACCGCCCCCTCCCCGCCGCTCGCCCACTCTCCGAACTACTCCCCGAACTACTCCCCGAACTACTCCCCGTACTTCTCCACGTACGAGCGCGCCGCCGCGCGGGCCTCCGGGTGCAGCGCGGCCCCGGCGGCGAGCGTCCGCGGCAGCAGCGCCCGCTCGGTGGTGGCCGACCTGAACTGCAGGGCGACGGTGACCTCGTGGTCCGGCCGGTGCACCACCTCGACCGTGTCCCCGGCCCGCACCTCGCCCGGCTCGATCACCCGCAGATACGCCCCCGGCGCCCCGCCCTGCGTGAACCGCCGCACCCAGCCCTTCTCTCCCAGATGCCCCGCGAACGTACGGCACGGAATCCGCGAGGACGTGACCTCCAGGACCACCTCGTCGCCGATCCGCCACCGCTCGCCGATCCTCGCGCCGCTCACGTCCACGCCCGACGTCGTCAGGTTCTCGCCGAACGCGCCGGCGGCCAGCGGCCGTCCGAGCTCGCGCTCCCACGCGTCCAGGTCCTCGCGCGCGAGGGCGTACACCGCCTGGTCGTCACCGCCGTGATGCCGCAGATCCGCCACCACGTCCCCGTCGAGCCCGCTGCCGAACTCGCCCTTCGGCCCCGGCGCGGAGATCCGCACCGGACCCTCGACGGGCCGCTTGTCGATGCCGGTCCCACCCGCGGGGGCGTCGGTGTACTCCACGGCCTTGAGCCGTCCCACATTCACCGAAAGAAGCTCCATACGCGGCACGCTAGGCGACCGAAGCCAAAGCGTCGACGCATTAATCGCCGCTTGCCCCAAGAGTGGCTTATGCTCGATGCATGATCGAGGCCCGCCATCTCCGCGTACTCCGAGCCGTCGCCGCCACCGGCTCCTTCTCCGCGGCGGCCCGCGAGCTCGGCTGCACCCAGCCCGCCGTCAGTCAGCAGATGAAGGCCCTCGAACAGTCCACCGGCACCCCGCTGCTGATCCGCACGGGCCGCGAGATGCGCCTCACACAGGCCGGCGAAGCCCTGGTCAGACACGCCTCGGGCATCCTCGCCGGCCTCACCGCGGCCGAGGAGGAGGTCGCCGCCATCGCCGGTCTGCGCGCCGGCCGCGTCCGCCTCGTCTCCTTCCCCAGCGGCAGCTCCGCGCTCGTGCCGACCGCGCTCGCCGCCCTCCGCGCCGCCCACCCCGGCACCCGCGTCTCCCTCGTCGACGCCGAACCGCCGCGCTCGGTGGAGATGCTCCGCGAGGGCGACTGCGACGTGGCCCTCGCTTTCCGGTACGACGGCGCGCACGCCACGGAGGACTGGAGCGACCTGGTCGTCCGCCCGCTGCTCGCCGACCGGCTCGTCGGCCTGGTCCCGGAGCGGCACCGCCTGGCCCGCTCGGCCTCCGTCGCCATCGGCGAACTCGCGGACGAGCCCTGGATCGCGGGCTGCCCGCGCTGCCGCCGACAGCTGGTGGACGTCTGCGAGAGCGCCGGCTTCACCCCCCGCATCGACTTCGCGACCGACGACTACCCGGCGGTGATCAGCCTGGTCGGCGCGGGCCTCGGCGTCGCGGTGCTGCCCGAGCTCGCCCTGGAGTCCGTACGGCCGAAGGGGGCCCGTGCGGTCGCGGTGGAGCCCGCCGTGCGCCGCGAGATCGTCGCGCTCACCCTGCCCGACCTGGCGCAGGTCCCGGCGGTCGCGGCCACGCTCGACCACCTCGCCACGGCCGCGTCCCGCTGAGCCGCCCCGGCCGTACCGGCGCCGCCGGTTGCGGCGCCTGGGACGGTCGGGACGGATGTGACAGCCGAGAGGCCTGCGAAGAAACGTTCCTCCTGTTGTTCCGCGGAGCTCGGGTCAGTTCACCGAACTACCCGCACTCGACGTCGCCGACGCCGAGACCAGGCGGTTGCGCGCCCGCCCCATGAGCTCCTCGCGCTCGTCCTCGGTGAGCCCGCCCCAGACGCCGTACGGCTCGCGTACGGCGAGCGCGTGCGCGGCGCACTGGGCGCGCACCGGGCAGCGCATGCAGACCTCCTTGGCCGAGTTCTCACGTGCGCTTCGCGCGGCGCCCCGTTCGCCCTCCGGATGGAAGAACAGCGAGCTGTCCACCCCGCGGCAGGCTGCCAGGAGCTGCCAGTCCCACAGATCGGCGTTCGGACCGGGAAGGCGGGAGAAATCTGCCATTGCTTGCCCCTTGCAACCTGTGTCGAGCGGATTCTGGACCCATGACCGTACATCTACTGTCCGAGTAGATGAAAATATGACTCATGGCGAATCTAGTCACAGACACCAGGAAAAGGGAAGAAAAGCCGCTAAATGGGGCATCGCTTGAGCGAAATCTTCGGTGACCTGCGGTAGCTGTGCTGTGTCCGAGCCCTCACGTAGAGTGCTGAAGAAGGCTCACCGACCCGTAACTCTTTCGAGTGACCATCGTTGAGAGGTCGAGGCGGTTGAAAACAGAAGCGCTCGGGCAGATGTCCGAGGGCGTCAATCGCACAGGTGACGATTCGTAACAGCCTGGAGGCTCAAGGTGACGCGCAGCAGCTGTGAGAGCCGCGGGGGACATTCATGACTTCCGTCCTCGTCTGCGACGACTCCCCGCTTGCCCGAGAGGCGCTCCGACGCGCGGTGGCGACCGTGCCCGGCGTAGAGCGCGTGACGACGGCGGCCAACGGCGAGGAAGTCCTCCGCCGCTGGGGCGCCGACCGCTCGGACCTGATTCTGATGGACGTACGCATGCCCGGTCTGGGCGGCGTCGAGACCGTGCGCCGGCTGCTCTCGGCGGACCCCGGCGCCCGGATCATCATGCTGACCGTCGCCGAGGATCTCGACGGCGTCGCGCTCGCGGTCGCCGCCGGCGCCCGCGGCTATCTGCACAAGGACGCCTCGCGCGCCGAGCTGCGCGCGACCGTCACGCAGGCCCTCGCCGACCCGACCTGGCGGCTCGCCCCGCGTCGGCTCCGCTCCGCCGAGATGGGCGCCGCGCCGACGCTCACGGCGCGTGAGATCCAGGTCCTCGAAGGCATGAGCCACGGCCGCTCCAACGCCGAGATCGGCCGCGAGCTCTTCCTCTCCGAGGACACGGTCAAGACACACGCGCGCAGACTGTTCAAGAAGCTCGGCGCCTCGGACCGTGCGCACGCCGTGGCGCTCGGCTTCCGCTGGGGCCTGGTCCGCTAGAAGTGCGCCGCCGCGCGGGTTCCGTGTCGTCGGCGCGTCCCGTCCGCCAGCGCGCGGACGGGACGCCTCACGACCTGCGACTTGGACGGCTCGGACCGCGCCGTCCCTCGTTTCCCGCGCGATGCCGCATCCTTGAGGTGTGGAGTTCCTCGGGGACGATTCGATCGAGCGGGAGGGGAGGGCGCAGGAGATGAGTTCCGGCGCGCCTGCTCATAACGCTTCGGTGCACAACTACGGACGCGGTGCCACGGATCGGCAGACGCCGAGGCACCATGGACCGATGCGTGACGACGAGGCTGCTGCTGCCCAAGGGGCCATCGGTGCACTCGTACGACGCGCGGTCGAGGGTGACGAGCAGGCCACGCACGATCTCCTGGCCCGCGTGCACCCCCTCGCACTGCGCTACTGCCGCACGCGGCTCTCCCGACTGCCGGGTGACGCTCGGCACTTCGTGGAGGACCTCGCGCAGGAAGTGTGCGTCGCCGTGCTCCTGGCGCTGCCGCGCTATCGCGACACGGGGCGCCCCTTCGAGGCCTTCGTCTTCGCCATCGCCGGGCACAAGGTCGCCGACCTGCAGCGCGCCGCGATGCGCCACCCGGGCTCGACGGCCGTGCCGTCCGACGAGATGCCCGAGCGGCCCGACGACTCCCTCGGCCCCGAGGAGCGTGCGCTGCTCAGCAGCGATGCCGAGTGGGCCAAGAAGCTCCTCGCCAGCCTTCCGGAGAACCAGCGCGAACTGCTGCTGCTCCGGATCGCCGTCGGGCTCACCGCCGAGGAGACCGGCCAGATGCTGGGAATGTCGCCCGGCGCGGTCCGGGTCGCGCAGCACCGGGCGTTGAGCCGGTTGCGGGCGCTCGCGGAGCAGTGAGGCAGTCGCTCAGGGAGCAAGTGAGGCAGGCGCTCCTCCAATCGGACTCCTCGTAGGAACGCACGATGATCGTCGTCCACTGTGATGCGATCGTGGAATGAAGTGCCCCTGCGGGCCGTTAGCATGGTGGTCCGCGCCTGGCAAGAGCATTGGGGAAGGTGTCATGAGTGACCACGTCGACGGAGCACCCGAGAAATTCGCGATGCTCGGGCTGACATACGACGACGTCCTGCTACTGCCGGGCGCCTCCGAAGTGCTGCCGAACAAGGTCAGCACCGCCTCGCGCGTCTCGCGCAACGTCTCGGTGAACATCCCGCTGCTCTCCGCGGCGATGGACAAGGTCACCGAGGCCCGCATGGCCATCGCCATGGCCCGTCAGGGCGGCGCCGGCGTGCTGCACCGCAACCTCTCCATCGAGGACCAGGCCAACCAGGTCGACCTGGTGAAGCGCTCCGAGTCCGGCATGGTGACCGACCCGATCACGGTCTCGCCGGACGCGACGCTGCGTGACGCCGACGCGCTGTGCGCCAAGTTCCGCATCAGCGGCGTGCCCGTCACCGACGGCGCCGGCAAGCTCCTCGGCATCGTCACCAACCGCGACATGGCCTTCGAGCTGGACCGCTCGCGTCAGGTCCGCGAGGTCATGACGCCGATGCCGCTGGTCACCGGCAAGGTCGGCATCTCCGGCGAGGACGCCATGGAGCTCCTTCGCCGCCACAAGATCGAGAAGCTGCCGCTCGTCGACGACAACGGCATCCTCAAGGGCCTCATCACGGTCAAGGACTTCGTGAAGGCCGAGAAGTACCCCAACGCCGCCAAGGACTCCGAGGGCCGCCTGGTCGTCGGCGCCGCGGTGGGCGTCGGCGACGAGGCGTACGACCGGGCGCAGGCCCTCGTCGAGGCCGGCGCCGACTTCCTCGTCGTGGACAGCGCGCACGGCCACAGCCGCGGCATCCTCGACATGATCGCCAAGCTGAAGAGCAACATCCGCGTCGACATCGTCGGCGGCAACGTCGCCACCCGCGAAGGTGCCCAGGCCCTGATCGACGCCGGCGTGGACGGCGTCAAGGTCGGCGTCGGCCCCGGCTCGATCTGCACCACCCGCGTCGTCGCCGGCATCGGCGTGCCGCAGGTCACCGCGATCTACGAGGCCGCCAAGGCGTGCCACGACGCCGGCGTCCCGCTCATCGGCGACGGCGGCCTGCAGTACTCCGGCGACATCGCCAAGGCGATCGCCGCCGGCGCCGACACGGTGATGCTCGGCTCGCTGCTCGCGGGCTGCGAGGAGTCGCCCGGCGAGATGGTCTTCATCAACGGCAAGCAGTTCAAGTCGTACCGCGGCATGGGCTCGCTCGGCGCCATGCAGTCGCGCGGCCAGGCCCGCTCCTTCTCCAAGGACCGGTACTTCCAGGACAACGTCCTGTCCGAGGACAAGCTCGTGCCCGAGGGCATCGAGGGCCAGGTGCCCTACCGCGGCCCGCTCTCCTCGGTCGCGCACCAGCTCGTCGGCGGCCTGCGCGCCTCCATGGGGTACGTGGGCTCGGCCGACATCCCGGAGCTCAAGGCCAAGGGCCGGTTCGTCCGGATCACCTCGGCCGGGCTCAAGGAGAGCCACCCGCATGACATCGCGATGACCGTCGAGGCGCCCAACTACGCGCGCCGCTGACCGTTCGGCGCGTACGGGGAGCACGCTTGGAGGCCCGTGGGTACTACGCCCGCGGGCCTCGGCATGTGTGTCGGGGATACTGGAAGACGCAGACCGGAGAGTGGAAAGGCCACACAACGTGACTGAGATCGAGATCGGGCGCGGCAAGCGCGGCCGCAGGGCGTACGCGTTCGACGACATCGCCATCGTGCCGAGCCGGCGTACGCGGGACCCGAAGGAGGTCTCGATCGCCTGGCAGATCGACGCCTACCGATTCGAGCTGCCGTTCCTCGCGGCGCCCATGGACTCGGTCGTCTCCCCGCAGACGGCTATCCGCATCGGCGAGCTGGGCGGCCTGGGCGTGCTCAACCTCGAGGGCCTCTGGACCCGTTACGAGGACCCGCAGCCGCTGCTCGACGAGATCGCCGAGCTGGACGCCGAGGCAGCGACCCGCAGGCTCCAGGAGATCTACGCCGCGCCGATCAAGGAAGAGCTGATCGGCCAGCGCATCAAGGAGGTACGCGACTCCGGCGTCGTGACCGCCGCCGCCCTGTCGCCGCAGCGCACGGCCCAGTTCTCCAAGGCCGTCGTGGACGCGGGCGTCGACATCTTCGTGATCCGCGGTACGACGGTGTCCGCCGAGCACGTGTCGGGCGCCGCCGAGCCGCTGAACCTCAAGCAGTTCATCTACGAGCTGGACGTCCCGGTGATCGTCGGCGGCTGCGCCACGTACACCGCGGCTCTGCACCTCATGCGCACCGGCGCCGCGGGTGTCCTCGTCGGCTTCGGCGGTGGCGCCGCGCACACCACGCGCAACGTCCTCGGCATCCAGGTCCCGATGGCGACCGCGGTGGCCGACGTCGCGGCCGCGCGCCGGGACTACATGGACGAGTCCGGCGGCCGGTACGTCCACGTCATCGCCGACGGTGGCGTGGGCTGGTCCGGCGACCTGCCGAAGGCCATCGCGTGCGGTGCCGACTCGGTGATGATGGGCTCCCCGCTGGCCCGTGCTACGGACGCGCCCGGCAAGGGCTACCACTGGGGCATGGAGGCCGTGCACGAGGACGTGCCGCGCGGCAAGAAGGTCGACCTGGGCACGGTCGGCACGACCGAGGAGATCCTCACCGGCCCCTCGCACTCGCCCGACGGTTCGATGAACTTCTTCGGCGCCCTGCGCCGCTCGATGGCCACGACCGGGTACAGCGAGCTCAAGGAGTTCCAGCGGGTCGAGGTCACCGTCGCCGACTCGGTGCACCGCCGCTGAAAACCTGCACTACAGAAGAAGGGCCGTACCGCTCGCGAGCGGTACGGCCCTTCTTCTGTAGTGACTGTTTTCGTCTTTCGTCTTTCGTCTTTCGTCTTTCGTCAGAGGCGGTGGGCGGCGCCGATGGGGGTGGCGCCGCGGGTGTCGAGCAGCAACTGGGCCTTCACCGACAGGCTCTGCAGGTCGTACGTGCGGTGCGGCTGGAGCAGGATCGTCAGGTCGGCGTCGGCGGCCGCCTCGTAGAGCGAGTCGGCGCGGGGGACGGGGTGGCCGAGGACGTTCCAGTGCGGGACGTACGGGTCGTGGTAGCTGATGGCGGCGCCCAGCTCCATCAGGCGGGTGGCGATCTCGTGGGCGGGGGAGCCCTGTTGGTCGGCGAGGTCGGGCTTGTAGGTGACGCCGAGAAGCAGCACACGCGCGGCGCGTGCGGACTTGCCGTGCTCGTTGAGGAGGGTGGCCGCGCGCTGGATCACGTACTGCGGCATGCGGTGGTTGATCTCCTGGGCGAGGCCGACCATGCGCAGCGGGTGGCCGGGCGTACGGCTGTGGTGCGGCAGGTAGTTGGGGTCGAGGGGGATGCCGTGGCCGCCGACTCCGGGGCCCGGACGGAAGGCCTGGAAGCCGAAGGGCTTGGTCTCGGCGCAGCGGATGACGTCCCACAGGTCGACGCCCAAGTCGTGGCAGAGGACGGCCATTTCGTTGACCAGGGCGATGTTGACGTGCCGGTAGTTCGTCTCCAGGAGCTGCACCGTCTCCGCCTCGCGGGGGCCACGCGCGCGTACGACCTTGTCGGTGAGGCGGTTGTAGAACGCGGCGGCCGACTCGGTGCAGGCCGGGGTGAGGCCGCCGATGACCTTCGGGGTGTTGGCATAGCCGTGGGTGCGGCTGCCGGGGTCGAGGCGGCCGGGCGAGTACGCGAGGTGGAAGTCCCGTCCCGCGCGCATCCCCGAGCCCTTCTCCAGGAGCGGGCGCACGAGTTCGTCCGTCGTTCCGGGGTACGCGGGGGACTCCAGGATCACCGTGGTGTGCGGGCGGAGCCGGGCCGCGAGGTCGCGGGCCGCGTCGGCGACCTGGCCGAGGTCGAGCGAACCGTCGGCGCCGAGCGGGGTCGGTGCGCAGATCACGGCGGTGCGCACGCGGCCGAGTTCCACCGGGTTCGAGGTCGGCCGGAAGCCGCCCGCGAGCATCCGGCGCAGGTCGGCCGCGGTCAGGGTGCCCTCGTCGGCGGGCAGTCGGCCCGCGGCGAGGTCGGCGCTGAGCCGCGGGTCGTAGGCGATGGTCTCGATCCCGGACGCGACGGCGGCCTGGGCGAGGGGCAGGCCGAGATGTCCGAGTCCGATGACGGCGAGATCTGCGGGCATGGCGTGGGCCGTCCTTCCCAATAGCCGGAACGGGAGGAGCGCGCAAGCCCTGTGGACAGAGTGGACCAGCGCAATGTCAGGTTAGGAGTAAATATGACCGTTCTGCGGTATTGCTCGGCGACGGACTTCGGAGTGTTGTCCACAGGCGGTGGCTGAAGTCCGCGACTACGGACAGAATCGACGTTGTGAGCCCGACCACACGGGGGCGAGACGGGAGGCAGCAGTGAGGACAGCGACACTGGGACCGGCAGAGCGGGCCGAAGCACTCGCGGCCATGGCCGAACGGGAACTGGACGTGCTCGTCGTCGGCGCGGGCGTGGTCGGCGCCGGCACCGCACTCGACTCCGTCACACGAGGCCTCTCCACCGGCCTCGTCGAAGCCAGAGACTGGGCTTCGGGCACGTCCAGCCGGTCGAGCAAGCTCATCCACGGCGGCCTGCGCTATCTGGAGATGCTCGACTTCGCACTGGTGCGTGAGGCACTGAAGGAACGCGGACTCCTGCTCGAACGCATCGCCCCGCACCTCGTCAAACCCGTCCCGTTCCTCTACCCGCTGCAACACAAGGGCTGGGAGCGGCTCTACGCCGGATCCGGCGTCGCCCTCTACGACGCCATGTCGATGTCACGCGGCCACGGACGCGGCCTGCCCATGCACCGCCACCTCAGCCGCCGCCGCGCCCTGCGCGTCGCACCCTGCCTGCAGAAGGACGCCCTGGTCGGCGCCATGCAGTACTACGACGCCCAGATGGACGACGCCCGTTACGTCGCGATGATGGTCCGCACCGCCGCGGCCTACGGCGCCAAGGTCGCCAACCGGGCCCGCGTCACCGGCTTCCTGCGCGAGGGCGAACGCGTCGTGGGCGCGCGCGTGGAGGACGTCGAGGCAGGCGGGGAGTACGAGATCAGGGCCCGTCAGATCGTCAACGCCACCGGAGTCTGGACCGACGACACCCAGGCCATGGTCGGCGAGCGCGGCCAGTTCCACGTCCGCGCCTCCAAGGGCATCCACCTGGTCGTCCCCAAGGACCGCATCAACTCGACGACCGGGCTGATCCTGCGTACCGAGAAATCCGTCCTCTTCGTCATCCCGTGGGGCCGGCACTGGATCATCGGCACCACCGACACCGACTGGGACCTCGACAAGGCCCATCCGGCCGCCTCCAGTGCGGACATCGACTATCTGTTGGAGCACGTGAACTCGGTGCTCGCACTGCCCCTCACCCGGGACGACGTGCAGGGCGTGTACGCGGGGCTCAGGCCGCTGCTCGCCGGGGAGTCGGACGCCACCAGCAAGCTGTCCCGCGAGCACACCGTCGCCCACCCGGTCCCCGGGCTCGTCGTCGTCGCCGGCGGCAAGTACACGACGTACCGCGTCATGGCCAAGGACGCCGTCGACGAGGCGGTGCACGGGCTCGACCAGCGCGTCGCCGACTGCGTCACCGAGGACATCCCGCTCATCGGCGCCGAGGGGTACAAGGCGCTGTGGAACGCCCGCGCCCGCATCGCCGCCCGCACCGGACTCCATGTGGTGCGCGTGGAGCACCTGTTGGACCGGTACGGATCGCTGACCGAGGAACTGCTCGAACTCATCGCAGACGACCCGTCACTCGGCGAACCGCTGCAGTACGCCGACGACTACCTGCGCGCCGAGATCGTCTACGCCGCTTCGCACGAGGGCGCCCGGCATCTGGACGACGTCCTGACCCGGCGTACGCGCATCTCCATCGAGACCTTCGACCGGGGCACGCGCAGCGCGCGGGAGTGCGCGGAGCTCATGGCGAAGGTCCTCGGCTGGGACGCGAGCCAGATCGACAGAGAGGTCGAGCACTACGAGAAGCGGGTCGAGGCCGAGCGGGAGTCGCAGCGCCAGCCGGACGACCTGACGGCCGACGCCGCGAGGTTGGGGGCGCCGGACATCGTGCCTCTGTGATGCCTTCTTGGTGAGGGGCCGAGTTGTCTGGGGCCGGTGCTTCTGCCTACTGGTTCTTGTCCTGACAGAACTCGCTTTCCAGGAGCTTTCGTTCGGGCCTTCCGGCGGTGCTCCAGTCGGAATTGAGGCGGTACGTCAGGATGTGGCGGCCGTCGGCGGTGGCGGCGGTGTTGGCGTAGGACCCGACGATGCGGCCGTTGTGGCCCCAGACGGTGGTGCAGGACAGCTCGGTGGGCATCAGGCCCATGCCGTAGACGCCGTCGGACGAGCGGGTGCTGCGCATCGCGGCGAGCTGGCGCGCGGGCAGCAGTTCGCCGGTGAGGAGCGCGGCGTAGAAGCGGTTCAGGTCGTCGAGGGTGCTGATCGCCTCGCCGGCCGCGCCCGCCCCCGAGGGATCGATCTCCGTGACGTCCTCGGGGGAGGCGGGGGTTCCGGAGTAGGCGCGGCCGTGCGGGGCGGGCAGGTGGCTGTCGGTGCCGGGGAAGGACGTGCCGGTCAGCCTTAGGGGGGTGATGATGCGGCGCTGCGCCTCGGCGGCGTAGCTGTGGCCGGTGACCTTCTCGATGATCAGGCCGAGGACGGTGTAGTTGGTGTTGGAGTACGACCAGTCGGCGCCGGGGGCGAAGAGGGGGCGGTGGGCCAGGGCGGTGCGGAGGAGCGCGGTGGGGGTGTAGCGGCGGTCGAGGTCGGTGGTGTGGGTGCCCGGGGCGGCCGTGTAGGGGAACAAGCCGCTGGTGTGCGTGAGGAGTTGACGCAGGGTGAGGTCGCGGCCGTCGTTGCCGTGGCCGCGTATGAGGCCGGGCAGGTGCTGCTCGACGGTGTCGTTCAGGGACAGCCGGTGCTCGGCGGCGAGCTGGAGGACGACCACGGCCGTGAAGGACTTCGTGATGCTGCCGATGCGGAAGCGGTCCTTGCGGCGGATGGGGCGGTCGGTGTCGGTGTCGGCGGTGCCGGCGGACCCGTAGCGCGAGGTGGACGCTCTACGGGCCAGGGCGGCCGCGCCAGGGGTGCGCGTGTGCGCGGTCAGGGACGTCAGGGCTGCGGTCAGGGGTGGGGAGGAGGGCGGGAGTTCGGGGCTGTGGGGGGTGGGGGGAGATGGGCTGGTGGTGGAGGTGGGGGAGGGGGCCCCGCTACCGGTGGGGGGAGGGGGCCCAGCCCTGCACCCGGACACGAGCAGCACCCCCACAACCACCCCCACCCCCACCCCCCAAAACCCCGAACTCCCGCCCCTCGCCCCGGTGAACGAACTGTGAGGCTCGTGCGTCGGGGGCATGGGTGCGGAGTGAGGCGGCTGTGATGAGTGCTTGTCGGTCATATCGGTCCCTCGATCCGTGCCGGGCCATCATCGCGTGGACCCGGGCCTTCCCCCACCCCGGGCATGAGAGACAATGGACGCTCTGCCAGGGCGGGTTGATTGCAGAGGGGACGCATGTCGGAGGCTGAGCAGCCGCAGGAGACCAAGGGGCGCCTCCTGGCCGGTCGGTACCGGCTGGGGGAGATGCTCGGCCGCGGCGGCATGGGTACGGTCTGGCGTGCGGTCGACGAGACGCTCGGTCGCACGGTCGCCGTCAAGGAGCTGCGTTTTCCCTCGGCCATCGACGAGGACGAGAAGCGCCGGTTGATCACGCGGACGCTGCGTGAGGCCAAGGCGATCGCGCGGATCCGTAACAACGGCGCGGTCACGGTCTACGACGTGGTCAACGAGGACGACCGCCCCTGGATCGTGATGGAGTTGATCGAGGGCAAGTCGCTCGCCGAAGTCGTGCGCCAGGACGGGCATCTGACGCCGCACCGCGCCGCCGAGGTGGGCCTCGCCGTGCTCGACGTGCTGCGCGCCGCGCACCGTGAGGGCATCCTGCACCGGGACGTGAAGCCGTCGAACGTGCTGATCGCGAAGGACGACGGCCGGGTGGTCCTGACGGACTTCGGTATCGCGCAGGTCGAGGGCGACCCGTCCATCACGTCGACCGGCATGCTCGTGGGCGCGCCCTCGTACATCTCGCCGGAGCGGGCCCGCGGGCACAAGCCGGGCCCGGCGGCGGACCTGTGGTCGCTCGGCGGCTTGCTCTACGCGTCGGTGGAGGGTGTTCCGCCGTACGACAAGGGCTCGGCGATCGCCACGCTGACCGCGGTGATGACCGAGTCGCTGGAGCCGCCGCGCAACGCGGGTCGCCTGGAGAAGGTGATCTACGGGCTGCTTGAGAAGGACCCGGATCTGCGGCTCGACGACAAGGGTGCGCGGGCGCTCCTGAACGACGTGATCCACGCGCCCGACGACGAGGCGGAGCTGCAGGCCGACGACCCGGTGTCCGCGACCCGTGTCGTGCCGCTGCCCGAGGCGCCCGACGCGCCCGGCGCGAGCGGCCCCCGGCGCGGTGAGGCGGCGGAGCGGCTGCGCGGCGCGCTGAAGTCGGTACGGAACGCGGCTGCGGCGTCGGCTGCGGCGAGCACCTCGAAGCCCGGTACGGACAAGTCGAGTTCGGACAGCGGCGCCGCCAAGTCCAGTGATGCCGCAGTCAGTTCAGGCGGACCGGGAGCCGGTGGGGCCGTGGCCGCCGCGCGCGCCTCGCTGACCGATGTGGTGCCGAAGCGCACGCTGCTCGTCGTGGCGGTGGTGGTCGCGCTGGCCATACTCGGCACGGTGTTCGCCGTGGCGTTCAGCGGGGGCGAGGACCCGGCGGGCAAGGGCGGCGGCAAGAACGAGGCGGCCGCGTCGGCCGGCGCCACCGGGGACCGGGGCAAGGGCGAGCAGGACGAGCCCGCCGACCCCGGACCGGACCCGACCACGGACGACGGCGGTAACGCCGAGAACGACGGCAAGGGCAAGGGCAAGGCGGACGGCGGCAAGGGCTCCGGGGACGAGGGCGCTGCGGACGGCGGGATTCCGGCCGGGTACGCGAAGGTGTCGAACGGCCAGTTCATGTTCGCCATGGCGATGCCCGAGGGGTTCCGTCGGACCGGCACGGCCGGGCAGAACTCCGGCGCCATATTCAGCGAGAGCGGCGGATTCCCGCGCGTCCAGGTCGACTTCAACCGCAGTCCGGGTGACGACGCGGCCAAGGCGTGGCGGCAGCTCAGGTCGGCCGTCAGCGGGAGCATGCCGAACTACCGGCACATCCGCATCGCGGAGGTCGAGTTCAACGGCTACCCGACCGTCGCGGACTGGGAGTTCGAGCGTGATCAGAGCGGGCAGCGGGTGCGGGTCCTCAACCGGGGCTTCAAGGTCGATGAGAACCGCGGCTACTCGATCATGGTGACGTGCAAGGCCGACGCGTGGAACGCGAAGGAGTGCAGGACCCTGCGCGAGACGGCGTTCAAGACCTTCCAACCGAAGGACTGACCGGTAGCCAGCCGGTAGTTGACCGGTTGCCGAGACCCTGCGGCGGACCGCGGCGGGGCCACGTATCGTGAAGGTTCGGGGAGTGATACGGCGGTCGGCGCAAGGGCGTTGAGGTACGTGCGCTGACGGGGAGGCGACGTGGACGACTATGCGGGTCGGGTGCTTGCCGACCGCTACCGCCTTCCGCTGCCCCCGTCGGACGCGTACGAGTTCGCCGAGACCCGCGCCTTCGACACGTACAGCGGTCAAGAAGTCCTCGTCCGGCAGGTGCCGTTGCCGGAGACGGTCGACGCGGAAGTGGTCGACGAGGGGCTCGCCGAGGGCCGGTACGGGAGCGGGTACGAGCACGAGGGTGCGTACGGCCCGGGGGGCGGGCGGTCCACGCGCAGGCCCGCCGATCCGGTCGTGCGGCGGGCGATCGAGGCGGCGCAGGCGGCCGCGCAGATCCCCGACCACCCCCGGCTGGACCAGGTCTTCGACGTGTTCGCGGAGGACGGTTCGCTGTGGATCGTCAGCGAGCTGGTGGCGGCGCTGCCGCTCGCGGCGCTGGTCGCGGAGAAGCCGCTGACGCCGTACCGCGCGGCGGAGGTCGCGTCCGAGGTGCTGACCGCGTTGCGCGCGCTGCACGCCCACGGCTGGGTGCACCGGAACATCACGATGCGCACGGTCCTGGTCTGCGACAACGGCCGCGTGATGCTCACGGGTCTCGCTGCGGGCGCCGCCGAGGAGGCGCTGTGCGGGTACGACCCGGTGCCGGACGCGGCGGCGCGGGCCGATGAGTCCGAAGAGCCTGGCCCGGACCCGGCGGTACCGGGCCCGCGCACGGGCGGCGAAGCCGCAGCCGGTGCGCCCGCCCCTCCCGTCCCGCCCGGCCGTATAGACGACCCCTACGGCGTGGCCGGGCGGCGGCCCGCGGGCGGCACCCCGGCCCAAGCCGAGTCCCAGCCCGAACCTCAGCCCTGGCCCCAGCCCGAGCGGCCGCCGCGCAAGGGGCCCGCGACGCCGTTGGCCGCGGAGCGGGCGCGGCAGGCGCGGATGAACGTCGTCGGCCCCGTCACCGAGCGCTGGGCACCCGAGCAGGCCGGACCGGTGCACGAGAACTGGCAGTTGGCGGCCCCGGTCGGTCCGGCCACCGACCTGTGGGCGCTCGGGTCGCTGCTGTTCCGCGCGGTGCAGGGGCACGCCCCGTACCCGGAGGACAGTGCGTACGAGCTGGTGCAGCTGGTGTGCGGGGAGCCGCCGGCGTTCGCCGAGGAGTGCGGGCCGCTGCGGCCGGTCGTGGAGTCGCTGCTGCGCCAGGACCCCACCGAGCGGCCGGAGTTCGAGGAGCTGCGCGGCTGGCTGCGCTCCCTCGTCCGGTCGGCCCCGGAGCCCGAGGCGGGCCAGAACGTGGTGCCCTCGCCGCCCTTCGACCGCACCAAGCTTCCGGTCGTACGACGCCGGGGCGAGCTGGTGCGCAGGCGCAGGGCGGGCCGGCACAAGAGCCGCCACAAGCGCGGGGCGGGAGCCGCGGCCGCACCAGGCATCGGAGCCGGACCCGCACTGGGAACCGGAGCAGGAACCGGGGCCGGGAGCAGGGCAGCCTCGACGGACCTGCAGGAGCAGTACCGCTCGTACCAGCCCGCACGGCAGGCCCCGAAGGCGCAGCGGACGCAGCGGACGCAGCAGGCGCCCCGGCGGCTCGGGCGGATGCTGCTCGCGTTGATCCTGCTCGGGCTCGTGGCGGCGGTCGCGTACGCCGTGCTGTTCATGCCGAAGGCCGAGCCGAGCGAGGGCGCGGGCGCGGGCGAGGGGGCGGACGGCGGGCGCACCGGGCAGGCGGGCTCGGCGAGTTCGGCCCCCGCGGAGCCGGGCGAGGGCGAGGACGGGAAGAACGGAGAGGACGGGCCGGACGGGCCGGGCGACGGCAACGCGGAGTCGCCGACCTCGCAGCGGCCCGACCCGCAGTCCTCGGGGCCCGACGTGCCCGAGGGCTTCGCGCTGCGCAAGGACCCGGAGGGTTTCCGGGTGGCGGTGGCGAAGGGCTGGGAGCGCGTGGGTGCGACCGGGCGCGGCCAAGTGACGTACGCGGACGGGGAGTTCGAGTTGATCGTCGTGCCGGGTCGGGACGCGGCCACGGGCCGGAGCAGCGATCCGCTCTACTACCAGCGCGAGCGCGAGGTCGAGCTGCAGCCGTTCCGGGACTCGACATGGGCCACGTCGACGGGCATGCGGCGCATAGACGTCGGCGGACAGGTGCGCGCAGAGGGCCAGTTCACGTGGACGGACGCCGACGGCGGCGAGGTGTACGTACGCAATGCGGCGCTTTTGATCGACGGGCGGTACCACGTGGTGCTCGTCAAGGGGCCGGAGTCCGAGCGGGACGAGGTCACGCGGTTGCACGAGCAGGCCGTCGTCTCGTACCGGCCGGGCAAGTGACCCGGAGCCGCACCCGGGGCGAGCCGTCGAGGCGGGGCGACACCATCCGCCCGTAACACCGCACCGCCTTCCGGACGGTGCGGCGTGTTCCTTACGCTTGGCCGGGACATGGACGGGCGGGGGAACGTGGATCGGACCGAAGGCACGGCACAGGGCGACGTACTCGCGGGGCGGTACCGGCTCGCCGAGTGCCTCGGGCGCGGCGGCATGGGCAGGGTGTGGCGGGCCCACGACGAGGTGCTCCATCGCACCGTCGCCGTCAAGGAGTTGACCGCGGCGCTCTACGTCTCCGAGGCCGACCGGGCCGTGCTGCTCGCGCGCACCCAGAAGGAGGCGCGGGCGGCCGCGCGGATCAACCACTCGGCGGTCGTGACGGTGCACGACGTGTTCGAGTACGACGAACGCCCCTGGATCGTCATGGAGTTGGTCGACGGCGGCTCCCTCGCGGACGCGTTGCGGCGGCGGCAGCGGATCGAGCCGGTGGAGGCCGCGCGGATCGGCGCGTGGGTGGTGCGCGCGCTGCGCGCAGCGCACGCCGCGGGGGTGCTGCACAGGGATGTGAAACCGGCCAATGTGCTGCTCGCCGGGGACCGGCGGGTGCTGCTCACCGACTTCGGTATCGCGGCCATCGAGGGCGACTCGACCATCACGAAGACCGGTGAACTCGTCGGCTCTCTGGACTACTTGGCGCCCGAGCGGGTGCGGGGCGCCGACCCGGGACCGGCGTCCGACCTGTGGGCGGTGGGCGTGCTGCTGTTCGCGGCGGTCGAGGGGTACTCGCCGTTCCGCCGGCAGTCGCCGCTGGCCACGATGCAGGCCGTGGTGGTGGACGAGCCGGGCGTGCCGGAGCACGCCGGTCCGCTCGCCCCGGTGATAGCGGCGCTGCTCAGCAAGGACCCGGAGGTGCGGCCTGACGCGGATCTGGCCGAGCAGATGCTGACGGAGGTCGCGGAGGGGCGCAGGCCTTCGGCGGCCCAGGAGTACGTGGCCACGCGGCGGTACGAGGCCCCGGGCGCGCACGCCTTCCCCGGCACGCCGCCCGCCCCGACGCCCGGCACGCCGCCTACCTCGCCGCCGGGCACACCGCCCACCCCGACTCCCGTACCGCAGTCCGCCCCGCCGGCCTCACCCGGCTCGACCGTGCCCAGTGTGCAGCCCCCGCCGCAGCCGCAGCCGCCCCGGCACCGTTGGCGGAACACGGTGGCCGTGATCGTGGCGGCCGGCCTGGTCGGCGTGGGCGCGGCGGTCGGCATCCTGGAGTTCGCCGACCGGGGCGGCGAGCAGGGCCGGAACGCCGCGCAGAACGGCAGCAGCGGCGACGACGGCGAGGGGCGCACGGAAGGCGCCGTGCCGAAGGACTGGGTGCGGATCAAGGACGACGTCGCGGGCTTCAGCCTGCTCCTGCCGCCCGACTTCAAGCGCCGCACTTTCGGCGACCAGATCGACTACACCCCGGACAACGGCCGGCACCTGCTGCGCATCGGCGTCAACAAGGTGCCGCCGGAAGAGAATTCGTATGTGCACGCCAAGGTCATGGAGAAGCAGGGCATGGGGCGGCTGCCCACGTACGAGCGGGTGCAGCTGGAGTCCAACACGTTCCGCGGACGGCCGGGTGCCATATGGGAGTTCAGCTGGACCGAGACCGACGGCGTCGGCAAGGGCGAGCGGCGGGCGATCGACCAGCTGTACATCGCGGCGGACGGCACCGAGTACGCGATCTACATGGCGGGCCCGGCGAAGGACTGGGACCGGACGCGGGAGCGGTTCGAGCACGTGCTGCGCGGCTGGCGGCCGTAGGCCGCGGCACCGGCGAGCGGGCCGGTGTGACCAGGACCCATAAGCAGAGTGGCCGACACCCATAGCCTCGGCGGCAGTCCGTCGTGACGTGAGGGGTTGACCGTACGGGTGTGCGGCATGATGAAGTCATGGCGAGCGCGAGCGAGCGGGGCAACAGCCGCTTGATAGCGGGCCGTTACCGGTTGGGGGAGCAGCTGGGCCGGGGCGGCATGGGGGTCGTCTGGCGTGCCACGGACGAGCTGCTCGCCCGTCAGGTGGCGGTCAAGGAGGTCGTTCTCGACCCCTCGCTCTCCTTCGACGAGGCCCGCCGGCTGCGTGAGCGGACGCTGCGCGAGGCGCGGACGATAGCGCAGATCCACCATCCGCACGTGATCGTCGTGTACGACGTCCTGGTCCAGGACGGCCGCCCGTACATCGTGATGGAGCTGATCGAGGGCGGCTCGCTAGCCGACCGGCTCGACGGGCAGGGCCCGTTGGGCACGGAGGAGGCGGCGCGGCTCTGCCTCGCGCTGCTCGGCGCGCTGCGCGCGGCGCACGGCGAGGGCGTGCTGCATCGCGACCTCAAGCCGGGCAACGTCCTGACGGAGGCCGGCTCGGGCCGTGTGGTGCTCACGGACTTCGGGATCGCGCAGGTCGCCGGGGCCTCCACGCTCACCGAGCACGGCTCGTTCGTCGGCTCGCCCGAGTACACCGCGCCGGAGCGCATGTCGGGCGGCGCAGCCGGGCCCGGCTGCGACCTGTGGTCGCTCGGCGTGCTGCTCTGCGCGGCGCTGACCGGCCGATCGCCGTTCCAGCGCGACACGTTGGGCGGCATCGTCACCGCCGTCATGTCGGACGAACTGGACCTGCCGGGCGCGGCCGGCCCGCTGCTTCCGGTCGTACGGGGGCTGTTGGAGCGGGACCCGGAGCGAAGAATCGATGCGGCGGAGGCGGAACGGCTCCTTCGGGCGTACGTGCAGACGGGCGTCGTGCCGTACGCGCCGCAGCGGCGCGGGTTCCCGGCGGAGCGGCGCGGATTCCCGCCGGCGCTCGCGCCGCTGCGCACCGCCGCCCAGCGGCTGCCGACCCCCGGCCCGCGCCGCCCGGCCGGTGCCGGTGCTGGTGCCGGGGCCGGGGCTCCTTCTGGTTCCGGCGTATCGGCGGGGAGCCCGCGTCGGCTGCCACGCGCGCGTGCCGCACTGCTCGCCGGGGTCCTGGTGGCGGTGGTCGCGGGCGCGGGGGCGGCCGCGGCGGTGCTGCTGTTCGACGGGGGCGCCGACCGGGACGACGGCAGGCCGCACGCCTCGGAAACGGCGGACACGGGGGGCACGGGAGGCACGCCGACTCCGACCGTCACGGTGACCCGGGTGCCGACGGGCACGGGCTCCGCACCCGCCGGGTACCGCCTGGTGCACGACCCGGCCGGGTTCGCCCTGGCCGTCCCGGAGGGGTACGTGCGCACGGTCGAGCCGCCGCGGGTCTTCTACGCGTCGCCGGGCGGGGCGTTCCGGATCGGGGTACGGGAGGCCGATCCCGTACCGGGAGGTCCGGCGGCCGCGCTGCGGGAGGCGCACGGGCGGGGGCCGCGCACCCACGCCGGGTACCGCGCGGGCGCGCTCGCCGAGACCCGGCACGACGGCCGCGCCGCCGCCCGCTGGGAGTTCACCTGGGACGGGCCGAGCGACGGCTGGGGCCCGCGGCACGAACTGCACGTCGCCTGGGAGGAGGGCGGCCGGATGCACGAGGTGTCGGTCTCGGCGCCGGTCGGGCGGGCGCGGGAGGCGCAGCGCCACCTCGACCGGGCGCTCGGCTCCTTCACGCGCGACCCTGCGGGCTGAACCGCGCGGGTGTGAGGGGCGTGCGGGGCGCGCGAAACCCGTCACAGTGACGGCGGAAAGGCCCGGAACAGGCCCGGAAACAGCCGGGAACAGGCCCGGGAACAGGCCCGGAAACAGCCCGGAACAGGCCCGGAAACAGGCCCGATGCAGATCCGGCAAACCGCGCATTCAGCAAGCAATCCGGCGCCTTGCGTCACGGCTCAGTGACCGCTGTCGTAGGCGGGTGGAACCATGGGGCGGTGCCGAGATAAGGATGGACGCATGAGCAACCACGGGGGAACGCCCTACGGATCGAACGACCCGACGAGCTACGGCCTGCAGCCGCCGCAGCCTCCGCCGGGCGCTCCGGGGCCGTACGGCGCCCCGGCTGATCCGTACGCACAGCAGCAGGCCCAGCGGCAGGCGCACCAGCAGGCCCAGCAGGAGACCGCCCCGTACGGGCAGCAGCCCCCCGCTCACCAGCCCCCTGCCCAGCAGCCCCCCGCTCAGCCGCCGGCCGCACCCACTTCGCCCCCGCCGCCGCAGCCGCACGCCATCCCCACCCAGGCCGCGGCGCAGCAGCCGGCCCAGCAGGACCCGGGCGCGGGCCGGCTGATCGCGGGCCGGTACCGCCTGCTCTCCAAGCTCGGCCACGGCGGTATGGGCACCGTGTGGCGGGCCAAGGACGAGACGGTGGACCGCGAGGTCGCCGTCAAGGAGCCGCGCATCCCGGACCACCTGCCGGAGCGGGAGCGGGCCAACGCCTTCGAGCGGATGCGCCGCGAGGCGCGGGCCGCGGCGAAGCTGGACCACCCGGCCGTGGTGAACGTGCACGACGTGGCGGTCGAGGACGGCCAGCCGTGGATCGTCATGGAGTTCGTGCAGGGCCGCTCCCTCGGGGACGTCCTGCAGGAGGGCACCCTCAGCGGCGCCGAGGCCGCGCGCATCGGCCTCGAAGTCCTCGGCGCCCTGGCGGCGGCGCACGCGGCGGGCGTCCTGCACCGGGACGTGAAGCCCGACAACGTGATGCTGGGCCGGCACGACCGCGTCGTCCTCACCGACTTCGGCATCGCCCAGATCGAGGGCGAGACCAACCTGACGGACACCGGGAGCTTCGTCGGCTCGCCCGAATTCATCGCGCCCGAGCGGGTGTTGGGGCAGCGGCCGGGCCCGGCGTCGGACCTGTGGTCGCTCGGCGTGGTCCTTTACGCGGCGACGGAGGGCGTCTCGCCGTTCCGCCGCAACAACACCCCGGCGACGCTCCAGTCGGTGATCAACGCGACCCCGGCCGCGCCGAACGCCGCGAAGGGCCCGCTCGCCGACGCCATCAACCGCCTGCTGATCAAGGACCCGAACCAGCGCCCCGACGCGGTGCAGATCCGCCGGCTCCTGGAGGAGGCGGTCCGCCCGCCGGCCCCGACGCGCACGCAGGCGGTGGGCACGGCCCGCGGCCCGGTGGACGGCGTCCGGGTCAGCCGCAAGGTGCTGTTCGGGGGTGTGGCGGTGGTCCTCGCGTCCGTGGTCGCGGCGGGCCTGGTGATCGCGGACCCGTTCGCGGGGCCGACTTCGGGCACGGAGGAGTGGAAGGCCAAGGAGTTCAAGGGGGTCGGCGGATCCGTCGATCTGCCCGCGCACTACATGCAGACGGATGCCCCCGACCCGGACATGGACGAGGGCGAGTACTTCGCCGAGTACAGCGACCCGAGCGGCGTGATCAACGTCCAGCTGCGCCTGTACAAGAAGTCGGATGACACATCCGAAGAGATCAGCGGCAGCGCGGCGGCCGAGGCGTTCGATGACGCCGAAGAGCTGCAGGACGGCAACACGTCCTCCACATCCGACATCCTGCCGGACAACGGTATGGAGTCGGTCAAGGTCACCACCAAGAACAACGTGACGTACCAGGAGCAGAAGGCCGCCGAGAACACCGTCCGGTACGAGGTGGACCCGGACGAGGTCCGGATCCCCCGCGAGGCCAAGATCTTCTACTACCGCACCAAGGCCGGCGACATGTACAAGCTCACCGTCCGGTACCCCGGCAAGGGCGACATGACCGAGCGGGGCCGTGAAGTGGCCCAGGCCGCGATCGACAGCCTGCAGATCGACAAACTCTGACCGAACGGGGTCAGGGGTGCCGACAACACCCCTGATCAGCCCCTTTGCTGCCAGCAACCACTGGCGCGATGTGCGCACTCCGTGAAACCTCGTTACCGACGGGTACCCAAATGGTTTCCGGGGTCGTACGCTCACGCTCATGACGGACTCGCAGGCTCCCGCCAAGGGCACGAACGACACTCAGGGCACGAACGACATCGGCACCAACCCCATCGCTCCGGCGCCCGCCGGCGCGCGTACCGCAGTGGATGTGGTCACGCCCGAGCTGATCGCCCAGCTCACCCGGGACGTCGTCGGCTCCGGGCGGACCGCCAACCACACGCCGCTCACCGGCGAGAAGCTGGCGGACCTGCCCGAGTCCACGCCCGAGGACGTGGCGAAGGCCTTCGAGCGGGCCCGTGCCGCGCAGCGCGCCTGGGAGGCGACGCCGGTCCGCAAGCGCGCCGCCGTGCTGCTCCGCTTCCACGACCTGGTGCTTCAGCGCCAGGCCGAGGTCCTCGACCTGATCCAGCTGGAGACCGGCAAGGCCCGCCTGCACGCCCACGAGGAGGTGCAGGCCGTCGCGGTCGCCGCCCGGCACTACGGCCGCAAGGCCCCCTCGTATCTGCGCTCGCGCAGCCACACCGGGGCCGTGCCGACGCTCACCAAGGTCGTCGAGCACCGGGTCCCGCGCGGCGTCGTCGGGCAGATCGCGCCGTGGAACTACCCGTTCGAGCTGTCCGTCGGCGACGCGCTCCCGGCCTTCGTGTCCGGCAACGCCGTCGTGATGAAGCCCGACACCGAGACCTGCCTGACCGCCCTGTGGGCCCGCGACCTGCTGATCGAGGCGGGCCTCCCGGCCGAGGTGTTCCAGGTCGTCCTCGGCGAAGGCCCGGTCGTGGGGCCGGAGTTGGTCAAGCACGCCGACTACGTCTCGTTCACCGGCTCCACCCGCACCGGCCGCGAGGTCGCGCAGGGCGCGGCCGCCCGCCTGGTCGGCGTATCGCTCGAACTCGGCGGCAAGAACGCCATGCTGGTCCTCCAGGACGCCGACATGGACAAGGCCGCCGCCGGCGCGGTCCGTGCCTGTTTCTCGTCCGCGGGCCAACTCTGCATCTCCATCGAGCGGTTGTACGTCCACGAGTCGATCGCCGACGAGTTCGTGGCCCGCTTCGCCGCCCGCACCCGCGCGATGCGCCTCGGTACGTCCCTCGCGTACGGCGCGGACATGGGCTCGCTCGTCGGCGAGCGCCAGCTGGAGACCGTGAAGCGGCACGTCGAGGAGGCCGTCGCCAAGGGCGCCACCCTCGTCGCGGGCGGCCAGGCGCGTCCGGACATCGGCCCGTACTTCTACGAGCCGACGATCCTCGACGGCGTCGAGGCCCCGATGGCCGTGTGTAACGAGGAGACCTTCGGCCCGGTCGTCTCCATCTACCGCTACAGCGACGAGGACGAGGCGATCGAGCTCGCCAACTCCACCTCGTACGGCCTGAATTCCTCGGTCTGGACGAAGGACGCCCGCCGTGGCCGCGCCGTCGCCGCCCGGCTGCGCACCGGCACCGTCAACGTCAACGAGGGCTACGCCCCGGCGTACGGCAGCGTGCAGTCGCCGATGGGCGGCATGAAGGACTCCGGCCTCGGCCGCAGGCACGGCTCCGAGGGCATCCTCAAGTACACCGAGGCACAGACCGTGGCCACCCAGCGGATCATGCCGATGGCCCCGTCCTTCGGCATGGACGACGAGAAGTACGCGGCGTTCATGAGCCGCAGCCTGCGCGCGATGAAGGCGTTCCGGCTCCGCTGACCACTCTCCGCCCGCACGCGGCTGACCTGCACGTTTCTACGGAGGTATCGGTGTCACAGGACGAGTCTGTCCACAACCGCCCAGAGCAGGACGGGAGTTACGACTACGACGTCCTGGTCGTGGGCTCGGGCTTCGGCGGCAGCGTCACCGCGCTGCGCCTGACGGAGAAGGGCTACCGCGTCGGCGTCCTGGAGGCGGGCCGCCGCTTCACCCGCGCCGAGCTGCCGAAGAACTCCTGGGACCTGAAGAACTACCTGTGGGCTCCGGCGCTCGGCCTCTACGGCATCCAGCGCATCCACCTGCTCGGCAACGTGATGGTGCTCGCGGGCGCGGGCGTCGGCGGCGGTTCCCTGAACTACGCCAACACGCTGTACGTGCCGCCGGAGCCGTTCTTCAACGACCCGCAGTGGAAGGACATCACGGACTGGCAGGAGGAGTTGAAGCCGTACTACGACCAGGCCCAGCGCATGCTCGGCGTGCGGCTCAACCCGACGATGACGCCGTCCGACGTCCATCTGAAGGCGACGGCCGAGGCGATGGGCGTCGGCGACTCCTTCCACATGGCGCCCGTCGGCGTGTTCTACGGCGACGGCAAGGACGCGACCGGCGACGCGAAGGCGAAGCCCGGCGCGGAGGTCCCCGACCCGTACTTCGGCGGCGCGGGGCCCGCCCGCAAGGCCTGCACCGAGTGCGGCGAGTGCATGACGGGCTGCCGGCACGGCGCGAAGAACACCCTGAACGAGAACTACCTGCACCTCGCCGAGCGGGCGGGCGCGACCATCCACCCGCTGACCTCGGTCGTCTCGGTCACCGAGGACTCGCGCGGCGGCTTCGCCGTGGCCACCCTGCCCACGAACGACAAGCGCAAGGGCAAGGGCCGAGTCTTCCGCGCCGAGCGGGTCGTGATCGCCGCCGGCACCTACGGCACGCAGACGCTGCTGCACCGCATGAAGGACAACGGTCTGCTGCCGCGCATCTCGGACCGGCTCGGCGACCTGACCCGCACCAACTCCGAGGCGCTGGTGGGCGCGCAGACCGACAACCGGCGCTACAAGAAGCGGCACGGCGTCGCCAAGGTGGACTTCACGAAGGGCGTCGCGATCACGTCGTCCATCCACCCGGACGGCGACACCCACATCGAGCCGGTGCGCTACGGCAAGGGCTCCAACGCGATGGGCGGCATGACCGTCCTCCAAGTCCCGTACAGCACAAGGCGGTTCGCGGCCTGGCTGGGCAACTGCGTCCGGCATCCCGTGCAGGCGGCCCGCTCGCTGTCCAACCGGCGCTGGTCGGAGCGGACCATCATCGGCCTGGTCATGCAGTCCCTGGACAACTCCCTGACCACGTACCGCAAGGAGAAGGGCATCGGCAAGGGCCTGCTGACGGCACGTCAGGGCCATGGCGCGCCCAACCCGATGCAGATCGAGGCGGCCACCGAGGCGGCCACGCTCCTCGCCGAGGAGATCAACGGCTTCGCCGGGTCCAACATCGGCGAGCTCATGGGCACCCCGCTGACCGCGCACTTCCTCGGCGGCTGCCCGATCGGCGCCGACCCGAAGAGCGGCGTCATCGACCCGTACCACCGCCTTTACGGGCACCCCGGCATCTCCGTCGTCGACGGCGCCGCGGTCTCGGCGAACCTCGGCGTCAACCCGTCCCTGACGATCACCGCACAGGCCGAGCGCGCCATGTCGTTCTGGCCGAACAAGGGCGAGGCCGACCAGCGCCCCGCCCAGAGCCAGGCCTACGAGCGCCTCGCCGCGGTGGAGCCCAAGTCCCCGACGGTCCCCGCGGACGCCTTCGGCGCCCTGAAGCTCCCGTTCCTCGGCATGCCTGCGATGCCCCCGAAGAAGTAGCCGCCGCTGCACCGCGTACGACAAAGGACCTGCACCCCCCTCCGAGTGCAGGTCCCTTGTCGTACGCGGGGGTCGGGGCGCTGTTACGCGACCGCGCCCTCACCCCGGCGACGCTTGACGGCGAAGACGACGCCGGCGCCGGCGACCAGCGTGATGCCGCCGATCGCGCCGATGGTCGGCAGCGCCGAGCTCGAACCGGTCTCCGCGAGGCTGCCGGTGACCTCGGCGGTCTTCTCCTTGCTGGGCTTCTCGGCCGGAACCGGAACCTTGCCGCCCTCCTGCGGCTCGGTGCCGCCGGTGCTCGTGCCCGCGCCGACGATCTGGAACTTGTACGCGACCTGGCCGAAGCCGACGCACTCGGCATCCTCGTCGCTGTACACGCTGCCGCCGAGCGAGAAGCCCGCGCCGACCGGGGCGCTCTGCTTGACGTTCAGGCGCAGCGGGATGTCGACCTGGTACTCGGGCTCCAGGGACTCCGTCCAGCCGACGAAGCCTGCGGTGTGGCCGTCGTTGCCGATCCGCTCCCAGGCGCCCGTCTCCGGGTTGAGGGCCTGCAGCTCGACCTGGCGGGTCTTGAAGACGTTCTCGCCCTCCTTGTCGGCGGACGCGCCGGCGACGAAGAAGAGGTCCTTGACGGTGGTGTCGGAGTTGTTCGCGACCGTCATCTTGAACTTGTGCCAGCCGGAGCCCTTGGCGATCTTGCCGGGCAGGCCCTTGATGTCGACGTCGACCTTGGAGTCGGCGCACTCCTCCGGCTCGGTCGGCTCGTCCGTGGGCTCCTCGGTGGGCTCTTCGGTGGGCTCCGACTCGGTCGGCTCCGGATCGGTCTCGGTGGGCGCCTCGGTCGGCTCCTCGGTGGGGGCGGGCGTGCCGGGCGCGGTCTCGGTGGGTGCCTCGGACGGCTCGGTGGTCTCCGGGTCCGTCGGCTCGGCCGAGGGCTCCTCGGAAGGGCTGGTCTCGGGGGAGGTGGCGGTCGGGGCCGGGCTCGGCTCTCCGTCCGTCGCGAACGCGGCCGGGGCCGCGAGCAGCGCGACCGGGGCTATGACTGCCGTAGCGGCCGCGGTGGCCAGTACACGGCGAAGCTTCATGGAAGACCTCGGATAGTCCGGCGTACCGCTCACGCGGTACGGAGGTGGAGAGGCCTCCGCGGTGGGGCGCGGGTGTGGCCGTTGATACGCATGCATGACCTGCGAAGGGAGTGCATGGTTGCACCGCAACTCACAGAATCCTTATGTGACTTGGGTCACTTGCGGAGGGTGCGGTTTCGGCCATGCGCCGTCATCGAGCCGTGATCGAGCACGCGCGGCTGATCCGTTGATCCGGGAAGCCTGTTTCGCCCGGCCCGGCCCGGCCGCAGGTACAGCGAAGGGCCCCGCAGAGTGCGAGCTGCGGGGCCCTTCGCTGACAGCACCGACGTCAGGGCAGCGTCGGTGCGGCGGGGCGGCGCCGGGGGGTGCGCCGCTGGTTCGGGGAGCCGGTCGGAGACCCGGCGCACAAGCGGCGCTCAAGTGGTCTTGACCAATGGCAATTCAATTGTGGAACTCGGCGCTGGGAAGTCGCCTCGTACGCATCGTGCTGGATGAGCCGGGGCCCGCGCAACCGTTTCGGCCACTTCTGGCCAGAGCTGTCGAGCTGCCGAGCCGTCGGCCGGCTCCGGGCGTCCCCGGAGCCGACCAATCTTTCCCTCGTGACCGGGCTGCTGTCCCCTGCCGACCGGTCACTCTGGAGCGAGGTCCCACGACGCACGGCACCATCCGTAACGTCTCATCGCTCCAGCGGAGCCACGCGTGGTTCTTTCGGGCCCGCCCCTGGCTGGCACGGACATCGGGACCAACGAAGCCCGCCGCGCACCGGTCACGCGCCGTACGGGTGAGAGCGGACCCGAACTCAGGTCCGCCCGAACGCCGTTGCGCACACAGGGGCTCACCGGGCGAGGGCTCAGACCCGGCCGCGGCACAGTTCGAGGAGCGTCATCGCGAGCGCGGTGCCGGGCTTGCCGAGGGCGTCGCTGTAGTGGCCGAGGATCTCCATCTCGCGGGAGAGGTTCACGCGGCGGCCGCCCGAGGCGATCCGGGACTCCTGGATCACCGCCGAGACGGCCATGCGTTCCTGTACGAGCCCGATGATGCGGTCGTCGAGGGCGTCGATCCGCTCCCGCTCGCCGCCGATCAGCTCGGCGGCCTCGGGGGTGTGGGCCCCGGTGCGCTCGGCGGCGGAGGCGGCGGGCTTCGCGGTGGCGGTGTCAGCGGCGGCGGTGGTGAGGGTCGTCATGTTCGGGGCTCCGGTTCTCGTGGTCGCGGTGTGTGCCCCGGGGGATCAGGCCCCGGAAACGACAGACGCCCCGGAGCCTTGTCGGCCCGGGGCGCCTGGGAAGTCGCTTCAGTGGATCAAGCAGCACGACCATGGCAGCCGGTGGGCCCGGTGCCATAGGTAAACGCGAAGGCCGCGAAAACGGCGCTGCTCTGCTTGTTCACGGGGACAGTATTGCCGTACGCGCACACACCCGGTCAAGGCGGGCCGGTCCCGGGTTCGGATGGTGAGACGAAAGCTCACTCCCGCGCGCCGTTAGAATCGACAAGTAGAGACCCCCCTCCCCACCACCGCCGGAAGGCCGCCGCAGTGCCAGCAGTGTCCTCATCCTCATCAGCTGCCGCCCCCGACACCGTCCTGGTCGTCGACTTCGGTGCGCAGTACGCCCAGCTCATCGCCCGCCGCGTGCGGGAGGCCCGGGTCTACAGCGAGATCGTCCCGAGCACCATGCCGGTCGACGAGATGCTCGCCAAGAACCCCGCGGCGATCATCCTCTCCGGCGGCCCGTCGTCGGTGTACGCCGAGGGCGCCCCGAGCCTCGACCGCGCGCTCTTCGAGGCCGGCGTCCCCGTCTTCGGCATGTGCTACGGCTTCCAGCTCATGGCCACCACCCTGGGCGGCACCGTCGACGACAACGGCGCCCGTGAGTACGGCCGCACCCCGCTGACCGTCTCCAAGTCCGGCTCGACGCTCTTCGAGGGCACCCCCGCCGAGCAGTCGGTGTGGATGTCCCACGGCGACGCCTGCTCCGCCGCACCTGAGGGCTTCACCGTCACCGCGTCCACCGACGTGGTCCCGGTCGCCGCCTTCGAGAACGACGAGAAGAAGCTGTACGGCGTGCAGTACCACCCCGAGGTGATGCACTCCACGCACGGCCAGCAGGTCCTCGAGCACTTCCTGTACCGCGGCGCCGGCATCGAGCCGAGCTGGACCACGGGCAGCGTCATCGACGAGCAGGTCGAGGCGATCCGCGCCCAGGTCGGCGACAAGCGCGCGATCTGCGGCCTCTCCGGCGGCGTCGACTCCGCGGTGGCCGCGGCCCTCGTGCAGAAGGCCATCGGCTCGCAGCTGACCTGCGTGTACGTCGACCACGGCCTGATGCGCAAGGGCGAGACCGAGCAGGTCGAGAAGGACTTCGTCGCCGCGACCGGCGCGAACCTGAAGGTCGTCGACGCGTCCGAGCGCTTCCTGACCGCGCTCGCCGGCGTCTCCGACCCGGAGACCAAGCGCAAGATCATCGGCCGTGAGTTCATCCGCGTCTTCGAGCAGGCCCAGCTGGAGATCCTCCAGGAGGACGGCCCCGAGGTCGCGTTCCTCGTGCAGGGCACGCTCTACCCGGACATCGTCGAGTCCGGCGGCGGCACCGGCACCGCGAACATCAAGTCCCACCACAACGTGGGCGGCCTGCCCGACGACATCGAGTTCGAGCTCGTCGAGCCGCTGCGCCAGCTGTTCAAGGACGAGGTCCGCATGGTGGGCCAGGAGCTCGGCCTGCCCGCCGAGATCGTCCAGCGCCAGCCGTTCCCCGGCCCCGGCCTCGGTATCCGCATCGTCGGCGAGGTCACCAAGGACCGGCTCGACCTGCTGCGCGAGGCCGACGCCATCGCCCGCGAGGAGCTGACCGCCGCCGGTCTCGACAGCGAGATCTGGCAGTGCCCGGTCGTCCTCCTCGCCGACGTCCGCTCGGTCGGCGTCCAGGGCGACGGCCGTACGTACGGCCACCCGATCGTCCTGCGCCCCGTCTCGTCCGAGGACGCCATGACGGCCGACTGGACGCGCATGCCGTACGACGTCCTCGCGCGGATCTCCACGCGGATCACCAACGAGGTGGCCGATGTGAACCGAGTCGTCCTCGACGTCACGAGCAAGCCGCCGGGCACCATCGAGTGGGAGTGACCTCCCCGGCTTCGTAGGTCCCTGTCGAGAGCCCCTCACGTCCGCCTGACGGTACGGAGGGGCTCTCCGGGTTTCCAGATCTGTACGGCCAGATACGTGTCGTCCTCGACGAACGTCCGTACCACCTGGGTCAGTTCGGTGCGGAACAGGTGGAAGGCGTCCGGGTCCGGCGGCTCGACCTCCTGGGTGTAGCGGGCGCGGCCCTCGAGGTCGTGGATCTCGACGGCGCGGCTCGCGATGCGCACGTCGCCGCCGCCCATGCTCTGGCCCGCGCCCGGGTTGGCCTGGAGCGCGAAGCGCGGGTCGCGGCGCAGGTCGTGCGCCTTCCGCGAGTCCGGCATCATCGCGAGCCACAACTCGCCGTCCAGGAACCGGACTTCGAGTCCGCTGGTGCGCGGCGAGCCGTCCCTGCGGAGCGTCGCGAGGACGTGGTGCGTGAACGAGCCGAAGCGTTCCTCGACGGCCGCGGCGAGGTCGGGCTCGGCGGTCGCGAAGGCTTCCCAGTTGAACGTGGTCCTGAACGGCATGCGCGTCATGGGCGTCATGCGCTCAGTGTGGGCCGGGATTCCCGACATCTCCTGTCGGGAATCCCGGCCCCCTTTTCGTGACCTACACAGTCACCGGCTGTTCAGCGCAGATACGTGCCGAACGCCGCGCCCGGCGCCGGGGCCCCGATGTCGCCCGGGTTCACCGCGTACGTACCGGAGACGCCGAGGCGCAGCCACACCGCGCCCGAGCCCTGACCGGCGGCGGTGTCCTCGTCGGGTGCGCCCGCGACCAGGCCGAGGCCCGGGGGCAGGGCGACCGAGGCGCCGAAGCGGTCGCCCGCCTCCGCGACTCCGGGGACCCCGGCCGTGTCCTGGTGGTACGCCTTGGCGCCGGTGCCGGTCAGGCCCGATGCGCCGCCCTTGAGCAGCACCGCCGAGCCCGCGTCCTTGCCGCCGCCGGCCGCGCCCGAGAGGTCCTCGTACGGGACGCCGGCCGCGATGTCCGCGTAGCCGTCGCCGTTCACGTCGCCCGCGGCAAGGGCGTAGCCGAACTGGTCGCCGTCCTCGCTCGCGCCGGGCACGCCCGCGGAGCTCTGCGTGAGGGTGCTGGTGCGGGTCGTCGAGGGCCCGGACGCGGTGCCGTAGAGGACCTTGATCGTGCCCGCGTCGTACGGCAGGTTCTCCACCACGCCGCCGGGCACGGTGCGGATCACCAGGTCGCCGCGGCCGTCCTTGTCGACGTCGCCGATGGTCGCCGCGGCCGCGTCGGGCAGGGACTTGGCGCTGGTCGAGAGGCCGCTCGCGGTACCGGCCCAGAACAGGCTCGACTCCGACATCTCCTCGAAGGCGTGCGTCGTCACCAGGTCGTCGCGGCCGTCGCCGGTGATGTCGTCGGCGGCCAGGCCGGTCGGCTCGAAGGTGCGGCCGGTGGTGAGGCCGGAGCTGCGGGCGGGGGCGCCCGCGCGGTCGAACGGGCCGTACAGGACGCGCAGTTGACCCCACTCGGCGTCCGGGTCGCTGTCCCTGGCGACCAGGTCGGCGTGGCCGTCGCCGTCGAAGTCGCCCTCGGTGAGCGGGAATCCGCCGGCGCGGGCGGTCGCGGGCAGCGGGGTGGCCTCGGCGCTGAGGCCCTGCGCCGAGCCCCAGTGCACGACGACGGCGGTGCGGTCCTGGACGGCGAGGTCGGTGCGGCCGTCGCCGTCGAGGTCGCGTGCCGCCGTGGCCCCGCCGAACGCGGCACCGCCTGCCGGGGCGGCCGCGGTGATCGTCTGGTGGCGGCCGCTGCCGTGGACGACCGAGACGTATCCGGCGCGTTCCTGGCCGCCGACCGTGGCGGACGGGGCGGCGGAGGCGACGTCCGTCCTGCCGTCGCCGTCGAAGTCCGCGCGCGGCTGCGTGCCTATGGGGGCGTCGGCGGCCGGCGTTTCGGCGGCCGGGGCGCTGGTGGCCGCTCTGGCCGCTTCGGCTGACGCGGGGGCGGCGAGGGCGAGCGGGGCGGTCAGCAGGGCGGCGGCCAGGGCGCAGCCGGCGGCCAGGGTGTGGGGGCGGTGGCGCACGGGTCCTCCTGTGATGCGTGTGGTCTGCCCAGGCAGACTCGCGAGGGGTGCGCAGGGTTGTGTTCCCCGGCGCCGCGCCGTCGGCTGCGCACTCTTTTCACAGGACGCCCCTGGTCACTTCGGTTGACCGACGGTAACTTCCGCCCCGTACACCAGGAATGGAGGGACGACCATGCCCGCGCCCACGCCGATACCCGTCGACCAGCTGCAGTTCGCGCTGCCGCCCGTGCACGAGACCGTCGCGGACGAGCGCCGGCACCGCAAGGAACGGCTCGCGGGCGCCCTGCGGCTGTTCGGCCGCTTCGGGTACGAGGACGGCGTATCGGGCCATATCACCGCCCGGGACCCGGAGTTCACCGACTGCTACTGGGTCAACCCCTTCGGCATGCCCTTCAAGCACATCACCGTCAGCGACCTGATCCTCGTCGACGGCGCGGGCCAGGTGCTCGACGGGCGCTATCACGTCAACCAGGCCGCGATCACCGTGCACGCCCAGGTGCACGAGGCGCGCCCGGACGTCGTGTCCGTCGCGCACTGCCACTCGCTGCGCGGCCGCGCCCTGTCCGCGCTCGGTGAGCTCCTCGAACCGATCACGCAGGAGGCCTGCGCGTTCTACGAGGACCACGCGCTGTACGACGCCGTGACGCTCGCCGCCGTCGACGCGGACGAGGGCCGCCGCATCGCCGCCGCCCTGGGCGAGCGCAAGGCGGCCGTCCTGCGTAACCACGGGCTGCTCACCGTCGGCGACTCGGTCGACGCGGCCGCCTGGTGGTTCATCTCCATGGAGCGTTCCTGCCAGGTCCAGCTGGAGGCCCGCGCCGCCGGCCGTCCGGTGCTCATCGGCCACAAGGACGCGGTGGCGCTGCGCGAGCAGTTGGGCACGGACCTGGTGGCGTGGATCAACTACCAGCCGCTGTGGCAGGACGTCAGCCGCGGGGAGCCGGATCTGCTGTCGTAGGGCGCCTCCGGCGCGGGCGGGAAGATCGAGTCAACCTCGCGCCACGGCCCTCACCCCCTCTGACCTGACAACACGCCCCCGAGGCCCCCGCAGTGCGGCACAATTCCCCATCAAATCAAGGGCGTTGGCGGTCAAGAGGATCGTTGGAGTGATGGGGAGCGCACGTGGCAGTGCACATGACGGAGAAGGGGGCGCGCGACGGCGGCTGCGCCTGCGGCGATGACTGCCCGCACGGCGCACGCACCGGACATCGACGCGCCGTCGCCGAATTCCTCGCCCAGCGCGACGCGTTGGCCTCCGGCGACGGACTGCCCGCCGCCCTCGCCCACTCGGCCGCCGCGTCCCGGCAGTGGGCCTCCGACGCCCTGACCCAGTCGGCAGCCGTCGTCGCCGAGCGCGGCCGCGCCGAAGGGCGGGCCTGGCTGCGGCAGATGCACCGCCGCACCCTGACCGCCGTCGGTGCGGCCGGAACCCTCTTCCTGCTAGCCCAGGCCCTCACCGCCATCGACGCCGGCTGGACCGCGGCCCGCACCGCGGGCGCCCTCGCCGCCGCCCTCAGCGGAGGCGCCCTGCTCGCCGTCGGCCACGCCCACCAGACGCACGGCGCGGCGCTCGCGCCCCTCGTCGGCGAGGACAACCGGCTCTCCACCTCCCGCGCCGTCGCCGCCGCCTGGGTCCTCCTGACCGGCTTCGCCGTGCTCGTACTGGCCGGCCGCCTCGCCCTCGCGGGGACCGAACGTGAACGCTCCGCCCTGCTCGACGGCCTCCGACTCGGCGCGGGCCTCGGCCTGTTGACCGTCGTCGCCGTCGTCTGCGCCGCCGCCGTACTGGTGCGCCGCCTCGTCGTCGTACGCGTCCAGGCGCAGCGGCTGCAGAAGCTCCCCGCCGACCGGCCCCGCCCCTCCGACCTGATCACCGACGACGCGGGCCGGGGCAGCTTCACCGACGTCCAGTACGTCCTCGTCTCCGCCGGGGCTCTCGCCTTCGCCGCCGTCCGGCTCGCCCGCGAGCCCGGCCGGCTGCCCGACCTGCCGTGGGGGCTCGCCCTCCTCGTGCTGGTCTCGGCCGCCGCCTACCTCGCCGGGAAGTTCGCCGAGGGCGGCCGGCCCGTGATCCTCTCCGTGGTCCGTGCCCGCGAGCCGGGCGACCTGGACGCGCCGATCCGCACCGGCGACGACATCGAGATCCGCGGCGCCGGATTCGTACCGCCCGGCGCCGGCGCCCCGGACCGCCTCTCCCGCGTCGTCGTCCGTGTCGGCCCCGTGCATGTCCATGTCCCTCTCGTTCCGGTTCCCGGCGGCTTCACCAATCCCACCGACTCGGTACTCACGGTTCCGGTCCCCGTGGACATCCCGCCCGGCCGTGTGGAAGTGCAGGTCATCACCGCAGCAGGGGTGGAGAGCAACCGTTGTGTCGTCGAGGTGACCGACTGACGTCGACATCCCGGAACGCTCCGTTCGGCTCCGGGTACTGGTGAGGCGCGCCCTTCTGCCGTACGTATGGTCTGTTGGCCGATCAACGAGAGGCGGCGGGCACCATGGCACACGGCATGCGGAGCGACCCCTACATCGCGCGGGCCGACGGCGGCAGCCTGAAGGCGACCCTCACCCGGCACGCCCTCCTTCCCCTGCGGATCTTCCTCGGCGTCACCTTCATCTACGCCGGTCTCGACAAGCTCACCGACTCCACCTTCATGTCCGACTCCGGCTCCGGCTCCATCGCCGAGACCATGCGGGGCGTCCGCGACTCCTCGGCGATCCCCGCTCTCGTGGACCTCGCACTGAAGAGTCCCGTCGGCTTCGGCTACGCCATCGGCATCGGTGAACTCGTCGTCGGTCTCGGCACGTTGGTCGGCCTCCTCACCCGCCTCGCCGCGCTCGGCGGCGCGCTGATCTCGCTGAGCCTGTGGCTGACGGTCAGCTGGGCCGTCGAGCCCTACTACTACGGCAACGACCTCGCCTACTTGATGGCCTGGCTCCCGCTGCTGCTCGCGGGCGCCCCCACGTTCTCCCTCGACGCTCTGCTACGGGAGCGGCGGCGCCGGATCCCGTAGCCCGCCGCGGCCACGACCGCCGCGAGGAACAGGCCGCCGCAGACCAGCGGGAACAGCACGAACCACGGAACGCGCCAGGCCCCGGTCGCGTCCCCCGCGTAGGCCACGCCCGCGGCGAGCAGGGCGAGGCCCGCGACGAGCTTTCCGGGCTGGAACTCGTGCTTCAGCATGGGCTACTCCGGCGGGAACGAGGGTGCGGACGGTGCTGGGACGCGCTCCGGCGGGGCGGGCTTCTGCGGGGCGGGCTCCTGCTGGGGCTCGCTCGGTTCGGTCGGGGTGTCGGGGGAGGTCGGGCCGCTTGGTTCGGTCCGTTCGGGCGGCTCCTTCGGTTGGGTCGGTGCGGTCGGGTTCGCCGGGGCGGTGGGTGCTGCGGGGGCGGCGAGTGCTGCGGGCGTGGCGAGTGCTCTGGGCGCTGTGGGGGCGGTCGGTGCCGTGGGTGCCGTCGGTCTGGTCGGGTCGCTCGGCTCGGTCGGTCCGTCCGGCTCGGCACCGGCCGCCGCGCGTCTCACCTCCGCCTGGCCGACGCCTACTTCGAGTCTCAGGTCGACCGTGCCGGCCTCGGGCGTGCCCTTCGGCGGTCTGAGCATGGCGGCGCGGTCCTGGCCTGGGGCGACGTCCACGTCGTCGGAGGCCTCGCCCGGCAACCGGATGTCGCCGACGCCCACTTCGACCCGGAGCCGCACGGTGACGTCGTCCGGCACGACCACCTCCACCCGGCCCGCCCCGACCTCGACCGCCGTCCGCATGGTCTGGCCCTTGCGCAGGTCGACGCCCGTCAGGTCGAGGCTGCCGACGCCCGAGCCCACCTCGTACACCGGCCGCACCTGTGCCGTCGCGGTCGGGCGCCACTGTCTGTGCGTCCAGGTCGTGCCGATGTTGGCCGGCAGGACTGTCGCGATCGCCAACAGGCCTGCCGTGAGCACCGCGAGGACGATCGAGCCCACGCCCGTACGCCCGAGGAACGCGCTCACCGCGATGCCCAGGCCGAACACTGCGAGCGCGCAGGCCAGGCCGGCCTGCAGGCTGAGGCCGAGCGAGCCCGCGCCCCCGTGGTCGCTCCAGGTGAGCGCGGTGCCGAGCACTGCGGCGAGCAGCGCGAGCAGGAACACCCAGCCGCCGATCCGGCGTGGCCCGCGTGGCTTCGGCTCGGGCGGCTCCGGGAACTCCTCCGGGGGCTCGTGGTGGAACACCCAGTTGTGTCCCAGCGGGAACGGGTGGCGGTCGCCGCGAATGATGTCCACCGGGCCCCAGGTGTAACCCGTGCCGCCCTCGTGCGTGCCGTCCTTCACTATCGGGTCGCGCCACCAGGACATGGTCCCGGCGACCGGCGGGGCCTGGGCCTCCGGCGGGGCGTCGGCGACCTTCTGGGCCGTGACCGGGGTGGCGTCGGCGGCCCGGCGGTTCCGCGACCAGTACCCCGCGCCCGCGAGCAGCAGGGCGAGCATCGCCGCGAAGGTGAGCACACTGCCGTTGTTCAGCATGGAAAGGAACACGCCGCAGCCGATGAGCGCGCAGAGCAGCGCGGACAGGCCGGCGCCGGAGACCCGGCCGGTGAGCAGCTTGCGGCCCTCGCTCTCCTCGTCCCCGTCGAGCGGGAGGAGCAGCCAGGCGAAGCCGTAGAAGATCAGGCCGAGGCCGCCGGTGACGGCGAGCACGGCGATGCCGATACGGAAGATCACCGGGTCCAGATCGCAGTGCCGGCCGAGGCCCGAGCAGACGCCGCCGAGCAGGCGGTGCGGCCGCTCGCGGCGAAGCCCCGGCGGGGCGCTCGGCTCGGCGGCGCTCGCCCCGGCCAGGTCCTGATCGTTCATGCGTCCATGGTGACGGGGCGAGGCCGGCTTCGGCAGGCGGGAAGACCCTGGTCCGACCCTGAGATCCGACCCTGAGACCGAGTTGGGGGAGCTACGGCGCGGGCCCGGGGCGCGGGCCCGGAAACGGAGCGCTCCCGCTGAGCGTCTCGGGCCCGGAAGCGGCGCGGCACCTGCCCGCTGCGCCGAGGCTCGGGCCGGAGTGCGGAGAACACGGTGGAGCTCAGAGATCAGGGACGTCTCGGGGGCAGACCCTGATGTCTTCCGCCGCGCACCGTGTGACCATCGGTGACATGCCGACCGCCGCACCCGCCACCGATGATCCGCAGCCGCTGCGCAAGCTCTACCGCAGCGGCGAGGGCCGTTGGCTCGGCGGGGTCGCGCGCGGGCTCGCGGGCCATCTCGGGCTGCCCGTCATCTGGGTGCGCCTCGTCTTCGTCGGCCTGTTCCTCGCCAACGGGCTGGGCGCTCTGCTCTACGCCGCGTTCTGGTTCTTCGTCCCGCTCGGCGTCGGAGGCGTCGGCGGCGCGGGCGCGGCCGGAGCGGCCGAGCGGCAGCCCGCCGTGACGACGGAGATCGGTCCGGACGGCCGCCGCAAACTGGTCGTCCGCAAGGTCGACAAGGGGCAGTTGATCGCGCTGCTCGCCATGGTCGTCGTCGCGATGATCTTCGTGGGCAGTGTCGACGTGAGCGGTCCCGGCAAGGTCTATCTGTGGCCGACGCTCCTCATGGCCGCAGGCGTGGCCCTGGTCTGGCGGCAGGCGGACAACGCCCGCAGGGCCCGCTGGATGGAGGTCGGCCGCCGCAGGCGCACGCTGAACCTGGCGCGCACCGCCGCCGGAGTCGTCCTCGTCGGCACCGGAGTCACCGGCATCTTCGTGCTGCAGGGCTCCGTCCGGGACCTCGGCGCCGTGCTGCAGGCGGCTCTCGCGGTGCTCGTCGGTATAGCCCTGCTCGCGGGCCCCTACCTCGTTCGTATGACACAGGACCTCTCCGCGGAGCGCCTGATGCGCATCCGGGCCCAGGAGCGCGCCGAAGTCGCCGCGCACGTACACGACTCGGTGCTGCACACCCTGACCCTGATCCAGCGCAACGCGGAGAGCCCCGGCGAGGTCCGCAGGCTCGCCCGCGCCCAGGAGCGCGACCTGCGCACGTGGCTCTACAAACCCACCGGCAAGGCCGAAAAGGAAGAGCCGGAGAACCTCGCCGACGCGGTCCGCAGAGCGGCCGCGGAGGTGGAGGACAAGTACGGCGTGCCCATCGAGGTCGTCGTCGTGGGCGACTGCGAACTGGACGAGAAGCTCTCCGCCCAACTCCAGGCCGCGCGCGAGGCGATGGTCAACGCCGCCAAGTACGGTGGCGAGGGCGGCGCCGTCCAGGTCTTCGCGGAGGTCGAGGGCCGGACGGTCTTCGTGTCGGTGCGCGACCGCGGCCCCGGGTTCGACCTGGACGCGGTGCCCGCGGACCGCATGGGCGTACGGGAGTCGATCATCGGCCGCATGCAGCGCAACGGCGGCACGGCACGGCTGCGCGCGGTGCCCGGCGGGGGCACGGAAGTCGAGTTGGAGATGGAGAGGGCGACCACGGCATGAGTGACGCGACCGAACAGACGCAGGGCGAGCCCGAGCGTGAGCCCGGCGCGCGCCGGGTGCGCGTCGTCCTCGTCGACGACCACCGGATGTTCCGTACGGGGGTCCAGGCGGAGATCGGCCGTACGGAGACCACGGGCGTCGAAGTCGTGGGCGAGGCGGCCGATGTGGAGCAGGCGGTCGCCGTCATCACGGCCACCCGCCCGGAGGTGGTTCTCCTCGACGTGCATCTGCCGGGCGGCGGCGGGGTCGAGGTGCTGCGGCGCAGCGCCCCGCTCATGGCGGACGCCGAGAACCCGGTGCGCTTCCTGGCCCTGTCGGTCTCCGACGCCGCCGAGGACGTCATCGGCGTGATCCGCGGCGGAGCGCGGGGGTACGTCACGAAGGCGATCACCGGCACCGACCTGGTCGACTCCATCTTCCGCGTGCAGGAGGGCGATGCGGTGTTCTCGCCCCGCCTGGCCGGCTTCGTCCTGGACGCCTTCGCGTCGACGGACGCCGCCCCGGTCGACGAGGACCTGGACCGCCTCACTCAGCGCGAGCGCGAGGTGCTGCGACTGATCGCCCGTGGGTACGCGTACAAGGAGATCGCCAAGGAGCTCTTCATCTCCGTGAAGACGGTCGAGTCCCATGTCTCCGCCGTGCTGCGGAAGTTGCAGCTGTCCAACCGGCATGAGCTGACGCGATGGGCGACGGCGAGGCGGCTGGTCTGAGAGGCCCGGTCCGGGGGTGGGGCAGGGCGGTGCGGGCACCCGGCGGTCAATGCGTGGACTGGTGCGCGCCCCCGCCCCCGCCCCCGCCCCCGTCCCCGTCCCCGCTCCCGCGCCCGCTCCCGTCCCCGAGTCGGGACAGGACCCACTGGCGGTGTCTGAACGCCCTGTGGATGCCCAGGAGTCCGGTCACCCAGATGATCATCCCGCCGCCCATGCCCAGGAACAGCTGGAACATCGCGGCCGAGCCGGCAGCCGTGGCCGCCGCGCTGTAGGAGCTCAAGATGCCGAGCCCACACATCGCGAACGACAGCAGCATCCAGGTCAGGCTCAGTGCGGGAGAGCGGAGCCTGTTGTCGGCGGCCTCGTCGGAGTCCAACAGCAGCCAGGCGTCCCGTAGTTGACCTATGCGCTGCTGTCTTCGGAGCCACAGGACCGCGACGAGCACGGCCGGCGCAATGACCGCCAGGCCGACGGCCGCGACGAGCACCGCGATGAACACGTCGATCGGGAAGCCGTCGGCGCTGGTGCCCATCTGCACGGCGCCCGCGACACCCGACCAGCCGCACAGCGCAAGGAGCGCCAGCAACCACAGCCGGCCGAGCTGGAACAGGCCGAGACTGCGCCGGTGCAGGATCTTCAACGCGTCGGCCCTGTCGGACAGCAGGGCGTCCCGGTCCGGCCACGTGCGCAGATGCGGTGGCGGCGGAGGCGGAGGCAGCGGAAGGCGGGACATGCGGGCGAACGTACCGCACAGGCGTTCCCGTCCGTGCGGCCTGTGGATAACTCCGCACAGGCCGCCGCCGCAGGGCCTGTGGACAACTTCGCCCGACGTCGGCGGCGCCCCCTAGCATGGCTGACCATGAACATCCCTTCCGGCGTCCCCGCCAGGACCCGCCCGCAGCTCGCCCTCGTCTGGCCGACCGAGGAGGAGGCCCAACTCCAGGTCGGCATCCACCGGTTGATAGGGGACGTCACCGCGGACGGCGGCGCCATCGGCTATCTCGCCCCGCCCCCGCGGGACGAGACGGACGCCTGGCTGGGCGCCGTGCTCGCCGATGTGCGAGCCGGTGACGCGGCGTTCGCAGTGGCGACGGTCGACGGCAGGGTCGCGGGCTGCGGCCTCTGGCAGCGGCGGGGCGCTGTCGCGACGTACCGACACAGCGGTGAGCTGCGGCAGTTGATGACGCATCCGGCGGCGCGCGGGCTCGGCCTCGGCCAGCTGCTGGTGTCGGGGCTGGTGGAGCAGGCGCGTACGGCGGGCATGGAGCTGCTGACGCTCGGCGTGCGCGGAAACAACCACTCGGCCATCGAGCTCTACAACCGCCTCGGCTTTCGCGAGTGGGGCCGGCTCCCGGGCGGGATCGCGGTGGGCGAAGAGCGGTTCGACGACGTGAAGATGTGGCTTCCGCTGGGCGATCTCAGGCCGTCCGGGCGGTGATCGAGCGGCAGCGGCAGGTGCGTACGGATCCGGCAGCAGGCGCCTAGGGCCCGGGGCGGGCGCGCGTACGGAACCGGCGTGGGCTCATGCCACCCGCGTGGCCCCCGAGAACGGCATCGAGTCCACCGGCGCGAGCCGGACCGGGGCGTTCGGGTTCGGGGCATGGATCATCTGCCCGTTGCCCACGTAGAGCCCGACGTGGCTGATGCCCGAGTAGAAGAACACCAGGTCGCCAGGGGCGAGTTCGGAGCGCGAGACGCGTCGCCCGGCGTTGATCTGAGTGTACGTCGTCCGGGGCAGGGAGACGCCCGCCGAACGGTACGCGGCCTGGGTGAGGCCGGAGCAGTCGAAGGCGTTCGGCCCCGTGGCGCCCCACACGTACGGGCTGCCGATCGCGCCGTAGGCGTACGAAACAGCCTGTGCGGCACGCGCGTTGGGGGCCTTGAGAGGGCCGCGCGGCAGGTCGCGGGAGGCGCGGGAGTCGGCGTCGCCGCCGTGCAGGCCCTCGGTGAGCTGCTCGCGCTCGGCGGCGGTGAGGCGGTCGAGGAGGCGCTCGGCGGAGGCCAGCCTCCCGTTGATGTCCTTCTTGTGCTTGCGCAACTGCGCGCGGTGTGCGCCCAGTTCGTCACTCTTGCGATCGGCCTCGGCGTGCAGCCGGTCGAGCTCGCGCAGCTGGCCCTGGACGCGCTGCACGGCGGCGGCCTGCCGGGTGCCCGCGCGGTCGGCGAGCATGACCCGGTCCAGATAGGTGTCCGGGTCGGAGGCCAGGGCGAGCTGCATCGAGGGGGCGATCGCGCCTGTGCGGTACTGCTCGGTGGCGGCCGAACCAAGCGTCGTACGTGCGGAGTTGAGGCGCTCGGTCCTGCGGGCGGCCTCGTCCTGCAGCTCGTCGACGCGGTCCTCGGCCGCCTCGGCCCGCTCCTTGGTGCCGTTGTACTGCTCGGTGGCGATCTCCGCCTCGTGGTAGAGGCGGTCGACCTTGGCCTTCACCTGGGCCGGCGTGAGCTGGGGCTCCGCGTGCCCGGTCCCTTCGAACGCCGCACCGGACGCCGCGCCGGCGAGAGCCAGGGTGGCGGCGGTGCGGGCCGTATGGCCGCTGATCGAGCGGTGTCTGGGTTTTCGGTGCTTGCGCTGCGCGGCCACGGATCCACTTCCTTACGCGTCCGGCGGCGGCCCGCACAGGGGGAGCGGGCCGCCGCCGGACTTTCTCGGCGGAGGTGACCGGCCTGCCGCCCTACGGGGCGGGGACGGCGGTGCTGCGCCGGTCACCTGGCCAAGGACGCTAAACCTCACTGTCACGGGATGGTGACGGAATGTGCGCAACTGACCGCAGAGAGTGGAGCGTGACCGCAACTGACCGGGCGCACGCGCGCGTAGTGCCGGTTTTCGGCTCCCCTGCGACCGATGCGCCCGTCCCGCACGACCTGGCTGTCGAGTGCTGGTATGCCCCCGGCTAGGCTCCGGGCCATGGACGTACTCATCAACGTGTTCGTCGCCCTGCACATCATCGGCATCGCCTCGCTTCTGGGCGGTTTCCTGACCCAGATGAAGGCGATGGGCGCGGGCACGGCACGGTTCACCCCCGCGATGCTGCACGGCGCGGTGACGATGCTGGTCACCGGAGTGGCCCTGGTCGGCCTCAACCAGGCCGACAGCCAGCCGGTCGACAACATCAAGATCGGCGTGAAGCTGGCACTGCTGATCGTGATCCTCGGCCTCGTGTACGTGAAGCGCGACGAGGAGAAGGTGGCCAAGGGGGCGTTCATCGCGGTGGGCGCGCTCACCGTGGCGAACATCTTCATCGCCAAGCTCTGGACGTAGCACCGCCCGATGTGACAGAAGGGCCCGAACCGCCGTCGCGGTCCGGGCCCTTCGCCGTACGGGCCACGCGTGTCACGTCACACGCGCGGGAGCCGATTCACACGCGCGGCGCAGGCCCACACGCGCGGCGAGCAGCTGCACACGCGTGGCGAGCAGGCGCACACGCGCGGAGCAGGATTCACGCCGGCCGCACCACGCTGTGGATCGGCATGTAGTAGATCGACTCGGTGCGCACGTTCGCCCCCGGCTTCGGCGCGTGGATCATCTCGCCGTTGCCGATGTAGATCCCGACGTGGCTGATGTCGTCGTAGAAGAACACCAGGTCACCGGGTTGGGCGTCGGCCGTCTTCACGGTCGTGCCGACCTTCACCTGGTCCCAGGTGGTGCGCGGCAGCGAGATCCCCGCAGCCTGCCAGGCGTCCTGCGTGAGCCCGGAGCAGTCGTACGAGTCGGGCCCGGTGGCGCCCCACACGTACGGCTTGCCGATCTGCGCCTCCGCGAACGCGATCACCTTCTGCGCCTTGGCGGCGTACGAGGTGCCCGCGTCGGAGCCGGAATCGGAGCCGGAGCCCGAGCCGGAGTCCGAGCCGTCGGAGCCGGAGTTCTGCTCCTCCTCCTGGCGGGCCTCCTCCTCGGCCTTGCGCTGCCGCTCCTCCTCGGCCTGCTTGCGGGCGAGCTCCTCGGCCTTGCGCTTGGCCGCGGCCTCCTTCTCCCGCTCGATCGCGGCGAGGCGCGCCTTCTCCTCGGCGGTCAGCTTCGACAGGAGCTCGCGCGCCTCGGAGAGCTTGGCCTGCACGGCCCGCTTGCTCTCTCTCAGGTCCGCCTGCGACTCGGTCAGCGTCTCCAGGCTCTTCTGCGCCTTGCCGCGCTCGGCGGAGGCCTCACGCTGCAGCGACTCGTAGTCCTCGACGGCCCGCTTCTGCCGGTCGCCGAGGCGGCTCATCAGCTGCCGCTGGTCGAACATCGCCTGCGGGTCGTCGGCGAGCAGCAGGTTCGCGGTCTCGGACATGCCGCCGTTGCGGTACTGGGCCGCGGCGAGCGAACCGAGCTCCCGGCGCGCTTCGTTGACCTTGTCGGTGCGCTCGGCGACCTGGTCGAGCAGCCCGTCGACCTCGCCGTGCTGCCGGTCGGTGCGCTCCTTGGCGGCGTTGTACTTCTGGGTGGCGACGCCGGCCTGTCGATACAGGTCGTCGACCTTCTTCTGCACCTCTTCGAGCGAGGGCTTCGGCTCCGCGGGCGCGGCGCCCGCGGTCTGCGACAGCAGGGCGACGGAGGTGAGTGCGGCGGTGGTGATGCCGACGGCCTGGGACGTCCGTATGAGACCCGACCTGGACCGCGGCTTGCGGTGCGACGCCAAAGGAGGCGCTCCTTCCGTTGGCCGCCTACCGGGTTAGCTGTCGGGTTCGGGCGGATGGTTCGGAAGGGCTGCCCTACGGTCTCGTACGCAGTGCTCGTGTACGGGACCGATTCACCCCAGGTATGAAGGTGGGTCCCCGGCTCCGGCTGCCCGCGTGGAGCGCACCGGACTCGGCGCAGGCCGCGCGCTCCCGACGTGTTTCGCCGGCGGAGGTACGTGCGGCCCGCGAGCAAAGTAGCCAACTCGTGTGGCTGCTGTGAAGGTTGGTGTCCGATAGGCCCGATACATTTTCGTGACTTTCGCTCTGTGTGAGCGGCTGAACACGGAAGTCCGGAGTCGGTCGAGCCCCGGTTCCGGGCGGGCTGCGGGAACCGGGGACGGGTTGTCAGTGCGGCCGCCTAGACTCGGTAGGCGATGAGCAGCCTCTTTGACGACAGCTTCCTGGCGGACCTGCAGCCCAAGGATCACGGGCCCCCGCCGCCGCCCGAGGAGCCCGCTCCGGAGGAGATTCCGGACGACCTCTTCGGCGGCCGCTTCGACGCGCCCCCGCCCAGGGACGCGTACTACCGCGACGGCGCCCCCCGCCCCGCGGTCGATCCGGCTGCCCTCCTCGAGGGGCTGAACGACAACCAGCGCGCGGCCGTCGTCCACTCCGGCTCGCCGCTGCTCATCGTCGCGGGCGCGGGCTCCGGCAAGACCCGTGTCCTCACGCACCGCATCGCGCACCTCCTCGCGGAGCGGGACGTCCACCCCGGGCAGATCCTCGCGATCACGTTCACGAACAAGGCCGCGGGCGAGATGAAGGAGCGCGTCTCCGACCTGGTCGGCCCGCGGGCGAACGCCATGTGGGTGATGACCTTCCACAGCGCGTGCGTGCGGATACTCCGCCGTGAGTCGAAGCGCCTGGGCTTCACGTCCTCGTTCTCGATCTACGACGCCGCGGACTCCAAGCGCCTGATGGCCCTGTGCTGCCGGGACCTGGACCTCGACCCGAAGAAGTTCCCGCCGAAGTCCTTCAGCGCCAAGGTCTCCAACCTCAAGAACGAGCTCATCGACGAGGAGACCTTCGCGGGCCAGGCCGCCGACGGATTCGAGAAGTCCCTGGCGCAGGCGTACACGATGTACCAGCAGCGCCTCCGCGAGGCCAACGCCCTGGACTTCGACGACCTGATCATGACGACGGTCCACCTGCTCCAGGCCTTCCCGGACGTCGCCGAGCACTACCGCCGCCGCTTCCGCCACGTCATGGTCGACGAGTACCAGGACACCAACCACGCCCAGTACGCCCTGGTGCGCGAGCTGGTGGGGGACGGAAAGCCGGTGGCCGACGGCGCCCCCGCGATCGAGCCCGCCGAGCTGTGCGTGGTGGGTGACGCGGACCAGTCGATCTACGCCTTCCGCGGCGCGACCATCCGCAACATCCTCCAGTTCGAGGAGGACTACCCGAACGCGACGACGATCCTCCTGGAGCAGAACTACCGCTCCACGCAGACGATCCTCAGCGCCGCCAACGCCGTCATCGAGCGCAACGAGAGCCGCCGCCCCAAGAACCTCTGGACCAACGCCGGCGAGGGCGCCCGCATCACAGGCTATGTCGCGGACACCGAGCACGACGAGGCGCAGTTCGTCGCCGAGGAGATCGACCGCCTCACGGACGCGGGCGACGCGAAGGCCGGAGACGTCGCGGTCTTCTACCGGACGAACGCGCAGTCCCGCGTCTTCGAAGAGATCTTCATCCGCGTCGGCCTGCCCTACAAGGTCGTCGGCGGCGTCCGCTTCTACGAGCGTAAGGAGGTCAGGGACGTCCTGGCCTACCTCCGCGTCCTCGCCAACCCGGAGGACTCGGTTCCGCTGCGCCGGATCCTCAACGTCCCCAAGCGCGGCATCGGCGACCGCGCCGAAGCCATGATCGACGCGCTGTCGCTGCGCGAGAAGATCAGCTTCCCGCAGGCCCTGAAGCGCGTGGACGAGGCGTACGGAATGGCGGCCCGCTCCGCCAACGCCGTCCGCCGCTTCAACACGCTGATGGAGGAGCTCCGTACGATCGTCGAGTCCGGCGCAGGGCCGGCCACGGTCCTGGAGGCCGTGCTCGAACGCACCGGATATCTCGCCGAGTTGCAGTCCTCGACGGACCCGCAGGACGAGACCCGTATCGAGAACCTGCAGGAACTCGCCGCCGTGGCCCTGGAGTTCGAGCAGGAGCGCGAAGAGGGCGAGTCGGGCACCCTCGCGGACTTCCTGGAGAAGGTCGCGCTCGTCGCTGACTCCGACCAGATCCCGGACGAGGAGGAGGACGGCTCCGGCGTCATCACGCTGATGACCCTGCACACCGCGAAGGGCCTGGAGTTCCCGGTGGTCTTCCTGACCGGCCTGGAGGACGGCGTCTTCCCGCACATGCGCTCCCTCGGCCAGGTCAAGGAGCTGGAGGAGGAGCGCCGCCTCGCGTACGTGGGCATCACGCGCGCCCGCGAGCGCCTCTACCTGACGCGGTCCACGATGCGCTCGGCCTGGGGCCAGCCCTCGTACAACCCGCCGTCGCGCTTCCTCGAGGAGATCCCCGACCAGCACCTGGACTGGAAGCGCACCGGACCTGCCGCGCCGCCGCCCTCCCGTGGCGCGGCCGGCTCGGTCGCCTCCTCGCTCTCGTCCTCCCGCGCGCGCGGCGGGCCCTCGGGCTTCGCGACGCGGCGCACATCCGGCGACAAGCCGGTGGTGTCGCTCGCGGCGGGGGACCGGGTCACGCACGACCAGTTCGGCCTCGGCACGGTCGTCGGCGTGGAGGGAGTGGGGGACAAGGCCCGCGCGACGATCGACTTCGGAGACCCGAAGCCGAAGGTGCTGCTGCTGAGATACGCGCCGGTCGAGAAGCTCTGACGGGTTCGGTCCCGGTCCTGGCCGGTTCCGGGCCGCCCCTGATGGGGCTGCCCGGGGCTGCGTCGGACGGTCTGGGCCAGGCCGGGACCGATCAGGTCGGGTCGAGGCCGTGGCTGCGCAGCCACGGAAGCGGGTCGATCGTCGAGCCGCCGCCGGGGCGCACCTCGAAGTGCAGGTGCGGGCCGGTCGAGTTACCGGAGTTACCGGAGTACGCGATGGTGTCGCCGGCCTTCACGGATCCGCTGCGGATCTTCGTGCTGGAGAGGTGGCAGTACCAGAGCTCGGTGCCGTCGGCGGCCGTCACGATCACCATGTTCCCGTACGCGGGATTCCACTGCGTACGCACGGTGCCGTCCGCCGCGGCCATGACGGGAGTGCCGTACGAGACGGGGAAGTCGATGCCCGAGTGCGTGGACATCCAGTTGATGCCGGACTGTCCGTAGTACGAGCTCAGCCCGCGCTGCTCCACCGGCAACGCGAACTTCGGGCGCATCGCCTCCTTGCGCGCGGCTTCGGCGGCCTTCCGCTTGCGCTCGGCCTCCTGGCGCTCCTTGAGGTCGATGCGCTCCTGCGTACGGCTGGCCCGGTCGGCGAAGTCGTCGGCGTCCGCGGAGAGATTGGCGAGCTGGGTGTCCAGCTTGTTGTTGGCCGTGGACGGCTTGACCGTAGTCGGGTCGGGCGCGGCCTGCGTCTGGGTGTCGGCCGACTCGTCGCTCATGCCGCCGGCCACGGACGCGGCGGCGATGCCTGCGACGCCGAGCGCGCACACGGAGGGCACGGCGACCGTGAGGAGCGCGGAACGCTTGGCGGGGGCGCGACGGCGGCTGCGGCTGCGGGGGGCGGGGTCGACCGGCGCGACGAGCGGTTCGTCGGCGGCGTCGGCTGCGTCCGCCGCGTCGACCTGGCCCGGCAGGGACGGCCCGCTGCCGTCGTGGCCGAAGCCCGCCGCCTGGTCGAACTCCGGCCCGGCGGTGGGATGTTCGGCTGCAGCGTGCTCGTCGTGAAGCGGCTGCTCGACGTTCTCGACGTGCCCGACGCTCTCGATGTGCTCGGCCTGCCCGAACATCGAGGCGTCGAAGGCCTGGGTCTGGAACTCCGAAGCGTCGAGCCCGGAGGGGTCGAGGCCGGGAGCGCCGAAGTTCTGGGCGTCGAAGTTCTGCGTGTCGAACGCCTGGGCCTCGAACCCTACGCCGACGCCGGCCGCGGCCTGACCGTCGAAGCCGACGGAATCGAAGCCCGCAGAATCGAAGCCCGAGGAGTCGAAGTTCGGAGCGTCCAGGTTCTGGGCGTCGAAGTTCTGGGCGTCGAAGTTCTGGGCGCCGAACGTCGTCGTGCCGTAGGCGTCGTACGCATCGGTGGGCATGCCGGCCGGCGCGGAAGGCGTGGCTCCGTCGACGTTCCACGCGGTGGCGTCGTACGCGCCCGTCTCCAGGTACGTCTGCCCGTGCTCCAGGCCGGTCGGCTGCTCGAAGTTCGGGCTCTGCCACTGGCCGGTGGCGTCCCACTGCTCGGCGGCCTGCGGTCCGGGCTGCGCGGGGATGTCGGCGAGGGGCTGGTAGCCGCCCGTCGCCCACATGGCGGTCGTGTCGTAGCTGCCGGTCGCGTAACTGCCCGCGTCATGGGGGGTGTTGTCGTGCAGGGCCGTGTCCTGCAGTCCGGTCTGCATCCCGGCCTGCTGGGTGGCGCCGCCCGCGTACGGGTCGTAGGCGGCCTGGCCGCCCGACGCCCACTGGTTGCTGTCCCACTGACCGCTCTGTCCGGCGTCGTACGAGCCGGTCTCGCCCGGCATCGTGCCGAACAGCGGGTCGGCGTCAAAAGAGGTGGTGTCGAAGGCACCGGTGGTGTAGCCGTCGTAACCGGCGGCATAGCCGTGCTGGTCGTTCACCAACTTCTCTTTCGCCTCGACAGCAGGGGGCAGAGCAGTTCGGTGACTGTACCCGGCGGTACGCGACGGCGACAATCTTCGGGAGGTTTCCCGGCATCAGGAAACGGGCAATCGGCCGCCTTTCGGTGGACTGTGGGCGGAGCTTTGGCGCTGCGTTCGGAGATCGTTCGACCATCGGACGCCTCGACGTCGTCTCGGATGCCGGACCGAGCGGCGGTGGCTGCTGTCGTCCGCCGCTCGGCCCGCTGTTCAGGTCGCTGTTCAGGTCTCTGTTCAGGTCTCGGTCCAGGTTTCTGTTCAGGTCGCTGTTCAGGCCACTGTCGCGGTCGAGCCCCCGGCCGGTGCGATGTCCTCCTCCGCGTCGATCGCCTGCCGGATGCCGGCCGCGACCGCCGGGTGCACGGGTAGGGCGAGGTGCCCGACGCCGGTCACCTGCACGTTGTGCGCGAGGAGGTCGGGGTGGTCGACGCAGGCCGTCTCCAGTGGGTGCATCACCGTGTCGAGGTCGCTCCAGAAGGAGACGAACCGGGTCCTGCAGTGCGGGGCGGGCTGCCTCAACTCCTGGATCACATCGGAGTCCGGCCGCATCTGACGCACGATCGGGTGCGCGCTCATCAACGGCACGGCTGCGGTGCCGCCGTGCGGCGAGCCGAGTGTCACCAGCGTCCGCACCCGGACGTCACCGCCGAGTTGCTGCACGTAATAGCGGGCGATCAGCCCGCCCAGGCTGTGCCCGACGACGTCCACGACCGGCTGCCCCGTGCGTTCGCAGGTCTCCTCCACATGTCGGCCGAGTCGCTCCGCCGCGCCGCGGATGTCGCACGTCAGCGGCGAGTAGTTGAGCGACGCGAGGTGCTGCCGCCCCTCCCTGGCCAGGGCCCGGCGCAGCAGCACGAAGACCGAACGGTTGTCGACGAAGCCGTGCAGCAGCAGGACGGGCCGATCGGCGGTGGCACTCGGCAGTCGTACGGGCGTCTTGAGGGTGTCGGCCTCTTCTGCGGTTTCTGAGGTCTTTGGGGTTTCTGCGGTGGTTCTCGGAGTGGGGGCCGGGCGGCGGGGCGTGGTGGGGCGCTCCTGCCGGATGCCCGTGGGGTAGAGGAGGAGATGCCCGGCCAGGATGGCCAGCTCCAGGGCCGACGCCTTCAACAGAGCGGTGGAGAACCGCAGATGCTGATCGGGGTGCAGCAGTCCGGGGTGGCGCAGACAGGACTCGAGCGTCGACATCAGTACGGGCAGTACCCTCACGGCCGACCTCCCCGAACCGCACGCGGGAGTCGCCTCCGCGCCCCCGTGTGCCCTCATTGCTCGCCGTGTCGGATCCTGCGGAGCCTTGTCCCGCCAGCACCCGCGGTGGCCGTGCATCTGTCGATTCTGGAGCGATCTCCTGGCGGCTCCCCATGTGCACGTCCCGCGGGGCGGCGGTCTCGCCGCCCTCCCCGTGGAAACGCCCGGCGAACGTGTCCCACCATGTGATTTCCCCCTCCCTCCCCACCACGAAACTGCCGCGTACGGGATCCTGGAGATAACGTTCGTTCACATCGTTCCTCTACTGGTTCACCTTCCGCGAGACATCTCGGGGCTGGTGACGGACTCCGGAGGGGCAACTCGGTACATGGAGGCAGTGATGGGTGTGGCAGCCGGTCCGATCCGCGTGGTGGTCGCCAAGCCGGGGCTCGACGGGCACGATCGCGGTGCCAAGGTGATCGCGCGGGCGCTGCGCGACGCCGGTATGGAGGTCATCTACACCGGCCTGCACCAGACGCCGGAGCAGATCGTGGACACCGCCATCCAGGAGGACGCCGACGCGATCGGCCTGTCCATCCTCTCGGGCGCCCACAACACCCTCTTCGCGAAGGTGATCCAGCTCCTGAAGGAGCGCGACGCGGCGGACATCAAGGTCTTCGGCGGCGGCATCATCCCGGAGGACGACATCGCTCCCCTCAAGGAGCAGGGCGTCGCGGAGATCTTCACGCCGGGCGCGACGACGGCCTCGATCGTGGAGTGGGTCCGCGCGAACGTCACCCAGGCCGCCGGAGCCTGAGCCGACGGCCGGGCGGGGCAGCCGGGCCGAGCGGTCGGGCCGGGTAGCCGAGCCGGGTGGTCGGGTGGCCCGGCGGGCGCCGGAGCGGTGGGGCCGTGAGGCTGCGGTAGCCCGGGGTGGTGAGGTCGTGAGGCGGCGGCCGCTCGGTCGTCGCCGTCGGGCCTGTCCGTTCGCCCGCCTCCTCCGGTTCGGCGTCAGGCCGGTATGTCCACCGCCTCCCGTGGGGTCAGCTCCGCGGCCATCGCCGCGCGCAGGTTCAGCGTGCCGACGAGGCGTTGGAAGGCCTCCGCCCAGTAGCCCACCGCGCCCGGTGCGCCGTCCTCCGGTTCGTCGGATATCGCGGTGAGGGACTCCAGGCGGCTGGTCTCGGCCGGGTCCAGGCAGCGCTCGGCCAGACCCATCACGCCGCTGAAGCTCCAGGGGTAACTGCCCGCGTCCCGCGCGATGTTGAGGGCGTCGACGACGGCCCGTCCCAGCTTGCCCGACCAGGGCAGGGTGCAGACTCCGAGCAGCTGGAACGCCTCGGACAGGCCGTGCGCGTCGATGAACCCGGCGACCCAGTCCGCCCGCTCGGTCCCCGGGAGCACGGCCAGGAGTTTGGCCCGCTCGGCGAGCGACACCGCGCCGGGCCCGCCCGCTTCCGGCGCGGACGGCACGCCGAGCAGCGCCCGAGCCCACACCGCATCCCGCTGTCGTACGGCCGCACGGCACCACGCGGCGTGCAGTTCGGGCCGCCAGTCGTCGTGCACGGGCAGGGCGGTGATCTCCTCGGCGCTGCGTCCGCCAAGCCGAGCCGACCAGGCGGCCAGCGGCGTCGACTCCACCAACTGGCCCAGCCACCAGGCCCGTTGCCCCCTGCCCGACGGGGCCTGGGACACCACGCCGTCGCGCTCCATCGCCGCGTCGCAGGCGTGCGGCGCCTCCACCGTGATGGCGCTGCGCGTCGGATCCATGGCCACGCAGGAGGACGCACGGTCCGCCATGCGTGCCGCGAGCGCCGAGTTCGGGAGGGCCGAAAGGAGCTCGGCGGCCGTCGCCCGGATGTTCCGGCTGCGGTCGGACAGCGCACGCTCCAGGAACGACTCGTCACCGTCGGACAGCCCTGCGCGCAGCGAGTCGAGGAACATCAGACGGTCCTCCGCCCGCTCGGTCGACCAGCTGCCGCCGAGCAGCTCGCGGGCGACTTCGGGAGCGTCGACGCGCACAGCGGCCAGGAGCGCGACCCGCTCGGCGAACAGGCCTTCCTCCCAAAGGCGTTGCACCGCCTCCGCATCCCCGGTGTCGGGCAGCCCCTTGCCTCCCGGCGCCGTACGGAGCGCGAACTTCCAGTCGGGGTTGAGCCGGGCCAGCCACAGCGCCCGCGGACCGGCGAAGCGCAGCGCCTGCGGTCGCAGGTCGGTCCGCCCGCGGGCCGCGTCGAGCAGGGCGGGCAGCAGCTCGGCGGGCGCGGCGTACCCGTGGTCGTTGGCCAGCGCCAGCCACTGCGGCAGCAGCTCCGTCAGGTCGGGGGCCGTGCTGCGCCGCCCGCCGCCGGCGCCCGGCCGGTCCGTGAGGAGAAGGGCGAGGCGTCGCCTGGCGGCGGCCGGCAGTGGGGGCCTTGTGTCGGGGGCCGCACGCTCGGGCAGCACGGCGGCGGACGTGGGCCGCAGGCCTGCCCGGCGCCGCACGGTTTCCACGGCCGCCGCGTCGAGCAGCGCGCCGGGGAGGTCCTGCCCGGGGCCCACGCTCACCTGCGGCCTGCGCCGGTCGGTGCCGAGCAGCGCGGACGTGACGAGCTCTTCCCAGGCAGTGCCCGCGTCCGGCGGGGCGTCGGAGATGTCGGAGGGGGCGGTGCTGTTGGAGGTGGCCATCGCGTTCATACGGGCTCCAGAGCTTCGAGTCTTGCGGAAGAGGATGGAGTGCGGGAGCCGGTCGGCAGGGCGGCACCGCGTACGAGGAGCCCAGCCGGAGCCGGAGCCGGAGCCGGAGTCGGGCCGGCTCAGCTGGGCCCAGTTCGGATCGGCCCAGCTCGGCTCAGCTCAGCGATATCGCCTCGGTGGCTTCCTCCGTGGGCCAGGCCGTAAGAGGGGTGAAGCCGTTGTGTCCGCACTCGCCGAAGACGGTGACGGGTGCGCCGCCCGAGATCGCGACCAGCTTCCACAGGCCAGGACGCGTCACGGCTCTGTCCGAGAGTGGAAGCGCGAACTTGCCGTCTGCATCGGCCAGTTGCCATCCGTCGCCTTCGTCCTCCTGGACGGGCACCACCTCCCGCAGCGTGACCGGCCACGAGTCCAGCCACGGGTCGTCGCGCAACGCGATGCCGTACGCCGCCGTGGCATCGGCGATGTTCACGGCCTCGGGTCGCAGCGGTGTCGGCTCCGGCGCGGCGAAGCGCTCGCCGAGTGCGGCCCGCAGCTGGCCGGTTCCCGGAAAGGAGGACACCTCCGCGTCCAGCGAGAACCCCACTGGAAGCGCGAGCTCCGGTGCCCGGCCTGCGGCTCCGAAGGACAACAGCAGTGCCGTGCGGCCCGATGCGACTCCGTGCAGCCAGATGCGGCGCGTGGTCAGTTTGCCCTCGGCCGAGTCGTACTGCGCCAGGACCAGCCACTGGTCCCGGACGGGTGGGCCGTCGGCCGATGTGGGCAGGCCGAGCCGTGCGCGAACGGTGGCCGCCAGTGGTTCGGGCAGTTGCTCGCGCCGCAGCCAAGCCTGGTCGAGCAGGTGGAGCAGGGCGCACTCCTCGAGCAACCGCACCGGCCAGCCGGCGCCCGAGCTGGGAATCGCCCCCAATTCCTGTACGCGCGAGGCAAGTCCGGGCACCTGCGCGTCCACCATGCGGCGGGCGGTCTCCTCCCACAGCCCGTACCCCGCCTGCTCGGCGTCGGCCAGGCCGCCGCGCAGCAGGTCGGTCAGGCGCTGCTCCAGCTCGGTCGCCCCCGCCGTCGCCCGCTCGGCCCGACGCTCCGCCCTGCGGCGGGCGGCCTCGGCGTCACCGGCCTTTGCTGTAGCCGGAGTTGACTGGTCCCCTCCGGTCGCGGCGGTTCGTTTGCGGCGGTCGGCCAGCCATTGCTCCGCCCACTCCGGCGGCCGCGTGTCCGGAACCGTGCCGTCCGCGCCGTCGGGTTCCGCCCACAGCAGCAGCAGGCCGAGCGCGTGCTTGCACGGAAACTTCCGGCTCGGGCAACTGCACTTGTACGCAGGGCCCGTGGTGTCCACGACCGTTTGGTACGGCTTGCTGCCGCTGCCCTTGCACAGTCCCCATACCGCCCCCTCGCTCGAACTGCCCGTCTCGGACCACGGACCGGCCGCGCCGAGCTTGCTTCCCGCCTTGCGCGACGCGACGTCAGGAGCCAGTGCGAGCACCTGATCAGCCGTCCAGCGCACCCCCTGCTGATTCATGTCTGCGACGTTAGAGCCCGCCACTGACAATCGACCCTGACCTGCGGAAACGTAGATCGACGGCGATTGCGGCGAGCCTCGCCGGCGACTGGCCTCGCCCGAACCTCGCCCCGGCCTCGCCTCGGCCCGGCCTCACCGCCGCCTCAACTCCCCTCTCGCCGCGCTCACTTCCTCTCCACCCACGCCCACTTCCCTTCTGACCTGCGACGACGGTCGATTGTCAGTGGCGTGGTGCACGGTGGAGACCACAACCGGCGATCAGCTCGGGCCGCGGCCCCGGTGATCTGTCGAGGTGCTCAGTCCTGCGCATTTGGAGGGGGATCCATGACTGTGTCCGTCAACACCGCCGTCACTACCGCCGTGAACGGTCCGAAGGACGACGCGGCAGCGCTGCGGCCGCATGCCGAGGACGCGTTCGCGGACGAGTTGAAGGCGCTGGCGGCGGCCGACGACCGCCCGAGGCCCGCGCGTTGGCGCCTCTCGCCGTGGGCCGTGGCGACCTACCTGCTGGGCGGCACACTCCCGGACGGCACGGTGATCACGCCGAAGTACGTGGGCCCGCGCCGCCTCGTCGAGGTCGCGGTGACCACCCTGGCCACGGACCGCGCCCTGCTCCTCCTCGGCGTTCCGGGCACCGCGAAGACCTGGGTGTCCGAGCACCTGGCGGCCGCGGTGAGCGGAGACTCGACCCTCCTCGTCCAGGGCACGGCGGGCACGCCGGAAGAGGCGATCAGGTACGGCTGGAACTACGCGCAGCTGCTCGCCCACGGCCCCAGCCGGGACGCGCTCGTGCCGAGCCCGGTCATGCGGGCCATGTCGGAGGGGATGACGGCGCGGGTCGAGGAGCTCACCCGCATCCCGGCGGACGTGCAGGACACGTTGATCACGATCCTGTCCGAGAAGACCCTGCCCATAGCGGAGTTGGGGCAGGAGGTGCAGGCGGTGCGCGGCTTCAACCTGATCGCCACGGCCAACGACCGCGACCGCGGGGTGAACGAGCTGTCGAGCGCGCTCCGCCGCCGCTTCAACACGGTCGTGCTGCCCCTACCGGAGAGCGTGGAGGCGGAGGTGGACATCGTCTCGCGCCGCGTCGACCAGCTCGGGCGCTCGCTCGACCTGCCCACGGCTCCGGACGGCATCGCCGAGATCCGCCGCGTCGTCACGGTCTTCCGCGAGCTGCGCGACGGAGTCACGGCAGACGGACGTACGAAGGTGAAGTCGCCCAGCGGCACGCTCTCCACGGCCGAGGCCATCTCGGTCGTCACCAACGGCCTCGCTCTCTCCGCCCACTTCGGCGACGGGATCCTGCGGCCGGCCGACGTCGCCGCGGGGATCCTCGGCGCCGTGGTGCGGGACCCGGCCGCGGACCGGGTCGTCTGGCAGGAGTACCTGGAGGCGGTCGTCCGCGAGCGCGAGGGCTGGAAGGACTTCTACCGCGCGTGCCGGGAGGTGAGCGCGTGAGGGGCTTCGCGGAAGCGGCGCCGGGCCCGCGCGCCCGGCCCAAGGACAGGGGCGCCGCCCTGCACGGGGGTGGGGGCGGCGCCCCGCAGAACCACGAAGGTGAACGGACGGACGGGCCCTGGCTGTTGGGGGTGCGCCACCACGGCCCCGGATCGGCGCGGGCCGTACGGGAAGCGCTGGACGCGTGCGTGCCGCGTGCCGTGCTGATCGAGGGGCCGCCCGAGGCGGACGCCCTGGTGGCGCTGGTCGGGGACGACGGGATGAGCCCGCCGGTGGCGCTCCTTGCGCACGTCACGGACGACCCGGCGCGCTCGGCGTTCTGGCCGCTCGCCGAGTTCTCCCCGGAGTGGGTGGCGCTGCGCTGGGCTGTGGAGCGCGGGGTGCCGGTACGGTTCATCGACCTGCCGGCCGCCCACTCGCTGGCCCAGCCGCCGGGGGATGACCCGGACCCGGACCAGGCCGTGGACGAGGCTCAGGGCGATCCTCCGGGGGAGAGGCCGAACCCGCAGGTGGATGTGGGCTCGGGCACGGAGCCCGGCCACCCCGGCCAGCCCGCCGGTCAGGAAGCTGCAGGGCAGGAGGCCGGTCAGGAAGCCGCGGGACAGGAGGGCGATCCGGACGGGCGGAGTCTGCGGATCGACCCGCTCGCGGTCCTGGCGGAGACCGCCGGGTACGACGACCCGGAGCGCTGGTGGGAGGACGTGGTCGAGCACCGGGCCGCGGCCGACGACGCACTGGCCCCGTTCGCCGCGCTTGCCGACGCGATGGGCGCGCTGCGGGAGCGGTACGGCGACGGCGGCCACGCCCGCGACACGGCGCGCGAGGCGTACATGCGGCTCCAACTCCGCGCGGCGCGCAAGGAGTTCGGGGACGAGGTGGCGGTGGTGTGCGGCGCCTGGCACGTGCCCGCGCTCGCCGCCAAGGTGACTGTGACCGCCGACCGGGCCGTGCTGAAGGGGCTGCCCAAGACCAAGGTCGACATGACGTGGGTGCCCTGGACACACCGCAGACTGTCGCGGGCCAGCGGGTACGGGGCGGGCATCGCCTCGCCGGGCTGGTACGCGCATCTGTTCCGCGCACCGGACCGGCCCGTCGAACGCTGGATGACGAGAGTCGCCGGGCTGCTCAGGGACGAGGACCGCGCGGTGTCGTCGGCGCACGTCATCGAGGCCGTACGGCTCGCCGAGACGCTGGCCGTGATGCGCGGCCGCCCGCTGCCCGGACTGTCGGAAACCACCGACGCGGTCCGCGCCGTGATGTGCGACGGCTCGGACGTGCCGCTGGCGCTGGTGCACGACAAGCTCGTCGTCGGGGACGTGCTCGGCGAGGTCCCGGAGGCGGCGCCCGCCGTGCCGCTGCAACGCGACCTGAGCCGGACGCAACGGCGGCTGCGCCTCAAACCCGAGGCGCTGGAACGGGAGTTGGACCTCGATCTGCGCAAGGAGACCGACGCCGCGCGCAGCAGGCTCCTGCACCGGCTGCGGCTCCTCGGCGTCGGCTGGGGCGAGCCGTCGGCCACGGGGCGCAGCTCCACCGGGACGTTCCGCGAGAGCTGGCGGCTCCGCTGGGAGCCGGAGCTGGCGGTCCGCGTCGCCGAAGCGGGAATCTGGGGAACCACGGTGCTCGCGGCCGCCACCGCGAAGGCCGAGTCGGACGCGATCTCGGCGCCGGCCCTCGCCGACGTCACCGCGCTCGCCGAGCGCTGCCTCCTGGCCGAACTCCCGGACGCGCTCCCCACGGTGATGCAGGTGCTCGCCGACCGCGCCGCCCTGGACACCGACGTCGGCCACCTCGCCCAGGCCCTGCCCGCACTGGTCCGCTCGCTCCGCTACGGCGACGTACGCAGCACGGACACCGGCGCACTCGCCGAGGTCGCCGCGGGCCTCGCCGGGCGCATCTTCGTCGGCCTGCCGCCGGCCTGCGCCGGGCTCGACGCCGACGGCGGGGCGCAGATGCGAGGCCATGTCGACGCGGTGCACACAGCGGTCGGCCTGCTCGCCGAGCCGACGCCGCCGGACGGCGCGACCACGACCGCCGTGCGCGGCCGCTGGCACTCCGTCCTCCGGGTCCTTGCCGGGCGGGACACCGTGCCGGGCGAGGTGCGGGGGCGAGCGGTTCGACTCCTCCTGGACGAAGGGGAGTTGGAGCACCCGGAGGCAGCGCGGCTGATGGGGCTCGCACTGTCGCCCGGGGCGGCGCCGGCCGACGCGGCGGCGTGGATCGAGGGGTTCGTCGGCAGTGGTTCCGGAGGAACCGGCGGCGGCATGCTGCTCATCCACGACGACCGGTTGCTCGGCCTGGTCGACGCCTGGCTGACGTCCGTGCCGGCCGAGGCGTTCACGGATGTACTGCCACTGCTGCGCCGTACGTTCTCGGCGTACGAGGCCGGAGTGCGGCGCACGCTCGGGGAGTTGGTGCGGCGCGGGCCCGGAGGAGCGGCCGAAGCGATCACGGCCACGACCGGCATACGGGGCTTCGCGGCGGAACCGGACCAGGAGCGGGCCGACGCGGTGCTGCCGGTGCTGCACCTGCTCCTCGGCCTCGCACCACCGAACCCCGCGACTCTGAACCCGACCGCGACCGCGACCTCGTCCACGAGCCAGAGCCCGGCCGTGGCCTCGGCTCCAGCCCCAGCCTCAGCCGTTCGCGACCTCACGGAGGCGCCCGCATGACACGTACAGGCGCAGAAGCACCGGAAGCGACCCGGGAAGCCGAGCCGCAGGCTGATCGGCGACACCTGCCGGAACGCGTGCCGGAACGCGTGCCGGAACGCGTGCCGGAACGCGTGCCGGAACGCGTGCCGGAGCACGGGCAAGGCGGCGACGAGGAGCGGCTTCGGCGGTGGCGGCTCGTGCTCGGCGGAGATGCGGCTGACGGGACCGGATGCCGGCTGCAGGGGCAGGACGCGGCGATGGACGGCGCGCTGACCTCGCTGTACGGCAAGGGCGACCGGGCGGGGAAGGGCAGGGACCGCTCGGCCGGGCTCGGGGCGTCGGCCCCGTCGGTGGCGCGCTGGCTCGGCGACATCCGGAAGTACTTCCCGTCGTCCGTGGTGCAGGTGATGCAGCGCGACGCCATCGAGCGGCTCGGCCTGTCCGCGCTGCTGCTCGAACCGGAGATGCTCGAGGCCGTCGAGGCGGACGTGCATCTGGTCGGCACGCTGCTCTCGCTGAAGCACGCGATGCCGGAGACGACGAAGGAGACCGCGCGTGCCGTGGTGCGCAAGGTCGTGGAGGACCTGGAGAAGCGGCTGGCGTCGCGTGCGCGGGCGACCCTGACGGGTGCGCTCGACCGCAGCGCGCGGATCAGCCGGCCACGCCACCGGGACATCGACTGGAACCGCACGATCGCCGCCAACCTGAAGAACTACCTGCCGGAGTACGGGACGGTCGTGCCGGAGCGCCTCGTGGGGTACGGGCGGGCTTCGCAGTCCGTGAAGAAGGAAGTGATCCTCTGCATCGACCAGTCCGGCTCGATGGCCGCCTCCGTCGTCTACGCCTCGGTGTTCGGCGCGGTCCTGGCGTCGATGCGGTCGATCGCCACGCGGCTCGTCGTCTTCGACACGGCGGTCGTCGACCTGACGGACCAACTGGACGACCCCGTGGACGTGTTGTTCGGCACCCAGCTCGGCGGGGGCACGGACATCAACAGGGCGCTCGCGTACTGCCAGTCGCAGATCACCCGCCCCGCGGACACGGTCGTGGTGCTGATCTCGGACCTGTACGAGGGCGGGATACGGAACGAGATGCTGAAGCGGGTCGCCGCGATGAAGGCGGCGGGCGTGCAGTTCGTGACACTGCTCGCGCTCTCCGACGAGGGGGCGCCCGCGTACGACAGGGAGCATGCGGCGGCGCTCGCCGGGCTCGGTGCGCCCGCGTTCGCCTGCACGCCCGATCTGTTCCCGGAGGTGATGGCGGCCGCGATCGAGAAGCGGCCACTGCCGATACCGGACGCGGCCTGAACACCTCGATCAAGCCTTGCGCAACACCTCGACCAAGCCTTGTGCAACGCCTCGTGCAGCGCCTGGTGCGACGTCTTGTCCAACGCCTGGTGAACGGTGGCTGAATCATCCCGGAGCGCCCTGAACGGCCATTCCGGACATGGCTACTCATCAGTCACAGGGGACTTGCGCAACGCATGCCGTCGCATGCAAGTATCGGGCGCTTACTAGGAGGCTCCCCGAACTTGACTGCCGCAGCCGCGATTCCCGCCGCCCAGCGCATGGCGCGCTCGGCGGGCGGTCGGCGTGCGCTGCGCGTGGGCCTCTTCCTGGGCGCGCTGTTGGCGCTCGGGCTGCTGTTCGGCGGTCGGGCGCAGGCGGCGGAGGCGGTCGACGCTCCGCAGGCCTCGAGGACCGTCAGCTCCACGGAGGGCTCGGCGACTTCGACCCGGGGCGGGTTCGAGTCAGCCTCGGCCTCGGCGACTTCGACCGCCGGGCCGTCCGAGTGGGCGGGCAGTTCGGAGCCGACCGAGGCGGACCCGACCGCTGAGTCTGAGCCCGAGCCCGGCTACGAGTCGGCGTTCAAGCCCGCATCCGAGCCGGGGGCCACCGCGGCTTTCAAGCCCGCGTCCAAGCCGACGGCCACGTCCGCATCCGAGCCTGTGTCCGATTCCGATTCCGAAGCTGATTCAGAGTTCGGGCCCCGGGCCGCTCTGCGGCACACGGTGCGGGCGGCGGTCGACAGCACGTCGGCGGCAGGGGTCACCGCGACCTCGGTCGCGACCTCCACCACAACCTCCACCGCGGTGTCCCTCACCCGGTACGTGACGGGGGAGTTGACCCGTACGGTCGCGAACCCGCTCGGTTTGCTGGCCGAGGAGGCCGCGCGGAGGCTGCCCGAATCGCCGTTCCCCCGGCCGTCGTTGCCGGAGTTCGGGGAGATCGGGCCGGGCGGCGACGCCACGCAGCCCGTACCGGACCGTGTCGTTCCGCAGGAGCGCGAGCACGGTGCGCGGGCGGACGACGGCGCGGCGCACAAGGTGCGGTCGGCCTTCGCGTGCCAGCGGTGGGACCGCTTCGGCGGCAACGTCGCGGCCGGGCAGGCGCACGACGCCGCAGGGCGGGACGCGCGGCAGCAGCCGCAGCTGCCGTCCGACGACCCGCAGGGCCCGTACGGCATCGCCGGGCAGTCGGCGTCCGACGGCGGTGCGCAGCGGCACGGCGAGCTGCACGCGACGACGGTGACGGGCGTTCCCCCGTTCCGGCTCGTGGCCGGGGAGGGCGCCGCCACGGCGTACCACCCGACGCGTGACAGGCACCGCGACATCCTCGAATTCCCGGGTTAGGGCAGGCCTTCCCCCGCCTTGGACCTGCCGCGCGGGGGCGGGACAGGTCTGCCCATCCAGGGAGCGCCCCCTTCCCATGCGCTCCCGACCCCCTCGAATTCGAAGGAATCGACGCAAGCATGAGCAAGCACAGCAAGCCCAGCAAGGCCGTCACCAGCAGCCGGAACCTGCGCCGTTCGATCGTCATCGCCGCCGGCGCCACCAGCGTCATCGCGATGGGCGCCGCGGGCGCCAACGCCGCCGAGCTGCCCGACTCCTCGCTGCCCATCAGCACCCCGGACGTGGACGTCGAAGCGGTCCAGGGCGTCCAGGACACGCTCGCCGACGTGACGGACACCGACGTTGTCGACGGCGTCACCGGCAAGGTCGGGTCGACCGTCTCCGGCGTGCAGGAGCGGGCCGAGGGCATCGCCGACAAGGCCGACGGCGTGACCGGCAAGGCCAAGTCCACCGCCGCGCAGGCCAAGGGCGCCGCGGGCCAGGCCAAGGGCGCGACCGGCAAGGTCGAGGGCGCCGCCGGGCAGGTCGGCGACGTCAAGGACGCCGCGGACGAGGCCCGCCTGCACGTCGACGGCGAGCTGCCGGCGTACGGCGCGATCCCGGCCGTCGGCACCCCGGACCTGCCGGGTACCCCGGACCTGCCGGGCACCCCGGACCTGCCGGGCGTGCAGGACCTGCGGGGTGCGACGGACGCCGCAGGTCAGGCGCAGGGCCAGGTCGACTACCTCTTCGGCCCGCTCTCCGCCTTCGCCCCCGAGCTGGCCGCGCAGGCGCCGGGCCAGGTTCAGGACCAGGTCCAGGGCCGGGTCGACCAGGTGCGGGGCGCGGGCCTGCAGGTCCAGGGCGAGGCGCAGAGCCTGGTCGCCGAGGCTCCGGGGCAGGTGCAGGGTGCGGCCCAGGGCGCGGTGACCAAGGCTTCGCCGATCGTGGACGAGACCTCCAAGGCCGTGCTGCCCCCGCTGGCCTCCGCCGCGGTCGAGTCGGTCGTGCCGGTCGCCGGTCAGGCCGTGTCCGACGCCGGTGTCCTGGTCCAGGACGTCAGCGTCGACGTGCAGCCGTTCGCGGCGGGCGTCGTCGGTGAGGTGCAGCCGTTCGCGGGTGCGGTCGTGGAGGACGTGAAGCCTGCTGTCGGCGGCATCGTCGGCGAGGTGCAGACGCTGGGTCAGGGTGTCGGCGGCAGCGCCACCGGTCTGACGCAGAACGTGACCGCTGACGTCCAGCCGTTCGCGCAGGACCTCACCGGTACGGTCACCCAGGATGCGGCGCCGCTCGTCAGCAACGTGGTGTCCGGCGTCCAGGACACGGCCACGTCGATCACGCCGAACTTCCTCTCGGGTACGGGTATCTGAGTCGACGTTCACCCGGGCCGGGCCGCTGCCTGAGGAGGTTCGGTCCGGCTCGGGGTGCGGGTCCGGGTCGGGGGCGCGGGGGCTGGCCGGCCCCTGTTGCCCCGGCTCGCCGGGGCGAGGCTCTTGCGCCGAGGCGGGGCGCGGGCCTTCAGGTCGGACGGGCCTGGCTCTTCCCCACCCCGCCCCTTCCCGAATTCCTCGCCGGACGGCCTCGGGGCTCCGCCCCTGGACCCCGCCTCGGGGCTGCCGCCCCTGCCTTGCTTCGGGGCTGCCGCCCCCGGGCTCCCGCCTCGGGGCTCCGCCGCCCCTCCCGGGACCCCGCCTCGGGGCTCTGCCCCCCTGGACCCCGCCTCGGACCCTGCCTCGGGGCTCCGCCCCGGACCCCGTATCGCGCTGAGGCGCTCGTCCTCAAACGCCGGACGGGCTGAATTTCAGCCCCCGGACCCCGGCCGGTTGTTCGGCTGCTGCGCCGTCGTGGCTGATCGCGCAGTTCCCCGCGCCCCTGTCGGGGCCCCTCGCAGCCCCGGCAGCCCGAATGCGCGATGGCAGCCCCAGGTGTTGTCTCAGCGGGACCGGCCTCGCCGCCCAGGTGTTGTCTCAGCGGGACCGGCCTCGCCGCCCAGGTGTTGTCTCAGCGGGACCGGCCTCGCCGCCCAGGTGTTGTCTCAGCGGGACCGGCCTCGCCGCCCAGGTGTTGCCTCACCGGAACCGGCCTCGCCACCAGGGTGTTGCCTCACCGGAACCGGCCCCGCCAGCCAGGCGTTTCCTCACCGGGACCGGCCCCGCCACCAGCAGGCACTGGCCATTCGGCAGCCCTTCCCTTCCCTTCCCTTCCGGTCCAGGGGCGACCCCGTCGGACAGCCCCATCCGGAACACGGCCTCGGCCATAGCCGAGACGAGCCCGAGACGAGCCCCGCCTCCAGCGGACCCCAGCCACCCCCGCCCTCACAGCTTGCGGCGTCACACCGTGCCCTGAGGTGTGAGCCAGTCCCAAGCCCCCGCCCCAGCCTTTTGTCCCGGCCAGTTGTCCCGGCCAGGGGCTGGCCCCGCCACAGGAACGGCCGTCCCGGCCAAGACCAGCCCCCTCCCCTGCCCCCACCAGGCGCCACCAGCTCCACCCAAGGCTGAGGGGGCGAGGGGAGGGAGCGCCCCGCCCACGGATGTGAGGGGAGTGGGTGGGGGCACCCCATCGGGCTAGCCCTCCCGCGGACGTAGAGGGAGGGGGGAGGGCACCCGCCCGGGGGCGTGAGACCAGTCAGCGAGAAGCGGCAGCGCCGCTGGGGCGTGGATTCTGTGACCGTAATCACCGCCGGAGTGTGATCTGCGATTTAGGGACCTACGTCCCACGGCGATAACCTGCGAGACGGACATGCCGCGTCCACGGACACCGTGTACGCCTCCCTCAGTGACAGCGCAGTCACGTTGCCCTTCGCGGCACGCCCACGCAGAAAACGAACGTGACAGAACGCGAAGCGACAGCACGCAACGGAAGTGACTGCCGCGCCGCGATCGACGCGATACCACTGAAAAGGGACGGACGCGCGTGGACCTGTTCGAGTACCAGGCGAGGGACCTCTTCGCCAAGCACGGTGTACCGGTGCTGGCCGGTGAAGTCATCGACACGCCTGAGGCGGCCCGCGAGGCGACCGAGCGGCTTGGCGGCAAGTCCGTCGTCAAGGCGCAGGTGAAGGTCGGCGGCCGCGGCAAGGCCGGCGGTGTGAAGCTGGCGGCGACCCCGGACGAGGCCGTCGCCCGCGCGACGGACATCCTCGGCATGGACATCAAGGGCCACACGGTCCACAAGGTGATGATCGCCGAGACGGCTCCCGAGATCGTCGAGGAGTACTACGTCTCGTACCTCCTCGACCGCACCAACCGCACCTTCCTGGCCATGGCCTCCGTCGCCGGCGGCATGGACATCGAGGAGGTCGCCGCGACGACCCCCGAGAAGCTCGCGAAGGTGCCGGTCGACTCCAACGACGGCGTCACCATCGAGAAGGCCCGCGAGATCGTCGCGCAGGCGAAGTTCCCGGCCGACGTGGCCGAGAAGGTCGCCGAGGTCATGGTGACCCTGTGGGACACCTTCGTCGCCGAGGACGCCCTCCTCGTCGAGGTGAACCCGCTCGCCAAGGTCGCCTCCGGCGACATCCTGGCGCTCGACGGCAAGGTGTCGCTCGACGCGAACGCCGACTTCCGTCAGCCGGAGCACGAGGCGCTCGAGGACAAGGACGCAGCCAACCCGCTCGAGGCTGCTGCCAAGGCCAAGGGCCTCAACTACGTGAAGCTCGACGGCGAGGTCGGCATCATCGGCAACGGCGCGGGTCTCGTCATGAGCACTCTGGACGTCGTCGCGTACGCCGGTGAGAACCACGCCGGCGTCAAGCCGGCCAACTTCCTCGACATCGGTGGCGGCGCCTCCGCCGAGGTCATGGCGAACGGCCTGGAGATCATCCTCGGCGACCCGGACGTCAAGTCCGTCTTCGTCAACGTCTTCGGTGGCATCACCGCCTGCGACGAGGTCGCCAACGGCATCGTGCAGGCCCTGGCGCTGCTCAAGTCCAAGGGCGAAGAGGTCACCAAGCCGCTGGTCGTGCGCCTCGACGGCAACAACGCGGAGCTGGGTCGCAAGATCCTCAGCGACGCCAACCACCCGCTGGTGCAGCGCGTGGACACCATGGACGGCGCGGCCGACAAGGCCGCCGAGCTCGCGGCCGCGAAGTAAGGGACGAGGGACAGAACAGCCATGGCTATCTTCCTCAACAAGGACAGCAAGGTCATCGTCCAGGGCATGACCGGCGCCACCGGCATGAAGCACACCAAGCTCATGCTGGGTGACGGCACCAACATCGTCGGCGGCGTGAACCCGCGCAAGGCCGGCACCGAGGTCGACTTCGACGGCACGTCCGTGCCGGTCTTCGGCTCCGTCAAGGAGGCCATGGAGAAGACGGGCGCCAACGTCTCCGTCCTCTTCGTGCCCCCGGCCTTCTCGAAGGCCGCCGTCGTCGAGGCCATCGACGCCGAGATCCCGCTCGCCGTGGTCATCACCGAGGGCATCGCCGTCCACGACTCGGCCGCCTTCTGGGCGTACGCCAAGGCCAAGGGCAACAAGACCCGCATCATCGGCCCGAACTGCCCCGGCCTCATCACGCCGGGTCAGTCCAACGCCGGCATCATCCCGGGCGACATCACGAAGCCGGGCCGCATCGGCCTGGTCTCGAAGTCCGGCACGCTGACGTACCAGATGATGTACGAGCTCCGTGACATCGGCTTCAGCTCCGCCGTCGGCATCGGTGGCGACCCGGTCATCGGTACGACGCACATCGACGCGCTCGCCGCGTTCGAGGCCGACCCCGACACCGACCTGATCGTCATGATCGGCGAGATCGGCGGCGACGCCGAGGAGCGTGCGGCCGACTACATCAAGGCCAACGTGACCAAGCCGGTCGTCGGCTACGTCGCGGGCTTCACGGCGCCCGAGGGCAAGACCATGGGCCACGCCGGCGCCATCGTCTCCGGCTCCTCCGGCACCGCGCAGGCCAAGAAGGAGGCCCTCGAGGCCGCGGGCGTCAAGGTCGGCAAGACCCCGACCGAGACGGCCAAGCTGGCGCGCGCCATCCTCAACGGCTGACCAGCGCTCATACGTACGCGGGCCCGCACCCCTCTTCCAGGGGTGCGGGCCCGCGTACGTTCCGGGGAGGCGTCCTCCATCGTCACTCGATCGCGGGCGCGAGCCGCTCCGGCCCGTTCCCGGGGGCGGACTGCAGCTTCTGCTGGAGCCATTTGTCCTGCGGGGTCAGGGGCCCCGGCCCCATCAGCGGCGGTACCCCGCTGATCGGCGCCCCCGGCGCGGGCACCGGCTCGTACTGCCGCGGCGAGGTGGCGAGGGCGAGCGCCGAGGCGCCGATGATCAGGGCCGTGAACGCGATCGCGGCCCGCGTCCAGAACCGAGAGCGGTGCTCTCCGCCCTGTCGTACGACGGGGGCGGGGCCGGAGCCGAGCTTCTCGGCGCGCGCCAACTCGTCGAGTCTGCGCTGGAGTTCGGACGGGTCGGACAGCTCGGGCAGCTGCTCGGCGACGGCCTCGCGGGCGTGCAGGAGCCGGTGCGCCGCCGCCGGAGTGGAGGCCTCCGTCTCGGCCGCGGTCTCGGGCAGGTCGAGCCCGACGCCGTCGTAGAGGACGAGAGTCCTGCGGTACGGCGCGGGCAGGCTGAGCAGGGTGTCGAGCAGCTTGCGGTCCTCGGCCTCGGCGGGCGGGACGTCCGGCTGCCGGTGTCTGCGCCGCAGCCGGTGCCAGGGCGAGAGCGCGTACTCGTACGCCGCCGCCCGCACCCAGCCCACCGGGTCGCGGTCGACGGCCACTTCGGGCCAGCGCTCCCAGGCCTGCTGAAAGGCCCGCTCGACCGCCTCTTTCGCGAGCGCCCGCCGGCCGGTGAGCAGATACGTCTGGCGTACGAGGGCGGGGGAGGTGAACGCGTACAGGGCGTCGAAGGCCTGATCGGGCGTCAGCCCGGACCCGGTCGCCGAGCCGCCCGGGGATCCGTCGGCCGCGGGTGCGCTCGCCGATCCGTTCGCCGGTTCGGTCACGGGTTCGCCGGCCGTCGCGTTCGCCCGCTCGTCCGCCCGTTCGTCCTCGGCTCCGGTTCTCGCGCCGACCGGCACCGGCTCCGCGCCCGTGCCGCCAGCGCCGCCCGTGCCGCCAGCGCCGCCCGTAACGCCAGCGCCGCCCGTGCCGCCAGCGCCGCCCGTAACGCCAGCGCCGTCCGTGCCGTCCGTGCCGCCCGTGCCGTCCGTGACGCCCGTGCCGTCCGTGACGCCCGTGCCGCCCGTGCCGTCCATGTCGTTCGTGCTCACCGACTCCGTGCCCACCGACTTCGAGCCGTGCGGCTTGCCGCCGCCGTGCGCCTTGGCCGTACGGGACGTGCCCGAGCGGCTCTTGGCGGAGGAGTTCGGCGGCCGGGTGCGGGCCGGGGCGGCGGCGAGCAGTCGGGCGTATGCTGCGCGCTTGCTGCCTCTCGGGGTGGTGCGGCCGGTCTCCCAGGACCTGACCGTCTCGCGGGTGACGCCGACCTTCGCTGCGACCTGTGCCTGCGTCAGATCCTGCGCCTCCCGCAGCCGTCGGCACTCCTTCGGGGACGGCAGCGGGGTGGCGGGGCTCTGGGTCATGTCGGACTCTCCACACCGTGGGCCGTTGGACCGTCGTTCGGGTCGTCGTTCGCAGGGCGGACCGCGGTGGTGCGTGCAGCCCAATGCCGTACGAAAAAGTACATAAACGTATATTGGGCGACACTGCGTGTATTCGCCTGTTACGACGAGAAAGCGCGTGTCGTTGGGAGCATTGCGGGCGTGATGCACACGACCGACCGCAGCTCGTCGCCCCGTCCCTCAGCCGGTTCGCCGGCCGCGTCGTCGCCGCCGTCGGCGTCGGTGCTCGCCGGACTCGCGCGCGGTGGCCGGCGGCGCAGAGCCTCCGCGCTCGCGGGGGCCGTGGTCGGCGGGGCCGTCGCGGCGGGGCTCGGACTCGGCGGGCTCGCCGTACTGGTGACGGTCGGTTGGATCAGCTCGCCATATCCGGACAGCGGGCCGGACGATGCGCTGCATGTCGCGGCCGGGCTCTGGCTGCTCGCGCACGGCGCGGACCTGGTCAGGACCGACACCCTCTCCGGGGCCCCGGCGCCGCTCGGCGTGACTCCGCTGCTGCTCGTCGCGGTGCCCGCGCTGCTGCTCCACCGCGCGGGCCGGGACGCGGCGGAGACGACGGACCGGCCGCGCGTCGCCCTCGGCGGGGTGGTCGCCGGGTACCTGGCGGTGGGCGCGCTCGTGCTGCTCTTCGCCGTGGAAGGGCCGTTGCGCGCCGACCTGTTGAGCGCCGCACTGCACCTCACGGCGCTCGCGGTGCTCGGCGCGGCCGCCGGGGTGTGGAACGCGTACGGCCGCCCGCACGGCCCGCTCCCCGCCGCGCTGCACCGCTTCCTCGACCCGGAGCCGGCCGAGGGGCGTCCCACCGTACGTCCCCGTGTCGGCGCCGCGCTGCGGGCGGGCGCGGCCGGGGTCGTTGTCCTCGTGGGCGGCGGCGCGCTGCTCGTGGCGGTCTCCCTCGTCCTGCACGCCGAGGCCGCGCAGACCACGTATCTGCAGTTGAGCGACCTGTGGTCGGGGCGGGTCGCGGTGCTCCTTCTCGCCGTCGCGCTCGTGCCCAACGCGGCGGTGTGGGGGGCGTCCTACGGGCTCGGGTCCGGCTTCGCGCTCGGCGCGGGCAGCGTGGTCTGGCCTGCGGGCGCGCCTGCGGACCCGATGCTTCCGCCCTTCCCGCTGCTCGCCGCGATCCCGGACTCGGGCGGCGGTACGCCGTTGACCTGGGCGGCGTGCGCCGTCGGCGGGGCGTGCGGGCTGACGGTGGGGTGGTTCACGGCGCGCGCCGCGGCGGCCAGGTCGGAGCCGGACAGTGCCTGGTCGCGCGGTGAGACGGCCCTTGCGGCGGGGCTCGCGGCGGTGCTGTGCGGGCTGGCCCTCGCCCTGCTCGCGGCGCTCGCCGGCGGCCCCCTCGGCGACGGGGCGCTGGCGGAGTTCGGTCCGGTGTGGTGGCGGACGGGCGGCGCGGCCCTGCTCTGGTCGGGCGCGCTCGGCGTCCCGGTCGCCCTCGGGCTGCGGGCCTGGCGCGTACGGAGCTGGCGGGCGCGGGACCTGTGGGACCGGGCGGATCTGTGGGGCCGGGCGAAGGCGCTGCGGCCGAGGCGGGCGGAGCGGCGCGAGGGTGCGAATCGGCCCGCACAGGCCACGGACCCCGAACGGCCCGCACAGGCCACGCCGTTGAAGCCCCTCCGGACCGGACGCGTGCAAGCGCAGCTCGACCGCCTGCTGTGGTGGCGGACCCCGAAGGCGGGCCTGGCAGCGGACCCGGCGGTGACGGACGCCGAGTCGGACCCGACGGCCCCCGAAGCCGAAGCCGAAGCCGCACCCGAAGCCGCAGGCACAACCAGAGGCCCAGTGGCCCGCGTACGCACCTGGTGGTCGCGCCGCCGCACCGGCAAGCGCACCGAAGCCGACAAGAGCAGCGACTTCGAGCCCTACGACTTTCTGGCGGCGGAGCCCGAGAAGAACGAGAAGGGCGACTGAAAAGGACGCACCCGGTGCCCAACTCGCTTGCCCAAGCCGGATCGTAGCCACTTCCAAACGGGTCGACAAGAGCCTCGGTAAACCGCATTAGTGCGCAGGAACTAAATCGCATTAGTTGAGTGCGAACCATTGACGTGCACGCAAAGCGGGGGCAGCTTTCCTTTCGCGCTTTCTGTGAAACTCGACGCGAAGGGCTGATCGCCTGATGGACCGCAAGGACCGCAAGGACCGCCAGGGTCGTATGGACCGCAGGACGTTCCTGGGCATGCTCGGGGCGGCAGGAGTGACCATCGGCCTCGCCGGTCCGGTCGGCCCGTTCGCGCTCCCGGCCAGTGCCGCCGCCGACCCGGCCCCGGGCCGCGCGCCGCACCAGCCCTTCATGCACGGGTACGACGCGGCGTCGCTCAAGAGCTGGACCCCGCAGTCCGACCGCTGGGCGAAGTACTTCCGCTCCCGCGTGCCGCTGGCCACCCGCATCGCGCCCTTCGCGGCCACCCAGGCGAACCCGGACCTTGAGACCGGGGCGCAGCTGATGAACCTGAGCTACGACTACGACAACTCGTTCTTCACCGCGTACAAGTACAACGACGTCTACGCACGGCGGCTGCTCCGCTTCTGGCAGTACACCGACCTCTACGGGTCCTGGCACGGCATGCCCGTCGACGGCTCGCCCACCGACGAGCCCGACCACGGCCTGATCAACCTGCCCAACCCCGGCTACACCGACGCCGCGCACCGCAACGGGGCGAAGAGCCTGGGCTGCTGGTTCTGGCCGCGGAACGGGGAGTTCGCCGACTACCTGGAGCAGCGCGCCGACGGGAGCTTCCCGGTCGCGGACAAGCTGATCGAGATGGCCGAATACTTCGGCTTCGACGGCTACTTCATCAACCAGGAGGCGGAGACCGCGCCCGCCGACGCGGCGAAGCTGATGGAGATGCTGAAGTACCTGCGCACGCAGGCGCCCGAGGGCTTCCACGTCCAGTGGTACGACACGATCATGGTGAACGGGAAGCTGGACTACCAGAACCAGCTGAACGACAGCAACGCCCCCTGGATCCAGGACGGCGACACCCCGGTCAACAACAGCCTGTTCGCGAACTACTGGATGCCGGACGACGCGCAGGTCGAGAAGTCCGTGGAGACGGCGAAGAAGCTGGGCCTCGACCCGTACGACGTGGTCTTCCACGGCACGGAGAACGAGAAGTACGGCTACAACCCGCCCTACGACACCCGGCTCGTGTTCCCCGAGGGCAAGCCGGCCCGCACCAGCTGGGCCCTGTTCGGCTCGCACTTCGCCTGGGACCGCTACCCGGACCGCGAGAACCCGGACGCGCAGCCCGCCGTCTTCCAGCGCGAGCGCCGCTACTGGTCGGGTCCGAACGAGGACCCGACGCGCACCGGCCGCACCGAGTACGTGCCGTGGCCGAACGAGGACGACGGGAAGCCGCGCGACGCGGACAACCACAAGAAGTGGGACGGCGTCGCCCGCTACATCACCGAGCGGTCGGTGATCGGCGCGTTCCCGTTCGTGACGCGTTTCAACACCGGCCACGGGCGGGCCTTCTTCCTCGACGGGGAGAAGGCGAGCAGCCGTGAGTGGAACAACGCGAGCATCCAGGACCTGCTGCCCACCTGGCAGTTCTGGACCCGCAGCGACGGGACCCCGGTCACCGTCGACTACGACTACACCCGCGCGTACGACGGCGGCTCCTCGCTGCGGCTCTCCGGCGAGCTCGGCCCGGAGAACGCCACCACCGTGCGGCTGTTCAAGACCGCGCTCGACGTGGGCGGCGACGAGCGGCTCTCGGTGACGTTCCTGACCGGGCGCGCGGGCGCGGAGAGCGGTCTCGAGGTCGGGCTGCTCTTCGCCGACGACCCGGAGCGCTTCGAGTGGCTGCCCGCGGGCCGGGCCGAGGGTGCGGGCTGGACGACCGCGGTGCGGCGCCTCGACGCGTACAAGGGTCGCACGATCGCGGCGGTCGGCGTGCGGGTCTCGGCCGCGAAGCTCGGTGAATACGCCCTGAACATCGGGGAGTTGGCGCTCCTGGGCGGCTCCGCCGAGCGCCCGCAGGCCCCGGCCGGCTTCGCCGTCGACCAGGTCCATGTCGCCGAGGACGGCAAGACGGCCGAGGTGTTCCTGTCCTGGCAGCTGAAGGGGCAGGGCGTCTGGTACTACGACATCCACCGCGAACTCCCGGACGGGCAGCGGGAGTCGGTCGGCCGGATCTACGACGAGGTGTACTACGTCAAGTCCCTGGCCCGCGCCGGCACCGAGGGCACCACTCGGCTTCAGCTCGTCGCGGTCTCCCCGGACGGCACGCGCAGCGCCCCGGCGTCCGCCGACGTCCGCTGGTCCTGAGCGCACCCTCTGCGCACCCACTCAGCAACCGCCGCAGATGCCTGAGCAGTTGAGCACGCCCCACGTCATGCCCCCGAACGACCTGGAGGAAGCTGTGCCCCGCCTGGCCAGAACCCTGACCGCGCTAGCCGTCGCCACCTCGGTGGCGACGGCCGGCGCGGCCACCGCCGCCCCCGACCCCGGCGCGCGGGCCGCGACGGCCGCCGCCGCGGCCGACCCGCTGCCCGTCGTCTCGCCCACACCCCGGACCATGTCCCGCGCGGGCGACGACGTCCCGGTGGCAGGACGGGCCGAGGTCGTCGTGGACGACCGCACCGACGCCGCCGCCCGACGGCTGCTCCTGGAGACGCTGCGCGCCCACGGCGTCAAGGACATCGAGATACGCGAACGGGCCAGCGGCAACGCCCCGTTGACCCTGCTCCTCGGCCCCGCCGCCCGCGCCGACGTGGCCGAGGCCCTGCACGACACCGCCGTCCCCGACCACGCCGAGGGCTACGCCCTCAGGGTCTCGGGCGGCACGAAGAGCACGGTGGCCCTGGGCGGCACCGACGCGGCCGGCCAGTTCTACGCCGTGCAGACCCTCCGCCAGCTGTTCACGCGCACCGAGGACGGGCCGTCCAGGATCGCGGGCGCCTCGGTCAGCGACCGCCCGGCGATGCCGCTGCGCGGCAGCATCGAGGGCTTCTACGGTCCCCCGTGGACCCATGAAGAGCGCCTGGACCAGATGGAGTTCCTCGGCGACGTCCGCGCCAACACCTATGTGTACGCGCCGAAGGACGACCCGTACCACCGCGAGAAGTGGCGCGAGCCCTACCCGGCGGACAAGCTCGGCGAGCTGGCCGACCTGGTCGAGCGGGCGAGCGAGCACCACGTCCGGTTCACCTTCGCCGTGTCGCCCGGCACGTCCATCTGCTATTCGGACCCGGCCGACACCGCGGCGCTCACGGCGAAGCTGGGCGCCCTGTACGACATCGGCGTCCGCTCGTTCTCCATCCCGCTCGACGACATCAGCTACACCAAGTGGAACTGCGCGGGCGACGAGGCCGAGTTCGGCGCACCCGGTCGCGGAGCGGCCGCGCAGGCGCAGGTGAAGCTGCTCAACACGGTGCAGCGCGAGTTCGTCGAGGCCCGCGAGGGCACCAACCCGCTGCAGATGGTGCCGACCGAGTACGGCGACCTCACGGACACCGCGTACAAGGAGACGATGCGGTCCACCCTCGACCCGAACGTCGAGGTGATGTGGACCGGCACGGACGTGGTGCCGCCGGAGATCACCAACGAACAGGCCGAGCGGGCCAGCGAGTTGTTCGGCCGCAAGGTGTTCGTCTGGGACAACTACCCGGTCAACGACTTCGCCAGGACCCGCGGCCGGCTGCTCATGGCCCCGTACGACAAGCGGGAGGCGGGGCTCTCCGCGCACATCAGCGGCCTCGTCTCCAACCCGATGAACCAGGAGTCCGCCAGCAAGCCCGCCATGTTCACGATGCTGGACTTCGCCTGGAACGACGAGGCGTACGACCGGGATGCCTCGGCCCGGCAGGCCGCCCTCTACCTCGCGGGCGGCGATGCGCACACCGCCGACGCCGTGCAGCGCTTCGTGGACCTCAACCACCTCGCGCCGACCTTCGGCGACACCCCGTGGCAGCCCCAGTCGCCCCGCCTCACCGCCGAGACGGCCGCGTTCTGGAAGGCGTACGAGAACGAACCCGCCGCAGCCGTACGGGAGTTCAGGCCCGTCGTCCGGGAGATCGCGCAGGTCCCCGAGACGCTGCGCGGGGACCTGCCGGACCGGCTGTTCCTCGCCGACTCGGACCGCTGGCTGGACGCCACGGACCTGTGGGGAGAGGCCATGGAGCACGGTCTGAACACGCTCGCCGCCATCGAGGCGGGCGACGCGTCGAAGGCCGCGGCCGAGCGCACGGCGATGGAGGCCGCGGCGGCGGAGGCCGGGAAGATCACCGTCGACCCGGAGGAGCACCACCAGGTCGGCCCGGTGCTGCTCGGCGACCCGGTGATCGAGGAGTTCCTGGCCGGAGTGGCGGACCGGCACGACCAGTCGAAGGCGTAGCGCCCACCTGTCACGCCTGGCCCGACGGCCGGACGCATGGCCCGACGGCCGGGGAGGGGTCAGCCCTCTTCGGCCGTCGCCGTCGTCTCCAGAAGCGGGCGGATCTCCTTCGGCAGGAGGTCGCCGCAGTTCTTCGCGGCGGTCGTGGTGAGGGCGTCGTTCACGCACGTGTAGTACTCGCGGTAGACGGTCTGCACCGTGAAGGTCGCCGCCACCACGGCCAGGGCGAGGGCGCCGACGACGATGCCGGTGACCGCGGCCGTCTTCTGCGGCCGCGCGCCCGGCTGACCCGGCCCCTGCTGCCCCTGCGGCCGGCCCGCGGCCTGCGGCTCGGCGGGCTCGCGCGGGGCACGCCCCGTGATCGCGTCCACATCGGCCTTGGCGGTGCCGCCCGGCTCCGCGCCGGCCTTCGCCCGCAGCGAGCTGATGCCCCAGTACAGGGCGAGCGCGCCGAGCAGCAGGCCCAGGTACGTCCAGCTGAACAGGGCGAAGAAGAAGCCCCACATGCCGGCGAGCAGGGCGTACCGCGCGCGGCGCTGGACCGGGTCCGTCGGGTCCCAGCGCAGTCCGCCGGGCCCGCCGGGACCGCCGCCCTGGCCCTCGCCCTCGCCGGGGCGCTGGCCGAAGGGGCCCGAGGAGCGGCCCGGCTGGCGGCTGCTCCACCGGCTGCCGCCGTCCCGGTCGCCCCGCTTGTCCCCGTCGCCCTGCTGTCGGGGCTGCCACGGGCGGTCGGGGGCGCCCTCCGGGGGCGGGGCGAAGGGGTTGTCGGCCGTGCCCGGGTTGCCGGGGAACTCGGCGCCGGTGCTCTCCGTGTCCGGGTCCGCGCTCGGCCGGGACCCGTCCTCGGAGGGGTCCCGGCGGGGCGCGGACGGGGGCGTAGGCAGTCGGTCCGGCATCTTGTGTGCGTCTTCCCCTAGGGTCCATCCCCGCGTGCGCGAGGAGCAGATGGTCGAGGCCCGTGCTGGGCATCCGCAGACTTGCTCCGCAGACGCTACCTCCCGGCCGGGTCCCCGTCCCGTGGGGGCCGCTGCGAGTGCCGGTATCGTTGCTGACGGTCGGGCGCTTCGTAGAGTTCCCCGTATCGGGGGCCATGAAGCATTCGTACGACCGCACAAAGCCGAGCAAGACATGAAAGGGCCCCGTCGTGGCCTCATCTGCCGCCGCCCCGAAGCGCATCGTCGTGCTCGTCTCCGGGTCCGGCACCAATCTGCAGGCGCTGATCGACGAGATCGAGGCCGTGGGCAGCGCCGCCTACGGCGCGGAGATCGTCGCCGTGGGCGCCGACCGGAGCGGGATCGCCGGACTGGAGCGGGCCGAGCGCGTGGGCCTGCCGACCTTCGTGTGCCGGGTGCAGGACCACCCCACACGCGAGGAGTGGGACCGGGCGCTCGCCGAGGCCGTCGCCGCGTACGAGCCCGACCTGGTGATCTCCGCCGGGTTCATGAAGATCGTGGGCAAGGAGTTCCTCGCGCGCTTCGGCGGGCGGACCGTGAACACCCACCCCGCGCTGCTGCCCAGCTTTCCCGGTGCCCACGGCGTGCGCGACGCGCTCGCGTACGGCGCGAAGGTCACCGGCTGCACCGTCCACTTCGTCGACGACGGCGTCGACACCGGGCCGATCATCGCGCAGGGCGTGATCGAGGTCCGGGACGAGGACCACGAGGACGGTGGCGCCGCGCTCCACGAGCGCATCAAGGAAGTCGAGCGCAAGCTGCTCGTCGAGGTCGTGGGGCGGCTCGCCCGGCACGGCTACCGCATTGAGGGACGAAAGGTTTCCATCCCGTGACCGCCGAAGGTACGACCGCAGAAGGTCGCCGCCCCATCCGCAGGGCTCTCATCAGCGTCTACGACAAGACCGGACTGGAAGAGCTCGCGCTCGGGCTGCACGCGGCCGGCGTCCAGCTGGTCTCCACCGGCTCGACCGCCGCGAAGATCGCCGCCGCGGGCGCGCCGGTCACCAAGGTCGAGGAGCTCACCGGCTTCCCCGAGTGCCTGGACGGCCGGGTCAAGACGCTGCACCCGCGCGTGCACGCCGGGATCCTCGCCGACCTGCGCCTGGACAGCCACCGTGAGCAGCTCGCCGAGCTGGGCGTCGAGCCCTTCGACCTGGTCGTCGTGAACCTGTACCCGTTCACGCAGACCGTCGCCTCCGGCGCCTCGCCCGACGAGTGCGTCGAGCAGATCGACATCGGCGGCCCCTCGATGGTCCGCGCCGCCGCCAAGAACCACCCGTCGGTCGCGGTCGTCACCAGCCCCGAGCGGTACGCGGACGTGCTCGCCGCGGCGAAGGAGGGCGGCTTCGACCTGACCTCCCGCAAGCGTCTCGCCGCCGACGCCTTCCGGCACACCGCCGAGTACGACGTGGCCGTCGCCTCCTGGTTCGCCGGCGCCCCCGGCGAAGCCGGTAATGGATACGGCGCGGGGGACGGGCAGGACTTCCCGGCCTTCACCGGCGCGACGTACGGCCGCAAGAACGTGCTGCGCTACGGCGAGAACCCGCACCAGGGCGCCGCCCTCTACACCTCGGGCGCGGGCGGTCTGGCCGAGGCCGAGCAGCTGCACGGCAAGGAGATGTCGTACAACAACTACACGGACACCGACGCCGCGCGCCGGGCCGCGTACGACCACGCCGAGCCGGCCGTCGCGATCATCAAGCACGCCAACCCGTGCGGCATCGCGATCGGCGCGGACGTCGCCGAGGCGCACCGCAAGGCGCACGCCTGTGACCCGCTGTCCGCGTTCGGCGGTGTGATCGCGGTCAACCGGCCGGTCTCCGTGGCGATGGCCGAGCAGGTCGCCGAGATCTTCACCGAGGTCATCGTGGCCCCGGGCTACGAGGACGGCGCGGTCGAGGTCCTGGCCAAGAAGAAGAACATCCGGGTGCTGCGCGCCCCCGATGCCCCGGCGGCCCCCGTCGAGGTCAAGCCGATCGACGGCGGTGCGCTCCTCCAGGTCACCGACCGGCTGCAGGCCGAGGGCGACGACCCGGCGAACTGGACCCTCGCGACCGGCGAGGCCCTGTCCGACGCGGAGCTGGCCGAGCTGGCCTTCGCCTGGCGCGCCTGCCGTGCCGTGAAGTCCAACGCGATCCTGCTCGCCAAGGACGGCGCCTCGGTCGGCGTCGGCATGGGCCAGGTCAACAGGGTCGACTCGGCGAAGCTCGCGGTGGAGCGGGCGGGCGCGGAGCGCGCGGCCGGTTCGTACGCCGCGTCGGACGCGTTCTTCCCGTTCCCGGACGGCCTGGAGATCCTCACCGCGGCCGGCGTCAAGGCCGTGGTCCAGCCCGGCGGTTCGGTCCGTGACGAGCTGGTCGTCGAGGCGGCGAAGAAGGCCGGCGTGACGATGTACTTCACGGGCACGCGGCACTTCTTCCACTGAGTTCCGCCTGGTGCGGGACTGGTTGTAGCTCGCACCACACGGTCTTGCCGTCCGGCCGCCGTGTCACACCCCAGCGCGTGGACACGGCGGCCAGCAGCGCCAGACCCCGGCCCGACTCGGCGCCGGGGTCTTCGTGTTGCGGGGGTGCGGGCACGGGCAGCCGGTGCGGATCCGGATCGCTGACCGCCACGCGGGTCGGGCTCACCTCGATGGTCACCGGGGTGCCCTCGCCCACGTGTTGCACCACGTTGGTCAACAACTCGCTTACGCAGAGCTGGACTTCGGGACTGCCGACGGTGTTGCCGAGGTGTTCGCGTACGACTCGGCGCACCTCGGGTACGGCTTTCGCGTGCGCGGGCAGTTCGAGCGTCAAGGTCAGTCGCACGGTGTGTCCGCCGCCTTGTTCAGTACGTCGGTGAGGGCGCGGGCCGTGGCCTTGTTGCAGTTCCCGAGCGCGACGAGGGGGCGGATGGGGAGCTGCGCGGCGAAGGTGGGGGCGTCGACGCCGAGCGACGGCAGGGTGATGCCGTGCGCGGCGAGTGCGGTGCGGAGTTCTGCCACGCAGTTGTCGATGTCGAGGGGCTCCATGTCCATGGGGGCGCCTTGCCATGTGCGGTGTGTGATGAATCCCTCACAGCGTGATGCGGTGCGGCGTACGGTTGAAGGGGTTTGGGCACCACTGAGTGGACTGTGGAAGGCGGCAACTGTGGGCACGCGCAAGGACATTGACGGCTCGTCGAGCGTCCCCGCCTTCTACGGCAAGGAGTTGCGCTTCAAGCGCGAGCAGGCGGGGCTGACCCTTGAGCAGACGGTGGAGGGTTCGTTCTACGGGACGAGCTACCTGAGTGAGATCGAACGCGGACAGCGGCGCATGCCGGTCGACTTGGCGCGGCACGTCGATCGCGTGCTGGACACGGACGGGTTCTTCGAGCGGTGCTGCGAGGACGTACGCAAGGCCAAGCGGAAGGGGCATGCGGAGTACTTCGAGTACGTACTTGAGGCGGAGAAGCATGCGGATGCGATTGAGGACTGGTACCCAACCGTTCTCACGGGGTTGTTGCAGACGCCCGCGTATGCGCGCGCCATGGTGCTGTCGGCGCACCCCGACGCCACAGAGGAGTGGGTGGAAGAGAAGGTCACCGCCCGGATGGGGCGTGCCCGGCTCTTCGAGGACGACCACGCCAACCCCGAGTACTGGACGGTCCTGCATGAGTCGATCCTTCGGCACCCTGTCCTGTCACCTGCGGAGATGGCCGAACAGCTCGACCACGTCGCGGCGTTGGTGCGACGTCGCCGGGTCTTTGCGCAGATCCTCCCGTGGAACTGCGGGGCGTATCCGCTGATGCTGTGTGGCGTACAGCTGATGACCTTCCCTGACGCCCCGCCGCTGGTGTACACCGAGTCTTCGTACAGCGGAAGCACCATCGACGATCCGGCCCTCGTGAAGCGGTATCGCAGGTCGTACGATCTGCTCAGGGCCGCCGCACTGCCGCTTGAGGCGTCCCTCGCCATGCTCGAGGACGCGGCAGAGGATTACCGAAATGGCAAGCAATCGCATTGAGTTGAGCACCGCCATCTGGCGCAAGTCCAGCTATAGCAACGGCGACGGCGGTGCCTGCGTCGAGGTCGCCGAAGCGTTCCCGGGCGCCGCGCCCTGGCGCAAGTCCCGCTACAGCAACGGTGACGGCGGGGAGTGTGTCGAAGTCCGCGACGACCTCCCCGGCCTCGTCCCCGTCCGGGACTCCAAGAACACCGAGGGCCCCGTGCTCGTGTTCCCCGCCGGCGCCTGGGCGTCGTTCGTACGCGAGCTGCGGGGCCCCGTGGACTGAGGTCAGGCCTGCATCATCCCGAGTTGCTGGGCCAGTCCCAGGTCGTCGAAGTTCAGCCAGCCCTCGGCGATCTTGCCGCCGAGGCAGCGGAACGTGGCCTGGCCGGTTCCGGTGAGGTCCTTGCCGGTCGGCTCGATCCCGCGGAAAGCGCCTACGTGGCGGCCCTGGATGGAGACCCGGCAGCACACCATGTCACCCTCGGCGACCATGCTCTCCACGGTCATCCGGGGGCTGAAGGCGTCGAGGTGCTCCTGGTTCTCCCGCCTGGCCTGGGCGAGGTCAAGGTCGTACGAGGAGCGGCCGGCGGAGTGTTCCCGGTAGTCCGCGGTACACAGTTCGTCGCACAGGTCGAGATTGTTGCCGTTGATGGCCTCCTCGAAGAGCCGGGTGACGACGGCCTTGTTGAGCTGTTCGTCGCGTACGACGTCGAGGTCCGTGAACGTGGGCATGCCGTCGCAGGCGGCGACCATCTCCTCGAAGATGCGGTTGGTCTCGGGGAGGTTGGAGTTCTTCTGCGCCTCCTCATAGGACGGGAACTCCACGATCTCGACGACGTGCGTGGAGTCGGAGCGGTCCCGGCCGACGATCGAGTGCGTGGCGGTCCGCTTGCCCTGGGTCGCCACGACCCAGTTGTCCATCAGCCGGTTGAGCCGGTCGACGTCGTGGGTCTTGCAGTCGATGAGCTGGACGAACGTCATGAGGCACTCCTCTGAAGGGAGCGGCCGTGCTAACCAAGTGGGGGAATTTCAGGCTATACCCGGCATTCAGGGGCGTCGCGCCGGACTGTTCGATCACCGCGGCAAGGACTGGACTGACGAGTTCGACGGTCGATCATGCAAAACGCTCGGCTGGGGTTTCCCAGCCGAGCGTTTTGCGTGGGGCGCTTCGCTGCGTCGAGTAGGCCGCGGTTACGGCTTCTTGATGACCACCGTGTGCGCGGCCTTGTCGTGCCAGCCGACCTGGCGGCCGGAGTTGTCCCAGAACGGCGACAGGAACACGAGCAGTGTGCCGATGCCGCAGAGGATGCCGCCGAGCTGCGGGATGACCCAGCGGACGAAGCCGCCGCCGATGCCGGGGGCCTGGCCGGTGTCGTCCTTGACGACCTTGATGCCGACGGCCATCTTGCCGAGCGTCGCACCGGCGAAGGAGATCATCATCCACTCGTAGAGCAGGGTGATGAGGGCGAGGGCGGCCATCACGCCGAGGCCCACGAACAGGGCGTTCATGTTGGCCTCGTCCTGGCAGGCGTAATAGTCGGCGGCCTCCCAGTCACACTTGTCGCCCTCCTCGGCCAGACCCATGGCGCTGAAAACGCCGACGGTCATGAAGATGCCGTAGATGACGCCGATCACGACGCCGTCGATGAGCCGGGCGCCGAACCGGGAGCCCATGCTGGCCAGTTGCACGGTGCCGAGCGCGGGCAGGTGCACGAAGCCGTAGCCGCCCGGCGGCTGTGCCTGGTAGCCGGGCTGCGGCTGCTGCGGGTAGCCGTGCCCCTGCTGCGGCGGGACGCCCTGCGGGGCCTGCTGCGGGTAGCCGTAACCGGGCTGCCCCTGGGGCTGCTGCGGGTAGCCGTAGGGCTGGCCCTGGGGCTGCTGGGGCTGCTGTCCGTACGGGTTGTTCGGGTCGCCGTAACTCATGGCGTCTGTCCTTCGGAGCGGGGGGAGTGCGGGGAGGGGGGAGGAGGACGGCAAGAGGCCGACTGCCCGAGCGGGCGGCCGGCCTCTCCCTGCGGATACGGCGGAACGCCGCTGGTCGCTCAGTAACGCGGGCGGTTGAACCAGGCGGCACCGTCGGACTTCGCGGTGAAGACGATGATCAGCACGCCGACGGCGATGGACACGATGCCGAGCGGGAGCTGGAAGATGCCGCCGAGGACGACGAACGCGCCGTAGACGATGGCGCAGATGCGGGTGGTGTTGCCACCGTTCTTGAAGCTCAGCGCGAGCCAGGCGCCGAGGCCGGCCAGGATGAGGATCAGGATGCCCATCACGACGATCATGCCGGAGCCGAGGGCCAGGGCGGAGTCGTCCGTGGTGGTGGTGCCGTCGTCGATGGAGCCCAGCGCGGCGGCGCCCACGAAGCTGGCGATGCCGCCGATGATCTGGAAGGCGACGATCACCCAGAGCATGACGCGGGCGGCCTTGACACCGCCGGGCATCTCCATGGCACCGCCGGGGTAACCGGGGTAGCCGCCCTGCTGGGCCTGCTGCGGGTAGCCGTAACCCTGCTGCGGGACGCCCTGCGGGGCCTGCTGGGGGTAGCCGTAGCCGGGCTGGCCCTGCTGGGGCTGGCCGTAGGGGCCCTGCTGCTGCTGGCCGTAGGGGTTGTTCGGGTCGCCGAAGCTCATGGCGAGACTCCTTCTGGGAGTTGGGGACTTGAGAGAGGACCGAGCGGATTCAGTGGCGCGGCCGCTGGAACCACTGGGCCGTTTCGCGCTTCGCGGCGAACACGATCAGCAGGATCGACAGCGCGATGAGGGCCAGACCGAGGCCGTACGACATGATCGTGAAGATGCCGGTGATGATCGCGAGCGAGCCGTAGACGATCGCCCAGACGCGGAGGCCGTTGCCGCCGTTCGGCCACTTCAGGAAGATCGCGAGACCGGCGATGGCCCACGCCGTGGCGAGCACCATGAGGAAGCCGATGAAGCCCTTGCCGACACCGCCGACCGCCACGGCCTCGTCGCCGGTGAGCCCCGAGTTGTCGAGGTAGCTGTCGAACATCACCATCGCGACGCCGAAGAGGATCGCCACGATCAGGTGCGCGACGGCGACGGTCGCCGCGAAGATCCGGGCGAGCCGGGCGGGCTTGGGCATCTCCATCGGGCCGGCCGGGTAGCCGCCGTAGGGCTGTTGCACCGGCGGCGCCTGCGGGTAGCCGTAGCCGGGCTGGCCCTGGGGCTGCTGCCCGTAGGGACTGTGGGGGTCGCCGAAACTCATGGCGCTTGTTTCCTCCGTTGACGTGCGTGGATTACGCGGTTCGTACGGAGGATCTTGGTCAGAGCGGTCTTGCGGTGTTCCCCCCGTGCACTGCCCGCGGCACTGCGCCGCTCATGCTTCTAAAAGCGCGGCGTATTTGTCCAGCCACGGCCGGAAGAGTTGTGCAAGTGCAACACAGAGCGGACACAGGACCGTCCCGAACCGGATCGGAGACCGCACAGGGCCGTCCCGTACCGGATTGGAGACCTGGGTGGGTCATCCGCGAGGATGGGGGTATGACCGCCCAGATTCTCGATGGCAAGGCCACCGCCGCAGCGATCAAGGCCGACCTCGTCCGCCGCGTGGAAGCGCTGAAGGCCCGGGGCGTCACGCCCGGCCTCGGCACCGTGCTCGTCGGGGAGGACCCCGGCAGCCAGAAGTACGTCGCGGGCAAGCACCGCGACTGCGCGCAGGTGGGCATCGCGTCCATCCAGCGCGAACTGCCCGCCTCCGCCACGCAGGACGAGATCGAGGCGGTCGTGCGCGAGCTGAACGAGGACCCGGCCTGCACCGGGTACATCGTGCAGCTGCCGCTCCCCAAGGGCATCGACGAGAACCGCATCCTGGAGCTCATCGACCCCGCCAAGGACGCGGACGGCCTGCACCCCATGAACCTCGGCCGCCTGGTGCTCAACGAGCCGGCGCCGCTGCCCTGCACCCCGTGGGGCGTCATCAAGCTGCTCCGGCAGTTCGGCGTGGAGATCAACGGGGCGCACGTGGTCGTCGTCGGCCGCGGCGTGACCATCGGCCGGTCGCTGCCGCTGCTGCTCACCCGCAAGTCGGAGAACGCGACGGTGACGCAGTGCCACACCGGCACCCGTGACCTCGCCGCGCAGCTGCGCCAGGCCGACATCATCGTGGCCGCCGCCGGCTCCCCGCACCTGATCAAGCCGGAGGACGTACGGCCGGGCGCCGCGGTGCTCGACGTCGGCGTCAGCCGGGACGAGAACGGCAAGATCGTCGGCGATGTGCACCCCGGCGTCGCCGAGGTCGCGGGCTGGCTGTCGCCGAACCCGGGCGGCGTGGGCCCGATGACGCGGGCGCAGCTGCTCGTGAACGTGGTGGAGGCTGCCGAGCTTGCGGCGGAACTCGCCGCCGACGCGCAGGGTGCTCGGTGACATGGGTGCGTCGGTGAGCCAGGAGGCGGCGGGGCCCGCGCCGGAGCCCCGGAAGAAGACCCGGCGGTTCCCTTCGATCACGCGGGACACCGCGCGGCCCGAGGGCGGCGGCCGCGCCGCCGCCGGTGACGCGCCCGCGCCCGCCCGCCAGTGGCCGATGCTCACGGTGCTCGGCCTGACCGGGCTCGGGCTCTTCCTGACGGCTCTCGACCTCTTCCGGGTCGGCACGGTGCTCATCGGCGTCGCGCTGCTCGCCGGCGCCGTACTGCGCTGGGTGCTGCCGTCGGTGGGCATGCTGGCGGTCCGCTCCCGCTTCACCGACATGGTGACGTACGGGGTGATGGGCCTGGTGATCGTGCTGCTCGCGCTGATGGCGCAGCCGGACGGTCTGGAGATCCCGTTCCTGGAAGGGATCCTGCACTTCACCGTGACGAACTGACCGCCAACTGACGGTTCCCACCCGTGTGTTGTACGTCGGGAACGCTGACGGCGCCCGTCCTCTCCCCCGAGGGAGGACGGGCGCCGTCGTCTTGGAGGGTGGTGCCGGTTCCGGTGCCGGTGCCGGTTGCGGTTCCGCGGGTGTTCCCCGCTGTTGTCCCGCGTTCTCCCGCCCGGAATCCAGAGTCATGGACGTGACAACCGTGGATCAAGGGCCGCCTGGTCCCTGTGACGCGGAAGTGACCATTCCGGCACGGTGTCGGCGGCGCGCAACGATCTTCACGAGCAGGTAATGACGCGTCCACGCGGGTGCGCGAGGCCCTGCGCCGGGGTTCCATGTGGCACAGCCGCCCGGCGGTGGGAGACTGACGCACACGGGGAGGGACAGGGGAGCAAGGGGGAAGCATGCCTCGTTGGAAGGCACTGCCGGAGGAACTGGATCCGCAGGTACGGGAGTTCACGAGCCAGCTGCGCAGGCTCGTCGACCGCAGCGGGCTGAGCATCGCCGCGCTCGCGGACCGCACCGGGTACAGCAAGACGTCGTGGGAGCGGTACCTGGGCGGCCGGCTGCTCGCGCCGAAGGGCGCGGTCGTCGCCCTGGCCGAGGTCACCGGCACCAATCCGCTGCACCTCACCACGATGTGGGAGCTGGCGGAGCGCGCCTGGAGCCGCTCGGAGATGCGGCACGACATGACCATGGAGGCGATCCGCATCTCCCAGGCGCGGGCCGCGCTGGGCGAGTTCGGTCCGCAGCCGGACGCCAAGGGGCGGAGCGCGCCTTCCGGGCCTTCCGGGCCCTCCTCGTCCTCGGCGTCCTCCGCTCCGTCCGCCGCCGCGCGCTCCGCCCGCGCCGGCGGCCCGGTGGATCCCTCGGGCGTTCCGCGGGACGCCGTGCCCCGGAGAGCGGGGGCCGGGCGGCCGGGCGGTGGGCGCGGGGGGCGCAAGGGGCTTGCGATCCTCGCCGTCGTCGTCCTGGTCCTCGCGGTGGTCGCGGGTGCGCTGTACTTCGGCGGCTTCGGGTTCGGTGGGGGCGAGCCGGTGGCGAAGCCGTCCCCGTCGCCGACCGCGAGCAAGCCCGAGCTGCCCGACGGCGTGAAGTGCGTGGGCGCGGACTGCACCGGCGAGGATCCCGAAGAGATGGGCTGCAGCGGCGAGTTCGCGCGGACCCCGACCAGCGTCACCATCGGCACCGCTCTCGTGGAGGTCCGGTACAGCGAGACCTGCGGTGCCGCCTGGGCCCGGATCACCCAGGCCGCGCCCGGCGACGCGGTGCGGATCACCGGGTCCGGTGCGGCCGCCGCCGATGAGCAGAGGGGTGAGGTCGACGGGGACGGGGATGCGTATACGCCGATGGTGGCTGTGGAGGCCGCTGCCGATGCGAAGGCTTGCGGGACGCTTGTGGCTGGGCTGAAGGGGTGTACGGGGACGGACGGTTGACGGGGGTCCCCCGTCGGCGGGCGGGTTTTCCTCCCCGCCCCGCCCCTTCCCGAAAGTCCTGACGGACGACCACGGAGGCTGCGCCCCCGCGGCTGCGCCCCCGGCCCCCGCCCCCGGGGCTGCTGCCCCTGGACCCTGCTTCGGGGCTGCCGTCCCTGGATCCAGCTCCCCGGGGCTGCCGCGTCTGGATCCCGCTTCGGGGCTGCGCCCCGTGCCCCGGCCGTCGTTTGTCTGCCGCGCCGTCGTGGCTGGGCGCGCAGTTCCCCGCGCCCCTGATGGGGCACCCCCCAGTTTGTCTCCCGCGCCGTCGTGGCTGGGCGCGCAGTTCCCCGCGCCCCTGATGGGGCACCCCCTCAGCTTGGCTGTCCCGCCGTCGTGGCTGGGCGCGCAGTTCCCCGCGCCCCTGATGGGGCACCCCCCAGTTTGTCTGCCGCGCCGTCGTGGCTGGGCGCGCAGTTCCCCGCGCCCCTGATGGGGCACCCCCTCAGCTTGGCTGTCCCGCCGTCGTGGCTGGGCGCGCAGTTCCCCGCGCCCCTGTAGGGCGCCCCAAAGACAGCCCCTCCGGCGTTTGAGGAGCGGGGTCTGGGGCGGAGCCCCAGTTTTGGGAAGTACGCATGCGTCGCGTGAGTTCGGGCAGGCGGGTCTCATCCCCCCACGGGAGCGGGTCCTCGGAACGTGAGTCCGGGGCCTCCGGCACCCGGCGGCGGTGGTCGGCGCTCACCCCCTCCTGGGCGAAGACCGCCGCCGCGACGGGGTGGTGTGGGCCGGGCCACACAGGTCCGGCGGTGCGGTCCGGGTGGGGCGGTATAGCCTGACCGGTGGATCTCTCTTGACGCCAAGAGATCGATCATCGAGCGAAGCGATCGGTACGAGGCGACTGCACGGAGATCCTGCACCCGGGGCAGGGCCCCAACCGCCAGCTGTCTTAACGGAGATCGCCATGACCCGCACTCCCGTGAATGTCACCGTCACCGGCGCGGCCGGCCAGATCGGCTACGCGCTGCTCTTCCGCATCGCCTCCGGCCACCTGCTCGGCGCGGACGTGCCGGTCAAGCTGCGCCTCCTCGAGATCCCGCAGGGCGTCAAGGCCGCCGAGGGCACCGCCATGGAGCTCGACGACTGCGCGTTCCCGCTCCTCAAGGGCATCGACATCTTCGACGACCCGAACAAGGGCTTCGAGGGCGCCAACGTCGGTCTGCTCGTGGGCGCCCGCCCCCGTGCCAAGGGCATGGAGCGCGGTGACCTGCTCGAGGCCAACGGCGGCATCTTCAAGCCGCAGGGCAAGGCCATCAACGACCACGCCGCGGACGACATCAAGGTCCTCGTCGTCGGCAACCCGGCCAACACCAACGCCCTGATCGCCCAGGCCGCCGCCCCGGACGTACCGGCCGAGCGCTTCACCGCGATGACCCGCCTCGACCACAACCGCGCCCTGACGCAGCTCGCGCAGAAGACCGGCTCGTCCGTCGAGGACATCAAGCGCCTCACCATCTGGGGCAACCACTCGGCGACCCAGTACCCGGACATCTTCCACGCGGAGATCGCCGGCAAGAACGCCGCCGAGGTCGTCAGCGACGAGCAGTGGCTGGCCGACACGTTCATCCCGACCGTCGCCAAGCGCGGCGCCGCGATCATCGAGGCCCGTGGCGCGTCCTCGGCCGCCTCCGCCGCCAACGCCGCCATCGACCACGTGCACACCTGGGTCAACGGCACCGCCGCGGGCGACTGGACCTCCATGGGCGTCCCGTCCGACGGTTCGTACGGTGTCCCGGAGGGCCTGATCTCCTCCTTCCCCGTCACCACCAAGGACGGCAAGTACGAGATCGTCCAGGGCCTGGACATCAACGAGTTCTCGCGCGCCCGCATCGACGCCTCCGTCGCGGAGCTCGCCGAGGAGCGCGACGCCGTGCGCGGTCTCGGCCTCATCTGAGTCCCGCACCCCGGTAGTTCGCCGGTAGTTCCCCAGTAGTTCCGCCTCCGCCCCGGCGGCCGTCTCGACGGTCGCCGGGGCGGAGGTTTTTTCGTGGGCCGCATCGCCCCGACTCCTCTATGATGTGATCTCGCGCACACCGGGTGGTCAACTCCGCTGTGTCGCACGGCAGTTGACTCACAGGGGGAGCGTTGTCGCAGCAGCCGCAGGTGCCGTCGCAGCCAGGACCGGCCGAGCCCAGGGGCGACGGACTGCCGCCCGCCCTCCCGGTCACCCCGCCCGGCGCCAGCGAGGCCACCCGGCTGCTGTGCGCGGGCAGTTACCTGGACGAGGCCTACCGCGACGCGGTCATCGACGAGTTGTACGTCCACGAGGAGCGCATCGTCGCCCCCTCGCTCGGCTTCGACGCGGCCCGCGTCCTCGCGCACGCGCTGCGCGCCCGCCGGCTCGAACTGGGCTGGGCGGCGGGGATTCTGTTCCTGTGGGTGCTCGGGGCGGTGCTCAGCTCGTATCTGCTGCTCGTCATCGTGTCGCCGGCCCTGCTGCTCTTCCTCGGTACGAAGGTGCGCGGGCCGGAGGACCGCCCCTCCCTGTGGCGCCGCGTCCCGGCCCTGCTGCTGCGCTGGTACGGGCGGCTCGGCGTGCTGTTCGTGGTGCTCACCCTGATCGTGGTGATCTTCGGCCAGGCCGAGGGGGAGAGCATCGCGTCGATCGTGGCGCTGACCCTGCCGGGGCCGCTCTCCGACCTGGTCCAGCTGATCGCGCCCTCGGCCACTTCGGTGGAGCCGTTCCACGGCTGGGCGGCGTCGGCGACCCTGGCACTCGTCGCGCTCTGCGTCGCCGCCCAGCGCGGCCAGTTCGCCCGGGTCCTCGCGGGCGAACTGCACCGCGAGAACTTCGCCGACATGGCCGCCGACCCCGCCGAGGGGGCCGACGGGGCGCGCTTGGGGCGGCTGCGCGACCGGATCAGGACCGAACAGCACGCGCCGCTGGTCATGTACCACTCGGCGCGTCCCTTCTGCGGCGCGGGCGAGCCGTACGACTCCTGGACCCTCGCCGTCGAGCTGCGGCCCGACCCCGACAAGGAGCAGCGGCCGCTCGGCAACCGCGTGATCCTGGAGGCGGTGCGGCCGCTCCTCGCCGAGCTGCGGGCGCCCGCGCCGCACGCGGGGGGCCGGGTGCGGGACCGGCTGCGCCAACTGCAGATCGACGAGTGCGTGTTCCTGCCCGCGGACGGGCTGCCCAAGCGGGAGTACGCGCCCTACGGCGAGGCGGCGTTCCGTACGCACCGGGACGAGTCGGTGGACGAGGGCGGCGAGACGCGGCGGCACTTCCTGCGCATCCGGGTCGGCGGCTGGGAGGAGGAGGTCGTCACCACGGTCTTCGTACGGGTGCACACGCAGGGCGGCATGCTGATGCTGGAGATCGCGCCGCACGTGCTCCTGCCGATCCGCAAGGACTTCGAGAACGCCGACCGACTGGCCCACCAGCACCGGCACAACAACCTGTTCGGCAAGGCCGTCTGGGCACTGGCCCGTACGCCCCGCTCGTTCGCGCACTCGCTGGTGACGCTCGGCCGGGGCGTGGCGTTCGGCTGGCGCGCGCTGACCGGCGGCCACGGCGCGGCGCTGCCCGACGGGCCCGCCCTCTCGGTGCGCGAGCTGGGCTCCGACGGCGAGTCCTCGCTCTTCCAGGACATGGACGTACACCGCTATCTGAAGTCCATCCAGGACCGGGTGGCCAACGGGGTGCGGACCGCGCTGCGGGAGGCCGGGTACCGCACCGACGAGTTCGCCCAGAAGGTCGTGAACGTGAGCGGCGGCAGCACGCTCATCGAGAACGCCGGCGGCGCCGTGGCCCTCGGCGACAACAACGTCATCACCAACCGGGCGACGCAGCCGGGGAGTTCGGGCACCGAGCCCGGCACGGGTTCGTCGTTCACCAAACCTGGGGGAGGCCCGGATGCAGGGTAGGGGCGACAACGAGCAGGGCAGTGTCCACATCCACAACGAGCACGGCTCTGTCGTCTTCGGCAACGACAACCGCGTGCGCCACGTGGAAGGCGTGGTCCCGCCGAGCGACCCGGACCCCCACGAGAAGCTCCTCGACGCGGTACGCGAACTCCGCGCCGACCTCGCCCGGCTGGTGGAGAACGACGCGGCGACCGCCCTGGACGCCGAACTGGAGGGCGCACAGGGCGAGATCGAGCAGACCGGGCAGGCCGCCCCCGACCGGCTCGGGCGGCTGCGGCAGGCCCTCGCGGACGCGGGCGCGGTGACCGGCATGTTCGCGTCGGCGGCGGCGGTCTCCCAGGCCGTCGGCGCACTCCTCGGAGGCTGAGCGTGGCCGACCAGGGCCAGGGCGGGGTGCGCTGGAACCCCGAGACGCAGAGCTGGGACACCGGCGGTCCGCAGCCCGCCCCGTACACCCCGCCGCCCCCGCCCCGCCCCGAACACGCGCCGGGCGGGGGCGAACACGCGCCGGGCGGGGGCGAACAGGGGCCGGGCGGGCCCCAGTTCGGGCCGCTGCCCTCGGAGGAGTCGTCCGGGCTGCCGCCCTGGCAGCCGCCGGTCCCCGAGCCGCAGTCGCGCCCGTGGTACCGGCGGGGTGCGGTGGTCGGTTCGGTGGTCGTCGCCGTGCTCGCGGCGGGCCTCGGCTCGTACCTGCTGTGGGGCCGGGGTGCGGAGCCCGCGCCGGACGCCAAGCCGTCGGCCCCGCCGAGCGTCACCGGCTCGCCCCCGGCGGACCAGGGGCCGACGGGCGAGCCGGACCCCGCCGAGAGCACGGAGTCCGCGTCGCCGTCCGCCTCGGTCCCGGCGGGCTACCGGGCGGCTGCCGAGCCGGAGTTCACGCTCGCCGTGCCCGAGGACTGGGAGCGCCGCACGGAGGAGGGCAAGAACGGCGTCACGCTCTACTACTACGAGGCGCCCGAGGGCCCCGAGCGGCTGCAGGTCTTCCAGGTCACGGAGGACGCCGCCACCCCGATGAGCACGGTGAAGCTGGCCGAGAAGGACCTGAAGCGACTGCCCGGGTACGAGCGGAACGCGCTGGGACCGGTCTCGCACCCGCACGGCGAGGCGGCGGAGCTGGACTACACGTACATGAGCGACGAGTGGTCCATGGAGCTGCGGACCCTAGACCGGATCGTGCCCGGCGGCCCCGACGACCCGACGCTGTGGGCCGTCCTCAGCATCGGCCCGGCGGACGACTGGCCGGGGCAGCGGCAGGTCATGGAGGACGCGCTGGGGTCGTTCACGACCGCGGGGTGAGGCTCAAGTCCCTGGCAGTGGGGGCTAGTTGATGTCGACGGTCTGGTCGTCCGGCGGCGCCTGGACGTCCACCGGCTCGTCGAACTCGGAGAAGGTCATGTCGATCTCGACACCCTTCGCGGACTCGTCCGCCTCGATCTTCAGGGGGTAGGGCTTGCCCTCGGTGGAGACGTACGTGCTGCCCTTCTGGGTGTCCCGGGTGACGTTCAGCCGGATCGCGGGGCGACCGTCGACCTCCGTGCGCTCGCCCTTCTCGACCGTGGCGTCCTGCGATCGGCCGGACTGGTCGGTGATCTGCTGCTTGAAGGAGTTGAGGTCGCAGAGCTGGGCGATCTCCGCGCCGTCGGCGTCCCGCACGGTGGTGCCGAAGTACTTGCCCTTGAGGAGCTCGGTCGCCTCGTCGCCCTTGAGCTCGGGCATCTGGGAGGCGAGCCACTTCTCGTCCGGCTTGATCCACACGCGGTCGCCCTTGCGGACGACCTCCATGCTGCCCTTGTCGTTCTGGTTGGTGACCGTGCCGGTGCAGTTGTCCTTCGTGTCGTACGAGAGCTCGAAGGACGCGGGTGTGGGTTCGGGGAGGCCCTTGATCTCCGCCTCGACGTGCAGGGAGGTCACGCTCAGCAATGCGTCACGGGACGCCTTGCCGATCTCCTCGGGGCTTTTGTCAGCGATGCCGTTGTCGTCACGGGCGGTAGCGGTGCCGCAGAACCCGCCGACGAGAGCAGTTACACAGAGAGTGACGCCAAACGTGCTGAAAGTTGCCTTACGGGGCTTGAGCATCGCGCTTCCTCCCGCCGGGGCTTTTCGCAATAAACCGTACGACTCGGGCCTTTTGATCGCACGCGGAGTGACTCACGGCACTTTCGGGTCGGGAACCGACATGCTTTTCGGCCCCTAGGGCAAGGGCATCAGATCACCTCGGTGACTCCGGGTGAACAAATCGGTAAACGGAAGGCAAGACGCGAAGTGTCGGCAGAACAGACCATCCACGTGGACGGAGAGTGGCGTAACGCCGCCTCCGGGGCCACGCGCGAGATCCTCGACCCCGCGGATGCCAAGCCGTTCGCCGTGGTGGCGGAGGGCGACGGCAGCGACGCGGACGCCGCGATCGCCGCGGCCCGCAAGGCTTTCGACCACGGACCGTGGCCGGACACCCCGGTCGCGGAGCGGGCCGCCCTGCTGCGCCGGGTCGCGGACCTCCTCGTCCGGGACCGGGAGAAGATAGGCCTCCTGGAGAGCCGGGACGCGGGCAAGACCGTCGAGGAGGGCCGCGTCGACGTCGACTGCGTCGCCGACGCCTTCCGCTACTTCGCGGACCTCGTCATCGGCGAGGGCGCGGGCCGTGTCGTGGACGCGGGCACGGACACCGTGCACAGCGTCGTCGTGCACGAACCGATCGGCGTCTGCGCGATGATCACGCCCTGGAACTACCCGCTCCTGCAGGCCAGTTGGAAGATCGCCCCGGCCCTCGCCGCGGGCAACACCTTCGTCATCAAGCCCAGCGAGATCACCCCGCTGACCACGGTCGCGCTGATCGAGCTGCTCGTCGAGGCGGGCCTGCCGGCCGGCGTCGCCAACATCGTCACCGGCCCCGGCCACTCCGTCGGCGCCCGCTTCGCCGACCACCCCGACGTCGACCTGGTCTCCTTCACCGGCGGCCTGATCAGCGGTACGAAGGTGGCACAGGCCGCGGCCGTCTCCGTCAAGAAGGTCGCCCTGGAGCTCGGCGGCAAGAACCCCAACGTGGTCTTCGCCGACGCCTGCGCGACCGAGGAGGGCTTCGACACCGCCGTCGACCAGGCCCTCAACGCCGCGTTCATCCACTCGGGCCAGGTCTGCTCGGCCGGCGGCCGCCTCATCATCGAGGAGTCGGTGCGGGACCGCTTCGTCGCCGAACTCGCCGTACGGGCAAGCAAGATCAAGCTCGGCCGCGGCACCGAGGACGGCGTGGAGTGCGGCCCCCTCGTCTCGCAGCAGCAGCTCGACAAGACCGAGTACTACGTCGACTCGGCCCTGGAGGAGGGCGCCAAGCTGCTGACCGGCGGCAAGCGCCCCGAGCCCAGCGACGTGCGGCCCGCCGAGGGCTACTTCTACGAGCCGACCGTCCTCGACGGCTGCCACCGCGGGATGCGCGCGGTCCGCGAGGAGGTCTTCGGCCCGGTCCTCACCGTGGAGACCTTCACCACCGAGGACGAGGCCCTGGCCCTCGCCAACGACACCGAGTACGGCCTGGCCGGCGCCGTCTGGACCAGCGACTCGGGCCGCGCCCGCCGGATGGCCCGCCGGATGCGCCACGGCACGATCTGGATCAACGACTTCCACCCCTACCTGCCGCAGGCGGAGTGGGGTGGCTTCGGCAAGAGCGGCGTCGGCCGCGAGCTCGGCCCGGCCGGCCTCGCCGAGTACCGCGAGTCCAAGCACGTCTACGAGAACCTGGACCCGAAGGCGGTGCGATGGTTCGCCGGATGATCCCCCTTTGGCCCGCCTCCGAGCCGACTTCGGCTGGGGGTCCGGGGGCCCGCGGCGGCAGCCGCTCATGTCACAGCCCCCGGGAAGGCACAGCCGAGAACCTCGCGCCCGAGCCGGTGCGCTGGTTCGCGGGCTGAGACCGCCGCGGGCGCCGTGAACTCCCTTGCGGCGCCCGCCCCTTAAGCGACAGCACCTTCAGCACGACCTCGCACACCATGAGGAGCAACTCCCCCATGACCGGAACGCCTGGAACTCCCGGAACCCCCGGAACCGAGTTCGACTACGTCATCGTCGGTGGCGGCACCGCGGGATCGGTGATCGCGTCCCGCCTCACCGAGAACCCGGACGTCACCGTCGCCGTGATCGAGGGAGGCCCGTCCGACATCGACCGCGAGGACGTGCTGACCCTGCGCAAGTGGCTGGGCCTGCTCGGCGGCGACCTCGACTACGAGTACACGACCACCGAGCAGCCGCGCGGCAACTCGCACATCCTGCACAGCCGCGCCAAGGTCCTCGGCGGCTGCTCCTCGCACAACACGCTGATCTCCTTCAAGCCGCTGCCGTCCGACTGGGACGAGTGGGAGGAGGCCGGCGCCAAGGGCTGGAACGCCCAGGCGATGGACCCGTACTTCGGCAAGCTCCGCAACAACATCGTGCGCGTGGCCAAGAAGGACCAGAACCAGATCGCCACCGACTGGGTCGAGGCCGCCAAGACCGCGCTCGACGTGCCCGAGGTCGTCGGCTTCAACGACCAGCCCTTCGACGAGGGCGTCGGCTTCTTCGACCTCTCGTACCACCCGGAGAACAACAAGCGCTCCTCCGCCTCGGTGGCCTACCTCCACCCGCACATGGAGGCCGGCGACCGCCCGAACCTCCACCTGTTCCTGGAGACCTGGGCGTACCGCCTTGAGCTGGACGGCACCACCGCGCGCGGCGTGCACGTCCGCACCAAGGACGGCGAGGAGAAGCTGCTCTCCGCCCGCCGCGAGGTCCTGGTCTGTGCCGGCGCCGTGGACACCCCGCGCCTCCTCATGCACTCCGGCATCGGCCCGAAGAAGGACCTCGAAGCCCTCGGCATGGAGTGCGTGCTCGACCTGCCGGGCGTCGGCGAGAACCTCATCGACCACCCCGAGTCGGTCATCGTCTGGGAGACGAACGGGCCGATCCCCGACAACTCCGCGATGGACTCCGACGCGGGCCTGTTCGTGAAGCGGGACCCGGACCACAAGGGCCCGGACCTGATGTTCCACTTCTACCAGATCCCGTTCACGGACAACCCGGAGCGCCTCGGCTACGAACGCCCCGAGCACGGCGTCTCCATGACCCCGAACATCCCCAAGTCCCGGGCCCGCGGCCGCCTTTACCTCACCTCGGCGGACCCCGAGGTCAAGCCCGCCCTGGACTTCAAGTACTTCGAGGACGAGGGCGACTACGACGGGCAGACCCTCGTCGACGGCATCAAGCTGGCCCGCAAGGTCGCCGAGGCCGAGCCGTTCAAGAAGTGGCTCAAGCGCGAGGTCTTCCCCGGCCCCGAGGTCACCGAGGACGCCGAGATCAGCGAACTCGTCCGCAAGGCCGCGCACACCGTCTACCACCCGGCCGGTACCTGCCGTATGGGTGCCGCAAACGATGAACTCGCCGTAGTGTCCCCGGATCTCACCGTCCGCGGCCTCGACGGCATCCGTATCGCCGACGCGTCCGTCTTCCCGACGATGCCCGCAGTGAACCCGATGATCGGGGTGCTGATGGTGGGGGAGAAGTGCGCGGACCTGCTGACCGGGAGTGATGTCCGATGACCGAGACCACCAGCAACAGCACGAAGCAGACCTCGGCGGACCCCGCCGCGCCCGCCTTCGCCGTACGCGACCTCTGGAAGGTCTTCGGCCCCAAGGCGGACCGCGTACCGGGCGACCCGGCCCACAAGGACCTGACCACCGCCGAGCTGCGCGAGAAGACCGGCTGCACCGCCGCCGTCCGCGACGTCAGCTTCGACGTGCAGCGCGGCGAGGTCTTCGTCGTCATGGGCCTCTCCGGCTCCGGCAAGTCCACCCTGGTCCGCACCCTGACCCGGCTGATCGAGCCGACCTCCGGGTCCATCGCCATGGACGGCGAGGACGTCCTCGCCATGGACAAGAACCGGCTGCGCGAGCTGCGCCGCCGCCAGACCGCGATGGTCTTCCAGAACTTCGGCCTCCTGCCGCACCGCAGCGTCCTCGACAACGTCGCGTACGGCCTGGAGATCCAGGGCGTCGGCAAGGCCGAGCGGCGCGCCAAGGCCCAGGAGATCGTCGAGAAGGTCGGCCTCGCCGGCATGGAGGAGCGCCGCCCCGGCCAGCTCTCCGGCGGTCAGCAGCAGCGTGTGGGCCTGGCCCGCGCCCTCGCCGTCGACCCCGAAGTGCTGCTCTTCGACGAGCCGTTCAGCGCCCTCGACCCGCTGATCCGCCGGGACATGCAGGAGGAGGTCATCCGCCTGCACCGGGAAGAGGGCCGCACCATGGTCTTCATCACCCACGACCTCGCCGAGGCCCTCCGCCTGGGCGACCGCATCATGCTGATGCGGGACGGCGCGATCGTGCAGCTCGGCACGCCCGAGGAGATCGTCGCCAACCCGGCCGACCAGTACGTCCGCGACTTCGTCCGGGACGTGGCCCGCGAGCAGGTCATCTCGGTGCGCCGCGCGATGCGCCCGGCCGACGCCGCGGAGTCCGACTCGGGCGCCGAACTCGCCCCCGACACCCTCGTCGTCGACGCCATCGAGGCCGTCGCGCAGAGCGGCGAGCCCTGCCGTGTCGTCGAGGACGGCCGCACGCTCGGCGTCGTCGACCACGAGCGGCTGCTCGCCGTGGTCGCCGGCATCGACGGCGGCCGCCCCGACACCGAGGGCAAGGAGGTGGCGGCCGTATGAGCACGCACCATCCGATACCCCCGCATACGGAAGGGGGCCGCCGATGAGCACGACGACTCCCGCACTGGACAAGGCGGACACCCCGGGCACGACCCCGGGCGTCCCGCAGGCTCCGGGGCCCCTGGCCCGGCTCGCCGCCAACCCGAAGGCCCTGCTCCTGATCGCGGCGCTGCTGCTCGCCGTGGTGAGCGCGGTCGTCTCCGGCAGCGGCGTCTGGCCCGAAGGCCTCACCTTCGACCTGCGCACGCCGCTGACCGAGCTGAACCAGTGGCTGGTCGAGAACCGTGAGAGCCACTGGATCTTCCTCTACTTCCTGCTGCACATCAGCAACACCGCCGAGTCCTCCGTGGACCTCGTGGTCACCCTCCTGGAGAGCCTCGGCTTCATCGGCGTGACCGTCCTCGCGGTGCTGCTCGCCTGGTACGCGGGCGGCGCCGGACTGCACCGCCGAGCCCTGCGCACCGCGGGCACCGCCCTCGTCACCTTCCTGGTGATCGGCCTGCTCGGCATGTGGGAACCGGCGATGGAGACCCTCGGCCTGATGGTGATCTGCGTGATCGCCTCGGCCCTGGTCGGCCTGGTCCTCGGCCTGGTCGCCGGCCTCTCGGACCGCGGCGAGCGCGTGCTCCGCCCGGTCTTCGACACCATGCAGGTGCTGCCGGCGTTCTCGTACCTGCTGCCGTTCGTGCTGATCTTCGACGTCGGCGTCCCCGCGGCCTTCGCCGCCACCGTGATCTACGCGGCGCCGCCGATGGCCCGCCTCACGGCGCTCGGCCTGCGCGGCGCCGACCCGGTGGCCCTCGAAGCGTCCCGCTCGCTCGGCGCGACGCCGTGGCAGCAGCTGAAGACGGCCCGTATCCCGCTGGCCCGCAGGCAGATGTTCCTCGGCCTCAACCAGACGATCATGATGTGTCTGTCGATGGTCGTGCTCGCCTCGATGATCGGCGCCCCCGGCCTCGGCGAGGAGATCTTCCGCGCCCTGTCGATCCTCGACATCGGCCAGTCCCTCGGCGCCGGCATCGCGATCGTCCTGATCGCCGTCTGGTTCGACCGCACCACGGCCGCCGCGGGCGACCGCCTCGACGACCCCGCGGCCGTACGGTCCACCGGCGGGTCCCTGATCCAGGGCGGCGTGGTCGTCGTCGGCACCGCCGTCGCCGCCGTGGTCGGCTCCGCGATCGGCCGGGTCGAGTGGCCCGACGAGTGGGTCGTCTCCATCTCGGGCCCGGTCAACTCCGCGACCGCCTGGATCGAGGACGAGCTGGGCTCCGGCATCCCCGTCATCGGCGGCACCCTGACCTGGGCGTCCGGCTTCGCGAACTATGTGATCAACCCGATGCGGGACGCCCTGCAGGCCACCCCGTGGTGGGCGATCCTCGTGCTCGGCGGCGTCCTCGCGTACCTCGCGGGCCGCTGGCGGGCGGCGGTCACCACCGTGCTCGCGCTCGGCGTGATCGGCGGCATGGGCCTGTGGACCCGCTCCATGGACACCCTGTCCCAGGTCATCGCGGCCCTGGTGCTCACCCTGATCCTGGGCTTCGCGATCGGCATCCTCGCCGCCCGCGTCGACTGGCTGGACCGCGCGATCCGCCCGGTGCTCGACACCATGCAGACGATGCCGCAGTTCATCTATCTGATCCCGATGGTGGCGCTGTTCATGGGCGGCCGGTTCGCCGGCGTCGCCGCGGCCGTGATCTACGCGCTGCCCGCGGTCGTACGCATCACCGACCAGGGCATCCGCTCCATCAACCCCGCAGCCCTGGAGGCGGCCCGCTCGCTCGGCGCCACCACCGGGCAGCAACTGCGCCAGGTCCAGATCCCGTTGGCCCGCAAGTCGCTGCTGCTCGCCGTCAACCAGGGCGTCGTCCTGGTCCTCTCGATGGTCGTCATCGCCGGAATGATCGGCGGCGGCGCGCTCGGCGTGGACGTGGTCAAGGGTCTCGCCAAGGGCGACCTGGGCCTCGGCATGACGGCCGGCATCGCGATCGTCTGCCTCGGCATCCTCCTCGACCGGGTCTCGCAGCCCGGCGCGGAGGCGAAGCGCGGTGTCTCCTGAGCCGCCCCGGCCCCTCTACTTCCGCAACTCCCTTCCAGGTAAGGAACGTTCAAGTGAAGCCCAGCAAGCACAGCCGTAACCGCCGTATAGCCAACTCCCTCGTCGCCGGCGCCGGTGTCCTCGGTGTCGTCGCCCTCAGCGGCTGCGCCGCCGAGACCGGCAAGTCCGGCGGCTCCGACGAGGTCACCATCACGGTCCCGTCGTGGGTCGGCGCCCAGGCCAACGCCGAGGTCGCCAAGGTGATCCTCGAGGACGAGCTGGACGTCAAGAAGGTCAACCTGAAGACGATGGACGAGCCCATCGCCTGGGACGCCCTGAACAACGGCAAGGCCGACGCGATCCTGGAGGACTGGGACGGCCAGCCGGAGAAGCAGAAGCTGTACCTGGACGACGGCAAGGGCGGCAAGGCCAACGAGGACAAGCACGTCGTCAAGGGCGGCGACCTCGGCGTCGTCGGCCACATCGGCTGGTTCATCCCGAAGTACTACGCCGACAAGCACCCCGAGGCGAAGACCTACGAGGGCCTCAACAAGCTCGCCAAGGACTTCAAGACCTCCGAGTCCGGCGACAAGGGCGAGTTCCTGGGCGCGGCTCCCTCGTACACCACGTACGACGAGTACCTGATCAAGAACCACAAGCTGAACTTCAAGGTCAAGGAGACCGGCAACGAGGCCGCTCAGATCAAGGAGATCCAGCAGAAGTACAAGAACAAGCAGCCCTTCATCACCTACTGGTGGGACCCGCAGTGGCTGAACAACGACGTCGAACTCGTCGAGGTGAAGCTCCCCGAGTTCAAGGAGGGCTGCAACGAGCCCGCCGCGAAGACGGAGTGCGGCTACGCCAACACCCCGCTGCAGAAGTACCTCAACGAGGATTTCGCGAAGAACGGCGGCGACGCGGCGGAGTTCCTGAAGAACTTCAAGTGGACCACCGAGCAGCAGAACGAGGTCGCGAAGTGGATCGCCAAGGACAAGATGTCCGGCGAGCAGGCGGCGAAGAAGTGGGTCAAGGAGAACAAGGACGTCTGGCAGGCCTGGCTTCCCAAGAAGTGAGGCGGCGGGCCTGAGGCCCTGAATACGACGGTGCCGGGCGCCCTTCTCCGAGAAGGGCGCCCGGCACCGTCGTATTCGGACCCGGCCGTCTCAGCCGCCGATCGCGGAGAGCGTGCTCGGCTCCTTCTCCACCAGGCCGGAGATGCCCGCCCGTTCGGCGAGGTCGCGGCGTGCCGGGTCGGCGGCGGCTCGCTCGGACTCGTACTTCTCCCACTCGGCGGGCTGCAGGAACAGCATGTCGTCGGTGCCGGGCACCACCATGACTCCACCGAAGGCAGGGTCACCCGCGAACCAGGCGCCGCCGTTCTCCGCGCCCGCCGGCCAGCGGCGGACGACGGAGGCGTTGACGGCGCGCATCTCCCGGGCGCCGGACTGGCCCCGGGTCGACAGCTTCACGGTGTACACGGTGCCGAGCAGCCGCCACTCGGAGCCCCGCTTCTCCACGCGGGTGCGGTACTCCAGCGGGTAGTTGCGCAGCACCCGCTCGCACAGCGCGAGGCGCCGCCCGTGCCGGACCCGCAGCAGCAGGAACAGCAGGACGTAGATGCCGGGCACGATCGGCAGCACCGTGAGCACGTGGTTCGGTGCGCCCAGGGACCCCAGCACCGAGGGCGCTGCGACGAGCACTGCGCCGAGCAGCAGCCGCGTGATGACGTGCCGGGTCATGACGCCCTTGTTGCGCTTCAGGACCCGGTCGACCTCGGGTGCCTGGGCAGGTTCCGTCATGCCACGTAACTCCTTTTCGTACGGGATCGTGCCGATCGTGCGGGGCGGCTCATCCGAAGTCGCTCTGCACCTGCTGGGCCGCGCTGCCCGGCGCCGGCGCCTCCTCCGCCTCCGGCACGGTACGCGAGGGGTCGGTGTACGACAGCGAGTGGGCGATGCCGAGCAGCACGTCGCGGTAGTCGTCGGCCAGGTGCACCGCCGACGTGACCAGCTGCAGCAGGACGATGTCGTGCCCGCCCGGCCCGGTGACGGCCACCGTGCCCTGCCAGACCGGCTCCATGTGCGGGCCGTCGCTGCCCTCGGGCGGGCGGCCCGGGGCGAGCGTGCGGCGCTTCTGCTCGGCCAGGAAGCCGAGCCCGCAGGGCAGTTCGAGGGGCCGCATGCCGACGTCGGGATTGTCGCCGGCGGTGCCGGCGAGTCCCGCGATGACCAGCTTCGCGTTACCGCCCGACGACGGCACGGTGGTCACGGTGAGCACGGACGAGACCAGCTCGCCGTTCTCGTCGGGGTGCAGGCCGACGGCGCAGCTCTGCACGCGCTGGGCGTTCAGGGCGCCCACGGTGGCGGTGTAGAAGCGCAGCACCTCTTCCGCACGGTCGCGTTCCTCCCCGGGCAGCGTGACGAGCTGCCGGAGGAGTTCGACGACGCCTTCCAGTGGCGGGTCGAGGTCGATCTGGGCGTAGCCGTGCGGCAGCCCGTACCAGAGGGACGGCGTGCGGGCGGGCCCGGCGCTCGTCGAGAGTTCCGTCACGGGGCGGTGGTCCTTTCCAGGGCCGGGGACATCGGCATCACGCCCAGCCCAGGAGTCCGGCGATGCTGTGTGCGGTGGCGGCGGCCTTCGTGCCCTCGGCCGCGTTGTGCTCGGCGCCGTCCTTGTCGACCAGGCCGAGGCTCTCCGCGGAGGAGATCAGGTTCGCGCCGACGTTGAGGCCGTTGGCGGTGATCTCGCCCATCAGCTTGGCCGAGCCGCCGGCCGACTCGCCGGCCGCGCGCCAGGCGTCGGCGACGTCGTCGGTGGCGTTCTTCGAGAAGGCCGGGACGATCTCCTTGAAGAAGGCGCCCGCCTTCTCGCTGTTGGACACCGCGACACCCCAGCGGGTGGCGTCCGCGACACCTTCGGTGACTTCCTTGGCGGCCATACCGAGGGCCTTGCCGCCCGGGATCATGCCGACGGTGTCACCGGCGAGCGACGCCCAGGCGGCGAAGGTGTCCATGCCGCTGCCGCCGCCCATCAGCTGACTTCGGAACTCCGGATCGGCGAGGTTCTTGCCCATGGACGCGGCGCTGGCCACCACGGCGATGCCGGCGAACAGCGGGGTGAGCGGCGTCGGGAAGAGCGCGAGCAGACCAGCTATGGCACCGATGGTGCCGGCGTGTTCGAGCAGGAACTCGCCGACCGACTTGAGGACGTCCCCGACCTTGCTCCAGAAGCCGGGCTCGTCGGGCGCCTTCTTCGTGGAACCGTCGAGCGCCTTCGCGACGGTCTCGGCCTGGTCGGCGTGCTGGGTCTCCAGCGTCTTGATCTTGCGGTCGATGTCCTCGTACTCGGCGTTCGCCTTGGTCAGTGCGACGGACGCCTCGTTGAGACTCTGCTCGGCCGAACGCATCCGGGCGGTGGCGGCGTCGGCCTCGGCCTGGCTCGGGTACTGCTTGGCCGGGGTCAGGTCGGGGTGCTTCGCGGCCTGCTCGTACGAGCCCTTCGCCTTCTCCGCCGCGGACCTCTTCTCGGCGATGTCGGCGTCGTACTTCTGCGCCAGCTCGCGGTTGGAGGCGAGATGGCCGTCCCAGTTGTGCAGCTGGGAGGCGGCGGTCTGCAGGGAAGTCGCGGCTTCCTTGAGGTACTTGGGGAGATCGCCGTCGAGGGTCTTGCGGAACTGCTCGGCGGCGTCGCCCTGCCAGTAGCTGGACTCGCCGAGCAGCTTCTGCAGCTGCTGGTGGCAGGTGTCGAGCGCGGTGGCCGCCGTGGCCACCTTCTTCTGGAGACCGGTGACCTCGGTGGGTATGCCGGGTACGGGATTCCAGCCGATGTTGGGGTACGGGTTCGCCGCCATTTACTGGGCACCCCCGGACGTGCCCGACTTCTCGATGTGCTTGAGGGCCTTCTCCAAGGCCTCTTCGACCTCTTCGTAGCCCTTCTTGTTGGCCTTCACGCCCTCGCTGATGGCGTCGATCATCTTCTTGGTCTGCTCGGCGCCGTACTTCCACTCGTCCTGGAACTTGTCGCAGGCCTCGTCGAGCCGCGGTGTGCCGATCTGGTCGGCCCGCACATGCTGCAGAGCGGTACGTGCCTCGTTCAGTTCCCGTACGCACCCTTCGAGGTTTTTGAGGAACTCTGCGAGTTGACCGACGTCTGTCTTGAAATGATCCCCCATGGACCGACTGTCTCCCCGTGTGTCGAGCGGTCGAAAAGGCCCCGCGGCCGAGCCGCAGCCCCGCCCGGCACGATACCTTCGTCGAACAAGCGCTCAGGCAGCGGTCGGCAGGTAATCGTCACCATTCCTGCACTTCCCGCGCGATCTCTCCCGCCGCCCCCATCACTCGTCGCAGCAGCCCCGGTCCGAACGTCACCCGAGAAGCGCCGAGTTGGCCGAGTTCGCGTGGGCTCGGGCCGTCGTCCAGAAGCGCGAAGGCGTTCAGTGGGGCCGGGATCGCTGTGCGCAGGTCCGGGAGGTGGTCCGGTGGGCACAGGATGGGGTAGATCGAGTCCGCGCCCGCCTCCACGTACAGCCGGCCGCGGCGCGCGGTCTCCTCGATGTCCGGCACGCCCTGTACGTACGTATCCACGCGGGCGTTGACGAAGAGGGCGTCGCCGGCCGCCGAACGCACGGCGGCCAGCCAATCCGCTTGCCGTTCCGGGTCGTTGAGGGCGCCCGACGGGTCCGAGTCCTCCAGGTTGACGCCGACCGCGCCCGCCTCCAGGGCGCGCTCGACGAGTTCCCGGGCCGGCAGGCCGTATCCCGACTCCAGGTCCGCGGAGACGGGGATGCCGAACTCCGCGACGGCGCGGGTGATCCGGGTGACCGCGGCGAACATCTCGTCGGCCGGGGTGGCCCCGTCCTCGTGGCCGAGGGACTCCGCGATGCCCGCGCTCGGCGTCGCCAGGGCCGGGAAGCCCGCCGCGGCGAAGGCGCGGGCGCTGGCCGCGTCCCAGGGGCCGGGGAGGATCAGCGGGTCGTCGGGGGCGCGGTCGTGGTGCAGGGCTCGGAAGGTGGTCACGTCCATGCGGGGCCTCCGGGTTGGATGCGGCGGGCGACCATCAGGCGGTTCCAGGAGTTGATCGCCGTGATCACCCCGATGAGGTGGGCGAGTTCGCGGTCGTCGAAGTGCGCGGCGGCCGTCGCGTACACCTCGTCCGGGACGAAGCCCGTCGTCGTGAGCTCCGTGACCGCCTCCGTGAGGGCGAGCGCCGCGCGTTCGCGGTCCGTGTACGTGCCGGTCGTCTCCTCCCACGTACCGAGGAGGTCCAGGCGGTCCGCCGACTCGCCGGCCTTGCGCGCCAGCGTCAGATGCATGTCGAGGCAGAACGCGCAGCGGTTGATCTGCGAGGCCCGGATCATGACGAGCTCGGCGAGCGTGCCGTCGCCGAGCCCGCGCTTGGCGGCGGCGCTCAGCGCCTGCATCGACTCGCGGAATTCGGTGGGGAGTTCGGTGGTGCGGGGGTACGGCCTCATGAGCGGGCCGCCGCGGGCCGGTAGTGGCCCGGCACCTTGCGGGTGGCGACGCTGAACCGGTTCCAGGCGTTGATCGTCGTGATCGCCGCGATCAGCTGGGCGAGTTCGGCCTCCTCGAACTCCTTCGCGGCCCGCCCGTACACCTCGTCCGGCACGAAGCCCTCCGTCAACACCGTGACGGCCTCGGTGAGTTCGATCGCCGCGATCTCCTTGCGCGTATAGAAGTGCTTCGACTCCTCCCAGGCGCTCAGCTGCACGATCCGCTCCACCGACTCGCCCTCGGCGAGCGCGTCCTTGGTGTGCATGTCGAGGCAGAACGCGCAGTGGTTGATCTGCGAGGCGCGGATCTTGACCAGGTGGTAAAGGGCCGGGTCGAGGCCCTGACGCGCGGCCTTCTCCAGCTGCCACATCGCCTTGTACACATCGGGGGCGAGCTTGGCCCACTCCATGCGGGGGGTGTGCTCGGGGGCGAAGTCGTGCCGCACATGGCCGCCGGCGCTCTCACCACCGCTTACCGGCTCGTCGCTCACAGCCTTGCCGCTCACAGGCTTGTCGCCTGCGGGCTCGTCGCTCAGGAACTTGCTCATGAACCCGACCCTACGAAGCCGATGGCCCAGGCGTATGGTCCATTTCCATGGCTGATTCATGGGCCACTCTGCCGGGCTCCGGCTCCGGCTCCGGCTCCGGCTCCGGCTCCGGCTCCGGCTCCGGCTCCGGCTCCGGCGACAGCGGCGTCGACCTGCATGTGGACATCCGCGGACCCGGCGTCCGCAAGGGCCTCACCGACGCCCTGCGCGAGGCCGTGCGCGGCGGCCGGCTCGCCCCCGGCACCCGGCTGCCGTCCTCCCGCACCCTCGCCGCCGACCTGGGCGTCGCCCGCAACACCGTCGCCCACGCCTACGCCGACCTGGTCGCCGAGGGCTGGCTCACCGCGCGCCAGGGCTCCGGCACCCGTGTCGCCGAGCGCGCCGTCAGCCGCCCGGCCACCGCCCCGCCCCCGCGCCGCACACCGGGCCCCGCGCGCCACGACCTGAGCCCCGGCAACCCCGACGTGTCCGCGTTCCCGCGCGCCGAGTGGCTCAAGGCCGCCCGCAAGGCCGTTTCCGCCGCGCCCAACGAGGCCTTCGGGTACGGGGATCCGCGCGGCCGCGTCGAACTGCGCACCGCGCTCGCCGACTACCTGGCGCGCGCCCGCGGCGTCCACGCCGACCCGGACCGCATCGTCGTCTGCTCCGGCGCCGCCCACGGCCTGATGCTGCTCGCCCGCGTACTGCGCGAGCGCCGCGGCCACGGGTCCGCGGCCGTCGCCGTCGAGTCGTACGGCCTCGACGTGCACCGCGAACTCCTCGCCGCCGCGGGCCTGCGCACACCCCCGCTGCCGTACGACGAACGGGCCACCCGCACCGGCGAGTTGACGCGGCTTCGCCCCGACGCGGTGCTGCTCACGCCCGCCCACCAGTTCCCGCTCGGCGTCGCGCTGCCGCCGGAGCGGCGTGCGGAGGCGGTCGACTGGGCGCGGCGCTCCGGCGGGCTGATCCTGGAGGACGACTACGACGGCGAGTTCCGCTACGACCGGCAGCCGGTCGGCGCGCTGCAGGGCCTCGACCCCGACCGGGTGGTGTACCTCGGCACCGCGAGCAAGTCCCTCGCCCCGGCGCTGCGGCTCGGCTGGCTGGTCCTGCCCGCCGGGCTCGCCGCCGAGGTCGCACGCGCCAAGGGGCCCTCGGACTGGGCCTGTGGCGCGATCGACCAGCTGACCCTCGCCGAGTTCCTGACCTCGGGGGCGTACGACCGCCACGTACGCGCCGCCCGCCTGCGCTACCGGCGCCGCCGCGACGAACTCGTGGCCGCCCTTGGCGCGCGGGTGCCCGGGGTGCGGGTGAGCGGGATCGCGGCGGGGCTGCACGCGGTGCTCGAACTCCCGGGAGTCAGCGAGGAGTCGGCGATCCGGGCGGCGGCGTGGCACGGCCTCACCGTCCTCGGCCTCGACCGCTTCCGCCACCCGGAGGCGCCGCCCGCTCCCGGCCGATCGGCACTGGTCGTGGGGTACGGGACGCCGGCGGATCACGGGTGGGCGGGGGCGGTGGGGGCGCTGTGCGATGCGCTGGCCGCGATCACGTGACCCTCGCCCGTCCCGCCCGCGCGGGACAACTCCCGGGCTTGCACCCCCAGCCCCTGCTTCCGACCACTGCGGCCCGGCCCCTGCTCCCGGGCACTGCGGCCCGGCCCTGCCACCGGACGCTGCCGCCTCCAGCCCTGCTTCCGGACGCTGTCCCACGGCCTCCCTTCTAGCCCCCGCACCTGCCCGGGGCTGCCGCCCCCGGACCCGGGCCGTCGTTCGGCTGCCCGTTTCGTCGTGGCTGGTCGCGCAGTTCCCCGCGCCCCTGACGGGGCTGCGCCCCCAGCCCCCCCGCCTCGGGGCTTCGCCCCGGCCCCCGGCTGTCGTTTGGCTGCCGCGCCGTCGTGGCTGGTCGCGCAGTTCCCCGCGGCCCTGTCGGGGCGCCATCGCAGCCCCAGATCGGAAAGTTCGGCCCCCGAGTCAGCAACAATCCAGCCCCCCCGCATCTGAGGGCAGGGCCAAACCGCACCCCCTGGTATCTGGGGAAATCTGCCCACGGCATCTGAGGGGCAGGGGCAAGCCCAGCGCCCCAGGCATCCGCGGGCGGGGCCAAATTCAGCCTCGCCGGCGTTTGAGGAGCGGGGGTCCGGGGGCGGAGCCCCCGTAGCCGACGGCAGTCTTTCGGGAAGGGGCAGGGCGGGGATCAGAAACGGGGTCCGGGGCGGAGCCCCGTGGTGGTGGGGGGCGGGGGCGGCAGCCCCGGGCCGGGGGCCGGGGGCGGAGTCCCCGGAGCTGTCCGCAGGGCTTTCGGGAAGGGGCGGGGAGGGGAGTGAAAAACAAAGTCACCCCGCAGGCCGAGCCCCCGCCGGAGCCTCCCCGAACCGTGCCAGCCCCAACGCCCCCGCGACCGCCACCAAGAAGCCGAGGATCGCCAGCCAGGCAAGGCCCTCGCGGGTGCGGTCGCCCAGCCACGCCACGCCGACGACCGCGGGCCCGACCGTCTCGCCGAGCACGAGCCCCGCCGTGACCGTGGTCACGGACCCCCGCTGCAGTGCGGACGTGAGGAGCAGGAACGCCGCACCCCCACCGACAAGGAGCGCGTACGTCGCCGGCTCGGCGATCAGCACCCGCGGAGCCAGGGAGTCGATGAGCCGCACCGACACCTCCACCACCCCGAACCCGCACCCCGACCCGAGCCCGAGCAGCAGCGCCCGCGCCCGCCCCGGCAGCCGCCCCGCGACCACGCCGACCAGCAGCACGCCGACCGCCGCGCCGAGCATCGCGTACGAGAGGGCCGTCGAGCCGGGGCGCGCGCCCTCCGGGCCTGAGGCGAGCCCGAGCATCGCGAGCCCCGCGACCACCACCCCGACCGCCGCCCACTCGGCGCCGCTCAGCCGCACCCGGAGCAGCCACGAAGCGACCACCGCCGTCACCGCGAGGCTCGCGGCGAGCGCGGCCCCCACCGCGTAGATGGGGATGGACCGCAGCGCGACGATCTGCAGGACGAAGCCGAGGAGGTCCAGGGTGAGACCGGCGAGATAGCGCCACTGGCGCAGGGAGCGGAGCAGCAGCGGGGTCGACGCCGGAGCCCGTGCCGGGGGCGACCGCGCGGGCCGCGACGGCCTGGAGGACGGAGGCCGTGCCGTAGCAGACCGCGGAACCCAGCGCGCAAACCATCCCAATCAGCACGAACCAACAGTAGTCAGCGACCCTGACAAGGGGTCAGCTTGCGGCCTCGCGGGGGCGGTTCTCTACGCTGGCGGGAGTCGAACACCACGTACGGACAACGGACGGACAGCGGGGGAGTGGCCGGATCATGACGATCGGGACGAACGTCGAGACAGCGATCGAAACGGCGCCCGACACGGGCAAGCGGCGCATGGGCGCCAAGCCGAGCAAGTCGAGCAACCCGCGCAAGCTGCGCTCCAGCACGGTGATCCTCGGCGGCATGGGCCTCCTCGCCGTCTCGCTCAGCGCCTGCGGCTCCGAGCCGGACAAGCGCTGCGTGGACCCCATGTCCCGCAAGCAGCTGCCGAGTTACGAGTGCAAGGGCGGCGGCAGCAGCAGCGGCAGTGGCGGCAGCGGCTCGTACTACTACGGCGGCAGCTCCAAGAACGGCAAGGTCGAGGGCGGCAGCTTCGACAAGTCGTCCGTGTCCCGCGGCGGCTTCGGCTGCTCCTCCTCCAGCGGCGGCTGACCCGTGGAGCGCCGCACGACCGAACCCCGCGAGGGCTGGCAGCAGACGGTCGAGGAGCAGGGCTGCATCTACCCGCTGACCCGCTACCCGGACGACTCGCTGCGCCCGTACTGGGACGAGAGCGCGTACTACGTCTTCTCGCTGCCGGAGGTCGAGGCCCTGGAGGAGGTCGTCGAGGAGCTACACGGCATGTGCCTGGCCGCGGCCGCGCACATCGTCGAGCAGGACCGCTTCGCCGACCTCGGCATCACCGACCCGCGCCTCGCATCCCTGATCGCGGAGGCCTGGCGGCGCAGGGACGAACTCCCGTCCGTGTACGGGCGGTTCGACCTGCGGTACGACGGCACGGGCCCGGCCAAGATGCTGGAGTACAACGCGGACACCCCCACCTCGCTCGTCGAGGCGGCGAGCCCGCAGTGGTTCTGGATGGAGGAGCGCTTCCCCGGCGCCGACCAGTGGAACTCGCTGCACGAGCGGCTGATCGACGCCTGGAAGAAGCAGGCCTCGCTGCTCCCGCCGGGCAGCCCGCTGTACTTCGCGCACTCCAACGGCGACGAGCTGGGCGAGGACCTGATGACGGTCGCGTACCTGCGTGAGACCGCGCAGCAGGCCGGCATCGAGACCGAGGCCATCTCGATGGAGGACATCGGCTGGGACCGGATCTCCGGCCGGTTCGTGGACGAGAAGCTCCGCTTCATCCGCAGCTGCTTCAAGCTCTACCCGTGGGAGTGGCTGGCCACCGACCCGTTCGGCCCGCAGGTCCTGGACACCCTGGACAACGGCGGCGGCACCGGCACCACCCTGTGGATCGAGCCGGCCTGGAAGATGCTGCTCTCCAACAAGGCGCTCCTCGCGATCCTCTGGGAGCTGTACCCGGGCCACCCCAACCTGCTGCCCGCCTACCTCGACGGCCCCCGCGAGCTGGCCGCCGAGGGCGGGTACGTGGCGAAGCCGCTGCTCGGCCGCGAGGGCGCCGGCGTCACCGTGCACGAGTCGGGCGCGGAGCCGGAGCTGCGCGACGAGCCGTGCTGCTACCAGGAGTTGGCCCCGCTGCCCGACTTCGACGGCAACCGCGTGGTGCTCGGCGCGTGGGTCGTCGAGGACGAGGCGGCGGGGCTCGGCATCCGGGAGTCGTCGGGTCTGATCACCGACGAGTACGCGCGGTTCCTGCCGCACGTGATCCTGTAGCGCCCGCTGCGGGCGGGCTCACCCGGTTCACCTGGTTCGCCGGGTCTACTTCGTGAGTACCGCCCGCAGCTGGTCGAGCCCCCAGTCCAGGTCCTCCTTGGAGATCACCAGGGGCGGCGCGATCCGGATGGTCGACCCGTGCGTGTCCTTCACGAGCACGCCCCGCTCCATCAGCTTCTCGGAGATCTCCCGGCCCGTGCCGTACGACGGGTCGATGTCGACGCCCGCCCACAGTCCGCGCCCGCGCACCTCGCGGACCGCGCCGCCGCCGACGAGCAGGTTCAGCTCGCGGTGCAGATGCTCGCCCAACTCCGTTGCCCGCTCCTGGAATTCACCGGTGCGCAGCATCGCGATCACCTCAAGGGCGACCGCGCACGCCAGAGGGTTCCCGCCGAAGGTCGAGCCGTGCTCGCCCGGCTTGTAGATCCCGAGCACGTCCGCCGACGCCACCACCGCCGACACCGGCACGACGCCGCCGCCGAGCGCCTTGCCGAGCACGTACATGTCGGGCACGACGCCCTCGTGCTCGCACGCGAAGGTCTTTCCCGTACGGCCGAGGCCCGACTGGATCTCGTCGGCGATGAACAGGACGTCCAGCTCCCGGGTCAGCTCGCGCACGCCCGCGAGGTACCCGGCCGGCGGCACGAGGACGCCCGCCTCGCCCTGGATCGGTTCGAGCAGCACGGCCACCGTGTTGTCGGTGACGGCCGCCCGCATGGCCTCCAGGTCGCCGTACGGCACGATCTCGAAGCCCGGCGTGTACGGGCCGAAGTCGGCGCGGGCCTCCTGGTCCGTGGAGAAGCTGATGATCGTCGTCGTACGGCCGTGGAAGTTGTCGGCCGCGACGACGATCTTCGCGGTGCCGTCGAGGAGGCCCTTGGTGCGGTAGCCCCACTTCCGGGCGGTCTTCACCGCCGTCTCGACGGCCTCCGCGCCCGTGTTCATGGGCAGCACCATGTCCATGCCGCACAGCTCGGCGAGCTGCGTGCAGAAGTCCGCGAAGCGGTCGTGGTGGAAGGCCCGCGAGGTCAGCGTGACCCGCTCCAGCTGGGCGCGGGCCGCGTCGAGGAGGCGCCGGTTGCCGTGCCCGAAGTTCAGCGCCGAGTACCCGGCGAGCATGTCGAGGTAGCGGCGGCCCTCGACGTCGGTCATCCAGGCGCCTTCGGCCGTGGCGACGACCACGGGCAGCGGGTGGTAGTTGTGCGCGCTGTGGGCGTCGGCCGACGCGATGGCCTGTTCCGTACGGGACACGGGATCTCCGTTCGTCGTGGAGCTAGGGACCCACGGGGGGCGGGATGTTCCCCCCATGCCTATCGTCGCTCGCATGACGGACGAGGAAACCTCGCCCGCCGTGCACGCCGGTAAGGTGAGCAGCGGGCCGTGACTGGCGCGCTGAGATGGGGTCAACCATCGGGGAGCGGTCCGTGAACTGTGTGCCGTGCGCCTGGGCCGTACCGAGAACGTCGTACGAGACCGTACGAAGCGTCGTACCGACAACGACCGTCACCGCGTCCGGAGGTCCCCACCATGTCCGCCACCCCGCCCCGCTCCACGGAGTCGACCGCGTTCCGCAGCGCCCTCGACGTGATCCGCGGCGTCGAGCCCCGCGTCGCCGACGCCATCGGCCAGGAGCTCGCCGACCAGCGCGAGATGCTCAAGCTGATCGCCTCGGAGAACTACGCATCGCCGGCCACGCTGCTCGCCATGGGCAACTGGTTCAGCGACAAGTACGCCGAGGGCACCGTCGGCCGCCGTTTCTACGCAGGCTGCCGCAACGTCGACACGGTCGAGGCGCTCGCCGCCGAGCACGCCCGCGAGCTGTTCGGCGCGCAGCACGCCTACGCCCAGCCGCACTCCGGCATCGACGCCAACCTGGTCGCGTTCTGGGCGATCCTCGCCGACCGCGTCGAGGCCCCGGCCCTGGCCGCGGCCGGCGTCCGCAACGTCAACGACCTCTCCGACGCCGACTGGGCCGAGCTGCGCAGCGCCTTCGGCAACCAGCGCATGCTCGGCATGTCCCTGGACGCGGGCGGCCATCTCACGCACGGCTTCCGCCCGAACATCTCGGGCAAGATGTTCGACCAGCGCTCCTACGGCACCGACCCGGCCACCGGTCTCATCGACTACGAGGCGCTGCGCGCCCAGGCCCGCGAGTTCAAGCCGCTGGTGATCGTCGCCGGATACTCGGCCTACCCGCGCCTGGTGAACTTCCGGATCATGCGGGAGATCGCCGACGAGGTCGGCGCGACGCTCATGGTCGACATGGCGCACTTCGCGGGCCTCGTCGCCGGCAAGGTCCTCACCGGCGACTTCGACCCGGTCCCGCACGCCCAGATCGTCACCACCACCACGCACAAGTCGCTGCGCGGCCCGCGCGGCGGCATGGTCCTGTGCGACGACAGCCTCAAGGACCAGGTGGACCGCGGCTGCCCGATGGTGCTCGGCGGCCCGCTGCCGCACGTCATGGCCGCCAAGGCCGTCGCCCTCGCCGAGGCCCGCCGCCCCGACTTCCAGGACTACGCGCAGCGCGTCGTCGACAACGCCCGCGCACTCGCCGAGGGCCTGATGCGGCGCGGCGCGACCCTGGTCACGGGCGGTACGGACAACCACCTGAACCTGATCGACGTGGCGTCCTCGTACGGCCTGACCGGACGCCAGGCGGAGGCCGCGCTGCTGGACTCCGGCGTGGTCACCAACCGCAACGCGATCCCGGCCGACCCGAACGGCGCCTGGTACACGTCGGGCATCCGCATCGGCACGCCGGCGCTGACGACGCGGGGGCTCGGGGGCGCGGAGATGGACGAGATCGCGGCTCTCATCGTCACGGTGCTTTCGGCTACGGAGCAGGGCAAGACGAGCAAGGGCGCGGTGTCCAAGGCCCAGCACGTCCTCGACGAGAAGACCTCCGACGAGGTGGCCCGCCGAGCCTCCGACCTGGTCGCGGGCTTCCCGCTGTACCCGGGCGTGGACCTGAGCTGATTTTCCCCCTCCCCGCCCCTTCCCGAAAGCCTCCGGCGGTGTTCGTTCGTCTACCGCGCCGTCGTGGCTGGTCGCGCAGTTCCCCGCGCCCCTTTTAACGGGCGCGGGGAACTGCGCAAACGGCGCCGCAGGCTTTCGGGAAGGGGCGGGGAGGGGATCCATGCGCGCGGAGCGCGAGCCAGGGGCCGGGGCGGAGCCCCGGGGCGGGGTGGGGGAGGCAACACCCAACCCGGCCCGAACAACGCCCCGCACCTGAGACAATGGCCAACATGGCCAACCGACCTCGCGTGCTCTCCGGAATCCAGCCCACCGCCGGCTCGTTCCACCTCGGCAACTACCTCGGCGCCGTCCGCCAGTGGGTCTCCCTGCAAGAGACCCACGACGCGTACTACATGGTCGTCGACCTGCACGCGATCACGGTCCCGCAGGACCCCGCGGAGCTGCGCGCCAACACCCGGCTCGCCGCCGCCCAGCTCCTCGCCGCCGGCCTGGACCCGGAGCGCTGCACCCTCTTCGTGCAGAGCCACGTGCCCGAGCACGCCCAGCTGGCCTGGGTCATGAACTGCCTCACCGGCTTCGGCGAGGCCTCCCGGATGACGCAGTTCAAGGACAAGTCGGCCAAGCAGGGCGCGGACCGTGCCTCCGTGGGCCTGTTCACGTACCCGATCCTGCAGGTCGCGGACATCCTCCTGTACCAGGCGAACGAGGTCCCGGTCGGTGAGGACCAGCGCCAGCACATCGAGCTGACCCGCGACCTCGCGGAGCGCTTCAACGGCCGCTTCGGCGAGACGTTCACGGTCCCGGCGCCGCACATCCTCAAGGAGACGGCGAAGATCTACGACCTGCAGGACCCGACGATCAAGATGAGCAAGTCGGCCTCCACGCCGAAGGGCCTCATCAACCTGCTCGACGAGCCCAAGGCCACGGCCAAGAAGGTCAAGAGCGCCGTCACCGACACGGACACCGAGATCCGCTTCGACCGCGAGGCCAAGCCGGGCGTGTCCAACCTGCTGAGCATCTACTCCACCCTCACCGGAGCGGGAATTCCGGAACTGGAGCAGAAGTACGTCGGCAAGGGCTACGGTGCGCTGAAGACAGACCTCGCCGAGGTCATGGTCGAGTTCGTGACCCCGTTCCGCGAGCGTACGCAGGAGTACCTCGACGACCCGGAGACGCTGGACTCGATCCTGGCCAAGGGCGCGGAGAAGGCCCGGTCCGTGGCGGCGGAGACGCTGGCCGCCACGTACGAGAAGGTCGGCTTCGTCCCGGCGAAGCACTGAACCCGAACCGAACGAACCAACCTCGGCCCCGGCACCGACCGCCGGGGCCCTTCACAGGTCAGTCGCACGACAGAGGAGAACGACGTGGGGACCGTAACGCTCGGCGTTTCGATCGCGGTCCCGGAGCCTCACGGCAGCCTGCTCCAGGAGCGGCGCGCGGGCTTCGGTGACCCCGCGGCACACGGCATTCCCACGCACGTCACGCTCCTGCCGCCGACCGAGGTGGACGCGGACAAGCTGCCCGCGATCGAGCGGCACCTCGAAGAGGTCGCCGCCGCCGGCCGGCCCTTCCCGATGCGGCTCTCCGGCACGGGCACGTTCCGCCCGCTGTCGCCGGTGGTCTTCGTGCAGGTCGCCGAGGGCGCCGAGGCCTGCACCTGGCTGCAGAAGCAGGTCCGCGACGCCTCCGGGCCGGTCGCGCGCGAGCTGCAGTTCCCGTACCACCCGCATGTCACGGTGGCGCACGGCATCGACGAGGCGGCCATGGACCGCGCCTTCGCCGAGCTCAGCGAGTACGCCGCCGAATGGCCCTGCACCGGCTTCGCGCTCTACGAGCAGGGCGCGGACGCCGTCTGGCGCAAGCTGCGCGACTTCTCCTTCGGCTCCGCGACGGTGCCGGCGCAGGGCGAGCCCAGGGACTCCTGCACCCCGCGCGGCCCCCTCTCCACGGCCTGACCCTCCGCCGCCTCCGCGACCGCGCCCGCCGACTGTGGTGTGCTTCCGGGGTACTCGGACTTTGGTCTTCCGCTCGGAGGGCAGACAGAGATCATGGACTGGCTGAAGAACCTCCCCGTCGTGGGACCCCTCGTGACCCGCCTGATGGCCACGCACGCCTGGCGCAGTTACGAAACCCTGGACCGCGTGCACTGGTCGCGCCTCGCCGCGGCGATGACCTTCCTCAGCTTCCTGGCGCTCTTCCCGCTCCTGACCGTCGCCGCCGCCGTGGCCGCCGCGACCCTCAGCAAGAAGCAGCAGGCCGAACTCCAGGACAAGCTCAGCGAGCAGGTCCCCGGCATCTCCGAGCAGCTGGACATCGACGCCCTGGTGCAGAACGCGGGCACCGTCGGCCTGGTCGCCGGCGCGCTGCTCCTTTTCACCGGCATCGGCTGGGTCGGCTCGATGCGGGACTGCCTGCGCGCGGTGTGGGGCAAGGACGACGAGGAGGAGAACCCCTTCCTGAGCAAGCTCAAGGACGCGGGCATCCTTGTCGGGCTCGGCGCGGTCGGCTTGGTCTCGCTCGTCGCCTCGGGGATCGGCAACTCCGCCGTCTCCCGGATCACCAAGGCGCTCGGCGTGGACGACCAGGCGTGGATCGGCCCGGTGCTCTCCGCCGCCGTCTTCGCCTTCGCCGTCCTCGCGGACTTCCTGATCCTGCTGTACGTCCTGACGCTGCTGCCCGGCGTGCATCCGCCGCGCCGCCGGCTCGTCGTCGCCGCCCTCATCGGCGCCGTCGGCTTCGAGCTCCTCAAGGCGCTGCTCGGCGGCTACATCAGGGGCGTCGCGGGCAAGTCGATGTACGGCGCGTTCGGCACCCCGGTCGCGCTGCTGCTGTGGATCAACTTCACGGCGAAGCTGCTGCTGTTCTGCGCGGCGTGGACGGCGACACCATCAGCGAGTCCGGAGCCCGAGGACGAGGACGAGGACGAGGACGAAATCAGCCCGTCCGGCGCTTGAGGACGAGCCCGAAGGGCGATCGGCGGCGCCCAAGGCGACGCCGCCGGACGCAACCCCGTAAACCTCAACGCCGCGGCAGCCGCCGCACCAACTCCGGCAGCGGCCAACGCCGGTTGACCAGGAACACGCCCGCGCCGACAAGGACAAGCACCCCGCCGGCCACGGCGAGCGCGATGCCGAGACCGCTCGACTCCTCCCGCTCCGAGGCCTGTTCGGGCTTCTCGGCGGCCGGGGACTTCTCGGGCGCGGCGGCGCCCTTCGCGTTCCGGTCGCTGCTTGCCGGGGCGACCAACTGGCCCACCGGCTCGACCTTGTCCGCTGCGGCGAAGCCCCAGTCGAGCAGCCGGGCGGTCTCCTTGTAGACGGCCTGGGATTCGTCCGAGTCGGGGTTCATGACGGTGACGAGCAGCACCTTCCCGTTCCGCTCGGCGACCCCGGTGAACGTCGTGCCCGCGTTGGTCGTCGACCCGTTCTTGACGCCCGCGATGCCCTTGTACGGGGTCACGCCGTCCGCGCCCGTGAGCAGCCGGTTGGTGTTCTGGATGGCGAAGTGCTCGCGCTTCTTGCCCTTGCCCTCGCCGGGGAACTGGGCAGTGGCGGTAGCCGCGTACTCCCGGAAGTCCTTCTTCTGCATCCCCGAGCGCGCGAACAGCGTCAGGTCGTACGCGGAGGAGACCTGGCCTTTCGCGTCGTAGCCGTCGGGGCTGACCACATGGGTGTCGAGGGCCTGCAGCTCATCGGCGTGCTTCTGCATGTCCGCGACGGTCTTGTCGATGCCGCCGTTCATGTGGGACAGCACGTGCACCGCGTCGTTGCCGGAGCGCAGGAACACCCCGAGCCACAGGTCGTGCACCGTGTACTCGTTGTTCTCCTTGATGCCGACCAGGCTGCTGCCCGCGCCGACCTCCCTCAACTCGGAGTTCTTGACCAGGTGCTTCTGCTCCTTGGGGAACTTCGGCAGGACGGTGTCGGCGAACAGCATCTTCATCGTGCTCGCGGGCGGCAGCCGCCAGTGCGCGTTGTGCGCGGCGAGCACGTCGCCCGACTCGGCGTCGGTGACGATCCACGAGCGGCCCGAGAGCTTCTTGGGCAGGACCGGGGCGCCGGGCCCGAGGTTCACCTGCGTACCCGCCTGGCCGAGCCGCGCGCCGCCGACCTTCGACATCGACGCGGGCGGCTTCGGCTTGCTCGGCTTGCCGCCCGGCCTGTCGTCCGCGACGGCGGGAGTTGCGACAGAAGCGGTCAGAAAGGCGGCAGAAACCACCGCAACGGCGGTCGTTCGCTTGATAGATGCAGTCAACACAGGCACGGTGAGGAAATTACAGGTGATTCGCCGAGCTGTACGCCGCTCGTTCGGCTGTGTCTTGGGATCATCGCTCGAACCACCCCGACGGCGGCGTGCCCGACCGGGACGCGATACTGGGGATATGAAGCTCAGCCGCCCGGTCTCGTGGTTCCTGCTCGCCTTCGGCGTCTGGTCCTGGGTCATCTGGATCACTTTCGTCAAGAACCTCTGGAACAACGGAAGCAAGCTCGCCTTCGACGAGACCTCCGGCGATCCGACCCCGTACTTCTGGGTCCATCTGACGCTCGCCGTCGTGTCCTTTGTTCTGGGGACGGCCGTCGGGGTCATCGGGTTGCGCGGAGTGCGCGCACTGCGCCGGAAGTCATAGGGAGCGCCGCAGTGAGCTTCCTCTTCCTCGGACTCGCCTGTGTCGTCGTCGGCATGCAGTGGTACGGCTGGCGGCGCGTGGTGCGCGACACCACGGCGCGGCGCACGACCGCTCGCCGGATCGGCACGGCCGTGTTCGTCGCCGGGCCGCTGCTGATGATCGCCGCCTTCGTGAGCGGCCGAGCCGATGCGCCGTTCTGGCTCCAACAGGTCCTGGCCTGGCCCGGTTACCTGTGGATGGCGATCTCCATCTACCTGACGCTCGCCCTGCTCGCGGGCGAGCTCGTACGGCCCGTACTGCTGCGGGTGCTGCGCCGCAGGGGTGAGTCCGGCGCCGTGGCGGCGACCCCCGCCGAGAACCCCGAACCGGCCCTGGTGGGCGGGGAGTCGGAGCCGCCCGCCGCCTCCGCACCCGACACCCCGGCGGCCCTCACGGAGCCCGCGGAGTCGACCGAGCCCGCCGAATCAGCTGAGCCGGCACCGGCAGAGGAGAACGCGGACGACTCCGAGAGCGCCGCCGACCCCTCGCGCCGCCTCTTCGTCTCCCGCTTCGTGGCCGGCGCCGCCGTGGCCGCCGCGCTCGGCACCGTCGGGTACGGGGCGAACACCGTGCTGCGCGGCCCGAGCATCAAGCGCGTCACCGTGCCGCTGGCCAAACTCCCGCGCGCCGCCCACGGGTTCAGGATCGCCGTGGTCAGCGACATCCACCTCGGCCCGATCCTCGGCCGCGCCCACACCCAGCGCATCGTCGACACCATCAACTCCACGCAGCCCGACCTGATCGCGGTGGTCGGCGACCTCGTCGACGGCAGCGTCGAGAACCTCGGCCCGGCCGCCGAACCGCTGGCCCAACTGCGCGCCAAGCACGGCTCGTTCTTCGTCACCGGCAACCACGAGTACTTCGCGGGCGCCGAGCAGTGGGTCGACCACGTACGCGAACTCGGCCTGCACCCGCTGGAGAACGCCCGCGTCGAGATCGACGGCTTCGACCTCGCGGGCGTCAACGACATCGCCGGCGAGAACTACCAGCAGGGCCCCGACTACGCCAAGGCCCTCGGCGACCGCGACCGCAGCCGCGCCTCCGTGCTCCTCGCCCACCAGCCCGTGATGATCCACGACGCGGTCCGGCACGGCGTCGACCTGCAGCTCTCCGGCCACACCCACGGCGGCCAGTTTTTCCCCGGCAACATCATCGCGGACCTCGCCAACCCGACCCTGGCCGGCCTCGAACGCTACGGCGACACCCAGCTGTACGTCAGCCGGGGCGCGGGCGCCTGGGGCCCGCCGGTCCGCGTGGGCGCGCCCTCCGACATCACCGTGGTGACCCTGGCCTCCCGCCAGGCCTGAACCCTCGCGGCAGCCGGCCCCGGACACGGCCTAGGCCCTACCGGTCCTGCGGGGCTCGGGTCATCCCCGGCAGGAAGTCCGTGAACAGCTCGTGCACCTCGCGGACCAGTGGGCGCAGCACGCGGAAGCGGGCCAGGGCGATGCCGCGGGTGGTGAGGCGGGCGCCGCGGGCGGCGAGGCGGTAGCTGCGGGTGCGGCCCTCGGAACGGTCGAACACCCAGTACAGGACGAGGCCCATCTGGGACAGCCACATCAACTCCGGGAGGATCTCCCGGAGTTCCTCGGGCACCTTGGTCTTCGAGCCGCGCAACACCTCGCGGTGCACGTCGATTGCGGCCTCGCGCGCATGCTCCGACTCGGCGGAGAAGGGGCTGAGCGGCGAGTCCGGGTCGGCGGCGTTCTTGAAGAACTGGGCGGCGAACTCGTGGTACGGCTGGGCGATGTCGAGCCAGCAGCGCAGCACGCCCGCGAGCCGCGCCTCAAGTTCGGTCTCCTGGTCCAGGACCGGCCGGACCGCTGCCTGGTGCTCGGCGGCGATCCGGTCGTAGAAGCCCTGGATGAGGTGTTCCTTGCCCGCGTAGTAGTAGTACGCGTTGCCGACGGAGACCCCGGCCTCCTTGGCGATGGCCCGCATCGTCGTCTTGTCGTAGCCGCGTTCCTGGAAGAGCCGCATGGCCGTCTCGAGGATCAGGGCGCGGGTCTGTTCGCTCTTCGCGGGCGGCTTCCCGCCTTCGTCCTTGCCGAGGGCGGGGGTCACGCCTGCTTCGTCGTTCGTCGCTGCCACGGTCACAGAGCCTAACGAGTGGTGCAGGAGCCGTCGGCACAGGACGGTGTCGTACGGGTCCAGCCGCGCTGCGGGTCGTACGTCCAGCCGTCCGCGGTGCGGTACACCCCGCCGCCCCAGCCGCCGCCGGGCCGACCCCGGTATCCCTCGCGCCACTTGGCGGCGGCGAGCGCGGCGCCGCGTGCGAAGCGGGCGCCGGTGGGCGTGGCCAGGCGGTGGGCGAGCGGGCGGTGTTCGGCGAGGGCCCACAGGGTGACGACCCAGGCGGCGGGCCCGCGGTAGACCTGCCCGCCGTCGGCGACGACGGTGATCTCGTCGAGCGTGGCCGCGTGGTCGAGCCCGGGGAACCGCCGCAGCGCCTCCTCGGACCGGGCGGGCACCAGGTCGAGCGGCACCAACTGCCGTTGCCGGGCGAGCCAGTGGCGTACGTGGGTGCAGAGCGGGCAGCCCGCGTCGTACAGGACGGTGAGCCGGCGGACCGGGACCCGCGCGGGGTCCCGGTCGGCCGCGACGGTCGCGGCGGCCATCGGTCAGGCCCCGGCCGGCTTGGCCCAGGCGCCCTGCTGACCGCTCAGCCCCTGCGGCGGCACGGGCGGCAGCTGCTCGCGCTCCATCATTCCGCGCCGCCGGATCTTGTTGAGGACCCACACGTTGCCGAGGTGCATCACGCCGAGGACGAGCAGGACGACGCCGAGCTTCACCGACAGCGCCTCGAAGATCTCGCGGGCGGTGAGTATCTCCTCCTCGGCCCCCAGGTAGAGGGCGACGAAGCCGAGGTTGACCAGGTAGAAGCCGACGACCAGGAGGTGGTTGACGGCGTCCGCGAGCTTCTCGTTGCCGTGCAGGACGTCGGCGAGGAAGATCCGCCCGTTGCGGCTGAGGGTGCGGGCCACCCAGACGGTGAGGCCGATGCTGATCGCCAGGTAGACGACGTACGCGAGGACGGTGAGGTCCATGGGTCCCTGCCCCTTTCACGGCGCCCGAGGGGACGGCAGGAAGCCGTCATCAGCCCTCTTGAACGCGTTCAAAAGCTGTTGTCATGGACTGTAGACCTGTTTTTGAACACGTTCAAGCGAATGTCTCGGCGCTGGTCCGGGGATGCTCTTTCAGGGAGAGGTCTCGACGGGGTGCACGCGCGCGAGCGTCGGCCGCTTCAGGTAGTCCGTGAACCCGATGACATTGCCCCAGGGGTCGGCCAGTTCGACGGTCCAGCCGGTCGACACGGAGAAGGGCGGATCCGTCGCGACCCCCGCCGCCGCCAACTCCCGCGCGGCCGCCCGCGCGTCCGGCACCTCCAGCCAGACCCGGCAGGCCCAGGGCCCCGGCGGGCGCGGCAGCAGCCCGTCCTCCTGGCGCAGCAGTACGCCGGGGGTCTCGTCGCCCACCTTCAACAGGGCGATGCCGGCCTCGTCGAGCCGGAAGGAGAGCGGGAACCCGGCCCGCCCGTAGAAGTCCACGGCCTCGCCCAGATCGCCCACGGGCAGCAGGACGTTGTCGAAGCCGAGCAGTTGAAGTGACATGGCGTCACATTAGGGGCGGCGCGGCTCCCCGGCCTTGAGGATCTCGGCTACGTCGAGGGTGACTTCGGCGCCGATGGAATCGGGGAGGGTGACGGTCTGGCCGGGGGCGTAGACCTCGTGGTTGTCGTAGCCCGAGGCCAGCGGCTCGGTGAGGACGTGGAGGCGCTGGTGCCTGCGGTCGACGATCAGATAGACCGGGACCTTGGCGTCCGCGTAGGCGGCGACCTTGGTGCGCAGGTCGGCACGGTAGTTGCTGGAGGTGACCTCCAGGACCAGCCGGAAGCACGCCGGGTCGTAGCAGTTGTTCTCGATGAGGTGGTCGTCGATGTCGGCGTCGACGATTGACAGGTCGGGGATGGCGAAGTCCTCGGCGCCGGTCGGTAGCCAGAGCCCGATGGCCTGGTGAACTTCCGTCCCGCCGTCGTCCAGGCCGACGGCGATGAACGGGCGGATCAGCCGGTTGAGAGCCCTGGAGTGGGCGACGTCTGCGGGCGGTGTCACGGTCAGGCGACCCTCGATGATCTCGACTCGGTAGCCGGGGAGGCGCTCCACGAGCGTGTTGGCCTCTTCGAGCAGCGACGGCGCTGTGGCGTCAGTGGCGAAGTGCTCGACGGGTGCTGCGGACATCGTGGGCCTCCCGGTGGCGGGTGTCGAGAACATCATCGTAGGCCGGTCAGGCCTCGAACGTCCCGTTCCCATGCGTTCACCCATACGGGCGAGGCCCCGCCTCCCGCAAGGGGAGACGGGGCCTCGGCCGCGTAAGGGAACGGACCTCAGAAGCGGCGCGTGATCAGGGCGCGCTTGACTTCCTGGATCGCCTTCGTGACCTCGATGCCGCGCGGGCAGGCGTCCGTGCAGTTGAAGGTCGTGCGGCAACGCCACACGCCGTCACGGTCGTTGAGGATCTCCAGGCGCTGCTCCCCGGCCTCGTCGCGCGAGTCGAAGATGAAGCGGTGCGCGTTGACGATCGCGGCCGGGCCGAAGTACTGCCCGTCGTTCCAGAACACCGGGCACGAGGACGTGCACGCGGCGCACAGGATGCACTTGGTCGTGTCGTCGAAGCGCTCGCGGTCCTCGGGGGACTGCAGGCGCTCACGCGTCGGCTCGTTGCCCTCGGTGACGAGGAACGGCATGACGTCGCGGTACGCCTGGAAGAACGGCTCCATGTCCACGACCAGGTCCTTCAGGACCGTGAGGCCCTTGATGGCCTCGATCGTGATGGGCTTCTCCGGGTTGATGTCCTTGATCAGCGTCTTGCAGGCGAGCCTGTTCTTGCCGTTGATCCGCATCGCGTCGGAGCCGCAGATGCCGTGCGCGCAGGAGCGACGGAACGTCAGCGAACCGTCGAGGTCCCACTTGATCTTGTGAAGGGCGTCGAGGACACGCTCCTTCGGGTCGATCTCGACCTGGAAGTCCTCCCAGGTCACCTCGTCCGAGATCTCCGGGTTGAAGCGGCGGATCCGGAACGTGGCGGTGATGTAGGGCGAGGCGGCCTTGGCCTCGGCCTCGGCCTTGTCCAGTACGGGAGTTGCCATCAGTACTTACGCTCCATCGGCTGGTAGCGGGTCTGGACGACCGGCTTGTAGTCGAGCCGGATCGAGTCCTTCGCGGACTCGCCCTCGCCCGTGACCTCGCGGTACGCCATGGTGTGGCGCATGAAGTTCACGTCGTCGCGGTTGGGGAAGTCCTCGCGGTAGTGACCGCCGCGGGACTCCTTGCGGGCGAGCGCGGAGACGGCCATGACCTCGGCCAGGTCGAGCAGGTTGCCCAGCTCGATGGCCTCCAGGAGGTCGGTGTTGAAGCGCTTGCCCTTGTCCTGGACGGACACGTTCTTGTAGCGCTCGCGCAGCTCGCCGATCTTCTCGACCGCGGTCTTGATGGTCTGCTCGGTGCGGAACACCATGACGTTGGCGTCCATGGTCTCCTGCAGCTCCTTGCGGAGCTCCGCCACGCGCTCGGTGCCCGTGGAGTTCCGCAGCCGCTCGACCTGCTCCTCGACCAGCTCGGCCGGGTTCTCCGGCAGCTCGACGAACTCGGCCTTGTGCGCGTACTCCGCGGCGGCGATGCCGGAGCGGCGGCCGAACACGTTGATGTCGAGCAGCGAGTTGGTGCCCAGGCGGTTGGCGCCGTGCACGGAGACGCAGGCCACCTCGCCCGCGGCGTACAGACCCGGCACGACGGTGGTGTTGTCCGCCAGGACCTCACCCTCGACGTTGGTCGGGATGCCGCCCATCGCGTAGTGCGCGGTCGGCTGGATCGGGATCGGGTCCGTGTAGGGCTCGATGCCGAGGTACGTACGCGCGAACTCGGTGATGTCCGGGAGCTTGGCGTCCAGCTGCTCCGGCGGAAGGTGCGTCAGGTCCAGGAAGACGTGGTCGCCCTCGGGACCGCAGCCGCGGCCCTCGCGGATCTCCGTGTAGATGGAGCGGGAGACGACGTCACGGGAGGCGAGGTCCTTCATGACGGGCGCGTACTTCTCCATGAAGCGCTCGCCGTCCTTGTTGCGGAGGATGCCGCCCTCGCCGCGCGCGCCCTCGGTGAGGAGGATGCCCATGCGCCAGATGCCGGTCGGGTGGAACTGGAAGAACTCCATGTCCTCCAGCGGCAGTCCGCGCCGGTAGCAGGCCGCCTGGCCGTCGCCGGTGAGGGTGTGCGCGTTGGAGGTCACCTTGAAGAACTTGCCGGTGCCGCCGGAGGCGTAGATGACCGACTTCGCCTGGAAGACGTGGATCTCACCGGTGGCCAGCTCGTACGCGACGACGCCGGCGGACTTCTTGACGCCGTCCTCTTCGACGATGAGCTGGTCCAGGACGTAGAACTCGTTGAAGAACTCCACGCCCTCCTTGATGCAGTTTTGATAGAGCGTCTGCAGGATCATGTGGCCGGTGCGGTCGCCGGAGTAGCAGGCGCGGCGGACCGGGGCCTCACCGTGGTTGCGGGAGTGACCGCCGAAGCGACGCTGGTCGATCTTGCCGGCCTCCGTGCGGCCGAACGGCAGACCCATCTTCTCCAGGTCGAGGACCGCGTCGATGGCCTCCTTCGCGAGGATCTCGGCGGCGTCCTGGTCGACCAGGTAGTCGCCGCCCTTGATCGTGTCGAAGGTGTGCCACTCCCAGTTGTCCTCCTCCACGTTGGCGAGCGCGGCGGCCATGCCGCCCTGCGCGGCGCCCGTGTGGGAGCGGGTGGGGTACAGCTTGGTCAGCACGGCGGTGCGGCTGCGCTTCGTCGCCTCGATGGCGGCGCGCATGCCGGCGCCGCCGGCGCCGACAATGACGGTGTCGTACTTGTGAAACTTCATGAGTGGTTACCTCAGCCCCGGGCCTAGCGGATGTTCGGGTCGAAGGTGAAGATCACCAGCGTGCCCAGCAGGACGGTGAACACCGTCGCGGTGTACAGCAGCATCTTGAGCCAGAAGCGCGTGTTGTCGCGCTCGGCGTAGTCGTTGATGATCGTGCGCAGGCCGTTGGCGCCGTGCAGCATCGCCAGCCACAGCATCACCAGGTCCCAGGCCTGCCACCACGGGGAGGCCCAGCGGCCGGCCACGAAGGCGAAGCCGATCTTGGAGACGCCGCCGTCGAGGACGAGCTGGATCAGCAGGTGGCCGAGGACCAGGACGACCAGGACGATGCCGGACAGGCGCATGAACAGCCAGCCGTACATCTCGAAGTTGCCGCGGGTGGCCTTCGGCGTCTTCTTGGTGCGCTTGCGCGGGGCCTCGATGACGGGCGCGGGGTTGTCCACGTCGTAGAGCGTCACGTCGTCGGTCTTGGCAGCGGTCGTGTCAGCGGACATGTGCCTCAGCTCCCGAAGACTTCGCGGACGGCGTGGCCGAGGACCGGGTAGAGCGCCCCGACCATCAGCACGAACCAGACGGCCATGACGGTCCAGAGCATCTGCTTCTGGTAGCGGGCGCCCTTCGACCAGAAGTCGACGGCGACGACGCGCAGGCCGTTGAGCGCGTGGAAGAGGATGGCCGCGACGAGGCCGTACTCAAGGAGTGCGACCAGCGGTGTCTTGTAGGTGGCCACGACTTCGTCGTACGCCTCGGGGGAGACACGCACGAGAGCGGTGTCGAGGACGTGTACGAACAGGAAGAAGAAGATGAGGACGCCGGTGACTCGATGAGCCACCCAGGACCACATTCCTTCCCGGCCGCGGTACAGCGTTCCAGCCGGCACGGAAGAACCCTCCGGGAGCGGGGATTGGGGCCGCGCCGGCTTCGGTGTCGGTTTGGCCCGGCCGGGTACGGTCCACCGGCCGTCCGTCATCGTATCGACCAACTGTCGGTACGCCCGCCCGGGGTCCGCAGGTGTGATCAAACAGGCACGTACGGGCTATCGCTGGGGCCGGAATCCGGAAATTCCCCTGATTTCTCGGGCTTCCGTGCTTGGTCCGTGGGCTGTCCGCCGATTCCGGAGACGAGCCGGGTGAGTCGCGCGCGGGCCACCCGGCGCAGTTCGTCGGCGGCGACGACGCGCTCCTCCTCGGCGTCGTTGGCGAGGCGGGCGCGCAGCCCGGAGAGGGTCTGGTCGAGGTGCTCCTCGCTCCGGTACGCCTCCAGGGCGATGACGAAGACATGGCCGAAACGGCTCTCGTACGCGGCGTGCGCGGCGTCCAGGGCCGTCCGGGCGGCGGCCGGGACGCCCGAGGGGTGCGGGCCGTGCGGCCGTTCGGCGGCGAGGGCGGCGGCGAGCTGGGCGGGCGCGAGGTCGTAGGCGGCCTCGTCGGCGGCGGCGAGCAGGGCGTCCGGGGTCGGGTACGGGCGGTGCGCGCTCACCCGTTCGGCCCAGGCGAGGCTGGTGCAGCAGGCGAGCAGCCAGGAGGTGGCCGAGGCGGCGGGGGCGCGGTTGAAGACGCTGAGGCCCCGGTGCACCGTTGAGGTGAGGCCGCCGCCGCGGTCTCGGGTCGATATGGCTCCGTGCTCGCGCGGTTCCGCGGCGCGCGGTGGCTCAGGCGTGTGCAGCGTGCGCTCCTCGGTGAGGCGGTGCCGTCGGCAGGCGCTGGTGGAAGGTCGGGCGGCGCCCTCGGCGGGCTCGACGGGCCCGGCGGGTGCGGGGTTCCGGCCCCGGCGGGCGAAGAAGTGGCGTCACGCTAACGACGCGTGGCGGGAGCTGTCCGACGGATGCGCGATTTTCACCCGGACGGGAGGGTTTCGGTACGTGTCGTGGACGACCGACCGGAAACAGTTCCGGGCCGTCGCCTCGCATGGGAGGTTGCTCACGTGATGCGGATGATCTTTGACGCCGGAACGACGAACTCCGGCCCGGCTTCCGGGAGTCGGAAGTGACCGGGCAGCACGGCAGGCGAGCCGACCGCGGCGGCCGCCGCAGCCGTGGGTCGAGGGCTGCGATCGTGGGCGGGGCGGTGGCCGCGGGCGGCGCCGTGGTCCTCGCCGTGACCCTCTGGCCCGGTGGCTCCGAGGGCGGTGGCGGGGACCGGGCGGACAACAGCCCGCCGCCGAGGTCGGCCGAGCCGAGCCCGACGTACCCGATGTCGAAGGCGCCGCAGACGATCCCGGCCGTCGCCGAGCACAAGGCGGCGCGCGGGCCGGGCTGGAAGCCGGGGCCCGAGGGGCAGGTCGTCGTCGCCGAGAAGGACGCGGACGAACTGGCCGACGAGGGGCGGCTGCTCGCCGGCGAGCTGGAGTTGAAGTACGCCGAGGGCGCGAAGGCCGGGCCCGGCGACGTCGAGCTGGCCCTGAACTCGGGGGACGCGGGCGCGGAGGCGTACACGCTCGACGTCGGCGACAAGCGCGTGCGGATCTCCGCGACGGACGACGCGGGCGTCTTCTACGGCACCCGGACCCTGAAGCAGATGACACGCGGCGACGGCACCGCCCCCGAAGGGGTCGTACGGGACGAACCGGCCAAGGCGCAGCGCGGGTTCATGCTGGACATCGCGCGCAAGCACTTCACGGCGGAGTGGATCGAGGAGCGGGTCCGCGAGCTCGCGGACCTCAAGTACAACCAGCTGGGGCTGCACTTCTCCGACGACCAGGCGTTCCGGATCGAGTCGGACGAGCACCCGGAGGTGGTCTCCGATCCGCATCTGACCAAGGCCGAGGTGCGCCGGATCGTGAAGCTCGCGCAGGCGCTGCACATCACGGTCGTGCCCGAGATCGACTCGCCCGGACACCTGGGCGCGGTGATCAGGGCCCACCCGGACCTGCAGCTGGTGGATGCGCGCGGGGTGCCGGCGCGGGGCGCGGTGGACATCTCGAAGCCGGCCGCCGCGAAGATCGTCGACGAGCTCCTGAAGGAGTACGCGGAGCTGTTCCCGGGCGCGTACTGGCACCTGGGCGCGGACGAGTACCAGGCGCTGATGCGGACGAATCCCGAGGCCTCGTATCCGCAGTTGGCGCGGGCGGCGCAGCAGGAGTACGGCGGCGCGGCGAAGGTGCAGGACCTGGCGACGGGCTGGCTCAACGACCGGGCCGACACGGTCCGGCCGACCGGCAAGAAGCTGAAGGCCTGGAACGACGGGTTCTTCCGCGGCGGCACGGTGCAGGCGGCGAAGGACATCGAGGTCGAGTACTGGACGGGCAAGGAGATCGGCGCCCGCGAGCCGGTGGAGTACCTGGACGCGGGCCGCAAGATGGTCAACCTCAACGACGAGTACCTCTACTACGTCCTGGGCGAGCCCAACGAGTTCACGTACCCGACCGGGGAGCGGATCTACAAGGAGTGGACGCCGCTGGTGCTGCGCAAGACGCAGCCGGTGGCGGCGAAGTACGACGACCAGATCCTGGGCGCGCGGTTCGCGGTCTGGTGCGATCTGTCCGAGTCGCAGACGCAGGACCAGGTCGCCGACGGCATCCGGATGCCGCTGCGGGCGATGGCGCAGAAGGTGTGGGACGAGCGGAAGCCCGCGATGTCCTGGCCGGACTTCCAGAATCTGGCCAAGCAGTTGGGCTGACGGCCCCCGCCGCTCCGGGATCCGTCGGGTGGATCTTGGTCGCTTTCGGTGGCGAACTCCCTTGCCGGTGTGTTGGATTCGAGGCAGAGCCGACCGTCTGACATGGGGGCGAGGGGGAAGCGGACATGGGCTTCTGGGGGTACTACGTCGTGGGCCACGGCGAGCGGCCGCTGGCGGAACTCGGCGCGCTGGGCGGCGTACGCGAAGGGCTCGCGCTGCATGAGCGGCGCGCCGACGGCTGGCAGATCTGGGAGGCCTCCGTCCCCGACGTCGGGTCGATGGTGAAGCTCGCCGAGGACTCCGGGGCGCCCGCGCTGTTCGGGTTCGTGATGGACAGCTCGTGTGTGGCCGTCGAGGCGGCGGGGCCTGCGAGCGGTGCGTGGAACGCGTGCCTGGCGCGGGAGGCGATGGGCTCCTTCCTCGCGGCCGAGGGAAAGGAACCGGACGACCTGTTCCTGCCGCCGCGGGACGCCGCGGAGCGGGCCGCGGCCTGGGCCGAGGAGGCGGGCTGCACGCCGGCGCCGCTGTCGGACCTGGTCAAGGTCTTGCAGGCGCCCGCCGAGCCCTCCGCCGAGTTGCTGTTCTTCCGGTTCCTGGAACGGCTCGGGCTGCCTCGAAGGTGAACATTCGGCCACGGGGGTGACGTTTTCGGCCAGCAGGGCGCAGTAACAGGAAGTGCAGCGTCCGCGACGGAAGGCGACCCTCCGATGAGCCTGGTGGAACTGATCGCTCAGGCCGATGACCGAAGTCTGGCCGCAGGCGGACTCGCCTGCCTGGACCGCTGTCTGCCCCTGCTCGGCGGCGCGGACGACGACGTGCTGCGCCCGCTCTGGGCCAGCCTGGACGCGGGCGGCGAGGGCTGGGGCGGGCAGCTGGCGCGGATCCGTGCCGCGTACGTGGCGACGGGCGCGGGCGACGAGGGCGCGGCCCTCGTGCACCGCATGCTCGCGGCCGCGCCGGACGCCTTCCCCGCGCCCGGCCTCCGCGCCTGGGCGGACGCCTGCTCGGCCGCGTCGCTGCAGGTCCATCGGCTCTTCGACGCGAGCGCCTCGGGGGGCGCCGACGGTCCGCTGACCTCCGGCGAACTCCGCCGCCAGACCCAGATCCTGGACCTCCTCGCGTCCCCCGGGGGCGGGCTTCGTCAGGCGCTCGTCGTTTCTACGGAGGGGCGGCGGGTGGTTCGGGCGGTGGTGTCGCGGCGGGCGCGGGTTCAGGGGTAGGGCCTTTTTGGATCCCCTCCCCGCCCCTTCCCGAAAGACCGCCGTCGGCATCGGGGGCCAGCCCCCGGACCCCCTCCCCCAAGCTCTCGGCTTCGCTCGAGCAGGGGGGACCCCCATCTCAAACGCCGGAGGGGCTGAATTTGGCGGGGTGGGGCTGAGACACGTGCCCCGACAGGGGCGCGGGGCTGTGACATTGGCGGCTGCGCCGCGTGGGCGCGACCAGCCACGACGGCGCAGCAGCAGGCAACACAGCGCCGCAGGCGTCAGGTGTTTGCGGGCTCGGCCGTGGAGGGCCCCGAGGGGGCCTCTAGCGGGCCGCGTGCATTGCGTCCAGGCAGAGCAGGCGCAGCGAGCCCTCGGCCTCGAAGGTGCGGCGGGCCTCGCCGATCGGGTCCCAGACGGTGCCGTCGGGGGTGCGCAGCCGGTACGACTCGGCCGACTCCTCCCAGACCGCGTCCAGTTCGCGGATCAGGACCTCGCCCGCGTACGCGCCGAAGCCGCGCAGCGTCTGGGCGACCGCCTCGTACGGCGGGTCCTCGCAGCGGAGCTCGGCTATCACCCGGTCCACGCTCCACAGGCTCTGCGGGGAGTGGTCCAGGCGCAGGCGGGCGCCCTCGCGGAGGATCGAGACGGAGTCGGCGGCCCAGCGGGCGGGCTTCGCGGGCTTGGCGGCCGTTGCTTGCAGTGCAGTCACGTAGGGCTACTGCGCGCCGGAGCCGCAGATCATTACCCGGTTCGGGCCAGGTCCCCGGAACCCTCACAGACGCGTCGCACGGTGTTCGCCGAAGTTCGCCGAATCGACACGCGGCTCGGCGGACGCCTCCGAGTGACGGGCGGGCCGCCGGCGGCGCTGTACGGATGTGAAGCAGATACGTATGCGACGCCCGCTGCGCGCCGTCGCCACCGCAGCCGTCGCCCTCGCCTGTGTCGCGGGCTGTTCGGCCGAGCCGGGCGATGCGGCCGGCGACGCCGGGAAGGCCGACAAGGCCGGCGCGGCCGAGCGCACCGCGGCTCCCGTCCCGTCCGAGATCCGGCTCGCGGGAGCCCTCGCCACCAGGACCGACGTCCGCGGCTACCGCCTGGAGGACAACGACCAGCCCGCCGTACGCCCGAAGGCCGACCGGGAGGAGTGCCGGGCGCTCGCCGACATGACCGGCTCGGGCGTCGAGCGCACCCCCATGGCGAAGGCCTGGTCCAGCCGCTCCTACGGCTCCACCACCGAACGCGGCCTGGCCGTCACGACCAGCCTCTTCTCGTACGAGGGCGACGGCGCCGCCACCACGCTCGCGGACCTCCGCGAGGCGCTCGACGACTGCGCCGACGGGTTCAGCACCTCGGGCAACAACGGCGGCGCGACCGTGGAGTACGTGGCGGTGCGGGCCGAAGAGGTCCCGTCCGGCGGGGACGAGGCCGTCGCCTGGTCGATGACCGGCAGGGCGCAGGGGCAGAAGGTGCCGCTGCGGATGACCGCCGTACGGCAGGGGAACGTGGTGGCGCTGTTCCTCGCGCTGCACCTGACCGAGCCGGAGAAGGGCGAGCTGCCGCGGGATCTGTACGACGCGCAGCTCAGGCGGCTGAAGCAGACGCTCGGGGACTGAGGCAGACGCTCGGGGACTGAGGCAGACGCTCGGGTCCTGAACGACCCGAGCGCCCGCGTCAGTTGAGCCTCAGCCGGTGGGCGTGAGGGATTCGCCGAGGTGGGCGCCCGCCGGGGTGCCCAGCTGGGTCACGCCGTAGTACACGGCCGTCGTCGTCGACACGCCCTTGCTGCCGCTGTCCAGCTGCAGGATCGTGCCGTTGCCCGCGTCCTCGCCGTCCACGCCGATGGCGAGGTCCGCGCGGCCGTAGCCGGACAGGTCGTGCAGCACGACGGCCGAGCCGAGCCGGTCGCCCGCCTCGGTGGCGCCGCTGATGCCGCTGGTGTCCTGCGTGTACGCCACGGTGCCGGTGCCGCCGATGCCGGTGGACGTGCCGAGGACGAGCAGGCTGGTGCCCGCGTCCTTGCGGGCCGTGCCGTCGCGGGTGATGTCCTCGCGGGGCGCGCCCGCGAGGACGTCCGCGTACCCGTCGGCGTTCACGTCGCCCGCCGACACCGACCAGCCGAGCGCGTCGCCCGCCTCGGCCGCGCCCGGGACGCCGGAGGTGTCCTGGTGGACGGTGCGCATCCCGGTCGTGGTGAAGCCGGTGGACGTGCCGAGGACCATGGTCAGCTGACCGCCCGCGTGCGCGCCGGACTCGGCGGTGTACGGCTGGCCGATGACGACGTCGTCGTACCCGTTGCCGTTGAAGTCGCCGGCCGCGATGGAGCGGCCGCCCTTGACGGAGAGCACGCCGACGCGGGTCAGGCCCGCCTTGGAGCCCTTGAACCAGGCGACGCGGCCGATGCCGGACTGGTCGCGGTAGTTGAGAGCCACGTCCGCGTACCCGTCCCGGTTGAAGTCGCCCGAGGCGGCGTCGGCGTACGCGAGCGCGCCGGTGGCCGAGGTCAGGGCGCCGCCGGTGCCGCTGCCGGAACCGGTGCGCGCGTACCAGCCGCCGCCGCTCCCGGTGGCGGCCGCGAACACGTCTGCTTTTCCATCGGAGTTGAAGTCGCCGACGGTGACGGCCGAGCCGAACTTCGCGCCGGTCGTCGGGGCGCCGTCGTCCGTGGTGAAGGACGTGCCGGTGTCCAGGCCGGGGCCGTACAGGATCGTGACGGCGCCCCGGTCGGCGTGGCCGGAGGTGTCGTCCTCGCCGGGCGCGCCGATCGCGAGGTCCGCGTAGCCGTCGCCGTTGACGTCGCCCCACTCGGTGGCGGCGCCGAAGTTGTCGCCGGACTCGGAGACTCCGGGGACGCCGGGGCCGGACTGCGTGAGGGTCTTCCGCGCCTCGGCCACCGGGCCGTCGAGGCCGCCGGGGACGACGGTCAGACCGCCCACGCCGCCGGAGATCCGCGGCGTGCCCGCGACCAGGTCCGCGATGCCGTCGCGGTTGACGTCGCGGGTCGGGACGGCGGAGTCACGGCCGGGGCCGGCCGCGTACCGGCGGATCTCGCCGAGCTTCGCGTACAGGTTCTGGCCCGGACACTGGGTGGCGAAGCCGTCCCGGTGGCCGGAGATCACGTCGAACTCCTTGAGCACGCCGTTGTACTCGGTGCCGTCGGACCTGGTGAGGATCTGCTGCAGCGTCACCTTGCCCTGCGGGTCACCGCCGTACTGGCCGAGCTTCCAGGCCGCGACGCGGGACGCCGACTCCAGGGCGGCGCGGGTGGGGCGGCCGGCCGGGGTGGTCGCGTTGCCCTCGAAGTCGCCGAGGAAGGCGATGCCGGTGGAGTACTTGTTGTAGCCGTAGGTGTGCGCGCCCTTGACCGGTAGGTCGACGCCGCCGCCGCGGCCCTCGAAGATCTGGCCGCACTTGTCGACCAGGAAGTTGTAGCCCAGGTCGTTCCAGCCCTCGACGTCCACGTGGTAGGCCATGATGCCGCGCACCAGGGCGGGGGACTCGGCGCAGCTGTAGTTGTTCCCGCCGACCGTGTGGTGGACGAAGACCGCCTGGATCTTGTCGATGTACTCGACGGGGTCCTTCACCTTGGACTCGTCGGCGCCCCACGCGGCGCGGCCGATGATCGGGGGCTGCTGCACGGTGGACGCGGGGCGGGGGGCTTGGTGGGGGTCGGGCTCGGGCTCGCGGTCGGCTCGGCGGTCGGTTCCGTGGTGGGTTCCGGGGCGGACGTCGTGGGCTCGGGTGCGGGGTCCGTGGGCGTCGGCTCGGTGGGCGCGGGCTCCGCGGGGGTCGGCTCGGTGGGCGTCGGCTCCTCGGCGGCGGCGGGCTGCGCGTACGCCGCCGTGCTCATCGCCTCCGTGTCCAGGGCCGGGTTCTTCGCCTCCTTCGCGGTCACGCCCGGGTCGACCAGGTTGACCTCAAGTCCCTTGGGCAGCCCGGCGGTCGAGGTGCCGTCGGCCGCGACGACCCGCACCTCGACGCCGTCCGAGGGGCCGACCCACAGCGGCTCGGACGCGCCCCGCATGCCGGGCTCCACGTCCTCCTGCACATGCGGGTCGAGGCCGAGCGGCTGCCACGCCGACCAGGCGCCGCTCTCCACCGATCGGGTGCGCACCTCCGCGGTGCCCTCGACCGTCGTACGCGGGCCCTGCCAGGAGACGCCGAGCAGCGAGAACGGCTCGGTGCCGGTGCGCGGCAGCTCCCGCTTGCCGGCGCCCGCCGAGCGCAGCGCGATGTCGTGCACCTCGACCGGCCGCTTGGCGCGCGCCGGATCGTCGGCCTCCGCGTCCGGCCCCGCCATGGCGTACGTGGCCACTCCGGTGCCGCCGACGACGACCGCGCCGAGCGTCACCCAGACCCGTCGTCTTAGCGGCATGGGTCTGTAGCGTCTTGTGCCTTTCGGGCTCAAATGCCCCACCCCTCAGGGAAGTTCCATGTGTGACGAGCAAGTACGACCCTCCGGAGCGGGCTTTGGTTGTACGTCCGCTGATACGAGTTTTCGGGTGACATTTCTGGGCGGGGCTGGACGCGTTCCGCCCCGGCCCCGGGAGGGTGTCCGTGTGGCGCGCCGGCGCGTGGGCCGACTCGGGCGCAGTGGCCCAGGTCACTCGGGATGTCTCGGCTGCGGAGGAGTCCGACGTGGACGAGTGGGATCCGGAGGATTTCGCCGAAGCGGCGTCAGGCGTCCGGGACGCCGTGCGGCAGGACGCGGAACCTTGAAGAGGACGGGCCCGACCAGGCCGAAGAAAGAACCGCCAGCGATCGGCCGGGGCCGCCACCCCCCACAGGAGAGGCCCCGGCCGTCGCACGGCACGGGCCGCGCAGGCCCGTACTCTCTTCAGCGCCACCGTCGGGTTTTGTGTCACACCGCTCTGTCACCCGGCAGTTTCGGATAGTTGCAGACATGGACGTGAGGGCCGTTCACGCCGTAGCGTCTTGTTCCTGCTGGGCTGCGAAATGGGCAGGATGAGGGAGTTGTTGGGGGACGAGGCGGAGCTGACCGCCGCGGTGCTCGCGGCACAGGACGGTGACGAGACCGCGTTCCGTACTGTGTACCGCGCTGTGCACCCGCGGCTGCTCGGATACATGCGCACGCTCGTGGGCGAGCCCGACGCCGAGGACGTCGCGTCGGAGGCGTGGCTGCAGATCGCCCGCGACCTCGACCGGTTCGAGGGCGACGCCGACCGCTTCCGCGGCTGGGCCGCGCGTATCGCCCGCAACCGCGCCCTCGACCACATCCGCATGCGCGGCCGCCGCCCCGCGATCGGCGGGGACGAGACGGAGCTCACCGGCAAGGCCGCCGAGACCGACACCGCGAGCGAGGCCATGGAGCTGCTCGCCACCGGCGACACCCTCGCCCTCATATCCCAGCTGCCGCAGGACCAGGCCGAGGCCGTGGTGCTCCGCGTGGTCGTCGGACTCGACGCGAAGAGCGCCGCGCAGACCCTTGGCAAACGCCCCGGCGCCGTCCGCACCGCCGCCCACCGGGGCCTGAAGAAACTCGCCGAGATGCTCGGCGCCGACGCCGCGAACGAGGACGCCGAAGGGCTCGGTGCGGTGCCCCCGCAACCCGGCAGAGGCCGCGCCGCGCAGGCGCCCAGGTTTCCGGCAGGTGTGACGGATTCGCGTTCGCGGACGCAGAAGGACATGTGATGGCCGACGAGCAGTACCAGTGGCTTGATGGGGACGCAGCGGAGCGTTTGCTCAGCGGCGAGCCCCTCGACGCCGTCGACGATCACGCCCGTGCCCAGGCGGAACGTCTCTCCGCGGTGCTCGCCGAGGCTCGCAGCGCCCGGCCGCACCCGCAGCCCGACAGCGCCGGCGCCCCGTACCCGCCGAGCGGCGAACTGCCCGGTGAGGCGGCCGCGCTCGCCGCGTTCCGGGCCGCGCGCGCCGCGCATGCCACGCGTGTAGACGACGCCGCGGGCGCCGGTGTGCTCGGCGCCCGATCCGGTACGGGCGACACCGCGGGCATGCTCGGCGACAGCGGCGCCGTGCGCATCGGGGCGGGCGGCGCGGGCGGAGCGAAGGCGCACACCCGCTGGGGAAGACCCGTGCGCTACGGCCTGGCCGCAGCGCTGGCAGCCTGCACCCTCGGCGGAGTGGCGATGGCCGGCGCGGGCGTGATCCCCACGCCCTTCGGCGGCGGTCGCGAGCCGGGCCCCGGGGCCTCCGTCTCCGCGGCGCCCAGCGAACCGGACCCGCTGCTCTCGCCCACGCCCAGCACCTCCGTATCCGACCCGAGCCGTACGGGCTCCGGCTCCGCGACGGCGGGCGGCGAGTCCGAGGGCGCGGCGCCCGGCTCCGGTCACCCCTCGCAGGGCAGCGGCGACCCGTCCGCCTCGGGCGGCATCGTGCCGACGCCCACCGACTCGGCGCTGCCGCGCGAGGAGCGCGAGCGGTGGTACGCACGCGTGGTCAGCGGCTGCCGCGACTATCTCGCGGGCAAGCCGATGGACGCGGAGAAGAAGCGCCGTATCGAATCGTCCGCGGGCGGTCCCGAGGGCGTCCGTACGTTCTGCACCAAGGTCCTCGCCGACGAGGGCAAGGGCGGCGGTGACGCGGGCGACGCCGGCGGCGGCGACCGGGACGGCGGCTCCGACGGCGGCTCCGAGGACGACAAGGGCGGGGACGGCGCGGGCGACCGTGGCGACACCGCGGGCGGCGGCAACCAGCCCGAGGGCAACGGCGGCACCGGGGAGATGGTGACGCCCACCGCGTCCGCACCCGGCTCGACGGAGCCCACCTCGACCGTGTCCGCGACTCCGGCCACGACGCCCACGGCCACGGCTTCCACCGCCTCGGTGTCTCCGACGACGACCTCCACGGCAACGCTGTCACCGGCTCCCACGACCGCTTCCGGCGGCTCCGAGAATCCGTGACCTCACCGTGACCAGCGGGGTGTGACAGTTTTTGGCCGGGTGGCGCAGTAAGAAGTGAGCCGACTGGTCATCGGCCGCGCGCGAGCCGGGGTTCCCCCCGTACCCCACGGCTCAGGCGCATCGGCGGGGGTGGGACACGTTCCCCCGGTCCCACCTCCGCCCCTCCTCTTCCGACCGCCCCCGCGGGCCCCGCTCACCAGTGGACGACGGCCTTGTCGCCCTTGCGGACCTGCCCGAAGAGCGCGGCGATCTTCTTCTCGTCCCGGACGTTCACGCAGCCGTGCGAGGCCCCCGAGTAGCCGCGGGCCGCGAAGTCCGCGGAGTAGTGCACCGCCTGGCCGCCGCTGAAGAACATCGCGTACGGCATCGGGGTGTCGTAGAGCGTCGACACATGGTGGCGGGACTTCCAGTAGACCTGGAACACGCCTTCGCGGGTGGGGGTGTACTGCGAGCCGAAGCGGACGTCGACCGTCGACACCACCTTGCCGTCGACCACCCAGCTCAGGGTCCGGCTCTTCTTGCTGATGCACAGCGCCCGGCCCGTCAGACAGCGCGGGTCCGGCTTCGCGGGCGGCTGGTCCCCGCCCGCGTACAGGTCGAAGTAGCCCGGCTCGCCGGTCATGGCGAGCAGCCGCAGCCAGGTCGCCCGGTCCGTGGAACCGGTGCGCGGCAGGCCCCGCTTGGCCTGGAAACCCTTGACGGCCTCGACGGTCCCGGCGTCGTACCGGCCCGTCGGGTACGTGTGGAACCAGCCGATCTGCCGCAGCCTGGCCTGGAGTTCGCGCACCTTCCTGCCCTCGGCGCCGGGCGCGAGGACCGGGGCCGGAGGCGTGGTGCTCGGCGACGGCGACGGCTTCGGGGGAGTGGGTGTGGGTGTGGCCGAGCGGCCCGGCGGTTTCCCGTCCGTGTGCACCTCTATCCCCGTGCCCGTGCCTGTGCCCGTGCCTGTGCCCGTGCCCCGGCCCGCCGCGTGCACCTCGCAGCCCGCGAGCAGCACCCCCGCCGCGAGCACCGCTCCGAGCGTCGCCGCCCCGACCCGCGCGCGTCTCCCGCTCGTACGACGCATCCGCCCCGCCCCCCTGCTGTTATGTCCCCTTCGGGAGGGTTCCCGCGCATGATGGGGAGCGAACCGTTCCGCCCGTACGAGAGGTTCCGAACATGGCGCGTGAGTCCGAGTCGGGTCTGCCCGTCGAGCCGGTCTACGGCCCCGAGGCGCTCGCGGGCTGGGACCCCGCGCGGCAGTTGGGCGAGCCCGGCGCGTACCCGTTCACGCGGGGCGTGTACCCGACGATGTACACCCAGCGGCCCTGGACGATGCGGCAGTACGCCGGGTTCGGCACCGCCGCCGAGTCCAACGCCCGCTACCGGCAGCTGATCGAGCACGGCACGACCGGGCTCTCCGTCGCCTTCGACCTGCCCACCCAGATGGGCCACGACAGCGACGCCCCGCTCGCGGCGGGCGAGGTCGGCAAGGTCGGCGTGGCCGTCGACTCGATCGACGACATGCGGACCCTGTTCGACGGCATCCCCCTCGACCGCGTCTCCACGTCGATGACGATCAACGCGCCGGCCGCGCTCCTGCTCCTGCTCTACCAGCTCGTCGCCGAGGAACAGGGCGTTTCCGCAGGGCAGTTGACGGGCACCGTGCAGAACGACGTGCTCAAGGAGTACATCGCGCGCGGCACGTACATCTTCCCGCCCGCGCCCTCGCTGCGGCTCACCTCGGACCTGTTCCGGTACTGCGGGGCCGAGCTGCCGAAGTGGAACACCATCTCGATCTCCGGCTACCACATGGCGGAGGCCGGGGCCTCGCCCGCGCAGGAGATCGCGTTCACGCTCGCCGACGGCATCCAGTACGTGCGTACGGCGCTCGCCGCGGGCATGGACGTGGACGACTTCGCGCCGCGCCTGTCGTTCTTCTTCGTCGCCCGTACGACGCTCCTCGAAGAGGTCGCCAAGTTCCGTGCCGCGCGCCGGATGTGGGCCCGGGTGATGCGGGACGAGTTCGGCGCGCGGAACCCGAAGTCGCAGATGCTGCGCTTCCACACGCAGACCGCCGGGGTCCAGCTGACCGCGCAGCAGCCCGAGGTGAACCTGGTGCGGGTCGCCGTCCAGGGACTCGGCGCGGTTCTCGGCGGCACCCAGTCGCTGCACACCAACGCCTTCGACGAGGCGCTCGCCCTGCCCACCGACAAATCGGCCCGCCTCGCGCTCCGCACCCAGCAGGTCCTCGCGTACGAGACGGACGTGACGGGCACCGTCGACCCGTTCGCGGGCAGTTACGTGGTGGAGCGGATGACGGACGACGTGGAGGCGGCGGCGCTTCAACTCATGGAGCGGGTCGAGGAGTTGGGTGGTGCGGTCGCCGCGATCGAGCAGGGCTTCCAGAAGGGCGAGATCGAGCGGAACGCGTACCGCATCGCGCGGGAGACCGAGGCGGGGGAGCGGGTCGTCGTCGGCGTCAACCGCTTCGCGTCGGGGGAGTCGGAGGCGGCGGAGCGGTACGAGCCGCTGCGCGTCGACCCGGCCCTTGAGGCCCTGCAGGCGCGCCGTCTCGCCGAACTGCGCGCCGCCCGCGACCAGGGCGCGGTCGACTCGGCGCTCGCCGCGCTGCGGAAGGCGGCATCCGGTGAGGCGAACACCCTGTACCCGATGAAGGAGGCGCTGCGGGCGCGGGCCACCGTCGGCGAGGTGTGCGGGGCGCTGCGCGAGGTGTGGGGGGCGTACGAGCCGACGGAGCGGTTCTGACCGCCGCTGACCCGGGGTGCTGTTCGGACAGTCGGTGTGAGCCGTCCGATATCCGATATGCATTGCCACCCGACTGGGGCAACGTGCGAAACTCCGGGCATGTTCGGCGTCATAGACCTCCCCACGTACCTCGCGGGCCTGGCCCTGATCATTCTGCTGCCCGGCCCGAACTCCCTGTACGTCCTCTCGGTGGCCGCCCGCCGCGGCGTACGCACCGGGTACCGGGCGGCGGCCGGCGTCTGGTGCGGGGACACGGTCCTGATGACGCTCTCCGCCGCCGGCGTCGCCTCGCTCCTGCAGGCCAACGCGTTGCTGTTCGGCATCGTGAAGTACGCGGGCGCCGGCTACCTCACATGGATGGCGATCGGCATGCTGCGCGCCGCCTGGTCGATGTGGAAGAGCCGGCGCGAGGAGAAGGCGCAGGACGAGGGCGAGGCCGTCGCGGGCTCCGACGAGCGGCCGTTCCGCCGGGCCTTCGTGATCAGCCTGCTCAACCCGAAGGCGATCCTCTTCTTCATCGCCTTCTTCGTCCAGTTCGTCGACCCGGCCTACGCCTACCCGGCGCTCTCCTTCGTCGTCCTCGGCGCCTTCGCCCAGCTCGCCTCGGTGCTCTACCTCTCGGCGCTGATCTTCAGCGGCACGAAGCTCGCCAACGCCTTCCGCCGCCGCAAGCGCCTCTCGGCGACGGCCACTTCGGCGGCGGGCGCCCTGTTCCTGGGCTTCGCGGCGAAGCTGTCGCTGGCGAGCGCGGGCTGACCAGGCTGGGCTCATCGGGCTGGGCTCATCGGACGGGCTGATCGGGCGGGCTCAGCGTCCCGTCAGCTTCCGCCGGATCAGCGGTGTGGCCCACTCCTCCACGTACCGGTTCAGCAGCCGCGCAAGGACCAGCATCGCCAGCACCGTCAGGCCGAACGTCGCCCAGGACGGCAGGCCCAGGCCGCGGTGCAGGGCCGCCACCGAGACCCAGCCCAGGTGTTCGTGGACCAGGTAGAACGGGTACGTCAGCGCGCCCGCCGTGGTCAGCCAGCGCCAGTCGACGCGGTTCAGCCAGCCGAGGGCGATCGCGGCGACGGCCACGTATCCGAGCGTCACGACCGCGATGATCGCGAAGGACGAGCGGTACGAGAAGAAGTCCGGGTTCGGCGCGTGCCACAGGCGGTCCACCGCGTAGTGCTGGCCGATCAGCCAGCTCACCCCGACGATGCCCCAGGCCGTGACGTCCTTCCGGTCCCGGTGCACCAGGTACAGGCCGATGCCGCCGATGAAGTACGGGGCGTACTCCGGCATCAGAATCAGGTCGAGCCAGGCCTCGTTAGCGCCCTCCGCCACGACCGCCGCGAGCGTCCAGACCGCGCAGAACAGCACCACCCGCTGCCGGTTCGCGCCCGGCAGCACCACGCACAGCGCGAACAGGGCGTAGAAGCGCAGCTCCGCCCAGAGCGTCCAGCACACCCCGAGCACCCGGTCCACGCCGAGCGGCTGCTGCAGCATCGTCAGGTTCACCAGGGCGTCGCTGGGCGAGACCGCCTCGTACGTCACCACGGGCAGTGCGAAGACCGCCGTGACCAGGACGATCGCCACCCAGTAGGAGGGGAAGAGGCGCGAGACGCGGGAGGCGAAGAAGGAGCGCAGGGGGCGGCCCCAGCCGCTCATGCAGATCACGAAGCCGCTGATCACGAAGAAGATCTGCACGCCCAGGCAGCCGTACGCGAACCACTCGTGCGCCGTGGGGAACTGGAGCGCGGGCGAGCCGCCCCAGGCCTCGCCGATCTCGCCGTCCCGGCCGCCGTAGTGGTACGCGGCGACCATCAGGGCGGCGATCAGGCGGAGCCCGTCGAGGGCGCGCAGGCGCGGGACCCGGCGCGCGGCCTTGGCCGGGGGCTGTGCGACGACCGTGGCGGGGGCCGGGAGCGTGCTCGGCGGCGCGCTCATCCGAGTGCTGCCCGCTTGACGGCCCTGGCCCGGCGGGCCACGCGCCGCACCGTCGCATTGCGCGGGATGAAGTCCAGCTGGCTGGGGATCGCACCCGGCAGGGCGAGCGCGGTGAGCCGGCGGCGCTTGAAGTAGCGCCAGGTGTGCGGGTTCAGGCGGCGCGCGAGATAACCCTCGGCGGCCGGGCGGAGCGCCGGGTAGATCTGCGGCTGCATCGCGAAGCCGACCGCGTCGACCAGGCCCTTCAGGTCGGCCGTCTCCTGGTGCTGGGCCTCGACCGCGGCCTTGTCGGTCAGCTCGGGCACCGTCGCGTCGACGATCGTCACCGGCACGCGGTTGCTGTTCTGGTACGGGGTGAGGCGCTCCAGGAGCACGTCGGTGCCGATCCGCGCGACCGGCAGGCCGTACAGGGCGGACGCCGTGAGCAGGGCCGTGGAGAAGCAGCCGACGACGAGGGCGGGCTGCATCCGCTGGTAGAGGACCTCGGCGAGGACCGGCTCGTCCAAGACGGTCAGCTGCGCGCCGAGCCGCTCCGCCTCCTGCTCCAGGTGGCGCGACCAGCGGGCCGGGGCGCTCGGGTGCGGCTTGAACACCACGTGCTCGTGGCCGAGTTCGAGGGCGCCCTTGAGCATGCGGACGTGCAGCTGCTCCTCCTCGTCGGCGGTGAGGATGTCGAGCGCCGAGAGGTACTGGCCGAGCAGCAGCGCCGGCCGGCCGGACGGCAGGTCCAAGTCGGGCCCCGCGTCGGCGAGTTCGGCGAGGACCTTGGTGAAGGTGTCGCCGGGCACGATCTCCGGCTCGACCCCGAACTCGGTGAGCAGCAGCGGCTTCAGGCCCGGTACGAGGTCCAGGTGGAGCAGCCGGTCGATACGGGTGCCGACCAGCGGGTCCAGCTTGTTGCGGGTCGGGCCGTAGCTCATCAGGCCGTCCGCGTACACGTCCACGGGCGCGCCGGTGAAGATCTGGGTGAGCGCGAGCGCCGGGTTGACCTGGATCGACTCGACGGCCAGGTGCACGTCGTCGTCGCCGAGGTCCCACAGCATCCGCAGATACCGCTCCCACAGCGGGATGTCGTCGCCGCGCGGGGACCAACCCCCGGGGTGGAACGGGGAGATGGCCTCGTTCCAGGAGAGCACCCCGTCGAAGCGGTCGCGCAGCTGCTCGAAGCCGGGCATGGTGTCGAGCGCCGGGGCGGTCTCCGGGTTGGCCGCGTTGTTGCTGACCAGGAGCAGCCGCCGGGAAGCGGCCGGGAAGCGGTCCGCGTCCAGGGCGGCGGCCAGGGTGGCCGTCCCGTAGAGCGTGGAGGCGAAGAAGATCTGCGTGGTCCGACGGCTCCCCGTCGAGGTGGGCGGGGTCATCACGCGGCCACCTCCGCCGAGACCGGACGGCGGCGCAGGCGGCGGAGCCGGGTCGCGCGCTTCACGTCCATGGAGTCGAGGGCCTCGTCGAGTACGTCCTGCGGCATGCGCTTCAATGCCGCGGCGCTCAGCGAGCGCAGCTTTCGGGCCACGGGAGGTTCAAACCTTTCAATGGATCCCAGGTGGTGGGAAATGATCGCGCAGTACGTACGCACCGCTTTCGGAAGCAAATTCTCCGCGTCCCGGTCCACTGCCGTTTCCCGTACCACCTGGTCGAATGCCCGAATGAAATCGAGCTGCCGTACGTCCCCGATCTGGGTCAGGGAAGAGGCGACGCCGCGCCGGTAGTAGACGCCGAGATGCCCCAGTACCGCCATGGATTCGGCCTCGCGGTGCAGCCGCCAGATCCACGGCCGGTCCTCGGCCGTGCGCAGTCCGTCGGTGAAGTGAAGCAGGCCCTTGTCGACGAGCCGGCGGTGGTACATGCCGGCCCACGCGAACGCGTAGTCCACCGACGTGGAGCGGTCCGCGGGCAGGATCAGCGCGCGCGGATCGAGCGCCACGCCGCGCCGCCCGTGCGGCACCCGGTGCACGGAGCGCGCCCGCGCGGTGCACTGGACGTGGTCGGTGCGCACGAAGTCGACGCCCAACTCCTCCATGGAGCCGAGGAGTTGCTCGTAGTACCCGGGCGCGAGCCAGTCGTCGCCGTCCAGGAACGTGAGGTACTCGCCCTCGGCCGCGTCGAGGCCGGTGTTCCGCGCCGTGGCCAGACCGCCGTTCACCTCGTGGCGTACGTATCTGACCCGGGCGACGTCGGCGAGCTCGCGCTCGGCCCGCCGCAGGATCTCCGGCGTCTCGTCGCGCGAACAGTCGTCGACGAGAATGAATTCGAAGTCGGCACGCGCGTTGTCCCGCAACGATCTCAGGGTGTCGGGCGCGTATTGCTGCACGTTGTAGAACGGCACGATGACGGAGAGCTTAACCACGCAGGGGACGTTAGGTGTCCGAGCGCCATTCGTCTCGACCGTAAGTGGGCCGGTGGGTGAACGAAGCATGGCGGAATGGTTAACCGGCCTTTCCCGAGGGCCAGTTGGCCGTTCGGCGGTCTGCTGTTAACCGTTTGTTGTATTCGGATTAGGCCGCGCCACCGAATTCCTTCCTAGCGTCATCGACGTGCCAAGTACGAGGAAGAAGCAGCGGGTCGCCGTACTCGCGGATTCCGACACCCGGTGGAAGTGGGGCTCGCTCACCGCGAGCCGCCTGACCGAGGGCGGTCGCGAGGACATCCGCCTTGACGGCTACCTGCTCCGCGGCCGGGCGACGCCCACCCCCCGCCAGCTCGCCGAGGTGGGGGTGCGCGCCGACACGCTGCGCGAGGTCACCGCCGTCGAGTTCCTGCGCGAGATGGGGGAGACGGGCGGCGAAAAGCCGTACGACCTGGTCGTGCTCGCCCTGGTCGGCGGGGCCGTGCAGGCGCTCCTGCACGGGCTCGCGCACAGCTGGCGCGGCCGCGAGCGCCGCCCCGTCGTCGCCACCGGCTATGTCGGCGTCGTCTACGAGAAGCTCGCCGACGGCCTGCTCCTGCGGCACGGCGCGGACCTCGTCCTCGCCAACTCCCGCCAGGACGCGGAGCGTTTCCGCGCCGTGTACGAGGGAGTGGGCGCGCCGGCCGGCTCGGTCGTGGAGTGCGCGCTGCCGTTCCTGGGCGGAGCCCCGTACGAAAAGCACGACCCGTACACCGTGACCTTCGCGGCGCAGCCCTCCGTGCCGGAGAGCCGCAAGGACCGCGCGTACCTCCTCGACCGGATGGCGGCGCACGCCCGCCTCCACCCGGACCGCGAGGTGCTGCTCAAGCTGCGCTCCAGGCCCGGCGAGCACACCACGCACATCGAGGAGCTCCCGTACCAGAAGCTGGCGCAGAAGCTCCCCGGCGGGCTCCCGCCCAACTGCCGCCTCGTCTACGGGCACATGGGCGAGGTCCTGGACCGCACCGACCTCCTGGTCACGGTCTCCTCGACGGCCGCACTCGAATCCCTGCACCGGCGCATCCCCACCGCGGTCCTCACCGACCTCGGGGTGCGCGAGGCGCTCGGCAACCACCACTTCGTGGGCTCCGGCTGCCTCGCCTCCTGGGACCAGCTGGACGAGGGCCACGTGCCCGCGCCGGACGAGGAGTGGCTGGCCCGGCAGGGCGTGGCGGTCGACGGGGCGTACGACGCCGCGCGCGCCCGCGTCGCCGAGCTGGCCGCGCTCGACCGGATGCCGGCCATCGCCCCGTACTACACGCCCGTCACCGCGCCCGGCTACCAGCCCGGCGTGCTCGCCCGGCACCACCTCGGGCCCGACGGCGCCCCGCTGCCCGGCGCGCCCGTCGCCGCGAAGGAGCCGGGGCCGGTGCGCCAGGTCGTGCGCCAGGCCGCGCGCGGCGCCTACCGGCACGGCGTGCAGCGCGTGGCTCCGGTGATCCGGCGGATGGGCGAGCTGTGAGCCCCGCCCCGCCCCGTCTGCGGCGGGAGCCGCCCCGACTGCCTCTCGCGTATCAACCGCTCCCCAAGGAGAACTGCCCATGAGCAACCCGGAACCGGGACGACCGGGACCAACTGCCGCGCCCGTGCGCCGCGTTCTCGCCGTGATCCCCGCGCGCGGCGGCTCCAAGGGCGTCCCCGCGAAGAACCTCGCGCCGGTCGCGGGCGTGCCGCTCGTCGCCCGCGCCGTACGCGAGTGCCGCGCCGCCCGGCACGTCACCGACGTGGTGGTCTCCACCGACGACAAGGCCATCGCGGCCGTCGCCCGTGAGGCCGGCGCCGAGGTCGTGCTCCGCCCCGCCGCCATCGCCGGCGACACCGCGACCTCCGAGGCCGCCGTCCTGCACGCCATGGACGCACACGAGGCGCTGCACGGCTCGCCCGTCGACGTGGTCCTGCTCGTCCAGTGCACCAGCCCGTTCCTGACCCGCGAGGACGTGGACGGGGTGGCCGCCGCGGTCGTCGAGAAGGGCGCCGAGACCGCCCTGACCGTCGCCCCCTTCCACGGCTTCGTGTGGCGGGACAGCGCGGACGAGGCGACCGAGTCGGTCATCGGCGGCCGCAGCACGCAGTCGGTCGAGGGGGCCACCGCCACCGTCGTCGCCACGGACCGCAGCGGCGACGGCTACGGCGTCAACCACGACAAGTCGTTCCGGCCGCGCCGCCAGGACCGCCCGCAGGACCTCCTGGAGACCGGCGCCGCGTACGCCATGGCCGCCCCCGGCTTCCGCGAGCACCGGCACCGCTTCTTCGGCCGTACGGAACTCGTCCGCACCGACCCCGCACGGGTGTTGGAGGTCGACGACCCGCACGACCTGGCGCGCGCCCGCGCGCTCGCCCCTCTCCTCGACCGCGAGGAGCTCCCGAACGCGTCCGACATCGACGCGATCGTCATCGACTTCGACGGCACCCAGACCGACGACAAGGTGCTGATCGACTCCGAGGGACGGGAGGTCGTCGCCGTGCACCGCGGCGACGGACTCGGCATCGCGGCCCTGCGCAAGGCAGGCATCCCGCTGCTGATCCTGTCCACGGAACAGAACCCGGTGGTCGCCGCTCGGGCCCGGAAGCTGAAGATCCCGGTCCTGCACGGCATCGACCGCAAGGACCTCGCACTCAAGCAGTGGTGCGAGGAGCAGGGCATCGCGCCTGAGCGCGTGCTCTACGTCGGCAACGACGTCAACGACCTCCCGTGCTTCGGCCTCGTCGGCTGGCCCGTGGCGGTCGCGAGCGCCCACGACGTCGTGCGCGGCGCCGCACGCGCCGTCACCACCGTCCCCGGTGGCGAAGGCGCGATCCGAGAGATCGCCAGCTGGATCCTCGGCCCTTCTCTCGACTCCCTCAACAGCTAAGGAAACACCTCATGTCTGCTGCATCCCAGTCCCGCCTGCGCACCCTCGGCAACAAGACCGCGGGCCCCGGCCGTCCCGTCTACATCACCGGCGAGATCGGCATCAACCACAACGGCGACCTGGAGAACGCCTTCAAGCTGATCGACGTCGCCGCCGAGGCCGGCTGCGACGCGGTCAAGTTCCAGAAGCGCACCCCGGAGATCTGCACCCCGCGCGACCAGTGGGACATCGAGCGCGACACCCCCTGGGGCCGGATGACCTACATCGACTACCGCCACCGCGTGGAGTTCGGCGAGGCCGAGTACCAGGCCATCTCCGACCACTGCAAGAAGCGCGGCATCGACTGGTTCGCCTCCCCGTGGGACACCGAGGCCGTCGCCTTCCTGGAGAAGTTCGACATCCCCGCGCACAAGGTCGCCTCGGCCTCGCTCACGGACGACGAGCTGCTCCGCGCCCTGCGCGCCACGGGCCGCACGATCATCCTCTCCACGGGCATGTCCACGCCGCGCCAGATCCGCCACGCGGTCGAGGTCCTCGGCTCGGACAACATCCTGCTCTGCCACGCCACTTCGACGTACCCGGCGAAGGCCGAGGAGCTCAACCTGCGCGTCATCAACACCCTGCAGGCCGAGTACCCGAACGTCCCGATCGGCTACTCCGGCCACGAGACGGGCCTGCAGACCACGCTCGCCGCGGTCGCCCTCGGCGCGACCTTCGTCGAGCGCCACATCACCCTCGACCGCGCAATGTGGGGCTCCGACCAGGCCGCGTCCGTGGAGCCGCAGGGCCTCACCCGCCTGGTCCGCGACATCCGCACCATCGAGGCCTCCCTCGGCGACGGCGTCAAGAAGGTCTACGAGTCGGAGCTCGGCCCGATGAAGAAGCTGCGCCGCGTCGAGGGCGTCGTGGCCGCGGCCGAGGCGGCGGACACGGACCGCGAGCCGGTCGCGGTCTGACCCCCACCACCACGGAACCCGGAGACACCTCACGGTGATGTCCGAACACGGGCCCGACGGCGCGCCCCGGGACGCGGAGCAGGCCACCCCTGACCTCCGCGCCCCGGGCCGCCGGCCCCGTACCGGCTCTCGTACGGCTTCTCGTACGGCTTCTCGTACGGGCGGCACGCTCGCGTTCGTGGAGAGCCCGGTCCAGCTCCTGAACGTCCTGGAGTGGGCGCACGCGGACGCCCAACAGCCCTCCGCGCAAGGGGAGTCGACGGGGGATCTGACGATAGTCGTCCTCTCCCCCCTGGACCCGATGTCCCGAGGCCAGCTGCGCCGCGTCGCCCAACTGGCCCGCGACGAGGGGCACTCGGTGCGCTGGGAGGAGGCGCGCGGGGGAGCGGCCGCGCCCCTGAAGACCATCGGCGCGCTGACGGGCGACCTCCGCCGCGCCCGCCGCGTCGTCATAGGCGACCCCTTCTCCCGCTACGTACAACTCCTCCTGACCATCACCCGCGCCCGCGACCTGGTGGTCGTCGACGACGGCACGGCCACGATGGAGTTCATCGCCCAACTCGCCCGCGGCGAACGCCTGGTGCGCTGGCACCGGCGGGGCGGCCGGCCCTCCCCGCGTGACCTGGCCTTCGCCCCGTTCGCCCGCACGGCGGTCCGCCGCCTGACACCGGGCACGGCCGGCTCGGTCGAGGTCTTCTCCGCCATGCCGGTGGACGAGATCCCGCCGGGCGTACGCCTCACCCCCAACACCTTCGCCTGGACCCGCGCCCGCTTCGGCCCGCCCCGCCTGACCCGCGGCGCGGACCTGGTGGGCACGTCCCTGGTGGAGACGGGCGTGGTGGACCCGGCCCGCTACCTGTCGGCGGTCAAGTCCCTCGCCCGCACCCACAACGCCACCCGCTACTTCGCCCACCGCCGCGAAAGCGCCGAGAAACTCCACGAGTTGGCCTCCGCCACGGGCCTGGAGATCGTCCGCCCCGACCTCCCCCTGGAACTCATCGCCCGCAGAGGCCCCATAGGCCGCACGATCCTCAGCTTCCCGTCCACGGTCGTCCACACGCTGCCGCTGGCCCTCGCGGGCACGAAGGTCGAGGTGGCGGTCTGCGACATCGACCCGTCGTGGCTGACGGAGAACGCCTCGCCGAGGGCGGAGGGGTTCTTGTCGGGGGTCACGGGGACGGCTCGGGATGTGCGGAGGGTTTCTTCTACGGGGAGTGCGTGAGGTCGGGCGTCAGGGCAGCTCTTCCGCGAGCGGACGGCGCACGAACTGAACGAGCCGCTCCTCGGAGGCCCCGAAGGCCTCGAAGTTCCGCCTGGCCTCCGCGAGCGTGACCCCGTTCGGCCCGCCGCCCCAACTCTCCGGGTCGCGCTCGGCGGGACCGTCGTCCTCCCAGAAGCAGACCTTGCAGATCTCGTGCCGCCCCCGGCGCTCCAGGGTCAGGAGCCCGCAGCAGGGGCAGGCCGAACTGCCTGTCACAGAACCGTTGTCAGTGCCCACGCGTCCCCTCGAACCGTCTCAGGCAGCCTTGGCGGCGGCCACTTCGCGTGCCCGGTCGGCGATCTCGCGTACGGGGCGGGCACTCGGATGCCCGCGCAGTACGGTGCGCAGCGTGCTGAAGTGGTCGTCCCCCCGCTTCGACGAGATGTGTTCGTACGAGTCGAGGAACCGTGACCAGCTCTCGCAGGCCGCGTCCAGGTGCCCCAGGCGCCATTGGCGTTGCGCGAGAACCGCGTGGAAGTGCGCGCGCCCTTGGCGTTCCTGTTCCGGCTGGAAGCGGAGGGACTGCTTGAGCGCCTTGATCGAACCCTCGAAGTCCCGCTCCTCGTACAGGACATGGGAGACGTGGAAGAGGTAGGCCGTCCTGTCGTAGCCGCCGATGGCGTCCCTGTGGTTGTCCGCCTTCGCGAGGGCGTCCTCGGCTTCCTTGAGGCGTGAGTGCGCCTGCTGCTTGTGCCCGACCATGGCCGCCGAGTGGGCCTGCTGCCCCCGCAGGAACGCTGTGAGCCTCGGCCCCGCGGTGGGTGCGGCCTCCGCTGCGGCGTCTGCGTACTCCAGGGCCTTCGGCCCGTGCCCCAGGCTGGAGGCTTGCAAGGACATGCCGCGCAGTGTCCTGCAGTACGTGGCCTGATCCGCCGCTTCGCGAGCGAGGCTGAGCGCCTGGACGTAGTAGCGCTGACCGAGCCCGTGGGCCTTCTCGTACATGGCCATCCAGCCGGTCAAGTACGTGAGGTCGGAGGCGGCGGCGAGCATGTCCTGGCGTATGGCGTCGGTCGACTGCGCCCGGAGCCAAGGCCCGACCGTGTTGACGAGGAACGCGGACGCCATGGGCATGGCGTGGCCCGCGCCGAGTTCGTCAAGGATGTCTGCGATCCGGTCGGTCATCGTGCGGATCGCCTGCACCTGTGAGGAGCCGACCCGAACGGTCCTCCTGCCCGGTACGACACTCTCCTCGGCCGCCTGCGCAGGCAACGCGAACGCGGGCACGGACAAGGCGGCGGAGAACAGCGAGGCTGTCAGCAAGGTGCGGCGGGACGGATCCATGGTTGCCCTCCCCAGGTCGATCAACTCCTCGACAGTGTCCACCCGTTCAGTTCCTACGGCGGCATGGGCGGGCTCCAGGCCGGCCTCCGCGTGAGTGACGGGGCGGCCGAGCCGAGCCGAAAGCGCTTCGAGAACCAGCGCTCTGACCTGCGGTTTCGGCTGGACCCCCGCGATCCAGTGGGCCACTGCCGTGCGGTCGTACGACAGGTCGAGTCCGGCCTGCGGGCCGAGGCGGTTGACCTGCTGGGCGAGCTGGGTCCGGGTCCATCGCGCCTGGTCGAGCAGGTCGGCCAAGGCTGGGTTGGGGGTGCGTTTCCGTGCTGCCATGTCCTCAACTCCCCACGGTGTCAAGGGTTTTCACGGTCGCGTTCACGGTGTTCACGGTCTGACCGTCTCTCAACGGTACCTGCGCAGCGTGTCCGGGCGGTTACCTCTTGCACAGGGGCCGAAAGAACTCGGCCTCGCACACAGGACCCCCGCGACCGCGTCAA
>NZ_JASCIQ010000015.1 GCF_029968035.1 Streptomyces cavernicola | reverse complement strand
CCGCGCCCCCCCCCCCCCCCCCCCGGCCCCCCCCCCGCCCCGCCCCCCCGGGGGGGGGCGGCCGGCCCCCCCCCCCCCCCCCCACGTGGTCTTCTCAGGCTTCGGGCGCCGTCGGCTGATCGGCCGCACTCCTCCTGTCGAGTAACTAGTCAGCCCCGTGCTCCGGGGGCTGCCGCCGCCCGACTTGCCTGAACGGACCCGACACCGGCACGCCTACGTACGATCGGCGGTGCCGGGTGGGACGGCCCGTTCAGTGGGCTGCTGGGTGGGGGAGGCGGTCATGTCGAAGTCGCCGGGCCGGCCTCTCTCTATACGTGAATTCCGGTTGGGCCAAGAGGCGACTGCCTTGGATTCTCGGAGCCTCTGAACATCGCTCGCCGGAGGACGACCATGGCTCCCCACCTGCACCACAGCCTCAATAGGGACCAGAAGATCGACGACGCTGGGGTGGGTCGGCCGCGCGAACCCGCGGCCGATCCCGTGGGCCGCTTCCATGTCGCGTGGCAGCAAGGTGGAAGGCCCATTGCGGTGTCGGCGTGGCGCATCACGACGCAGGACCATGCGATCGCTGATGCTCTGGGTGGGTTCTATGGGGGTGTGCCGCAGCTGTTGGACACCGGCGACGCACATGTCGTTGAGGTTCTGACTCGCTGCGATCGCGTTCCTGTCTTGCTGGATGACGGTGGGGCTGTCTCGCTTCGCATGGTGATGCGTGGAGCTGGTGAGACGTTCCATGTCTGCGACGGGACCCGGTTCTTGGAGCCGGCGGGCGCACGTGGATCGTTGTGCGGTTGTCCGGTGAGCCTGGCTGACCGCAAGGCGGCAGCCCAGGCAGGTCGCGGGCCGACGCCGGAAGTCCGGATCGGCTTCCGGCTGGCGGACCTTCCCGAGCTGGGTGTTTTCTCTCTCGTGTCGTCTTCGTGGGAACTCGCTGCTGAGGTGCCTGCGTTGGCTGCTGCCCTGGGTGCGGCGGCTGTTCCGGCCTTGGGTGTGCTGCGGTACGAACTGGTGGAGTTCAGCACACGCTCAGGGATCGCCGTGAGCTACCGGCGGCCGGTCGTTGAGATCGGCAGGACCCAGGCTCTCGCTCGGGATGCTGTACGACTGGCGGCGTGACGCTGGTCCGCCGACTGTCAGGGTCGTGCAGGTGAGGCTCGGAATTTAATCGGTGGTGCGGTGCCCTGGGGCGGGGCTACGGTTTTGCTCGTTCCAAGGCGCGGCTGTGTGCGGTTGCCGAGGGCGCGGTGTTGGTTCGTTGCGAAGAAGCAGGAGGTGAGGACATTGATGACTGTCACGGTGACGGGCGCTGCCCGCATTCAGGAGTTCATCGTTTCCACCCCTGTGGTCTCCGGCTGACACTCGCTCGACTTCCGCGCGCATGGCGCGCCGCCGGGGCCACCCTTCGAAGGGTTCCCCTTGTTCAACGCTTCGCTCAACACGTCTTCCACTTCTGATACTCAGCGCGTCCTCGCTACTTATGGCTGGGACGAAGGCTGGGCGGCCGAGTTCGCTCCGCATGCCGCTCAGGGCCTGGTCCCTGGTCGGGTCCTGAGGGTCGACCGTGGTCAGTGCGATGTCGCCACACCCGGCGGCATCATCCGGGCCGACACCGAGTTCGTCGTTCCTCGTGATCCGATGAAGGTCGTGTGCACGGGGGACTGGGTCGCCGTCGACCCCGAGGGTGGTGATCCGAGGTACGCGCGCACGATCCTCCCTCGCCGTACGGCCTTCGTGCGGTCGACGTCGTCCAAGCGTTCCGAGGGCCAGGTGCTGGCCACTAACATCGATCACATCGTCATCTGTGTGTCGCTCGCGGTCGAACTCGACCTGGGGCGGATCGAGCGGTTCCTCGCACTCGCGAAGTCCAGCTCGAGCGGTGAGGCGCTGCTGCATAAGTCGGCGCTCTCCTGGGAGTCCGAGAGGGATACGCAGCCGTTCACGCCGGTACTGATGTCGCTTGGCTCGGTCGATGGTCCAAGGAAGGCAGCCGACAGCTTCGGGTAGCCCGAGTGGCCTGCTCCCTGCACCAGCCTTCACTAGGGCAGGGAGCCTCCACTCGAATCAGTCCGGCCACGTGCCGCCAACTCCACCCGGCCGGCTGCGGGTCACAGCACACGTGCACCCACGCGACGCTGACGATGGCGGTAGAGCTGGGCGTGATCAGCGGCGAGAGCTGGCCAACCAGCGGTCAATGGCGGCGATCGTAAACTCTCCGGTTCGAGGCCGTCCGGCTGCCCATGCTCCGCGTTGCTGGAACAACCCACCTCGGCAGGGCGGCGCGCGGCGATGAATTCTGTGTACTGCTCTCCCTGGGTGCCTCGCACGACGACGCCCCCATCAAGGGCCAACATCACGAACGCCGGATGACCGTACCCATTCCCAAGAATTCCGGTGGCCCCGCCTGCACCCACAATGTCCCATGAAGTTTGCAGGGCAACTTTCGACCACCATAGCGTTCGAGGGTTTTCGGGTTCCGCGCAGTTGACGGCCAGCAGGAACTCTGGCGCGCCCTCAATGAAGAGTCCATTCCCGACGGACAGTCGATGCCACGCAGAATTGGCCGCCTCTCGGAGTTGCGGATCGCGAGATGGCGTCGATACGGCTGACCCCGCTAATCCCTCCCGCCATTGCGGGATTTGCCGATAGTTGCCCTGCCACGGACATAAGCGAAGTCCCGAAGTGGCACCAGAATTTTTCCGGCACTGGATCTTGCTGGCGTAGGGAGGAGTGCTTCCTGCCGGAGGAGTCGCGCCCACCCCGCACCGCAGGCAGCCCGAAGCTGACGCCCACCGCGGCTACGCGGTGGGCGTCAGGCTGGGCCGCCCGCTGAAGAGTGCGGCCGTGGTGGTTCGACATTGTCCGTCCACAACCATGAGGACGCTGGGGACTGTTGCCCGACTTTCGCTACTCGGGGGCGGGCTTCAAACGTCGCCCCACGTAGCGACGAGATCTTCGCACTCCACGATGATCAAGGAGTCCGTCAGGGCGATCTCATGTCTGCAGCCGCCACTGAACGGAAGGATCTCGTCCAGGAGCACGGTGTCTCCTTGCATCCAGTCGATCTCATGGTCACTCTCGACGGAGAAGCGGGAAACCTGAAAGTACTCGATATTGAGACCGGATTCATGCTTCCAAGGGTTGGCCGAGAACCCCAGGGAGAGTCGTCCTTCCTTGCGTACGGGAACTGAGATATTAGAAAGTTCCAGATCTTTCACGCAGCGGGGTGCCCGCATGCTGTAGTGGTCAGCTTCGGAAGCGAAGTTCCAAGCCCCTGGCGGTAGGGTCGCTTGCAGGCCAGGAAGCTCGTCCAGATAGGCCGTGGGGTCAAGATGGAACCCAGAGAACTCCGGGCGCCAAGCGATTTTGATGAATTTCATTACTTACAACCGCTCTCTTCCGCTGCCAGGCGTGGACGCTTCCACTTGTCTCCACTGATGTCTTCAGTTCCCTTTTCGCCGATGCGCCCCGTGCGCCTCATGAAGTCCACGGCCCTCCCCTTGAGAGCGTTTTCTACGCTGGCAGGGACATCGACATTCGCGCCTACTGTGCCATGCTTATCGAACCATCCATCACTTCCAAATAGCCCCACTTCCCGGCCGCTCTTGTCGTAGACGTGAATCTCGAAGTCCACGCCCTTGTCGCCTTCTGGCCAGTGATCCAGTCTTCCTCGGTATCCCTGTCCGAAGTCGAGGGGATCCTTGGGGCCTTTGCCTGCCAGGCCGAGGTAGTCGATCCATGTGTGGGGGTTGTGCACGTATGCGTATGGATTTGGCGCCGGCTCCAGCCCCAATGGGTCCGATGCCGCGAAGCGGGCGGTGGCGGGGTCGTAGTGGCGGTGGAAGTTGTAATGAAAGCCAGTCTCGGGATCGTGGTACTGACCGGGGAATCGGAGGGGTGTGTATGTGGTGGCGTCGGCGTTCCACGTCGTGGTGCCCCAGAGGGTGGTTCGGGTGCGCCAGGCGATGTCGCCCTGCTCCGAAATGAGTTCAGACGGAGTTCCGACGAGGTCCGTGATGATGGCGAAGAAGCGGGAGTCGACTTCGGCCTGGGTCGCTTCGTCCGTGGTGCGTTCGGTTTGTGCGATCGGCGTGAGCCCATCGTGGTCCCAGGTGAGGGAGACGGGGTTGAGGAAGGACGATGTAGTCGTGGTCTGCTCGATCAAAGTGGCGCCGTCCCAGGTGAAGTCGACCTGTTCGACAACGGTTTCGCCGTTCATGCGCTGTTTGGCAATGCGGCGGCCGAGAGGTCGTAACCGTAGCGCCAGGTTGTGCCGTCTGGAGTGACGGCCTGGGTCAGGTGGTCTTCGGCGTCCCAGGTATAGGTCCAGGTGTCCGGCTTCTTGGACAGGCGCTGCTTCTGACGGAGGACTACGCGCCCGGCGTCATCGTCTTCGTAGCGAATGCGCCCTGCGCTGCGGATTGTTGTGCCGGCATAGGTGCGCTCGCCGACAGCGTCAGGGTGGGTATGTGTGGTCGGCCAGGTGGCGTGAGTCTGGTTGCCTGCCTCGTCGTACGCATAAGTCTCCGTCCAGTCATGTGCGTTGACCTGCGTGACGCGTCCGGCGTGGTCCAGGGCGAAGGAACGGTCGCCGTCCAACTGGTCGGAGAGCGCCTTCAGGTACCCGTCAGCGCGGTAGGTATAGATGCGGCGCTGCAGCGGGCCCCCGGTAGTGGGTGCGGGCATGCCGGAGCCCGACATCAGGGCCAGGCGAGGGTCGGCCGGTGCGGTGGGGGTACCTGGCCCGGTGAGGGTCTGCGAGGTGAGGCGGCCTGCTGGGTCCCAGGTGTTCGCCAGCGTCAGAACTTCGTCGAGATGGCGGGTCGTTTCACGGCCGGCGGCGTCGTGATCAGAGGCGAGGGTGTGCCCGTTGGCGGTCACCGCGGTTCGGTTTCCTGCTGCATCGTAGGTGTACGTCGTAACCGCCCCAGAAGGGGTCACGCGCCGGATCTCCCGGCCCAGGTTGTTGTAGTCGTGAGTGAGGAGATGGCCGTTCACCATTTCGGTCCTGATCCGGCCGACTCTGTCCCGCTGGTACACGAGCTCTGCGTCCGGACCCGTGGCTGTGAGGAGTCGGCCGCAGGGGTCATAGGTGTAGTTGGTGGCGTCACCGTCCGCGTTCTTCCGGACCATTCGCCCCAGCTCGTCGTAGGTGAACGACACGGTCTGGCTGGTCGGGTTGGCACGGAAGGTGAGGCGCCCGACCGCGTCTCGTGCGTAGTGGATCGTCCGGTCGTCGAAGTCCGTCTCCGAGATGAGCCCCCCGGTCGGGTCGTACTCGTAAGTCCAGGTCAGCCTCTGAGGGTTGGTGACCCGGGTGAGGCGCAGTTCCGAGTCGTAAGCGAAGGTGTGCCGAACCCCGTCGGGGCCGGTCTGCGCGGTGAGTAGGTCGAAGTGACCGTACTCGTAGGTGGTTACACCGCCGACGGGATCCGTCTGACGGACGCAGTTGCCTTCGCCGTCGTGCTCCCAGGTCTGGGTGGCACCGTCCGGCCCGGTGCGGCTGACGATCTTTCCGTCTGGCGTCCATTCCTGGTGGGTCGTGGCGCCCAATGGGTCGGTGATCGATATGGGTCTACCGAAGGCATCCCGCCGGTAGACGGTCGTTGCTCCCATTGCATCGGTGATCTGCTGCGGCAGCCCGGCCGGATTGCAGATGACGTGCAGTGTGGCGCCGAGGGCGTCGGTGACTGAGGCCAGTTGGTCCCGTTCGTCGTAACCGTACGTCGTCGTCGCATTGGTCGGATCCGTGGTGGCGGTTCGGCGACCGTGGTCGTCGTAGGTGTAGGAGGTAGTGGCGCCGTCGGGGCCGGTGGCTGTGAGCGGCAGGCCGTGCTCGTTGTAGGCGAACGTCACGGTTGAGCCGTCGGGGCGGGTGATGTTCACTGGTCTCCCCGCCTCGTCGTACTCATAAGCGGTTGTGTGACCGAGGGGGTCGGTGACGGTGAGAGGGCGGTGCCGGTCGTCGTATGTGGTGCGGGTGATGGATCCGTTGCGGTCGGTCTCTGCGACGATCTGCAGCGATTGCGTTGATCTCGAACAGCTCAGTGTGGCCGAGGGAGTCGGTCGTCCGTGTGATGTGGTGGCCAGGCGTGGGCGCGGGGAGGCCGTATTCGAAGGTGGCCCGCAGGTGACCTGCCTCGCCTTCGTGGTAGACGCAGCGGTCCTCATCGTCGTACGTGTAGCGGAAGGTCGAGTCGTTGCTGTCGGTCCAGGAGACGATCCGACCGCGCTCGTCAATGCCGTATCGGACGGTGCGGCCTTGCGAGTCACCGACGGCAATGAGGTGGCCAGCCTCGTTGTAGCTGTACGTCTTGAGCAATTGGTCCGTGCCGTCAGGCGCTCCTCCGGCCAGCCACAGGGCACCGATTCGTCCGCCGACGGTGGTGAAGCGCAGTTCGTAGCCACCGGAGTGATTAACCGACAGTGGGGCGCCGGTTGCGACATCCCACTCGACGGATATCCAGGAGCCGCCGCGGTCGGCGATTGAGACGATCGGTGCCATCCCGTCCCCGCCCGGCTCCGCACCTACCGGGGCCGCGAAGGTGCGGATCAGTCCGGATTCGGGATCGGTGAGGGTGTACGAACCGTCCACCTGCCGGTCCAACTGCCAGGGGAGGCCCCCGTTCGGGATGACCGAGGTACCGGGTGCGGGGTGCGGGTAGGCGCGCACGCTACCGTCCGCCGCGACGTGGCACACACCCTCGGTATCGACCTCCAGGTGTTCATCGACGGTGGAGGCCCAGGCGGGCCCGAACCAGCCGCCGTTGCGGTATGCGGATTCGAAGGTACGGGTGAACTCGAAGGGGAAGTCTGCGGGAAGGGCGATGTCGGTTCGCGAGAGCACCATGCGGCCGGTGGCCATGTCAACGGGCTCTTTCCGTAGAACCTTGCAGTTCAGATCCCGAGCCAGGTCGGAGAGCCGCTCGCGGACGCCTTTGCGGGCGGTCTCCTTGGCTCCTTGCTCGACTGCTTCCTTGACGCCCGTCTTCAGGCTCGTCTTGAGCCCGCCCTTGACGATGCCGCCCGCACCCTTACCGCCGACGAGTTCGACTGCAACCTTGCCGAGGACCTCAGCGGGGTCACGCCAGTTCGCGTTCTTGATCGCTCCCACGATGCGCTCGGGGTGCGCGACCGTGGACAGCAGGCCAGTGGCCACCCCGTTCATGTTCTGCGCATACGCGCCTGGGTGGGTCAGGTTGTAAGGGTCAAACGGGTGACCATGCGCACTAGCGCCGCCGTCTCGGCCAGCCCCTTCAGCGCGCCGCCGACAAAGTGCACCTGGTTGAGAACCATGCCCTCTGCCATGTCCTTGGCGGCCGAGCCCAGCACTTCCAGCGCACCAGGGTTCGGAGGCGCCTGGTCCACAAGACGCTTGACCGTCTCCCGTGCTGTGCGGGCTGCGTCGTCCCGCTGGCGGCGGGCGTCCTTCAGTTGGTGCTCGGCCTGCTCGAATCCAGCCTTGCCCGGGTCGGTGAACGGGCCAGGCTCCGGCCCTGGGTCTCCGCCGGCCTCCGCGACGCGGTTGTACCGGTCGACCTTGGTGTTGTAGTCCGCCACCGCCTTGTCGGAGGCAGCTTTGGCCTGCTTGTAGGCAGCGATGGCCTCCCGCGCCTCTGCCTGCGCCCACTGCACCGTGGAGGCGTAGGTCACCAGCGCCTTCGCTGCTTCCTCACAGGCATCGGCCGCCGACAGCCAGAACTTCGGCTGTGGCGAGAACTTTTCCCGGAACGCATCCCCGGCTTCGCCGCGCCACGAATCCGAGTCGAGCCCGCGCAAGCCCGTACCCAAACGCTCGAACGCCCGGTAGAAGTCCCGCAGGTGCTCGGCCCGTTCGGTGATTGTCTCGACGTTGCCGTGGATCAGTTCCTTGGGGTCCTCGGTCTCACCCAGGCCGCGTTCGGGGATGTCGGCGCCGAGCTTGTCGCCTGTCCACTCCCCGGCATCTCGCACTCCCTCGGCCGCGCCGTCCGCACCGATCGCCTCGAGCCCGTCAGCCGCCTTGTCTCCGACCCATTGCGCACCGTCCCCCAGCGCCGCTGCCCCGGCGTCGAGGTAATCCCCCAGCCCCACTTGCTACTCCCCCTGCTTCTTAAATTGCTAGGTCTCTTCGGGCGGACCGTCCCATTGCCACTCACCGCCGATGTAGGGGGCGGACTCGAAGTCTTCGCCCACCTGCGACCACTGATCGCCCATCTCGTCGAAGTCCGGCAGAGAGAAGTCGACCGGCTTCGTCTTCGCCGCATCCTGAGCGATCTGGCTCCACGACTTGTCCGCCGCGTCCTGCCCCGTCGCCAGCCCCTGAGCGGGGTCCGGGCTGCCCGCCGTCACGGCGATCTCCTTGAGCGAGCCGACCACGTACTGCTCCTGCTCGTGATACAGCCCCGCATTCAGGTTGAGGCCCGCGGCGAGCTCGTTTGCATCCTGGATCTTCATCTTGACGTTCAGGCCCCAACGACCGCAGAACGCCCCGAAGACGTCCGCCAGTTCACGGTCCCCCATGTCGAGACCGGACATCATCAGGAACACGAAACCGTGGCCCTGCTGCGCCGTTATGGAGAAGTACCCGACCTCCTCCAGCTCCCCGATCGCGTCTGTGAGGCCCTTCTCGACCTGCTTCGCCGCCTCGTGGTCGAACTTGTAGCCACTCACGGCGCACCCCCGCTTATCCGCTGCTGGCTCGGGACGGTCGCGCCGCCCTCGGCCGGGTTCGCCTCGACCACGGCCTCATCCGGGACGATCCCCCGTGCCGGAGGCAGTAGAAACGCTCCCTCGCTGCCGATGTCCACCGCCACTCCACAGGGCACCGAGACAGCCGGGACCACTTCGTCCAACAACCGTGCGCCGTACAGCTTCTGGAACTCCCACTGTCCGCCTTCACCACGCGCCTGAGCGAAGGTCGTGAGAGTGTCCTCGTCGGTGAACGCGTACAGCCAGCGCAGACCGCCCTGGTCGCCCGCGAGGAAGCCGCCGTCCTGGACTGGCACCAGGACGAGGCTCCGGCGGAACTCCCCGAGCAACTCCGCGACCCCGGCACGTGCATCACCGAGGTCGCCCTCCTCGGAGCCTTCCGGTCCCCTCACATTCACGACTGGCCACCTCACTTTACTAATCAGCTAGTCACCGTAGATCACGCCCTGGACCGGATCACTGGTTCCCCCTTCCTGCACTTCGATGGCGCCAAGGCTGCTGCCTTCAGATCACGGAGGCCGCAGTGGCGGAACTGCCCGGGACGGTGCTCAGACTCGACCGGTATGCGGAGCGCGTCTCAGCGGGCCTGGGCGAGGTGTCGTTCGTCCACGTCGCGGTGCAGTCCGTCTCAGATTGCCTGATCCGTCGGGCCACCTGGCGCTCGTCGACGGTGCGACCGTCACGGTCGCCCAACTCGCGGATTGCGACAGAGCAAGCGGGCAAATGGCCTACCTTTCTGCCTGCTCGCTGAGGGAGCGGAGTGGCCCTCGTCGACGGTCGGTGCACACCGCGTCTGCTTTACAACTGGCCGGGCATTGGCATGTTCTCGCTTCTCGCTAGGGCACTTGACTGGTGCGGGTCGTCCAGCGCGAGGACCGGGACCAACTGGCAGTCCCCACGGCGCCGTTCGAGCGATGAGTTTCCGTGCCACTCATCTCAGACCGAAGGGGAGGCCTGCCGTGCCTCGCTCACGCGGGTGCGGCGGGTCGGGCTTGGCTGGTACGGAACTCGGCGAGTCACACCTATGCGAGCGATTGGATGTGCGGGTTCTGTCGCGGGGTGTTGCAGGACCTGGCGATCGAACGCAGGCGAGTTATTGGCCATGTTGAGGTCCGTCGTCGGCTTGGTGACCGTGGAGTCGGTACCCCATCTCGTCGGGGTGGCGCGTTACGCGAGCCAGCCGCCAGGCGGCCTCGTATGAGAGGCCTCCGCGTTCTCTGGCGCGTATGCGCAGGGCCAGAACACTCGTGGAAGGATCAAGTAACCAGCGCAGTACGGCAATTCTCATCGCGCATCGCTCACGACTGCGAGGAGCTGACCGGCTGTCCCTTCGTCGCCAAAGGATCGGACGATGTCAGCGAGGATCGTCAGTAGCTCTTTGCGGCCCTCGAGAGTCAGGCCGTTGACGAACTTGTGGAGTAGCTGCGCTACTGTCACCCATCGCTGCTCCGGCTGCCATTCTTGGATTTCACGGACGAGGCCGCTGAGCTCCGTGTTTTCTGGGATGTCGCCGAGTCGGGCCCAGTTTTCTGTACCTCCTTCGAGAAGGGTATACAGACGGGCCGTTGCCGGGTTTGCGAGGATCTCTTCGCGGAGAAATGCTGCTCTGGCCCGTGCCTGGCGGCGAGCGAGCTCGTCGAGTTCGTATTCGTGTCTGAGGCGTTCCTCCCGCTGGCGGTTTTCCTGACAGAGTCGCTCTGCTCGAAGCGCAGCCTCGCGGGTTTCTGAGTCCACTGTGATGCGTGCACGCACGGCGGTGACCACCACGCCGTCACCACTCAGCGGAATGCGAGCCTGCAGGGCGGCAGTTATGTCCTGCTCGGCGGCGTCTGGGCGCAGGATGTCGCAATGGCCGGCTGCTTCTTCGACCGCAGATCTGACCAGGCGAGGGGCGACAGTGAGGTTCGCCGGGGTCAAGGATTCCGAGTGCCGTCGCCAGGTGACCTGCAGCTGGGCGGTGAAGAACATCGTCGGGTCCATGCTGCGAAGGCGGTCTGTGAACGACGAGGTCCACGTAGGCACCACGTCGTGGGGTGGGGGAGTTGTGGTGGAGGTGCGTCGCCTCATGCGGCGGCCTCCTGCTCCGCGTGTTGCTTGTCCTCTGCCGTGTTCGGTGGCTGCGGAGAGGTGCGGCGACGCGAGGTGAGGTCCTTGTCGAGCAGCCCGGTCAGAGCGCGCTTGAGTACGTCCTTCTCCTGGGAGTAGGGACGGTCCGGTCCCTGGACCCACCACTCCGCACAGGTTCGGAGAGCTTCCCGGAGAGCGGGCCCTTCGGATCCCTGTACGTCTACAGACCGTCGCAGAGTCTCGAAGACGAGGGGCTGGAGGGTTGGTTGGGCGAGAGCAGCATCGAGCCAGGCGTAGACGGCTCTGTCGAGTTCGCGGTCGCCAGCGGGCCCCGCGGCTTGCCGCAGCAGTGCGCGCCAGCCGGTCACGAGCCCTTGGATGTGAGGGCGGAAGGTGTCTTCGTCATCAGGATCTGCCTCTGCGACTGCCTGGAGAAGTGGTGGCAGGCGGTCCGCCTCCTGAGCGGAGTTCATAGCAAGGGAGGCGAATGTGCGGTGGCCGACCGTCTGCCTGGTCTTTTCCATGCTGCACCAGTCGACGATGTATCCGAAGAGGGTCTGCCGGACCGTGGCGTCGTCCCACAGCACGCGGACTGCTTCGCGCAGTGTGTCGATCACGGCAGGGTGCCCTTGAGCTGCGACGTGCTGGAGGCGGCGCAGTGCCTTGCCCGTATGGCGTCTGCCGAACTCGCCCTTGCATGTTTCGACGACGGCGCGCTGGAGCGCTGGTTCCTTCCGGCCTGCCCAGGCCAGGAGCATGGTGTGGATGTAGGGCGCGCTGGCGGCGTGGATGGCTGCGCTGTCCAGCAGTTCTACGGCCAGAGGCCAGAGTTCCTTGTCGGGGCCGTGGGCGTACCACGTCTTCACGATTTCCTGGAGCGGCTCTTGGCGGCGGTGCCGTACAGCCCACCGGACGGCGAAGTGCCCGATGCGGGCCGCCAGTGCTCGCCGACCGTCTTTGCTCGTGGTCTCGAGGGCTTCCTTGTTGGTGCTGGAGTCGACAGGAGCTTTTGCCAGCCACGTAAGGAAGGTCGCGCGAGCCAGCGGCCGATCGTTCCAGAAGTACTCGACGGCTGCGTCGTCCCAGTGAGGGACCTCGAAGGTGAGGGCGCCGTCGCCGCTGCGTCGTGCCCCAATGGCCCGTGTCATGGCGATGACGCCGGGCGACTGCTGGCCGTTGACGCGTACCTTCTCTCTCTTGTCGAGGACTCCGGTCAGCTCTGCGGCCTTGGCATACACGTGGCCAACGGGGGCCCCGCGAAGGACCGACGCGGCAAGCAGGAAGTTGCGTTCGAAGCTGGTGCGTTGGCGGCCCGTTGGCTCGTGCCACTCGTGGAGGGCGTTCTCCCAATTGCTGCGCGCGGCAACCACGTTGGCGATCTGTTCCTCGAGGGTCAGACGTGGTGTGCCTTCACGCTCGCGCTTGATTGCGTCCTCTGGGCTGTCTGCTTCCGCGACGGAGGATGCCAGCGCTGCGCGGTGCTGCTCGAGGATCAAATACACGACACTCAGCACGTCAGTGGGGGGCTGACCGGTGAGCAGATGCTGGATGGAGGGCTTACCCAGCCACTCGGCGACTGGAATGTCGGGCTGTTGCGCGAGCAGCCATCGTTCAGCGATCTCCTGTGGTTGGGCGGTGCCTAGGTTCGGGGCGATTCCTTGTGGCGCGCCCTGGCTGATGCGCTGCCACTGCTCGGGTCGGGTAAGGACGATGAGTCGGCAGTCTCGTCGCTGAAGCCTTTCGCTGATGCTGCGCAGGCTGGAGCCGAAGGACTCCTGGATCGTGAAGTCGTCTTCGTCTGGGGGAAGTTCCAGCAGGTATCCGCATCGATGGTCGTGCGGGAGGCGTCTTACCGGAAAGTGCCGAGAGCCACCGATGGAGAGAGGACGAGCTTCGTCGATCACCCCCTCGGCCAGGAGGCGTTCAAGCAGTGCGAAGGCGGTGACAGTTCGGCTGCTGTCCGGCGGACGGGAGAGGACGAGTACGGAGCCAGGACTGCACAGTGACTCCACTGCGGTCTCGAAGGAGCTCGCGGTGTTCAAGGGGTGAGGGGCGGCGTAGATCTCGCGGACAATGTCGAGATACTCGCGAGATACAGGGACGTCCGAGTCCAGAGTTTGCTCGAACACGTACTTGGTGCCGACCATCTCGCCCAGATTGATCAGCGCGCGCTGAAGAACGGCCGCCTGTCCGACGGCTTCCACGGCTTCAGGGTTGGGTGCGCTCGTATCCCGGTCGGGAACGGGCGGGGCATCTGGATCCTCTGAGAAGTCCGCATCTTCGAGAGTCGACCCGTTTGCCGGGGAGTGCGACGGTGTCGAAGGATCTGGGGCCGACTTGGCCATTGACTCCTCGGCCTCACTGGGTGGGGCACTTGCATGAGTGGGTGGGGTTGACCCGGCGTTCGGGAGGTCCTGACCGGAGATGTCATCGAAGCTCATTGCCTGCTGCCTCGCCTCAGCCGATGGTGCCTTCTACTTCCACTCCCACCTGTTCACCGGTTTCGCCGATGGTTCCGGTGTCTTGAACCACTCGCACGCGCGCCTGTTCCGTGATGGCGTGGGCGCGTACTCCGACCTGCTTTTTGTCCACCATTTCGGTGCGCTGGAAGACCTCAACTCCGGGACGCGTAGCCGCCTCTTCGTCGCTGAAGGGCAACCGCCGTCCGTAGACCTCCTCAAGGTCCCGGCGAAGCCGGCCGAGCAGGTCAAGCAACTCTGCGTCGTCACCTTGCAGAATCTCGGGGCGAGAGGAGTAGACGCGGAGGGCGCCATGTGCCTGGGTGATGCGTTCCATGCGTTCGTCGGTCAGCTGACCTGACTGCACCACCAACGGCTCTGCCTGACCCGGGACTTCCTCCGGCTGCTGGAGCGGAATGCGTCCCGCGCGTCGGTCCAACACCGCTGCCGCGCGGTCGAAGAGAAACCTGACGGCTTCAGTGAGCACAGTCCCGGCCAAGACTGGAAACGCCAGCGGATCCATGGTCTTTCCCTCCCCGTGTTCCTGAGCCTGCGGAGCAACCGCACTTTCCAAGGGTCGATGCGGCTGGCACGTGCGCAGGCAAAACGGACTTCACCGTACGAGGGTGATTACTGATGAGGGCAGAGCTGAAATCGGCCCAGAGGGCGTCTGGCTGAAGATGAGGTGTCTACGTTGGGTTGTGGATCTCTCACGAGAGGTGATGGCGGTGTTATCGATTCTGAGTCGGCAGGGCGCTCGTCAGCATCGGCTGAAACGGGTCGATGTTCGATCAGTGTTCGCCGTATGTGTGTGTCTGGTTCCCGCGGTTGCGGGCTGCAGATCAGCGTGTCGGATGAGGCGTTGCAGAGTTGCAGATTGACGTGGAGTTCGCCCGAGGGCTGGCGGGCGCATGTGAGATCGCGGCGGTCACGGATGCAGCCGTCTCGTGGCGTGGGGGGCGGGACCCTGATGGCGCGGCCGGAAAAATGAGTGGCTCGGTGGTGGTGAGCGGGGCTACGGTTTTGCGTGTTCCCAGGTGGGCCCCACCGGGGTCGGCCGTGAGGCCGAACGGACATTCAAGGCAAGAGAGTTGGGAGGTGCGTCGTGATGACTGTCGTTGCGATGGGCGCTGCCCGCATCCAGAAGTTCACCCCGTTCACCTCTGTGGCCGCCGGCTGATCTCACGTTTCTCTTCCGCGCCTGAGCGCGCGGTGCCGGGGTCACCCTTTGAAGGGTTCACCCTTGCCTTCTTCTGCTTCTTCTTTGCTGTTCCCGTCCTCGTCCAACCCCTTGTCGCCGTACGGCTGGGACGCGGGCTGGGACGCCGAGTTCGCCCCTTACGCCCAGCAGGGTCTCGTGCCCGGTCGGGTCGTGCGGGTCGATCGCGGGCAGTGTGATGTCGTCACGCCGGACGGGACGGTCCGTGTCGACACTGAGTTCGTCGTTCCCCGTGACCCGATGAAGGTCGTGTGCACGGGTGACTGGGTTGCCGTCGATCCCGAGGGCGGTGATCCGCGTTATGCGCGGGCGGTGTTGCCGCGGCGTACCGCGTTCGTGCGCTCGACGTCGTCCAAGCGCTCCGAAGGCCAGGTGCTGGCCACTAACATCGATCACATCGTCATCTGTGTCTCGCTCGCGGTCGACCTGGACCTCGGGCGGCTGGAGAGGTTCATCGCGCTCGCGTGGTCCTCTACCGGCGGGGAGGCACTGCTGCATAAGTCCGCGGACGCCTGGGAGTCCGGGGCGCAGCCCGTCGTCGTGCTCACCAAGGCCGACCTCGTGCCCGACCCGGTGACGCGCGGGCACCTCGTCGCCGACGTCGAGTCCGCCGCGCCCGGCGTGCCGGTGCTGCCCGTCAGCGCCACCGAGGGCGAGGGCACCGAAGTGCTCGCCGCCGTCGTCGCGGGCGGCACGAGCGTGCTGCTCGGCCAGTCCGGCGCCGGGAAGTCCACGCTCGCCAACGCCCTGCTCGGGGCGGACGTCATGACGGTGCAGGCCGCCCGGGACGTCGACGGGAAGGGCCGGCACACCACGACCACGCGGAACCTGCTCGTCCTGCCCGGCGGCGGCGTGCTGATCGACACCCCGGGGCTGCGCGGGGTGGGCCTGTGGGACGCCGAGTCGGGCGTCGGGCAGGTCTTCGCGGAGATCGAGAAGCTGGCCGCCGACTGCCGGTTCCAGGACTGCGCGCACGAGGCGGAGCCGGGCTGCGCGGTGCTCGCCGCGCTCGACGACGGCGCGCTGTCCGAGCGGCGGCTGCACAGCTACCGCAAGCTGCTGCGCGAGAACCGGCGGATCGTCGCCAAGACGGACGCCCGGATGCGCAGCGAGCTCCGTCGCGAGTGGCGCGTCAAGCAGGCGCAGGGGAGGGCGGCGATGGAGGCCAAGCGCGGCCGCCGTCACTGACCGCCCGTCGCGGACCGCCGCCACTGACCGCCGTCACCGAGCAGGCGCGGTCGCCGCGGAAATGCTTTCGGGTACGGGGCGCGAAACCCGTACCCGAAGGGGCCGGTGCCTGGCCGGGCACCGGGGAGAGGGCCCGTCGGCCGGCTGTGGCGGCCTGGCCGGCGGGCCCGTTTCGTTCCGGTCGTTCCAGGAACGGCAGCTGCAGCTGTTACTGGACGAAGCGGTAGCTGTTCCAGGCGTCGGCCTCCGGCGCGATGTCGCCGGTCAGCTTGGAGCCGATGTGCTTGGAGTCGCCGGTGCAGTCCGCGCCGACGTACGCGACCATGTCGGTCATCGTGTGGTTCTCCACCTTCGCGGCGCCGCCCTTCATCACGTGGCAGCCCTTGATGCTCGGGTTGGTCACCGAGACGCCCTCGGCCTCGGCCGCCTCGCCGTGGCCACCCTCGGCGGCGGCTTCCTCGCCGTGGCCGGCCTGCTCGTCCTTGGCGGCCTCCTCGCCGTGACCGCCCTCACCGTGGCCCGCGGCCGGAGCGGCGGCGACGGGCTCGTACGTCACGATGCCGACCGCGGCCTGGTCCTCGAAGCCGCAGGCGGTGGCGGAGAGGGCGAGCAGCGCGGTACCCGCGCAGACGGCGGCGAGACGGCGCCGCTGGGGGCGGACGGAAGCAGACATGGCAGGTCCTGTTCTGGCAACGACTGACAACGGCTGGCAAAGGCTGGTGCTCAGCGGCGATGTGGCGACGCAGCGATGCGGAGCCGCAGACACCGAGCGGCACTCAGTGTCGCCCACCGGCCTCGCCCGCACGCGCGCGGGGGGTGGAACAGCGGGGGCCGAAGGCCACGACACCAGCGAGAGCCTGCGCCACTTTGCCCGCTCTTTACGGCAAAAGCAAAGCCGCTCACGGCAGAAGCACAGCCGCGCGGTGAACGTGACGACGACGTGAGCGCCGTGTCCGAATACCGCCAGACTCCGCTCGCGGCCGGGGCGCACACTGGATCCGTGATCGATGAAGAGACCGGATACGAGGCGGTGCGCAGCCGCGATGCCCGCTTCGACGGGGAGTTCTTCTTCGCCGTCGAGACCACCGGCATCTACTGCCGGCCCAGCTGCCCCGCCGTCACCCCGAAGCGCAAGAACGTCCACTTCTACCCGACGGCGGCGGCCGCCCAGGGCCACGGCTACCGCGCCTGCCGCCGCTGCCGCCCCGACGCGGTCCCCGGCTCCGCCGAGTGGAACGTACGGGCCGACGTCGTGGGCCGGGCCATGCGCATGATCGGCGACGGCGTCGTGGACCGCGAAGGCGTCCCCGGCCTCGCCCTGCGCCTCGGCTACAGCGCGCGGCAGGTGCAGCGCCAGCTCACCGCCGAGGTGGGCGCGGGACCGGTCGCGCTCGCCCGCGCCCAGCGCGCGCACACCGCGCGGCTGCTGCTGCAGACGACACGGCTCCCGGTCACCGACATCGCCTTCGCGGCGGGCTTCGCGAGCGTGCGCCAGTTCAACGACACGGTCCGGCAGATCTACGCCCGGACGCCCACCGCCCTGCGCGCCGAGGCGGGCACACGACTGCCCGCGCCGGAACCTGCCGCCCCCGCCGCCCCCGCCGCGGGCGTGCCGCTGCGCCTCGCGTACCGCGAGCCGTACCACCGCCCCGCGATCTTCGACCGGCTCGCGGCCGAAGTCGTCGCGGGCGTCGAGGAGTTGACCGGCGCGCCGGGCGCCCGCACCTATCGGCGCACGCTGCGGCTTCCGCACGGCTTCGGCCTCGTCGCCGTCGACGAGGCCGCGGCCGGGCCCTGGCTCGACGCCCGCCTCCACCTCGCCGACCTGCGCGACCTGACCACCGCCGTGCAACGCCTGCGCCGCCTCTTCGACCTCGACGCCGACCCGCAGGCCGTCGACGAGCGCCTCGGCGCCGAACCGGAACTCGCCGCGCTCGTCGCCGCCCGGCCCGGACTGCGCTCGCCGGGCGCCGCCGACGCGGAGGAGTGCGCGGTCCGCGCGGCCGTCGGCAGCGCCGGGGCCGCGCGGCTCGTGGCGGAGTACGGCCGGCCCCTCGACGCGCCCTGCGGGACGCTCACCCATGTCTTCCCCGAGCCCAAGGCGCTCGCGGAACACCTGCCGCTCGCGGCCGCGTTCGAGGACGGTTCCGTACGCCTCGACTCGGGCGCCGACCGCGAGGACGCCGAGCAGGCGCTGCGCGCGGTGCCCGGCGTGGACGCGGCGACGGCGGCGCACATCCGCATGCGGGCCCTCGGCGACCCCGACGTGGCCGTGCCGGGCCTGCCGACGCGGGACGCCTGGCGCCCCTGGCGCTCGTACGCCGTCCAACACCTGTGGGCCGAGGGCGAGTTGAGCCTCGCCTCCGGACCCGCGCACGCCCACCGCATCGACCTGGAGCAGCCGTGACCACGTACTACACCACCCTCGACAGTCCGCTCGGCGAGCTGCTCCTCACCGGGGACGGCTCGGGGGCGCTCGGCTCGCTCTCGGTGCCGGGCCAGAAGGGCGGCCGCACGGTCGAGCCCGAGTGGCGCCGCGACCCGGCCGCGTTCGCCGAGGCGACGGCGCAGCTGCGGGCGTACTTCGCCGGGGAGCTGAAGGAGTTCGACCTGGCCTTCCGCACCGAGGGCACCGAGTTCCGGGAGCGCGTCTGGGCGGCCCTGGACGCGGTCCCGTACGGCGCCACGACGAGCTACGGCGCCCTCGCCGCCACGATCGGGGCCTCCCGCGCCGCGGTCCGGGCCGTGGGCGGGGCCATCGGCGCCAACCCCCTCCTCGTCGTCCGCCCCTGCCACCGCGTCATCGGCGCGGACGGCTCCCTCACGGGCTACGCGGGCGGCCTGGAGCGGAAGCGGCTGCTGCTGGGGTTGGAGGGGGCGCTGTAAGGCGGGTGGCGTACGCGGGTGTCGTAGGCGTGTGCTGAGGGGCGGGCCGGGATTCGCGGGGTCCCGGCATCAACCCCAGATCAGGACCCCGAGCCACGCCCCCACGATCAGCAGGCAGGCGAACAGCTCGACGAGCACGCTCGTGCCCACCGCCCGCATCGCCGCCCTGGTCGAGGACCAGGCCGCGCCGTGGCTGCCGAGGCGGAAGCGTTCGGAGAGGTAGACGCCGCCGATGAAGCCCGGCACCGAGCCGATCACCGGTACGAGGACGAACCCCAGGAACGCGCCCAGGCCCGCGCACACCACCATGCGGCGGGTGATGCCGACGCCCCGGATACGGCGCGGCGGCAGCCGCCAGCGGACCGCGTGCTGCAGGAGCAGCAGCGCCGTCGCCCCGACGAGCACGACCCAGGCCGCCCCCGACTGGTCCTGCAGCGCCCACCACGCCACCCCGCCCCACACCAGGAGCGTGCCGGGCACACCCGGGATGAGCAGCCCGCAGAGGCCGAGCAGCAGCACCGCCCCGACCAGCAGCAACTCCCACACGCCCATCTGCCCAGAGTGCAGGACCGCCGACGGCCGCGCAGGCCAGAGGCGCCGGACCGGCGGCCGGGCAGGGGATACGCGGGGTGTGCGCGGAGGTCGGTGAGAGGCGGGCAGGACCTTACGGACACGGCCTAGCGCGCCACCCACTCCCGTTCGTACGCATGCCAGCCCAGCTGCAGTCGCGTCGTCACGCCCGCCATCTCCATCAGGCCCTTCACCCGGCGCTGCACCGTGCGCAGGCCCAGGTCGAGCTGCTTGGCGACGCTGGCGTCGGTGAGGCCGGACAGGAGCAGCGACAGGATCTCCAGGTCCGTGCCGTCAGGGGCCGCCGGGCCGGCCTCGGTGACCAGGTCGTCCTCGCCGAGCCGCAGCGGCAGCGCCTGCGCCCAAACCGACTCGAAAAGACCCGTGAGCGAGGCGAGCAGGCCGCTCGCGTGCACGACCACCGCCGCGGGCTCCGACGTACGGGAGGTCAGCGGCACCATCGCCAGCTGGCCGTCGACCACGACCAGCTTCGTGGGGACGCGGTCGACGATCCGGACCTGCTCGTCGCGGCGCAGCGCCGCCGCCATCTCGACCATGCCGTTCGGCAGGGACAGCACGTCCCGCTCCGCCACCACGCGGTAGCGCACCCCGCGCCCCGCCGCCTGCTCCTCTGCATCGTTGTCGGGGCCTGTGACGACCGTCGGGCGCCCGGTGACGAGGGCGCACACCTCGTGGCTCGCGCCCAGCTGCAGCTGCAGAAAGCGCTGGGCGACGGCGCTCGCACCGGTCACCACCTCGACCAGGTCGTGCGCGCTGGGCTCGGTGGCCTGCGCGCGGTACTCCTCCGTGAGGACCGCCGCCGCGAGCTCCGCCTGCTCCAGCTCGTGCCGCTGCTGCGTGAGGAGCGCGCCGAGCGCCACCCCGGGCGGGGCCGCCACCCAGCGCCCCGGCCGCGCCGAGGACTGCGCCGCGAGCCCCTGCTGTTCGAGCCGGCGCACGGCCCGCTCCGTGTCGCTCTCACCGAGCCCGACCCTGGCGGCGAGGTCGGCCACGTCGGCGGCGCCGAGCGCCACCAGCGCGCGGTACACCGACTCCTGCACCTCGTCCAGACCTATGGCACCCAACATGGGCCGCTGCCCCTCCGCACTTCCGTCGTACTTCCGTCCGCGGTCCGATCCGCCGCGCGCCCAACTCCCTTACGGCGAGCGGTCGTACGGCGATCGGCGACCCGGACAGTGTCGCCGCAGGGCCTCCCTCGTGTGGCGGGAACCGGCCACGGCGCAAACCCGCCGCCCAACATCATCCCCGTACCCCCCGCCTCTCTGCCAAGGTGTCGCCACCGGTTGCCGGAGCTGTGCGGTTCCACAGAGCCGCAGGCCAGGGGGATGTTCGGCAGGTGCCGGCGGCGTGTGTGGCCCGCCCGCCGCGACCCGGGGCGCTCTGCCGCTCGGGCCCCGCCGCGCGGGCGCGCGGCCACCGCGACCGGCCCGCCGGGCGTCCTTCCCGTGGGGGGTGGCGTCGCCCGGCGGGCCACATTCGTACGGATGTGCCTCATGTGCCCCATCGGGTACGGGAGTTGGCCCCGACCATCGCGTCGGCCGCGGTGCGCGGCGGTATTTCCGAAAGCGCCGTTTTCGGGGGGCCCGCGCTGTGGACAATAAGGGACATGAGCCAGCAGGGGGACAGGAGCAGACGCAACTCCGGCCAGGACGACGACTGGTGGGGGCAGCTCTACGGCGACGACGCCGAGGGAACGGCGGACACCGGCCCCGCACCGGCCCCGGACACCCTGGACGACCGCTTCGCCTCGGCCGCGGACACGCTCGGGGCCGCTCCCGTCGAACCGGTCGGTGTTGGGACCGGGGCCGGTGACGCTCTCGTGCCCAGGCCGCCCGCCGTCGAGGCCGCGCCGTACGCCCCGCTCCGCGCACCGTGGGAGCCCCCGTCGGACCCCGGGGCCGGCCCCGCGCCGGCGCCCGCCCCGACCACGTTCGGCCCCGACCGCCCGGAGCGGGGTTCCGGTTCGGGATCCGGTTCGGGTTCCGAGCGGGGCGGAGGCCAGGAGCAGGGGACCGGCGCCGCGCCCGTGCCCGTGCCCGAGGCCGGTGTTCCCGCCGCCCGGACCGCACCCGACGCGGCGGTGCCCGTACGGCCCGGCGTCGGGTACGTCGGGGACGGGCCGCCGACGTACGAGGCCGAGCCCACCGCGCTGCCGCCCGCCGACCCGGACGCCCTCGACGGGCTGGTCGCGGACACCGTGCTCGACGGCGCCCGGTACGGGCCCTGCACGCTGCGCGCCGCGTCCGTACGCGGCGACTCCGCCCGCTACCGCGGCGAGCCCCGCCGCGACGCCCTGCTCACCGCCCGCTTCGGCGACGGCGACGGCGGGCTCGTCCTGATCGCCCTCGCCACCGGCGCCCGCACTGCGCCCGCCGCGCACCTCGCCGCCGCCGACGCCTGCCGGTGGATCGGCCGCTCCGTCGGCCGCAGCCACGCCCGGCTCGCCGACGACATCCGGGCGGGCCGGCGCGGCGACCTCAAGTCGGGGCTGCACCGGCTCACCGCGCGCAGCCTCGGCAAACTCCGCGCGGCCGCCGCCGAACAGGGCCTGGAACCCGAGGAGTACAGCGCGACGACCCTGCGCTGCCTGCTCGTACCGGTCGATCTGCAGTGCCGTACGCGGGTGTTCTTCGGCGTCGGCTCGGGCGGGCTCTTCCGGCTCAGGGACGGGGCGTGGCAGGACATCGAGCCGCAGGCGAGCGAGGTGGTGGGGGAGCCGGTGGTGGGTTTCGGCTCGCTGCCCGAGGAGTCCGCGGAGGGCGACCGGCTCACCATGGACCTGGGCGTCCCGACCCCGCCGAGCCCGTACGAGCGCATCGCGGGCGCGCCGCGTGAGCCGTTCCGTTTCCGGGCGTCGGTGGGGCGGCCGGGGGATCGGTTGCTGCTGTGCAGTGGGGGGTTGGCGGAGCCGTTGCGCGGGGAGGCGGCGTTGGCCGGGCATCTCCTGCACCAGTGGTCGCCGTCCGAGCCGCCCGGTCTCACGGGGTTCCTTGCGGATGTGCAGGTTCGGGTGAAGGGGTATGCGGACGATCGGACGGCTTGCGTGCTGTGGGAGGCGTGAGCTTTTCCCCACCCCGCCCCTTCCCGAAGTCCTCAGCGGACAGCTCCGGGGCTGCGCCCCGGGCCCCGGCTGTTGTTCGGCTGTCGCGCCGTGGGGGCTGGTCGCGCCCACGCGGCGGAGCCGCAAATGTCACAGTCCCGCGCCCCTGGCGGGGCTTCGCCCCGCCCCCCCCCGGGCTGTCGTTTGTCCGCTGCGCCGTCGTGGCTGGTCGCGCAGTTCCCCGCGCCCCTTTCGGGGCCCCCGAAGTTGCCGCAGCCACGCGGCGGCAGCCGCATATGGGACACAGTCGGGAAGGGGTGGGGAGGGGATTCGACAGGCGGTCGCGCGCGCCCCGTGAGTGGATGGGGCAGGAGACCCTGCCCAGCGCCCCGCAGGAAAGGTGCACGCCCATGGCCAAGCAGAACGTCGCCGAACAGTTCGTCGACATCCTCGTCCGCGCCGGGGTGCGGCGACTGTACGGAGTCGTCGGCGACAGCCTCAACCCCGTGGTCGACGCGATCCGCCGCACCGGCGACATCGACTGGGTGCAGGTGCGGCACGAGGAGACCGCAGCCTTCGCCGCCGGCGCGGAAGCGCAGATCACCGGCAAGCTCGCCGCCTGCGCAGGCTCCTGCGGCCCCGGCAACCTGCACCTCATCAACGGCCTCTACGACGCGCACCGCTCCATGGCCCCCGTGCTCGCCCTCGCCTCGCACATCCCGTCCAGCGAGATCGGCCTCGGCTACTTCCAGGAGACCCACCCCGACCAGCTGTTCCGCGAGTGCAGCCACTACAGCGAGATGATCTCCAACCCGAAGCAGATGCCGCGCCTGCTGCAGACCGCCGTCCAGCACGCGGTCGGCCAGGGCGGCGTCAGCGTCGTCACGCTCCCCGGCGACGTGGCCTCCGAACCGGCCCCGGAGAAGGCCGTCGAGCATGCCCTCGTCACCGCGCGGCCCACCGTCCGGCCCGGTGACACGGAGATCGACAAGCTGGTCGACATGATCGACGCGGCCGACCGCGTCACCCTCTTCTGCGGCAGCGGCACCGCCGGCGCGCACAAGGAGGTCATGGAGTTCGCCGAGACCGTCAAGTCCCCGGTGGGGCACGCGCTGCGCGGCAAGGAGTGGATTCAGTACCAAAACCCCTACGACGTAGGCATGAGCGGACTGCTCGGTTACGGCGCCGCGTACGAGGCCACCCACGAGTGCGATCTGCTGATCCTGCTCGGCACGGACTTCCCGTACAACGCGTTCCTGCCCGACGACGTGAAGATCGTCCAGGTCGACGTACGGCCCGAACACCTCGGCCGGCGCTCGAAGTTGGACCTCGCGGTGTGGGGCGACGTACGCGAGACGCTGCGCTGCCTCACCCCGCGCGTGCGGCCCAAGTCGGACCGGCGGTTCCTCGACAAGATGCTGAAGAAGCACGCCGACGCGCTGGAGGGCGTGGTCAAGGCGTACACGCGGAAGGTCGAGAAGCACGTCCCGATCCATCCCGAGTACGTGGCCTCCGTACTGGACGAACTCGCCGAGGACGACGCCGTGTTCACCGTCGACACCGGCATGTGCAACGTGTGGGCGGCGCGCTATCTCTCACCCAACGGCAAGCGCCGCATCATCGGCTCGTTCTCGCACGGCTCGATGGCGAACGCGCTGCCGCAGGCCATCGGTGCGCAGTTCGTGGACCGGGGGCGGCAGGTCGTGTCGATGTCCGGCGACGGCGGCTTCTCGATGCTGATGGGCGACTTCCTGACGCTCGTCCAGCACGACCTGCCCGTGAAGGTCGTCCTCTTCAACAACTCCTCGTTGGGGATGGTCGAGTTGGAGATGCTGGTGTCCGGGCTGCCCTCGTACGGCACCGGCAACCGCAACCCGGACTTCGCGGCGGTGGCGCGGGCGTGCGGGGCGTACGGGGTGCGGGTGGAGAAGCCGAAGCAGCTTGTGGGCGCGTTGAAGGATGCGTTCAAGCACAAGGGGCCGGCGTTGGTGGATGTGGTGACCGATCCCAATGCGTTGTCCATTCCGCCGAGGATCAGTGCGGAGATGGTTACGGGGTTTGCGTTGTCGGCGAGCAAGATCGTGCTGGATGGTGGGGTTGGGCGCATGCTGCAGATGGCTCGCTCCAACCTCCGTAACGTCCCGCGTCCGTAACCGCTTTTGTTTCCCCTCCCCGCCAGCGGACAACTCCGGGGCTCCGCCCCAGCCCCCGGCCGTTGTGGCCGTTCGCGCAGTTCCCCGCGCCCCTGTATCCCCCTGGGCCGTCGTTCGTCTGACGCGCCCGCGCGGTGGAGCCGCAGATGTCACTGCCCCGCGCCCCTGAAGGTTCAGCCCCCCCACCCCCGGCATCTGAGGGGCAGGGGGGCAATTTCAGCCCCTCCGGCGTTTGAGGAGCGGGGGTCCGGGGGCTGGCCCCCGGAATCGGGGTCCGGGGCGGAGCCCCGTGGTGGGGGTCCGGGGCGGCAGCGCCGGGGAGCGGGGTCTGGGGCGGCAGCCCCAGGTAGCGGGGGCCGGGGGGGGCAGCCCCCGGAGCTGTCCGCTGAGGACTTCAGGGAAGGGGCGGGGTGGGGAAAACTCAGGGCTGAGGCGCCACCGGGAACCGGAGCGTCATGATCTGGAAGGGGCGCAGGCGGATCGCGTACCCGTCCGCGGAGGAGGGGACCGGCGCCGAGTCCGGGCTCGACGGGCGCTCCAGCAAGTCCGTCACGTACGCCCCGCCCACCGCGAAGGACAGCCGAAGCCGCGCAGACGCCCGCCCGCCCCGCGACTCGTAGAGCCGTACGACGACATCCCCGCTGCGATCCTCCGCGAGCTTCACGGACTCGACCGTGACGGCCGGGTCGGAGACCGAGACGAGTGGGGCGGGGGGCGGGCAACTCGCCCTGCGCAGCGGCAGGTTGAGGGCCAGGCCCGCGGCGACCGCGTCGCCGACCCCCGCCCCGGGAAGCAGCGCGTACGTGAAGCGGTGCGTGCCGAGGTCCGTCTCCGGGTCGGGGGAGTGCGGGGCGCGCAGCAGGGTGAGGCGGACCGAGGTGCCGAGGCCGTCCGGGTGCGGGGTGCGGGTGACGTCGTGCCCGTACGTGGAATCGTTGAGGAGCGCGACCCCGTACCCCTCCTCCGCGACCCGCAGCCAGCGGTGGGCGCAGATCTCGAAGCGGGCCGCGTCCCAGCCGGTGTTGGCGTGCGTGGGCCGGTGCACATGGCCGAACTGGATCTCGGCGGCGGACCGTTCGGCCTGCACGTCGAGCGGGAACGCGACCTTGAGCACCTTCTCGGACTCCTGCCAGTCCACGTCCGTGACGACGTCGACCCGCCGCGCGCCCGCGTCCAGGCGCAGCTCCTGTGTGATGCGGGAGCGCCCGAAGGCCCGTACGACGCGGACGGTCGCGCGCAGCGGCCCGGACTCCACGAGTTGCACGGACTCGGCGGACGTGAGGTCGGTGTGCTTGCGCCGGTAGTGCTGGTCGATGTCCCAGGCGTCCCACTGGTTGGGGTGGTCGGGGTGCAGCTGCAGCAGGTTGCCGCGCGCGCCGGGGGCGAGGACCTCGCGGTCGGCGCGCAGGTCGTGGACGGAGGTGAGGAGGCCGTCCGCGTCGACGGTCACCCGTAGGTGCTCGTTCTCCAGGACATGCCCGCCGTCGGCCTCCGCGCCCCGCACCCGGGGTGTGTCCGCCGGTGTCACGGCCAGCGAACTTCCGCCCAGGCCAGGGACGTTGACGTACACCAGCGCCCCGTCGTTCGCCTCGACGACCTCGGCGCGCGGGTACGGGGAGGTGTTCAGGACGGCCTCCGGGCCGTCCTCCCCGAGGGCCCGCGCCGCCTCCGCCGTGAGCCCGTCCAGCTCCGCGAGGACCGCCGCGTATGTCTCACGCGCCTCCCGGTGCACCCAGGCGATGGACGAGCCGGGCAGGATGTCGTGGAACTGGTGCAGCAACACCGTCTTCCAGAGGCGGCCGAGCGCGTCGTACGGGTACGCGTACGCGGGGTTCCGCAGCGCGGCGGCCGTGCACCACAACTCGGCCTCGCGCAGGGCGTGTTCGCTGCGCCGGTTGCCCTGTTTGGTCTTGGCCTGCGTGGTGTACGTGGCCCGGTGCAGCTCCAGGTACAGCTCGCCCGACCACACCGGCGAGTGCGCCGCGTACTCTTCCTCGGCGGCCGCGAAGAACGCCGACGGCTTCTCGATCTCGACCCGCGGCGACCCTTCGAGCGAGCGCAGGCGGCGGGCCTTCTCCAGCATCTCCCGGGTCGGCCCGCCGCCCCCGTCGCCCCACCCGAACGGCACGAGGGAGCGCGTGGCCCGGCCCTTCTCGGCGAAGTTCCGTTCCGCGTGGGCGAGTTCACGGGCGTGGAACTGCGCGTTGTACGTGTCGACAGGCGGGAAGTGCGTGAACACCCGGGTGCCGTCGATGCCCTCCCACCAGAACGTGTGGTGCGGCATCTTGTTGCTCTGGTTCCACGACAGCTTCTGGGTGAGGAACCAGCGGACCCCGGCGAGCTTCGCCAGCTGCGGGAACGCCGCCGTGTAGCCGAAGGAGTCCGGCAGCCAGATCTCCTCCGTCTCCACGCCGAGCTCCTCGGCGAAGAACCGCTTGCCGTGCACGATCTGCCGGGCCAGCGCCTCGCCGCCCGGCATGTTCGCGTCCGACTCCACCCACATCGAGCCGACCGGCGCCCAAGTCCCCTCCTGAACCGCCCTCTTGATGCGCTCCCACACCTGCGGCTGGTTCTCCTTCACCCACGCGTACTGCTGCGCCTGCGAGCACGCGAACACCAGCTCCGGGTAGTCGCGGGCGAGCGCCGTCACGTTGGCGAAGGTGCGGGACGCCTTGCGCACGGTCTCGCGCAGCGGCCACAGCCACGCCGAGTCGATGTGCGCGTGCCCGGCCGCCGACACCCGGTGCGCGCTGGCCGCCGCCGGCCGGGCGAGGACCCCGGCGAGCTCGGCGCGGGCGGCCGCCGCCGTGCCGGGCACGTCGTGCAGGTCGAGCGCGTCCAGCATGTCCTCCAGGGCACGCAGGATCTCGTGCCGGCGCGGGCGGTCGGCGGGCAGCTCGTGCATCAGCTCCGAGAGCACCTCGACGTCGAGGACCAGATGCCACACCTCTTCGTCGAACACGGCCAGTTCGGCCCCCGCGAAGCGGTACAGCGGACGGTCCCCGGCTGTCGTGATGTCACCCAGTGACGTCGGTTCGAAGTGGTGCAGGACCGCCGGGTTCGCCGCCGCCTCCAGGAGCAGCCGCACCGGCTCCCCGCCCTCGGCCCGCTCCGCGACCGTGAGGTGCCGGTTGCGCGGATGCACGCCCTTGAGCGGCACGCCCGCCGCGTCGTACAGCATCCCCTCCGCCTGGAACCCCGGCCCCTCGCCGCTGAACCCCGGGTCCACGAGCACCTCGACGTGGCGCCCGGCCCACTCCTCGGGCACCCGCCCCTCGATCCGGATCCAGCTCGTCGACCAGGGCCTGCCCCACGGCGTCCCCGGCTCGAACGGCTCGTACGCGGCGGACAGCGCCTCCGACACCGGCACCGGCTCGCCCGGCGCATGCCAGGCGGACAGGGTCAGCGGGACGCGTACGGGGTGGATCGCGGGGCGCACGAACTGGCGCAGCGCTCGCTCAAGCCGCCCCTCCACCAGCAGTCGGTCGTCGTGCATGTGCCGCTCCTTCCGGGGACGGGGCCCATGCGGGCAACGGGGCCCGTGCGGGCGAGGGCTGCGCGGGCCGTATGCGCGATGTTCACGGCTTGCTCCCCCGGCAAACCCGGAACCGCATCCTCCGGGTATGGGTGTGGCTCTTGCCACTTGTGCGGAATCGACAGGCGTGCCGCTTTCCGGGCGGGGGCATGCATCACCGTGAACGTGTTCGACGTGATGTCCATGAAGGGAAGAGCCGACAGCCTACGGGCGGGGGTCATGACAAGCCACGCACAAGAAAGCACGGTCGGAGGCGCCACGGCGGTGGGGGATCCGGCGCTGCTGCACCGCAGACTCGGGCGCGCCGACCTACGGGCGGTGTCCGAGGTCCGGCGCACGCTGCGAGAGGTGCTGCTGCACTGGGGGAAGCCGGAGCGCGCCGACGTGGCCGAGCTGCTCACCAGCGAGATCGTCACCAACGCACTGGTGCACACCGACGACGACGCGGTCCTCACGGCCACGGTGCGCGAGCACCGGCTCCGGGTCGAGGTACGGGACTTCGTCGCACAGAGGCCGAGCCCGCGGGTACCGCACGCCGACGACGGTACGGGCGGCAGAGGTCTGCTCCTGGTCCAGTCACTCGCCGACGCCTGGGGCGTACGCACCCAGGACGGCGGCAAGGCGGTCTGGTTCGAGCTGGACGGAGGGCTGACCTGAGCAACCCTCCGCCCGAGCCCGAGCCCGAGCCCGAGCCCGAGTCCGAGCCCGAGTCCGAGCCCGAGCCCGAGCCCGAGCCCGAGCCCGAGCCCGAGCCCGAGCCCGAGCCCGAGCCCGAGCCCGAGCCCGAGCCCGAGCCCGAGCCCGAGCCCGAGCCGTATCTCGTATCGAGCCGGATCACCTCGTTCTGGATCAACCGAACTGCTGCTCCAGGTCCTTGAGCTTCTGCTCCAGGGAGTCGAGGCGCGGCAGCGTCTGCGTGTCGTCCTCCGCGGTGAGGTCGACGGGCTCCGCCGCTCCGCCCGGCTCAGCGCCGTTCACGGCCTGCAGGGTGGGTCTGGATCGTACGGGCAGCTGTTCCGCCGCTATGGCAGGGTCCGCGCCGCCCGCCTGGCCGCCCTGCGCGGACTGCCCGCCCGTGCCCGAGGCCACCGCGGGCGGCTGGCCCTGGGCGGGCAGCACGGCCTGCGGGGTCTGGCCGGTGAGCGCCGCGGCGGGCTGCGGCTCGCGGGTGTCAAGGCGGCCGATCTTGCCCGTCAGGGTCCGCTGGCCCCGGCTGACCGCCTTGAGGTGGGCCCGCTCCAGCTTCTCCTGCTCGCGCCTGCGCAGCCGGTTCTGGGTCTTCTCCTTGCGGTCGTCGCGTACTTCCTCGACGGCCTCGTCCAGGCTGCGTACGCCCTCCAGGAGCATCAGCGACCAGGCGCCGAACGTCTCACGCGGCGCGCGCAGCCAGCGCACCACCCGGATCTGCGGCAACGGCCGCGGTACGAGGCCCTGTTCGCGCAGCGCCGCGCGGCGGGTCTGCTTCAGGGCGCGGTCGAAGAGGACCGCCGCGCTGAGCGACATGCCGGCGAAGAACTGCGGGGCGCCGTCGTGGCCCAACCCGCGCGGCGCGTGCACCCAGTTGAACCAGGCCGCCGCGCCCGCGAACGTCCACACGAGGAGGCGGGAGCCGAGCGCCGCGTCACCGTGGCTGGCCTCGCGCACCGCGAGCACCGAGCAGAACATCGCGGCGCCGTCCAGGCCGAACGGCACCAGGTACTCCCAGCCCCCCGAGAGGTTGAGGTTCTGCCGCCCGAAGCCCACGAGCCCGTGGAACGACAGGGCCGCGGCCACCGCCGCACAGCAGAAGAGGAGTACGTACGAGGCCGTTCCGTAGATGGCCTCCTTGCGTCTGCGGCGCTCCTCGCTGCGCTCCCAGGAGTCGTCGGCCGCCTTCTCCCCGGCTCGCTTCCCGCGTGCGACCACCGCCACCGCCGCCAGCAGGCCCAGGAGCAGCACGGCGCCAGGAAGCAGCCAGTCCAGCGATATGTCGGTCATTCTCATCTGGGGTCCCTTGCGTCGCCTGAGGCCTGTTCGGGCGCAATATTGGCTCAACCGGCAAGACGCCCAGGCGCTTTCGGAGCAACAGGGGGAAATGAGGGCGCGGCACGGCGCGGATGGGGTACACGTCCTCGAACTGGCCGTCGAGTACGCCCAGTTGAGTTCGAAGACCCGGGTTCCGAAGGGCGGTTTGGGAGGGGGTTTCGGAGGGCGGTGCGGAGGGGCGGCGGCGCATGGGGACAGGGCCGGTCGGCGTCGACGTCGCCCTCTCTTGATCGACTCGCGGCGCCGTGGGCGCGGGACTACCGTCGATGCAGTGAACTGTTCCGTTCACCGCTGACGCAGAGTTGCAAGCAATCCCATGGCGGACTCCGACTCCACCCCCGTGCAGACGGCTGCCGAATCCCCGGAGCGGGGCCGCGGCGGTGGTATCGCACTACTCGTCATCGCCTCGTGTCAGCTGATGGTGGTCCTCGACATCACCATCGTGAACATCGCCCTCCCGCACATCCAGACCTCCCTGGACTTCTCCACCGAGAACCTGTCCTGGGTGATCAACGCCTACACCCTGACCTTCGGCGGTCTGCTGCTCCTCGGCGGGCGGCTCGGCGACATCCTGGGCCGCCGCAGAGTCTTCGTCACCGGCATCCTGATCTTCGTCCTGGCCTCGCTGCTCGGCGGCCTCTCGCAGGAGTCCTGGCAGCTGCTCGCGGCGCGCTCCCTGCAGGGTGTCGGCGGCGCCATCGCATCGCCGACCGCCCTCGCCCTGATCACCACGACGTTCCGCGAAGGACCCGAGCGGAACCGGGCGTTCGGCGTCTTCGCCGCCGTCTCGGCCGGCGGCAGCGCCATCGGCCTGCTCGCGGGCGGACTGCTCGTGGAGTGGCTGGACTGGCGCTGGGTGCTCTTCGTCAACGTGCCCATCGGCCTGCTGATCGCGGCGGCCACCCCGCGCTACATCCGGGAGTCCGAACGGCACCCGGGCCACTTCGACCTCTTCGGCGCGCTCACCTCCACCGCGGGCATGGTGTCGCTCGTCTACGGCTTCATCCGCGCCGCGTCGGACGGCTGGCGCGACGGGGTGACCCTCGCGGCCTTCGGCGCGGCCGTCGTGCTGCTCGCCGTGTTCCTCACGGTCGAACGCCGGTCCAGACAGCCGATCACGCCCCTGCGAATGTTCGAGGACCGCAACCGCGCCGGTACGTACGGGATGATGCTGTGCCTCGCCGCCGCGATGTTCGGGATGTTCTTCTTCCTCACCCTGTTCGTGCAGAACGTGCTGCACTTCAGCCCGCTGCGGGCCGGCCTCGCCTTCCTGCCGGTGAGCGCGATCATCGCGATGGGCGCGGGCTTCGCCTCGCAGCTGCTGCCCAGGTGGGGTCCCAAGCCCTTCATGGTCGGCGGTGCGATCCTGGCGGCGCTCGGGCTCGGCTGGCTGACGCTGACCGATGTGGACAGCACGTACGCGGGGAGCCTGCTCGGTCCGATGCTGGTCTTCGGCTTCGGCATGGGGATGCAGTTCGTGTCGCTGACGCTGATGGCGGTGTCGGGGGTGGCGCCGCAGGAGGCGGGCGCGGCCTCCGGAGTCCTCAACGCCACGCAGCAGGTGGGCGGTTCGCTCGGCCTGTCCATCCTGGTCACGGTCTACGGCACGGCCAGCCGCAACGAGGCCGAGGACCAGGTCCCGCAGTTCCTCGCGCAGGCGACTCAGGCCGAGAAGCTCGCGTTCGCCAGAACCAAGGACCTCCCGGCGCCGTGGAGCGACCGCGTGCTCGCCACGGGCGTCTCCAGCGCCTTCATCGTCGCCGCCGTCCTCGCGGTGATCGCCGCCCTGATCGCCGTGCTCGTCATCCAGGTACGGGCCAGCGACCTGGAACGCCTTCAGGGCAACGGGGCCACGCCGTTCGGCAGTTAGGGGGCCGCCTGGTCAGCGGGTGACGCCGGCCGTCAGTCGCTCCACGCGCTGCGCGTCGCAGGTGCGGGGGCAGGTGACGCAGGTGTCCTCGGGGCGCAGCGTGTAGAAGAGGCAGCAGCTGGCCCGGTCCCGCGTGGGCAGCGACTCGCCGTTCGGGCCGGTGAGTTCACGGAACGCGGCCGCGCCGACGTACGGCTTCGTGGTGCCCGGAAGGAGCTGTTCGAGCTCCGCCATGGCGCGGTGCTCCTCGCCGAGGAGATGCGCCACGTACCAGAGGCCCTCGACGATCTCGTCCGTCGCCATGCCCCACAGGGCGCGCGGGCCGCGGCGCATCCGCGGCCGGAAGCCGTCGAGGACCGGGCCCAGATGCTCGGCGACCGCCGCGCGGACCTCCGCGCGCAGCGCCTCCTCGTCGGGCACGACCCGTGCACCCGGCGCGTCGGCAGCCGGATCGTCCGGCAGACAGGCGAAGTCCTGGACGCGGACGGCCATCCGGCCGAGGGAGCGCTGGAAGGTGACGTTCGCCACGGGGAACCGCGGCACCCGGCGCAGCAGGAACCACGGCACGGTGATCAGCAGACAGGCCGGCCACGCGTACCGGTGCAGTCCGAAGCTGGCGATCACGTCCGGGCGGGCCTGCTGCTTGTAGTCCCGCAGGATCTGCGCGTTGTCCCACGCGAGGAACGCGTCGAGGTCGGCCCCGCCCTCCGCGAGCCGGGCGGCGGCGACCCAGCCGCCGTCCTGGGGGGCCTCCTCGTCCGGCCGCAGCTCCTGGAACCGCAGTCCGGGAAAGACCTCGGTCAGACGGCCGTACGCTTCCGCGACGGGCGAGGGACCCGGTCGTACGGCGTCTGGAGCCAGGGCGGGCAGGAGCATGCTGGACCACCGATTTCTAGCGATCATTTGCAGGTAAGCCTTACCTTACCCGACGGATCCGAGGTTTGAACTGGAGCCCGGCCCGCATAGGCTCCCGCGAGGCGTTGCATTGATTGCAATGCCCCTGCGCCCCGACCCGGCGCCCCGACCCGTACATCGCACCGAGGAGGACCCGAGTGGAGCAGGCCCGACCGTGGTCCACCGGTACGTCCCCGGCCGCGCACGGGCGTGTCCCGGAGCAGGCGCGCGGTGACGACACCCGTACGGGGCCGGCCCGGCAGGTGCGAAGGCACTCGGTGCGCGGGCAGGTGCTCGAAGCGCTGCGGGCCGCGCTGGTCAGCGGCGAACTCGTGGCCGGAGAGGTGTACTCGGCGCCGGCGCTCGGCGAACGGTTCGGGGTCTCGGCGACCCCGGTGCGCGAGGCCATGCAGCGGCTCGCACACGAGGGCGCCGTCGAGGTCGTGCCCAACCGGGGCTTCCGGGTCGTCGAGCGCTGCCCGCGCGAACTGGCCGAACTCGCCGAGATCCGGGCCCTGTTGGAGGTTCCGGTGATGCTGCGCCTGGCCCGCAGTGAGCCCGCGGAGCGCTGGGCCGAGCTGCGGCCGCTCGCCGAGGACACCTCGGCCGCGGCGGCCCGCGGTGACCTGGCGGCGTACGTCGACGCCGACCGCGCCTTCCACCGGGCGATCCTCTCCCTCGCCGGCAACCGGCAACTCCTGCTCATCGCCGACGACCTGCACCGCCGCTCCCAGTGGCCGCTCGCCTCGGGCCCGGTGCACCGCCGCCGCGCCGACCTGGTGGCCGACGCGGCGGAGCACACCGCACTCCTGGACGCCCTGGTGGCCCAGGACCTCGCGGTGGTGGGCGAGTTGGTACGGGAGCACTTCACGCAGGCACCGTGAGCGGCCCCGCCTGATGGTGAATGCCTAGTGGACGGAGAAGCCGCCGTCCACGAACAGCGTCTGCCCGTTCACGTAGCGCGCCGCGTCGCCGGCCAGGAACACCGCCGCGCCCGCGCAGTCCTCGGCCTCGCCGTTGCGGCCCGCCATGGTGCGCGCCGCCAACTCCTCGGCCCGGCCCGGCACGGAGAAGGCGGGCTCGCTCAGCGGCGTACGGACGAAACCCGGCGCGATCGCGTTCACGCACACCCCGTACGGGGCCCAGGCCTCCGCCTGGGAGCGGGTGAGGCCGCAGATCGCCGCCTTGGAGACCCCGTACGCACCGCTGTTGCCGAAGGCGCGGATCGACTGCTGCGAGGCGAGGTGCACGATCCGGCCCCAGCCGCGCTCGGCCATCCTCGGTCCGAAGCGCTGCCCGAGCAGGAACGGGGCGTCCAGGTTCACCGCCATGGTCAGGTCCCAGTCCTGCTCGCTCAGCTCGTCGAGCGGCGGCCGCAGGTTGATTCCGGCGGAGGTGACGAGGATGTCGGGTTCGCCGTACGCCTCGGTGACCCGGTCGGCGGCGGCGCGCAGCGCGTCCCGGTCGCCGAGGTCGGCGCCGACCCAATCCGCTCTGCGGCCGAGGGAGTTGATCTCCTCGGCCGCCTCCTTCAGCGGCTCCTCCCGCCGCGCCATCAGTACGACATGGGCCCCGGCCCCGGCGAGCGCATGCGCGACGGCCCGCCCGATGCCGGAACTGCCGCCGGTGACGAGGGCGGTGCGCCCCGCGAGGCCGAAGTGCTGTTCGAGGTAGTTCATGGGACGAGTCTGCAGCGGCCGTTACGCGGCCGGTGCGGGCGGGGTCAACTGGGCGGTCAGCCAGGTGGGTACGTTGCCGAGCAGCCGGAAGAGCCGGGTCGCCTCGGCCCGCAGCCGGGTGGCCTCCGGCTCGGTCTCGGCCTCGGCGAGGGAGGTCAGGGCGGGCGCCGTACCGACGAGGAAGCCGAGCTCCTCGCGGATCCGCAGCGACTCCGCGAAACCGTGCCGCGCCTCGGCCAACTCGCCGTCGCGCAGGGCGAGTCCGGCGAGATGACGCCAGGTCGAGGAGAGCAGCAGGCGGTCCCCCTGGGCGGTGGCGCCCGCGTGGGCGCGGCGGTAGGCGGCGCGGGCGGCCTGCGGCGAGTCGGCGAGGTGCTCGGCGATCAGGCCGCGCCGGTAGTCGAGCAGGGGGCGGGCCGTCGCGCCCGGTGCGAGCAGGGCGGCGGCGCGGCCGAGGGCGGCACGGGCCTCGTCGGATCGGTCGCGTACGCCCAGGACCGTTGCGGCGTACGCGAGTTGACCGCGTTCGCAGGCGGCGGCGCCGCGCTCGTCGTCCGTGCCGGCGAGGGCCTCGGCGGCGCGCAGGGCGTCCTCGGCGTCGCTCCAGCCCTGCTCGGTGAAGAGGCAGCGCTCCACGAGGAGGGCGGTGCGCTGGAGGGCGGCGGGTGGGCTGTCGTCGGGCTGGAGCAGGGCCGCCGCGTCGGTCCAGCAGCCGCGCGACCGCAGGCGCCAGACCGCGTTCTGGACTGCGGATGCGCGGGCGCCGGGGGCGGGGCCGCTCGGTGCGGGTGTGGGCACGGAACCTGAATCAGACATGGCGGTGTCCGCCACATTCCCCTCCCCGGGCGCGTCATTGAGCTGTGGCGTGCATCTCAGCATGGATTCCCGTGGGGAGCCAAGGGGGTGGGTGAAGGAATTCACAAACTGATTGCTTCCGCTATGCGGAAGGTTGTGACGGCCTGCATCAGGCTCCTGCAGCCTCCGGGCTTCGCCCCGTCCCCGGCCGTCGTTCGTCCGCCGCGCCGTCGTGGCCGCTCGCGCAGTTCCCCGCGCCCCTGAAAACCGGGGCTGCGCCCCGTTCCCGGTTGTTGTTCGTCTGCTGCGCGGTGGGGGCTGGTCACGCAGTTCCCCGCGCCCCTTTCGGGGCGCTTGTCGCAGCCCTTGCCCGGAAGAATCGGCTCCCACTCAGTGTCTGGGGGTGGGCCAAGTCCAGCCGCAGTCCGTGAAATTCAGCCTCTCCGGCGTTTGAGGAGCGGGGGTTCCGGGGGCTGGCCCCCGGGATGGGGTCCGGGGCTGAGCCCCGTGGTGGGGTCCAGGGGCGGCAGCCCCGGGTGGGGGGCTGGGGGCGGCAGCCCCCAGGGGCTGTCCGCAGGACTTTCGGGGACGGGCGGGGTGGGGGAGAGGTTGGGGCTGTTGCCGTCACCCTCGGGTACGGGGGAGTGGGGGGAGGAGCCCCCCCCGCACCCCCTAGCTCATGCGCAGCGCCAGAAAGAAGTCCAGCTTGTCCTCCAGGCGCGAGAGGTCGCGGCCTGTCAGTTGTTCGATGCGGCCCACCCGGTAGCGGAGCGTGTTGACGTGGAGGTGGAGGCGGGTGGCGCAGCGGGTCCAGGAGCCGTCGCTGTCGAGGAACGCCTCCAGGGTGGGGATGAGCTCCGCGCGGTGGCGGCGGTCGTAGTCGCGGAGGGGGTCCAGGAGGCGGGCCGTGAACGCGCGGCGGACGTCGTCGGGGACGAAGGGGAGGAGCAGGACGTGGGAGGCGAGTTCCTGGTGGCCGGCGGCGCAGACCCGGCCGGGGCGTGCCGCGGCGACGCGGCGGGCGTGCCGGGCCTCTTCGAGGGCCCCGCGCAGCCCCTCCGCGGAGTGCACGGACGCGCTGACGCCGAGGGTGAGCCGCCCGTCGCCGTCGAGGCCGCCCGAGAGCGGGTCGCGGACCGTGTCCAACAGGGCGTCCGCGAGCAGGCCGGGCTCCGCGCCGTCGTGGTCGGCGGCGACCGCGGGCAACGGTACGAGGGCGATCGCCTCGTCGCCGGTGTGTGCGACGGCGATCCGGTCGGAGGGCTCGGGGCCCGCGGCCTGCGGGTCGACCAGGATCTCCTCCAGGAGCGACTGGGCGACCGGGCCGCCCTCGACGTCCCCGCCGTCCCACTCGACCCGGGCCACCACGACCTGCCAGTGCGGGGCAGCGCCGAGGCCGGGAAGCAGCACGGGGGCCGCGACCCGCAGGCGGGCGGCGATCTCGGCGGGGGCCGCGCCCGTCTGGACCAGTTCCAGGACTTCCTGGGCGAGGCGGCGGCGCACCGTACGGGCCGCGTCGCGGCGGTCGCGCTCCACGGCGATCAGCTGGGTGACGCCCTGGAGGAGGTCGAGGCGCTCCTCGGGCCAGTCGCCCGCGTCCGCCTCGACGGCGAGGAACCAGTCGGACAGGACCGTCTCGCGTACGTCCCGGGAGGCCGCCGTGCCCGTACCGCGCCCGCTGTTGCGGATGGGGAAGAGGGAGTACGTCGTGCCGTGGGAGGAGACGCGGTGCGGGCCTCTGCGACCGGTGCGGGAGGCCGCCAGGTGTTCCGCTGCCAGGGAGGCGCAGACCGGCGTGGGCAGTGCCGCGCCCGAGCCGCCGGAGCCGGCGATGGGGCGGCCGGTGGGGGAGAGCACCCAGGCCCGCAGGTCGAGGTCGGTACCGAGCAGGTCGAGGACCACGTCCGGACCGCCGCCCGCCGGGCCTGAGGTCATCATGCGCCGGTGCCGGTCGACGACCGCGGCCAGGTCGCCCGCGCGCTCACCGGAGACCTGGCGGACCACGTGCTCGGTGATGGTGGCGAAGGCGACGCTCTCGTTGACCGCGAACAGCGGGAGCCGGTGCCGCGCGCAGGCGGCGACCAAGTCCTCGGGAACCGCGCCCAGTTCGGCCTCGCCCGCGGCGAGCGCGGCCACGCCGGCCGCGGCGAGGATGCGGGCGAACGGCTCCGAGTCGGAGGGGTCCTTGCGCCAGGCCAGGCCCGTGAGGACCAGTTCGCCGCCGGAGAGGTAGCGGCTCGGGTCCCGTAGGTCCGTGGTCATGACGCCGCGGACCGTCCGGTCCAGCTCGTCCTCGCCGCCAAGGAGTCGCAGCCCCAGCGCGTCGGTCTCCATCAGTGCGCGCAGCCGCATCTGGTCGCCGCCGATCCTGTCTCGAACTTGTCGTTGATCATGGTCAGAGCTTCAGCCGGAATTCGTCGGGATTGCTGAGCCCTGCCTTTCATACGAATCTACAAGATGGGCCGGGTCACCAGCCAACTCCTTCATGGTTTCGGTGACTGACCCCGGGAGGGCGTAGAGCGGTGTACTAACGCCATTCCGCGTTAACAGCACATGAACGAGTCACACGAGTACCAGGGCCTCAGGGCCCGGGGCTCGCACGAGCACCAGGGTCGAGGGCCCGAGGCTCGCACCGAAGACCCGATTACGAAGAAGAGAGCCGCTCATGGACTTCCTTCGCCCCGCCAGCTGGGAGGAGGCGCTCGCCGCCAAGGCCGAGCACCCCACAGCTGTGCCGATTGCGGGTGGCACCGATGTGATGGTCGAGATCAACTTCGACCACCGTCGCCCCGAGTACCTCCTGGACCTCAACCGCATCAGCGAGCTCCAGGACTGGCACGTGGGGGAGGAGACCGTCCAGCTCGGCGCCTCCGTTCCGTACACCAAGATCATGGAGAATCTCCGGACCGAGCTGCCGGGCCTCGCGCTCGCCTCGCACACCGTAGCGTCCCCGCAGATCCGCAACCGCGGCGGCGTCGGCGGCAACCTCGGCACCGCCTCGCCCGCCGGTGACGCGCACCCCGCGCTGCTCGCCGCCGACTGCGAGGTCGAGGTCGAGTCGCAGGCCCGGGGCAGCCGGCTGATCCCGATCGACGCGTTCTACACGGGCGTGAAGCGCAACGCCCTGGAGGCCGACGAGCTGATCAAGTCGGTGCACATCAAGAAGGCCGACGGCCCGCAGCAGTACTCCAAGGTGGGTACCCGGAATGCCATGGTCATCGCCGTGTGCGCCTTCGGCATCGCGCTGCACCCCGAGACCCGCACCGTGCGTACGGGCATCGGTTCGGCCGCCCCCACGCCGATCCGGGCGAAGGCGGCCGAGGAGTTCCTGAACTCCGCGCTCGAAGAGGGCGGCTTCTGGGACAACGGAAAGATCATCACCCCGTCGATCGCGAAGCAGTTCGCCGAGCTCTGCTCCGGCGCCGCCAACCCGATCGACGACGTCCGCGGCACCGCGAGCTATCGCAAGCACGCCGTGGGCATCATGGCCCGCCGCACGCTCGGCTGGACCTGGGAGTCGTACCGCAGCGGCAAGGGCCGTGGCGCGGAAGGAGTTGCGTGACCATGCGCGTCAATTTCACGGTCAACGGCCGTCAGCAGGAAGCCGACGACGTGTGGGAGGGCGAGTCCCTGCTCTACGTCCTGCGTGAGCGGATGGGGCTGCCCGGCTCCAAGAACGCCTGCGAGCAGGGCGAGTGCGGTTCGTGCACCGTTCGTCTCGACGGGGTGCCGGTGTGCTCCTGTCTGGTCGCCGCCGGTCAGGCCGAGGGCCGCGAGGTCGTCACGGTCGAGGGCCTCGCCGGCTTCGCCAAGCAGCGTGCCGAGCACGGCGGTTGTGCCTCGGGCGCGTGTGGTTCCGAGGGCGGCACGTCTCTGCAGGCCGCTCAGCAGTGGTCCGCCAAGGGCACCGACTCGCAGACCGGCGAGGGCACCGAACTGTCCCCCGTACAGCAGGCGTTCATCGACGCCGGCGCCGTCCAGTGCGGCTTCTGCACCCCGGGTCTGCTCGTCGCGGCCGACGAGCTCCTGGAGCGCAACGAGTCGCCGTCCGACGCGGACATCCGCGAGGCGCTCTCCGGCAACCTCTGCCGCTGCACCGGATACGAGAAGATCCTGGACGCCGTCCGCCTCGCCGCGGCCCGTCAGGGAGAGGCGGTCTGATCATGGCTGGAACCAAGACCACGACCGGTGCGCCCACCGACGTCACCCAGAAGCACAATCAGGGCGGCATCGGCGAGTCCACGCTCCGCCCCGACGGCACCCTCAAGGTCACCGGCGAGTTCGCGTACTCCTCGGACATGTGGCACGAGGACATGCTCTGGGGCCAGACGCTCCGCTCCACCGTCGCGCACGCCGAGATCGTGTCCATCGACACCTCCGAGGCGCTCGCCATGGCCGGCGTGTACGCGGTCCTGACGTACGACGACCTGCCGGCCGAGATGAAGAACTACGGCCTGGAGATCCAGGACACCCCGGTCCTCGCGCACGGCAAGGTCCGCCACCACGGCGAGCCCGTCGCCCTCGTCGCCGCCGACCACCCGGAGACCGCGCGCCGCGCAGCCGCGAAGATCAAGATCGAGTACCGCGAGCTGCCCGTCATCACCGACGAGGCCTCCGCGCTCGCCGAGGACGCGGTGCTCGTCCACGAGGGCCGCGACGACGAGTACATCGAGTGGGTCTCCCACCCGAACATCGTCCACAACCAGCCGATCATCCGCGGCAACGCCGAAGAGGCCGCCAAGAAGGCCGACTTCGTCGTCAAGGGCGAGTACACCTTCGGCATGCAGGACCAGGCCTTCCTCGGCCCGGAGTCCGGCCTCGCCGTGCCGGCCGAGGACGGCGGCGTCGACCTCTACGTCGCCACCCAGTGGCTGCACTCCGACCTGGAGCAGATCGCCCCGGTCCTCGGCCTGCCCGAGGAGAAGGTGCGGATGACGCTCTCCGGCGTCGGCGGCGCGTTCGGCGGCCGCGAGGACATCTCGATGCAGATCCACGCCTGCCTGCTCGCGCTCCGCACGGGCAAGCCGGTGAAGATCGTCTACAACCGCTTCGAGTCGTTCTTCGGCCACGTCCACCGCCACCCGGCGAAGCTGTACTACGAGCACGGCGCCACCAAGGACGGCAAGCTCACGCACATGAAGTGCCGCATCGTCCTGGACGGCGGCGCCTACGCCTCGGCCTCCCCGGCGGTCGTCGGCAACGCCTCGTCCCTGTCGGCCGGTCCGTACGTGATCGACGACGTCGACATCGAGGCCGTCGCCCTCTACACCAACAACCCGCCCTGCGGCGCGATGCGCGGCTTCGGCGCCGTCCAGGCCTGCTTCGCCTACGAGGCCCAGATGGACAAGCTCGCCGACGAGGTGGGCATGGACCGGGTCGAGTTCCGCCAGCTCAACGCGATGGAGCAGGGCACGATCATGCCGACCGGGCAGCCGGTCGACTCGCCCGCCCCGGTCGCCGAGATCCTGCGCCGCGTCAAGGCCCGCCCGCTGCCGCCCGAGCGCCAGTGGGAGGTCGCCGACGGCGACGCCGACGTGCGCGAACTGCCCGGCGGCCTCTCCAACACCACGCACGGCGAAGGCGTCGTACGCGGTGTGGGCTACGCGGTCGGCATCAAGAACGTCGGCTTCTCCGAGGGCTTCGACGACTACTCCACCGCCAAGGTGCGCATGGAGGTCATCAACGGCGAGCCCGTCGCCACCGTGCACACCGCGATGGCGGAGGTCGGCCAGGGCGGCATCACCGTGCACGCCCAGATCGCCCGCACCGAGCTCGGCGTCCAGCAGGTCACCATCCACCCCGCCGACACCCAGGTGGGCTCGGCCGGTTCGACCTCCGCGTCCCGCCAGACGTACGTCACCGGCGGCGCCGTGAAGAATTCCTGCGAGCTCGTCCGCGAGAAGGTCCTGGAGATCGGCCGGCGCAAGTACGGCTCGTACCACCCGGCGTGGGCCACGGCCGAACTCCTCCTGGAGGGCGGCAAGGTCGTCACCGACGGCGGCGAGGCGCTCGCCGACCTGGCCGAGCTCCTCGAGGGCGAGACCGTCGAGATCGAGGCCGAGTGGCGGCACCGTCCTACCGTGGCCTTCGACAAGCGGACCGGCCAGGGCAACGGACACGTCCAGTACTCGTTCGCCGCGCACCGCGCCGTCGTCGAGGTGGACACCGAGCTCGGCCTGGTCAAGGTCATCGAACTGGCCACCGCCCAGGACGTCGGCAAGGCCCTCAACCCGCTCTCCGTGGTCGGCCAGATCCAGGGTGGCACCACCCAGGGCCTGGGTGTCGCGGTGATGGAGGAGATCGTCGTCGACCCCAAGACCGCGAAGGTGCGCAACCCCTCCTTCACGGACTACCTGATCCCGACCATCCTCGACACCCCGACCATCCCGGTGGACGTGCTCGAGCTGGCGGACCCGAACGCGCCCTACGGCCTCCGTGGCATGGGCGAGGCTCCGACCCTCTCCTCGACTCCGGCCGTCCTCGCGGCGATCCGGAACGCGACGGGCCTGGAGCTCAACAAGACGCCGGTGCGACCCGAGCACCTCACCGGCACCTGATCCGACGGGGGCGCCGCGGCTCTTCCGAGGCCGCGGCGGGCCCGACGGTCGACGCAGCACCAAGTGGCCCCGCCCCATGGGGCGTTCGGCCGCCGCAGCACCACGTGACCCCGCCCCACGGGGTCGCCGCAAGCCGCAAGTGAAGCGAGGTCCGGGGGAGTTGGCTCCCCCCGATTCCCCCGGACCTCCCAGTTCGTCTCGGGCCGTCCCCCGGGTCGTGCAGCCAAGCAACATCCCAAATTCCGCAGCGCAGGAACGTGTGCGGATGCCCCTGTGAACCTTGGGAGAAGGCCCCATGACCCAGTCGTCAGTGGAGCCCAAGACGGTCGCGGAGGACGCGGGCAACGGCTCGCGCATCCCCGCCGGCAGGTCTTGGCTCGACCGGTATTTCCACATATCCAACCGAGGATCGACGGTCGCGCGTGAGGTGCGCGGCGGCATCACCACCTTCATGGCGATGGCCTACATCCTCCTGCTCAACCCGCTGCTGCTCGGCGGTGAGGACGCGCTCGGCAACAAGATGAGCCAGCCGGCGCTGATCACCGCCACCGCTCTGGCAGCCGCGGTCACCACCCTGGCGATGGGCTTCATCGGCAAGGTCCCGCTGGCGCTCGCCGCGGGTCTCAGCGTCTCCGGCGTCCTGTCCACCCAGGTCGCCCCCGACATGTCGTGGCCGCAGGCCATGGGCATGTGCGTGATCTACGGCGTCGTGATCATGCTTCTGGTCGCCACCGGCGTACGAGAAGTGATCATGAACGCGATTCCGCTGCCCCTGAAGCACGGCATCACCATGGGCATCGGACTCTTCATCGCGATGATCGGCTTCGTGAACGCCGGCTTCGTGGGCAAGGGCGAAGGCGGTCCCGTCACCCTCGGTGTCGGTGGCCATCTGAGCGGCTGGCCGGTCGCGCTCTTCGCGGGCACCCTGATCCTCATCTTCATGCTGCAGGCCCGGAAGGTGCCGGGAGCGATCCTCCTCGGCATCGTCGTCGGCACCGTGGTCTCCGTCGGGGCCACCGCCGCCGGACTGATCTCCGAGAAGGAGTGGGGCGGCAAGGCCCCGGTCCTGAACGGCAGCCCCGTCTCCATGCCGGACTTCGGACTCTTCGGCAACATCGAGTTCGGCGGCTGGGAGAAGCTCGGCGCCACCACCGTCGGCATGATCGTCTTCACCCTGGTGCTCGCCGGCTTCTTCGACGCGATGGCCACCATCATCGCCGTCGGCCAGGAGGCCAAGCTCGCCGACGACCGCGGGCGGATGCCGGGCCTCAACAAGGCCCTGTTCATCGACGGCGCCGGCGGCGCGGTCGGCGGTGTGGCCGGAGCCTCCGGTCAGACCGTGTTCATCGAGTCGGCCTCCGGCGTCGGCGAAGGCGCCCGCACGGGCCTCTCCGCCACCGTCACCGGACTGTTCTTCGCCGCCTGCCTGTTCTTCACGCCGCTCACCCAGCTCGTGCCGAACCAGGTCGCCTCGGCCGCGCTCGTCGTCATCGGCGCGATGATGCTGCAGAACGCCCGCCACGTGGACTGGACCGACTGGTCAGTGGCCGCCCCGGTGTTCCTCACCGTCGTCCTGATGCCGTTCACGTACACCATCACCGCCGGTGTCGGCTGCGGCGTCATCGCCTACTGCGCGATCAAGCTCGCGCAGGGCAAGTGGCGCGACCCGAGCATCTTCATGTGGATCCTGTCGGCCGTGTTCATCTTCTACTTCGCCACCGGATCCGGGCACTAGCACCATCTATTCGCGGAACGCTTTCGCGCCCCGCCCCACGTATCGTTTTCTGAAGGAGGCCGACATGCTGGACATCGCCGAGGAACTGAACCGGTGGGTCGAGCAGGGACGTGACTTCGCGATCGCCACCGTCGTGGCGGTCAGCGGCAGCGGTCCCCGTCAGCCCGGTGCCGCACTCGCCGTGGACAGCGAGGGCACCGCCATCGGATCGGTATCGGGCGGGTGCGTCGAAGGCGCCGTGTACGAGCTGTGCCAGCAAGCGCTCCAGGACGGCCAGTCCGTCGTCGAGCGCTTCGGCTACAGCGACGAGGACGCCTTCGCCGTGGGCCTGACCTGCGGCGGAATCATCGACATCCTCGTCACCCCGGTACCCGCGGACGCTCCGGGACGGGGAGTGTTCGCGGCCGCGCTGGCCGCCGCCGCCTCTGGTGAGGCGGCGGCGGTCGCGCGGATCACCGACGGCCCGTCCGAACTGCTCGGCCGAGCCCTCCTCGTACGCCCCGACGGGACGTACGAGGGCGGCTTCGGCGGCCACCCCGAGCTCGACCGCACCGCGGCCGCCGAGGCCGGGGCCCTCCTTGACGCGGGCCGCACCGGCACCGTCGGGATAGGCGAGGACGGCTCCCGCTGCGGCCGCCCCCTCACCCTGCTCGTCGAGTCCTCCGTGCCCGCACCCCGGATGATCGTCTTCGGCGCCATCGACTTCGCCTCCGCACTCGTCCGCATGGGCAAGTTCCTCGGCTACCACGTCACCGTCTGCGACGCCCGCCCGATCTTCGCGACCCGCACCCGCTTCCCCGAGGCCGACGACCTCGTCGTCGAGTGGCCGCACAAGTTCCTGCAGCGCGAGCACGAGGCCGGCGGCATCGACGCCCGCACCGTCCTCTGCGTCCTCACCCACGACGCCAAGTTCGACGTCCCCCTGCTCGAACTCGCCCTGCGCCTACCCGTGGCGTACGTCGGCGCGATGGGCTCGCGCCGCACCCACGAGGACCGCAACCGCCGGCTGCGCGAAGTCGGCGTCTCCGAGCTGGAGTTGACCCGCCTGCGCTCCCCGATCGGCCTCGACCTCGGCGCCCGTACGCCCGAGGAGACGGCCCTGTCCATCGCCTCGGAGATCGTGGCGAACCGGCGCGGCGGCAGCGGCGTCTCCCTCACCGGCGCGCACACCCCGATCCACCACGACGGCCAGGAGCCGCCCACGGGACGCATCGGATCGGTCGCCTGACGCGTCCGCGCTACGAGGCCCCGACGCCCAGCCACAGCGTCACCGCCGAGAGCGCCAGGAGCACGGCAGGGGCCCACATCGTGGAGTACACGCGGGCCCGGACATGCGTCAGCACCGCGCCGACGAAGAGCAGCACAAGCCCCACCCCCGCAGCGACGCCCAGCCAGCGCCAGCCCGCGAGCCCCAGGAGCAGCCCGCCCGTGGCCGCGACCTTCGGCACCCCGAGCGGCGCGACCCACGAGACGGGCACGTTCACCGCCGCCGAGGTTTCGAGGACGGCAGGAGCGCGACGCAGATCGAGCACCCCGATCGCTCCGACGACGAGGGCGGTGAAGACGGTGACGACGACGTACGCGAGAAACATGGCTCAGCCCTTCCGGCTCTGCGCGGACCACAGCGGCGGCCCCGTGTCTCGACCCTCGCCCCACCCCCGTCTGGCCGTCCAATACCTGCATCCATAACCTGACGGCATGGATGTCGACTCGCGTCTGCTGCGCTCCTTCGCCGCCGTGGCCGAGGAGGGCAACCTGACCCGCGCCGCCGAGCGCCTCTACGTCTCCCAGCCCGCTCTGACCAAGCAGATCAAGCAACTTGAGCAGCTCCTCGGCGTGCGGCTCTTCACCCGCTCCCGCGCCGGCATGGCCCTCACCGGACCGGGCCGCGCCCTCGCCGCCCGCACCCCGGACGTCCTCGCCGCCGTCGACACCGCCGTACGCGAGACCCGCAGCGCCGGGCGGGCCGAGGCGCGGGTGCTGCGCGTCGGGTTCCTCGCCAGCGCCGCCAACGAGGCCACGCAGGACATCGTCGCCGACTTCGGCCGCCGCCGGCCCGGACTGCGGGTCGAGCTGCGCCAGGCCGCCTGGTCCAACCCGACGGCGGGGCTCGCCGACGGCGAGGTGGACGCGGCCCTGCTCCGGCTGCCGTTCCCGGGCCAGGACACGTACCGCGTGGAGGTGCTGCTCACCGAGGAGCGGGTCGCCGTACTGCCGTCCACGCATGCGCTCGCCGGGCGCGCCCGGCTCGACTTCCGGGAGCTGTGGGACGAGCCGTTCATCGCCGCCCCGCCCACGACGGGGCCGTTCTGCGACTACTGGCTCGCGGTCGAGGCCCGGCCCGCCGACCGCCCGGTGAAGATCGGCGCGGTCACCGACCAGCCCGACGAATGGCTGAGCGCCATCGCCAACGGCTACGGGGTCGCGCTCGCCCCGGCGTCGGCGGCCCGCTTCTACGCCAGGCCGGGTGTGAGCTACGTCCCGGTCGACGGCGTCGCACCCACCTCGGTCGGCGTCGCCTGGGCCCCCGCGGACGACGAGAACCCGGTGGTCAGGGACTTCGTCCGGAGCTGTCTGCGGGCGGTCGGAGAGGGCCCGGCCGGCCCGACCGGCTCTCCGACGACGGGACCTTAGGCCCTGCCGAAGGCGGCCGTCCGCCCGCACGCTGGGGGCATGAGTACGAGCGCCTCCACGCCGAGCGCCCCGAGAGCGAACGGCGGCCCGATCCTGGCCGCCGTCGACGGTTCCGAACCCAGCCTCAAGGCCCTGACCTGGGCGGTCGACGCGGCTCTCGGCCACGGCAGGGAGGTCGTCGCGGCACATGTCCGCACCGGCCGCGACTCCTCCGCCCCCGATCTCGTACGGGCCAGGATCGAGGAGACCGTCGCCGCGTACGGGGAGCGGACGCCGCCCGTGCGGTACGTGGCGGTCGACGGCGCGCCCGCGAGCGCACTCTGCGAGCTCGCCGACGAGGCCGCGCTCCTCGTCCTCGGCTCGCGCGGCCTCGGCGGATTCGCGGCGCTGCTGCTCGGCTCCAACGGCCGCAAGTGCGCGGCGCAGGCCCCGTGCCCGGTGGTCGTCGTACCGCACGAGTCCCGCGCCGCCCATGCCGCGCAGGGCGGGCCGCCCGGCCGTGTGGTCCTCGGCCTCGACCCGGAGGAGACCGCCGACGAGGTCATCGACTTCGCCTTCGCGGGGGCGGCCCGGCGGGGCGTGGAGCTCCAGGTCGTCTCCACGTACCGGGTGCCGCTGCGGGCCCTGACGACGATGGGCGACCTGGTCCCCGGCGACGCGGCGGACGCGCGCAGGGCGGGGCTCGCCCTGACGGCGGGCCAGCGGGAACGCCTCACCGCGTTCGCGGAGCGCTATCCGAAGGTCGCGGTCGACCCGGTGGTCGCCCCCGCCGACCCGGCGGGCCGCCTCGTCACCGCGTCCCGTACGGCCGACCTCCTGGTAGTCGGCCGCCATCGCCGCCGTCTCACCACGGACACGCTGATCATGGGCTCGGTCGCCAACGCGGTGCTGTTGCACGCACATTGTGCGGTCGCGGTGGTGCCGGGCCGCTGATCCTGCGGTCGGTACGGGGCTTCGGCGCACGGGTTGTTGGTATACAAATCTGCTTGCAGCGTGCATCATTCAACTCACCCCCCACGCCTGTCACTTGTGTGCCTTTGTGTGTACCGACGTGAGGAGTCCGCACGCATGCGCCTTTCCGCCTCAGCACTGGCCGCCGCCCTGACCGCCACCTTGATGGTCGGCCCGGCCTCGGCTGCCCCCGCCGCCGCTTCCGCTCCCGCCTCCGCGGAGGAGGGGCCGGGCCAGTGCAAGATCGCCGAAGACCCCCAGTGGGACGGCTGGACGGACCACGCCCAACTCGGCGCGGAACTCCGGGAGATCGAGAAGACCAGCCGGGGCCGCGTGACCGTGGACGTCGCGGGCCGCACCGCCCAGGGGCGCGAGCTGTGGACGGCCCGCGCCGGCACCGGCAAGCGCGTCCTGATGGTGACCAGCGCCATCCACGGCAACGAGCGCACCGGCACGGAGGCGCTGCTCGGCATCCTGAAGCAGCTGGGCTCCAGCGACGACGCGAAGACCAAGAAGATCCTCAGCGAGGTCACCCTCGTCGCGATGCCGATGGTCAACCCCGACGGCGGGGAGCTGAACCGCCGCATCAACGTCCACTCCTGGGATCAAACCCTGGAGAAATTCCCGCAGTTGGCGGGTGCGCCCAGAGCCTGGTACCACAGCCTGGAAGGCGACGGCATCAAGCAGCCCGGGTACGACCTGAACCGCGACTTCAACCCCGACCTGAACTACGTCCCGAAGGCCTCCGACCTGCCGGGCACCCAGGCCGGCGCCGGGTTCTTCCTGTCGCCGGAGTCCCGCGCGATCCGCGACACGTACGTGCAGATGCGCGCCGAGAAGGGCTCGGTCGACGCCATGATCGACCTGCACCACATGGGCCCGTGCCTGCGGGTCACCGGCGGTGAGCAGGACGGCAAGCTGATCACGGTCTCCCTCGACTACCCGCCGCTCGGCGTGAACGACGGCGCGAAGTACAAGGCGGAGTGGCCGAAGCTGGACCAGGACAAGTCCCGCCGGTATGCCACGACAGTGGCCAACGGCATCGCCGAGGCCTACGGCGACCAGTCCAGGCTCGCCGCCACCGGCCGCTACCTGCACCCGGACGAGCGCGAGTACGCGGGCCAGAGCCGCTCCGCCTTCGCCCTCAACGGCACGGGCACGGTCCTCTTCGAGGTCCGCGGCCAGCAGGACGACCTGGGCCAGACCCAGCGCGGCATGTTCGTGGAGACCGTCCGCACGGGCGTCGAGTCCCTTCTGACGGGCCTCGCCACGGGCACCGCGGACACGGTCGACGGCGACAGCTTCTTCGACCTGCCGGACTACGGCTGGGAGACGACGGGGGACTGAGGCGACGCCCGACGGCGGTGGGGGCCTCAGCAGTCGGCGTCAGCCGTCCCCCACCGCCCGGTGGCGTTCAAGCAGCATCGGGAACGTGCCGACCGCGTCGAGGGCCATGGAGAGTTCGGCGACGATCTTCGGGTCGTCGAGCGGCCCGCGGAGGAACTCCTCCAGGCGGTGCATGCGGTAACGGACCGTGTTCTGGTGGCAGTACAGCATCCGGCCCGCCTCGGCCGCTGAGCCGTGCGCCTCCAACCACGCACGGGCGGTGGCGAGGAGGGTCGTACGGTCCTCCTCGGGCAGGGACAGCACGCCGCCGAGGATGCGCTGGACGGCGCGCTGGGTGGTCTCCAGGTTGTTCATCACCAGCTCGGTCAACGGGGTGTCGTCGAGCTGCCGCACCGCGGGCGCACCCGGCGGCAGCGACTCCGCGGCGACCTGCGCGTACCGCAGCGCGCGGCCGGTCCGGTCGAGCCGGTCGTACAGCGGGCTCACCCCGACCCGGCTGGTCGCGGACGCGCGTACGGCGTCGAGGATCTCCTCCAGCGGCCGGCGCTGCGGGCAGGACAACACCCCGGTCTCCGAACCCCGTTGGGCCCGCCAGGCGGAGGCGACGCCGAGGGTGCGAAGGCGTCGGTCGAGGCTGGGCAGGGGCGGTTCCTGCGAGGTCAGGGCGTCGGCGGTCACCACCAGGAACGAGCCCTGGAACGGGAAGTCGAGCATCCGCGCGACCTCCCACACGGTCTCCGTCGCCGTGGACGGCCCGTCGATGAGCTCCCCGACGAGGGCGGAGCGCCGCCGGTCGGTCTCCACCATCCGCTCCGCGCAGGTCTCGCGGTACGAGTCGGTGAGCGCGGAGGAGAACGCGTCGGCGATCTCCCAGATGTGCGCGGCCTGGTCGAGCAGCGCGCCGGGCGCGTCACCGCCCGACTTCCGTGCCTCGGCGAGGAGTTGCTCCCAGAAGAACTGGAAGCTGATGCGGTACGCGCGCAGCACCTCGGGCAGCGGCGCGTTCTGCTCGGCCCGCCGCCGCCCGGTCTCGGTGGGCCCCGACAGGTCGATCGCGCTCGGCTCGGCGCTGACCAGATGGGCGATGATCCCCTGCACGTTGTGCACCATCGAGGCGTGCAGGTCCTTCGGGTCGACGACCATCGTCCGGTAGAACTCGATGTTGTCGTACGTCAGTTGGGCCATGTCGGACGCGATGGCGTCGATCCGCTCCATCAGCGTGCCCGCCAGGTCGGCCACCAGGGTCCGGGATGTCGTCGATGTCGTCGCATGCACGGGCCGAGACTAGGCCAGGCAGGGCCCCGAAAGGGACTCAACGCATGAAATGACCTGGGGTCGTTGTCGTACGGGACAGAGGTTCCTGTGGGCGTCGACATGGTGCTTCGTGGGGGCGGGTCACGAGGATCTTCACGTCGAAGAGAACCGCGCGCATGAAGGTGAACTGACGTGACCAACCTCGCCACAGCCCTCCTCGAAGAACTGGACGAGTTCAGCGCCCGGGTGGCGGGCGGCCTGTACGCGCATGGCGTGCGCCCCGGCGATCCGGTGGGGCTGCGGGTGCCCGACGTGCCTGCCTACCCCGCCCTGTACTTCGGGGTGCTCCGGCTGGGGGCGATCGTGGTGCCGGCGCAGGGCCTGGCACCGGGCCGACGGTCGAGGGCGCGCCTGGTCTTCACCGCGCCCCCTCTGCTGCACGAGGCGGGGGACGACACCACCCTGATCCAGGTAGGCCCGGACTTCCTCGACCAGCTGCGCCACTGGCCGCTGCGCTCGGACGTGGCCCCTCGTGCGGACGACGACCCGGCCGTACGCATGGGCCCTGCGGGCCCCTACCTCACCCACGGCGAACTCCGCGAGCGGGCAGCGGCGGCGGAAACGGGCCGGGACGCCCCCGCCCACGAACTCTGCGCCGGAGGCCGACGTTGACCCTGTGGCGGCAGGTCCTCATCGTGCTCAAGGACGAATCCCTCGACCACACCACGAGAACCGCCGTCCTCACCCGAGCCGCGACGACCCTCGCCGCGCACCGCGCCCCGGAGGGCAGCCGCCCGACTGTCGACGACGTCATCGCCGTGGCCCGCGCGGAGTTCGGCATCGTCCTCACCGCCGCAGAGGTGAACGAGTCCCTCGCGGCAGGCACGGGGCCGCACACCGTCGACTCGGGGGCCCTTCAGCGTCTCGCGTACGCGTTCAGAAATGCCGCCCAGGCGGCGGGGGTTGCGGTGAGGTGGGGGAGGGAGGGGTTCTTGGAGTCGCGGATGTGGAGGGTCAACTCACGCTGATCCTGGGCGACTTCGAGGCATTCGCCGCCGCCTCCGCCGCTGTAGCTCGACTTGAACCAGGCAAGGTTTTCGGGGGAGTTCATCGCCGCTCCAGCTTCTTCTCGATCAGCTCCATGGGCCTGCGTGGGGGCAACGCCACCGCACGCATGATCCCATATCGTTCCGCCAAGATCCGGACCTGTGCAGGGGCAGTGATCAGGCGCGGGTGCTCCTGAACCTCGGTGTAACCGACGTGGTGATGCTGGCCCTTGGGAGTCAACAGATTGAACGCGCCCTGCAAGTTGGGGTGTTCGTTCACCTCGGTCGGCATTACCTGAAGTTCCACGTTGCGCATGCGGCTCGCCTGCAGGATGTGCCGCAGTTGGGCCTCGTGCACGGTCCAACCGCCGAGAGGCCGATCCAGCACGGCTTCTTCCAGGACGTAGCTGATCACTGGGGCAGGGCTGCGCTCGAAGACCTTCTGGCGGTGCAGACGGTCGGCGATCCGCTTCTCGATGGTCTCCTCGTCCAGCAGCGGGCGGTGGTTGCGGAATACGCACTCGGCATGCTCGGCGGTCTGCAGCAACCCCGGCACCCCTTGGTCCGCGTAGAAGTGCAACTCCACTGCCTCGGACTCCAGTTTCGCGTACCCCCGGTACCACTCCGGATGCCTCGTCCGCGCCCGCGAAAGCGCTGCCTTCACGTCGGGGATCGCCGCCGTCAAAACCCCCCGCGCATCCAGAGCCACCTCTGCCAACTCCAGGAACCTCGGCTGCGGAATACGTACATTCCGCTCGATCGCCGAGATCAGGTCCAGGCTCACGTGCGTGGCCGTGGCCAATTCCCGCTGGCCCATGCCGCATGCCTCGCGCAACACCTTGATCTGCTTGCCGAGCGCAGCGAAAAGGTGCGCTGTGCCGTCCGCTTCCGCCGGCCGCTCGGGCCGTTCTTCGCGCATGTCCGTACCACCCCGTACATCCAGCGGAGCGGACCCGTACGGCTACACTCCGTCGCCTCGCAGTCACTGGTCAGCGTACGGGCAAACGGCCACGCTCGGTGACATGAAAGCTCAAATCCCCCTCCCTGCCGTTCAGTTCGCGCAGCGGTTCAGTGCGACCCCGCGTGGTGCGCGGCTCGCGCGGCGGCTCGTCCTGCATCAGCTCGACGCGTGGGGCTTCCCGCACGGCGGTGCCGTCTCGGAGGCCGTCGCGTCGGTCGTGGCCGAGCTGGCGGCGAACGCTGTGACGCACGGACTCGTACCCGGACGGGACTTCGAGGTCCGGGTGGAGTGCGAAGGCACGGAGAAGGGTGTGCTGCGGATCGAGGTCGCGGACGCGCGCGGGGAGCGCAAGCTCCAACTGCGGGAGGAATCAGCTGAGTTGGAGAGCGGGCGCGGGCTGTGGATCGTCGCTGAACTCGCGGACGCGTGGGGCGTACGGGACAGAGTCGTCGGCAAGGCCGTATGGGCGGACATCTCGTACGGGGAGGGGCGAGGCCCTCGGGTCTGTTGAGCGTGGCGTATCCCACACGGGGTGTGGGTCCTCCCGGTATGCGCTGTGCATTCGAATGGATCACCTGCATAATCTGTGGCTGCTTCATGGAGGGGTGTGAACAAACTGTGAGTGGACAGCACTGCCCGGGGTGCGGAACGGCGTTCCTGCCGGACTTCAGGCCTGCCTGCGACTGTGCGTTGCGGGCGCGCGAGGCCGCCGCGGCCCAGCAGGCGCCGGTCGAGGAGGCAACGGCCGTGCCTCCGGTCGCCACTGGGCCCGACCCGGTGTTCGGGCACGTCGCGCCGCCGGACGCGGCCGAGTCCACGCTCACGCAGGAAGTGCTGCAGCTCTTCGACGAGGCCCCCGAGGCCGGTGGGGCCGGTGGGGCCCCGGAGTTCAGCCGCTCCGAGTCGGCCGGGGCGGCGGGGCGCGGCTGGCGGTACGGGCTGATCGCCGGGGCCGCGGTCGTCGTCGCGGTGACCGTGGGCGTGGCGGGCGGGTTCTTCTCCGGCGGGCCGGACCCCCAGGCGGGGCCCTCGGGCGCGGCCGAGCGCGTGACGGTCAGCGACCCCGAGACGCCGGAGACCTCGTCCACCGAGCGGCAGCGCGAACGCGCAGACCGCGACGCGCGGCCGAGCCCCACCCCGACGGAGACGGCGAGCGAGCAGGAGGCCGAGGACCCGGAGGCCGGCGCCTCGGCCATCCCGTCCGCGTCCCCGTCCAGCGAGTCGAAGTCCCCGAAGCCGAGCCGTACGAGCTCCTCGCCGACCTCGGACGACGCCCCGACCACGCTGCGCCGCGGCGACCACGGCGAGCAGGTCGTCGAACTCCAACAGCGCCTACGCCAGCTGCAGTTGTACGTGGGCCCGGTGAACGGCAACTACAGCCCGGACGTCGAGGATGCCGTGGCCCGCTTCCAGAGCGCCCGCGACATTCCCGAACAGTCGGGCGTGTACGGCCCCCAGACCCGCGAGGCGGTCGAGTCGGAGACTTCGGAGCCGTAGGGTTCGCAGGCTGCTGACCGCTCCTGCTCGGACAGGTTCGCGAACCATTTCAGCCCCCGCTCCAACTCCCTTGTCCCCTGGGTGAGTTCGTTCAGCAGGGTCGCCTTGCTGTTCATCCGGGCTTCGCTCCGTTCGGGGGCGGGCGGTGGGTGGGTTCGGCGGGAACCGGAATCGGCCAGGCGATCACCCCTGTCGCCAGCCAGCGCCGCGTCCTAGGATGCAGCAACTCGCCCGCCGCGTGCGGCGCGAGCCGATTCGCGTACCACCACGCACCACGACGACGCACCACGACGACGCACCACGAACCCCCCGCACCAGCACTGCTCGGTTGTTCGGCTGCCGCCTTGGAGGCACTGTGTCCGTGTCCGTTCGTACCGCCCTTCCCGTGACCGCCGCGGCCGCCGCCGTCGCACTGCTGCTCACGGGCTGTACCAGCACCAAGTCGGAAGGCGGCAAGGGCGACAAGGGCGGTGGGGTGCAGTTCGTGACCGAGGGTGTGCTGAAGACCTGCACACACCTGCCGTATCCGCCGTTCCAGACGAAGAAGGGCGGCGAGGTCGTCGGCTTCGACGTGGACCTCGTGGACCTCATAGCCGAGGAACTCAAGGTCAAGCAGGAGATCGTCAACACCCCCTTCGAAGGCATCGAGACCGGCCAGGACTTCAGCACCAACAAGTGCGACCTCGCCGCCTCCGGCCTGACCATCACGCCCGAGCGCGACAAGGTCATGGACTTCTCCGTCCCGTACTTCGACGCCACACAGGCCCTCATCACCCGAAAAGGCAAGCCGTACAAGGAACTTGCCGACCTGAAGGGCCAGAAGTTCGGCTACCAGAAGGCCACCACCGGCGGCGAGTACGCCAAGAAGAACGCACCGAAGAGCGCGGAGCTCGTCGAGTTCGAGGACCTCGGACTGCTGCTCGCCGCCGTGAAGTCCGGGCAGATCGCCGCCGGCATCAACGACAACGGCGTGCTCTACGACTACGTGAAGCAGAACCCCGACACCGAGGTCGCCGCCGAGTTCGACACCGGCGAGCAGTACGGCATCGCCGTACGCACCGGAAACGACGCCCTGCGCGCGAAGATCGACGAGGTCATCGAAGCGGCCAAGAAGGACGGGCGCTACGACGAGATCTACAAGAAGTGGTTCGGCACGGCCCCCGAGAGCAAGTGATGGCCGCCCTCACCCGCAGGCAGCGGGCCCGCGCCTTCCGGGGCGCCCAGTACGGGCTGCTCGCCGTCGCCCTGCTCGCCGTGGTGCTGCTCGCGGACTGGGAGCGGCTGCGGCAGGCGTTCTTCGACGTCGAAGTGGCGAAGGCGCAGTTCCCCGACATCCTGGCGATAGCCCTCCTCAACACCGGCGTCTACACGCTCCTCGGCTTCGGCTTCGGGCTCGTCCTCGGGCTCGTGCTCGCCCTGATGCGGCTCTCGTCGGTGCCGCCGTACCGCTGGATCGCCGTCACGTACATCGAGTTCTTCCGCGGCGTGCCCGCGCTGCTCGTGTTCATCGCGCTCGGCTTCGGCGTGCCGCTCGCCTTCGAGGTGGCGATCGACAAGTACGTGACGGTGATGCTCGCCCTCGGTCTCGTCGGCGCCGCGTACATGGCGGAGACCATCCGGGCCGGCATCCGGGCCGTGCCCAAGGGGCAGATGGAGGCGGCCCGTTCGCTCGGAATGTCGCACGGCCGCGCCATGGCCTCGGTGATCATCCCGCAGGCGTTCCGGATCGTCCTCCCGCCCCTGACGAACGAGCTGATCCTGCTGACGAAGGACTCGTCCCTGGTCTATCTCCTGGGGCTCTCCCTCAGCCAGTACGAGCTCTCCAACTTCGGCCGGGACGCCCTCAACGAGCACAAGAGCCTCACCCCGATCCTGATCGCCGGTCTGCTCTACCTCATGATCACGCTGCCGCTCGGGCATCTCGTGCGGCGCCTCGAATCCCGTACGGCGAAGGCGAGATGAGGGAGCAAGCCATGTCTACCAGTGCACAGATCGACGTACGCGGGCTGCGCAAGGCGTTCGGTGACCTCGAGGTGCTGCGCGGCATCGACATCACCGTCGAGCGCGGCGAGGTCGTCTGCGTCATCGGGCCCTCCGGATCCGGGAAGTCCACGCTGCTCCGCTGCGTGAACCTCCTTGAGGAACCGACGTCCGGGACGGTCTCCGTCGCCGGCACGGAAGTCACCGACCCTGATGTGGACATCGACCGGGTGCGGCAGCGGATCGGCATGGTCTTCCAGTCGTTCAACCTGTTCCCGCACCTCACCGTCCTGGAGAACCTGACGCTCGCCCAGCGGAGGGTGCTGCGCCGCGACAAGGCGGAGGCGGCGCGGGTGGGCCGCGCCAACCTGGAGCGGGTCGGCCTCGCCGACAAGTCCGGTTCGTATCCCGCGCAGCTGTCCGGCGGGCAGCAGCAGCGGGTCGCGATCGCGCGGGCCCTCTCCATGGACCCGGAGCTGATGCTCTTCGACGAGCCGACGTCCGCGCTCGACCCGGAGCTGGTCGGGGACGTCCTTGCCGTCATGCGGTCGCTCGCGCAGGAGGGGATGACGATGCTGGTCGTCACCCACGAGATGAGTTTCGCGCGGGAGGTCGCGGATCGGGTGGTGTTCATGGACGGCGGGGTGATCGTGGAGGAGGGGCCTGCGGAGCGGGTGGTGGGTGCTCCGCGGCATGAGCGGACGCGTACGTTCCTTGCGCGGGTCCTCGACCCGGCGGCGGCGCCGGAGCCGGTGGAGGTCCGCAAGGAGGGGTAGTCGGCCCCCGCCAGGTCGACTCGGAGCGGGCCGCTCGCCCTTCGGGCGTGTGTTTCCCCGCCCCGCCCCTTCCCGAAAGCTTGCAGCAGCTTCGGGGCTGCGCCCCGGACCCTGCTGTCCTTCGGCTGCTGCGCCGTCGTGGCCGGTCGCGCAGTTCCCCGCGCACCTAAAGGGGCAGCCCCCACCGTGGCCCAAATTCAGCCCCTCCGGCGTTTGAGATGGGGGTCCCCCCTGCTCGAACGAAGCCGAGAGCTTGGGGGAGGGGGTCCGGGGGCTGGCCCCCGAAGCCGTCCGCCAGGACTTTCGGGAAGGGGCGGGGAGGGGAAAAGCAACGGCGTCGCGGACAGCCACCGTCCGCAAGCGCAGCTAGCGTGCCGCCATGACGACGCAGACGACGACGCCCCCCACGCTCGACCCCCGTGCCCTCAACCGAGCCACCCTCGCCCGACAGTTCCTGCTTGAGCGGGCGGCCAGGCCCGCAGAGAGCGCCGTCGCGCACCTGCTCGGCCTGCAGGCGCAGAACGTGAAGCCGCCGTACTACGCCCTCGCCGCCAGGCTGAAGGACTTCGACCCGGAAGAGCTCTCCACGCTCATGGCCGACCGCGCCGTCGTCCGCACCGTCACCATGCGCTCCACCCTCCACACCCACACCGCCTCCGACGCCCTGACGCTGCGCCACCTCGCCCAACCCGCCCGCGACCGCGAACTGCACATGTTCCGCAAGGGGCTCGAAGGCGTCGACCTCGGCGAACTCTCCGTACAGGCAAGGGAGTTGGTGGAGGAGGAACCCCGTACCCTCAAGCAGCTGCGCGAGGCGCTCGGCGCGACCTGGCCGGACGCCGACCCGCAGGCACTCGGCATCGCCGCACGCAACACCCTCGCCCTCGTCCAGGTCACGCCGCGCGGACTGTGGCGGCAGAGCGGCCAGGTCGCCCTCACCACCGTCGAGCACTGGCTCGGCCGCCCCACGGGCCCCGCGCCCGCGCCCGACGAGGTCGTGCTGCGCTACCTCCGCGCGTTCGGGCCCGCCTCCGTCAAGGACATGCAGACCTGGGCCGGCGTCACCCGCCTTCGCCCGGTCTTCGAGCGGCTGCGGCCCGAACTGGTCGCGTTCCGGGACGAGCACGGCGTCGAGCTGTTCGACCTGCCCGACGCGCCGCGACCCGGCCCGGACGTCCCGGCGCCGGTGCGGCTGCTGCCCGAGTACGACAACCTGCTCCTCTCGCACGCCGACCGCAGCCGCGTCATGCCGACCGCGTACCGGGGCCGCACCTGGGTCGGCAACCGCAGCTTCAGCGTCTTCCTCGCCGACGGTTTCCTCGCGGGCGCCTGGCGCCTCGACGAACCGGCGGACGGGCCCGCCGTGATCACCGTCGAACCCTTCGACGCGCTCACGAAGCCGCAGCGCAGGGAGGTCGAGGCGGAGGCGGAGCGGTTGCTGGCGGGGCCGATGGGAACGGGGGCGGCCGGGTACGAGGTGCGGTACGGGAAGGTCGTCGGCGCCTGACCGCGCCGTACGGGTATCCGTATTGGTATCCGTACGGGTATCCGTACTGGTATCAGTCCGCGCGGCCCGTCGCCGCGACCGTCACGCCGAGGCCGATCATCGCGAAGCCGCCCGCGCCGCCGATCATCGAGAGCCGGCGGTCGGAGCGCGCGAACCAGTTGCGGGCGGCGGCCGCGCCGAGCCCCCAGAGCGTGTCCGTGACGAGGCCGATGCCGATCGGGACGAGGCCCAACAAGAGCATCTGCAGGGGCAGTTGACCGGCCGAGTGGTCCACGGTCTGCGGCAGCACCGCCGCGAAGAACACGATGCCCTTCGGGTTGGTCACGCCGACCAGGATGCCGTCGAGAACCGTCCGCAGATCACTCCGCGCGGGTTCGGGCGTCGCCGTGCGCAGCGAGTCGACCCGCATGTCCTTGCGGTGCCGGAAGGCCTGCACGCCCAGGTACACGAGGTACGCGGCCCCCGCCAGCTTCACCGCGAGAAACGCTGTGGCCGACTGTCCCACCAGCGCACCGACCCCGAACGCGACGGCCACGACCAGCAGGTACGAGCCGGCCACGTTGCCGAACACCGTCGCCATGGCCGTGCGCCGGCCGTGCGCGAGGGCGCGGCCGATCACGAACAGGACGCTCGGGCCCGGCACGACGATGACGATCAGCGACATCACCGCGAACGCGAGGAATCGGTCGAGGGGCACCATGTGTTGCTCCAACCCTTGCTTGTCGCGCCCCGGTTGCGGGCGCGGCTCTGACTCTTCCCCACCCCGCCCCTTTCCCGAAAGACCTGCGGTCGGCTTCGGGGCTTCGCCCCGGGCCCCGGGGCTGTCTTTCGGCTGCCGCGCCGTCGTGGCTCGTCGCGCAGTTCCCCGCGCCCCTATAGGGGCACTCATCGCAGCCCCATCCCGCCAAACCCAGCCCCTCCGGCGTTTGAGGAGGCCCGTCCGGCGAGGACTCTCGGGAAGGGGCGGGGTGGGGAAAGGAAAAAACGCCCCCTACGGCAGAACCCCCGTCCGGCGGGCCGCCACCACCGCCTCCAACCGCGTGTGCGCCCCCAACTTCCGCATGGCCGACCGGAGATAGCCCTTGACCGTCTCCGGGCGGAGGCTCAGACGCTCGGCGGTCGCCGCGTTCGTCGCGCCGGACGCCACACAGGACAGCACATCCACCTCACGCGGCGCGAGCCGCACCGCAGGCTCCGGCACAGCGGTGCCAGTGGGCATCAACTTGCCCAGCGCGTCGAGGAGTTCGCACCGCAGCAGCGGGTCGGCGATGCGCGGAGCAAGAGCCCGCAGCGCCGAGTGCGCCTCGCGTACGCGCTCCCACGCCCCATCGTCCCCGGGCGCGCGGGCCGCCGTGAGGAGGGCCCGCGCCTCGTCCCGTACGACGAGCGTCTGCTCCACGTCGCGGGCGGCGGCCACCGCCGCGTTCAGGGTGCGGTCGCCGAGCGGCTGGGCCGTGCGCAGCGCGCCGTACAGGACGCCGCGGACCCGGCGCCGCACCACGACCGGCACGGCGAGGACCGAGCGCAGGCCCTCGGCGGCGACGGCGACGTCGTACTCGTGGCTGATGTGCCGCGATGTGCTGTAGTCGGTGACGGCGACGGCGCGGGCCAGGGCGTGCGCCTTGCCGCCGAGGCCGCTGCCCGGCGCGACCGCCAGGCCCTGGAGCGAGGCGGTGGCGGCGCCGCTGAGCTCGCCGATGCGCAGGCCGCGCCCCTCCTCGACCAGTCCGCCGAAGGCGACCGGCAGGCCCGTGGCGCGGCGCAGCCGCACGAGTGCCGCCCGCACCTCTGCCGTCGCCCCGGCGTCCGCCGTCACCGTGCCTCCCTGCCCGTTGACTCTTCCGCGCGGTTGCGCCCGCTGACACCCCCGTTCGGGGGTGGCAGGATCCGGTCACCGCTCACACGATGTTAATGAGCGGTCCGGCGCGGGGGAGTACACATGCGGTAACCCGCCCCGGCACCGGACGAGACAACGCCGACACGGCATGACACGGCTCGGCGCAGCGCGGCACAGCGCCCGGACCACCGGACGACAGGAGACAGGCATGCGGACACCGATGACCGTCGCGGACTTCCTCGACCGGGCCGAGCTGGGGTTCGCCTCCAGCCCCGGCGTCGTCGACGAACCCTCCCAACCGGCCCTTGCCGTACCGGAGTTGACGTACGGCGGGCTCGGTGAGCGGGTGCGGGCCTGGCAGGCCGGGTTCGACGCGCTCGGCGTCGGCGAGGGCGAGCGCATCGCGGTCGTCAGCCACAACTCGACCCGCCTCCTCGAACTGCTCTTCGCGGTGCCGATGAGCGGCCGGATCTGTGTGCCGGTGAACTTCCGGCTCAAGCCGGAGGAGATCGAGTACGTGGTGCGGCAGAGCGGCGCGTCCGTGCTGCTCGTCGACCCGGAGCTGGACGAGGCGCTCGCCGGGGTCAAGGCCCGGCACCGCTTCGTGCTCGGCGCGCAGACCGACACGGAGCTGATGCGCTTCGGCGTCGAACCCCGCCCCTGGTCCAACCCGGACGAGGACGCCACGGCCACCATCAACTACACCTCCGGCACGACCGCCCGCCCCAAGGGCGTCCAGCTCACCCACCGCAACATCTGGGTCAACGGCCTCACCTTCGGCCTGCACACCCGCTCCTGGGAGCGGGACGTCTACATGCACACCCTGCCGATGTTCCACTGCAACGGCTGGGGCATGCCGTACGTGATGGCCGGGCTCGGCGTGAAGCAGGTCGTGCTGCGCAAGGTGGACGGCGCGGAGATCCTGCGCCGTGTCGAGGAGCACGGCGTCACCCTGATGTGCGGGGCGCCCGCCGTCTGGAACATGGTCCTGGACGCGGCCGCCACCTGGCGCGGCGAGATCCCGGGCCGCGACAAGGTGCGCATCGTCTGCGCCGGCGCGCCCCCGCCGACCAAGCTGATCCAGCGCGTCGGCGACGAGCTGGGCTGGGAGTTCACCCAGATCTACGGCCTCACGGAGACCTCCCCGGTCCTCACCTTCAACCGCACCCGCCCCGAGGACGCCGCACTGCCCGCCGAGGAGCGCGCCCGCAAGCTGTCCCGTGCCGGACTGCCCGCGCTCGGCGTGAAGTTGAAGGTGTCGGAGGCCGGTGAGGTGCTCGCCCGCTCCAACGTCGTGCTCGACGGGTACTGGGAGAAGCCCGAGGAGACCGAGGCGGCCCTGGAGGGCGGCTGGTTCCACACCGGCGACGGCGGCACGCTCGACGCGGCGGACGGCCACCTCACGATCTCCGACCGCAAGAAGGACGTGATCATCACCGGCGGCGAGAACGTCTCGTCCATCGAGGTTGAGGACGCCATCTTCAGCCACCCCGCCGTGGCCGAGGTCGCCGTGATCGGCGTCCCGCACGAGAAGTGGGGCGAGACCATCAAGGCCCTGGTGGTCCTCGCGGAGGGCGAAGCCGCCGAGGAGGCCGACATCATCGCCCACTGCAAGTCCCGCATGGCCGGCTACAAGGCCCCGACGAGCGTCGAGTTCCGCGAGGCCATCCCGCGTACGGCCACTGGCAAGATCCAGAAGTTCAAGCTGCGGGAGCCGTACTGGACGGGACGGGACCGGGGCGTGAACTAGCCCCTCTTGGGGGGAGTTGGGGTGGCGGAAGGGACCGGAGCGCAGCGGCCCGCTCATCACGGCCGCCGCGGTGATCCTGGTCGGCGCGACGCTCATCCGGACCGTCCTGGTCCCGGGGTGTTCATGGGGCCGACCTAAACTCCGCCCCATGAACACCCCGCTCACCCCTACTGAAGCGGTCGTCCGCGACCTGGCCCCCACCGGGGTCCTGCGGGTCGCCGTCAACCTCGGCAACCCCGTCCTCGCGCAGGGCACGCCCGAGGCGCCGGCCGGGGTCACGGTCGACATCGCCCGCGAGGTCGCCGCCCGGCTCGGCGTGCCGGTCTCCTTCGCCTGCTTCGACGCGGCGCGCAAGTCGTACGAGGAGATGGCCGCGGGCCGTGCCGACCTCTGCTTCCTGGCGGTCGAGCCGGCCCGCGAGGCCGACGTCGCCTTCACCGCGCCGTACGTCGTCATCGAGGGCGTGTACGCGGTGCGTGCCGACTCGCCGCTGAGGTCTGTGGCGGAGGTGGACCGCGCGGGGGTCCGCATCGGCGTGAAGCGGGGCTCCGCGTACGACCTGTACCTGTCCCGGACTCTGCGGGAGGCGTCGGTCGTACGGGGCGAGGAGGGCGTGGACGTGTTCGTGGCCGAGGGCCTCGAGGTGGGCGCGGGGATCCGGCAGCCGCTGACGGAGTACGTGGCGGCGCACCCCGAACTCCGCCTGATCGAAGGCCGGTTCATGCAGATCCGCCAGGCGGTGGGCACGCGGCGCGACCGGGCGCCGGAGACGGTGGGGTTCCTGCGGGGGCTGGTGGAGGAGTTGAAGGGTTCGGGGTTCGTGCGGCGGGCGTTGGAGCGGTCGGGGAGGTCGGGAGAGCTGGTGGCCCCGCCTGCGTGAGCCTTCCCCACTCCGCCCCTTCCCGAAAGCCTGCGGCGCTTGTCGTTCGGCTTTCCCGCCATCGTGGCTGGTCGCGCAGTTCCCCGCGCCCCTAAAGACCAGCCCCTCCGGCGTTTGAGGAGCGGGGGTCCGGGGGCTGGCCCCCGGTGCCGACGGCAGTCTTTCGGGAAGGGGCGGGGTGGGGAAAGGGAACCGGGCCTCAGCCCACGATCGCCGCATGCAACCGCTCCGCCGCCCCCCTCCCGAACAACGGATCGTTGAGGTGCGTGTCCACCTCGACCACCTCCACCGAACTTCCCCGCAACCCCTCCCGCAGCGCGGCGAACAACGCCTGGTCCAGGGCGAGTTCGTGGTACGGCCCACCCGGCGCGCCCAGCGTCGACAAGCCCCGCTGCGGCAGCAGCAGCGTCGTCGGCCCGGTGGCCGCACGCAGCTTCGCGGCGACCGAGTGGCCGAGCCGCACGCACTCCTCCGCCGTCGTGCGGACGACACTGATCGACGGGTTGTGCACCCGCGGCCCCCGCCCCCGGAACGCCTCCGGCACAGTGTCCATCGGCCCGAACTTGATCATGTCGAGGGCGCCGGGCGCGACCACCTGCGGCAGCCCCATCCGCCCGGCGGATCTCAACCGGTCCGGGCCGGCCGAGAGGACCCCGCCGAGCGCCTCGTCGGCGATCTCGCAGAGCGTCAGGTCGAGCACCCCCGCGAACAGCCCCCGCCCCGCCAACTCCTCCAGGGACCGGCCGCCCGAACCGACGGCGTGGAACACCAGGACCTCGTAGCCGAGTTCGGTGAGCCGCGCGCGGGCCGCGTCGACGCCCGGAGTCGTCACCCCCGCCATGGACGCCGCGACCAGCGGACGCTCGCCCGCCGCGAACTCCACCGACCGCTCCGCGCGCCGCGCCGCCGCGTACCCCTGCGCCATCCCGGCCGCCGCGTCGGCGGCGTTGGCGAGGACGGGCCGGGACACCCGGTTCACGCCCGCGATGTCGACGATGCTGTAGAGCATGGCGATGTCGGTGCTCCCGACGTACGGCGACACGTCCCCGGCGGCCATCGACGACACCATCAACTTCGGTACGCCCAGCGGCAGTTCACGCATCGCCTGGCTCGCGATCGACGTACCGCCGCTGCCGCCCACCGCGAGCACCGCGTGCAGCCGCCCGGACGCGTGCAACTCGGTCACGACCCGGGCCGCGCCGCGCGCCATCACGGTCACGGCCGCGCCCCGGTCCCCGTCCCGTACCAGCTGCTCGACCTCACTCCCGGCGGCCCGCGCCACCACGTCCCGCGGGACGTCCGGCCGCACACGCGGCGGGCCGACGATCCCGGTGTCGACGAGCAGCGTCTCGACCCCTCGCTCCCGCAGCCGGTCCCGGACCCAGGAGTACTCCTCGCCCTTGGTGTCCAACGTCCCGACCAGCACAACTATGGGTATCGGCATGAAGATCAGTGTTGGTGGCCCGGGACACACGGGGCAAGACCGCGTCGCGAACTCAGTTCCTCCGCAGTTCCAGGCGAGGATGCGGGTGCTGCGAGCGAAGGCCAGGGAAGGGGCGAGAGCTTAGGCTCCCTCACGCCCCGGGCGAGTCTGCCACCGGCCCGAGTGCCCCGCCGGGAGTCCGACATCGCTACGGGCCGCAGCGTAGAACCCCTCACGTCCGACGCGTTGCTTCCCGGCCAGCGTCTTCCATCCCTCCCGATCGCGCGCCTCAGCCCGCACCGCCTGCTCCATCTCGGCGACAGCCACGGCCCATTCCCTGGCCGCATCCACAACCTCCGGTGACCCGAACAGCAGCACTGACTCCCACGCGAGATCACGAGCTTCGGATGCCTCCCCCAGCCGCACAGCCGCCTCTCCCAGGGGGAGCGGATGGGGGTGCGGATCATTGCCCAGCTGGGCAGCAGCCCTGAACATCGTGCTGACGGACGCCCTCAGGGACCTGGCGAACTCTGAGTAGGCCGCCAGTCGACGATCCTCGCGCCGCGCCGCTTGCTCACGACGGAACCGAGCATCGTCGCCCCGCATTACCACCAGGTAAGAACCGAGAGCGCCGATCACTACGCCGAGCAGTGCAGGCAGTTGTTGCATGAAAGCGGACATCGAAGCACCGTAAGGCACTCGATGAACCCCCACCACAAGGCCATCGAGGGCATTCTCATCTGGCGAGTCTGCGGTAACAGACGAGGGTGCAGGTGATGCTGGTGAACGCGACGTTCTACGGCGGTGACGGTGGCCGCGGATTCGCTGATGCCGATTTCGTCGGGCGGGCTGCAACGGAGCGTCGCCCATACGGTCTTGCCCGGTGCGGGGCGGCGGTCGGTGATGCCCCAGGCGTCGGCGAGGGCGGCGACGAGGAGCAGGCCGCGGCCCGATTCGGCGTCGGGGCCGGGGCAGGCGGGATCGACCGGTGCGGGCCGGCGTTCCGTGCGGGTGTCGGAGACCTCCAGGCGGAACAGCCGGCCGGGCTCCTCGGTGAGGCGTACGTGGAAGTCCCGGCCGGGGACGCGCCCATGGCGTACGGCGTTGGCGCACAGCTCGCCGGCCAGAAGGGTCAGGGTTTCGTTGACGTCGTCGTCGTAGGGGTGTCCCCATGCGTCCAGCCGGTGCGAGACGAGATGCCGGGCGAGGCGGGCGCCGCGCGGGGTCGCCGTGAACGCCATGGCGAACTCGTGGACGGCAGTGGTGGGTTGAGGCTGAGGGTTGGTCTGGTGCATGGGGGGAGCGTGGCGGGCGCGCGGGTGGGCTGACCAGGGGTTCTGTGTGTACGGCGGGGTTCTGTACGGCGGCGCTCGCCGCGCGTACGGGCCTGCTCGACCGGGCCGAGACGGCGACGGGCCGGAGTCACCCCTGCGGTGGACCCGGCCCCGGTCGAGGTGGTTGAGGCGATGTCACTCTGAGACATCACTTGCGGGAGGCGTCCTGGGGGGCCGCCCGCTGGAGTGAGGCGGGGCGCTCAACTGTGGCTCGATGGGCTGGACTTCGGCGGAATCGTGGGAGGGGCGGCGGGGGCTGTCCGTATCGTGGACGCACGGTCACGGCCGGTGGGTGGTACAGGCGCGAGCTGTACGTACGGGTGGAGGTGGCGTGCTGGTGGGCAGCCAGGGCGAGGGTGAGGGCGACGCGGGCTTCCTGAAGTGCTTCGGGCAGCAGCTGCGGTTACTCCGTACGCGGAAGGGACTGAGCCGGGCCGAGTTGGGGGCGTTGCTCGGGTACGGGGAGGACCAGATCGCGTCGGTCGAGCTGGGGCGGCGCATTCCCAAGCCGGAACTCATCGACGCGGCGGATGACGCCCTCGACGCGGACGGAATGCTGAAGGTGATGAAGGAGGAGGTGGCGAAGGCCCGGTACCCAGCGTTCTTCCGCGACGCGGCGAAGCTGGAGCGGGAGGCGGTGGAGTTGCATGTGTATGCGAACCAGGCGGTGCCGGGGTTGTTGCAGACGGAGGAGTATGCGCGGGCGGTGTTCGAGATGTGGCGACCGCTCCTGAGCGAGGAGACCGTGAGCCAACGGGTGGCGGCCAGGCTGGCCCGGCAACAGCTCTTCTCACGCCAGCCCCATCCGACGATCAGCTTCGTGATCGAGGAGTCCTCTTTGCGTCGTCCACTCGGCAACAGGGCAATCTCGCGAGGCCAGTTGGAGCAGATCCTGCTCTACGGACACCAGCGCAACGTCGAGATCCAGGTCATGCCGACCGAGCGGAGCGAGCACGCTGGCCTCGGTGGCCCGTTCACCTTGATCGAGACCCGTGAGGGGCGCAGGATCTCTTACATGGAGGTGAATGAACACAGTCGCCTCTACACCGAGCGGCCAGTGGTCCGAGGCTTCGAGGAGCGGTATGGCATCCTCCGGGCCCAGGGGCTTACGCCTTCGGATTCGCTGTCCTTCGTCGAGAAGTTGCTGGGAGACACATGAACGTCGAAGAGCCCCACGATGCATCCGAGCCGGAACTGGGTTGGTTCACGAGCAGCCACAGCAGCGGCGCCGGCGGCGAATGCGTAGAGGTCGCCCGGGGAGCGGCAAGCGTCCACGTACGCGACTCGAAGCGCCTCGCGCAGGGCGGCCCGGTGCTCACCGTCGAGCCATCCGCCTGGGCGGAGTTTCTGCAGGGCCTGTGAGCCGGGGCGAGGGGGCGGGGACCTCGTTAGGGAAGAGATCTAGCGCGCCCCGGCCCCCCGAGGCATGCTGACGCCATGCTGCAGAGCGAACGTGAGTCCCTGTCGTACGTGCACGGTCTCGGCGACACCCCGTTGATCGGCGACACCATCGGAGCCAACCTCGCGCGGGCCGTGGCGCGGTTCCCCGATCGTGAGGCGCTCGTGGATGTGCCGTCCGGGCGGCGGTGGACGTATGCCGAGTTCGGGGCCGCAGTCGAGGAGGTCGCCCTCGGGTTGCTCGGGCAGGGTGTGGGCAAGGGGGACCGGGTCGGGATCTGGGCGGTGAACTGCCCGGAGTGGGTGCTGATCCAGTACGCCACGGCCCGTATCGGCGCGATCATGGTGAACATCAACCCGGCTTACCGCGCCCACGAGTTGGAGTACGTCCTGGGCCAGGCCGGCATCGGCGTGCTCGTCGCCTCGCTCGGGCACAAGAGCAGCGACTACCGGGCCCTGGTCGAGCAGGTGCGCCCGCGCTGCCCCGGGTTGCGGCGCACGTACTACATCGGGGACGAGGCAAGTTGGGCCGCGCTGCTCGCCGAGCCGGGCACGCGGGAGCAACTCGCCGCGCGCGAGGCGGAGTTGAGCTGTGACGACCCGGTCAACATCCAGTACACCTCGGGCACCACCGGCTTCCCGAAGGGCGCCACCCTCTCGCACCACAACATCCTCAACAACGGCCACAACGTGGGGCAGTTGATCGGGTACAGCGAGCAGGACCGGATCTGTCTGCCCGTGCCCTTCTACCACTGCTTCGGCATGGTCATGGGCAACCTCGCGGCGACCGCGCACGGCGCGTGCATCGTCATCCCCGGCCCGTCCTTCGAGCCGGCGGCGACGCTGCGGGCGGTCGAGCAGGAGCGGTGCACTTCGCTGTACGGCGTGCCGACCATGTTCATCGCCGAGCTGGGCCTGCCCGACTTCGCCTCGTACGACCTGTCGTCGCTGCGCACCGGCATCATGGCGGGCTCGCCGTGCCCGGTGGAGGTCATGAAGCGGGTCGTCGCCGAGATGCACATGGAGCAGGTGTCGATCTGCTACGGCATGACGGAGACGTCCCCGGTGTCGCTGCAGACCCGCATGTCGGACGACCTGGAGCGGCGCACCGGCACTGTCGGCAGCGTCCACCCGCACCTGGAGGTCAAGGTCGTCGACCCGGCCACGGGCGTGACGGTGCCGCGCGGCGAGCCGGGCGAGCTGTGCACCCGCGGCTACAGCGTGATGCTCGGCTACTGGGACGAGCCGGAGAAGACCTCCGAGGCCATCGACGCGGGCCGCTGGATGCACACCGGGGACCAGGCGGTGATGCGTGAGGACGGGTACGTCCAGATCGTCGGCCGCATCAAGGACATGATCATCCGCGGGGGCGAGAACATCTACCCGCGCGAGATCGAGGAGTTCCTGTACGGCCACCCGCTGATCTCCGACGTACAGGTGGTGGGTGTTCCGCACGAGAAGTACGGCGAGGAGGTCCTGGCCTGCGTGATCCTGCGCGACGAGTCGGCCGGGCTGACCCTGGACGACCTGCGTTCCTTCTGCCAGGACCGGCTCGCCCACTACAAGATCCCGACGCGGCTGCAGATCGTGGACTCCTTCCCGATGACGGTGTCGGGGAAGGTGCGGAAGGTGGAGCTGCGGGAGGGGTTCACGGGGTGAGTTCGGTTCGGCTTACGGGGCGAACGTGCCCCGTACCTCGGACGGCACCGCTACGGGGCTACCGCCCCCGGGCCCCCCTGCCTGGGGCTGCCCGCCCCCGGGCCCCGGATCCCGGCCGTTGTTTGGCTGCCGCGCCGGTGTGGCTGGTCGCGCAGTTCCCCGCGCCCCTGTTCCGGGGGCTTCGCCCCGGACCCCTCCTGCTGTCTTTCGGCTCGCTGCGCCGTCGTGGTTGCTCGCGCAGTTCCCCGCGCCCCTTAAAAACAGCCCCTCCGGCGTTTGAGGAGCGGGGGTCCGGGGGCGGAGCCCCCGTGCCGACGGCAGTCTTTCGGGAAGGGGCGGGGAGGGGAGCAAAGGAAGCCCGTCCGGCGTTTGAGGACGAGCCCGGAGGGCGATCTGCGGGGGCCGAGTCGAGGGTGTGGGGCGTGGTCCCGAGGGTGATGTGTGGGGCCGAGTCGACGGTGGCGGGCGGGGCGGGGGTTACTCCGCGCTTCCCGTGGTCACCAGCTCGTCCGCAGGGCTGTTGACCGGCAACGGCGTGCCCGTGAGGTCGAGTACGAACAGCGGCACGGCGAGCGTGTCCGCGCGGAAGCGGGCCTCCTCCGCGTACCCGGCGAGGGAGAAGTGCACGGGCACCGCGGACTCGGCGAGCGCGGACATCCAGAGGGTCTCGACGTCCCGCACCCCGGTCCGCCGCGTGGACGGCTCGACCCGCGCGACCAGTCCCGGCGCGTGCAGCCCGACCGCCGCCCCGCCGTGCGGCTCGACGTGCCGGATGTCCCGGTAGCCGAGCCACTTCAGGTACAGCGCGGCGGCCGTCACCGCGTCCCGGGCGGTGCGGATCGTGACCGGGTGGAACGCGGGCCGGGGCGCGGGCGCCGTCGGCGGCAGCGGGATGTGCAGCGGCGGTGCGGCGTTCGACGTGGGCGCCGTGGCGACCGAGCGCACGATGATCCGCAGGATCGTCCCGCAGGGGCAGCCGAGCTCCGGGTGCGGCCACTGGTCCTGACGCCCGCAGGACAGGCAGCGCACGGTCACCCACTCGTCCGCCCAGGTGCGATGTCTGATGGGCACGGGTGCCGCGCCCCGCACCAGGGGCGGGCACACCGGCGCCCCGCAGGCGCAGGGGAACACCGGCGCCGCGTACACGTGCTCGCGCCGACAGGCCGGGCATCGCACCGGCACGCTCTCAGCCATCAGCGCCGCCCCTCGCCGTGGTCGCCCCCTTCGCCATGGTCGCCCCCTTCGCTCAGACGCCCCGTGTCCATGCCGCGCCCCCATCGTCCACCAAGGACGCGCTTCTGGGGAGGGAGTTGGCCAGGTTCGCGGGCGCGCGGGAGTGCGGAGGCGCGTGCACGGGGGTCTTCACGGGGGTCTTGGCGAGGGCTGGCGAGGGGGCTCGTCGAGAGGTGTGGCGATTTGGCTCTTGACGACCTGAACAACCTGCTTCTACATTGCTTCCGTATAGCAGAACATAACTTCCGCATAGCGAAAACCACCGGAAACGACCAGGTGGTGTCGGTGGAAGTGCCCGACAGGTCGACGCAGGAGTACTCGATGCCTCGAATGACAGCCGCCGCGGCGGCAGTGGAGATCCTCAAGCGCGAGGGCGTTACGAACGCGTTCGGTGTGCCGGGCGCTGCGATCAACCCCTTCTACAAGGCCCTCAAGCAGGTCGGCGGCGTCGACCACACGCTGGCCCGCCACGTCGAGGGCGCCACGCACATGGCCGAGGGTTACACGCGTACCAACCCCGGCAACATCGGTGTCGCCATCGGTACGTCCGGCCCCGCCGGCACCGACATGATCACCGGCCTGTACTCGGCGATCGGCGACTCGATCCCGATCCTGTGCATCACCGGCCAGGCCCCGAGCCACCTCCTCGCCAAGGAGGACTTCCAGGCCGTCGACATCGCCTCGATCGCCAAGCCGGTCGCCAAGATGGCCGTCACGGTCCTGGAGGCCGCGCAGGTCCCCGGCGTCTTCCAGCAGGCCTTCCACCTGATGCGCTCCGGCCGTCCGGGCCCGGTCCTCATCGACCTGCCCATCGACGTCCAGATGGCCGAGATCGAGTTCGACCCGGAGACGTACGAGCCGCTGCCGGTCTACAAGCCGGCCGCGACCCGCGCGCAGATCGAGAAGGCGATCAAGTTCCTGGTCGAGTCCGAGCGCCCGCTGATCATCGCGGGCGGCGGCATCATCAACGCCGACGCCTCGGACCTGCTCGTCGAGTTCGCCGAGATCACCAACACCCCGGTCGTCCCGACCCTGATGGGCTGGGGCACCATCCCCGACGACCACGAGCTGAACGCGGGCATGGTCGGCCAGCAGACCGGCCACCGCTACGGCAACGCCACGTTCCTGGAGTCGGACTTCGTCCTCGGCATCGGCAACCGCTGGGCCAACCGTCACACCGGCTACAAGCTGGACGTGTACCGCGAGGGCCGCAAGTTCGTCCACGTCGACATCGAGCCCACCCAGCTCGGCAAGATCTTCCCGCCGGACTACGGCATCACGTCCGACGCGAAGGCCGCCCTGGAGCTGTTCGTCGAGGTGGCGCGCGAGCTCAAGGAGGCCGGCGAGCTCCCGGACCGCTCCGAGTGGGTCGCCTCGCACCTGGAGCGCAAGGCCACGCTGCAGCGCCGTACGCACTTCGACAACATCCCGATGAAGCCGCAGCGCGTCTACGAGGAGATGAACAAGGCGTTCGGGCCCGAGACGCGCTACGTGACGACCATCGGTCTGTCGCAGATCGCGGGCGCCCAGATGCTGCACGTCTACAAGCCGCGCCACTGGATCAACTGCGGCCAGGCAGGACCGCTCGGCTGGACCATTCCGGCCGCGCTCGGCGTCGCCAAGGCCGACCCGGAGACCCCGGTCGTCGCGCTCTCCGGTGACTACGACTTCCAGTTCATGATCGAAGAGCTGGCCGTCGGCGCGCAGCACCGCATCCCGTACGTCCACGTCCTGGTCAACAACGCCTACCTCGGCCTCATTCGCCAGGCGCAGATCGGTCTGGACATCAACTTCCAGGTCAACCTGGAGTTCGAGAACCAGAACAGCCCCGAGCTGGGCGTGTACGGCGTCGACCACGTCAAGGTCGCCGAGGGCCTCGGCTGCAAGGCGATCCGCGTCACCGACCCGAACGAGCTGGGCGACGCCCTGGAGCAGGCCAAGAAGCTGGCCCAGGAGCACCGCGTCCCGGTCGTCGTCGAGGCGATCCTGGAGCGCATCACCAACATCGCGATGAGCAAGACCGCCGACATCAGCGACGTCACGGAGTTCGAGGAGGTCGCGACGGAGGCCTGGCACGCGCCGACCGCCATCAAGACCCTCAAGAGCTGAGGCCCCGGCCTCATGTGAAGGGGCGGTCCACCCGGAGGGGGGTGGACCGCCCCTTCTGTGTGCCCGGCCGTGTGCCCGGGATCAGAACGGTACGGGCGCCTGCGGTTCGAGCACGCCCGGAACCTGCCGGCCGAACTCCTCGTGGTCGGCCACGTGCAGCGTCACCCAGGAGCCGTCCGTGAAGCCGAACTCGTGGTGCTTGCCGTCCTTGTGCCGCCGGATCCACGCGAGGCGCTCACGCGGGAACTCAGGGCCCGCGAGGACGCCTTCGGCGAGCTGGAACGCGCTGGCCTGGTGGCTGGGGGCGTAGTACACCCGCAGTCCCTGCGGGGTGAGCGCAAGGAAGCTCCACACGTACCACCAGCGGGACACCGGCTGCACGGCGGCGAGGAGCTGCCCCGCGGTGCTCTGCCAGCCGCCGAAGAACGCCTTGCCCTTCTCCCGGAACTCCGGCCGGCGCGCCGGATCGGCGCCGAAGTCCGAAGGGCCTGTGGGGTTCCCCTTCTCGCTCCAGAAGATCTGCATGCCGGCCGCCCACAGCTTCCCGAACGCGCCTCCCGTCATCCGCTGCTCGCTGAAGACCTCGGGCCTGAGCTCCTTCGGCGCGATCGGCTCCTTCTCCTTCATCAACCCGAACCGCTCGACGTGAAAGGGCCCGAGGAGCCCGGGAACGTCACCGAACCGGTCGGTGATGCGCTGCCTCATGAGGGTGGAATGCAAGACGTGTCCCATCGTGATCGGTTGATGCGGTGGCAACGGTAACGGGCCTGCGGGGCCGGGAAGTTGGGTGCCTGCAGCCCCCCGGCCCCAGCCTCCGGGGCTGCGCCCCCGGGCTCCCTTGCCTGTTCTTCGTCGGACCCGCCGTCGTGGCTGGTCGCGCAGTTCCCCGCGCCCCTGACGGGGCGGACGCAAAAGAGCGCCGGGTTCACGGGACCGTCCGTGAACTCGGCGCTCTGGCTCTGGAGTTGTGTTGCTTGCCGTCCGGCGGCGCAAGGCCGGGCGCGACTGGTCGTTCGCGCCGCCGGACGGAGTCGAGGTGCTGGGATCGCGGCGGGTGCGATGGAGCCCGGTCTCCCTTCCCTCAGGTCGAGAAGGGCCCGTCGCACCTTTACCACCGCACTGGCTCGCACGCCGCCGCGATCCCGGGGGCTTTCGCCCCAGCTGCCCGCCGAAGCGGGCCGCCCTGCCCTGGACCACCCCTCATCCGGGTCCCAGGCGAGGGCATTCCCGTACGGAGCCTGACCTCCCGTCAAACACCGTACGGAGCCTTCGTGTTGCTGCTCGCTCAGTCCTCGCGCAGGGCGCGGACGGCCTCCTCGACGCGCTTGCCGTAGTCGGCGTCGGCGGCGTGGAAGTGGGCGAGGTTCTTCTCGATGACGTCGTCGCGGGTGACCTGGGACAGGCCGCCGGCGATGTTCGCCACCAGACGCTTCTTCTCGTCCTCGGACATCAGGCGGTACAGCTCACCGGCCTGGAAGAAGTCGTCGTCCTTGGTGTGGGCCGGGGCCTCGTGGGTGCCCGTGTGGCCGTTGACGGCCAGCGGGGCGGCCAGCGGCTGGCCGGTCTCGACGGGGCCCTCGTACGAGTTGGGCTCGTAGTTCTTGGCGCCGCGACCCTGCGAGTTGGAGGCCATCAGGCCGTCACGGCCGTAGTTGTTGGCCTCGGTCGCCTTCGGGGCGTTCACCGCGAGCTGGGTGTGGTTGACGCCCAGGCGGTAGCGGTGCGCGTCCGCGTAGGCGAACAGGCGGCCCTGCAGCATCTTGTCGGGGGAGGGGCCGATGCCCGGAACGAAGTTGTTCGGGGAGAACGCGGCCTGCTCGACCTCGGCGAAGACGTTGTCGGGGTTGCGGTCCAGGACCAGGCGGCCGACGCGCTGCAGCGGGTAGTCCTTGTGCGGCCACACCTTGGTGAGGTCGAACGGGTTGAAGCGGTAGTCCGCGGCCTCGGCGGCCGGCATGACCTGGACGTACAGGGTCCAGGACGGGTTCACACCGCGCTCGATGGCCTGAAGCAGGTCCGTCTGGTGCGAGTTGGGGTCCTTGCCCGCGAGCTCGGCGCCCTGCTCGGCGGAGAGGGAGCGGATGCCCTGGTTCGTCTTGAAGTGGTACTTGACGAAGAAGGCCTCACCCTTGGCGTTGGTCCACTGGTAGGTGTGGGAGCCGTAGCCGTTCATGTGGCGGTACGAGGCGGGGATGCCGCGGTCGCCCATGAGCCAGGTGATCTGGTGCGTGGCCTCGGGGGCGTGCGCCCAGAAGTCCCAGACGTTGTCCGGCTCCTGCTTGCCCGTGAAGGGGTCGCGCTTCTGGGAGTGGATGAAGTCGGGGAATTTGATCGGGTCCTTGATGAAGAACACCGGGGTGTTGTTGCCGACGAGGTCGTAGTTGCCCTCTTCGGTGTAGAACTTCAGCGCGAAGCCGCGCGGGTCGCGGACGGCGTCCGCGCCACCGAGGTTGTCCGCCACGGTGGAGAACCGCAGGAACGTCTCGGTCTTCTTGCCGACCTCGGAGAGGAAGTCGGCGGAGGTGAAGCCGGTGACGTCGTCGGTCACCTCGAAGTAGCCGTAGGCGCCCGAGCCACGGGCGTGCACCACGCGCTCCGGGATGCGCTCGCGGTTGAAGCGGGCGAGCTTCTCCAGCAGGTGCTGGTCCTGCAGGAGGATGGGGCCGCCGACGCCGGCGGTGGCGGAGTTCTGGTTGTCGGCGACCGGGGCGCCGGACTCGGTGGTAAGCACGCGCTGCGGCATGTTGTCGGGTGACCTTCCGTGCGGGAGCTGCTGAGCGGAGAAAATCCGCGATACCGCGGAAAGACTTTTCCGCTGTGGGGTGGAGCGTAGGTTCGCCCTGAACCCAACGTCAACAGTTTGTTGAAAAACAGTGAACGGGGCGGTTCGGGGCATGCCTGACCGGGCCCTGGCGCCGACCTGCCAGGACCCGGTGGTGCAGCAGGCCCGAGCGGATCGGACCGTACGAGAGGGCCGTACGGGACAGTCGTACGAGAGCCGTACGAGAACCGCGCGAAAGGGCCGTACGAGATGTTCCGGGCAACGCCCGCGCCTGGGCGCGACAGGACAGGTGTCAGCGCGGGCGCCGCCCGGGGATCTGGGGGACCGGCGAGGTCGGACGACCCGCCGGTCCTGCAGCGCGTACGGGTCAGGCGACCTGGTTGCCCGAGAGGCGCTCGACGGCGCGGAGCAGCGCCGAGTGGTCGAGGCCGCCGTCACCCTGGGCGCGCAGCGAGGCCACCAGCTGGGCCACCACACCGCCGACCGGCAGCGAGGCGCCGACGTTGCGGGCGGCGTCGGTGACGATGCCCATGTCCTTGTGGTGCAGGTCGATCCGGAAGCCCGGCTTGAAGTCCCGGTTCAGGAAGTTGTCCTTCTTGCGGGTCAGCACGGTCGAGCCGGCCAGGCCGCCGTTGAGGACGTCGAGCGCGGCCTTCAGGTCCACGCCGGACTTCTCCAGGAAGACCACGGCCTCGGCGCACGCCTGGATGTTGACGGCGACGATCAGCTGGTTGGCGGCCTTCACCGTCTGGCCGGAGCCGTGCGGGCCGCAGAGCACGATGGTCTTGCCGAGGGCCTCGAGGATCGGCTTGGCGGTCTCGAAGTCCGCCTGCTCGCCGCCGACCATGATGGACAGGACGGCCTCGATGGCGCCGGCCTCGCCGCCGGAGACGGGCGCGTCGATGACGCGGATGCCCTTCTCCTTGGCGTTCTTGGCCAGGTCGACGGAGGTCTGCGGGGTGATCGACGACATGTCGATGATCAGCGCGCCCGACTTGGCGTTCTCCAGGATGCCCTCGGGGCCGTAGGAGATGGCCTCGACCTGCGGCGACGCGGGCACCATCGTGATGACGACGTCGGCGTCCTTGACGGCCTCGGCGATCGACTTGGCCGCGGTGCCGCCGGCGGCGGCGAGGCGGTCGAGCTTGTCCTGCTCCAGGGTGAAGCCGGTGACGTCGTAGCCCGCCTTGATCAGGTTCTCGGACATGGGGGAGCCCATGATGCCGAGGCCGATCCACGCAATCTTCGGAAGGTTGCTCATCAGGGTGCCTCTTTCAAAACGCTTGATACGGGGGTGAGTTGCCGCCCGCCGCACAGTCGGGCGGCAACTCTGGCGCGCCGAGGGGGCGCAACGAGGGAAGCCTCGGGAGAGTCAGCGAGCGGCGCGGGCCTCGGCCGGCAGCCAGTCGAAGGCCTCGGCGCTCGGCTTGTCGCCGGGCTTGTACTCCAGGCCGACGAAGCCCTCGTAGCCGGCCTGCTTCAGCTGGTCGAGGAGAGACTCCAGGGGCAGGTCGCCGGTGCCCGGAGCGCCACGGCCCGGGTTGTCGGCGATCTGCACGTGGCCGGTCTTCTCGGTGTACTTCGCGATGATCTCGTCGAGGTCCTCGCCGTTCATGGACAGGTGGTACAGGTCCATGAGGAACTTGGCGTTGCCGAGCCCGGTGGCGGCGTTCACCGCGTCCACGACCTCGATCGCCTTGGGGGCGCTCACGATCGGGCACTTCGGGGACTCGGGCGCGTTGAGCGCCTCGATGAGCAGGATCGCGCCGATGCGGTCCGCCTCGGCGGCGGCCAGCTTCAGGTTCTCCAGGGCGAGCTCGTCCTGCGCGGCCGGGTCGACGCCGTCGACGCGGTTGCCGTACAGGGCGTTGAGCGCCTTGCAGCCGAGGGACTGGGCGAAGTCCGCCGCCACCTTGAGGTTGGCGCGGAACTTCTCCGACTCCTCACCGGGGATGGACAGCGCACCGCGGTCCGGCCCCGGCAGCTGGCCGGCGTAGAAGTTCAGGCCCGTGAGCTGAACGCCTGCGTCCTCGATGGCCTTCTTCAGGGCGTCGAGCTCGGCCTGCTCAGGGGTGGGGGCGTCGACCCAGGGCCACCACAGCTCGACCGCGGTGAAGCCCGCCGCGGCGGCGGCCGCGGGACGCTCCAGGAGCGGGAGTTCCGTGAAGAGGATCGACAGGTTGACGTTGAAGCGCTGGTCCGTGAATCCCATGAGGGGCAGGCGCTCCTTCCGTATTGCGGAAGTTACTTTCTACTTGATGGAAAGATTGCCTGCAGGTGGGGATGGCTGTCAAGAGCGGCCGCGAAAAGAGCGCCTCCCCGGTCGGGGAGGCGCTCCGGAAATCGGCGGCCGGGGCCCGTTCGGGCGGCCCGCCGCGGCGGTCGGGGAGGCGGTCAGAGGGCGTCCACCGCGCTCACCTTCCAGCCCTGCGGCGTGCGCGTGAGCGTCATGCGGACCCGGTTCAGGTCGACCCGCGAGTCGGACACCTGCGTACTCCGGGTGACCTGGTTGACGAAGAGCAGGACGACGGCGCGGTCGGGCGTCGCCGACACCACCGAGGCCGCCGGCGCGCCCCCGTCGGGCGGCGCGACCACCGAGGCCTTCACGACGCCCTCGTACTTTTTGGCCGTGGGCCCGACGACCTTCTTCGTAGTCCGCGCGTACTCCTCCCGGAAGTCGCCCGTGAGGTGCTCGCGGGCCGCCGCGAAGTCCTTGCCGAGCCTGCGGTGGTCGTACGACAGGACCACGGGCGCGGCCGTACGCGCCGCCTCCAAGGCCTCCGTCCGCGCCTCCTGGACCCGGCGGCCCTCGCGGTACTCCAGGCCGAGCACGAGCGCCGTGACGAGCCCCGCCAGGGTCAGGACGGCGAGGAGCGCGGTGAGGCGGGCACGGCGGGGGCGGGGGCGCGCGGCGGGCGGGGCGTCCCGGTCCTCTGCGGGGTCGGGGCTGCGGTCGGCTTCAGGATCGGGTCCGGCTGCCGGGGGCTCCGGGCTCTCCAGGGAATCCGGGCTGCCCTCCAGGGAATCCGAGGGCTCATCGGTCTCCCGTCCCCGCGCCGGTGCGCTCAGGACCTTGCCGACGACCTTCTCGACCTCGGGCAGCCCCGTCCGGTCGTTGACCACATCATCGGGCAGGTCGGCCAGCGGGTCCCGGGTCCGCGGGCCGCCGCCGGACCGTTTGGCCGCCGCCCGCGCCGCCGCGTTCAGGGTGCGCCGGCCGGGGGAGCCGGGGCCGGTGCCGCGGCCTCGGGTGCTGGTGTTCGCCACGGTGTCTCTCCTTACGTGCCTCACGGAGTGGCTGAAATCGCTCGCCTCAGCTGGGTCAGCTGACTCAGCCGACGAACTCGACGCCGGACGTCAGCCAGCGCCCGTGCTCCAGGCGCAGGTCCAGCTGCAGCCGGTAGGTGCGGGCCCGGCCCTCGGGGGCCGCGGTGTTGGTGACCTTGCTGTCGGCGACGACCAGGACGCGGGCGGTGCGCTCGTCGGCGCGCGTGATGCCCGCTTCGAGGACCTGGCCCTTCGACACCGACTTGTTCTTCTCGACCAGCTCCGTCAACTGCCCGGTCTGCGCCGCGAACTGCTTCTTGAACTCGCCGGTCGCGGACTTCAGGACGTTCCTGCTGTCGCGCTCGTAGTGCCGGTGGTCGAGCGAGGTGAAGTTCACGGCGGACTGCCGGGCGGCCGCCAGGATGTCCTGATTCCGCTGCTCGGCCGCGCGCTGCTCGTGCACCTGGAGGCCGAGCCAGACCGCGAGCGCCGACACGGCGACGGTGGCGACGGCCAGCGCGACAGGCGCGACGCGCGAGTCGCGGGCCGTGCGCGCGAGCCGCGCGCCCAGGCGGCGCGGGGCTCGCAGCGCACGGGCGAAACGGCCTGCGGGCGGGCGCGGTTGCGTGGCTCCGCTCATGTCATCGGTCCTACGAGCAGCCATTGCCACGAGTCCTTTCCGAACGTGTGCTGTTCACCGCCCGTCGAGCCGATCTCGACGAGCCTTCCGTCCGGCCCGGCGAACGTGCCGGTGTCCGGGTCGTACGGGGATACAAAGGCCGCTGCGCCCGCCGCGCCCGTACCGGACGTACGGGAGGAGGGGCCGGGGGCGTTCTGTGCGCCGCGCACCGAGGTGTCGCTGCCGCGCGGCTCCGTGCAGCGCGCGCCGGTGTTCGCGGGGCGCTCGCCGGTGTCGGCGGGGTCGCGCCGCTGGGTGCCGCCGTAGCCGCGGCGGCAGGGGGCCGGCTGGTCCTTGCCCGCGACCAGGCCGAAGTGGGTGGTGCCGTCGCCGGGGACGACGGTGTAGCTGCCGGCGACGGTCAGCGGGAACGTCACCAGGGCCTGCTCGACGCCGGGCAGCCGGGCCGCGGTGACCTGGCCGCCGCTGATCAGGTTGCCGACGAGTACGGGCAGCCGGGTGCGGTTGGCCTTGAGGAGCGCGTCGAGTTCGTGCGCGGCGGGCGCGCCGCCCGCGATCAGCCGGCGCAGGTCCCCGTCGCGGGCCTTCAACTCCTCGGTCAGCGCGGCCAGATCGCCGGAGAACGACTTGATCGCCGAGCCCTGCTCCGACTGGGTCCTGAGGACCGTCCGCGAGTCCTCGATCAGCGCGATGGTCTGCGGCAGCGAGTCCGAGGCCGACTCGACCAGGTCGTTGCCGGAGTCCACGAGCCGTCCGAGGTGCGGCCCGGTGCCCGCGAAGGCCTTGCCCAGCTCGTCCACCGTGACCTTGAGGTCCTTCTTGCCGACGGACTCGACGAGCCGGTCGAGGCTGAGCACCAGTTCGGTGGTGGCGAGCGGCACGCGGGTGTCCTCGCGGGCGATGGTCGAGCCGTCGTGCAGGAGCGGCCCGCCGTCGGTGCGCGGCTGCAGGTCGACGTACTGCTCGCCGACCGCCGACCGGTTCGCGACCACCGCCAGGCTGTCCGCGGGGATGCGGGCCTCGTCCTCGATGTCGAGCTCCACCGACACCCCGTCCGCGCCGTCGAGCCGCAGCTCCCCGACCCGGCCCACGGGCACGCCGCGGTACGTGACCTCGGCGCCCTCGAAGACGCCGCCCGACTCGGCGAAGTCGGCGCGCACCGAGTAGCGGTCGTCGAAGAGGGCGTCGCCGATGCCGGTGTAGGTGGCGCCGACGTAGGCGCAGCCGACGGCGGTGACCGTCGCGAAGGCGAGCAGCTGGACCTTGACCATGCGGGTGAGCACTAGAACAGCCCCCTCAGCAGGAGTTCGGCGAGGTCGGGATCGAACCCGCGCGGCCGCCCCGACCCGTCTCCGTGGGGGCCGTACGCGGAGCCGTCGCCGTACGTGTCGTACGCGGAGTAGCCGATGCCGGTGCACACGGGCGGGCAGAGGTCGCCCTGCCCGCCGCCGTCGCCGGGCGGTTTCGGCACGTCCGGGTCGCCGGGCAGGGCCGGTGCGTCCGGTACGTCGGGCACCTCGGGCACGTCCGGCACGTCCGGGAGCCGGGGCGGCCTCGGGAGGTCGGGCGCGTCCGGGCCACCGGGTTCGCCCGGCCCCTCCGGCTCGTCGGCGAGGTTGCCGTAGATGCTCGCCAGGTCCAGGTCTGCGGTGATCTTGAGGTTGACGTAGTCGCCCTTGATCGCGTCCGTGGCGCTGCGCGGGAAGGGGTAAGTGGTGAGCAGCTCAAGGGAGTTGGGCAGGTTGTCGCCCGCCTTGTTCAACTGCTCCAGGATCGGCCGCAGATGGCGCAGGTTCGCGACGAAATCGGCGCGGGACGCGTTGACGACCCTGGTGCCGGTCTTCCCGAGCTTCGACAGCGACGTCAGCATCTTCGTCAGGTCCTCGCGCTGGTCCGCGAGCACGTCGAGGGCGCCGGGCAGGGTGTCCACGGCCCGCCCGACGGTGTTCTTCTCGCGCTTCAGCCGCTTCGCGAGCCGGTCCACGCCCTTGAGCGCCCGCACGATGTCCGCGCGCTGGTCGTCGAGGCCGCCGACGAACGTGTCCAGCTCCTTGAGCAGCGACCTGACCCGGTTCTCCCGGCCTTCCAGGGCCTTGTTCAGCTCGACGGTGATGGTCTTCAACTGGGCCACGCCACCGCCGTTCAGCAGCGCCGACAGGGCGGAGAGGACCTCCTCGATCTCCGGGTTGCGGCCGCTGCGGGACAGCGGGATGCGGGCCCCGTCGCGCAGCCGGCCCACGGGCGCGCCCTGCGGGGGCGGGGACAGCTGCACGTACTTCTCGCCGAGCATGCTGGTCTGGCGCAGGTCGGCCACCGCGTTGCCGGGCAGCTTCACCTTCCGGTCGACGCGCAGCCGTACGCGCGCGTGCCAGCCGTTCAGCTCGACCTTCTCGACCGCGCCCACCGTGACGCCGTCGACCTTCACCGCGGACTGCGGCACCAGGTCGAGGACGTCCCGGAAGTCGACGGTCACCCGGTAGGCGTCCGCGTCGTTCGCGGCGCCGCCCGGCAGGTCCACGTCGTACAGGCCGTGGAAGTCGCAGCCCGCCAGGAACAGCGAGCCGAGCGCGACCCAGGCGGCCGTGCCCCTCCCGCGCAGGCGTGTGCTCATGCCGCCTCCAGGATTCCGCCGAGGGTCTTGTCGGTCGACGCCTGGTCGCCCGAACTGCCTTGCTGTTGCGGCAACTTGGGCAGTGAGTCGAAGAGCTTCTTCAGGTCCTTGCACTCCGCGTCCCGCCGTTCGCCGGTGGTGCCGAGCAGGGAGCAGAGCAGCGCGGCCGGGTCCTGGGCGGTCTCCGATGCGTTGTTGCGGGTGTCGAGGGTGCCGGAGCTCGCGTTGTACGCGTTCTGCAGGTTGCCCAGGCCGGTCGGCGCGGTGTCGAGGATCTCGGCGAGCGCTTCCTGCTGTGTGACCAGGACCTTGGTGACCTTGCTCAGGCCCTTCACGTCCTCGGTGAGCGCCTTCTTGTTGTCGCGTACGAACTCGGTGACGTCGGCGAGCGCGACGCCCAGGTGCCGGAGCGCCGCCGCGAGGTCCTTGCGCTCGCCGGCGAGCTGGTCGGCGACCTTGGCGAGGCTGGTGTTGAACGACCGCACGCTCTTGTCGTCCTTGGCGAGCACGGCCGTGAAGACCTGCAGGTTCCGCACGGTGCCGAACAGGTCGCCCCGGCCGTCGGACAGCGTCGTGACCGCCTTCGACAGGTCGCCGACGGTGGTGTGCAGGTCCTCGCCCTGCCCTTCGAGGTTGTCCGCGCTCACGCCGAGCAGCCGGGCGAGCGAGCCCTCCTTGTTCGCGCCGCGCGGGCCGAGCGCCTCCGCCGTGGTGTGCAGGCTGTCGAAGACCCGGTCCAGCTCGACCGGCACGGCGGTGCGGCTCTGCGGGATGACGTCGCCGCTGCGCAGCGCCGGGCCCTTGCGGTACACGGGGAGCAGCTGCACGTAACGGTCGCTCACCACCGAGGAGTTGATGATCGCGGCCTTCGCCCCGGCGGGCACCCGCTGCTCGGCGTCGTACGTGAGGACGACCCGCACCCGCTCGCCCTCCGGCGCGATCTCCTGCACCTCGCCGATCCGCACGCCGAGGACCCGTACGTCCGAGCCGGGGTGGATGCCGACGGTGCGCGGGAAGTACGCGGTGACCCGGACCGGTTCGGCCTGCGGCCACAGCACCACGGTCAGCGTCGCGACCAGGGCGAGGACGGCCACGAGCGCGGTGCGCCGCAGCAGTCGTACGTGCCGTGGCAGTCGTGGCGGTCGTGGCGGTCGTGTCATCGGGAGTCTCCCTTGCGCGGGACCACCGGAGCGGCGACCAGGTTCTGGATGTAGCTGTCGAACCAGCGGCCGTTGCCGAGGGTGTTGGAGAAGAGGCGCACGAACGGCGCGAGCAGTGCGACGCTGCGCTCCAGGCTGGTGTAGTTGCGTTCGAGCATCGACACGACCCGGTCGAGGCCCTTGAGCGCGGGGCCGATCTCCTCGCGGTTGTCCCGTACGAGACCGGAGAGCTCGATGCCGAGCGTGGCCGAGCTCTTGAGCAGCTCGTGGATCGCGGTCCGGCGCTTGGCGATCTCGGCGAGGAGTTTGTCGGCGTCCTCGACGAGGCGGCCGAATTCGTCGGAGCGGTCCGCGAGCACGTCCGTGACGCTGTCGGCGTGGTCGAGGAGTTCGCGGAGCTGCGCGTCGCGGGACGCGACCGTGCGGGAGATCCTCGACAGGCCCTTGATGGACGCCTTCACCTCGGCGGGGGAGTCCTCGAACGTGGCGGAGAGCGTGTCCATGGCCTGCGCGAGCCGGGCCGTGTCCACCTTCTCCGTCGTGGTCGTCAGATCGCTGAACGCCGTCACCACGTCGTACGCGGGTGTCGTCCGCCCGATCGGAATCTCGCTGCCCGCCGCCAACTGCCCAGGCCCTGCGGGCTCCAGGGAAAGGTACTTGGCGCCGAGGATCGTCTTGACGCGGATGGCGGCGCCGGTCCGGGTGCCGAACGCCGGGTCGCCGTCCACCCGGAAGGTGACCTTCACGTGGTCGCCGTCCAGGCCCACCTCGTCGACCTTGCCGACCTTCACCCCGGCGATCCGCACCTCGTCCCCCGGCTTCAGCCCGCCGGCCTCGGCGAACGCCGCGCTGTACGTGTCGCCCGCGCCGATCAGCGGCAGGTCGTCGGCGTTGAACGCGGCGGCGGTGAGCAGGGCGAGCGTGGTGAGGCCGACGACGCCGACCGTCACGGGGTTGCGCTCCCGGAACGGAGTCGTCCGCCAGGGCAGCCGGATGCGTACGGTCATGCGCCGCACCTCGCTCGGGCCACGTGCAGTTCGGGCGTGAGGACCTTCCCGGCCTCGGCGGTCTTCCCGGCCTTGCCGTCGCCGGTCGGCAGCACGATCCGGCCGTCGAAGTCGCAGAGGTAGAAGTTGAACCAGGAGCCGTAACTCGCCGTGCCGCTCAGCTTGTTGAGTTTGTTCGGCAGCCGCTTCAGGACGCCCTCCACGGTCTTCTCGTGCTCGTTCAGCGTGCCGGTGAGATCGGTCAGCTCGGCGAGGTCGTCCCGCAGCGGCGGCCGGGCCTCGCCGATCAGGCCCGACGTGGCCTCGGTGAGGTCGCCGATGCTCACCAGGGACTCGCCGATCGGCTTGCGGTCGGCGGCGAGCCCGGACACCAGGCGCTGCAACTGCTTGAGCAGCGCGGAGAATCGGGTACCGCGCTTGTCGAGCGTCGTGAGCACCTCGTTGAGGTTGTCGATCACGGACCCGATCAGGCGGTCGCGGTCGGCGAGGGTGCTGGTCAGGGATGCGGTGTGGGCGAGCAGGCTGTCGACGGTGCCGCCCTCGCCCTGCAGGGTCTTGATGATCTCGGTCGCCAGCTGGTTCATGTCCTTCGGGCTGAGCGCGGCGAACAGCGGCTTGAACCCGGCGAGCAGCGCGTTCAGGTCGAGCGCGGGCTGCGTACGGGACAGCGGTATCTCCGCGCCGGGCGGCAGCGGCGTGGTCCCGCCCGCGCCCTCGGTCAGGGCGATGTAGCGCTGCCCGACGAGGCTGCGGTAGCGGATCACGGCACGGGTGCCGGTGAACAGCGGCCGCTCCTCGGTGACCGTGAAGGACACCTCGGCCTTGGTGCGGTCCTTGATCCGGATCTCCTCGACCTCGCCGACCCGCACTCCGGCGACCCTGATGTCGTCGCCCTCCTCCAGGCTCGTCACATCGCTGAACACCGCGCGGTACGAGTGCTCGGGAGTGAAGTCGACGTTCACGATCGTCGCCGCGAGCAGTGCGGTGGCGACGACGGTGACCAGCGCGAACAGCAGGAACTTCACCAGTGGCGCGGCGACTTCGGTGGCCTTCCCGACCTTCATGCGACGCTCACCGCCGTCCCGCGCGCCAGCGGCCCGAACAACAGCGTCGCCACCGCCGGCACCCGGTCCGGGGACGTCCCCAGGACCGGCGCGAGGAGCGAGCCCACCGCCCGCTGCTCGGACTCGGTGCCGGACACGGCGGGCTCCGTGGGGCGCGTACCCGTACCGCTGCCCTCCGTGCCGTCCTTCAGGTCGTCGTGCGGCGCCGGGACGCGGGGGTGCGGCAGGCCCCGGCAGTTGGGCCCCGACCGCTCCCCGTACTGCGGTTCGTCGCCCGGCTCGTACGCGTCCTGCGGGTGGACGAACTCCAGGGTGATGTGCATCTTGCCGCCTCGGTAGGTCGGGTCGGACGCCTTGTCCTGCCGCACCAGGCCCTCAAGCAGGCACGGGTACTGCGGCGCGTAGCGGTCGAAGAGGGCGAGCGTCGGGCGGGACACCCGGCCGAGGGCGATCAGGCGGTCGCCGTTCGTGTCGAGGAACTCCTCGCCCGTGCCGGCCGCGCGGGCCGTGCCGGTGAGCGCGGCCGCGAGCTGGTCCTGCTTCTCCACGATCGTGCGGCTGGTCGTCATCGAGTTCTCCAGGATGCGCAGCAGGTCGGGGGCCGCGTCCGCGTACACCTCGGCCACGTCCGCGAACCGCGCGATGTCCTCCCGCAGGGACGGCAGATGCGGGTTGAGGCGGCGCAGATAGCGCTCGACGCGCGCCAGGTTGTCGCCGATCCGCTCGCCGCGCCCGTCGAGCGCGGTCGCGAACGCATTGAGGGTGGCGTTCAGCTCGCCGGGCCGCACCGTACGCAGCAACGGCAGCAGATCGTCGAGGAGTTGCTGCAGTTCGATGCCGACGGTGGTGCGGTCCTGCGTGATCACGTCGCCCGCGCGGATGGCCCGCCCCTTGGGGGTACGTGGGGCGACCAGCTCCACGTACTTCTCGCCGAACAGCGTCTTGGGCAGCAGCCGCGCGTGCACGTCCGCCGGGATCCGGTCGACGTGCTCCGGCTTGAGCGCGAGGCCGAGCGTGGCCTTCTCGCCGTCGGCGCTCACCTCGCGCACCTCGCCGACGAGCAGCCCGCGCAGCTTGACGTCGGCGCGCGGCTCCAGCTGGTTGCCGAGCGCGTCGGCCTGCAGAGTGATCCGTACGACCGGCGTGAACACCTGCTGGTACGCGGCCACCGAGAGCCCGAGCAGCAGGCCGATCACGGCGAGGAACACCACGCCGTACAGCCGCAGTCGGGCGGTACGGGACAGGGCAGGCATCGCAGTTCTCATGGGCGTCATGGGCGGCTACCCCGCTATTCGCACGGTCGTGACGGCGCCCCAGATCGCGAGGCTGAGGAAGAAGTCCAGGATGTTGATCGCGACGATCGAGGTGCGCACCGCCCGGCCGACCGCGACGCCCACCCCGGCGGGCCCGCCGCTCGCGTAGTAGCCGTAGTAGCAGTGCACCAGGATGATCACGACGGCGAAGACGATCACCTTGCCGAAGGACCAGAGCACGTCGACGGGCGGCAGATACTGCTGGAAGTAGTGGTCGTACGTGCCCGTCGACTGGCCGTAGTAGCCGGTGGTGATGGTCCGGGCGGCGAAGTACGAGGACAGCAGGCCGATCACGTACAGCGGGATCACCGCCAGGAAACCGGCGATCATCCGCGTCGTCACCAGGAACGGCAGCGAGGGCACGCCCATCACTTCGAGCGCGTCGGTCTCCTCGCTGATCCGCATCGCCCCGAGCTGCGCGGTGAACCCGGCGCCCACGGTCGCGGACAGCGCGAGCCCCGCCACCAGGGGTGCGATCTCGCGGGTGTTGAAGTACGCGGACAGGAACGCCACGAAGTTGGACGTGCCGAGCTGGTTGAGCGCCGCATAGCCCTGCAGGCCGACCTCGGTGCCGGTGAAGAACGACAGGAACGCGATCACGCCGACGGTCCCGCCGATCACCGCGAGCGCGCCGCGCCCGAAGCTGACCTCGGCGAGCAGCCGCAGGATCTCCTTGCGGTACCGACGCAGGGTGCGGCCGGTCCACGCCAACGAGCGGCCGTAGAAGGCGAGTTGGCGGCCGAGCTCCTCCAGGGAGCGCAGCGGTCGGTCGAGGAGCCGCATTGCCTACCCTCTCTGCGGAACGATCTGGAAGTACACGGCGGTCAGTACGAAGTTCGTCACGAACAGCAACATGAACGTGATCACCACGGACTGGTTCACGGCGTCCCCGACGCCCTTGGGCCCGCCCTTCGCGGTAAGCCCCTTGTACGAGGCGACGAGCGCGGCGATCGCCCCGAACACCAGCGCCTTCACCTCGGCCGCCCACAGGTCGGACAGCTGGGCGAGCGTCGTGAACGAGGCCAGGTAGGCGCCCGGAGTGCCGTTCTGCAGCACCACGTTGAAGAAGTAGCCGCCGGCCACCCCGACCACCGAGACCAGGCCGTTGAGCAGCACCGCCACCACCATCGACGCGAGTACACGCGGCACGACCAGGCGGTGGATCGGGTCGATGCCGAGCACCTGCATGGCGTCGATCTCGTCCCGGATCTTCCGCGCCCCGAGGTCCGCGCAGATCGCGGTGCCGCCCGCGCCCGCGATCAGCAGCGCCGTCACGATCGGCGAGGCCTCGCGCAGCACGGCGAGCACGGACGCCGCACCGGAGAACGACTGCGCGCCCAACTGCCGTGTCAGACCGCCGATCTGCAGCGCGATCACCGCGCCGAACGGGATGGAGACGAGCGCCGTCGGCAGGATCGTGACGCTCGCGACGAACCAGGCCTGCTGGACGAACTCCCGTACCTGGAAGGGACGTCGGGGGATGGTGCGCAGCACGTCGAGGCTCATCGCGAAGAGGTCGCCGGAGTGGCGGAGACCGTTGACGGGCTTCATGAGCTTCGTGTGCTTCATGAGCGGGTCCCCTCCCGTCGGGCCTCGCTCTCGGCGATCGCCTGCCAGCGGGGCGGGCGGTCGATGCCGGGGCCGGGCAGCAGTCGCGGGGTCATGTCGAGAGGGCTCGGCTGCTCCTTCTGCAGGGCGTTCCCGAAGTGCACGGCCTCGCGCGCCATCGTGGCGGCGTCCTTCTCCTCGGCCATCCCGATCGGCCCCTGCATCCGCCCGTTCAGAAACTGCCGTACGACGGGCTCCCGGCTGGTCAGCAGCTTCTCGCGGGGCCCGAACATGACGAGCTCGCGGCGGAAGAGCAGCCCGATGTTGTCCGGGACCTGGCGGGCGGAGGCGATGTCGTGCGTGACGATCAGGAAGGTCGCGTCGATCTGGGCGTTGAGGTCGACGATCAGCTGGTTCAGGTAGGCGACGCGGACCGGGTCGAGGCCGGAGTCCGGCTCGTCGAAGAGGATGATCTCCGGGTCGAGGACCAGGGCGCGGGCGAGCCCGGCCCGTTTGCGCATGCCACCCGATATCTCGCCGGGCAGCTTCTCCTCGGCCCCGATGAGGCCCACCATCTCCATCTTTTCCAGCACGACCCGCCTGATCTCGCTCTCCGACTTACGGGTGTGCTCACGCAAAGGGAAGGCGATGTTGTCGTACAGGTTCATCGAGCCGAAGAGGGCGCCGTCCTGGAACAGCACGCCGAAGGATTTCCGCACCTCGTACAGGTCGTGCTCGCGGAGTTTCGTGATGTCCGTGCCGGCGATCCGGATCGAGCCCTGCTCCGGTTTGAGCAGGCCCACGAGGGACTTCAGGAAAACGGACTTGCCGGTGCCGGAGGGGCCGAGGAGCACGGAGACCTCGCCGGCGGGCAGGGTCAGTGAGACGTTCTGCCAGATGACCTGGTCGCCGAAGGACTTGGTCAGTCCTTCCACGCAGATCTCGACTCCCATCCGGGTCACCCTTCGGCCGTGAGCGGGGCTTTCATCTGCTCTACGGGGAGGGGGGCGGGGTCCGTCGCGGGGATCGGAAGTTTTTTCTTTCCCCACGCCGCCACTTCCCGGCTGTACCTGATTTGCGGCTGCCGCCGCGCGGCCTGCGACCGGCTCCGGGGGCCCCGGGGACCTCCGCCAGGGGCTGCCGCCCCTGGACCGCGTTTCGGGGTTGTTGCCCCAGGGCCCTCGCTCCGGGCTTCGCCCCAGGACCCCGTTTCGGGGCTTCGCCCCGTGCCCAGTGCCCCGGTTGTCGTTTGGCTGCCTGCTTCGTTGTGGCTGGTCGCGCGGTTCCCCGCGCCCCTGTCGGGGCTGCGCCCCAGCCCCCGCTTCGGGGCCCCGCCCCGGACCCCGGCTGTCGTTTGGCTGCCGCTTCGTCGTGGCTGGTCGCGCAGTTCCCCGCGCCCCTGTCGGGGCACCCACCCCAGCCCCACCCCGCCCCACCCCGCCAAGTCCAGCCACTCGGGCTCAGCCCCACCCACCAAATTCAGCCCCTCCGGCGTTTGAGGAGCGGGGGTCCGGGGGCTGGCCCCCGTGCCGACGGCAGTCTTTCGGGAAGGGGTGGGGAGGGGCGCAAAGGAAGCCCGTCCGGCGTTTGAGGACGAGCCCGGAGGGCGATGGGGGCGGCGGCGCCGCGCTACGGGCTGGGTGTCAACTCGACCTCGGGCAGGTCGAGTTCAACCGACGGGTCGGACGGCACGGGCGCCGTCGGCACCGAGCCGGAGGGCGACGGGACGGCCGGAACCGAAGGAGCCGGCACCGGAACAGACGGAACCGGAACAGACGGCGTGCCCACCGGCAACCTGGGCAGGCCACGCCCCGGCAACCGCTCCAGCTCCGCCAGAGCAACCTCAGGAAGATCCACCGCCGGCAACGCCGACACCAACGGCAGCGGCCCCCGGGCCGACGCCGGCCCGGGACCACCCGGCGGGGCGGACGACCGCCCCCCTGAGCCCGCGGAACGCTCCCGCCCCGCCCCCGGCCCCTCCGCAACCGCACCGGATTCCGCCGTACCGCCCGGCTGCGGGGCGGCGGGCGGCGGCCCGCCGGACACGTGCGGCAGTACGAACCCGGCGACGGCCAGCGTCACCGCCGTCGCCGCGACCGCAGCCGCCTGCACCTTCCCGCCCGTGGCCGGCCGCCCACGGCCGAGCAGCCAGAGCAGCAGGCCGAGCGTCGCGGCGAGCGCGCTGCGGAGCGTGCGGCGGGCCCTGGCCAGGAGCGACTCGACGGTCCGGTAGCTCAGGCCCATCTTCTTGGCGACCTGCGCGACGTCCAGATCCTCAGACTTGAGCCAGATCGCCTCGGCCTGCCGCGCGGGCAGGTCCCCGCTCCGCGCGGCCAGCCAGCGGGCCTCGGCCCGGTCGCACACCGACTCGTCCACGGGCACCGGGCCCGGCGTCGTCAGGCGGGGGCTGCTGCGTACCTCCGCTTCGCGGCTGACCTGCCGATACCGGTCCACGCACAGCCGGATCGTCACTGTCGTCAGCCAGGCGCCCAGGCGGTCCTCGTCCAGGTGCGGGTGCTCGGCGGCGCGGACCATCGCCTCGTGCACGGCGTCCTCGGCGTCCTCGGCACTGAGGGACCTGCGTCGGGCCACCCTGAGCAGCTGCTCCCGATGACTCCACACCCGAAGCCACCGCTCCACATCCACCGACCCACCCGGCCCCGTCCGACCACCCGGCCCCGTCCGACCACCCGGCCCCGTCCGACCACCCGGCCCCGTCCGGCCACCCGGCCCCACCCGGCCCTCCGGCCCCACCCGGCCCTCCGGCCCCGCGGGTCCTGCCGGGCCTTCCGGACTCGCCGGCCCCGTGGGCCCCGCCTGGTCTGCCGGGCCCGCCTGACCCGCCCGGCCCAGCCGGTCCGCCCGACTCGATCGGTTCGGGCGGTTCGCCAGGTTCGCCTCGCCCGCACCGTCTGCCCGGCCCGCCCCATCCACGCGCCCCGCCCCGGCTGACCGACCCGGCCCGTCAGGGCCCGCCTGGTGCCCAGGATTGCTCTCCGTCGCCACAGGCTTCCTCCGTGCTCGCCGGCCGGGTCTCGTCTCGCTGATCGGCGGGTACGCGAGATTACCGCCCGGTATTGGAGTTGGGGAGGGGGACTGCCGCAAATCGGATGGGGCGCAGTAGGTTGACGGGGTGCGATTGAGAGTGGAGTTCACGACCGAGCCCTTCGACCTCGACGAGGCCCCGGCCCACGCGGTGGTGGCCAGGGACGTCATCCAGGCGGCCGAGCTCGACGCCGTCGACGTGGGCCCCTTCGGCAACACCGCCGAGGGCGCCGCCGACGAGGTCCTGACCGCGGTGGACGCGCTGCTGCGCAAGTCCCTCGCGGCCGGCGCCACCCGCGTCTCGCTGCAGGTCAACGTGATCGGGGAGGACGAGCGGTGACCGAGCCCCGAGACCACCCGTTCGTCACCGCGGTCAAGCCGCTGGTAGACGCCATGGGCGGAGAGCTGCTCAGACCCGACGAGGCCGGCGCCGACGACGTCGTGCTCGCCTGGGAGGGCGAGGACCTCCTCGCCGTGCGGCTGCCCCAGCTCGCCGACTCCCTCGACCACATCCTCGTCGCCCTGGAGCGCCGTTACGGCCGGCCCCTCTCCGAGCTCGACCGCAAGGCGAAGCAGGAGGTCGTACGGATACTGGAAGGGCGCGGAGCGTTCTCCGTACGGCATGGGGTGGAGACCGTGGCCGGTGCGCTCGGGGTCTCCCGGTTCACCGTCTACAACTACCTGAACAGGGAAAACGCCGCCAAAGCCGACTAGTTGTAGTACCCCGCGTTGTCACGCGGAGTGGAGAAGCCGTCGCCCAACGCCCCGGGCGGCGGCTTCTTTGTTCAAGTTATTTCAACAAAGTGTTGACGCGGTGTTGTTGAGGGTCTTAGCTATTCGCAGCCCGTCCAGCACAGCCACGGAGGCTTTCCCGTGACTTCGAGCACCACGCCGGGACTCTCCCGGTTCAACACTCTCGAGGAGGCTGCGGCCACCGCAGAACTCCACGAGGTGTGCAGCAGTTCGGCCTGGGGCAGCAAGCTGCTCGCCCAGCGGCCCTACGCAACGGCCGACCTCCTCTTCGCCGCAAGCGACGCCGCCATGGCCGAGCTGAACACCGCGGACCTGGAGGAGGCCATGGCGGGGCACCCGCCCATCGGCCGCCCGAAGCCGGGCGACCCGACCTCGGCCCGCGAACAGCGGGGCATGGCCGGGGCCTCCGAGGAGCTCAAGGCCGAACTGCTCGAACTGAACCTGGCCTACCAGGAGAAGTTCGGACACGTCTTCCTCATCTGCGCCACCGGCGCCACGGCCGAGTTCATGCTCGACCAGATCAGGACCCGGATCGAGAACGGGCCCGAGCAGGAGCGCGAGATCGTCCGTACCGAACTGGGCAAGATCAACCGCATCCGGCTCACCCGACTCGTCGAGGAGCCGGCGGAAACCGCAGAGGAAGGAAGCAAGGCATGAGCACCGCCACCACGGCATCGGTGTCCACGCACATCCTGGACACCAGCAAGGGCCGCCCCGCAGAGGGCGTCGCGATCCAGCTCTCCGCCCGCAGCGGCGGAAACGCTGAGTTCGTCGCGCTCGGCGGCTCCAAGACCGATGCCGACGGGCGCTGCAAGGACCTCCCGGCCCTGCCGGAAGGCACCACTCACGTACGTCTCGACTTCGAGACCGAGGCGTACTTCCTGACCCAGCAGAACCAGCAAGCCGAGGCGCAGCAGGACGCCCCCGCGAATCGGGACAGCGGTGCGTTCTTCCCGGAGGTGGCGATCACGTTCGCCGTCAAGCCGGGCGAGCACTACCACGTACCGCTGCTGCTCAACCCGTTCGGCTACTCCGTTTACCGAGGGAGCTAGCAGACATGCCCACGATTCTCGGCCAGAACCAGTACGGCAAAGCAGAGAACCGCGTCGTCAAGATCACGCGGGACGGCGACACCCACCACATCAAGGACCTGAACGTCTCCGTCGCCCTCTCCGGCGACATGGAGGACGTGCACCTCTCCGGCTCGAACGCCAACGTCCTGCCGACCGACACCACCAAGAACACGGTGTACGCGTTCGCCAAGGAGTACGGCATCGAGTCCGCCGAGCAGTTCGGCATCCACCTCGCCCGGCACTTCGTGACCTCGCAGGAGCCGATCCACCAGGCGCGCATCCGGATCGAGGAGTACGCCTGGGAGCGCATCGAGACCTCCGACGCCAACTCGAAGTTCATCGGCGCCGACGAGGTCAAGCACTCCTTCGTCCGCAAGGGCCAGGAGACCCGCGTCAGCGAGATCGTCTACGACGGTGAGAACTGGCAGGTCATCTCCGGCCTCAAGGACCTCATCGTCATGAACTCCACCAACTCGGAGTTCTGGGGCTACGTCAAGGACAAGTACACGACGCTCCAGGAGGCGTACGACCGCATCCTGGCCACCCAGGTCTCGGCCCGCTGGCGGTTCAACTGGACCGACGACGAGCAGCGCATGCCCAACTGGGAGAAGTCCTACGAGCAGGTCAAGAAGCACATGCTCCAGGCCTTCGCGGAGACCTACTCGCTGTCGCTGCAGCAGACCCTGTACCAAATGGGCTCGCGCATCATCAACAGCCGTTCGGAGATCGACGAGGTCCGCTTCTCGCTCCCGAACAAGCACCACTTCCTCGTCGACCTCGAGCCGTTCGGCCTGAAGAACGACAACGAGGTGTACTTCGCAGCCGACCGTCCCTACGGCCTCATCGAGGCCACGATCCTGCGGGACGGCGTCGAGCCCCAGATCCCGGTCGACATGACCAACCTCTGACGCGGGATGAGTGCGCCCCCGACCGTCCGCAGCGGACGGGGGCGCTCCTCACCGGAGGGAACGCACAGCTATGGCACAGCCTGCAAAAGGGCCTGCAGAAGGCCTGAGTTCCACCCCATCGGAGACCGGCAGCACGTCAACTTCCGACTGCCACCCGGTAGATGAGAAGCTCCACCCGTCGCGGCTCATCCCCGCCGCCCTTCAGCACATCGCCGCCATGTACGCGGGCGTCGTCACCCCTCCGCTGATCATCGGCCAGGCCGTCGGCCTGGACACCGCCGCGCAGACCCGGCTCATCGCCGCGGGACTGCTCATCGCGGGACTCACCACCGTCCTGCAGACCCTCGGCGTCAAGAACTTCGTCGGCAACCGGCTGCCGTTCGTCAACGCCGCCTCCTCCGCGGGCATCGCACCGATCCTCGCCATCGCGGAGACCAACGCCGACGGCGAGCAACTCCCCGCCATCTACGGCGCGGTGATGGTCGCGGGCGTCTTCTGCCTTGTCCTCGGACCGTTCTTCGGACGGCTCCTGCGCTTCTTCCCGCCGCTCGTCACCGGCGTCGTCATCACGCTCATCGGCGTGACCCTGATGCCCGTGCCCGTCGGCTGGGCCCAGGGCGGCGACAAGGAAGCCGCCGACTACGGCGACATGAAGTACCTGGCGCTCGCCGCCTTCACGCTCGTCGTGATCCTGCTCTTCCAGCGCTTCGGGCGCGGCTTCCTCAAGCAAGTCGCCCTGCTCATGGGCCTGTTCATCGGCACCGTCGTCGCGATCCCGCTCGGCATGGCGGACTTCTCGTCCCTCAAGGCGGCCCCCGTCGCCGCCCTGCCCACACCGTTCGACGCCGGCATGCCGACGTTCCAGCCCGCGGCGATCCTCTCGCTCTGCATCGTCATGCTCGTCCTGATGACCGAGTCCGCGGCCGGCATGATCGCCGTCGGCGAGATCTGCGAGCGCAAGACCGACGGGAAGACCATCACCCGCGGCCTGCGCACCGACGGCATCGCCACCTTGCTCGGCCCCGTCTTCGGCGGCTTCCCCACCTCGGCCTTCGCGCAGAACGTCGGCGTCGTCTCGCTGACCCGGGTGCGCAGCCGGTACGTCGTGGCCGTCGCCGGCGGCGCGCTCATCATCCTCGGCGCCTTCCCGGTGCTCGGCGCGGTCGTCTCCCTGGTGCCGATGCCGGTCCTCGGCGGCGCGGGCATCGTCCTCTTCGGCTCGATCGCGGTCAGCGGCATCCGTACGCTCTCGGAGGCCGGGCTCGACGACAGCTCCAACATCATCCTGGTGGCCGTCTCGCTCGGCGCGGGCATCATCCCGCTCGCCGCACCGACGTTCTACGCCGACTTCCCCGCCTGGGCGCAGACCGTGCTCGGCTCCGGAATCAGCGCCGGCGCACTCGTCGCCGTCTCGCTGAACCTGTTCTTCCACCATCTCGGCACCCGTGGACGCGCCACCGCGCCCGCGGCACTCAAATCCTCCTAGGGTCCTGCCGTGCCCTCTCCTCCGCCCGCCCCCGGGCGGAGGGGAACACTCCACCGCCACACACAAGAAGGAAGCGCACCATGGCACCTTCGGCAGCCCCTCAGCGCATCGTCATCGAGAACGCGGCGATCGCCACCGTCGACGCCCAGGACACCGAGTACGCCTCGGGCCACCTGGTCGTCGCAGACAACAGGATCGAGTCCATCGGCGCGGGACCCGCGCCCGAGGGCTTGGAGAACGTGGTCCGGCGCATCGACGCCACCGGCCACCTGATCACGCCGGGTCTGGTCAACACCCACCACCACTTTTACCAGTGGATCACCCGCGGCCTGGCCACGGACCACAACCTGTTCAACTGGCTCGTCGCGCTCTACCCGACCTGGGCGCGCATCGACGAGCCGATGGTCCGCGCCGCCGCGCAGGGCTCCCTCGCGATGATGGCCCGTGGCGGTGTCACCACCGCGATGGACCACCACTACGTCTACCCGCAGGGCTCCGGCGACCTGTCCGGGGCGATCATCGGCGCCGCCCGCGACATGGGCGTCCGCTTCACGCTCGCCCGCGGCTCCATGGACCGCTCGGAGAAGGACGGCGGCCTGCCCCCGGACTTCGCCGTCGAGACCACCGAGGGCGCGCTCGCCGCGACCGAGGAGACCGTCAAGAAGCACCACGACGCCTCCTTCGACGCGATGACCCAGGTCGCCGTCGCCCCCTGCTCCCCGTTCTCCATCTCCACCGAACTCCTGCGTGAGGGCGCCGCGTTGGGCCGCCGCCTCGGCGTCCGGATGCACACCCACGGCTCGGAGACCGTGGAGGAGGAGAAGTTCTGCCACGAGCTGTTCGGCATGGGCCCGACCGATTACTTCGAGTCCACCGGATTCCTCGGCGAGGACGTGTGGATGGCGCACTGCGTCCACATGAACGACTCCGACATCGCCGCCTTCGCCCGTACGAAGACCGGTGTCGCGCACTGCCCGTCGTCCAACGCCCGGCTCGCCGCCGGCATCGCCCGCGTGCCCGACATGCTGGCGGCCGGCGTCCCCGTGGGCCTCGGCGTGGACGGCACCGCGTCCAACGAGTCGGGTGAACTCCACACCGAACTCCGCAACGCGCTCCTCATCAACCGGCTCGGCGCCCACAAGGAAGCCGCGCTCAACGCCCGCCAGGCCCTGCGCCTGGGCACCTACGGCGGTGCCCAAGTGCTCGGCCGCGCCGGCCAGATCGGCTCGCTCGAGGCCGGCAAGCTCGCCGACTTCGTGCTGTGGAAGATCGACGGCATCGGCCACTCGTCGATCGCCGACCCGGTCACCGCCATCGTCTTCGGCGCGGCGGCCCCGGTCACCGCGTCGTTCGTCAACGGCAAGCAGATCGTCGAGGCCAACCGGCTCCTGACGGTCGACGAAGAGGCCATCGCCCGCGACACCCGTGCCGAGGCCCAGCGCCTCGCACGGATCGCCGCCTCGGCCTGATCCGCACGGCACCACCCAGGAAGTCCGGCTGAGGGGGACGGCCCTCGGCCGGTCGCCGTGGACCCGAGCGGGGCCCACGGCAGCCGGAGCCGGTGGGCGCGGCGCCATCGCCCGCCCACCGGTGACGGTGAACCCGTCCATGTACGTCCGGACTTGTACGCCGAGTCGTACGACCCGTCTCCGTACGAATCGAACCGTACGAACCGCACAGCGACCGCACTCGCGACCCCTCGGTACAACCGCATACCGCTCAGCAAGCTCGTAGCACCACCGTTTGCACCATCCGTACGACCTCCTTGACCCCGCGTCGCTGGCGACGCGTAACCAGACCGGAGGAACCGCCGTGGCAGCAAAGCCCAGGGTTCACGAAGCAGTCGCCGTGCCAGAGGACGACAACGTCCGCGACCAGATGCCCGAAAAGCACCCGGTCGACGAGAAGTTGCCCCCTCTCAAGATGATGACCAGCGGCCTCCAGCACGTGGCCGCGATGTACGCGGGCGTGGTCGCCCCGCCGCTCATCGTGGGAGCCGCCGTCGGGCTCTCCCCGAAGGAGCTCACCTTCCTCACCGGAGCCAGCCTGTTCGCCGCAGGCCTGGCCACACTCCTGCAGACGCTCGGCGTCTGGAAGATCGGCGCCAAGCTGCCGTTCGTCAACGGCGTCACCTTCGCGGGCGTCGCGCCCATGGTGGCGATCGTCAACCAGACCCCCGACAAGAAGGACGCGCTGCCGATCATCTTCGGCGCGATCATCGTCGCGGGCCTGCTCGGCTTCGTCGCCGCCCCGTACTTCTCCAAGCTCGTACGGTTCTTCCCGCCCGTGGTGACCGGCACCGTCATCACGCTGATCGGCATCTCCCTGATGCCCGTCGCCTTCGGCTGGGCGCAGGGGCCGGTTCCGGGCGCCAAGGACTACGGCTCGTTCAAGTACCTCGGCCTGGCCGCGATATCCCTGGTGATCGTGCTGCTGATCCGCCGCTTCACCAGCGGCTTCGTCAAGCAGATCGCCGTACTCCTCGGCCTGGTCCTCGGCACGGTCATCGCGATCCCGTTCGGCGTCACCGACTTCAGCGCGCTCGGCGAGGCGGACATCGTCGGATTCCCGACGCCGTTCCACTTCGGCGCCCCGCAGTTCGCGCTCGCCGCGATCGTCTCGATGTGCGTCGTCATGATCGTCTCGATGACCGAGTCCACCGCCGACATGCTGGCCCTCGGTGAGATCGTCGAGCGGCCCGCGGACGAGAAGACCATCGCGGCCGGCCTGCGCGCCGACACCCTCGGCTCGGCCCTCTCGCCGCTCTTCAACGGCTTCCTGGCCAGTGCGTTCGCGCAGAACGTCGGCCTGGTCGCGATGACGAAGATCCGCAGCCGGTTCGTGGTCGCCGTCGGCGGTGGCTTCCTGATCCTGATGGGCCTGTTCCCCGTCGTCGCCTCGCTGATCGCCGTGGTGCCCCGCCCGGTACTCGGCGGCGCCGGCATCGTGCTCTTCGGCTCGGTCGCGGCGAGCGGCATCCAGACGCTGGCGAAGGCCGGGCTCGACAAGGACAACAACGTCCTCATCGTGGCCGTCTCCATCGCCGTCGGCCTGATCCCGATCGCGGCGCCGACCTTCTACCACGCGTTCCCCGAGACCGCGATGATCATCCTGGACTCGGGTATCTCCACCGGCTGTGTCACGGCGGTGATCCTGAACCTGGTGTTCAACCACGTCGGCAAGAGCAAGAACGCGTCCGACGTCACGCACCCCATGGAGGGCGGCGAGGACATCGCCGGCGCGATCCCCCACAAGCGCTCGGAGGAGGCTCCGGCCCACTGAAGTCCCTCCGGGGGCGGTCAGCTCTTTCTCTCGACGTGGCGCGTACGGCGAACTGCCGTACGCGCCACGTGCGTTCTCCCCCACCCCGCCCCTTCCCCAAAGTCCTCAGCGGACAACTCCGGCGGCTGCACCCCCGGGCCCCCGCCACGGTGCTCCGCCCCGGCCCCCGCTCCCCGGGGCTGCCGCCCCTGGACCCCGCCTCGGGGCTGCGCCCCCGACCCCCGGCTCGGGGCTGCGCCCCTGGACCCTGCTCCCCGGGGCTGCCGCCCCTGGACCCCGCCTCGGGGCTGCGCCCCCGACCCCCGGCTCGGGGCTGCGCCCCGGACCCCGATTTCGGGGGCCAGCCCCCGGACCCCCGCTCCTCAAACGCCGGAGGGGCTGGATTTGGCCCCTGCCCCTCAGACGCCGGGGGCGGGGGCTGAATTTTGCGAGTCTGGGGCGGGATTTAGCCCAGCTAGGGGCTGGTCCTTTAGGGGCGCGGGGAACTGCGCGAGTGCCCACGGCGGCGCGGCAGCCGAGCGACGGGCGGGGACCCGGGGGCGCGGGGAACTGCGCGAGCAACCACGGCGGGGCGGCAGTCGAAAAAAGCCGGGGATGGGGCGAAGCCCCGCAAGGGGCGCGGGGAACTGCGCGATCGGCCACGGCGGCGCGGCAGCCGAGCGACGGCCGGGGATCCAGGGGCGCGGGGAACTGCGCGATCGGCCACGGCGGCGCGGCAGCCGAGCGACGGCCGGGGACCCGGGGGCGCGGGGAACCGCGCGATCGGCCACGGCGGCGCGGCAGCCGAGCGACGGCCGGGGATCCAGGGGCGCGGGGAACCGCGCGATCGGCCACGGCGGCGCGGCAGTCGAACGACGGGCGGGGACCCGGGGGCGCGGGGAACTGCGTGATCGGCCACGAGGAAGCGGGCAGCCGAAGGGCGGCCGGGGTCCGGGGCGGAGCCCCGAAGCTGCTGCAAGCTTTCGGGAAGGGGCGGGGTGGGGGAAGGATCGATCGAAACGATCGGGAGTGATCGTTATGCTGGGCGCGTCGGATTCACCGGCACGGAGGGGAGAGCCATGCGACTGCATGTCGACCAGCGCCACGAGCGAGTCCTCGCACTGGTGAGAGCCCGCGGCAGCGTCCGAGTGGCCGAACTCGCCACGGAGTTGGGCGTCTCCGCAGTGACCCTGCGCCGCGACGTGGAGACCCTCGCCGCCCAGGGCCGCGTACACCGCCTGCACGGCACCGTCGTCTGGCCGGGCGACCGGGAAGAGACGCAACTGGAAGAGGCGCGAGAGGCGCGAGAGGCGCGAGAGGCACAACAGCGGTCACCCGCACCCCGCCGCCCCGACGCCGAAGGCCTCGTCCTGGGCATGGTCGTCCCGACCACCGGCTACTACTACGCGGACGTCGTCCAGGGCGCCCGCGAGGCCGCGGAGGCGCACGGCGCGCGACTGGTCGTAGGCCTCTCGCACTACCTGCCCGACGAGGACGCCCCGCAGGTCAAGCGGCTGCTGTCGACCGGTGCCAACGGCCTGCTCCTGACGCCGAGTTGGGAGCGCAGCGCCCCGGAGCCGGGCACCGGCGAGTGGGTGGCGGAGCTGGACGTGCCGACCGTCCTGGTGGAGCGCTGGGCCCCGCTGGGCCACCCCGCCGCCGCCCTCGACCGGGTCCGCACGGACCACGCGTACGGCGCCGCCCGAGCGGTCGAGCACCTGGCGGGGCTCGGCCACCGCAAGGTCGCCATCGCCGCGCAGGAGAACCCGCACCGCGGCCGCCTGCAGGCCGGGTACGAGGCGGCCGTCGAAGCCCTCGGCCTCGAACCCGCCCCCGTCTCCCCGCTCGACGGCAAGCCGGCCGTCTCCCGCGCCGAGCGCTTCGACCGCACCCTCGACTACCTCTGCGAGGCGGTCGAGCGGCACGGCGTCACGGCGGCCCTCGTGCACAGCGACGCCGACGCGATCGTCCTGATCCCCCGCCTGCAGGCGCGCGGCGTGCGCGTACCGGAGGACCTGGCGGTCATCGCGTACGACGACGAGGTCGCCCCGCTCGCCGACGTGCCGTTGACCGCGGTGGCCCCCGCGAAGCGCGAAGTGGGCGCGCGGGCCGCGGAGTTGCTGATCGCCCGCCTCACCGGGAGGGCCGGGGCGCGGCAGCACATCGACGTCCTGCCGGAGTTGAAGGTCCGCTCCTGAGCGGCGACCGAGGGGCGACCAAGCGGCGACCAAGCAGCGATCGTTTTGATCGAGTTGTTCGTTCGGTCTTGACCGGCGATCACTCGTGCGCGAAGGATGGCTCCCGTTCGCCTCGTCCTTCCCCAACTGCCGTGCGCAGGGGCCGTCCTGAGCGGCGGTCCGAGGTCCCGTAGGAGCCGTGCCATGCCGATGTCACGTACGTCCCGAACCCGAACAGCAACCGCACTCACCGCCGCCGTCGCCTCGCTCGCGCTGCTGACCACCGCCTGCGGAGGCGGCGAGGGCTCCGGCGCGGCCGGGTCCGACGGGGAACCCGTCACGCTCACCTACTGGTCGGCGACCAACGGCGCCAAGGAGACGGTCGAGGCGTTCAACAAGAGCCAGGACCGCATCAAGGTGAAGTTCTCGCTGGTCCCGTCCGGGCCCGAGGGCGTCACCAAGCTCTCCAACGCCGTCAAGGGCGGTAACGCGCCCGACGTCGCGACGATGGACTACTCGCAGCTGCCCGAGTACGCGAGCGAGGGCAACCTGGAGGATCTGACGGAGGTCGCGGGGGACACTGTCGACGAGAAGTTCCCCGGCAACATCAAGTCCCTGGTGAACCTGGGCGGCCGCACCTGGGCCGTGCCCTTCGACGTCACGCCGATCGAGCTGTTCTACCGCAAGGACATCTTCAAGAAGCACGACGTGGATGTGCCGAAGACCTGGGACGAGTACCGCGCCGCCGCCGAGAAGATCCACAAGGCCGACCCCGACGTCACCATCACCAACTTCGGAGGCGGCGACCCGGCGCTGCTCGCCGGCCTCTCCTGGCAGGCGGGCGCCCGCTGGTACGGCACGAAGGGCCAGGCCTGGAAGGTCGACATCGACGACCCCAACTCCCGTAAGGTCGGGGCCTATTGGGACGGCTTGCTCAAGGACGGGCTCGCCTCGAAGACTCCGCTGTGGGGCGAGGGCGAGGCCAAGGAGCGCGCCACCGGCAAGGTCGCCACGGTCGTCGGCGCCGCCTGGAGCGCGGGCAACTTCCCGACCGGCTACCCCGACAGCAAGGGCAAGTGGGGCATCGCCCCCATCCCCACCTGGGACGGCAAGCCCGCCACCGGCATGTACGGCGGCACCTCCTTCATCGTTCCCAAGGGCAGCGAGAAGACCGAGGCCGCGGCCGAGTTCATCGAGTGGGCCGCCACCTCGCCGGCCGCGATGAAGGCCCGCATCACCTCGCAGAAGACCCCGAGCACCGCCCTGCCCGCCAACGAGGAGCTGCGCAAGGTCGCCGCCGACGCGTACGACGGCTCGTACTTCCCCGGCCAGGACGTGTACGGCATCGCAGGCGAGGCCGCCGACTCGATCGTGCCCGGCTGGACCTGGGGCCCGGTGCACGCCAAGGTCACCTCCGCCCAGCTGGCCACCGGCGCCGACCACACCAAGGCGCTGCGCGAGGGCCAGAAGACGGCCGAGAAGGTGATCGTCGAGCGCGGCCTGAAGCTCGCGAAGTAGCCCGCCGTCACGTAGTCCGCCGTCACGTAGCCCGCCGTCAAGTGTCCCGCCGCCTGTACCGCAGGACCCGAAGGAGCCCACCGGTGGCTGTTCCCCTCGCCCGGCCCGTCAAGTCACGGCCTGTCAAGTCACGGCCTGCAGGCGGTAGTTCGTCCGCGCGGCGGCGCAACCAGCGCGGCGCCGCAGCCCTGTTCATGATCCCGTTCTTCGTGCTGTTCGCGGCGGTCACCCTTGCCCCGCTCGGCTACGCCGCCTGGATGAGTCTCTTCCGCGAGGAGTCGTCGGGGCTCGGCTTCGGCGGCACCGAGCGGGTCTTCGCCGGGCTCGGCAACTTCACCGAGGCGCTCACCGACCCGGCGTTCCTCGGCTCCTTCGGGCACATCGCCGTCTACTGCCTGATCTACATCCCCGTGATGATCGGCGGCGCGCTCACCCTCGCACTGCTCGTCGACTCGGCGCTCACCCGCGCCAAGCGGTTCTTCCAGATCGCCTACTACCTGCCGCACGCCGTGCCCGGCCTGGTCGCCTCGATCATCTGGCTGTACCTCTACACCCCCGGCCTCAGCCCGATCACCGACGTGGTCCAGGGGCTCGGCGCGGAGTGGAACTTCTTCGGCGCGGACGAGGCGCTCTACTCCATCGTCAACGTCTCCGCCTGGCAGTGGATCGGCTACAACATGATCATTTTCTACGCGGGTCTGCAGGCGATCCCGCGCGAGACCCTGGAGGCCGCGACCGTCGACGGCGCGGGCGCGTTCCGCACCGCCCTGCAGGTCAAGATCCCGATGATCCGCTCGACGGTCGTCCTCACCCTCCTGTTCACCTGCGTCGGCGCGATCCAGCTCTTCGACGCGCCCAAGCTGATCCAGCTGCGCGCCACCGAACTCGGCCCCGAGTGGTCCCCGACCATGTACATCTACGCGCAGGCCTTCGAGAGCCGCGACTACGGCCTCGCCGCCGCCGCGTCCCTGCTGCTCGCCCTGGTCGCGGGCCTGCTCTCGTTCGTCGTCACCAAGCTCGGCAACCGGTGGAAGGCGGCCGCATGAGCATCACCCGCACCGCCGAACCTGTGCGTACGGACGGGGTCGTGCCGACGGCCTCGCGCCGGAGTGGTCAACAGCCCTACGCGCCGAGGCAGTTGACGTCGAAGTTCACCGTCCACGCCGTCCTGCTCGTCTTCGCGCTCTACACCCTGATGCCACTGACCTGGCTGGTCATCGCGTCCACGAAGAACTACCGGGACCTGTTCGCCACCAACCCGTTCGCCCTCGGCGACTTCAACCTGTGGCACAACCTCGGCGAGCTCCTCGCGTACAACGACGGCATCTACCTGCGCTGGCTGGCCAACAGCGTGCTCTACACCGTCGTCGGCTCGCTGCTCTCCACGCTCGTCTCGGTGGCCTGCGGGTACGCCTTCGACAAGTACGAGTTCAAGGGCAAGGAGTCGCTGTTCGGGCTCGTCCTCATCGGGGTGCTCGTGCCCGCCACGGTCGTCCAACTGCCGCTGTACCTGCTGGCGTCCGAGGCCGGCCTGGTCAACACGTACTGGGCGGTGCTGATCCCGAGCCTGGTCAACCCGTTCGGCGTGTACCTGGCGCGGGTCTTCTCCGAGGGGTACGTGCCGGGCGAGGTCCTGGAGGCCGCGCGGGTTGACGGGGCGGGGGAGCTGCGCACCTTCGCCTCGGTCTCCCTGCCGATGCTCGCGCCCGGCTTCATGACGATCTTCCTGTTCTCGTTCACCGCGTCCTGGAACAACTTCTACGGCGCGCTGATGATGCTCAACGACGAGGAGCTCTATCCGGTCAACCTGGGCCTGTACGCCTGGCAGAAGAACGTCTACCAGCAGCCCGAGCTGTATCCGCTGGTCATCGTCGGCGCACTCGTCGCCGTACTGCCGCTGATCGTCGCCTTCCTGTGCCTGCAGCGCTTCTGGCGCTCCGGGCTGACCGCCGGAGCCGTCAAGTGAACCCTGCCCTGCGCCGCCCCCGCACCGTGCTCGCCATGAGCCCGGAGACCCGCGACGCGGTGTTCGGCGCTGCCGCGCTGCGCCGCCTCACCGAGGTCGCCCGCGTCGAACCGGCCCTGCTCGTCACCGACTTCACCTCCCAACACACCCTGTTGGAACGGGAGTTGGCGGAGGCCGAGATGCTGCTCACCGGCTGGGGCTGCCCGCCCCTGGACCGGGCCGCGCTGCGCCGCCTGCCGCGCCTCAAGGCCGTCGTGCACGCCGCGGGAAGCGTCAAGGGGCATGTGACCGAGGAGTGCTGGCGGCGCGGCATCGCCGTCACCACCGCGGCCGCGGCCAACGCCCTGCCCGTCGCCGAGTACACGCTCGCCGCGATCCTCTTCGCCAACAAACGCGTCCTCGCCGGCGCGCACGCCTACCGGGCCGCGCGCGGCCGCGTGAACCTCATCGAGCGCTTCCCCGACGTGGGCAACTACCGCCGCACGGTCGGCCTCGTCGGCGCCTCCCGCATCGGCCGCCGCGTCATCGAACTCCTCGCGCCCTTCGACGTACGGGTCCTCCTGCACGACCCGTACGTCGGCGCCGGGGAGGCGGCGGCGCTCGGCGTGGAGCTCGTCGACGACCTGGACGCGCTCGCCCTGCGCAGCGACATCGTGTCCCTGCACGCACCCCAACTCCCCTCCACACGGCACCTGTTCGACGCGAAGCGACTCGCCCTCATGCCGGACGGGGCCACGCTCATCAACACGGCGCGCGGCTCGCTCGTCGACACGGCGGCGCTCACGGCGGAGCTGCGCACCGGCCGGCTGCACGCCGTGCTCGACCACACGGAGCCGGAGGTGCTGCCAGCCGACTCGCCGCTCTTCGACCTGCCGAACGTCCTCCTCACCCCGCACCTCGCCGGCTCCATCGGCGGCGAGCTGCACCGCCTCGCGGACTCGGCGATCGACGAACTCGCCCGGTACGCACGAGGGTTGCCGTTCCTGCACGCGGTCGACCCGCAGACGCTCTCGCGCTCGGCGTGAATCCCCTTCGGTGCGCTAGGGGGCGTCTCTCCGATCAGTGACTTGTTGTTCTGGTCATGCTCAGCAGGGGGGATTTGACGGATGGCGAGTGGGCGGTGCTGGAGCCGTTGTTGCCCGAGAGCAACAATCGATGTGGCCGGTGGAGGGATCACCGGCAGGTGGCCAACGGGATCATTTACCGGCTCAGTACAGGTTGTCAGTGGCGCAAGCTGCCCGACCGGTTCGGGCCGTGGCAGACGGTCCATAAGCGGCACGTGCTGTGGTCGGCCGATGGCACTTGGGAACGGCTGCTCCAGCATGTCCAGGCTCGTGCAGCGCTGAGGGCGACATCGACTGGGACATCAATGTCGACTCGACCTCGGTGCGTGCGCACCAGCATGCCGCCGGCGCCCCTAAGAAGGCACCGTCCACCGCCTCAAAGGGGGCTGGGGGAAGATCAGTTCGCGTGCGCGCGCAATTGCTCAGCCTGTTGGCGGAGGCGGTGCGGCAGGCGAAGGAATCGGTCGTTCCCGTGGTGGCTTGACCAGCAAGGTCCACCTCGCCGCAGATGGCAAGTGCCGTCCGCTGTCGTTGGTCATCACGCCAGGCCAGCGGGCGGATTGCACCCAGTTCCAGGCCGTGCTGGAAAAGATCCGGGTACCGCGTATCCGATCGGGCCGCCCGCGGCGCACGCCCGAGAGCGTGAGTGCGGAGGCGTACAGCAACCGTGCCATCCGCTCCTACCTGCGTCGACGCGGCATCCGGCACGTGATCCCGGAGAAGAAGGACCAGCAAGCCGGACGCCGGAACCGAGGTGCGCGTGGCGGCCGGCCGCCGGGCTTCGCCCCCGCGCGGTACAAGAAGCGCAACACTGTGGAGCGGGCGATCAACAAGCTGAAGCAGTTTCGGGCCGTCGCCACCCGCTATGACAAGCGCGGCTATGTCTACCTGGGCACTGTCACCGCTGCCGCGGTCATCATCTGGTTCCGAGCATGAGCCGAGCGAAGCTCACCCGACATCGGCCACGACGAGCATGGCTGTCTGCGTGTCGGCCTCTGTCAGAACGTCGCCGCCCGGGGCCCACACGGAGGAACGGCCGCAGCCAGTCCATGGCCCGGCCGGTCCGACATGGTTCGCTAGCACGACGTGCATGTTCAAGTCTTTGGCGATGCCGGGATAGATCGCCGCGAGCTCCTCAGCTCCGCCACCGGTTCCGTAGAGCGAGCTGGCCAGGTGCACCTGGCAGCCGTCAGCAGACTCCCGCGCGGTCAGGTCGGGAAAGTGGTTGTCGTAGCACGTGGCGAGCGCGAAGCGGACTCCTCCGAACTCGAATCGCCCATCATGCTGCCCAGCGGTGAAGACCGCCTGCTCGTGCTCGAACAGGTTCTGCTTGCGGTAAGTGGTGAGCAGCTCGCCGTCAGCCCCGAAGACCAGCGTCTCGATCGCAGGCCGGGGCCCGTCGGTGGCCGCTACACAATTGACGACGGTGGCGGTGCCGCTCTCCCGGATCGCATCCAAGCGCGGATCTTCTGGTGTCACCCACAAACCGGGATCAGCGAGTACTGCCTCAAGCTCGTACCCGGTCACGGCCAGCTCGGGAAACACCACGAGCTCTGCACCTTGAGCGCGAGCCTGGCCTGCGAGGGCGGTCATCTGCTGGACGTTGGCGGCCACGTCAGCCGGAACGCATGTGAACTGACCTGCTGCGATCTTCATGGAGTTCCATCCTGCCACTCCACAATCTCCCAGCTCACGGCGGGTGCCCCGTCATGACCCGTGATCGGGGAGTCATCGCCTAGTCCACGTCCGTGTACTCCGTGCCCACCTTCAGCCCGTCGATCCAGTTGATGACGCGCTTGTCCTGCACCTCGGCCCCGTACGTCCCGAAGCGGGTGTCGTTGCCGAGGTCGTCCCAGGTGCGGCCGGAGAACTCGGCGACCTTCGCGCCGTTGTAGTACGCCGTCACCCGGCCGCTCGACGCCTCGTCGGAGGTGTGGATGCCGAGCACGATCCGCTTGTACGTACTGGTCTCGACCGGGGTGGACCACTTGAGCGTCCACTTCTCGCCGACCTCGATGTGGAACAGCTTGAGCACGCCGCCCTCGACCTTCATCAGCACCGGGTAGTTCTGCTGGTGCTGGTCGTTGGTGCCGTACGACTTCCACTGGAAGATCGTCCCGGCGTCCGGGGTGTTGGTGGAGGTGTCCCAGCCGATCCAGTACGTGCTGTCGTTGCGGAACGTGTACCGGGAGCCGCCGACCCGGATGCCGTGCGCCTCGCAACGCTCAAGGCCCAGCGGCTTGTTGAACTTGAACACCGGCCCGCGCCCGTCCCCGTTGTCCTGCGCGACGACGCTGCCGGGCGACTCGCACAGCACGGACGAGAACACTCCGGTGCCCTGCCCGGCGTCCCCGTCCCAGATGACGGCGGCGTGGGCGGGGTCGGCTGAGAGGAGAGCGAGTGAGCATGCGGCGGCGAGCAGCGCGCCGGTACGTCCCTTACGCATGAGGGCTCCTCGGGGGAGGGGGCTCGGGGTTCTCGGGGCGCTCCCTGTGTAGCAGCGGGCGATCGAACGCTCAATGGAATCAACGGAGTTGAGCGTTTCGATCGCAAGTGCTGGACTAGTGCTGGACTAGTGCTGGTCCTGGCCGGTCCCCGTCCCGGTCCGGTCCGGTCGCCGTGCCGGGCGGGTGCGGGTGACGTACCACGTGCCGCCCGTGATGACGAAGGCGAAGACGAGGAGACCGCCGCCCAGTTCGGCGATGAGCCAGGCGCGGTCGTGCAGAGACATGTCGCCGTTCAGGGTGACCTGCAGCGAACCGACGGCGAACGCGATGACGGCCGCGAACAGGGCGACCAGCTCCATGGCCCGGACGGTCGCGGCGCGCGTGCTCTCCACGAGCTCCCGCTGCGCCTGCTCCTGCCGATCCCGGTCGCGCCGCAGCTCCGCCTCGAGCTCCTGCCAGCGCTGCTCGTGCCGCTGCTCCAACTCGACGGTCCGGCGCTGGTGTTCGGCCTCCCGCTCCTCCATCCGCTGCCGCTGCTCGGCGTCGAGGCGGGCGCGCAGCCGCCCTTCGAGGATCTCGTCGCGCTTCTTCAGATACTGCTGCTGCAGCAGCTCGTGGCTGATGCGCGTACCGATCGCCGGGAGCAGCCTCAACGCGGTCGTGATGCTGCCGAGCGCTTCGTCGTGGTCGGAGCACATGTGCTGGGCGCTGGCGAGGCGGAAGCGGAACATGTGGTCCAGGGGGTGGTCCCGTACCGCCTCCTGGGCGTGGCTGCGCAGCAGTTCGCCCTGGTCGTCGAAGGGCAGCCCCATCTGGATGCCGTTGAGGCAGATGTCGACGACATGGCGGGTCCGCTCGGGGGAGTTCCATGCCTCGTCCAGGAGGCTCACGGCGTGCGCGGTGGTGATGCTCTCGCTGCCGAACGCGGCGAAGGCGCGCAGCGCGACGAACAGCGGCGTCCGCCGGTGCGCGCCGGCGGCCAGGGCGAGCAGCGACGACTCCAGGAACTGGCGCAGCTCGTCGTGCTGGAAGTTCGCCCGCAACTTGCCCGCGTGGTAGAGCGTCGCGAAGTAGGCGACGTCCCCCGAGGCGGTGTCGGCGGCCACGATCTCCTCGGTGGCCTCGGACAGTTCGCCGCTGGACTCCCCGTGCTCCCTGGTGATGAACGCGTACCCCAGACTCCATTTCTCCAGGACTTCCGTACGGGAGTCCCGCGCGACGTGCGCCATCAGCCAGGTCGCGCAGGCCGCGGCCGTACGGACGTTGGGGAGTCGCAGAAACCGCCGCCGCCAGTACCGGTCGGCGCAGATCAGGAAGGCGTCCGCCGCGAAGTCCGCCGAGCCGACGTCGAACGACGGCTCCCGCCCCGCCTCCAGGAACGCCTCGGCCACCTCTTCGCAGACCCGGTCGAGCTCCCGCGAGTCCGACGCCGGAATCTGCTGCAGCCGCGCGGAAATGGCCGCCAAGTCCATGCTTCCCTGCTCCCCGTTCGTTCCCCGCGGTCGCTGACCTGCGCTTGCAGTCCCCGACTTGCCCTCGCAGTCCCCGACCTGCCTATCACGGCCGGGACAGCCGGATCATAGGATCTCGAACATGCAGGTGAATGTCGTCACGGCCGTCCACGCACCCCACGCGGGGTTCCTGCCCGACGCGTGGCGCTCGCTCCTCGCGCAGAGCCATGACGACTGGACCTGGCTCGTCCAGACCGACGGCCCGGACGACGCCGTCCACAAGACGCTCGCCTCCTGCGGGGCCGCGTACGACCCGCGCGTCCGCATCGACGGAAACGGTACGAGCGAAGGACCGGCCGTCACCCGCAATCTGGCCCTCGGCCGCGCGCATGCACCGCTCGTGCAGAACCTGGACGCGGACGACGAGCTCGAACCGGACGCACTGTCCCTGCTGGCGGGGGAGTTGGAGTCCGCCCCGGAGCTGGGCTTCGCGGTGGGTCGGGCACGGGACCTGCTGCCCGACGGCACGCTCGTCGACCACGCCCTGCCGGTCCGCCCCGGACTGCTGCCCCGCGGCGCGCTCCTCACCGGCTGGGCCACGGACGGCCGCGGACCCTACCGGCTCCCGGTCCACCCGGCGGGCACGATGTGGCGGCGCTCCCTGCTCCTGACCCTCGGCGGCTGGTCGGCACTCCGCGGCATGGAGGACACGGGCCTCCTCATGGCCGCCTCCGCAGCGGGCCCCGGCCTCCTCCTCGACCAGCCGACGCTGCGCTACCGCAAGCACGTCGGGCAGACGTCGACGGCGCCCTCTGAATTCCGGGGGGGGGGTGTTCAGATCGCCCTGATACGGCAGCGGGCGGCGGTGTTGGGCGGGCGGGCGCCGGGGAACTTCTCGTAACCCCCTGCAGGGTGCGCCCCTTGAGGCGTGCCACTTGCTGGCGGATTTCGTCCGCGGGCACCGGCAATGTCCCCTCCCCGCCCCTTCCCGAAAGACTGCCGTCGGCACCGGGGGGGCCAGCCCCCGGACCCCCGCTCCTCAAACGCCGGAGGGGCTGAATTTGCCGGGCCCCGTCAGGGGCGCGGGGAACTGCGCGAACGGCCACGACGGTGCGGCAGTCGGAAAACGACGGGGGTCCAGGGGCGCGGCCCTGGGGAGGCGGGCGTACCGGAGCGGCTCAGCCCTCACCCTCCGGCCACCCCAACAACCGAGCCCCGATCACCGCAGTCTGCAGCGTGTAACGGTGCTGAGGATCGGCCGGGTTGCAGCCCGTGAGCATGTGGATGCGGTCCAGGCGGTAGGTGAGGGCGCGGACGCTGAGCGCCAACTGCCGGGCCGCACGGGCCGATACGCAGCCCGAGTCGAAGTACGCGACCAGCGTGTCGAGCAGCGGGCCCGGCCCGCCGCGGGCCGAGTGGAGGGGGCCGAGCGTGCTCTCCACCAGGTCGGCCATGGCCTGCCGGTCGCGGGCGAGCACCGGGTAGACGAGCAGGTCGGCGGCGCGCAGCAGCGGATCGTCCAGGTTGATGCGCTCTGCCAGGTCGAGGGCGCCCAGGGCCTCCTCGTAGGAGTGGACGACGCCGCCCGCGCCGTTGTGCGGGCGGCCGAGCGCGACGCGGCCGCCGCCCGTCGCCGCGTGCGCCTGCTTGGCGAAGTGGGTCAGCACGTCGTTCTGGTCGCCGGGGGCGATGCAGATCAGCCGGCCCTCCTTCGTGGTGAGCAGCGTGGAGCGGTCCCCGAAGCGGGCGATGAGCGCGCTCTCCACCTGCCGTGTCACCGGATGCGTGTCGTCGTACGGCTCGGGCCCCTGCGCCACCGCCACGGCGTGCCCGTGCGACAGGAGCAGCCCGAACCGCTCGGCGCGCTCCGCGAGCCGCCCCAGGTCGCTGCGGCCGTACAGCAGGTCGTCGATGAACTCCCGGCGCGCGGCCTCCGCCTGGCGTACGGCGAGGCGCTGCGCGCGCTCGTAGCCCTCGATGAACGCGTCCACGCAGCCCTCGACCGCCGCGAGCACCGCGTCCGCCGCGGCGACCTCGCCCGGCCACTCGGCGCGCGTCGCGGCCAGGTGCGCGCGGACCAGGGAGCGCAGCGGCTGCCCCGCCTCCGCGGCCTGCTCGCCGAGCACCCGCCGCGACTCCCGCTCCTCGCGGGTGAGCCGCCGCCCGCTCGCGGCGACCTCCTGCAGGATCTGCGCGTACCCCTGCAGATGGTGGTCGTGGCCGGGCTCGTCCGTCGTCGCTGTCACGCGGACCACCGTAACGGGGGCGGGGCGGGGCGTTCGCGGGGGTGGTGGACGGTTCGGTGCGCGCCGGTCGATGTCTCCGGAACCCCTGCCGATCCGGCGGGATGATCTCTACGGTTGGGGGTGGGCGGCGGCCGAAGTGGGCTGCGCCGTACGGGAGATCGCGCGCCGCGCGTGGTAAGGGGGACCGGGTGGAGCTGGAGATCGCCGCGCTGGCGGGAGTGGGCGCGAGCAGCGTGGTGTCGCTCCTGGTGACGGACGCGTTCGGCTGGGGCAAGGGCAGAATCCTCAAGCTCCTCGGCCGGGACGCGCAGGCGGACCCCGCGGCCGTCGAGACCGAAGTGGAGCGGCTGCGCCGAGAACTGGCGGCGGCCCGGGAGGCCGGGGACGAGACCGCCGAGGGCGCGGTGGAGGCCGAACTGGCCGACTTCTTGGAGGAGTTGCTGCAGACACACCCCGATCTCGCCGAGGGCCTCGCCGAGATCGTGCGCGAGGCCGATGCCGTACGGCTCCCGCCCGCCCTCGCCTCGAACATCCTGCACTACGTCAACCACGACGCCCTCCACGCGGAGATGGACGCCCACTGGACCAGGTGCGCGGAGGCCGACGTGCCCGCGGTGATCTTCCTCGCCGGGCTGCGCGGCACCGGCCGCAGAGCCGCGGCCCGGCGCTGGGCCCGCGCCCACGCCGCGCACTTCACCGGCCCCGTCCTCGACGCCGACCTGGGCCGGGACCTGAACGGCACGCACGCCGACCCCGACGCGGTCCTCGACCGCTGGCTCGCGCAGCTCGGCATGGCGCGCGCGGACCGGCCGGGCGACCTGCCGGGCAAGTCGGCGGCGTTCCGCGCGGCCTGCGCGCGGGCGGGCCGCGACCAGGGCCCCGTCCTCGTACTCCTCGACAACGCCGAGACGCGGCGGCAGATCGAGCCGCTGCTGCCCGCCGTCCCCGGCAGCGCCGCCCTCATCACCGGGAGCGAGCCGCCCCGACAGCTGGACGGCGCCCCGGACTTCGCCCCGCTCCTGGTGGAGCCCCTCGACGACGGCCCCGCCGCGGAGCTCATCGCCAGGGTCAGCGGCCGCACCGAGCACGCGGACCGGCTGCGGTCGCTCGCCCGACGCGTCGGCGGCAACCCCTGGGCGCTGCGGATCGTCGCCGCGGAACTGCGCTCCCCGGAGCCCGGCGTCCTGGAGGACTTCGAGGCCCTCCTCGCCGAGCGCGAATCGAGGCAGGAGGTCCTGGGCATGACGGACGAGGATGCGCACGGGGAGTCGCTGTACGGGGCCTTCGACTCGACGTACGGTGCGCTGCCGCCGCGCCCGGCCCGCCTGTACCGGCTCCTCGGGCTGCTGCCGCCCGGCCGCTTCCACCCGGACACGCTGTACGCCCTGCTGTCCGAGTGGAGTTCCGCGCAGGTGCGGCAGGCGCTGCGCGCACTGGTCGACCGAGGTGTGGTGCAGCGCGCGGACCTGGACGCGTACCGCCTGGAACCGATCGTCCACGACCACGCCCTGACCCGCGCCGAACAGGACGAGGACCCGGCCGAGCGCGAGCTCCTGCGGGACCGGTTCTTCGCCCGGCTCCTGGAGTTCGCGGAGCGCGCCGAGGCGGCCCTGTCGACCCGCTGGCTGCACGACCCGGAGTACGTGGAGCCCCGCCGGGAGAGCGCCCCGAAGGCCGAAGCGGCAACGGCGGAAGGGCAGTTGGCGCGCAGGCGGGACTCCCTCGTACCGGCCGTGCTGCTCGCCCACGCCACCGGCAGGCACCGGCACGCCTGGCGGCTGTGCCAGGCGCTGTGGAGCTTCTACCTGCGGACGGGCAGCCACACGGAGTGGATCGCGTCGCACCGCACGGGCCTCGCCGCCGCCCAGGCCTGCCTCGACGACCCGCTCGCCGTCGCCCGTATGCACTTCCAGCTGGGCTTCGCCCACATGGACCGCTGGAGCCTCGACGAGGACGACGCGCGCCTCGCCCGCGAGGAGTTGGAGGCGGCGCTGCGGCTTGCCCGCGCGGACACCGGCGACGGCGGTGAGGGGGCGCGGCGTACCGAGTCCAGTGCCCTGGAGGCGCTCGGGCTGCTCGCCCTGAAGCTGAAGCACGGCGCGCGCGCCCTCGACTGCTTCGCCGAGGCCAAGGCCGCCCTCGACGGCATCGTCCACCCGCGCGGCCATGCGCTGCTCACCTTCCACACGGCTCGCGCGTACTCGGCGCTCGAACGGCACAACGACGCCGAGCGCGAATTCGCCCTGGCGCGGCGGGAGTTCGAGTTGTTGCCGACGGGCCCCGACCACTTCAACATCGCCAAGGCCTGGTTGCGGCAGGCCGAGGACCGCCGTGCCTGCGGGCAGCCGGACGCCGCCCTGCACTGCCTGAACGAGGCCGCTGCGGGCACGGCCGACGCCCCGGCCTCGCACCAGCGCGCCACGGTCCTGCTGCTGCGCGGCGACATCCAGGCGGAACTCGGCGACCGGGAGGCGGCGGAGTCGGACTGGTCGAGCGCCCGCGACATGTTCACGGAGCTCGGCAGCCCACGGGCCGAGGGGGCGCAGGAGCGGCTCGACGGGCCCGTATAGGCGCGCGGCTCAAGTAGCGCGGCGCAACTCAAGGACGCCGACGTCCTGTTGCTCGCCTGAGCGCACGCGTACGAGGTGACGGTCCGCGCCCTCCGCGACGCGCGGCAGCAGCGCGTGGACCACGGAGGCCGCGACGCCGAAGTCCGCCCAGGAGGGACGGTGCACCCAACGCGCCTGCAATGAAAGGGAGTTGGGCAGGATTGTCACACGGCACCCGTGGCCCGTCTCCTCGTACGCGGTCAGCTGTCCGGGCTCGGGTCGGCGGAGCTCCGGCGGCCGCCGGTCGAGCGGTACGAGGAGTACGTCGGCGGTGCGGGGCAGGCGCTGGTCGGGGTCGTCGAGGTCCGCGACGAGGTGGGCGCCGGCCAGGTGGCCGTTCTGGCTGCGCTGATGCGCGGCAGGGTAGCGGCGCAGGGTGAGGCGGGTGGCGCCCTCGTCGCCGCCTGCGGCATCGCCTTCGCCGTCCACGTCTGTGGTCACGTACCGGGCGGGCAGGTGGGGGAGGGTGCGTCGAGCGGGCGGGCCCGGGGGCACCGGCACCGCCCGCGTGACGGCGGGCTGCTCCGGCTCGGGGAGCTTCAGCCAGGAGTAGAACAGGGTGCGCAGCAGGGCCGCGGCCTCGCCCGGACGCGAGGTGACGGGGTCGTACGGCTCCTCGGGCCTGTGCTGGTTCCGCTCTGCTGCGGCGAGTTGGCGGGCCAGCGGGATGCTGCGGCGGATGCGGGGGAGTCGCTCGCCGAGGTCGTGCATCGGGGAATCCGGTGCGACGGTCGAGCTGTCGAATGCGCTCAGAAGGGAGGGAATTCCGAGGGCGTGCCCGTACAGGGTCACGGACCCGTGGTCGCCTATCAGGAAATCCGCGGCGCAGAGTGCGGCTTTCCAGGTTTCCGACTCGGGTGGCGGAAGGATCAGCCCGGAGTCGAGCAGTGGGGCGAGCCAGTGGTGCAGCTGCCAGGAATGGTGCGCCCCGTACCAGGCGTTGGGATGGATCGCGGCGAGTACGCGGAATTCGTCGGAGGGCAGCTCGGCCATGCTGCGCCGGATGATGTCACTGTGTGACATGGTTCCGAAGGAGGAGCCCCGCCCCCAGGTGGACGAGAGCACGACGAGGCGCTGCCCCGGTTCGACGCCGAGGGCGCGGCGGTACCGCTCACGGAACGGCAGACCGGCCCTGAGCTGGTCGATCACCGGGTCCCCTGCCACCACGGCAGCGGGGAGCGCCTGCGGGCAGCTCACGGCCAGGCGGTCGAGCTGCTCGGAGTGGGACAGGACGACGGCCGACGGGATCAATTGCCCGTCGTGCACCAGCCATTCCTCCGTGAGCCCGAAAGCCCCGCCCCCTGACTCCTCGGCCCCCGGCCCCACGGTTTCCGGTTTCCGGTTTCCGGTTTCCGGTTTCCGGTTTCCGGTTTCCGGTTTCCGGTTTCTTGCCAGCTTCTTATTGTATCCGGCCCCATGTGGCGTGCCAATGAGGGGAGTTCGGAGGAGATGCAGATCTCCGCCTCTGCTCGTGGCGATAGCGAGGTCGAAATCCTCGGAGTCCCGCGCCTCCTCCCACGGCACGTACGCCATTCCGTGCGCCGTGAAGAATTCCGTCACCCCGGAGTCGAGCGCGGACGAGCCGGTGCAGGAGAAGACGACCTGTACGCGTGCGTCGCCCTCGAAGGCCGCGAGGAGGTCGAGGAGGCGCGTAGCGGAGGTGATGTTGTGCACCACGCCGAGGACGGTGCGCTCGGCCAGGACCGTGCTCCAACGCCCCCGGTCCGCGCTGATCGGCAACGGCAACCCCATGACTCCTCGCGGTCCACATCCACGTCCACGTCCTCCGGACAGCGGCCACGATAACCGCACCGCAGAACACCTCACCTCACCGCACCTGGACCACCACCCGCTGCGTCCCGCCGCCCGTCCCGCTCAGGTCCCCGAAGGTGAGGCTCAGGGACGTGCCCGTACCGGCGGAGGTCACGGTCGAGGGCTTGCTGAGGACCGTACGGACCGGGTGGTCCCAGGTCAGGTGGAAGCCCTGCACCGCGCGGTTGGGGTCGCTGACCGAGACCACCGCCGTGCCGTCGCCGCGCTCCACGATCTGCACGCACACCGGCGCGTCCACCGTGACCTTGCCGGCCGTGCCCGGCTCCCAGAACGTGACGCCCGTGAAGCCGAGCGAGGGGACCCGAATGCCTTGCACCCGCGCCGAGTTGGCGAGCGGCAGCAGCCAGTCGCGGTCCGCCGCCCGCTCCTCGGTGCGCTGCCGGCTCGCGCCGGGGAGGACGACGTACGCGTACGAGGCGTCCGTCGGGTCCGTGCCGTGGTCGGCGGTGAGGGTGACGTACCGCCGGGTGACCGGGGTCGTCGCGCCGCCGCCGTTGATGTCCTTCCAGGCGCCCGTGCGCTCCTCGCGGAGCGTGGTGAGGGGAGCGCCGCCGGGGAAGACGTACCCGGCATGCCCTTCGAGGTGGGCCCAACCGGCGCCGTCGACCGTGCCGTTGGTCTCGCGGACGCGGCCGTCGACGACGAGCCCCGCCGTGCCGTCCGCGCCCAGGCAGCGGTTGTCGACCACCGTCTGTACGCCCGTGCCGTCCGCGGCGGTGATGCCGGCGCCGAGGCAGACCACCGCGTCGTCGAGGAAGAACCAGGACTTCCGGGCCCGCAGCGTGGAGGAGAGGCCGAGCAGGTGCTGCGCGAGCGTCGCGTACGTGCCGTCGCTCGTGCCGCCCACCCAGGTCGTGGCCGGAGCCGCCGCACCCCACGCGCCGCCCTCGCCGTCGGCGAGTTTCTTCAGGGACGCGGTGGTGCCGGGCAGCCGGTACGGGTCGACGGTGGGCCAGTAACCGTCGCTGTACTGGCCGCCGTTGGCATCCTCGGCCCACCAGTAGAGCATCCCGGTACCCGTGTGCCAGCCGCGGACGTTCTCGCCGTTGCCGTTCTCGTAGTACGTGATCCGCTTCGAGGCCATCGACAGGGACGCCGTGAACGTGCGGGTGCGGTGCACGGCGCGGTCCATGGACGGGAAGAGGCGGTGGCCGAGCGCCTCGGGGGCCGCCTTGACGGCCGCGTCGGCGAGCAGCGCGTTCACGCGGGACAGCGCGGCGACGCCGAGGGTGCGGCCGGTCGTCACGTCCGCGTACCGGTCGCGCGTCAACCAGCCCTTGGCCAGCGCCTTCCAGCGTGCCGCCTCCGCCGCGCTCGCGCCCTGCGCGAGGACGAGGACCGAGCCGATCACGGCATGGCCGCGCAGATGGTCGTCCTGCTGCACCCCGCTCGGGTCCCCGGCGGACAGGCCCCGGCTGATCGCCCGCCCCGAGACGCCGTCCATCATCAGCCCGTCGTGCAGGAACGGCGCGTACGCCGCCTCCACCGCGTCCAGGAACAACTGCCGCTTCGGGTCGGTGACTTGCCAGCTCGAACCGTCGAGCAGTGCGAGCAGCCGCCCGGTCCCGTCGATGAGCACGGCCCCGTACGACCCGGTGTACGGCACGTTGGTGTGCTGGATCAGCGAGCCGTCGGCGTAGAGCCCGTCGCCCTTCGTGACGTACGGGAACGTCGGCGACATCGCGTCCCGCGCAAGGGCCACCTTGGCCGCCGTGCCGTCGAGGACACCGCGGAGCGCGAGCACCCGGCAGAGGTCGATCCGGTTGGCGCCGGTGCTGGTGCCCGTGTAGTTCGCGACCTTGGAGTCCGGCACGAAGTGGTCGACGGCCCGCACGGTCGCCGCGATCTGCTCGGCGTCCAGGTGCTCGTGCAGCAGCACCGCCACGTCGAGCAGCGGCTGCGGGGCGCCTATCTCCCAGCTGTACCAATTCCCGTACGGGGCCTGGCCCTCGTGGTACACGTCCGCGATCAGATGCGCGAACGCGGCGATGATCTTCTCCCTGACCGGCGCGTCGCCGGTGAGTCCCGTGCCGGGCCGGCAGTACGCCTCGGCGAGCGTCCGCAGCCGGGTCGCGCTCTCCTGGATCTTCCCGGAGTAGCCGTACGACTCCTGGTCCTTGTCGGGCTCGGGATCCGCCCAGACCGCGTCCGGCCACAGCGAGCCCGGCTTCGGGTCGAGCGCGTCCAGGTGGCGGCGGGCGGTCGCCCCGAGCGCGGCCAGCTTGGTGCGGAACGGCTCGGCGGTGGGGCTGAAGCCCTCGCCGAGCAGAAGGGTGCGCCAGCGGGCGCGCAGCGCGGCGAACTCGTCCGCGTCCGCGGTGAGTTGAACCCCGGCTGCCGTGCCGCCGCCGCTCGCGAGGCCGAGCGTGAGGGCGGCGGCCCCGGACGTGGTGAGAAATCCGCGACGGGACCAGCGGTGGGTGGGCGACGTGGTCATGAGAGGGCTCCGAAGGCAGGGAGGGATGGCTGCGGGCGGCGGGAAGTGAGCGGTTTCTAGCACGCAAACGATCGAACGCTCAATGGATTGAACGGAGTTGAGCGTTTCGATCGATAGGAGAGAGGGGGGCTGGGGGTCCCGCCGAAGGGGCGTCTGACCGATCGGTTAGATTGCTGGCCATCCGGTCAGACCTGTGCTGGCCAGCCGGTCAGCCCTGTGCTGGCCAGCCGGTCAGCCCTGTGCTGGCCAGCCGGTCAGCCCTGCTGTGGAGGTACTGTCATGACCACTGCCGCACCCCGGGAACGCACGACCTGCTGCATCGTCGGCGGCGGCCCCGCCGGCCTGATGCTCGGGCTGCTGCTCGCCCGCGCCGGAGTCGACGTGACCGTCCTGGAGAAGCACCGGGACTTCCTGCGCGACTTCCGCGGCGACACCGTCCACCCCTCGACGCTCCGCCTGCTCGACGAACTCGGCCTCGGCGCCCGCTTCGAGGAGTTGCCCGCGCACCGCCTGGAGGAGATGCGCATTCAGGTCGCCGGGGTCACGGTGACCATGGCGGACTTCCGGCGCATGCCGGGGCGGACGCGGCGCAAGTACATCGCGATGGTCCCGCAGTGGGACTTTCTGAACCTGCTCGCCGAAGCGGCGGCCGTCGAGCCCACGTTCACGCTCCGCCGCAACACCGCCGTCACCGGCCTGCTCACGGACTCCGCGGGTCGCGTCACGGGCGTACGGCTGCGCGAACACGGCGGGGGCGAGGGTAAGTTGGCCGCCGATCTCGTCGTCGCCTGCGACGGGCGGAACTCCGTCGTCGCCGCGGCGGCCGGCCTGCGGCAGCGGAGCTTCCCCGTGCCCATGGACGTATGGCAGATCCGGGTGCCCGCGCCCGACCCGGACGCCGCGCACAGCGGACGCGTCTTCGGCCGCTTCGGGTCGGGACAGGTCGCCGTCACCATGGACCGCGGCGACTACTACCAGACCTCCTACCTCATCGCGAAGGGCACCGACGCCGCCCGCCGCAGCCGGGACGTACGCGAACTGCGCGAGAACCTCGGCCAACTCTTCGGCTGGGGACCGGAATTGACGGACGCGATCCGCACGTGGGACGACGTGAAGACGCTCGACGTCACGATGGGCCGCCTGCCGCGCTGGTACGCCGACGGCCTGCTCTGCATCGGCGACGCCGCGCACACCATGTCCCCGGTCGGCGGCGTCGGCGTCAACCTCGCCGTGCAGGACGCGGTGGCCGCCGCCCGCATCCTCGCCGGGCCGCTGCGCCGCGGCCGGGTCACCGAGGCCGAGCTCGCGCGGGTGCAGAAGCGGCGCCGACTCCCCGTGGCCGTCACGCAGAAGTCGCAGCTCGCCGAGCACGGCATGCTGATCCGCCCCGCCCTGGACGGCACCCTCGACGCCCGCCCGCTCCCGCTGCCGCTGCGCGCCCTGCGCCGCTCCCGCCTCCTCCAGGGGCTCGCGGCGTACGCGGGCGGTATGGGCGTACGACCGGAACACGCACCGGAGTTCGCGCGCAGGGGCCCTGCCGGACCGGACCCTGCCGGACCGGACCCTGCCGGACCGGACCCCGCCGGACCGGACCCCGCCGGACCGGCGTCTGCCGGACCCGAGGTCAGGCGTCGATCGCCCGCAGCGTGAACGCGACCAGCTCCTCGGCCGCCGCGTCCAGGTCGAGCTCCGGGTCCGACAGCCAGGCCGCGACCACGCCGTCGATCGCGCCGCCCACGGCCAGGGCGGCCGTACGCGGCTCGAACTCCCGGAAGACGCCCGCCTGTTGACCGGCAACGAGGAGTTCGACGAGGCCGTCGAGCCGGCCCGTGGCCGCGTGCCCGCCCGGCGTCTTCAGACGGGTGCCGCCCGCGTCGTCGAGGAGCGTCTCGGTGATGACGCAGACATGGCTGCGGTGGGCCTGCTGGTAGCCGACCATCGCGCGCACGTACGCCACGAGCGCCGCGCGCGGATCGGGCGCCGCGTCCACCCGCTCGTGCACATACGCCGCGAACCGGCTCACCACATGCTCGAACGCGGCCCGCGTCAGCTTGTCCTTCGACCCGAAGTGGTAGAGCACCGCCGCCTTCGACAGACCCGCGCGCTCGGCGATCGCGGCGAGCGAGGCCGCCGGGTAGCCGCGGCTCGCGATCAGCTCGATCGTGCATGCCACGAGCTGCTCGCGGCGGGCCCGCTCGGTGAAGGTCGGCTCCCCGGCGGCCCCGGGGCTCCGGCGCGGGCTCATCGTGGGTCGTCTCCCCTGCATATCCCCTGCGTATCCCCTGCGTACGGGCGGTTTCCAGGCCGGGCGCACGCGGCGCGACGCCACGACCGGGACCGACCGTACACCGGGGTGCGCGGGGCGTCAGACGGCGGAGGCCGTGCCCAGCTGTCGCTCGGCCGCGTCCAGGGTCTGCTCCAGGAGCACCGCGATCGTCATCGGGCCGACGCCGCCCGGCACCGGCGTGATCAGGCTCGCCCGCTCGGCCGCCGCGGCGAACTCCACATCGCCCACGTTGCCCGCGTTGTACCCGGCGTCGATGACGACCGCGCCCGGCTTGATGTCCGCGCCCTTGATGAACTCGGGCCGCCCGACCGCCGCGACGAGGATGTCCGCCTCACGGACCAGCGAGGACAGCTCCCGCGTACGCGAGTGGCAGTACGTGACCGTCGCGTCCCGCGCGAGCAGCATCATGCCGACCGGCTTGCCGAGGATCGCGCTGCGCCCGACGACCACGGCGCGCTTCCCCGTCGGGTCGACGTCGTACGCGTCGAGGAGCCGCATGATGCCGCCCGGCGTGCAGGACGCGAAGCCGGGCAGCGCGAAGCCCATCGCCGCGAACGAGCGCATCGTCACGCCGTCGACGTCCTTCTCCGGCGCGATCGCCTCGAACGCGGCCCGCTCGTCGATGTGCTCGCCGCACGGGTGCTGCAGCAGGATGCCGTGCACCTCGGGGTCGGCGGACAGCTCGGTGAGCTTGGCGACCAGCTGCTCGGTGGTCGTGTCGGCGGGCATCGGCACGTGCCGGGACCGGATCCCCGCCTTCTCGCAGCGGTTCCGCTTCATCTTCACGTACGTCACCGACGCCGGGTCCTCGCCGACGAGCACGGTCGCCAGACAGGGGGTGGCGCCGGTGCGCTCGGTCAGGGCCGCGGCGCGGGCGGCGGTGCGCTCCACGATCCGGCGGGCGACGGCGGTGCCGTCCATGAGCTGGGCGTTCAGGGTCTCGGTGGGCTGTGCGGCCATGGGGTGCTCCCGGGCGTCGTCGGCATCAACTGCGGATTTCGCCCAGGCGCGCGGCAGCGTACGTGGTGTACGGCGACGGAGACCGCCGGGCCGCTCCCCGGTGGTACTCCACCTCAGCGCCAGTCACGACCCGCCCCCAGGGTAAACGAGCCCCCACCAGACCCTGCCCCTGGCCTGGGCCTTTCCCCTGCCCTTGCCCCTGGCCAGGGCCTGGGCCTCACCCCAGCCCCTGGCTTGGGCCTCGCCTCTGGTCCGGACCTCGCCCTTCGTCCGGGCCTGGCCGCCGGTCCGGGCCTCGCCCTTGGTCCGGGCTGTGCCCTTGGTCCGGGCCTGGCCGCCGGTCCGGGCCCTGCCGCCGGTCCGGGCCCTGCCTCGCGGTCCCGGTCCCGCCCTTGCTCCGGGCTCCGGTCCGCGGTCCGGGCCCCGCCCTTGCTCTGGGGCTCGCCCCCGGGGTCTGGGCCGCACCCTTGCTCGGGGCGAACCTCGCGGTTCGGGCCCCACCATTGCTCAGGGCCCCGCCCCGTGGCCCGCCCCCGGCACAGCCCCGTGCCTCAGAGGCCGAACAGCTCCGGCTGGTCCGCGAGGGTTCGGAAGACCTCCTGCGGGGCGGGCACCAGTCTGCGGGCCTTCAGGTCCATGAGGCCGCCGATCCCGGAGACCTCCGCCGAGACCGTGCCGTCGGCCTTGCGGATGGTCTGGGTGATGCGGAACGTCTTGCCCTCGCCCCAGTGGAAGACGCAGTCCACCGTGACCTCGTCCCCGGCGTGCAGCTCGCGCAGGTACCTGATCGTGGTCTCCAGGACCACAGGGCCGACGCCCTGGTCCACCAGGTCGTTCTGCCGGATCCCGGCGGCCTGGAGCAGGGACCAGCGGGCGTGCTCGGCGTACTGCAGATACACCGCCTGGTTGAGATGTCCCTGCACGTCGGTCTCGTAACCACGGACGGTCACGGGCACGGAGAACGCTTCGGTCACGGTCTTCCCTTCGGTCCACGGCCACGCGAGTCGCGTGGCCGTGTTGCTCAACTGCGGTCAGGGCGAGGGCATTCCGGCGGCCCGGGGCGGAGCACAGCTCAGACGCGCCGCGGCGACGCGAGCAGCAGACGGCCCCCACCCCGCTCCCCGTGCTCGCTCGTCTGCCAGCCGGCCCGCTCCAACGCCGCGGCGCACGTGGCGAGTTCGGCCCGCACGGACTGCTCCGCCGCGCCCCGCCCGGCTATCGCCCGCACCGCGACCGCCTCCGGCTGTTCCGTCTCCGCGACCCGGTAGCCGGCCGTCGTGGCCGGGCCCGCGCCGGAGGCCGGTATGCGTCCGGCCGCCTCCAGGGCGAGCGCCGCGGCCTGGACGAGATGTCCGCGCTCCCAGGCGCAGGGGCGGTCCGTCGCCCCGTCGGCGTTCGTCATCCGGCGCAGCTCCAGGAGGCCCTGCCAGGCGCTGTGCACCTCGCGGCGGCGTGCGGGCCCCGGCGTGAAAGCGTCCGCCTCGGCCCCGGTGCGGGCAGCGAACACCGCACCCCCGGTGTCGGCGGCCGGCGCAGCCGGGGGCGGGGCGGCGCTGCGCAGCTCGGCCCGCGCGCGATGCCCGGCGGGCGTCAGGAAGTGCGCCCGCGGCGGCCGGGCGTGCCGGAACGCCAGGCCGAGCCGCACCAGACCCGCCAACTGGGCCTCGGAACCGGTGATCCGGCCCGTCACCTCGTCCGCCCCCGCTACGATCCGCCGCTGGCCCGCGGTCAGCCGTCCGGTCATCGGCTCACCCCTTCCACACCGTTTCCCCGTGCTCCCCATGGTGCCGCCCACCACTGACAACGGCCCCTCGAAAGCCCGGCGATGAGACGCTCCCGCCCGCCGGGCCCGCGGCAGAAAGCGGATAACTTACGGGGACACGTCATCGGGCGACAGCGCCGAGACGCCGACCCAGACCCCCACTCCGAGAGGTCAACTCGATGTCCATGCCTCCGCCCCAGGGCGGCTACAACAACCCGTACGGCCAGCAGGGCCCGCCGCCCCAGCAGTACGGGTACCCGCAGCAGGGCCAGCCGCCGTACGGGCAGCCGCCGCAGGGCCAGGCGCCGTACCCGGGCCCGCCGCAGCAGCCGTACCAGGGCCAGCCCCAACAGCCCTACCAGGGCGGCCCGCAGCAGCAGCCGCCGCGGCGTGGCGGCGGCGGGCTCAACCAGACGGTCGTGAAGGGCGTCGCCGTCGTCATCGCGCTGATCGTCGGCGGCATCTGGCACTTCAGCACCAAGGGCGACACCGTCAAGGACGCCGAGCAAGCGGCCCAGGACGCCAAGGAAGCGGCCGAGAAGGACACTTCGGCCGCCGGCGCCGACGTCGGCGAGTGCGTCGACCGGCTCGGCACGGACGAGGATCCGGACATCCGCGTGGTCCCCTGCTCCGACGCGAAGGCCGAGTTCAAGGTCTCCGACGAGGGCTTCACCGCGAACAGCCTCACCTGCAAGGCGGGCGACTCCAAGTTCACCGTCACGTACACGCGCGGCTCGTCCGACATCGCGCTCTGCCTCACGCCGCTCGACAAGTAGGGCAGGTCAGGGGCCGGGCCAGGAGCCGGGCAACCCCGGGCGCACGGCTCGACGGGTTCAGCGGCGCAGCTGTCCGCCGCCGAACGCCCCCGAGCCGTCCGCCCGTTGCCACCACTCCTCCAGGCCCTGCTGGTCCAGGGCGGACCAGTCCGGCGTACGGGACACGAGCGCGTCGCCCAGGCGCCGGCCCAGGTCGACCAGGGTCCGCCCGGTGGGCGCGCGTTCGCCGTCGTACGCGTCGAGCGCCGCGCCCAGTTCCGCCGTCCCGGTGAGGGCGCGCTCCAGGGCCGAGGCGTCCTGGAGGGCCTTCACCGCGCCGGCGCCGGTGTGCGGCCTGGCCACCGTCGCCGCGTCGCCGAGCAGCAGCAGCGGGCCCGCGGTGTAGCGGGGCGCGGTGAAGTCGTACAGGGTCTGCACGGCGAGCTCGGCGCGCGCCGTGGTCTTCAGGAGCGTCGCCCAGTACGGCGGCAAGTACGCGTCGGCGAAGCGCGCGAGCTGCTCGCAGCGGGCGGCGTCGAGGGTGTCCTCGTGCGCGTCCGGGTCGCCCGGCGCGCGGGTCAGACCGGTCGAAGGGGCCGTGTAGAGCACCCAGTTGACGCGGTGCCCCGCCGGGTCGGCGGGGCCGCTCGGGATGCGATAGACGATCAGATGGCCGCCGGGGAAGACGACGTACGCGCAACTGCCGACCGGCCAGCGCTCCGCGTCCGGCAGCCGCTCCGCGGGGAACGCGCCGCGCCAGGCCGGATAGCCCGCGAACCGCGGCGCCACCTCCGCGAACGCCGCGCCGCGCACCACCGAACGGTGCCCGTCCGCGCCCACGACCAGGTCGTAGCTCTCCGCGCCCGCCGCCGTGCGGACCTCCGCGCGGTCCCCGTCGCGCACCACGGCCGTCACCGGAGTGCCGGAGCGCACCTCCGTCCCGGCGGGCATCCGGCCGCGCAACTCGTGCCAGAGAGAACCCCAGTTGTACGTACGGAAGGGGAAGTCCATGCCCGCGATGCGACGGCCGAGCGGGTCGGGGCAGGCCGCGTCCCGCACGTACCAGTGCCGTCGCTCCATCTGCACCCACGGAATCGCGGCGTCCAGATAGCCCGCCGCCGCCAGCTCCGCGTACCGCGCGGCGTGCACGGCCACGCCCATGCCGCGCTCGCCGAGCCGGCCCGGCGCGCGCTCGTAGAGCGTGACCGCGTCCGCGCCCGCGCGCCGGGCCGCGAGCGCCGCCGCGCACCCGGCGATGCTGCCGCCCACGACGGCGACCCTGCGCCCTCGCGTCCGCTGTTCCGTCATGTGCGTACCGCCTTCCCCGTAGGCGGATCAGTCCATCAACGGGCGTGCGGCGAAAGCAAGTTGGCGCGGCGGTGGGTGGCTCAACCGTTTCGGTCGAGCCGCGTGGCCGGACATGGACGTGCCCCGTGGGGCGCCGCTGGGGCGCGCCACGGGGCACGGGTCATACGCGGTCGGCAGCCGGGCCGCCGACCGGAGCGGCCTAGCCGGCCAGCTGCTCGTACGCGGGCAGCGTCAGGAAGTCCGCGTAGTCGGCGTCGAGCGACACCTGGAGGAGCAGGTCGTGGGCCTGCTGCCAGTGCCCGGCCGCGAAGGCCTCCTCGCCGATCTCCGCGCGGATCTTCGCGAGCTCCTCGGCCGCGACCTCACGGGCCAGCTCGGCGGTGGCGGTCTTGCCGTTCTCGAAGACCACACCGGCGTTGATCCACTGCCAGATCTGCGAGCGGGAGATCTCGGCGGTGGCCGCGTCCTCCATCAGGTTGAAGATCGCGACGGCGCCGAGGCCGCGCAGCCACGCCTCGATGTAGCGGGTGCCGACCTGGACCGCGTCGACCAGACCCTGGAACGTGGGCTTGGCGTCGAGCGAGTCGATGGCGATCAGGTCGCCGGGCGCCACGGAGACGTCCTCGCGGAGGCGGTCCTTCTGGTTCGGCTTGTCGCCGAGGACCGCGTCGAAGGAGGCCATGGCGATCGGGACCAGGTCGGGGTGGGCGACCCAGGAGCCGTCGAAGCCGTCGCCGGCCTCGCGGTCCTTGTCGTTCTTGACCTTCTCGAACGCGACCTTGTTGACCTCGGCGTCCCGGCGCGACGGGATGAAGGCCGCCATGCCGCCGATCGCGTGCGCGCCGCGCTTGTGGCACGTACGCACGAGCAGCTCGGTGTAGGCACGCATGAACGGGGCGGTCATCGTCACCGCGTTGCGGTCCGGCAGGACGAACTTCTCGCCGCCGTCACGGAAGTTCTTGACGATGGAGAACAGGTAGTCCCAACGCCCTGCGTTCAGGCCCGAGGCGTGGTCGCGAAGCTCGTAGAGGATCTCCTCCATCTCGTACGCGGCCGTGATCGTCTCGATCAGGACGGTGGCGCGGACGGTGCCCTGCGGGATGCCGACGTAGTCCTGGGCGAAGACGAAGATGTCGTTCCAGAGGCGGGCCTCGAGGTGCGACTCGGTCTTCGGCAGGTAGAAGTACGGGCCCTTGCCGAGCTCGATGAGGCGCTTGGCGTTGTGGAAGAAGTACAGGCCGAAGTCGACCAGGGCGCCCGGGACGGCACGGCCGTCGAACTTCAGGTGCCGCTCCTCCAGGTGCCAGCCACGGGGGCGCATCACGACGGTGGCGAGCTCGTCGGCGTCCTTGAGGGCGTACGACTTGCCGGACTTCGGGTCGGTGAAGTCGATGTTCCGCGCGTACGCGTCCATCAGGTTGACCTGGCCGAGGACCACGTTCTCCCAGGTGGGGGCCGAGGCGTCCTCGAAGTCGGCGAGCCAGACCTTGGCGCCCGAGTTGAGGGCGTTGATGGTCATCTTGCGGTCGGTGGGACCGGTGATCTCCACGCGGCGGTCGTTCAGGGCCGCGGGCGCGGGGGCCACGCGCCAGGAGTCGTCCTCACGGATCCGAGCGGTCTCCGGGAGGAAGTCGAGAGTTGAAGTGCGGGCGATCTCGGCGCGGCGCTCGGCGCGGCGGGCGAGGAGCTCGTCACGCCGGGGCGTGAACAGCCGGTGCAGCTCCGCCACGAAGGCGAGGGCAGCGTCGGTGAGGACCTCTTCCTGCCGAGGCAGGGGCTCGGCGTCGACGATGGCCAGCGGGGACGGCGCTGGTGCGGACATGAGCTGTCACTTCCTTCAGCGGGATGAACAAGTGCGGCCCGAAGGCCTCGGTGCCGCGGCGACGCCACGGAAGACGGGTGGCCGGAGGGCGGCACTGAGTGCCGCAAGGGGCCAAAACCGGCTTCTAGGTCGCCGGAGCGCTGAGCGCTTCTGACCAGTGGATAGTAGTTTCCTCATGGTGGAAGTTCAAGGTGTGTTGACGTCGAGATTCTCAGAGTCGACAGAACATGGCTCTGAGTGCCACGCCGGTCACTCCAGGTTCACCGCAGCCGCACCAGATCCGCCTCCGTGTCGATGTCGAACGCCTCGGCCACATCCGCGCACTCCACCCGTGTGATGTCCGCCTCGTGCTCCTTCAGATAGGCGCGCGCCCCGCGGTCCCCGGTCGCCGTCGCCGCGATCCCCGCCCAGCGCTCCGACCCGAACAACACCGGATGCCCGCGCCTGCCCGTGTACGCCGCGCACACCAGACTCTTCGGGGATGTGTGGGCGGCCACCACTCGGGCCACCGCCTCCGCACCGATCCCCGGCTGGTCGACCAGGGACACGAGCGCCGCCTCCGCGCCGCTGCCCCTGAGGGAGTCGAGCCCGGCCCTGAGCGACGAGCCCATGCCCTGCTCCCACTCCGGGTTCTCGACAAGGACGCAGCCGTCGAGCGAGGCCTCCTCCCGTACGCGGTCCGCGGCCGCCCCGATGACGACGTGCACCTCGGCGCAGCCGCCCGTACGCAGCACCTCCACGGCGTGCTCCACCAGCGGTCGGCCGCGGTACGGCAGCAGCGCCTTCGGCCGGCCGCCGAGCCGCCGACCGCCGCCCGCGGCGAGCAGCAGCCCCACGACCCGCGGCGCACCCGCCCCGGCTTCCTCCGCTTCCTCTGCTGCCTCTGTGATTCGGCCAACTCGGTCGTACGGGCCCGGCTCGTCGAGCCTCGATTCGCTCATACGGCCAGCCTACGAACGCCTCCGCCGTCGCGCGGGACGGAACGGAACACTTCGCTCAGTCCGGGACACGGCGCGAGGCGGTGGAATTCGGTCAGAGGAGTGGCGAGCGCGCCGCCGTGTGGCGTTTACTGACCCGCGTCCCCGGCGACCGACCATCGCCACACGGGGGCCGGGGGGACGTGGGGGAACCGTGTGACGGGCGTGGCGTGAGCAGCGCGACGCCGACGGCACCGGGGCGTCAAGGACAGCATTCGGGCACGTGGGTCGGACGCAGCAGTCGGACACACAGCAGGAGAACGGCGCACGACGGCGTGCGAGGGGGATGGACTGTGTTGCGAAGCATGCGACAGAGACGGTCAGCGGTGGACAGCGGCGGCGACATGGATCCGAAGGTGGAGCGGCTGCGCTCCGCCGTGTCCCGGCTGCGCCGCGAACTGGCCGCGTACCCGGCTGAGTTCCCGGACCGCGGCATCGCGGAGGACGAACTGGCGGCACTCGCCGCGATGGCCGCCCACGGCACCCCCGAGGTGCCCCGGCTGCGCCGCTCCCTGCTGCTCATCGCGGGTTCCTGCGGCTCGGTGAGCGCCCTGACCGGCGCACTGACCGACGTACGGGAAGCAGTGGACGTCTTCGGGGGACCGGCGGCGAGGTGAAACGGCTGAGGCGGCCGGATCGTTGAGGCGATGGCGGGTCAGGCCATCCAAGGGCGGTGTCTGCGCTCGCCGTTCGCCGTGGGCAGGCCCGCCTCCAGCGTCCTGGCGAGCCGGCCGACCGCCTCCACGCAGAGCTCGGCGGGCAGCGCGTAGGGGATGCGCAGCCGGTGCTCGTGCGTGCCCGGATCGGCGCCGAAGCGCGCGCCGCCCTCGATACGCACCCCGTGATCGAGCGCGGCCGTCGCCAGGGCCGAGGAGATCGGCGCGCCCAGATCCACCCACAGGCACAGCCCGCCCGGCGGCAACTGCCAACGCCACTCGGGGAGTTGCTCCGCGAGCGCGGCCGCGAGCGCCGAGCGTTGGGAGCGAAGCAGCGGCAGCCGCTCGGCGAGCACCGCCTCCGTGCGCTCGATCAGCTCGACCGCGAGGAGCTGGTCGAGGACCGAGCCCGCGATGTCCGTCGGGACCCGGTGCGTGGCCAGCTCGGTGATCAGCTGGGAGCTCGCCCGCACCCAGCCGATGCGCAGCCCGCCCCAGTGCGTCTTGCTCAACGAGCCGACGGTGACCAGCTGTTCGCCCGCCCCGCGCCCGGCGAGCGAGGCGAACGGCGCGGGCCGCGGGGCGTCGAGGGCGATGTCCGTCAGGGTCTCGTCGATGATCAGCCACGTGCCCGTACGGCGTGCCGTCTCCAGGAACCGCTGCCGCTGCTCGACGGGCATCAGACGGCCCGTCGGATTGTGGAAGTCCGGTACCAGGTAGGCGAGTCGGGGCGCGGTCTGCCGCAGCGTCGACTCCGCGACCTCCGTGTCCCAGCCCTCGTCCGTCACCGGCACGGGCGTCGCCCGCAGCCCGCCCCTGCGCACCGCGTCGAGCACATTCGTGTACGAGGGGTTCTCCACCAGGACCCGGTCGCCGGGCCGGGCGAGCAGGGTCAGGGTGAGCGACACCGCCTGCTGGGCCCCGGAGGTGATCAGGATCTGCTCGGGGATGGTGGGCAGCCCCCGCCGCGTGAACCGCTCGGCCACCGCGGCCCTCAACTCCGGCAGCCCGTAAGGGTGGTAGCCCGCGGTCGCCGCGTGCCGGGCCACTTCGCCGGACACCGCGGCCAGCGCCGCGGCGAGCTCGCCCTGCGGTGCGTACGGGGCGGCCATGGCCAGGTCGATCACGTCGTCCGTCACGGCGTACGCGACGCTGCTGGGGCGTCGGCCCTCGGGCAACGCGGTCCAGGTGCCCGAGCCGCGCCTGCTGTGCGCGAAGCCGTCGGTACGCAGCAGGTCGTAGGCCGCGGTGACCGTGGCCCGGCTGATCCCGAGGGCCGTCGCGAGCTCGCGCTCGGCGGGGAGGCGGGTACGGAGGGCGATACGGCCGTCGAGCAGCAGGGTTCGCACGGCGTGGGCGAGGGGGCGGTAGCCGGGGTGGGGGCCTGCGGTGGCGGTGAGGAGGGTGGCTAGGCGGCGGCTGCCCAGACTGCTGTTGCCGTTGTTCCCCACGTTCCCGGTGTTCCCCGCGTTCCCTGCACTGGCTGCCATACCAACTCCTCACGATTGGCCTTGCCGGCCTGGCCAATTACTTTACCGAGGCGAAGGGTGGCCTGGTCTTCTCCTTTTCCCGTCCCCCGCCCCTTCCCGGCTGTACCTGATTTGCGCTGCCGCCGCGTGGCCTGCGGTCGGCTCCGGGGCTTCGCCCCGGTCCCCGGCTGTCGTTCGGCTGCCGCGCCGTCGTGGCTGGTCGCGCAGTTCCCCGCGCCCCTGAAAGACAGCCCCTCCGGCGTTTGAGGAGCGGGGGGTCCGGGGCGGAGCCCCGGAACAGGGGCGCGCGGAACTGCGCGCTCAGCCACAGTGGCGCGGCAGCCGAACGACGAGCCGGGGTGCGGGGGCGGCGCCCCCGGAGCCGTCCGCCAGGACTTTCGGGAAGGGGCGGGGGAGAGAGCCGACGGCGGGCCCTACCGGGGCAGCATGCCTCTGCTGCGCGCCACCGCCACCGCCGCCGTGCGGGAGTCGACCTCCAGCTTGGCGAAGACATGGACGAGGTGGGACTTCACCGTGGCCTGGCTGAGGAACAGCCGCTTGCTGATCTGCTGGTTGGACAGCCCGTCTGCGACAAGCCCGAGCACCTCCAGCTCACGCCGACTCAACGCCTCCGCAGGAGCCCGCATCCGGTCCATCAGCCGCAGCGCGATCGCCGGAGCGAGCGCCGACTGCCCGGCGGCCGCCGTGCGCACCGCCGCGGCCAGTTCCTCCGGCGGCGCGTCCTTGAGGAGGTAGCCCGCCGCCCCGGCCTCGACCGCGGCGAGGATGTCGGCGTCCGTGTCGTACGTGGTCAGGACCAGGACACGCGGCCCGCCCGGCAGCGCGGCGATCGCGGCGGTGGCCTCCGCGCCGTGCATACGGCCGGGGCCGAACTGCAGGTCCATGAGCACGACGTCGATTCCCTCGCCCCCCTCGGCCGCCGCGAGCTCGACCGCCTGCTCGGCGCTGGCCGCCTCCGCGACGACCCGGAAGTCCGCCTCGGTGTCGAGCACGGCACGCAGCCCCGCCCGCACGACCGGGTGGTCGTCGGCGAGCAGCAGCCGGATGGGTCCGGGAGCACCTGCAGTGGCCGTCATGCCCGCACCTCCTGGGAGGGCCGTTCGTCAGGGGCGGACGCCCGTACCGCCGGCAGTGGCAGGGTGATCGCCAGGGCCGTGCCGTGGCCGGGTGTGGACTCCACGCTGAGCGTGCCGCCGAGCGACTGGGCCCGCGAGCGCATCGCCCGCAGCCCGAACCCGCCGTCCGTACGCGAACCACGGCCACCGGCGCCGTCCGTGCCGCGCGCGTCCTCCTCCCGGAACCCTCTCCCGTCGTCCACGACATCCAGCGCGACCGACGTGTCCATGAAGCTCAGCGTGATCGAGGCGCGCTCGGCGTCCGCGTGCCGGAGCGTGTTGGCGAGCGCCGACTGGGCGACCCGCAGCAGCGCCACCTCGTACGGCGTCGGCAGCTCCACCGGCGTACCGCTGACGGCGAACTCGACCCGCGTCGCCCCCGAGGGCGTGCCGCACAGCCGTTCCAGGGCGGCGACCAGCGAGCCGTGCTCCAGGTCGGGCGGGGTCAGCGCGCGGACGAAACGGCGGGCCTCGGCGAGGTTGTCGACCGCCGCCACACGCGCCTCGCGGACGTGCGCGAGAGCCGGGGCGTCCTCGGGCAGGGTGCGTTCGGCGGCGCGCAGCAGCAGTTGGATGCTGGACAGGCCCTGGGCGAGGGTGTCGTGGATCTCCCGCGCGAGCCGCTCGCGTTCGGCGAGGGTGCCCGCCGCGCGCTCCGCCTCGGCGAGCTCCGCGCGGGTGGCGAGCAGCTCCTCTATGAGCTCGCGGCGGCGCTCGCTCTCCTGGTGCAGCGCGCGGTAGCCGAGGACCGTGCCGATCGCGACGGCCGCGCCGAGGGCGGGCCCCACCACAGCGCCGGGCGAGGCCGCGGCGCCGTGCGCGACGAACCCGGTGATCGCCGCCGCCGTGGTGCCCGCGACCGCCGTCACGCCCCAGCGCAGCGGCAGCAGGTGCAGCTGCAGGAAGAACAGCGGGAACGCCGTCCACAACGCGTCCGGTGTGAGGACGAGCAGGACCAGCCAGAGCGCGCAGAGCAGCCCGAGCCAGAGCGCCGATCTGCCCTTCGACCTGCGCACCCGCGGCAGCGTGAGCCCCGCCCCGTACATGGCCGCGAAGGTCGCGCAGACAGCCACGACCGCAGCGGCGTGCGGAGCGTCCGCGCTGACGGCGCGCACGGCGGCGAGCGCGACGAGCCCGGCCGTCAGCAGATGCAGACAGCCGCGCAGCGCGCGCAGGACAGGGGCGAGTGAGCGTGCTTCCATGACCCGTTCAGCGTAGGCGCGCGCACTGACAACGGCCCGGCGCGGCCGGTCAACCGAAAGTTCTAAAAACCGCTCCCACCTACGGCGCGCAAGGGCCGAACCCGCGCGCGATGCCGGGCGGGGCCCCGCCGGGACACGGTGGGGGCATGTTCGTCGCATGGAGAGATCTCAGGTTCGCCAAGGGGCGGTTCGCGCTCATGGGCACGGTGGTCGTGCTCATCACGCTCCTCGTCGGCCTCCTTTCGGGCCTGACCGCGGGCCTCGCCCGGGAGAACACCTCGGCCGTCACCGGCCTGCCCGCCGACCACCTGGCCTTCGCCGCGCCCCCGGACGGCAGGTCGGTCTCGTTCACCGACTCGTCCCTCGGGGAGAAGGCCTGGGACGCGTGGGCCGAGCAGCCCGGCGTCGAGTCGGCCGAGCCCGTCGGCATCCGCACCCTCAACGGCACGGCGGGGGACCGTACCGCCGCCGTCTCGGCGTTCGGCGTGCGACCGGGCGCCGGCATCGCGCCGTCCGGGCTCGCGCCCGGCCGGGTCGTCCTGTCCGAGCAGGCCGCGGCCGACCTGGGCGTCGCGGCGGGCGACACCGTACGCATCGGGCCGCTGGAGCAGAGCGTCGCGGCCGTCGCGGGCGAGGCCTCGTACAGCCACACGGCGGTCGTGTGGACGACGCTCGACGACTGGCAGCGGGTCGGGCAAGGCGGAGCCGGTGGTGACGGGGAGCAGGCGACCGTGGTCGCGCTCCGCACGACCGGCGAGGCCGATCTGGCGGCCGGCGACCGGGCGGCGGGGACGCGGACGTCGAGCCTGACCGAGGCGCTCACCGCGATCGGCTCCTACCAGGCCGAGAACGGCTCGCTGCAGTTGATGCGCGGCTTCCTGTTCGCGATCTCCGCCCTGGTGATCGGCGCGTTCTTCACGGTCTGGACGATCCAGCGCAGCGCCGACATCGCCGTCCTGAAGGCGCTCGGCGCCGCCACCCCGTACCTCCTCAAGGACGCGCTCGGCCAGGCCGTCGTGATGCTCGCCGCCGGGACCGGGCTCGGCACGCTGCTCGCCGCCGGGGCGGGCGTCCTGATCGGCGGCGGGGACGTGCCGTTCGTCCTCGATCCGCAGACCGTCCTCGTGCCCGCCGCCGTGATGATCGCCCTCGGGGCGCTCGGCGCCGGTCTCTCCGTCCGCCGCATCACCGCCGTCGACCCCCTCACCGCGCTCGGGAGCGCCCGATGACTCTGCACCTCGACTCCGTCACGCTCACCTACCCCGACGGCGACGGCCGGCTCACCGCCCTCGACAGCGTGCAGCTGCACGTCCCGGCCGGATCCGTGACCGCCGTCGTCGGGCCCTCCGGGTCCGGCAAGTCCAGCCTGCTCGCCGTCGCGGCCACCCTGGTCACGCCGGACAGCGGCCAAGTCGTCGTGGCGGGCACGTCCACGGCGGAGCTGAGCCGCGCCGAGAAGTCCGCGCTGCGCCGCGAGCGGATCGGCGTCGTCTTCCAGCAGCCCAACCTCCTGCCGTCCCTGACCGCCGCCGAGCAGCTCCAGGTCATGGCCCACCTGGACGGCCGCAAGCCGCGTCAAGTACGGGACCGGGCCCGGGAGTTGCTCGACGCGGTCGGCCTCGCCGGGCAGGCGGACCGCCGTCCGCACCAGCTGTCCGGCGGGCAGCGGCAGCGCGTCAACATCGCCCGCGCGCTGATGAACGAGCCGGACGTGCTGCTCGTCGACGAACCCACCAGCGCCCTCGACCACGAGCGCGGCGCGGCCGTCCTCGACCTGCTCGTCCGCCTCACCCGCGAACGCGCCACGGCCACCGTCCTCGTCACGCACGACCACACCCACCTCACGGAGGCGGACGAGGTGCGGGAGATGGTGGACGGCAGGCTCGGCACGTACGCGGAGGTCTGAGGCGCGCTGCCGCAAGAAACGCCTCACCCCGGTGAGCTGCGCATGCATCGCGCGCAGCTCCCGCCCCCAGCTCCTGCCCAGCGAGGAGGCGTAGCCAGACCGCCGCCGCGTACGTCGTAGCCGGTCGAGCAGCGGGGCGATGAGGGTGTGGAGCAGCCCGAGCCGCTCCCGGGCGCATCGCTCACTCGCGAACTCCTCGATCCGGCCCAGGAGTTCGGCGTACGTCGTCTCTGCCATGACTCAGGGATGACAGGCGGCACTGACAATCCGGTCCGGCCGGAGAACCGGAAGCGCGGACGTACATCCCGAAGAGAGCGGACGTACATCCCGGAGGGAAAAGCCAGAGGCCCGAGCCGATTCGGCTCGGGCCTCGACGCATGGCGCGATACGGCGGGTTCAGAGGCGGAACGTCTCAGGACCCGTTCGTGTTCGCGAGAGCGACGGACAGCTCCGCCGCGACCTGCTGGAGGATCGGGACGATCTTCTCCGTGGCGGCCTCGGTGACGCGGCCCGCCGGGCCGGAGATCGAGATGGCCGCCGCGGTGGGGGAGTCGGGGACCGGGACCGCGAGGCAGCGCACCCCGATCTCCTGCTCGTTGTCGTCCACCGCGTACCCCGCCTCGCGGACCTCCGCGAGCGCGTCGAGGAAGCCCTCGGGCGTGGTGATCGTCTTCTCCGTCGCGGCCGGCATGCCCGTACGCGAGAGCAGGGCGCGCACCTCGTCCGCGGGGGTGGTGGCGAGCAGGGCCTTGCCCACGCCGGTGGAGTGCGGCAGGACGCGGCGGCCGACCTCGGTGAACATGCGCATGGAGTGCTTGGACGGCACCTGCGCCACGTACACGATCTCGTCGCCGTCGAGCAGCGCCATGTTGGCGGTCTCGCCGGTCTCCTCGACGAGGCGGGCGAGGTAGGGGCGGGCCCAGGTGCCGAGCAGGCGCGAGGCGGATTCGCCGAGGCGGATCAGGCGCGGGCCGAGGGAGTAGCGGCGGTTGGGCTGCTGGCGGACGTACCCGGTGGCGACCAGGGTGCGCATCAGGCGGTGGATGGTCGGCAGCGGCAGTCCGCTGCTCGCGGAGAGCTCGCTCAGGCCGACCTCGCCGCCCGCGTCCGCCATACGCTCGAGCAGGTCGAAGGCGCGCTCAAGTGACTGGACTCCGCCGGTGGCGGCGGGCTTGGTGGCGGCGCTTTCGGTGGTGGCGTCGGACGTCGGCACGGCGCGGTCCTTTCGGTGCTTCAGGAGCAGTCGGTGCAGCCTACCCGTCGGTCGCTCGCGTGCGGGTGCCCCGGTGGAGGAGATCTCCGCCGGTCAGTGACCGTTTGTCCGGGTGTCGCCCGGCGCTGCGAGTGACCGTGTGGCCTCTGTCTTGTGGATAAGTATATTCTGCAAAGCGAAATCTAGCTTTCGCTTCATGGAAAGCTCTAAGCTGGGTGGAGAATCGGAACGAAGCCCTCCGGATGACTTCAGGGGGGTCTTGACTGGGCCGCACGGCGCGGTGAAGATTTGTTCAACAGATTGTTGAATATCCCTTTCCGTGCTCCCAGGAGCCGCGGAAGAGGCAAAGAAAGGGGAAACGGGTGTCCGACGTGGAACTGGTCCTTCGCTCGACGCGAGTCGTCACCCCCGAGGGCACGCGCGCCGCATCCGTCGCCGTTGCCGGCGGGAAGATCGCAGCCGTCCTTCCGTACGAGGCGGAGGTCCCCGCGGGCGCCCGGCTCGAGGACTTCGGCGACGACGCACTGCTCCCCGGCATCGTCGACACCCATGTCCACGTGAACGACCCCGGTCGCACCGAGTGGGAGGGCTTCTGGACGGCCACCCGCGCCGCGGCCGCCGGCGGCATCACGACCCTCGTGGACATGCCGCTCAACTCCCTGCCGCCGACCACCACCGTCGACAACCTGCGCACGAAGCAGGAAGTGGCCCGCACCAAGGCCCACATCGACATCGGCTTCTGGGGCGGCGCGCTGCCGGACAACGTCCAGGACCTCAAGCCCCTGCACGACGCCGGTGTCTACGGCTTCAAGTGCTTCCTCTCACCCTCCGGCGTCGACGAGTTCCCGCACCTCGACCGCGAGCAGCTCGCCGCGTCCATGGGTGAGATCGCCGGCTTCGGCGGCCTGCTCATCGTGCACGCCGAGGACCCGCACGAGCTGGACGTCGCCCCGCACCTGAGCGGCCCCAAGTACGGCGACTACCTGCAGACCCGGCCGCGGATCTCCGAGGACGTGGCGATCAAGGGCCTCATCGAGACCGCCAAGCGCCTGAACGCCCGCGTGCACGTGCTGCACCTGTCGTCCTCCGACGCGCTGCCGCTGATCGCCGCCGCCAAGGCCGAGGGCGTGCAGATCACCGTCGAGACCTGCCCGCACTACCTCACGCTGACCGCCGAGGAAGTCCCGGACGGCGCAAGCGAATTCAAGTGCTGCCCGCCCATCCGCGAGGGCGCCAACCAGGACCTGCTGTGGCAGGCGCTCGCCGACGGCACGGTCGACTGCATCGTCACCGACCACTCGCCGTCCACCGCCGACCTGAAGACGGACGACTTCGCCACCGCCTGGGGCGGCATCTCCGGCCTCCAGCTCTCCCTCCCGGCCATCTGGAGCGCCGCCCGCAAGCGCGGCCACTCCCTCGACGACGTGGTGCGCTGGATGTCCGCGCGCACGTCCGAGCTGGTCGGCCTGGACCAGAAGGGCGCCATCGAGGCCGGCCGCGACGCCGACTTCGCGGTCCTCGCGCCCGACGAGACCTTCACCGTCGACCCCGCCGGACTCCAGCACCGCAACAAGGTCACCGCGTACGCGGGCAAGACCCTGCACGGTGTCGTGAAGTCCACCTGGCTGCGGGGCGAGCGCATCCACGCGGCCGGCGAGTTCACCGAGCCCACCGGCCGTCTCCTCGAAAGGAAGAACTGATTCCCGTGGCGATACCGTCCTTCACCGGTGACGCGTCCCCGTACGGCGGTGGCGAGCCCTACGCCGACTACCGCACCGCCGACTTCCCCTTCACCCAGTACGCCAACCTGGCCGACCGCCAGCTCGGCGCGGGTGTCATCGCCGCCAACGACGAGTTCTTCGCCGAGCGCGAGAACCTGCTGAAGCCCGAGGCCGCCGAGTTCGACCCCGAGCACTTCGGCCACAAGGGCAAGATCATGGACGGCTGGGAGACCCGCCGCCGCCGCGGCGTCTCGGCCGAGGTCCCGCACCCCACCGACGAGGACCACGACTGGGCGCTCGTCCGCCTCGGCGCCCCCGGCGTCATCCGCGGCATCGTCGTCGACACCGCCCACTTCCGCGGCAACTACCCGCAGGCCGTGTCCATCGAGGGCGCCAACGTCGAGGGCTCGCCCACGCCGGACGAGCTGATCTCCGGCGACGTGAAGTGGACGACGCTCGTCCCGCGCACCGCCGTCGGCGGCCACGCGGCCAACGGCTTCGAGATCACCGCCGAGCAGCGCTTCACGCACCTGCGCGTCAACCAGCACCCCGACGGCGGCATCGCCCGCCTGCGGGTCTACGGCGAGGTCGTGCCGGACCCCAAGTGGATCGCCGCGCTCGGCACCCTGGACCTCGTCGCCCTGGAGAACGGCGGCCAGGTCGAGGACGCCTCCGACCGCTTCTACTCGCCGGCCACCAACACCATCCAGCCGGGCCGCTCCCGCAAGATGGACGACGGCTGGGAGACCCGCCGCCGCCGCGACAAGGGCAACGACTGGATCCGCTACCAGCTCGTCCAGCAGTCCGAGATCCGCGCCGTCGAGATCGACACCGCGTACCTCAAGGGCAACTCGGCGGGCTGGGCCGCGCTTTCGGTGAAGGACGGCGAGGACGGTGACTGGGCCGAGGTGCTTCCCCGCACCCGTCTGCAGCCCGACACCAACCACCGGTTCGTGCTCGACACGGCGGCCAAGGGCACGCACGTCCGCATCGACATCTACCCCGACGGCGGCATCTCCCGCCTGCGCCTCTTCGGTTCGCTGACCGAGGACGGCGCGGCGCGCCTCGCCGCCCGTCACCAGGAGCTGGGCGGCTGACGACACCCGCCCCTGGGGCGCGCCGGGAGGACAGCCCTGGCGCGCCCCATTTCCTCTTACGAGGTCACGCCGCGTGCCCGCCGTCGACGGAGAACTCCGCGCCCGTGACGTACGCGGACTCGTCGCTCGCCAAGTAGCCGACCATGGAGGCGACTTCGGCGGCCGAGCCGTAGCGGCCGACGGCCGTCATCGCGCTCTGCGCCTCGGCGAACGGGCCGTCCGCGGGGTTCATGTCCGTGTCGATCGGGCCCGGGTGCACCACGTTCGCCGTGATGCCGCGCCCGCCCAACTCCCGCGCGAGCGCCTTGGTCAGGCCGATCAGCGCCGCCTTGCTCGTCGCGTACAGCGTCCCGCCGGGGCCCGGCACACGCTGCGCCATGCAGCTGCCGACCGTGACGATCCGCCCGCCGCGGCCCAGCCGCGCGGCCGCCGCCTGCGAGGTCAGGAACACCGAGCGGACGTTCACATCGAGCACCCGGTCCACCGCGTCGAGCCCCAGCTCGTCCATCGGGCCGAGCACCCCGACGCCCACGTTGTTCACGAGCACGTCGAGCCGGCCGAACTCGGTGACCGTGCGCTCCACGACCTCGGCGGACGCTTCCGCGTCGGCGGCGTCCGCCCGGATCGCGAGGCCGCGCCGGCCCGTCGCCCGGATCTTCCCGACGACCGCCTGCGCCGCGGCCTCGTCCCGTACGTACGTGATCGCCACATCGGCGCCGTCCTCCGCGAGCCGCAGCGCGATCGCCGCGCCGATGCCCCGGCTGCCACCCGTCACCAGTGCCGCCTTGCCGCTCATATCCGTACTCCTCCGTGTCTGCGCTGTGTACGCCGTGTTGTTCCGTTGCGTGTTCAAGTACAGCGGTCGTAGGGGACCCACGCTGGCGGGAATCGGACGCGGAGCCCCCGGCCGCGCGGCGGGCGATGAGTTTCCGGGCGGCGGGCGGTCACCCCTGGTGACAGCAGTACGCGCGACGGAAGGAACGGCCGTGCAGCTCACCCTCACCCAGTTCGTCACCCTGGACGGCGTCATGCAGGGCCCCGGGGATCCCGACGAGGACACCAGTGGCGGCTTCACCCAGTGCGGCTGGCTGGTGCCGTACTTCGACGCCGACTTCCGCCGCTTCATCGACGCCGGCTTCGGCCGCGCCGACGCCTTCCTCCTGGGCCGCCGCACGTACGAGATCTTCGCCGCGCACTGGCCGAAGTTCAGCGGCGACCCCGTCTCCGACGCCCTCAACTCCCTGCCCAAGTACGTCGCGAGCACCACCCTGACCAGCGCCGACTGGGAGGGCACGCGGATCATCGGCGAGAACCTCGTCGAGGAGGTCAAGGCGCTCAAGGAGCGGCCCGGCCGCGAACTGCAGGTGCACGGCAGCGGCAACCTCGCTCAGACCCTGTTCGCGCACGGCCTGGTCGACACCCTGCACCTCGTCACCCACCCCGTGGTCCTCGGCGCGGGCAAGCGCTTCTTCGCGGCGGGCGGACTGCCCACGGCCTTCCGCAACGCCGCCACCAGCGTCACCGGCACGGGCGTGGTGATCAGCACGTACGAACGCGCGGGCAGCCCCGAGTACCGCGGCTTCTGACGGTACGGTGGGACTCCCGCGCGAGCCGCCGAAGTCTCCGCACCCGCCTCGCAGTTGGAGACCGCCCTCGTGGAGACCGACCTCGTGGGGACCCCCGCCGTCGTACCCGCCGCACCCGACGCCCGCACGCCCCGCCGCGCCTGGCTCACCGACCTCCCCGTGCTGCTCGTCGCCGCGGCCTGGGGCGGCAGCTACCTCGCCGCCAAGGGCATCACCGCCGAGCACACCGTCGTCGCCGTCCTCGTGCTGCGTTTCGGCGTGGTCCTGCCCGTCCTGGTCGCACTCGGCCTGCGCGGGCTCCGCGGTCTGACCGCCGCCCAGTGGCGCGGCGCGGGCCTGCTCGGCCTGATCCTCAGCGGCGTCTTCCTGCTCGAGACCTACGGCGTCGTGCACACCTCGGCCACCAACGCGGGCCTCATCATCAGCCTCACCATGATCTTCACGCCGCTCGCCGAGGCCGCCCTGAACCGCGTCCGCCCCTCCCGGCCGTTCCTGTGCGCGGCCGGGCTCTCACTGCTCGGCGTGGCCCTGCTCACCCAGGGCGGCGGCTTCACCGCGCCGTCCCTCGGCGACGTGCTGATCCTGTGCGCCGCGCTCGCCCGTACCGTGCACGTCCTCGCCATGTCCCGCGTCAGGGCCGTCCAGGACGCCGACGCGCTGTCCCTGACGACCGTTCAACTCGGCGCGTCCGTCGCCGTGTTCGCCCTGCTCGCCGGGGCCGGCACGGGCGTCTCGCCGTGGGCCGCCGCCGCGGACTTCGACGTACGGGACTGGGGCGGGCTGCTCTTCCTCGCGGTGCTGTGCACCCTGCTCGCGTTCTGGGTGCAGATGTGGGCCGTGCGCCGCACCTCGCCGTCGCGGGTGAGCCTGCTGCTCGGCACCGAACCCCTCTGGGCGGCCGCCGCCGGTCTCGCCCTCGGCGGTGAACACCTCGGCGTGACCGGCCTGTTCGGGGCGCTCCTCGTCCTCGCCGGAACGGCCTGGGGGCGGCGCGCGACCGGGAGCCGCACGGGCGACGATCCGCCGCGCGAAGAGCTGCCGAACGTGGCGCGAAAGCCCGCCCGCACGGGTTAACTCCCGGAAAATTTGCCGCACTTGGCGTTGACACGCCCGCGTCTACGCGCGTCATCCTGGGGAGCATGCGAATCCCCCCACGAATCGCCACAGGCATCGCACTCGCCGCCGCGCTCCTCGTCGGCGGCCCCGTCGCCGCGAACGCGGCCCCCGCCCCTGTCCCCGCGACCGCCACCGCCACCGCAGCGGCGGTCGGCGACATCTGCTACTCGGCGCTGCCGCCCGAGGCCCACGACACCCTCGACCTGATCGAGGCGGGCGGCCCCTACCCGTACCCGCAGGACGGCACCGTCTTCCAGAACCGCGAGGGCCTGCTGCCCTCGCAGGACTCCGGCTACTACCACGAGTACACCGTCGAGACCCCGGGCTCGGACGACCGCGGCGCCCGCCGCATCGTCACCGGCGAGGCGGACCAGGAGGACTACTACACCGCCGACCACTACGAGTCCTTCGACCTGGTCGACCACAACTGCTGAGCGCAGCCCGTCAGTTCGGCTCCCCGGGCCCCGGCCCCGCGGTCCCTCCGCGCGGCCGGGGCGCACGCGCGCCCGTCGCCTGCGGCGAAGCCCTCGTGGCGCTGCCCGCCCACGCATGTCATCCGCCCCTGGAGGACGAGACGGGCGGGGCGAGGGAGGCCTGAGTGCGGGCGGCCAGCGCGGATACAGTCCCGGCATGAGCACGATCCCGCCGCCAGAACGTCGCAGGCACGACACGGCCGTGGTGGTCGCGCACGAGATCTACGGGGTGAACGCCCACATCCGCGGCGTCGCCGCAGCACTTCAGGCGTACCGCTGCGACGTCTTCACGCCGAGCTTCCTGCCCTCGGACACCGTGTACGCGCGGGCCGAAGAAGCCCTGGCCTACCGGGAGTTCAGGCGTGACCCCGGCGTGCGGGCCATGGGTGGCGCGCTCGCACGGTTCGCGGCGGGGCTGCGCGAGCGCCACGGCGGTCGCGGCTATCGCCGGGTGCTCTGCGTCGGCTTCAGCGTCGGAGCCACGGCCGCCTGGCTCGCCTCCGGCACGGGCGCCCTGGACAGAGCGGTCTGCTTCTACGGGTCCCGTATCCGCGACCACCTGGACGTCGAACCGGCCGCCCCGTGCCTCGTCGTCCTCGCCGAGCACGAGCCCGGCTTCTCGGGCCCGGCCCTCGCCCGAGCCCTGGCCGGCCGCAGGGGCGTGACCACCGCGGTCCACCCCTGCCGCCACGGCTTCTGCGACCCCGGCAGCCCCGCCCACTCGACGGAGCACGCCGGTCGCGCGTGGGACTCGGCCGTACGGTTCCTGGACCTGGAGCCCTCCGGGGCGCCGTCCGCGGAACCGGTCAACTGATCGCCCAGAGCAGCCAGATCGTCCCCGCGAACACCGCGGCCCCCAGCGTCGTCCCGGCCGCCGCCGGCCACATGCGGCCGATGCCCTGGCGGGCGTAGTGGACGCCTGCCAGGCCGAGGGTGATGGCGAGGCCCCCGGCGATGATGGTCCAGGGCAGGGCGAGCAGGAAGAGGTACGGGACCCAGGCCCCCACGGTGGAGAGCACGCCGAGCACCAGGGCCGTGGGGCCGAGGGCGACGGCGGGCGAGTCGGAGCGGGTGGTCGCGGGCGGGTACGCCGGTGTCGCGGGCATGAGCTGATCCCCCTGGTCGACTGCGCCATGGCGGCGCGAGCCGTTTTGAACGAGTTCAAATTCTGCGTCGAGCTTACGGCAGCCTGCGCCCCGCCGACATCCGGCCCCGGCCCCGGCCCCTGCCCCTGCCCTTCGCCGTCTCTCAGTCCTGCAGCCGGAACGAGAGCTCCGTCTCCCACTTGTGCAGATCGGGCTCCGTCCGCGGGTCCGTCTTGTAGCTCTCCAGGCGGCAGCCCCACACCTCGCCCTCGTCCGTCACCTCCATGTCGAAGACGAGGCCCTTGGCGGCGGCCCACTTCAGCACCGTCGCGGTCACCCCGAACAGCTCGTCGGGATGGCCGACGTGGCGGACCGTCACGTAACGCCCGGCCGGCAGCGCGCCCGCGAAGAGCTCGCCGTGCGGGACGCGCACCCGTTCGCCGACCGGCACGCCCGCCACCACCTCGAACTCCCGCGTCCGGTCGGCCGGGTCGAGCACCTCGTACTTGAAGAACGGGCCGTCGGCGACGGGGATCCCGCGTTCGCCGAGCCAGCCCACGATCTCCGGCAGCCGGTCCGCGAGCTGCCCGAACGTGTCCCAGGTGACCCGGCCCCTGACGCCCACGAAGGTCTGCTCGGCACGTTCCTCGATCCTCGGTTGGTTCGCCATGGGCCGATCCTGCCGGGGCGCACGGCTCGATGCACCCCGGGCCGCGCGGGATGTTCTGTCGTGAGTGGGTTCGCGCCCGCCCCGGTCGAGCCCGAGCGGAGAGGATCCGCACGAGGGCGCAGCCGCCGCCCCTCGACCTGTCCACCGCCGAACGGGCCTTGGGCGCCCAGCCGTTCACCCGCCTCCTCATGGCGAGGCGCACGGCCTTCGGGGACGCGGCGGGCAACGCCACCGTCGGCGTGCGCGCCGTCTGCTCTGCCCCTCCCCGCCCCTTCCCGAAAGCCTGCGGCGCCGGTCGGTCAGCTTTCCTGCCGTCGTGGCCGGTCGCGCCCACGCGGCGGAGCCGCAAATGTCACAGCCCCGCGCCCCTGAGGGCGAGTCCCATCGCCGCCCAAAATCAGCCCCTCCGGCGTTTGAGGAGCGGGGTCCGGGGGCCGGCCCCCGTGCCGATGGCAGTCTTTCGGGAAGGGGCGGGGAGGGGATCGAAAGGAAGCCTGTCCGGCGTTTGAGGACGAGGCCGGAGGCCGATCGGCGGCGCCCGAGTCGACGGGGTGGCGGGGCGGCGGGGGCTACCCCACCGAGTCGACCCGCACAGCCCTCCCCTCCCGACGGGAGACCTCGCAGGCCTCCGCGACCCGCAGCGCACGCAACGCCTCCCACCCGTCGCACGGGTTCTCCCGCACCCCCCGCGCCACCTCCACGAACGCCGCCAGCTCCGCCTCGTACGCCGGTCCGAACCGCTCCAGGAACCCCGGCCAGGGCTTCGCGGGCACCGCGGGGCCGCCCGGCTCGGCGGACGTGAGCGGGGTGCGCTCGTCCCAGCCGACCGCCAACTGGTCCCGGTCACCGGCGAGTTCCATGCGCACGTCGTACCCCGCGCCGTTGCAGCGCGTCGCCGTCGCCGTGGCGAGCGTGCCGTCGTCCAGGGTGAGGACGACGGCAGCCGTGTCGACGTCGCCGGCCTCGCGGAACATCGCCGGGCCCGCGTCCGAGCCGACCGCGTACACCTCGCGCACCTCCCGCCCCGTCACCCAGCGCAGCGCGTCGAAGTCGTGCACCAGGCAGTCCCGGTAGAGCCCGCCGGACAGCGGCAGGTACGCGGCGGGCGGCGGCGCCGGGTCGGAGGTGATCGCCCGTACCGTGTGCAGCCGGCCGAGCCGACCCTCGCGTACCGCCGCCCGCGCCGCCGCGTACCCCGCGTCGAAGCGCCGCTGGAAGCCGAGTTGGAGCACCGAGCCCGCCCGCTCCACCTCCTCCAGGGAGGCCATGGTGCCCGGCAGGTCCAGGGCGATCGGCTTCTCGCAGAACGTGGGGAGCCCGGCCCGCGCCGCCCGGCCGATCAGGGCGGCGTGCGCCGAGGTCGCCGCGGTGATCACGACTGCGTCCACCCCGGCCGCGAACACCGCGTCGACGTCGGCCGCGGCGTCCACGCCGGTGCGGCCCGCGAGCTCCGCGGCCCGCGCGGGGTCCGCGTCGGCGACGAGGAGGGCGTCCACCCGCGGGTGCCGGGCGAGCGTCGCCGCGTGGAACGAACCGATACGACCTGTTCCGATGAGTCCGATGCGCATGCTCCCAACCTGGCACCGCCGCCGCGGCGCGTCCAGCATTTGTCCGGACAACCGAACCACCGGCGCTGCGCCCCCCTCCGTCCGTACACTCGAACTCCCCCTCCGACCAAGGGAGTTGACGCATGACGGCGACGTCAGGGAGCGACCGCGGACAGCTGATCGACACCAGCAAGCCGCACCCGGCCCGCGTGTACGACTGGTATCTCGGCGGCAAGGACAACTATCCGGTGGACGAGGAGCTGGGCCGTCAGATCGCCACGCTCGAACCGGCGGCCAAGTACGCGGCGCAGCACAACCGCTGGTTCATGCACCGGGCGACGCGGCACCTGGCGGGCGAGGCGGGCGTCCGGCAGTTCCTGGACATCGGCGCGGGCATCCCCACGGAACCCAACCTGCACCGGGTCGCCCAGCGGATCGCACCGGAGGCCCGCGTGGTCTACGGCGACAACGACCCGATCGTGCTCGCGCACGCGGCGGCCCTGCTGCGCGGCACCGCCGAGGGCGCGACCGACTATCTGCAGGTGGACGTGCGCGAGCCCGAGCGGATCCTCGAACTCGCCGCGAAGACCCTGGACTTCGACCTGCCGATCGCCGTCTCCCTGAACGCGGTCCTGCACTTCGTGCCCGACGAGGAGGGCGCCCGCGAGACGGTCCGCCTCCTCATGGCGGCCGCCGCCCCCGGCAGCCACCTGACCCTGACCAACGTGGCCTCGGACTACGACCCGGAGCGCACGGAGCAGGCCGTCGCCATGTACAAGGCGGGCGGCGTGACCCTGGTGCCGCGCTCCCGCGAGGAGTTCACGAGCCTCTTCGACGGCCTCGACCTGGTCGACCCCGGAGTCGTCTGGGTCCCCGACTGGCGGCCCGAACTCGCCGAGGACGAGCTGAGGGACGGCTCGCCCGTACCGATGTACGCGGGGGTCGGGCGCAAGCCCTGAGCGCCGCTCATGCGCCTCGGTCGGTTCGCAACCGCTCGGCCCGGTCGTGCACTTGAGCTGCCACCGGGCCGAGCAGCTCGCCCTCGATGACCGAACCGCCCTCCGCCGTGTCGCCGAAGCTGTTCACCGACACCAGCCCGCCCCGGCCCGCCCGTGCGTCGAACCCCGCGAGCCAGGGGCCTCCGCTCGCCCCGCCCTCCATCGGGCAGGGCACGTTCTGCTTGCGGTCGGAGGTCGCCGACGGGCTGCCCGTGCAGTACATGAGCCGCTCGCCGCGCTGCTCCCGGCTGTCCGGGTAGCCGAACACGGTGACCTTCCGGCCTGGCGTGCGGCCGACGGCGAGCCGCTGCCCGCCGACCGCGTCCGTCAGGGCCCGGCCCGCCCGCCGGTCCACCACCACGGCGGCCACATCCGTCTCGGCGTCCCGCTCCCGGCTGCGCGGCATCACCAGGGCCCGAATCACGAACACCCCGTAGGGGAGCCGGTTTTCGCTGTAGCCCGGCACGAACACCATGTTGCTGTGGTGGTTTCCGGACGACGCGGGCAACTGCACGCAGGGCCCGGCCGTCAGCACCGTCGACCGGTTGGAGCCCGCCCGCCGCCCGCCCGTCGCACTCCGAGCCCCTGAGCGGTCTCTCTTTGTCCGGACAATCGAACCTCAGGACCTTCCCGTCAACCTGAGCCGGGACTACGCTCGCCCCGTGCCCAAGCCGCCAGCCGATCATGCCGAGTCGCTCCATCTCGGCGTGGACCGCAGCAGTCCCGTCCCGCTCTACTTCCAGCTGGCGCAACAGCTGGAGGCGGCCATCGAGCAGGGCAGGCTCGCCCCGGGCAGCCTCCTCGGCAACGAGATCGAGCTCGCCAAGGGCCTCGGCCTGTCCCGGCCCACCGTCCGGCAGGCCATCCAGTCCCTCGTCGACAAGGGCCTCCTCGTGCGCCGCCGCGGCGTCGGCACCCAGGTCGTGCACAGCCAGGTCAAGCGCCCCCTGGAGCTGAGCAGTCTCTACGACGACCTCGAAGCGGCCGGCCAGCGCCCCGCCACCCGCGTCGTGCGCAACGCGGTCGAGCCCGCGTCCGCCGAGGTCGCCGCCGCGCTCGGCCTCGCGGAGGGCGCCGACGTGCACCGCGTCGAACGGCTCCGGTTCGCCCACGACGAGCCCGTGGCGTACCTCACCAACCACCTGCCCGTCGGCCCGTTCCTGCCGGAGTCCGCGCGGCTCGAGACCACCGGCCTCTACCGCCTCATGCGCGCCGCCGGCATCACCCTGCACAGCGCCCGGCAGACGGTCGGCGCCCGTGCGGCCACCGAGTCGGAGGGGCGGCTGCTCGCCGAGCCGGCCGGGGCGCCGCTGCTCACCATGGCCCGCACGACCTTCGACGACACCGGCCGCGCCGTCGAGTTCGGCTCGCACATCTACCGCGCCTCGCGCTACTCCTTCGAGTTCCAGCTGCTCGTACGGCACTGAGCTCCGTACGCACCGAATGTTCGGGCCGTTCCATCGACGGTGTCGTGTTCATTGACGGTGTCGCACGCGCCCCGCTAGAACACCTCCAGCCGCACCCGGGCGGCCCGGAGAAGGGGTGGGTCCATATGCGCAGAGCCCGAACAGCCCGTACAGCGACCGGAGTTGGCGCCCTCGTGGCAGCGCTCGTCCTCCTCGCCGGGTGCAGCGGCTCCGGCGGCAAGGACGCCGAGGACCGGGCCGAAGAGGAGCCTGGCGGCAAGGGATCGGGGCCGCGCCTGAAGATCGGCATGGTGACGCACTCCGGCGAGGGCGACACGTTCTGGGACATCGTCCAGAAGGGCGCGAAGCGGGCCGCCGCCAAGGACGACGTCGAGTTCCTGTACGCCAACGACAAGGAGGCGAAAGGGCAGGCCGAGCTCGTCCAGTCGTACATCGACAAGAAGGTCGACGGCCTGATCGTCACCCTCGCCAAGCCGGACGCCATGAAGGCCGTGCTGGCGAAAGCCGCCGACGCGGGGATCCCGGTCATCACCATCAACTCGGGCGCCCAGTACTCGCAGAAGTTCGGCGCGCTCACGCACATCGGGCAGGACGAGTCCGTCGCGGGCGAGGCGGTCGGCGAGGAGCTGAACGCGCGCGGCCTGAAGAAGGCGCTGTGCGTGCTCCACGAGCAGGGCAACGTCTCGCTCGAAGAGCGCTGCGCCGGGGTGAAGAAGACCTTCGCCGGCTCGGTGGAGAACCTCAACGTCAACGGCACGAACATGCCCGAGTCGCAGTCCACGATCCAGGCCAAGCTGGACTCGGGCGCGGACTTCGACGCGGTCGTCACGCTCGGCGCGCCCTTCGCCGAGGCCGCCGCGCAGGCCAAGAAGGACTCGGGCAGCAAGGCGGAGATCGACACGTTCGACCTCAACGCCGAGGTCGTGAAGCAGCTCAAGGCGAAGGAGATCGGCTTCGCCGTCGACCAGCAGCCGTACCTCCAGGGCTATCTCGCCGTCGACGGCCTCTGGCTGCACCGCGTCAACGGCAACGTCAGCGGCGGCGGCAAGCCCGTCCTCACCGGCCCCGCGATCGTCACCGAGAAGGACGTGCCGAAGCTGCAGCAGCTGACCGCCGACGGAACCCGGTGACCCCGCTGCCCGCACGCGTGATCGGCGTGACCGATACTGGGGCGTTCGGGGCGAGCCGGTGGCCCGCCCCCTGGCACGACCCAGCAGTACAGCGAGAAGGGCACGACTTCGTGGCAAGAGTTCGGACCTGGGCAGGCATCGCGCTCGCGGCGGTGCTCGGCATCGCGCTCACCGGGTGCAGCAGCACCGGCGGCAAGCGCGCCGAGGACGCCCGCAAGGCCGCCCAGGCGCAGGGCAGGGCCGCGGTCGACACCCCACGCTGGACCATCGGCATGGTCACCCACTCGGGCGACGGCGACACGTTCTGGGACATCGTCCGCGCCGGCGCCGAGCAGGCCGCCGTCAAGGACAACATCAACTTCCTGTACGCCAACCACGACGAGGGCAAGGAGCAGGCCCAGCTGGTCGACTCCTACATCGACAAGAAGGTCGACGGCCTGATCGTGACCCTCGCGAAGCCCGACGCGATGAAGGCGTCCCTGGCCCGCGCCCGCAAGGCCGGCATCCCGGTGATCACCGTCAACTCCGGCTCGGCCGAGTCCAAGGAGTTCGGCGCCCTCGCGCACATCGGCCAGGACGAGGAGATCGCCGGCGAGGCCGTCGGCGAGGAGCTGAACAAGCGCGGCAAGAAGAAGGCGCTCTGCGTCCTGCACGAGCAGGGCAACGTGGGCCACGAGCAGCGCTGCGCCGGCGCGAAGAAGACCTTCGACGGCACGCTGCAGAACCTGTACGTCGACGGCACCAACATGCCCGACGTGCAGTCCGGCATCAGCGCCAAGCTGCAGGCCGACTCCGGCATCGACGCGGTGGTCACGCTCGGCGCGCCCTTCGCCGACACCGCCGTCAAGGCCAAGGAGGACGCGGACAGCGAGGCGGAGATCGACACGTTCGACCTGAACGCCAAGGTCGCCGCGGGCCTCAAGTCCGACGCCCTCGGCTTCGCCGTCGACCAGCAGCCGTACCTGCAGGGGTACGAGGCGGTCGACCTGCTGTGGCTGTACAAGTACAACGCCGACGTCCTCGGCGGCGGCCGGCCGGTCCTGACCGGGCCGGAGATCGTCACCGAGAAGGACGCCGGCAAGCTTGAGGAGTTCGCGAAGCGGGGGACCCGATGAGCGCCACCGCCCCGGCCCCAGCGCCGGACAAACTGGGCAAGTCCACCGACGAGCGGCTCCTGAAGACCTCGCTCCTGCGCAAGCTGCTCGGCCGGCCCGAGCTGGGCGCGGTCGTCGGCGCGATCGCCGTGTTCGTCTTCTTCTCGTTCGCCGCGGACAGCTTCCTGCGCGCCTCCAGCCTGTCGACGGTCCTCTACGCCTCGTCGACGATCGGGATCATGGCGGTGCCGGTGGCGCTGCTCATGATCGGCGGCGAGTTCGACCTGTCCGCGGGCGTCCTGGTGACCAGCTCCGCGCTGATCTCCTCGATGTTCAGCTACCAGATGACGGCCAACGTCTGGGTGGGTGTGGGCGTCTCGCTCCTCACCACCCTCGCCATCGGCGTCTTCAACGGCTTCATGCTGACCCGTACGAAACTGCCGAGCTTCATCATCACGCTCGGCACGTTCCTGATGCTCACCGGTCTGAACCTGGGCTTCACCAAGCTGATCAGCGGCACCGTCTCCACCAAGACGATCGCCGACATGGAGGGCTTCGAGTCCGCGAAGGCGCTCTTCGCCTCGCAGTTCACCGTCGGCGGCGTCTCTTTCAAGGTGACGATCCTCTGGTGGATCGCCCTGGTCGCCGTCGCCACCTGGATCCTGCTCCGCACCCGCGCGGGCAACTGGATCTTCGCGGTCGGCGGCAACATGGACGCCGCACGCGCGGTGGGCGTCCCGGTCGTGAAGACCAAAATCGGGCTCTATATGGGTGTTGCTTTCGCCGCCTGGGTGAGCGGCCAGCACCTGCTTTTCTCATTCGACGCGGTGCAGTCCGGCGAGGGCGTCGGCAACGAGCTGATCTACATCGTCGCGGCCGTCATCGGCGGCTCCCTGATCACCGGCGGTTACGGCTCCGCGATCGGTTCCGCCTTCGGCGCTTTCATCTTCGGCATGACCGGCAAGGGCATCGTGTACGCGGAGTGGAACGCCGACTGGTACAAGTTCTTCCTCGGAGCGATGCTCCTCCTGGCGACCCTCCTGAACCACTGGGTCCGCAAGCGCGCGGAGGCCACGAAATGACGACACCGGACACCTCTGCACCGCTTGCCGGGACCGCACCCCTGGTCGAGCTGGACTCGGTCAGCAAGTACTACGGCAACATCCGCGCCCTGGAAGGCGTCTCCCTCACGGTGCACGCGGGGGAGGTGTCCTGCGTCCTCGGCGACAACGGCGCGGGCAAGTCCACCCTCATCAAGATCATCGCGGGCCTGCACCAGCACGACGCGGGCGCCTTCCGCATCGAGGGCGAGGAGACCCGCCTCAGCAACCCGCGCGACGCCCTGGACCGCGGCATCGCCACCGTCTACCAGGACCTCGCCGTGGTCCCGCTGATGCCGGTCTGGCGCAACTTCTTCCTCGGCTCCGAGCCGACGAAGGGCCCGGCCCCCTTCAAACGCCTCGACGTCGACCGGATGCGCCGCACCACGCACGAGGAACTCCTGCGCATGGGCATCGACCTGCGCGACGTCGACCAGCCCATCGGCACCCTCTCCGGCGGCGAGCGCCAGTGCGTCGCCATCGCGCGTGCGGTGTATTTCGGCGCCAAGGTCCTCGTACTCGACGAGCCGACGGCGGCCCTCGGCGTGAAGCAGTCCGGCGTCGTCCTCAAGTACGTCGCTGCCGCACGTGACGCAGGCCTCGGAGTGGTGCTCATCACCCACAACCCGCACCACGCGTACCTGGTCGGCGACCGCTTCGTCCTCCTCAAGCGCGGCACGATGGCCGGCAGCCACCTCCGCGAGGAGATCGAACTGGACGAGCTGACGCGCCAGATGGCGGGCGGTTCCGAGCTGGAGGAACTCAGCCACGAGCTGGAGCGGGCCCAGGGCGAGTGAGGCCGGAACCCAAGGTCGAGGCCCGGGTTCGCTCACCGGGTCTTGACATCCGGCCCCCGTAGAATCGCCGCGATGAGCACCTACCGCGACTTCGCACACCGCGGCTCCGCGCGCGCCACCGTCCTGCGGACCGTCGGCACCCGCGAGCGCCGCTCCCACCTCTCCGCCCCGCGCGTGCCGACCGTCGGCATCGACATCGGCGGTACGAAGGTGATGGCGGGCGTGGTCGACGCGGACGGCAAGATCCTGGAGAAGGTCCGCACCGAGACCCCGGACAAGTCCAAGAGCCCCAAGGTCGTCGAGGACACCATCTGCGAGCTGGTGCTCGACCTCTCCGACCGGCACGACGTCCACGCGGTCGGCATCGGAGCGGCCGGCTGGGTCGACGCGGACCGCAACCGCGTCCTGTTCGCCCCGCACCTGTCCTGGCGCAACGAACCCCTGCGCGACTCGCTGCAGTCCCGCCTCGCCGTCCCGGTGATGGTCGACAACGACGCCAACACCGCCGCCTGGGCCGAGTGGCGCTTCGGCGCGGGCGCCGGCGAGGACCACCTCGTCATGATCACCCTCGGCACCGGCATCGGCGGCGCCATCCTGGAGGACGGCCAGGTCAAGCGCGGCAAGTTCGGCGTCGCCGGCGAGTTCGGCCATATGCAGGTCGTGCCCGGCGGCCACCGCTGCCCGTGCGGCAACCGCGGCTGCTGGGAGCAGTACAGCTCCGGCAACGCCCTGGTCCGCGAGGCCCGCGAGCTGGCCGCCGCCGACTCCCCGGTCGCGTACAACATCATCGACCGCGTCAAGGGCCAGATCCCCGACATCACCGGGCCGCTGATCACCGAGCTGGCGCGCGAGGGCGACGCGATGTGCGTCGAGCTGCTCCAGGACATCGGCCAGTGGCTGGGCGTCGGCATCGCCAACCTCGCGGCCGCCCTCGACCCGTCCTGCTTCGTCATCGGCGGCGGCGTCAGCGCCGCCGACGACCTCCTCATCGGCCCCGCCCGGGACGCCTTCCGCCGCCACCTCACCGGCCGCGGCTACCGCCCGGAGGCCCGGATCGCCAAGGCCCAGCTGGGCCCGGAGGCCGGCATGGTGGGGGCGGCCGACCTGGCGCGCCTCGTCGCCCGCCGCTTCCGCCGCGCCAACCGCCGCAGGCTCGAACGCTACGAGCGGTACGAGCGGTACGCGCAGGCGATCCGTACCACCACTCGCCACACTCAGGGAAACAAGTAGATGAACCCGTCCGTGCCCGGCCCGTCCGCCCCGCCCGAGGGTTCGAAGCCCCCCGAGGGTCGGGGGCACATGCTCCGCCGCCGCTGGCTCACGGCGACCATCATCGTGCTCCTGATCGGCATCCCCGCCGGCTACCTGGCGATCTCCGCAGGTCAGAGCCGTGCCAGCGGCCGCGACAAGGAGGAGCGGTGGTCCGCGACCGGCCTCACGTCGGAGTGGCCCTCGCGCGTGCAGCGCCGTATCTACGAGGTGCCGATCCCGGCGTACTCCCGCCGCGTCGCGTACTACGAGACCAACAACTGGCGCACGAGCCGGATGTACGTCCAGTTCCTCACCAGCAACAAGGGCCTGCACAAGTTCCTCAAGAGCATGGACAGCGACGTCACGGACCTGAAGAAGGACCGGATGCCGATCAACAAGCGCGACCGGGACGTCGTCGGCTGGACGTTCAAGGGCGAAGGCCCCTTCTACGGCCTGCAGCACGACCAGCCGGACCCACGCCCCAGCCACGACGTGTACGTGGACCGCAGCAACCCGCACCACCCGATGGTCTACGTCGTCTCGACGGCGCACCCGTAGAACCGCGTCCGGCCGTCGACACCCGCGTCCGGCGTCCGGCGGTGGCCGGCGCGGTCGATTGTCAGTGGCCCTCCGTAGAGTCGTAGACGTCCGATCGACGACGGACGAGCGATGTCCGAAGGGGGTGAGCTGTGCCATGACTCAAGCCATGACTCAAGCCATGACTCAAGCAGGGGAGCGAAGCGCGACCGCGGGAGCCGACCCGCGCCTGCGTCTCGCCGCGGTCTTCCTGCCCGCCCCCCTGCCCCGAGAGGGCCGGCTCGCCCTCTGGCACCCCGAAGGCGGCCCGCTCCCCGACGCCGACCGGCTTCCTGAACCGCCGGGCAAACCCACCGAGCTCACGGTCGTACGCAGCAGGGGCGCCGCCGTCCGCAGGGCCACGGCACCCGCCCTGACCCTCTCGGTCGAGGACGCGCTGCCCCTGCTCCTCGCGGCCGGGCAGCACCCGGCCGCCCACCCCGCCACGGCCTGCTGGGGCGCCGCCGCCCGCCTCGCCCTGCGGCTCGTCGCCCGTGGCCGACTGCTGCCCGGCCTCACCGCGGACGACCTGGACGCCTGGCGCGCGGGCCCGCTGGAGAGCGACGACGTCGAGCACCTCCGCGCGATTGCCGCCGCCCTGCCGTACGAGGGCCACGCCGTCCCCCTCGACGACGCCGTTCCGCTGCAACTGCCGCAGCCCGAGGCGCTGTTGCGGGCGTTCCTCGACGCGGTCGCGGACTCCCTGCCGCGCACGGCCGCCGCGCCGCACTCGGTGGGGCCCGCGTTCGCCGCGCGCGCCCCGCAGCGGCTGCCGCACGCGCGCGAGTGGGCCGCCGAAGCCGCCGCCGGCATGGACGCGGGCGTGCGCATCTCGCTCCGCCTCGACCTGTCGGGCCGCGACCTCTTCGACCGCAGCGACGAGGACCGCACGGCGGGCGCCGCAGTGGTGCAGGTCCACAGCCTCGCCGACCCCACCCTCGTCATCGACGCCGTCGCGCTGTGGGAGGGCGAGGGCGAGGAGACCTTCGGGCCCCGCGCGCGCGTGGACGCGGCGCTCGCCCTGCGCCGCGCCGCCCGCGTCTGGCCGCCCCTCGATCGCCTCACCGAAGGCGACGCCCCGGACGTACTCCCGCTCTCCGAGACGGAGTTGTACGACCTGCTCGGCACCGCAGCCGCCCGCCTGGGCGCCGCCGGGGTCGCCGTGCACTGGCCGCGCGACCTCGCCCAGGACCTGTCGGCCGCGGCGGTGGTCCGGTCCGCGCCGGGCTCCGCGACGGACGGCACGGGCTTCTTCGAGGCCGAGCATCTCCTGGAGTTCCGCTGGCAGTTGGCGCTCGGCGGCGAACCCCTCACGGAAGCCGAGATGGACCAGCTCGCCGAGGCGCACCGCCCGGTGGTGCGCCTGCGCGACCAGTGGGTGCTCGTCGACCCGGAGCTCGTCCGCAAGGCCCGCAAACGCGAACTCGGCCTGCTCGACCCGGTGGACGCCCTGTCGGCGGCGCTCACCGGCACGGCCGAGGTCGACGGCGAGGAGGTCGAGGCCGTCCCGGTCGGCGCGCTCGCCGAGCTGCGGGACCGCCTCACCGCAGGCCTCCCGCCGGCCGAGCCGCCGCCGGGCCTGGACGCCGAGCTGCGGGACTACCAACTCCGCGGCCTGGCCTGGCTCGACCTCATGACGTCGCTCGGCCTCGGCGGCTGCCTCGCGGACGACATGGGCCTCGGCAAGACCGTCACGCTCATCGCGCTGCACCTGCGCAGGGCCCGCCGCGAACCCACCCTGGTCGTCTGCCCGGCCTCCCTCCTGGGCAACTGGCAGCGGGAGATCGCCCGCTTCGCGCCGGGCGTCCCGGTGCGGCGGTACCACGGCGCGAGCCGCTCACTCGGCGACCTGGACGGCGGCTTCGTCCTCACCACGTACGCCACGATGCGCTCCGCCGCCGAGCGCCTGGCCGAACAGCCCTGGGGCATGGTCGTCGCGGACGAGGCCCAGCACGTCAAGAATCCGCACTCCGCCACGGCCAAGGCGCTGCGCACCATCCCCGCCCCGGCCCGTATCGCCTTGACGGGCACGCCGGTCGAGAACAACCTGTCCGAGCTGTGGGCCCTGCTCGACTGGACGACGCCCGGCCTTCTCGGCCCCCTCAAGGCCTTCCGCTCCCGGCACGCGCGCGCGGTGGAGGGCGGTGAGCAGGACGAGGCGGTGGAGCGTCTGGCCCGGCTCATCCGGCCGTTCCTGCTGCGCCGCAAGAAGTCCGACCCGGGCATCGTCCCGGAGCTGCCGCCGAAGACGGAGACCGACCACCCGGTGCCGCTCTCCCGCGAACAGGCCTCGCTGTACGAGGCGGTGGTCCGCGAGTCGATGGCGGCGATCGAGGCGGCGCAGGGCATCGCGCGGCGCGGCCTCGTCCTGAAGCTGCTCGGCGCGCTGAAGCAGATCTGCAACCACCCGGCGCAGTATCTGAAGGAGGCCGCGGGCGGGTCGGGGGCGGTCCGGCTGGACGGCCGCTCCGGCAAACTCGACCTGCTCGACGAGCTGTTGGACACGATCCTCGCGGAGGACGGCTCGACGCTGATCTTCACGCAGTACGTCGGCATGGCCAAGCTGATCGCCGAGCACCTGGAAGGCCGCGCGGTCCCGGCCGAGCTGCTGCACGGCGGCACGCCGGTCGCCGAGCGCGAGCGCATGGTCGACCGCTTCCAGTCCGGTGCGACCCCGGTCCTCGTCCTCTCCCTCAAGGCGGCGGGCACGGGCCTGAACCTCACCCGCGCGGGCCACGTCGTGCACTTCGACCGCTGGTGGAACCCGGCGGTGGAGGAGCAGGCCACGGACCGCGCGTACCGCATCGGGCAGACCCAGCCGGTGCAGGTCCACCGGCTCATCACCGAGGGCACGGTGGAGGACCGCATCGCCGAGATGCTCGCGGCGAAGCGCGCCCTCGCCGACGCGGTGCTCGGCTCGGGCGAGTCGGCCCTGACGGAACTGACGGACCGCGAGCTGGCGGATCTGATCTCGCTGCGGAGGCCCGCATGAGTACGACAGGGCGAGGTGACGGGGACGTGCCGGAGGTCTCGGAGGTCTCGGAGGCTCGGGAGGCCGCGGCGGCTTCGGAGACTCCGGCCCAGGCTGCCCGGCGCGCGCTGCGGGAGGCGCGGCTCGCGGGGGCGGGTGAGGGTGCGGGCGAGGGTTCTCGAACGGAGGCGGACACCGTTGAGGCCGAGGCTCCGGCCCGGCTCACGGCTGTGCCCGACGGCTCCGGCGCAGCTGGGTCCGAGGCTGCCGAACCCGTCGGCCAACCCGCCGGCCCGCGCCCCGGCGACGTGGCCCGGGAGGCGCTGCGTGAGGCCCGTCGGGGGAAGGCGGCGCGGGAGGAGCACGGCGCGGGCGGTGAGGAGGAACGCCCGGCGGACGCAGCTCCGGCGGCAGCCACCCGCACCCCGTCAGCCGTTGGGGAAGCAGCCCCGAGCGAGGCTCGATCGGCGGAAACCGTCGCGGAGTTGAAGCGGATGGCGCGCATGGGCCGCCGCTCGATGCGCGAGTCGGCGGAGGGGTGGGGAGCAGGGTCGGGAGCGGGGTCGGGAGAGGGCTCGGAGGCAGTCGAGCCGGAGGTCGCGCCCGAGGGGCAGGCCGGCCGGTCGGCCCCCGACGCTCCAGCGACGTCGGACGGCAGCCGCCCGGCCACGCCGGAGCCCGCTCGCCCTCAGCGCGCGGACACGGGCACAGGCACAGGCACAGGTACGGCCAAGGACGGGGACGCGGTCCCGGCGTCGGGCGCGAGCCTCGCCAGTGCCGCCGCGCGGTCCGCCCTGGCACGGGCCGGTGCGGAACGGCGACGGGCGGAGCGGGACGAGACGACGAAGCCCGTACGGATCGGGAGGCGCCGCAGACGCCTGAGCGAGGACGCCCCGAGTGCCCCGGGCACCCCGAGTGCCCCGAGCGGCCACGGCGGTACGGGCACGGGTTCGGGCGCCGCACCCGGTGCGGCCCCGGCCGGCCGCGCGTCCCGCCCGCCCGAGCCCGCCGAGGACCTGCGCCGCACGTTCCGGGCGGAAGCCCCCGACGAGGCGGCGGGGGAGGCGAGTTGGTGGGGCTCGGCGTGGATCGACGCCCTGGAGGAGTCCGCGCTCGACCCGGCACGCCTGGCCCGCGGGCGGGACTACGCGGGGCGTGGCCGCGTCGACGCCGTCACGGTCACCCCGGGCCTGCTCCTCGCGTATGTGCACGGCAGCCGCCCGCGCCCGTACCGCGCGAAGATCACCCTGCCCACGTTCACGGACGAGGAGTGGGACCGGTTCCTGGACGCGGCCGCGGCACAGCCCGGACACATCGCGGCGCTGCTCGACCGGGAGATGCCCCGGTCCCTCGCCGACTGCGGAGTGCCGCTGCTGCCCGCGCCGGGCGAGCTGCACCCCGAGTGCTCGTGCCCGGACTCGGGCCGTCCCTGCAAGCACGCGGCGGCGCTCTGCTACCGGACGGCGCGGCTGCTCGACGAGGACCCGTTCGTGCTGCTCCTGCTGCGCGGCCGGGGCGAGCGCGGACTCCTCGCGGAGCTGTCCCGGCGCAACGCGACGCTCGCCGCGCGCTCCGGTCCGTCGCCGACAGCCGTACGCGTCCCGGGAGTTCGCGCCCGGGACGCCCTCGCGCCCCGCACGCTGCCCCCGTTGCCGCGACCGCAGCCGCCGCTGCCGCACCCCGAGCAGCCACCGGCCTACCCTGCGGCGCCGGGCGGCCCGGACCCGTTCGCCCTGGATCAGCTGGCGACCGACGCGGCCGCCCGTGCGCACGCTCTGCTCGCCACCGGCCAGGACCCGGTCGGCGAACTGACGCTGTGGCAGGACGCGGTCAGAATCGCCGCCGCCCGCCCAGGCTCGGGCCTGACGGGGGCGAGCCGTGCGCAGTACGAGTCGCTGGCCGCGGCCGCAGGGCGTACGGCCACGGACCTGGCACGCGCCGTCGCAGCCTGGCGGCAGGGCGGCCGCGACGGGCTCGCCGTCCTCGAAGAGCCCTGGGACCCGCCCGCCGGCCGCTTCGACCAGGCGAGACCTGCCCTGCGCGCCGCCGAGTTCCCCTTGTTCACCCCGAGGCGCAACCACCTGACGCACCCCGACGGCACGCTCCAACTCCGCCTCGGCCTCGACGGCTTGTGGTACGCGTACGAGAGCGAACCGGGTCACGACGACTGGTGGCCGCGAGGCACCCCCGACCACGACCCGGTGGGCGCACTCACGGCACTGTCCGGGGGCGCGGGGTGAGGCGGTCCTGAGTAGCTGTCTTGAGTAGCTGTCCTGGCCGGGTGCCCCGAGTAGCTGTCCTGGCCAGGTGCCCTGACAGGCTGTCTTGACCGCCTGCCCTGACAGGCTGTCCGATAGCTGCCGGGGATGCTGGTTACGGAGGGCCGCAGCTGGCACCATCGGCGGCCATGGATGATCGAGACAGCCCCGCATCCGAGGCTCTCCGCCTGGTCACGCACCACTTCCCGCACGCGGTGGGCGCCGTGCTGGGAGGTTCGGCCGCGCAGGGCCGGGCGACGGCGAGCAGCGACCTGGACGTGGCGGTCCTGCTGCCCGCGTCGGACAGCACTCGGCGTGAAGTCGTGCGCCACGACGGCCGGTTGGCCGAGCTCTTCGTGCACACCGTCGCGGACATCGAGGAGGCCCTGGAGGACAACAGGGGCAACCGTCGCGGCACCCTCCTCTTCATCTAGGCCCAAGGCCTGCCGCTCCTCGACCCGCACGGCGACCTGGGCCGCGCCCGCACTCAGGCCCGAGCACTGCTCACCGCCGGCCCCGTCCCGCTCACCCCCGCCGAGTGGGCCCGCGGGCGCTACCTCCTCACCTGCTTCGTCGACGACCTGCGCGACGCCCCGGCGACCGAACGGCATGAACAACTCGCCCTGGCCGACCACACCTTGCGCGAAGCCGCACACCTCCTCACCGCCCACCACGGGGCCTGGACCGGCATCGGTAAGTGGCTGCCCCGCAGACTCCTCGGCGCGGACCCCGTACGCGGCAAGGCTCTCCTGGACGGGCATCAACGCGCGGCGGAACAGGCCGAGTCGGCGCCCCTCGCGGCAGCGGCGGAGCAGGTCCTGGACCTGGTGGGCGGCCCGCTGAGAGAGGGATACGTCCAGCGCTAGGCCGGGCGCTCACCCTTCGCCGCACGCACCCCTCGCGAGGCGCCAGCCCTATCCGCCACGTCAACCGCCCCTGCCCCGCCGTACCCGCCGTACCCGCCGTACCCGCCGTACCCGCTCGCGAAAGGACCCGCGTATGAGCCTGCGCTTCGAGGAGATCGACTGGCGCCCGACCCCGATGGGCGACCTCAGCCTCCGCCGTCGACGGGACCCGGTCTCCGGGGACGACGTGTACGAGGTGAAGCTGGGCGACGAGTTCCTGATGTCCAGCCTCTTCACCGCCGGCGAGATCGCCCTCACCCGACTCGGCCTGGCGCAACTCCCGTACGTAGAAGGAGAGTCCGGGCTCGACGTCGCGGTCGGCGGACTCGGGCTCGGGTACACCGCGCGGGCCGTGCTCGACGACCCGAGGGTGCGCTCCCTGACCGTGGTCGAGGCGCTCGGCGAGGTCATCGCATGGCACCGGCACGGCCAGGTGCCGCTCGGCGCGGAGCTGACGTCGGACCCCCGGTGCCGCCTGGTCCAGGGCGACTTCTTCGCGCTGGCCGCCGCCGACTCCGGCCTCGACCCCGAGCACCCGTACCGCCGCTTCCACGCGGTTCTGCTCGACGTGGACCACTCGCCCCGGCACGTCCTGCACCCCGCCCCGCCGACCTCTACACCCCGCACGGCCTGCGTGCCCTCGCCCGCTGCCTGCAGCCCGGCGGCGTCTTCGCCCTGTGGTCCAACGACCCGCCGGACGAGGAGTTCGAGGCGGTGCTCGCGGAGGTCTTCGCCGAGCCGACGAGCCATGTGGTGGAGTTCCCTAACCCGCTGCAAGGGGGTTCGTCGGCCAACACGGTCTACGTCGCCTTGTAGCCCTGGGCAACTCCCGGACGAGCAATGGCCGTTGTCAGTGCCGCCGACTAGCGTGGACAGCGCCGGTCGACGGGCTGCACGCGCAGCGACCGGTGCTGACGACGGGGGGCGGAACATGACTACGGGCACAGCAGCTGGAAACAACGACAGCTACGGAAACAGCCAGCAGAGATACGGTGACGTCTGCTCATGCGCCGCGTTCCGGCACCGGCATCCGCCCGACCCGTCAGCCAGTTCATCGCGTGGCGGAGGAGGGCCGTGACCGGCAGCCAGGGCAGAGGCATGTCCGACGTCGACCACTGGACGTCCGCGCCGGATCGGGCCGTGCGGGGCTCGGTGGGCTTGTGCCATCTGAGCGTGTTCCAACCGCCGTTCGACCTCGACGCCCGTGACCTGCCGCCCCAGGACGCGGAGCGGGCCCGTGCGTTCGTCGAGTCGTTCGAGAGCGTCGAGGAGGTGCTGGCAGACCTCGGTCCGCGTTCTGTGCAGGCTGCGTTGCCGTCGTCGGTTCGGTCTGATCTGGACATCGTGCACGCCGCCGCGTGGGGAAGCATGTTGGGCATCGCTGATGCCGCGTTCGCCGACGACGGCAACAACGGCAACGACGGCAACAACGGCAATGACTGTGACGACGGTGACAACGGCAGCGGTGTGTCGCTGCTGTCCGAGGCCGAGCGGTTGCGTGAGCGGTTTCCCGACGCGCGTCTCGTGGGCCGGGTCACCTATTACGGCTATTACGGCCAGTACGGCTGTGCCGAACACACTGAGGACGTGGTGTGGCTGCCGGACGGTGCGATGTTCCACGCCTGCGGAAGGCCCGGTGAGGAAACGTTCGCCGTGACCGGTGACCCGCACGCGGTCGTCGCTTCCCTGCACCTGCCTGGCTGGGCGCTGCACAACGCCGGCGTCGATCTGAGCGAGAAGCCGAACGAGATCGAGTGGTTCCGCCTGGCCGGACTCGCGCTCGGCCGTTCTGACCCGTGGGGGTGGGAGGAGATGCAGGCGACGGCGTTCCGCGTCCGGCGCAGCGCGTCGGCGGTGCGGTCCATGGAAGACCTGTACTTCGTCTGAGCTCCTGGAGGACCTGGAGGACCTGGAGGACCTGGAGGACCTGGAGGACCTGGAGCACCTGAAGGAGCTGAAGGAGCTGGAGGAGCTGGAGGAGAGCAGGCATGTGCTGTCCCCGGGGCGCGAGGTCCGACCTGACTCACCCGGCGGGCGGGATCTCCTCCACCCGCCCGTCGAACCGCGCCGCCCCCGCGAAGTCCAGTCCGGCCAGGGCCAGTTCGATGGAATCCTGCGGGACGGTGGTGGCCTTGACCACCGCCAACGCGCAAGCCCCGAGTGCCGCGTCCCAGGCAGGCGCGCTCCCCGGATGGGCGGCAAGGAAGGATTGGGGGCACGTCGGCCACAGGAGCAGCCGCAGCATTTTCAGGCCGAGGAACTGGGAGTGCTGCACCTGCAGTGCCACGCGGTTCACTTCGCACCAGGACACCGCGAGGGAGATTTCGGAGCTGCCCTCCAAGCGCACGCCGTGCTCGTCGAAGAAGTACGCAGCGCCGGTCTCCCGCAGGGCGAGCGGCGCGAAGGTCATGGCGTCGATGCCCAGCGACGGGTCCGGGTCGGGGTGACGCGCAGCGCGGCGAAGGCGCTTCGTGAAGGCGTCTCCGGTGGCACCGCCGGCGAACCCCCAGACGGCCTTGGCGAACGCCATGGGCGAGGGACGCGGCACGCGCACCGGCACCCGGATCACCCCGGCCGGGGGCCTCGCGGGATCGCTCGGGAAATTCATGGCGAGGCGATCGTAGCGAAGCACTCGGCCGGCCTCCAGGGCGAGATTGCCCCGGAAGGGGCCCGTAAAGGGGCGTGCACGGAACGCGCGTGCACGGACGGTGCGTGGACGAAAGGCGCGTGCGGGGCGCTTATGGCCCGTTGCGGTCAGGCCCGTTGATCTCAGGACGAGTTGCAGTGAATGCTGTCGGCGTACCCCTGAATGTGCTCCGCCGGTACAGGTGAACGTGCTCAGTTGAGGTCAGTCGTGGACACGAGGAAGGATTTGACCGCGAGGTTGAAGAGTTCCTTGCTCTCGAGGTTGACCATGTGGGCTGCCGAGGCGAACCGTTGGTGCCTGGCATCGGGAACGGTTTGGACGATGGCCTGAGCGTTCGACGAGATGTCACTGCTGTCGAGCTCTCCATCGAGAACCAGGGTGGGCACGCCGATGGCGGCCAGCCGGTCCGCCGCACCGACTTCTCTCGGTATCCCAGCCCCGAGCCCGCGGGCGTGCCGCACGACATTGGTGGACGCCGACACACGCATCCGCTCGCGCAGTTCGAGGCTGACCTGGGACGGTTCGCGGTACGGCCCGTCCACCCACATCCGGAGAAAATGCTCCACGAACCGCTCCGCACCGCCGTCCCCGTCCGGGTCGCCCACCGCGGCCATCTGCTGTGCGGTGTGGTGCGCGACGTAGGGGTCGGTGAAGGGCCGGCCGCTCACCCCGGGCGAGGCAAGGACCAGTGCCGACACAGACTCCGGATGAGCTATCGCCGTATCGACGGCGGTCCGCGCCCCGAGGGAAAGCCCAACGAGCGTGGCACAGGGGACATCGAGGTGGATGAGCAGATCGCGTAGATCGTCATGGTGGGCGTAGTCCCCAGCCACGGTGGAGGAGCGCCCGTGGCCGCGGGCGTCATAGCGGATGACGCGGTACCCCAGGGCCGCGAGCCACGAGAACTGCTCGTCCCACATGTGCAGGTCGAGCATGCCGCCGTGGAGCAGTACGACGGGGGGTCCTCCGCCGGCCGACTCGTAGAAGAGTTCGCCCGCCTCGACGGGCACGGTGGCGGCTGTGACGGCGTGTGTCCGCGCATGCGTCATCGTGGGTCGTCTCCTCGATCCGTACGTTGTGGCGGGGCATCCTGTGCGAGGTCCTTGAACTCCTCGCCAAGGCGCCGGAGTACGTGCAGGGCCGTCGTGACGTCATCGGCGGTGAGATCGGACAGCCGGCGCCGCAGTTCGGTTTCCTCGGCTTCCTGGATTCCCCTGATGGTGGCTTCCCCTTTCGGAGTGAGCCGGATCAGGCGCGAGCGCCGGTGCTCCGGATTCGGGCCGCTCTCCGCCAGCCCCAGGGCTGTCGCATCGTTCACAAGGCGCTGGACCGGCTGCCGGTCCAGGCCCAGCAGGCGGGCCAGTTGAGGAACCGTCCGGGGGCCGCACCTGCGCAATTCGTCCATCACCGCATGCTGACCGGCTGTCATCCCCGTGCCCGTCAGCTCTCGCTCCACAGCGCGCACGACCGTACGGTGCAGCGGCCACAGACCCCGGATCACTTCGTACAGAAGAGGCCCCAACGGGGGCTCATCCGTCGCGTGCTCAACGTCACTCATGATGCCATCATGACACCTTCAGTGTCTACTTGTTCAGTTCGCCGGGGGAATGTAGCGTCGCGATCATGGAATCAGCGACCGGAACCACCACCGATCAGGCGCCGGCGAACCCGGCCGCCACCGATGACATGCTGGCCACTCAGCCGGTCGGCTACTGGTGCGGCCTGACCCATACAACCGTCACCCGGCATCTGCGTGACGCCATGGCCAAGATCGACGTCACGCAGCCGCAGTACTGGGTACTCAACTGCGTGAACGGCGGCCCCACGGCGCCGAGTTGTGAGGAGGTCGTCGCTCGGCTGACGCACCTTGCCGACGGGCCGTACGAGATCGCCAGGGTCGTCGACCAGTTGCTCCACCGCGAATGGCTCCGGATCGATGACGGGCAGCGCCTGCATCTCACAGCTGCCGGGGAGGCCGCCAGAGTGCGGCTCCGTGAGCTGGCGACCGAGGTGCGCGCCGTGGTCCACAAGGGCATCAGCGACGAGGAGTACGTGGCCGCGCTGAAGGTACTGCGCAAGATGGTGGCCAATGTCGAGGGCGACGGGACTCCTGGTAATCCGTTCTGATTTCGCGATCTCGTGGCGGGCGATGTTCGACCAGGTCACGGCTCGGATCGCGGGTCGATTCGGCAGGGTTGAGGCCCAGGCCTGAGCGAGTCCCTGAAACGCTGACTGGCACGACGGGGCAGTCCCGACGCCTCGTACGCCCGGCGAGGAACCCGCCGTACTGCGCCCGGTGGCCGTACCCCCTGTCGGTCGCCTGCCTACGGCCCGTGGGCGGGACGAACTCCTCGACGGCCTGGGCGAGTTCGCGTTCGCGGGGTCAGGGCCGGGGCCAGGCGCCGGGCCAGGACCGGGCCGCGCCAGGCCGGACCGGGCCACGGGAGGCGGCGATGCGGCGATGCGGCGATGAGGCGGTGCGGCGATGAGGCGGTGCGGGGCGGTGCGCACAGGGCTCGGCGAGGCTCCGGCGCGCCCGCTCGGAGGCTGCCATGCTGGTCCTGACAGAGGCGGACGCCGACACGGCTCATCCCTGCCGACGCCTGCCGACGCCCCCCTCCCGGCCTTGGCCGCCGCGACGACCGAGCTCTCGGTCGACCGTCCCAAGGAGGACCTCATGGACGCCATCAGCGCCATCACCTCGGTACCGGTGCCCCACAACGAGCCCGTCAAGGGATACGCGCCCGGCTCGGCCGAGCGGGAGTCGCTGCAGCAGCGGATCGCGCAGCTGAAGTCCGAGCGCATCGACCTCACGCAGACCATCGGCGGCGTGCAGCGGCGCGGCGACGGCGAGCGGTTCGACGTGGTGCAGCCGCACGACCGCCGGCACGTACTCGGCACCGCCGCGCAGGCCACCTCCCAGGACGTGGCCGACGCCGTGCAGGCCGCCAAGGACGCCGCCCCCGACTGGGCCGACATGGCCTTCGACGACCGGGCCGCGATCCTGCTCCGCGCCGCGGACCTGCTCTCCGGTCCGTGGCGGGACACCATCAACGCCGCCACGATCCTCGGCCAGTCGAAGTCGGTGCAGCAGGCCGAGATCGACGCCGCCTGCGAACTCATCGACTTCCTGCGGTTCAACGTGCAGTACGCGCGGCAGATCATCGCCGAGCAGCCGCGCTCGGTTCCCGGGGAGTGGAACCGTATGGACTACCGCCCCCTGGACGGCTTCGTCACCGCGATCACGCCGTTCAACTTCACCGCCATCGCGGGCAACCTGCCCACCGCCCCCGCCCTGATGGGCAACACGGTGGTGTGGAAGCCGACGCCGACGCAGCAGCTCGCCGCGCACTTCACGATGCGGCTCCTGGAGGCGGCCGGGCTGCCCGCGGGCGTGATCAACCTCGTCACCGGCGACGGCCGGGCCGTCAGTGAGGTGGCGCTCGCCGACCCGGGCTTCGCCGGTCTGCACTTCACCGGCTCCACCGCCACGTTCAAGAAGCTGTGGCGCACCATCGGCGACAACCTCGACCGCTACCGCAGCTACCCGCGCATCGTCGGCGAGACCGGCGGCAAGGACTTCATCGTCGTGCACCCCTCGGCCCACCCGGCCCCGCTGGCCACCGCGTTCACCCGCGGCGCCTTCGAGTACCAGGGCCAGAAGTGCTCGGCGGCGTCCCGCGCGTACGTGCCGCGCTCGCTGTGGGACGGGGGCCTGCAGGACGAGCTGGCCGACCTGACCGGCTCCGTCCGGTACGGCGACGTCAGCGACTTCTCGTACTTCGGCGGCGCGGTGATCGACGCCCGCGCCTTCGCCAAGCACAAGGCGGCCCTGGACCGCGCGGCGCGCACCGGCTCCATCGAGGTGCTCGCCGGCGGCGGCTGCGACGACTCGACCGGCTGGTTCGTCGAGCCCACCGTCCTGGTCTGCGACGACCCGGCCGACGAGGTGTTCACCACCGAGTACTTCGGGCCGATCATCGCCGTGCACGTCTACGAGGACGCCAAGTACGCCGAGATCCTCGACGTGGTCGACTCGTCCAGCCCGTACGCCCTGACCGGCGCCGTCTTCGCCACCGACCGCGGCGCGATCGACCTGGCGCACCGGAAGCTGCGCGGCGCGGCCGGCAACTTCTACGTCAACGACAAGCCGACCGGTTCCATCGTGTCCCGCCAGCCCTTCGGCGGCAGCCGGGCCTCCGGCACCAACGACAAGGCCGGGTCGCTGATGAACATCCAGCGCTGGACCAGCCCGCGGGCCATCAAGGAGACCTGGGACGCGCCCGTCGGCATCGACTACCCGCACATGGGCTGAGGCCCGGGTGCGTAGAAGGGCGGTGCGATGAGCCAGGACAGCAGGAGCCGAGGCGAACCGGTCCCTTCCGCGAAGAGTCCGGGACAGGAGAACCTGGACCAGCTCGAAGAGGGGCTGCAGCAGATCGCCCGGGAGCACGGGCGGATGAAGGACCTCCTCGACGCGGTCCTTCTGATCAGCCGCGAGCTGGAGCTCGACCTGGTCCTCCACAAGATCATCGATACGGCGCGACAGCTGGTCGACGCCCGCTACGCCGCCCTGGGGGTGCTCGGCGACGACGGCGAGTTCAGCGTGATCACATCCGGGGCGGGGACGGGCGTGAGCGCCGGGACGGATCCGACCGCCCGACCCGGCGGCGGCGCCCTCCTGCAGGGCACGGCTCTGCTGGGCGCTCTCGCCCGCGAGCCCCGGCCCGTACACCTGGAGGCCCCGACGGACCACCCCCGGGCGACCGGTTTCCCCGAAGGCGATCCGGGCTCGCTGCTTGTCCCGATCCGGGCGAGCAGCACCGTGTACGGAAACCTGTATCTGGCGGACAAGACCGGCGGCGGGGCGTTCACGGACGACGACGAGGCCGCGGTCACCGCCCTGGCCAGCGCGGCGGGCGTGGCCATCGAGAACGCCCGCCTGTACGAGCAGCTGCGCCAGGCCACCGAGGAGTTCCAGCGGCGGCTGCTCCCCGAGATGCCGCGCCTGGACGGGCTTGAGCTGCATGCGCGCTACCAGCCCTCCACCGAGGTGCCGCGGATCGGCGGGGACTGGTACGACTTCATCCACCTGCCCGACCGCGTCCCGTGCCTGCTGCTCGGCGACGTCATGGGGCACGGCATCCCCGCCGCGACCGTGATGAGCCAGATCAGCAACATGCTCCGCGTCATCGCGTTCGACGAGCAGGAGCCGCCCAGCCGCATCCTGCACCGCCTCGACCTCGTCCTGCACGAACTGCACGGCGGCCCCATGGCCACGGTCGTCGTCGCCCGCCTCGAACCCGAGGGGGCCGGCCGCCGCCTGCAGTGGGCCAGCGCCGGCCACCTGCCGCCGCTCCTGGTCACCCCGGAGCATCGGGCCCGCTACCTGCACGCCGACATCGGCCCACCCCTGGGCGTCGACCTGGCCGTTCTCCGACCGGACCACGAGGAACACCTCCCGCCCGGCAGTGCCCTCGTCCTGCACACGGACGGCCTGGTCGAACAGCGAGGCGAGTGCCTGGGCGCAGGCATGGACAAGGCAGCCGGCGTCGCCGCCGCGTACGCGGACCGCCCCCTGCCCGACCTCGTCGACGCACTCGTGCAGGCCCGCAGCGGCACGTTCGAGGACGACGTCGCCCTCCTCGCCGCCCGCATCACCCCCACCGCCGAGGAACTCGGCTGACCCGGCAGGCGTGCACCCCACGCTCGGGCCGTGCATGTTTGCGGCGTCTGTCGCCGGTTACCTGAGGACGTGCCCTGAGGTGCGTTCCCGACGTGAACACCTGGATGAAGACGGAGGTTGTCCGCCGTGGCCACAACGCCCAAGAGAACAGCTCGCGTTCAGCAGCCGGAGACGGGCTGGGCCATCGCACGCCGATTGCGCAGAGACCCGACGCGTGCCCCGGTCCGCGCGAGGGCCGACGGAGACAGCCTGCAGGGACGCCCGGGAGACGACGGCAACGTCGTACTCAGCGAGAACTGAACCCCGGCCGCCGACGGCAACTGCCGTACGCCCAGCGCCTGTTGCCGCTTCGGCGGTCCATGGCTCACCCGCCGCTGTCGTCCGGCTTGCGGGGCCGTTCCCGTACGACGTCGGTCGTCGGCTTGTCGTCGCGGAGGGCCAGGTAGCGGGGGTGGCGATGCATGCCGTCGCGGGTCGGGGGCCGCGCTTCTTGCGGTAGCCGTCCAGCGGTTCGTCCTCAGCCATGCCTTTCCGGGTTCTCCGTGCGGCGGACATGAAACGGGCGGGCCTGGGCACCCGTCGCGCAGAGAAGCAGTCGAGGAGCAGCGGTCACCATGAGCGACGAAAAGAACCGGAAAGTCCTGCGGGAACTGCTGCGGGAACACGGGCAGACCTATGCGGCCGAGGCCGGTATCCGCCTGAGGGACACTCCGCAGCCGCTCTACCGCACGCTGGTGCTCGCGCATCTGCTCAGCGCACGTATCCGCGCCTCCGTCGCCGTCGCCACCTCGCGGACGCTGTACGAGGCGGGCCTGCGCGACGCGAGCAGCATGTCCGGGTCCACGTGGCAGCAGCGCGTCGACGCCCTCGGCGAGGGCGGCTACCGCCGCTACGACGAACGCACCGCCACCCAGCTCGGCGACGCCGCCGACCTGCTCCTCGACCGCTGGGGCGGAGACCTGCGGAAGATGCGGGAACAGGCGGACGGCGACGCGGACGAACTCCGCGCACTCCTCCAGGAGTTGCCGGGCATCGGTGCGGTCGGCGCGGCCATCTTCCTGCGCGAAGTCCAGGACGTGTGGCCGGAGTTCGGGCCCTACGTGGACGCGAAGGCGATGCAGGGGGCGGAGCGTCTGGGGCTGCCGCGGAAGACGGTCGAACTCCGGCGGCTGGCCGAGGGGACGGGAGCGGCGGACGCGGAGCTGGCCTCGGCGCTGGTGCGGGCGGCGTTGGACAAGGGGATCGTCGAAGAGTTGCAGCCAGGCCCCACGTAGGGCACCGGGCGAACAGCCCCTGCAGCACGTCGAGTTGAGCCCAGGGCTTACTCTCTCTTGCCTTCGACGTCGAGCGCCGTGCCGTACAGGTGGTCCACCTTCAAGCGGATGACCACCCGATGCTCGGCGACCAGCTGCTCCAGGAACGCAGCCTCGTCCTCCGGCTTCGCGGCTTGCGGGATCATCGCGAGCAGTTCCCGCCCGACGGCGTCGCCGGGAGCGGTCGTGCTCTCGGAGACCTCGGCCTCGCCTTCAGCGACGGCGAACGACCACACGTCGCCGCCCTGCACGTGCAGGGCGGCACGCGGGTTGCGGCGCAGATGCCCGACCTTGACCCGGTCGGCCGTCGTGGAGAACCGCACCACGCGGGCTTCGGGGTCCCAGCTGTACAGCATCGTGGTCAGGTGGGGACGGCCGCTGCGCTTGACGGTGGCCAGTGTGCCGAACTGCTGCTCGCCGAGCAGGCTGGAGAGGGCTTGGTCGGAGAGTGGGCGGGGTGCCGGTCCTTGAGTCATGACGTGCTCAACGCCCTTGGCCGCCCAGCCATTTCATGGGGTCAGTGGCCCGACATGACGTCCCCGAACATCGGGTCCTCCCCGGAGTTCCCGATGCCCACGGACGTCGCGCCGAAGCTCACCGCCTCGGTGGTCGTGATGCCTCCGGTGGACCCGCGCAGAACCCATACGGCGCCGTCGTCGCTGTTCTCGCCGGCCGCGCCCACCGACAGGTCCGCGCGGCCGTCCTTGTCGTGGTCGGCGAGGTGGACGGCGTCGCCGAACAGGTCCGACGACTCGTTGGCGCCCGGAACGCCTGAGGTGCCCTGGTTGAAGGACTGGGCGCCGGTTGCGGTCAGGCCGGAGGCGCCGCCGCGCAGCACCCACACGTTGCCCGCGGTGTTCGCCGAACCGATGGTCTCGAAGTTCGCGCCGACGGCGAGGTCCGGGTAGCCGTCGCCGTTGACGTCGCCCGTGGCGAGTGCGCCGCCGAAGGAGTCGTGGTACTCGTCCGTTCCCGGCACGCCCGCCGTGGCCTGGCTGAAGACGGCGCTGCGAGCGGTGTCGACGCCCGCCGTGCCGCCGTAGAACACGGTGGCGTAGCCGCCCTTCGCCGTCTGGTCCGTGACGGACACGTAGTCGGAGCCGACGACGAGGTCGTCGTGCCCGTCGCGGTCGAAGTCGGCAGCGGTGAGCGCGCCCGGGTTGCCCTCGCCCGCCTCGGTCTGCAGCGTGGGCCCGGTCGAGGCGCCCCGGTAGACGAAGTTGCCCGCCCAGGACCCCACGACCACGTCGTCCGTGCCGTCGTCGTCGAAGTCCCCGGCGGCCAGCTGCACGGCGCCGTCGGGGTACGCGCCGGCCTCGATCTGCGCGTCGAAGCGCAACTTCCCGGCCGGGCCGCCGGACTTGGTGAAGCCGCCCTTGAAGACCCACACGTCCTTGCCGGTGGAGCCGACCGCCAGATCGGCCTTCCCGTCGCCGGTGAAGTCGCCGACCGCGAGCGACTGGCCGAACCGGTCGTGGCCCGAGGCGTTCGGATCGCTGACCGTCGTGCCGCCCGAAAGCCCGGACGAGCCGCCCCACAGGATCGTCACCGCACCGCGGTCGACGTCGCCGGGGACGTCCTCCAACGGCGTGCCCACGACGAGATCGCCGTAGCCGTCGTCGTTGAGGTCGCCGTGCGCGAGCTCGGTGCCGAAGCGGTCCGAGGTCTCCGAAGCGCCCGGCACGCCGGAGGAACTCTGCGACGTCACCTTGCGGCGCGCGGAGCTGATCCCGCTCGACGAGCCGTAGTTGACGACCACGGCACCGGCCTTCGCCTTCCCGCCCGCGACAGCCCCCGGGGCGCCGGTCGCCAGATCGCGGTAGCCGTCACCGTCGAAGTCGTCGGCGAGCCCCGACCCGGCAGCGCTCGCACCGCCGGGCAGAGCCAGGAGCAGGCCACCGGCCAAGGCGGCCGCGACGACAGCGGAGCCCAGGACGACCGGACGACGAGAGCGCTTGTGATGAGGCTGGGACATGGGTTCCTCTCCAGAACGTACGGAAATCCCAGGGTTGACTCCCGGTGAACCTGAAGAGTTGTACGGGGGAGGGGAGTTGAGGCGTATGTCTCGGTGAGCGCTGCTGCGCGTATGCGAAGAGGCCCGGCGAGCGAGAGTTCGCCGAGCCTCCTTGCCTTGCTTCCAGGGCGATCCCCAACTCGTGTTCAGATACGGCCAGTTGGTGAAGAACCCGGCT
>NZ_JASCIQ010000014.1 GCF_029968035.1 Streptomyces cavernicola | reverse complement strand
CCCGGGGGGGGGGCCCCCCGGCCCTCCCCGGCGGGGGGGGCCACCGCTTTGTGCTGTGCATCGCTGTCCGGCCGGTCAGCCGCGCAGCAGGCGTGCGATCTCGTCCTGGCCCTTCTGCTCGGCGTGGTCCAGGGCGGTCTGGCCGTTGTTGTCCTTGATGTCGCGGTCGGCGCCGCCTTCCAGGAGGAGCTTGACGGACTCCTGGTGGTCCTCGCCGCCGTCGCCGAGGATCACGGCCTCCAACAGGGCGGTCCAGCCGAGGTTGTTGATGTGGTTCACGTCGACGTCGATGTCCGGGTTGGTGGTGACCTCGCGGATGTAGTCGACGTGGCCGTGCTCGCCGGCGGGGATCAGGGACGTGCCGCCGTACCGGTTGACGATCCCGTAGTCCGGCTCGGCCTTCGCCAGGACCCGGGCCATCTCGGCGCTGCCCGTCACGCCGGTGACCAGCCACGGGGTGTCGTGCTGCTGGTCGAGCGCGTCCGGGTCGGCGCCTGCCTCGACGAGGATCTCGGCGGCCTCGACGTGGTCGCCGGTGGCGGCGAGCAGCAGCGGCGTGCGCCGGCTGTCGTCGCGGGTCTCCAGGTCCGCGCCGCGGTCGATGGCATCGCGTACGTCGTCGGCGTCCCCGGAGCGCGCGGCGGCGAGCAGGTCGCGGCTCGCGCCGGGGTCCTTCTTGCCCTTCTTCTTCCCGTCGGCGGGCTTGGCGGAGCCGGACTCGGACTTCGGCGATGCGGGCTTCTCGGCGGAGCTGGACGACTTCTCGGGCCGCTCGGCCGCCTCCGTACCGGACTGCGCGCTGCAGGCGGTCGCGAGCACTGCGGCGCCGGCGAGCGCGGCGAACAGGAGGGTGGTGCGTCGGGCGGAGGCCATGGCGTTCCTCTTTCGGTGGGGTCGGTCTTCAGCGGCCGGGGCCTGGTGGGGTACGCGCGCGTGCGGGTCCGTGCGGCGCGTACGCGGGGCCGATCGGCGGGGTACGCGGGTCCGTGCTGTCCATGCTCGTACCGATGCGCAGCCGGGCCGTCGCTGAACCGGCTGGAGATGGCCGGGCGTTGGGACGACCCGGGGGTCAGCCGATCGGTTGATGCGCGGAGTTCGCGCGGGCCAGGCGTCGCGTCGGGGCCGGGGCGTCAGTCCGGTTTCGGGCTCTGTGAGGTTCAGGCCCCGGTCCGCGGTGCTGATGCGGCGCGGTGGCCGCCGCCCCGGCCGTGCCCCGGGTGGCGGCGGAGAAGCCCGCGTACAGCAGGCACCGAGGCCGGGTGGTGACCCGTGTCAGAGCCGGGGCCTGTCGAAGAGGAAGGGCGAGGAGGGAGCGGCGGCCGCGGACGGCGCGGTGGCCGGAGGAGGCCGGGCCGCCGCTCCCCGTACAGGTGCCCTTGCTGAGCGGGACTCAGAAAGGCTTGGTCGGCAGGTACTTGCCGTCCAGGGTGATGACGGCGCGCTCGCCGCCCTCGGGGTCGGCGACCTTCTTCACGTCGAGCTTGAAGTTGATCGCGCTGATGATGCCGTCGCCGAACTGCTCGTGGACCAGGGCCTTCAGGGTCGTGCCGTAGACCTGGAGCATCTCGTAGAAGCGGTAGATCGTCGGGTCGGTCGGGATGCCGCCCGGGATCGAGCCGCGGGTCGGGATGGTCTGCAGCAGCTGCACGGCCTCCTCGTCGAGGTCGAGCAGCGCGCCGATGGCGATGGCGGACGCCTCGGGGAGCGCGTGCTGGCCGAGGACGGCGGCCGTGACGAACGCGGGGGACAGCTCGGCCGCGTCGGCGATCTGCTGCCACGACAGGTCCTTGCGCGTCTTGGCGGCGACGGCGGCGACGGTCACGGCCTCGCGGGCCTCGGGGGAGAACTGGGCGTGGATCATGGGGAGTTCCTTTCGGAGAGGGTGATGCAAGGGGGTTGGGGGAGGGTCAGGCGGCGCCGACCGTGGCCCCTTCGGAGGCGGCGGAGCCTTCGTCGACGCTCTCCACGGACCCGGAGGCGATGTCGAACACCCAGCCGTGGAGGGTCAGTTGCCCCTCGGCGAGAGCGCGGGCGACTGCCGGATGGGTACGCAGGTTCTGCAGCTGAGCCGCCACGTTCGCCCGTACGAGAGTGGCGACGTGGGACTCCGAGGGCGCCGTCGAGGCGGGTATCCGGGCCCGTGCCGCGTCGGCGTGCCGCAGCCAGTCGGCCACGACGGGCGCGGTGCTGAGGTCGTGGCCCTCGGCGAGGGCCGTCATCGCACCGCAGGCCGAGTGACCGCAGACGACGATGTCCCGCACGCCGAGCACCGCGACCGCGTACTCGATGCTCGCGGCGACGCCGTCCGCACCGGCTCCGTGGGCCGGTACGAGATTGCCGGCGGTCCGGACGACGAACAGCTCACCGGGCTCGCTCTGCGTGATGAGCTCGGGTGTCACCCGGGCATCGGAACAGCCGACGAACAGCGTCTGCGGCCGATGCTGTGTGGCCAGGCGGGCGAAGAGCTCCTCCTTGGCCGGGAAGACATCGCGGCGGAAGTGCTCGATGCCGTTCGAGAGGTGATGCATGGGTCACTCCGATCAGTGGCGGTCCGCCCTTCCGGGCCGACGCATTCACCTTGCACGACCGGTACCTATAGTGTCCAAGACTCGATATCCATCACTGCTATTGATGCGATCTATAGTTTGTGTGACCTGCCATTTCCTATGCTGAACGCCGTTGTCAGTGCCGCGCTCTACGGTTGAGCGCATGACGGGGATCACATACGTACGGGGGGACGCCACCGCGCCCCAGGGCAAGGGCGTCAAGCTGATCGCGCATGTCTGCAACGACCTGGGCGGCTGGGGCAAGGGCTTCGTCCTCGCCGTGTCCCGCCGCTGGCCGGAGCCGGAGGCGGCCTACAGACGCTGGCACCGCGAGCGCGCGGGCAGTGAATTCGGCCTGGGCGCCGTCCAGTTCATCCAGGTCGAGCCGTATGTGTGGGTGGCGAACATGATCGGGCAGCGCGGCATACGAACGGGAAGCAAGGGAGCACCCGTGCGGTACGAGGCGATCGACGCCGCGCTCGGCCGCCTCGGCGACAAGGCCCTGGAGCTCGGGGCCTCGGTCCACATGCCGCGGATCGGCTGCGGGCTCGCGGGCGGGAAGTGGTCGCGCATCGAACCGCTGATCATGGAGCGTCTGGTGGCGCGGGGGATATCGGTGACGGTGTACGACCACGGCTGAGCGCACGGCCGGTCGGCGCGGGGCCGGACGCGCGGACCGTGTCGGCCGACCGCTCCTATAGTTCGGGTCATGGGTCCTGAGCTGCGTCATCTCCGCTACCTCATCGCGGTCGCCGAGCAAGGCAACTTCACCCGCGCCGCCGAGGAACTGCGGATCTCCCAACCCACGTTGTCCCAGCAGATCAAGCAACTGGAGCGGGTGGTCGGCGCGCAACTGCTCGATCGCAGCGGCCGCAGCGTGCGGCTCACGGACGCGGGCGAGGCGTACGTGCACTACGCGCGGCGCGCGCTGCGCGACCTGGCCGCGGCCGACCGCGCCGTGCTCGACGTCGCCGACCTCGCCCGTGGGCATCTGCGCCTTGCGATGACGCCGACCTTCACCGCGTACCTCACCGGCCCCCTGGTGCAGGAGCTGCACGCCCGGCACCCGGGGATCAGCCTGGAGGTACGGGAGATGACGCAGGACCGTATCGAGGCGAGCCTGTCCGCCGACGAGATCGACCTCGGCATCGCCTTCGAGGGCCCGCACCTCGCCGGCGTGACCGCGGACCCGCTGTTCACGGAGACCCTGAGCCTGGTCGTCACGGCACATGGGCGGCCGGGCGGCCGGAAAGGAGAGGAGGGTGCACACGCTGCTGCGGACGGCCCGCTGTCGGTGGCCGACCTCGCCGAGCAGCAACTCGCCCTGCTCAGCAATGACTTCGTCACCCGTGGACATGTCGACGCCTACTTCGCGGCGCACCGGATCAGCCCGCCCATCGCCGTCGAGGCGAACTCCATCCAGGCGATCACCGAGATCGTCCAGCGCACCCCCACCCTCGCCACGGTCCTGCCCGACGCGATCACCGACGACCATCCGCACCTGACTCCGATCGCCCTGGACCCGCCGCTGCCCACCCGCGGAGTGACGCTGCTGCGCCGGGACAGCGCCTACCAGAGCGCGGCGGCGCGAGCCTTCACGAAGCTTGCACACCGCCTGGTGCAGGAACGGGGATATGCGCCCGCATGACCGGTTCGATCGCCCACTTCTGCCGCCGCGGCACCGGCACGGCCGAACTTCCGCAGGATCCCGCCGGGTTGAGGGCTGAATGAGGCCCGATTGAGGCCGGAATGAGGCCGGACCGGGGTCCGATCGGGGCCGGACTCCGCACAGGATTTCCGTGGTATACAAAACTGGCTTCTCCCTGATGAGAGAATGTGCGGCATGGCAGGTAGTGAAGGCTTCGAGCCCGAATCGGATCGGGTCACGCGTCAGCTTCGGGACGAGATCCTCGACGGCGTGCGCTGCCCCGGCAGCAAGCTTGTCGAGCGTGAGCTCGCGGCCGAGCTCGGTGTGAGTCGGCTGCCCGTCCGTGACGCCCTCAAGGCGCTCGTGAACGAGGGGCTCGTCACCCCTCGCCCGCGAACGTGGGCGGTCGTACGGGAATTCAGCCCCACCGACATCTCGGATCTGGACGAAGTGCGGTGCGCGCTCGAGACGCTCACGTTCCGGCTCGCGGCGCAGCGCAGCACTCGCGCCGGCCTCGAACGGCTCCGCGCCGACCTCGACGCCGAGTTGGCGGCCGCGCGCGAGGGCGACGCCGTACGAGCGCGCCGGGCCGCGGCGGACTTCCACGAGACGGTGACCTGGCTGGCGGCGAACGAGCTGCTCAGCGAGTTGGAGCGGACCCTGCGCAGCCGGATGCGCTGGCTGCTCAGCAGACACGACGACCTGCTCGCCGTGGCACAGGAGCACGAGGAGCTGTACGACGCGATCGCGTCCCGGGACGTGCCGCGCGTCGAGGAGCTGGTGCTGAAGCACCTGGAGACGGGCCGCAGCGCGGCGGCCGCACATATGCGGGCCGCGAAGGAGTGAGCGCGCCCCGCCCTGCGGGAAGACGACTGGGCCGCCACCGGAGAATGACCGGTGGCGGCCCAGTCGTATGCGCGGCCCGGCCACCCGCGCCACGGACGTACGAGGCGCCAGCGTGCGCGCTGCTCAGACGAAGACGATGCCTTCCGGCACGTCGGGGCGGATCTCCGTGCCGACCCGGCGCTCGAGCAGGTCGTCGAGGCGGTCCAGGGGGCCGATGAGAGCGCGGCCGCCCGCCTGCGCGACCCGGATCGCCGCGTCGACCTTGGGCTTCATCGAGCCCTCGGCGAAGGCGAGTTCGGAGATCGCCTCCGGGGACGCGGTCAGGATATCGCGCTGCTCGGGCGTGCCCCAGTTCTCGCTGACGTAGTCGCCGTCCGTCAGCATCACCAGCATGTCCGCCTCCAGCTCGGCCGCCAGGGCCGCGCTCGCGGCGTCCTTGTCGACGACCGCCTGGAGCCCGGTCTGCCGGCCCTTGCTGTCGGTCTTGACGGGGACACCGCCACCGCCGACGCACACCACGAGCCGGTCGTTCTCCAGCAGAGTGCGTACGAGCGGGGCCTGCATGATCCGCACCGGGTGCGGCGAGGGCACGACCCGGCGGAAACCGGCGCCGTCCCGGGCGATGGTCCACCGGTACTCGGCCGCGGCGTCGGCCGCGTCGTGTGCCGAGTACATCGGGCCGATGAGCTTGGTCGGCAGGCTGAACGCGGGGTCGGACTCGTCGACCTCGGTCGTGGTGAGCACCGCCGCGACCTCACGGGCGCCGCCGAGCGCGTTGCTGAGCTCCTGCTGGATGACGTACCCGATCATGCCCTGCGTCTCCGCGCCCAGGATGTCGAGCGGATACGCGGCCACGTCCTGGTAGGCCAGGTTCTGCAGCGCGAGCAGGCCGACCTGCGGGCCGTTGCCGTGGGTGATGACCACCTCGTGCTTCCCGGCCAGGTCGGCGAGCGCCTCGCAGGACGCCTTGACGTTGGCCCGCAGGTGGTCCGCGGTCATCGGTTCGCCCCGCCGGGCCAGTGCGTTGCCACCTAGGGCCACGACGATGCGCATGTATGTCCTCCTTGACTGGTTCGCTTCTGGCTGCGAAATGGTATACCAATTTCTTGTGAGGTGACCGAAGGGTGGACAGCGACCCGGTGGTCCGTTCGGAAGGAGAGTGGCGATGGGGCCGGTGCGCGCATCCGTGGTGCTGCGCTCGCAGTCGGGCGACGCGGTGCTGCTCGCGCGACTGCGCGCGCTGCGCGGGCGCGGGCGCGTGGAGAGCGTGTTCCGCGGCGTCCTCAACCTGCTGCTGCCGGACGGCGAACTCATGGCGCTCGCCGCACGCGGGCGTGCGGACGCACCCCGGACCCTCGTCGTGGACGTCCCGCACTGGGGCGACAGCGGGGTGCGCCCGGGGGAGCCGGTCGACTTCGCTCCGAGCGGCGTCACGCTGCCCGGAGCCGACGGTGGCATCCGGATCTGCATACGGGAATCCGAAGAATGGAATCCCATTTTGCCGAGCCTTGACCAGCTGACGTCGGCCGAACTCGACACCGCGGCTCACGCCCTCAGGCAAGTGACGTACGCGCACGGAGAGTTGGGCGGCATGCTCGGCGCATCGCCGACCGCCGCACCGATGGAGACGGCCGTCTGCGCCGCACTCGACCACGGCCGCCGACGGCTCGTACGGGCGGTCCGCTCGTCGTGCGGGGACACTCCCCACGCCGACGGCCGCACCGCTCCCGCCGAGCCGCTGCACGAGCACGACGGCGGGCCCGCCTTGAGCGTTCCCGCCTCGCACGACGGGGCACTGGCCCTGCGCGAAGCGGTCCTCGCCCTCCTGGGCCTTGGCCCCGGCCTCACCCCGGCCGGCGACGACTTCCTCGTCGGCATCGCCGTGCTGTCCGCGATCGACGGCAGCAGGCTCGACCTGTTCGCCCAGACCCTCGGTCAGGTCCTCACCGAACACCCGGGCCGCACCACGCTGTTGAGCACCACCACCCTGCGTGAGGCCCTCGCGGGGCGCGTCCGCGCCCCGTTCGTCGACGTACTGCACTCGCTCGCCGCCACCCGCGGCCAGAGCGAGGCGCAGGCCGTCGACACCATCCGAAGCCCGGTCCGCCGCGCGTTGGCCCATGGCCATACCTCGGGCGCCGACACCCTGTCCGGTCTGGTGACCGGGCTCCACCTGGAGAAAGAACTGCGAGGTTCGCTGTGAGCAGCACAGCAGTCGTCAAGAAGAACACCTACTTCGACTCCGTGTCCCTGATGGCCATCTCGACGAAGGCCAACGGCCTCGACGACGTGGAGCAGGCCTTCGTGGCCATGGGCACGGAGATGAACAAGGGGGTGCTGGGCAACCTCGGCCTGCTCACACCCGAACTCGAGGCCGCCGGCAACGGCGATCTCATGGTCGTCGTGGAGGCCCGTGAGGGTGCCGACGTCGACGCGGTGCTCGCCGCTGTCGAGGAACTCCTCACCCGCAAGGCGCCCGCCGCCGGCGACACGACGGTCACCCACCGCACCATCGCCGCCGCCGCGCAGGACAACCCCGCGGCCAACCTCGCCGTCATCGCCGTCAACGGCGCCTACGCCGGCCGCGAGGCCCGCAAGGCCCTGGAGAACGGCCTGCACGTCCTGATGTTCAGCGACAACGTCTCCGTCGAGGAAGAGATCTCCCTCAAGGAACTCGCCCACGACAAGGGCCTGTTGATGATGGGCCCCGACTGCGGCACCGCGATCATCAACAACGTCGGCCTCTGCTTCGCCAACGCCGTCCGCCCCGGCTCGGTCGGCATCGTCGCCGCCTCCGGCACCGGCTCGCAGGAAGTCAGCGTCCGCATCCACGCCCTCGGCGCGGGCGTCTCGCAGCTCATCGGCACCGGCGGCCGCGACCTCAGCGAGGAGGTCGGCGGCATCATGATGATCGACGGCATCCGCGCGCTCGCCGCCGACCCGTCCACCAGCGTCATCGTGCTCGTCTCCAAGCCGCCGGCCCCCGCCGTCGAGCAGAAGGTGCTCGCCGAGATCGCCACCGCCGGCAAGCCCGTCGTCGTCTACTTCGTGGGCGGCTCCGAAGAGGCCGTCGTCGCCGCCGGCGGACACTTCGCCGCCGGCAGCCAGGACGCCGCACTGCAGGCCGTCCGTCTCGGCGTGGACCCGAAGGCAGAGGTCGAGCCCCTCGACACCACCCGCGTCGACGAGGTGGCCGCTCTCCTCAAGCCGGAACAGCGGTACGTCCGCGGCCTGTTCTGCGGCGGCACCCTCTGCGACGAGTCGATGTACGCCATGTTCGACCTCGGCGACGAGGTGTGGAGCAACATCCAGAAGGACCCCGAGCGCCGCCTCACCGCCGACAGCGCCAGCGCCGCCCACACCTTCCTCGACTTCGGCGACGACGACTTCACCAACGGCCGTCCGCACCCGATGATCGACCCGTCCCTGCGCCTCGCCCGTCTCGTGGAGGAGGCCAAGGACCCCGAGGTCGCCGTGATCGTCATGGACTTCGTCCTCGGCTTCGGCGCCCACGAGGACCCCGCCGGCGTCACGCTGCCCGCGATCGAGCAGGCCAAGCAGATCGCCGCCGACGCCGGCCGCCACCTGGAGATCGTCGGATACGTCCTCGGCACCGACCTCGACACCCCGGCCCTCGACGAGCAGATCGCCGCTCTGAAGGCGGCCGGAGTCACCGTCACCCGCAGCAGCACCGAAACGGGCCAGTTCGCCCGCGCCATCGCCCGGAAGGCCTCGAACGCATGAGCAACCCCCTGACCACCCCGATCAACGACCTCTTCGCCGGCGACCTCGACGTCGTCAACGTCGGCCTCGCCATGTTCGAGCAGGACATCGCCAAGCAGGGCGCCAAGGTCACCACGCTCGACTGGACGCCCCCGGGCGGCGGCAAGCCCGAGATCCTCGCCGCGCTCGACGCCCTGGAGGTACCCGAGGTCGCCGCGCGGATCGAGGCGGCCAACGCCGAGGCCGTGCAGCGCATCGCCAACTCCCAGCCGATGCTGACCGGCTTCGGGCGCGCCATCGACGTCGTGCCCGGCATGACGCCGACCACCATCCTCCACTCGGGCCCGCCCATCACCTGGGACCGCATGGCCGGTGCGATGAAGGGCGCCGTCACCGGCGCGCTGGTCTTCGAGGGCCTCGCCGCCGACCTCGACGAGGCGGCCGAGCTCGCCGCGTCCGGCGCGATCACCTTCTCGCCCTGTCACGAACACGACTGCGTCGGCTCCATGGCGGGCGTCACGTCCGCCTCCATGTACATGCACGTCGTGCACAACGAGACGTACGGCAACACCGCGTACACCAACCTCTCCGAGCAGATGGCGAAGATCCTCCGCATGGGGGCCAACGACGAGTCCGTCATCGAGCGGCTCGTGTGGATGCGCGACGTCCTCGGCCCCATGCTCAAGGAGGCCATGGAGATCGGCGGCCCGATCGACCTGCGGCTGCTGCTCTCGCAGGCCCTCCACATGGGCGACGAGTGCCACAACCGCAACATCGCGGGCACCGTGCTGCTTCAGCAGGCGCTTGCCCCGTCGCTGCTGCAGACCAGCTTCACCACCGAGCAGAAGAAGGAAGTCTTCGACTTCATCGCCTCCTCGGACTACTTCTCGGGCCCGACCTGGATGGCGCTCGCCAAGGCCGCCCTGGACGCCGCCCACGGCATCCCCGGCTCCACCGTCGTCACCACGATGGCCCGCAACGGCGTCGAGTTCGGCATCCGCGTCAGCGGCCTCGCCGGCAACCAGTGGTTCACCGGACCCGCCCAGCAGGTCATCGGCCCGATGTTCGCCGGTTACAAGCCGGAGGACTCCGGCCTCGACATCGGCGACAGCGCCATCACCGAGACCTACGGCTTCGGCGGCTTCGCCATGTCGACCGCGCCTGCCATCGTCGCCCTGGTCGGCGGCACCGTGCAGGAGGCCATCGGCTTCACGCGCGAGATGGGCGAGATCACCACGGCGCAGAACCCCAACGTCACCATCCCGGTGCTCGACTTCCAGGGCATCCCCACCGGGATCGACGTCCGCAAGGTCCTGTCCACCGGGATCATGCCGGTCATCAACACCGCCATCGCCCACAAGGAAGCGGGCATCGGCATGATCGGCGCCGGTATCACCAACCCGCCCGTAGAGGCCTTCGAGAAGGCCGCCAAGGCCCTCGCAGCCTCCTTCAACTGACCCGCGCGCCAGCCCACTTCGGAGACCCTTTCCATGGACAGTCGTGAACCCCTCGCGGACGATGCCGCACACGCGAGTGCTGAGCCCGAGCTCGACTCGGAGTACGAGCACAGCCCTGTTCCCCCGGAACGCCGCAAGTCCCTGCTGACCGTGTCGGCCGTCTGGTTCGGATTCCCGATGATCCTCACCAACGCCGTGCCCGGCGGGGTCGTCGTCGCCGTCCTGGGCTTCTGGCGTGGGCTGGCCGCCATCCTTGTCGCCAACCTGGTGATGTTCGTCTACGTCGGGCTGCTCAGCCACCGCGCGGGCAGCACCGGCGAGAGCTTCTCCCTCCAGGCCACCAAGACCTTCGGCCGCGTCGGCTACATCGTGGCCTCCGGCTTCCTCGCCACCATTGTGGTGGGCTGGTTCGCCTTCAACACCGGCGCGACCGGCGCCACGCTGCACCAGGCCTTCGGCTGGCACGAACAACTCGTCGCCGTCGTCGCGGGCGCCGCGTTCGTCGCCATCACCTACCTGGGCATCCGCGCCCTGTCCTGGCTCGGCGCGGTCGCCGCCCCGCTGTTCATCATCGTCGGCGTCATAGCCATCGTCCTGGTGGCCCGGGACCACGACCTCGGTTCGATCCTCGACTACCAGGGCGTCGGCTCGGCCGGCGGCGCCATGACCTTCGGCGCGGCCGTCTCGCTCATCATGGCGACGTTCGCCGACTCCGGCACGATGACCGCCGACTTCACCCGCTGGTCGAAGAACGGCAAGCAGGCCGTCATCGCCACCGCCACCGCGTTCCCCCTGGCCAGCCTCGTCGCGCAGATCACCGGCGGCGTCGTCGTCGCCGCCGGAGCCATCGCCTCCGCCGAGACCGTCGGCGGTAACTTCCTGCCCATCCTCACGGGCGACCACGGAGCCTTCCTCGACGCCCTCGCCGCGGTCTTCGTCTTCGTCAACCTCGGCTCCGTGTGCAGCCACTGCCTCTACAACGGGGCGCTCAGCTGGTCGCACCTGACCCGCACGAAGATGCGGATCATGACGCTCATCCTGGGCGTCATCGGCACGGCCGCCGCCCTCGCCGGTGTGTGGAACCACTTCCTCGACTGGCTGGTCATCCTCAGCGTGTTCGTCCCGCCGCTCGGCGGTGTCCTCATCGCCGACCAGGTGATCCTCCGCCGCAACGTCGAAGGCCGGCCCACGGGCGCTGTCCGCCCCACCGCCTTCGTGGCCTGGGGCGCCGGCGCCCTGGTCGGCGGGCTCGTCCACTGGTACGCCCCGCAGTTCTCGGACGCGGTCAGCGGACTCGTCGTCGCCGTGATCGCGTACGTGATCCTGGAGCGCACCGTCTCCAAGCCGACGGCAGCGCTGTAGATGGCCGCCGAGGATCAGCGGAAGACGGGACTCCAAGGAGAGCCGGGCCCGGCGGACGAGCCGGGTCAGCACGGCACGCCCGGCCGAAGAGGCACCTCGGGCAAGGCAGGCAAGGCGGGCAAGGCCGGCAGGACGGACGGGCCGGGAACGGTGGGCGCGCCTGCGGCCACCGGGGCCCTCTCGTCCCTGCGGAACAGCCCGCCGTTCCGCCGCCTGTGGGTCTCCAACCTGTTCTTCTTCTGCGGCACTTGGACGCAGACGCTGATCCTCGGCTGGCTCGTCTTCGAGTCCACGCACTCGGAGATGCTGCTCGCCGTGTTCACGGCCGCGCGCCTGGCGCCGATGCTGCTCGGCCCGTTCGCCGGGGTCCTCTCGGACCGCCTCGACCGGGTCCGGCTGCTCACCTTCGCCTGTTCCTGGGCGCTGGTGGCCGTGGCCACGGTGGCGACCATGGAGTCCTTCTTCCATGTGCCCTACTGGGCGCTGGTCCTCGGCGGCCTCGCCATCGGCCTCGCCCAGTCCCCGTCCCAACCGGCCCGCTTCGCCCTCGTACTGGACCTCGTGGGCCGCGAGAGCCTCAGCAACGCCAACGCGCTCAACGCGATGGCGATGAACATGACGCAGGTACTCGGACCGGCCATCGGCGGCGCCATGATCAGCGCCGTCGGTGCGCCGATCGCCCTGTGGATCTCCACCGCCTGGTACGGCATCTCGCTGATCGCCCTCTGGCCGCTGCGCCACCAGGCCCGGCGCACCCCGCACTCCAGCCCGCGCGAGCGACCCGAGTCGGTGGGCCGCATGCTCACCGAGGGCTTGCGCACCGTCCTCACCAACCGGCTCGCCGCCGGCGTCCTGTTCGTGACGCTGGCCGCCAACATTCTGCTGTGGCCCGTCTACCAGGGCTTCATGCCGGTGTTCGCCGACGAGGTGCTGCACCTCGATGCCGCCGGCCTCGGCTGGCTGCTGACCTGCAGCGGCGCGGGCGGCCTCGCCGGATCCCTGATCATCGCGGGCCTCGGTGACTTCCGCGCCAAGGGCGGCCTGTTCGTCATCGGCACGGCCACCTGGGCTGCCCTGTGGGCACTGTTCTCGCTCTCCCACCACACTGCCCTTTCCTTCGTCCTGATGGCGTGCATCGGTCTGACGAGCGCCACGTTCGGTGTGCTGCAGTCCACGCTGCTGCTGATGGTCACGGAACCCTCCGTGCAGGGCCGCGCCCTCGGCATCCAGGAACTCGCCATCGGCGTCATGCCGTTGGCGTCCCTGGTACTCGGCGCGGCAGCCCAGCAGTTCGGCGTGGGCACCACCACGTTCGTCAGCGCAGTGCTGCTCGTGGTGTTCCTCAGCGTCCTGGCACTCCGCCTGCCGCAGCTCCTGCGCTACAGCGGGCGCGGGGACTCACAGGCCTGAACGACCCGACGGTCCGCACGCGGCGGCTTCGATATCTGCTGCTCGATGTCCTGCTGGTGACGTGTGAACGCACCTGATCCGTACGAGAGTTCCCGCCCTCGAAGAAAACTTTCGGAGATCCGGAACGGGCCGCGAGCCGGACGGAGCGATCGATCGGCGGTCCGGTTCGGCCCGTCGGGGGATTGTCAGTGCGATGCCCTACGTTCGGATGCATGGACGCCTATCTCGCGGGCCTGCACGCTCAAGAGGGCTCGCCCGCCCACACGTTGTACATCTGGATCGAGACCCTCCATGAGCGGATGAACCTGCTCGTGGACGAGTTCACCGGCGGGGACTGGAAGCACGACTATTCGATCGACTCGCTCAGAGAACTCGAAGAGGAACTGGTCGAGCAGGGACTCGACGACGGCACGCACGCGCAGGGTTTGTTCATGGAGTGCCTCGCGGGCTACGTCGGCGAGGTCCTGCTCGACGAGGGCGGCGGACGCTGGGTGTGGGACGCCGACGCGGGCTCCGTGGGCCTGCCCGCGATCCAGCCGGACCCGGTGCTCGGCCTTGAGCCCATCGTGCCGATCCTCCTGGTCGGACAGGCGGCCTACGAGAAGACGGAGAGTATTTTCGCGACGGTCGCCCTGCGCCTGCGCAAGGCGGTGATCGAACGCAAGAAGGCCGAGCCGGGCTGGAAACCCGACCGAGTCCCCACGCCCTGGGTCCAGTTCGACGAACTGGAAGCCTTCCGCCACACCTGGAAGTACTGGCCCCCTGACCGCTTCCGCGACTACCACGACTGGTGGGCGAAAAAGGCCGGCGGCGGCCGCAAGCGCTGGAACTTCACCCCCGACTCCCTGGACGCCCTGGAGGAGCTGCTGCGGGACCGCCTCGGCACGGTCGAGGCCTACGACAGAGTCGCGCACCGCCCCTTCTGGGTCGTAGTCGCCTGGTACCTGGGGGAGTACGTGGTCCGCCGCAAGGAGGCCAGCTGGCAGATGCGCTACGTCAACCCCGAGGCCCCGCCCGGGACTTGGTACGCGGAGGACTCGTACTGGACGGGTTCCATATACGTCACCCAGCCGCTGCGCTACGAGGGATGGTCCGAGCACCCCGCCGAGATGATCCGGGCTGTCCTGCGCGGCGAGAGCGTGCGCGATGTGGTCGACAAGTTCCCCGATCCCGGCGAGGAGCACCGGCCCGGCGGCCGACCGAGGTGGAGGACGTCGGGCGAGCCCTGGCCCGAGATCCTCTGGCCGCTGGTGGCCCCGGAACACCTGCCGCCGCCCCTCACCGACGAGCAGCGCCAGGAACTTGCCGACGAACTGCGGGAGTTGGAGGCAGACCCGGAACTCAAGGAACCGGGCTGGCACCACAACCTGCGGCTGCGCGCTTACCTCGCCGAACGCCGCGAAGCCTTCCCCGCCTGGGCGGAGGAGGCCGGCGGGGGAGTCGAGGCCTGGGACTTCTCACCGGAGAGCCTGGACCGCCTCGGCGTCCTGATCCGAGAACGCTTCTCCACAAGCGAGGACTTCGTGGCCGCACAGCACGAGCCCTTCGTCCGGGGCGCGGGCTGGTACCTCGGCGAGGTCCAGGTCATCCACCGCGACGCCCACTGGAAACTGCGCCCCGAACCGGACGAATGCGACGACCACGACGAGCCCACGGTCACGGAACGGAACTGGGACGAGAGGGACTTCGACTCGGAGGACGACGAGTTCGAAGAGCGGGACGAGGACCTGGACGAGGACGCGGGCGACGACGAGGGCGACGACGATGAGGGATACGTCTGCGAACCGGTGGGCCACCTGTGCGACTTGCTCGCCCGCAACAATCCGGAGGAGCGCCTCAGTGCAGTCCTGGACAACTACAGGACCCGCGCCAGTGGTCGCGATAGCACCGGAAGTGCGTTGTCAGTGGCCGGAGTTAGCCTCCCAGCAGGGGTCGCAGCAGCGGGAAGCACGGGGGACGCAATGAGTGACACAACGCGAGACACAACGCGAGACACAGCGCATGAAACGGCGCACGGCACGGCGCGCGAAACAGAGCCATGCGTGACGGCGGCGAAGTACGGCAGCGAAGCCCGGGGTGCCGAGGAGGTGGTCCCCAAAATGGGCAGCAGGGCCACGCTGACGCTGCAGTTCCCACCGTTTCCCGAGCCGGACGCGGACGCGGACGTGGGCGCTGGCGCGGGTACGGGCGAGGGCGCGGAAGAGGACGGGCAACGCTCGGTGGACGTGTCCCGGACGCCGCACGACCCGGAGCGGGCAAGGCAGTTCGTGGCGGCGCTGGGCACCGTGGAGGCGGTCGTCGAAGAGCTGCCGTCCGTCTCCCTGCAGGACTTCCCGGACCCGGAGACCCGGGCAGACCTGGACCGGGTCGCGGTCGGCTGCTGGGGCAACGTCGTGCACATCATCGAGCCGGCGCTCGGCAGTGACCTGCTGACGGAAGCCCTGACCAGTGAGATAGACCGGCAACGAACGCAGCACCCCGAGGCCCGCATCGTCGGCTCGGTGGAGATGGACTACGGCAACAGCTATCTCCAGGACGCCGTGATCCTTCCCGACGGCGAGGAAGTGATCGCCGGAGGCTGGGACTGCGACGACGACTGGGAGATCGTCGGCGACGCCGCAGCGGTGTTGCGCAAGCTCGGCGTGGATCCGGCGAGAGCGGAAGAGGCGGGCTTCGACCTCGACGAGGAGCCCAGCCAACGGGACTGGTCGGCACTCGGATCCCTGGCCCTCGGCGGAGACGGGTACCAGGCCTCGAGCTTCGGCGAGAAGGTGTCGGTGTTCCACGTCCGCCGTACGGAGTCGGCCGAATTCAACCTGGACGAAGTGTGGTTCTGCGAGTGAGACCTGTGCCGTGACAGGGCCGGTGGTTCAGTGGCCGCGCGGCGCGTACATGATGACGGCCATCCCGGCCAGGCAGATCAGAGCTCCGATGACGTCGAAGCGGTCCGGCCGGTAACCGTCGGCGACCATGCCCCAGGCGATGGACCCGGCGACGAAGATCCCGCCGTACGCGGCAAGGATCCGACCGAAGTTGTCGTCGGACTGGAGCGTGGCCACCACGCCGTACAGGCCGAGGGCGATCACACCCGCGCCGATCCAGACCCAGCCCTTGTGCTCACGGATCCCCTGCCACACCAGCCAGGCACCACCGATCTCGAACAGGGCGGCGACGACGAACAGAGCCACAGAACGGGCGACGAGCACGACGGAACGATCCTTAGCGAGGGGAGCAGAGCGGAACAGGGGGCGCAGCCGCCGAGGGGCTCAGGGAGCGGCCGGGGTCAGAAGATGCCCCATCGAGGCGAGCACAGCCGGTTCGACCCGGTAGTAGACCCACGTGCCCCGGCGTTCGGAGGTCAGCAGTCCGGCCTCCTTCAGCTTCTTCAGGTGGTGGGAGACGGTCGGCTGTGAGACGCCGACGTCCGAGATGTCGCACACGCAGGCCTCGCCGCCCGCGTGTGAGGCCACGAGGGAGAACAGCCGCAGCCGTACCGGATCGCCGAGGGCCTTGAACATGGGTGCCGCTCGCTCGGCCTCCTCCGCCGAGAAGGGGCGCTCGGTGAGGGGAGGGCAGCAGGGAGCGGAAGCCACGCCTTCCAGGGGGACCGCCTCAGCATTCGACATACATCTATTTTGGCATACGTCGAATCAGCGCCCCCGGTGAGCGCCGCCCGCCCGGCCTGTCGCCCTACCCCGCCTACCCCTCAGAGCCGGGCTCGACCGAACCGACCGACTCGCCCGCGCCGACCGACCCGACCGGCCCCGTGCTTCCGCGGGGGATGAGGCTGGTGGGGAGTTCGCGGTGGGCGGTCGGGTCCGCGTTGGGGTCGTCGATGAGGGCGCGGGCCAACTCGCCTGCGACACGGCCGAGTTCGACGGCGGGCTGGGCGACGGTCGTCAGCTCCATCCACTGCGCCATGTCGTGGTCGTCGAAGCCGAGGACGGAGATGCGGTCAGGTACGGGGATGTGGGCGGATCTGAGGACGCCGATGGCCTCGATGGCTATCTGGTCGACCTCCGCGAACACCGCGGTCGGCGGCTCGCGCAGGCCGAGGAGCGTGCCGATCGCCTCTTCGGTGCCGCGGCGGCCGGGCGCTGAGACATCGACGACCAGCTCGTCGGACGGTTCGACGCCCGCCTCCCGGAGGGCCTCGCGGTAGCCGTCGATGCGGCGTCGCGAGCTGAACGTGAAGCCCGCGGCACCGCGCCTTGACCGTAGGAACGCGATGCGGCGGTGGCCCAGGTTGACCAGGTGCCGTACGCCCGCGCGCGCACCCGCGACATCGTCGACGTACACGCTGGGCCGGCCAGAGGAGCGCTGGCTGACGTAGACGACGGGTACGCCGAGGCCGTCCAGGCGGGCGCTCTCCTCGGCGGTCAGGTCGAAGGACACCACGAGGAGCGCGTCGGCGTTGCGCCGGGCGGGCAACTGCTCGAAGAACTCGGCGCGTTCGGCCAGGTCGGAGGCGCTGTAGACGAGCAGGTCGAGGCCGGCCGTGCGCAGGACGGGGCCGAGCCCGGCCAGGACGGAGCCGGTGAACCAGGAGTTGAGGGTCGGGGCGAGGACGGCCACCGAGCCGGTCTTGCCGGTGACGAGGCTGGACGCCTGCCGCGAGATGACGAACGACAGCTCGCGGGCGGCGTCCTCGACGCGGCGCTTCGCCTCGGGGGAGACCGTGGCGAGACCGCGCAGGGTGCGCGAGACGGTGGAGACGGAGACCCCGGCGCGCTCGGCCACGTCGGCCATCGTGGGGTGACGCTGAGCTGGCGGCATGGCGGCATGGCGGCAACGTAACACAGGGTTGCCGGTTCTGAACCCGTACCGTGACAGCGCTGTCACGGTAGCCAGTCACCCTCCTCGGCCGCGCAAGCGACGTGAACACCCGCCTGCACCAAGCACACAGGCGAAGCCCACCTCAAGATTCCCCCGTGCGCGATCCATTGACACCGACCCGTCACCTTCCTACCTTGCAAGCGTTGTCACGCAGCACGCAGCACGCAGCACGCAGCACGCAGCACGCAGCACGCAGCACGCAGCACGCAGCACGCAGCACGCAGCACGCAGCACGCAGCACGCAGCACGCAGCACGCAGCACGCAGTCATGCCGAGCGCCGAGCGCCGAGCGCCGAAACGAGGCCGCAGCCCGCAGATCCCCTGGACCGGAGCCGTCTGGAGTCCCTCCCGTATGACGATGAGCCGCAGAACCCTTCTGGCAGCCGGAGGGGCGGGTGCGGCGGGTGCGGCCGCAGCCGCCCTCGCCGGCTGTGGACCCGCAGGACCCGCAGGAACCGCCGCCCGAACCGGACCCGACCTCGCCGCGGCGGCAGTCGTGCCGAAGCGTCCGACCACCGTCCGATGGTGGGCCGCACGCGTGGCCCGCAAGGACGGCGGAGACCTCCGACCGCTTCTGATCAGGGAGTTCAACAAGAAATACCCGCACATCACGGTCCGCATGATCGGCGCGCCCGCGCAGACCGACACGGCCCGTGCAGCCCTCGCGACGCAGATCGCCAGCGGCAGTCCCTCGCCCGACGTGTTCATGGGGGACTCGGTGTGGCCGGCGCAGTTCGCGTACAACGAGATGGCGCTGCCGCTGCGTTCGCTGGTGGGCGAGGACTACTGGGGGCGCTATCCCGGACCGCACGTGGACGCGCTCAGCTACGAGGACGAGGTCTACGCCTTCCCGCTCTACCAGGACCAGCCCTACCTCTTCTACCGCAAGGACCTGCTGCGCAAGCACGGCCTTCCGGTGCCGCGGCACTGGGAAGAGCTGGCCGACAGCGCAGCCGAGGTGCAGCGCGCGGGCGACGCCGACTACGGCTTCGTCTGGCAGGGCTCGGTCTACGAGGGACTGACCTGCAACGTCACCGAGTTGGTCGCCGACGCGGGCGGCAGCATCCTCACCGAGGACGGTGCGGGCGTCACGTTCGACGGGCCGGCCGGGGAGCGTGCGCTGACGTATCTGCGCGACCTCGTAGCGCGCGGCATCACGCCCGGATCGGTCACGACCTTCATCGAGCAGGACAGCCTCGACGCGTTCACCAGCGGCCGCTCGATCTTTCTGCGCAACTGGAGTTACGCGTGGGGCGTCGCCAACAACCCCGACTCCTCCGCAGTGGCGGGGAAGATCGGCTGCGTCGTACGACCGGGGTTCGAGGGCGAGGAGGGCGGCTGGGGCTGTCTCGGCGGCTGGTGCAACTTCGTCAATCCGCACTCGCGCAACCTGGGCGCGGCCGTCGCGTTCGCCCGGTTCCTCTCCGACGAAGAGGGCCAGATGGTGCTCGCCCGTGAGGCTGCCGTACTGCCGCCGCTGGACGAGGCGTTGGGGAGCCGCTTCGTGCGCGGCTCCGACAATCCGGCGTTCTCCGAGGCGCACCGGGTGCGCCTGGTGGCCAGGCCGGTGCACTCGCCGCACTATCCGGCGGTCAGCAAGGCCGTCTACACCCGGGCCAACCAGGTGATCAGCGGCGGGAGTTCGGTGCGGACGGCGCTCGCCTCGGCCCGCCGTGATCTGCAGGCCGCGCTGAAGGGGGAGGCGCTGTGAGGGCAACGCCGGACTTCGTCACGGACGCGCACCGCAAGGGCGGCGTGCACCCCACGGCCCGGTCGGCCAAGCGTTCAGGAAAGGGCCCACGGCGCGCACCGGAACCCCGCCCCGGCGGCAAGAGCATCCGCGACCGCCAAGCCCGCACCGGCTGGCTCTACACCACCCCGGCCCTGCTGGTGGTCGCCGCCGTGACGATCTTCCCGGTCGTCTACTCCGTGGTGATGAGCTTCACCAAAGTCCGCCTCACCCACGCGGGCACCCAGGTCACCGACTGGACCACCGCCAACTACACGACGATGCTGGGGAGTTCGGCCTGGCGCGAGGCGCTCCTGTTCACCGTCGGCTACACCCTGGTGACCGTCGCCGTGGAGCTCGCCCTCGGCACCGCCGTCGCCGTACTCCTGGAGCGGCTCGAAGCCGGGCGCGGCTGGCTGCTTGCGCTGCTGCTCATCCCCTGGTCGCTGATCACCGTGGTCTCGGCGCAGCTCTGGGACTATCTGTACGACGCCACGTACGGGGCTGTGACCTGGCTGTTCGGGCTCGTGCTCGCCGAGCCTCCGGTGATACTCGGCACGCCCGTCCCCGCCATCACGGGCATGGCCGCCGCGGACATCTGGAAGACGACCCCATTCGTCGCGGTCATCGTGCTCGCCGGGCTCGTCCGCATCCCGCGCGAGCAGTACGAGGCGGCCGAGATGGACGGCGCGAACGCCTGGACGACGTTCCGGCGGATCGTGCTGCCCGCGCTGCGCCCCGTCGTGGCCGTCGCCGTGCTGTTCCGGGTGCTGCAGGCCTTCGGCATCTTCGACCTGCCCTTCGTCCTCACCCAGGGCGGTCCGGGAACGGCCACGCAGTCCCTGGCGATCCTCGGCTACCGCGCGCTGTTCCAGGACCTCAACATCGGCCTCGGCGCGGCCATCGCCACGAGTACCGGGCTCCTCGTCGTCCTCGGCTGCCTGCTGTTCCTGCGGGTCTTCCGCTCGCAGGTCGACTCGGCCGCAGAAGCCGGAGAAGGAGGTGCGGCATGAGCCGCTACCGTCGCCGCACCGGGGTGCGGCGCTATCTGAACGTGGTCAACATCGGTGCGCTCGTCCTTGCCGCGGCCACCTCGCTGCCGCTGATCTGGATGGCCCTCACCTCCTTCAAGAGCCCCGTCGAGGCCGGTGCCGTACCGCCCACGTTCTTCCCCGACGACCCCACCCTCGCCAACTACGGCAACGCACTCGGCTCCGCCGGATTCGGCCGCTATCTGCTCAACAGCACGATCGTCAGCGTCAGTTCGACGGCGATCGTGCTCTGCCTGGCCCTGTTCGCCGGGTACGCGCTCGGCCGGCTGCCACTGCGCGGACGCGGCCCCATCATGGTGGCGCTCCTCGTCATCTCGGTGTTCCCGACGATCGCCGTGGTCACCCCGCTCTACCTGGTGGAACGCCAACTCGGCCTGCTGAACGGCTACTGGGGCCTGATCATCCCGTACGTCGCGTTCCATCTGCCGTTCGCCATCTGGATCCTGCGGAACTCGCTGCTCGACATCCCGTACGAGCTGGAGGAGTCCGCGACCGTCGACGGGGCCTCGCCCGCGCGCACCCTGCTCTCGGTGATCCTGCCGCAGGCCAGGCCCGCCCTGTTCACGGCCGGGGTGTTCACGTTCACCGCGACGTGGACGGAGTTCCTGATGGCGCTCACCTTCAACGCGGAGGACTCGCACCGCACCGTGCCGGTCGGCATCGCGCTCTTCAGCGGCCTGTACGAGATCCCCTTCGGCACGATCTTCGCCGGAGCGATGGCCGCCACCGTGCCGATCGCCCTGCTCGTCCTGATCTTCCGCCGCTCGGTCCTCTCCGGACTGACGGACGGCGCGGTGAAGGGCTGACAGCCCGGCTGTCCCTCGCGAGCACACCGATTCCCGTACGAGACAACCCTCTTGAAGTACGAGACAACCCTCTTGAAGGAGTACGAGTGACCGAGCGCACGCCCCTCGACATGTCCCCGCAGGACCCCGACTGGTGGCGTCAGGCCGTCATCTACCAGGTCTATCCGCGCAGTTACGCCGACGCCGACGGGGACGGCATCGGTGACCTCCCCGGACTCACCCGACGCCTGGACCACCTCGCCGCGCTCGGCGTGGACGCGGTGTGGCTGAGCCCCTTCTATCCGTCCGAGCTGAAGGACGGCGGCTACGACGTCGCCGACTTCCGGGACGTCGACCCGCGCCTCGGCACCCTCGACGACTTCGACGCGATGGTCGCCGAGGCCCACGGTCTCGGCATCAAGGTGATCGTCGACATCGTCCCCAACCACTCCTCCGACCAGCACGTCTGGTTCCAGGAGGCGCTGAAGTCGCCGCCCGGCTCGGCCGCCCGCGACCGGTACGTGTTCCGGGACGGCCGCGGCGAGCACGGTGAACTCCCGCCCACCGACTGGGAGGCCAACTTCGGCGGCAACGCCTGGCGGCGCGTCCCGGACGGGCAGTGGTACCTCCACCTGTTCACGCCCGAGCAGCCCGACTTCAACTGGGACAACGAGGAGGTGCGCGCCGACTTCCGCACCACCCTGCGGTTCTGGTCGGACCGGGGCGTCGACGGCTTCCGCGTCGACGTCGCCCACGGCCTCGCCAAGGACCTCGCGGAACCGCTCCGCGACCTCGGGCCCGCGCAGTACCGCGGCCTGCACGACGATCTGCCCGACGGCACCCACCCGTTCTACGACCGCGACGCCGTCCACGAGATCTTCCGCGACTGGCGCACCGTCCTCGACGCGTACGACCCGCCCCGCATCGCCGTCGCCGAGGCCTGGGTGAAGAACTCCCGCCGGGTCCTGTACGCGAAGCCGGACGAACTCGGCCAGGCCTTCAACTTCGAGTATCTGGAGACCGGTTGGTCCGCGCCCAGGCTGCGCGAGGTCATCGGCGCCTCCCTGGAGACCGCCCGAGCGGCGGGCGCCTCCGCGACCTGGGTGCTCTCCAACCACGACGTCGTACGCCACACCTCCCGCCTCGCCCTGCCCGAGGGCGCCGATCTGCAGGCGTGGCTGCTCTCCGACGGCACGGAACCGGCGGTCGACGCGGCGCTCGGCCTGCGCCGGGCACGGGCCGCGACGCTCCTGATGCTGGCGCTGCCGGGCTCCTCGTACCTCTACCAGGGCGAGGAGTTGGGCCTGCCGGAGGTCGCGGACCTCGCGCGGGCCGACCTGCAGGACCCGGTGTGGGAGCAGACCGGGCACGGGCGCAAGGGCCGGGACGGCTGCCGGGTGCCGCTGCCGTGGACCTCGGACGCGGCCGGCTCGTACGGCTTCGGACCCGGCGGCTCGTGGCTGCCGCAGCCGCCGGTCTTCGCCGAGCTGTCGGTGGAGGCGCAGGACGGGGTGGCGGGTTCGACCCTTGAGCTGTACCGGGAGGCGCTGAAGCTGCGCCGCAAGGTGCAGGGCGACGAGTCCCTGACCTGGTTCTCGTCCCCGGACGACGTGCTGCACTTCGGCCGCTCCTCGGGCTGGCAGTGCGTCACCAACCTGTCGTCCGCGCCGGTGCCGCTGCCGGAGGGCGAACTGCTGCTCAGCTCGGGCGAGAGCCCCGCCGACGGCGAGCTGCCCCCCGACGCCACGGTCTGGCTGCGGGCGCCGGGCGTCTGACGGCACCTGGCCGTACGGTCCCGGAGCGTGCGACCGGCACAACTCCGGGACCGAACCGCCCACTTGGCCGAGGGGCGCGGGCGGAGGGGCGAGGTCTGCCTACTTGAGCGTCCGGATGACCTGCCGCACCTCGGACGCCAGCTCCTTCGGCAGTGGCGCGTAGTGCAGTCGCGGCAGTGCCCGCTGGCCCTCCTCGCTCGCCGTGTACGCGAGGAAGGACTTGAGGCCCGGCAGGGTGGCGGGCTCGCTGCCCCGGTCGCAGACGATCTCGTACGTGACGAGGACGATCGGGTACGCGCCCTCGGCGGACGTCCCGTAGTCGAACTCCAGGGACAGGTCCTTGCCGCGGCCGACGGTCCGCGCCTCGGCGATGCCCTTCGACGCGCTCTGCGGAGTCGGCTCGACGGGCCGCTCTGCGCCGGTGTCGACGCTGACCGTGTCGACGTGCCGCTCGACGGCCACCGACAGGTCGAGATAGCCGATGGCGCCGGTCGTCGACGCCACCGACGAGGCCACGCCGTTCGATCCGGACGCCGAACTGCCGCCGCGTCCCTGCCAGTTCTTCTCCGCCGGGTACGGCCAGGAGTCCCCGGCGGTCTCCGACAGATACGACTGGAAGTTCTCCGTCGTGCCCGAGTCGTCCGAGCGGTGCACCGGGTGGACGGGCGTGGCCGGCAGGTCGACGCCCGGGTTGAGCGCCTTGATGCGGGCGTCGTCCCAGCTGTCGATGCGCCCGTCGAAGAGCTTGGCGAGGGTCGGCGCGTCGAGGACCAGCTCGGGAACGCCGGGCAGGTTGAAGCCGATCGCGACGGGCCCGCCCGCCATCGGCAGATTGACGGCGCGCCCGCCCGTGCAGGTCTTCTCGGAGAGCCGCACCTCGTCGTCCGTCAGGGCGCTGTCCGAGCCGCCGAAGGCCGTCGCCCCCCGCAGGAACTGCGCGACGCCCGCCCCGGAGCCCAGCGGGTTGTAGGCGATCTGCACGCCGGGGCAGGCCCGTTGGTACTCCTTCATCCAGTACGCCATGGCGTTCTGCTGCGCGCTCGACCCCGCGCCCGCGACCTGACCCCGCTCGGCGCAGTCCAGCTCGACGACGGAGGCGGGCGACGCGGCGGGCGGCGGTTTCGCCTTGTCGTCGGACGACCCGACGAGGCCGCAGCCCGCGAGGAGCAGGCCCCCCACCACCACGGCACTCGTGCTCGAAACGGCCCTGGGGCTGCTGCGTACCCTGCGACGGCGCTGCACCTGTGTCCTCTGTCCTCTTGTCCTCATCGGTCCTGTGATCGATCACGGATGATCGCGGACGAGGGGAGCGGGGGAGCGGCATCCAGGGAAACGCAAGGTTACGTACACCTCAATGACGGGTGCCGTGGGCGGGTGCTGCGCCCCGCGAGGTGGCCATCGGGCGCGCGAACCCCCTGGTCAGCGGGTTGTCGCCCGTACGGCCAGATGCAGGCCCTTGCCGACCGCGGCGGTCGTCGAGGTGAACTCCGGGTCGGCCTCCACGAGCCCGAGGAACTCCGCTGCCTCGTCCGCGTGGGACAGGACGTTGTCGACGATCAGGAGCCCGCCCGGCCGCAGCACCCGCCGGGGGTGCGGCCACCAGGCGGCGTACTCGGTGCGCTCGGAGTCGAGGAACAGCGCGTCCAGGCCGCCGTCGGGCAACTCCCGCAGCACCGTGCCCCCGTCGGCCTCGCGCAGTTCCACGTACCCGTCGAGCCGGGCCGCCGCGAGGTTGGCGGCGGCCTCGCGCTGCGCCGCCCCGTCGAGGTCGACGCTGAGCAGGGGTTGGCCGCCGGTGGCGCGCAGGGCGTCGGCGAACCAGATCGCGGAGTAGCCGTTCGACGTGCCGATCTCGACCATGCGTCGCGCGCTCATGGCCCGAAGCAGTACGGCGAGCAGTGCGGCCGACTCCGGTTCGAGGTTGCGCCGCCGCCGCAGCCGGTCGCTCTGCGCCGCGTCGTGCTCGACCCCGGAGCGGTGCAGTGCGCGCACGAGGTCCATGTCCAGGTGGGTGTCCATGAACAGCCAACGTACGCGGGGGAGTTGAGGTACGCCGGAAGCTGCGGGTTGTGGTCCGTGGGTCGTGGGCCAGGAGGTCAGGAGTGCCAGGGTTCCCCGGTGACCTGGTGGTCGGCATGGCTCAGGGCCTCGACGACCAGGCGGCGCAGATGCCCGTCGGTGAGGGCGTAGACCGCGCGCCTGCCCTCCTTGCGGGCGTGCACGAGACCCGCGAGCCGGAGTTTGGCGAGGTGCTGGCTGACGGCGGTGCGCGCGGCGCCGCTCGCGGCGGTCAGCTCGGTGACGTCCCGCTCGCCCTGCGCCAGGAGCCACAGCAGATGCAGCCGGGTCGGGTCGGCGAGAAGCGCGAACACGGACGAGGCGGTCCGCAACTGCTGGGGCCCCGGCGCGCGTTCATGCGCACTGCTCGCAACTGGGGTCTGTTCGCGTCCTGGCATGGCCTCATCGTAGACCGCCCGCATCCTCGGATGCATACGTGCGCAGTTGCGCACATGTCGTTATGGTGGAGGGGTCCCGCTCGTTCGAGATCCGACATTCGACACTCGATATCCGAGTTCGCCGGCGCCGCTCGCTCCCGGCGCGAGAGGAGTCCCCGTGCTGGACGTGCTGCGGCACCGCACCTACCGCCGCCTGTTCACCGCCCAGGTGGTCGCACTGGTCGGCACGGGTCTCGCCACGGTGGCGCTCGGCCTGCTCGCCTACGACATCGCGGGCGAGGAGGCCTCGGCGGTCCTCGGCACCGCCCTCGCGATCAAGATGGTGGCGTACGTGACGGTCGCGCCCCTCGTCGAGGTCGTCGCGCACCGCATATCCCGGCGCACCCTCCTCGTCACCATGGACCTGACCCGCGCCACGGTCGCCCTGGCCCTGCCGTTCGTCACCCAGGTCTGGCAGGTCTACGCCCTGATCCTGCTGCTGCAGGCCGCCTCCGCCGCGTTCACGCCCGCCTTCCAGGCCTCGCTGCCGACCGTCCTTCCGGACGAGCGGGACTACACCCGCGCCCTGTCGATGTCCCGGCTCGCCTACGACCTGGAGAGCCTGTTCAGCCCGGCCCTGGCGGCGGGGCTGCTCTCCCTGGTCTCGTACAACTGGCTGTTCGCGGGCACCACTTCGGGCTTCCTCGCCTCCGCTGCCCTCGTCGTCTCCTGCGTCCTGCCGAAGCCCGCCCCGCAGGAACGCGGGACGCGCGGGGCCGTCGCCAGAGCCACGCTCGGGGTTCGCCTCTTCACGGCCACGCCCCGGCTGCGGGCGCTCCTCGCACTCGATCTCGCGGTGGCCGCCGCCGGTGCGATGGTCATCGTCAACACGGTGGTCCTGGTCCGCCACGACCTCGGCCGCTCCGCCGGCGCGGTCTCGGTCGCGCTCGCCGCGTACGGGGCCGGGTCGATGCTCGTCGCCCTGCTGCTGCCTTGCGTACTCGACCGGGTCGGCGACCGTGCGGTGATGCTGCCCGCCGCGTTCGCCCTGCCCGCCGTGTTCGCCGCGTACGGGATCGCCACGCTCGCGGGCCCGTCCTGGCCCGCGCTGCTCGCCGCCTGGTTCACGTTCGGCGCGGCCTGCTCGGCGCTGCTCACTCCGACGGGACGGCTGCTGCGCCGCTCGGCCGCACCCGGCGACCTGCCGGCGGCGTTCGCGGCGCAGTTCTCGCTGAGTCACGCCTGCTGGCTGGTCACCTACCCGCTGGCCGGCTGGCTCGCGGCGACCGCGGGGCAACCGGCCGCCGCGTGGACGCTCGGCGCGCTCTCCCTCGTGGGCGCGCTCACCGCCACGCTCCTCTGGCCCGCGCGCGACGCCGCCCGCCTCCCGCACCACCACCCGGACCTGCCGCCCCACCACCCCCACCTGGCATCGGCCCACGCGACGCCCACCGGCTTCCGCCGCACCCACACCCACACGTACGTCATCGACGAACTCCACCGCCGCTGGCCGCACCCGTACGGGGCGGCTCGGGGGTGAGGGCTCAGTCGTCGATCGGCGTGAGCGGATCGGGCCGGGCGAGCACCTAGGCCCACGGCAGCCCGTACCGCTCCGCGACGACCCGTCGGGCCCGCACCTCGGCCCGCGCCCGCGGCCGGTACTCGGGCTCCTTGCCGCAGCCGCACCCGCTGAGCCCGTCGTACCGCAGCCCCTCGTCGAGCACCGCCCCCACCACCGACCACGCCCGGACGTCCCGCCTCCGCGGCGCGGCGCAGTCATACCCGGCACACCGCAGTCGGCTTCCGCAGTTCGGGCATGGGTGCCCCCACATCCGGACACGGTACGGACGGGGGCTTCGCGTTTGTTTTGATCCCCTTCCCGCCCCTTCCCGCCCCTTCCCGAAAGCCTGCCGTCGGCACGGGGGCCAGCCCCCGGACCCCCGCTCCTCAAACGCCGGAGGGGCTGGATTTGCCGGGGTGGGGCGGGTTTTTAAGGGGCGCGGGGCTGTGACATCAGCGGCTCCGCCGCGGGGCGCGACCAGCCACGACGGTGGGGCAGCCGAACACCAGCGCCGCAGGCTTTTGGGAAGGGGCGGGGAGGGGATCCGGTAGCGACAGCGTGACCCGGTCGCCGGCTCGCAGCCGACGATGCTCAGCGCAGATCGAGCCGCATGATCACCCGAGGATGTCCGGCCAGGACGGACGTCGTGTCGGCGGCGTGGGTGAAGCCGGCTCGTTCGAAGTTCTTGCGCAGGCCCGGGTACGCCATCGTCAGGTCGACCTTGGCGTTCCCGTTGTCGAGGGGGTACGCCTCGATCGCCGGGGCGCCGTGAGCTCGGGCGAAGTCGACGGCGCCCGCGATCAGGGCGTGCGAGATGCCCTGCTTGCGGTGGCCGGGCCGGACGCGGATGCACCACAGGGACCACACCGGCAGATCGTCGACGTGCGGGATCTTCCGGCTGTGCGCGAAGGCCGTCGCCGAGCGCGGCGCGACCGCCGCCCAGCCGACCGGCACGTCCCCGTCGTACGCGAGCACCCCCGGCGCGGGCTCGGCGCGGCACAGCTCGGCCACGTACGCGCCGCGGGCCGGGCCGCGCAGCTCGTTGTTCAGCTTCGACGGGATGCGGTAGCTGAGGCACCAACACACGTTGGCCTGCGGCGACTTGGGGCCGACCAGGGCACGGACGTCCTCGAAGGCGGCGGCCGGGCGGACTTCGACGGTCATGCCGTCACGATGCCACGGCCCGCGCCCCCACGCCGCTCCGCCCGCTTCGATATCCCGTCGCGTCCCGTGCCGGCCCCGACTACCTTGGCCCGATGCCAGAGATCCGTACCGACCGTCTCCTGCTGCGCAGTTGGCGCGAGTCCGACCTCGCGCCCTGGGCCGCCCTCAACGCCGACCCGGTGGTCCGCGAGCACTTCCCCGAGGTGCTGACGCCCGAGCGCAGCGCGGCTTCCGCGGCCGCCTTCCAGGCCGACCTCGACGAGCGCGGCTGGGGCTGGTGGGCGGTCGAGGCCGTGGACACCGGGGAGTTCATCGGGTTCGCCGGGCTCGACCCGGTCGAGGATGGCCTGCCGTTCACCGGGGTCGAGGCCGGCTGGCGGCTCGCCCGCTCCGCCTGGGGGCACGGGTACGCGACCGAGGCCGGCCGCGCCGTCATGGCGTACGGCTTCGAAACGCTCGCCCTGCCGGAGATCCTCGCCATCACCACCGTCAGCAACGTCCGCTCGCAGGCGGTGATGCGGCGCCTCGGCATGACCCACGACCCGGCCGAGGACTTCGACGACCCGACCGTCCCGGAGGGCCCCTGCCGCCGCAGCGTCGTCCACCGGCTCCATCGCCAGGAGTGGCGCCGCACCGGGTAGTGGCCGGGAGGGGCGGGAGTCGCGAATACCGTCCCTGACCTGCGCAGACCTCGGCCGGGTGAGGGGACGGCGGCAGGGCTGTGTAGCATGGATGTTCGCGAAGGGGAGTAGTCCCGAGAACCGTTGGTCGACACACTGGCCGTCCCAGGACGTCCCGGCCACCGGGCCGCCGCACGCAGTGCGGGGGCGGACGAGACCTTCGACCAGGCAGGACCCTGCCCGCACCACCGTGCGGGCGGATTCGTCGTGCCGGGTCGAAAGGGTTCTCCCCGCCGCCCTACTGGGTGCCGTACGAGCCCGCCGGCCCGGCCCCAGCAGAAAGCACCCGTACCGGAATGACACTCGACCCCCTGGCGATCCTCACCGCCTTCGGGCTGATCTTCCTCGCCGAACTGCCCGACAAGACCATGTTCGCGTCGCTCGCCATGGGCACCCGGATGCGCCCCTTGTACGTGTGGTTCGGCACATCCACCGCGTTCGTCGTGCACGTCGCCATCGCCGTGGGCGCCGGCAGCCTCCTCGGACTGCTGCCGACGATGGTCGTCAAGCTCGTCTCGGCCGCCCTGTTCGCCTTCGGTGCGTTCGTGCTGCTGCGCGGCGGGGACGACGAGGACGAGGACGGCGCGAGCCGCGCCGTCACCGGGTTCTGGCCCGTCTACACCACGGCCTTCATGGCGGTCTTCATCAGCGAGTGGGGCGACCTGACGCAGATCACCACCGCCAACCTCGCCGCCACCAACGGCTGGCTGCCCACCGCCATCGGCTCCGCCATCGCCCTGATGTCGGTCTCCGCCCTGGCGCTCCTGGTCGGCAAGTTCATCGCGCAGCGCGTCCCGCTGAAGACCGTGCAGCGCATCGGCGCGGCCTGCATGGCGGGCCTCGCGATCTGGACCCTCGTGGAGGCGTTCACGGGCTGAGGCCAGGGCCGGGTCGAGGTCACGCGCCCCGCCTGACCGGCGCGCGACGACTCCCGCCCCCCCCGTACGCCCCCCCCGGGACCCCCGGACCACCCTGGTCCGGGGGTTCCGTCGTTGCGCCTTCGCTGCAGGGGCACGTAGAGCGGGAGAAACGTGACCGGTTCCCGCGCGCGGGTATCCGTCGCCGGTCGCCGGTCGCCGGTCGCCGGTCGCCGGTCGCCGGTCGCCGGTCGCCCGTCGTTCGTCAGTGGAAGAGGTCCGCGTGCTCCTCGGCCCAGGAGCGGAAGGTCCGGGCGGGCGTGCCGGTGAGGTCCTGGACGGTCGACGTGACGAGGTCCGAGGCCGGGCGGTCCGTGGCGGCGGCGAGCAGGGCCTCGACGAGGGCGGGCGGGCGTCCGTCGGCCAGCATCCGCTCGCGTGCGAGCTCGACCGGCACCGGCTCGAACCGCGTCGGGCTGCCGATCGCCTCGCCGATCGCGTGCACCAGGTCGGCTCGGCTCAGCACCTGTGGGCCGGTCAGGACGTGCCGGGCGCCCTTGTGGCGGTCGTCGGTCAGTGCGAGCGCCGCCGCCTCGGCGACGTCCCGCTCGTGCACCACCGCGGTCGCGGGCGTGTCCGGCCCGCGCACGGCCCGCGTGGACCGGATCTGTTCGGCCCAGCCGCGCGCGTTGGAGGCGAGCGTGTCGGCCCGCAGGAAGGTCCACTCCAGGCCGGAGGCCTCGATCGACTGCTCCATGTCGGCGTGGAGTTGGTTGATGGGGTCGCTCTGCCGTGCGGCGCGTGAGTCGACGCCCGACGAGGAGACGTACACGACGCGGCGCACGTGCCGGGCCAGGACGTCGAGCACGGCGGGTGCGTGCTCGGCGGTGAGGAACGGCCAGACGAGGAACACGGTGTCGCACCCCTGCACCGAGCCCTCCAGGCCGCCGCCCGGCGCGGACAGGTCACCTGCGGCGAGGGTGACGCCGGGCAGTCGGGCGGCGGTCCCGGGTTCGCGTACGAGTGCCCGTACGGACACGTCGTACGCCGTGAGGCGGGCCACGACTTCGCGGCCCAGGTTGCCGGTCGCGCCGGTCACGAGAATGTCGCTCTTTATGGTCATGACGGGGACAGCCCGGAGGGAGGGGAAGGTATTCCGCACCGGCAGTCGCGGCACGGCGGCGCGGTCAACGCGTCGGCCAGGCAGGCGGGTTGAGGGCAGTGCCGCTCGGCTGCACGCGGTACGGCGACCACGGTCCGGGCGGCTGCCGCGGCGAGCGCCGCGCGCAGGAGCGCGCGCCGGGTGGGAGCGTTCAGGGTCGGTCTCCTCACGGTGGTCTGACGCGCGCGGCGCACACAACGGGCATGCGGGGGTAGGGAGTTGACGTACGAGGGGATGGGGCCCGGCGCCGCTCGGGGAGGGGAAGGGGACGCCGGGCCGGCTGCGGTGCGGGTATGTCGCCTGGTTGCTCAGCTATTTGCTCAGCTATTTGCTCAGCCGGTTGCTCAGCTGGTCGTCGAGTCGGTCACTCGGATGGTGCCCCGGAAGATCGCGTACGGAGCGTCCGGTACGCGGGTGATCCGTTGAATGCGTTGAACCAGGGCGGGGAGCAGCGCCTGGCCCGGCGGGAAGGGCAGGTCAAGCCCTCTGCTCGAACGCCGCCAACTCCTCCGGCGTACCGACGAAGGCCGCTCCACAAGGCGACGGCAGGCGCTCGACGACCAGCGCCACAGCGGCCGACGCGCTTCCCGTCTCGGCGATGCGCGGGCTGCTGCGGCTCGGCCCTTCGACGTAGTAGCGGCCGTCTTGGAGCGTGCCGATGTAGTGCCGGTGAGGTCAACCAGCAGCTCCGGTCTGTCCGTTGACGGTCCCTCAGTGGAAGGATGCGACGTTCTCCCTGGCCCACTGGTGGAACGGGCGGGCCGGGGTGCCGGTGATGTGGGGGACCGTGTCGCGGACTGCGAGGAGTTCGTCGTTGACGTCGCCGCCCGTGACGTCGAGCACCGCGTCCGCCGCCTCCTCGCCGAAGACCGCGGCCATCTGCTCGTACGCCTCCTGCCGGCTGATCTCGACGAAGGGCAGGGGCGTCCGGCGTCCGAGGGCCGTGCCGATCGCCTCCACCTGCCCGCGGGCGCTGATGGGTTGCGGGCCGGTCAGGGCGTACGTCCGGCCGCAGTGGCTCGGCTCGGTGAGGGCGACGCGGGCCACCGACGCGATGTCCGCGGGGTGGATCGTCGGCAGGCCCGTGTCCGCGTACGGCGCACGGATCGGCGTGCCGTCGCGGATCGACGCCGCCCACATCAGCGCGTTGGACGCGAACTGCGTCGGCCGCAGGATCGTCCACGCCATGCCGCTGTCCTTCAGCAGCCGCTCGACCGCGAGGTTTTCCTGCGCGGGTCCGAGGTGCGGATGGGTCTGGGCCGTGATGGACGAGACCAGCACCACATGCTCCACACCGGCCTGCCGCGCGGCCGCGACGACCTCCGCGTCCGGCCCGAGCCGCGACACGAGGAACAGCGAACGCACCCCGTCCAGTGCGCGCTTCAACGACTCCGGCTCCTCGAAGTCGCCCTCGACGGCCTCGACCCCGGCAGGGAACGCCGCGAGGGACGCGCTGCGTGCGGCATCCCGCGTGAGGGCTCTCAAGGGACCCGCGCCGCGGGCGTGCAACTCGCCGAGCAGGGCCCGGCCTGTGTTCCCGGTGGCTCCGGTCACGAGGATCATGCGCGTTCTCCTGTCGTCCGGTGATCGACCTGTCCAGTGATCAACTTGACGACACGCTAGAAACTCAAGCGCACTTCAGGTCAAGGCGTCGCCGTCGTCGACCACCACGCCGAGCAGCTTCTCGAACGCCTCGCGCCCCGCACCGGTCACCCGTACCGCCCGACCGGAGCCCACACGTCGTACCCAGGAACGCTCCAGCGCCGTGGCGCACAACGCGGCGCCCAGCGCACCGGCGAGGTGGGGGCGGCGTTCCGTCCAGTCGAGGCAGCTGCGGACGAGGGGGCGCCGGCTGCCCGCCGGGTGGTCGTAGCGCAGGGTGCCGGTCAGCCAGGCGCGGCCCTCCGGGGTGACGGCGAGGCCGGCGTCGTCGGCGACCAGGTTCCGGCCGATCAGCGCGTCCGCCAGGGCCACGCCGAGGCGCCCGGCCAGGTGGTCGTAGCAGGTGCGCGCCCTGGCCTCGGCGCTGAGGCGCACGGACTGGCGCAGGCTGCGCGGGCTCGGGCGGTCCGGGGCGTACGCGGCGAGGGCCTCGATCAGCGCGGCCGCCTCCGGGCCCGCGAGCCGCACGTACCGGTGCCGGCCCTGGCGCTCCTCGGCGAGCAGGCCGCCTTCGACGAGCCGCGAGAGCTGCTCGCTCGCGGTGGACGGCCGCACCCCGGCGTGCCGGGCGAGCTCGCCCGCGGTCCAGGCGCGGCCGTCGAGCAGGGCCTGGCAGAAGGCGGCCCGGGTGGGGTCGGCGAGGAGCCGGGCGGTATCGGCGAGGGGCGACATACGGCCATGGTGCCGCAGCCACGGTTCGGCCCGCGCCGAACTGTCCCGGGCCTACGGTCGGGGCATGACGTACACGAGGGGTGCAAGGGACGAGACGGGTGCGGTCGAGGGGGCGCGGGCGGCGTTCGCCCGGCTGCACCACCGCGGCGAGCCGCTGCTGCTCCCGAACGCCTGGGACCACGCCTCGGCGGCGGCGCTCGCGGCGGCCGGGTTCGAGGCCGTCGGCACGACCAGCCTGGGCGTCGCGGCGGGGCTAGGCGTGCCGGACGGCGCGGCCGCCAGCGCGGACGCGACGCTTGTGCTCGCCCGCAGGCTCGGCCGCGACGGCTTCCTCTTCAGCGTCGACGCGGAGGGCGGGTTCAGCGACGATCCGCACCAAGTGGCCGCGTACGCACGGCAGTTGGCGGATGCGGGCGCGGCGGGGATCAACCTGGAGGACGGCCGCCCGGACGGCACGCTCGCCCCGGTCGAGCTGCACGCGGCGAAGATCACGGCCGTCAAGGGGGCCGTACCGGACCTGTTCGTGAACGCCCGCACCGACACCCACTGGCTGAGCCGCGACAGCCGGAACGGTCCTCGCGGCAGCCGCAACGGGCCTCACATCCAAGGCGGGGGCGCCACGGCCGAACGCCTCGGCCGCTACGAACAGGCAGGCGCGGACGGCGTGTTCGTGCCCGGCCTCAGCGACCCCGACACGATCGCCGCCCTGACGGCCGCCCTCCGCACCCCGCTGAACATCCTCGCCAGCCCGGCAGGCCCCACCCTCCCCGAACTCGCCGCGCTCGGAGTGCGCCGCGTCAGCCTCGGCTCACTCCTCTACCGCAGCGCTCTGACGGCCGCCCTGCACACGGCCAGGGAGGTACGGGCCGGCCGGCCGGTCGACGCCGGCGTCATCTCCTACGGGGAGGTGCAGCAACTGGGCGTGGCCTGCCCGTAATTGAGGTTCGCCTCCGCCGCGTACCTGCGATCATCCCGGCATGCCACGTACCGATATGCCACGTACCGATATGCCGTCCACGTGGGACGAGCGCGCCATGCTGACCACGTTCCTCGACTACGCGCGGGCCACCGCCGTCGCCAAGTGCGACGGGCTGTCCGCGGCAGGCGTCGGGAACGCTCCGTTGCCCGGATCGCCGCTGATGACTCCCGGCGGGCTGCTCAGCCATCTGCGCTGGGTGGAGCACTACTGGCTGGAGGTGGTGTTCCTCGGCGAGGAGGACCGGGGCCCGTGGACCGACGAGGACCCGGACCGGGAGATGCGCATCGGCGCCGGACTCCCGCTCGCGCAGCTCGTCACGGAGTACGAGGAGCAGGGCGCCCGCTTCCGTGAACTGATCGCCGCCCACGACCTGCGGGACCTCGCCGAGCGGCCGGTGCGGGACGGGACCAGGGTGACCCTCGGCTGGATCCTGATGCACCTCATCGAGGAGACCTCACGGCACAACGGCCACCTGGACGTCCTGCGCGAGCTGACGGACGGCTCCACCGGCTCCTGACCGGATCACCGGATCCCCTCGGTCAGTGTGCCGGGGCCCTCGGACGGCGGACCATGAACACGTCCACCGGGTCCTCCGACTCCGGCGTGAACCCGTGCCGTGAGTAGAGGCGGCGGGCCGGGCTGCCCTGGAGGACGTTCAGGCGGACCGTGACGCCGTCGCGGTCCCACCCGGCGAGGAGGCGTCGCAGTACGGCGGTGCCCAGGCCGGTGCCCTGCAGGTGCGGGGAGAGGTAGAAGTGCTCCAGCCAGTGGGCGTCGTCGGCCGGGCGGAGGGCGACGCAGCCGGCGAACGCGCCCTCGGCCTCGATCACCCAGGTGTGCCCCGGCTCGAACCCGTCCCGCAGCCGTTGCCGTACGCGCCGCTCGTCGTACCGGCCCAGGCGTTCCAGGTCCGGGCGGAGCACCACCGCGCGCAGTTCGGCGACGGGCTCGACGTCGGCGGGCGTCGCGGGGCGCAGGGACCAGGACGCGGGGCGCGACCGCCTCATCCGCACCGCTCCCGCAGCAACTCCGCGCCCTCGCCCCGGAGTTCGTCGCAGTACGCGGCGCGGCCCGTCATCGCCATGATCAGGGCCAGGGTCGGACCGGTCACGAGCGAGCCGGCGCCCGCCGCGAACGGGCCGTCCGTCGCCTCGAGGCGGAGCGCGCCGATGCGGCCCTTGGCGAGGACCACCTGGTCCGTGGACGCGTAGTACGCGGCGAGGCGCGTGAGCGCGTCCACGGGGTGCGCACGCCGGATGCCCAGGGGTCGGCGGATGTCCTCGCCGTGGACGACCGTCTCGCCCAGCATCGCGAGCAGCGGCAGCGGGGGCTTCGTCCTGCTCCCGACGGACTCGCGGAAGCGCGCCAGGGTCTCGGCCCCGTCCGCGCCCAGCTGTTCCGCGAGGCGCATGGCCACGTGCCGGTCGAAGTCGAAGCGGCAGCGGACCACGCCCGCGAACCAGCGCACCGCGTTCAGCCGGGCCGCGGCGGTGAGATGTGCGAGCACCTCGCGCACCGTGAGCCCGGCGCAGAGCGAGGCCGTGGCCCACTGCTCTTCGCGCAGCCCCGCGAGGTCGTCGGCGAGTGCGGCGCGCTCGGCGTGGACGATGTGCCAGAGGTCGGTCATCTGTCGTGGGTGTCCCGTCGTCGTACGTGGGCCGGTCGGCCGTCGGCCGGTCGCCGTGCTCAGGCCAGCATGCGTGCGGCCAGGGCGACCAGGGGGTCTTCGAGGGCGCGCAGCCCTTCGAGGTCGTCGGCGACGAGGCGGACCTCCACGAGCTGGGCGACGGCGGCGACCAACGCCTCGCAGGCGAAGCGCTGTTCGGCGGAACGGGCGTCGAAGATGTCGGCGACGGCGTCCCGGAACCGGGCCTGGATCGCGTTGCGCCGGTCGACGGCCTCGGGCCCGACCGCGTAGATCTCCACGAGGAACAGGCGTGCCAGGGCGGGGCGTTCGGCGAGCGTACGGAGATAGATGTGCAGGAGCGCGCGGAACGCGTCGAGGGGTTCGGGGGCGGGTTCGCCGTCGGGATCGGGCACCCGGGGTGACGTCGAGGGCGCTGGGTCGTCCATGGCTGTCACGGCCCCGCAGACCCCAGGTGGCGAGTCGGCGTCCCGCGGCCCCTCCATCAGCTGCACGAGCAGCTCCGCGGCCGCGTCGAGCGCCTGGATGAAGCAGTCCTGCTTCGAGCGGAACTGCTGGTAGAACGTCTCCCGCGAGACCCCGGCCCTGCGGATGACCTCCGCGACCGGCGTGCCGATGTACCCCTTCTCCTGCATTGCCTCGGCGATCGCCATCAGCATCCGCACCCGCTGCGAGGCCACCACCTGTTCACGGGCCAGGCGGTGCCGGCCGCTGGGCAGGGGGCGCGGCGGGGGATCGGTCGATGCGTGCGCCACGTCTGCCTCCGCCTCAGTCTCTGCCTCTGCTCAGGCCTCTGCCTCTGCCTCCGCGCTCCCGGTCCGGGTCGGGCTCAAGGCGCAGTGTAATGACGGCCGTCGCGAGCATCTCGCATTGGTCGACGAGCAGCAGGAACTCCACCGCGGCCGGTTCGTCGACCACCCGCCGTACGTCGTCGGGCCCGATCCCGAAGCGTCGGCCGAGTCACTCGTGGTGCGTGAACTCGTAGGCGCAGTCGCAGAGTCGGGATACCCGCAGAATGATCAGCTCGGTGTCGCGGCGGGGCAGGGTGCCGCGCGGCATCAGGCGGGCGGCGAAGCGCAGCCAGCCGTGCCCCGCTCACCACCCTCTCTCCGTACGTGCGGTACGCGTCCTGCTCCTGCGCGCGGCCGCCTCAAGTACGTGCTGTGCGCGCCGGTTGAGCAGCCGCATCAGGGCCACGTACACGGGCGGGCAGAACCGTTGCGCGCCGTGGGCGAAGCGGACCAGGCCGGAGGTGTGCACGAGGTAGCGGTTGCGGCGGACCGCGTCGAGGATCGCGGCGGCCACCTGCTCGGGCGTGGCCGCGTGCCGCCGGAAGCGGGCGCGGAGGCGGCTGATCGCGGGGTCGTCCGGGTCGACGCCGACGATCTCGACGGTCTCCGTGAGCGGCGTGTCCACCGCGCCGGGCACCACCAGGCTCACCCCGATCCCGTACCGCCGCAGGTCGAAGCGGAGCACCTCGGAGACGCCGCGCAGCCCGAACTTGCCCGCGCTGTACGCCGCGTGCCACGGCAGCCCGAGCAGACCGGCCGCCGAGGACACGTTGACGAGGCGCCCGCCGCGGCCCGCCTCGACCATCGGCGGCACGAACTCCTCGATCACATGGATCGGCCCCATGAGGTCGGCCTCCACAACCGACCGCCAGTGCCGGTTGCGGAGGCTCGTCACGGAACCCCACACGGAGATCCCGGCGACGTTCATGACGACGTCCATCGGCCGCCCGCTCTCCGCGTGGATCTCCTTCGCCATGGCGCGTACGGCCTCGTGGTCGGTGAGGTCCACGGCCCCGGCGTACGCGACGGCCCCGCCGGACGACCGGATCCGCGCCGCCGTCGTGGCGAGCCGGTCCGCGTCCTTGTCCGTCAGGAACAGCAACGCGCCCTGCGCGGCGGCCAGTCGGGCGGTCGCGCCGCCGATGCCGCCGCCCGCGCCGGTGATGAACACCCTCCGGCCGGTGAGGTGTCGACGGTCCCGGTCCGAGGTCGTCATGGCTCGGTCCCGTCTGCCCGCCCCTCCTCTGCCCGCCCCTCGTCGGCCGGCGCCCCGACCGCCGCCCCGGTCATGCATCGGGGGTGCGCGGTACGTCGATCCGCTCCGAGCGGCCGTCGGCGTGCACCGCGGTCGCCTGGTGTTCCAGGTGGCTCCCGAACAGCAGCCCAGCGGCGTGGCGTTCGGGCACGCAGACCCGCGAGCTGAAGGTGCGGCCCGTACCGGCGTCGAGTCGGCCGGGCACGTCCCGCCGTGCGGTCTCCGTCGCCCAGACGTGACCGAACGCGCCGACGACCTGCGTCTCGAAGACGACCTCGGCGCCCGACACCGCCCGGCCGCCCGTGTTGCGGACGGTCAGCGTGACCTTCTCGCACCACGGCACGTCGGTGGCCTCCCGGCGGGGTTCGCGGAGAGTGAGCAGCCCGTCGAGCACGTCTCCCGGCCCGTCACCGGGACTGTCTCCCGGTCCGTCACCTGGCTTGTCACCGGGCCTGGTCGGGTCGTCGGACGGCCTGCCCTGGTCGTCCCCCGAACCATCGCCGTCCCCGTCCCCGCCGCCTTCGCCCGCTTCCCCCGGCAGCGGCCCGTCCGGTACTTCGACCGTGCGGGGAGCGCCGTCGGCGGACCGGATGCGGAGCCCGTCGACGTTCAGGGAGTCCGTGGTCACCAGGGCCTGTTCCGCCCGTACGCGGGTCATGAAGACGAACGGCGGGATCACCGGCGGCGTCGGCAGCCCCGCGGGCGAGAAGGTCACGCACAGCGGGCTGCCCTCGATGCAGCCGTGGAACTTGCGCATGTACAGCGTGACGTCGCCCCGCAGCTCCAAGTTGTCGGCGCTCAGGGACTGTTGGGCCCGCTGCGGGTCCCTCGTCGTGCTGACGTAGTCCGTCAGCGTTGCGGCCTTCATGCGCAGCACGATGACCTTCATCGGACCGTCGGCGGTGTCGATCTCCTCGACGCCCGCGAAGAGGAAGCCCTGCGGGCTGAACCGCGACGTGGTGATGACGGTCGGCACGGCCCCCGGCCGCACGGTCCGGGCACTCGCCTGCGCTTCCCTCGCCTGCGACGGCTCCGCAGCCTGTGCCGGGGGCGCCGCGAACCCGCCGCCGAGCCCGGCCAGCAGCATCAAGGGCACGAGCACGGAGAGGGCCCGCCGCGCACGGCCTGCGCTGCCCGGCCCGTCGCGCGTCTCCGCGCCCTCGACCTCGTCCGCCCCCTCCCCGGGCGCATCCCCAGCCCGAGTCCCAGACCCAGACCCGGTCCCAGCCCCAGCCCGTACGGGAGTCCAAGCGAACCCCAGCGCGCTGCCCGCCACGCCCAGGAGCGAGCCGATGACGAAGCCGCCCAGGTTGGTCACGGCGAACGCGGCCACCGACAGGAGCAGCGCGTTGAGGCTGACGTACGCCCGCGCGTGCGGCGCTCCCCACAGGAAGCCGCCGGCAAGCATCAGGGCGAGCCCGATCACCACGGCCGCGATGCCGCCGACGCCCAGGCTGAGCAGCACGCCCAGCGGGGACAGCGGGGCGAGCAGCAGCTCTGCCCCGGCGGCGATCAGCAACAGGCCGCCCCAGAACGGCCGTCGGCGACGCCAGCCGCGCAGTGCGGCCCGCCGTTCCGGCCACGGCAGCACGGCCTCGACCTGCGCCCCGACCCGTGCGCGCACACCGCCGACGGCGGGAGGCTCAGCCGTACGACCGTCCCGGCGGGCCCCTTGACCCGCACGGTCCCCGCGGCTCAGAAGCACTCCTCACCGCCCGGCCCGACCGAGATCCGCAGGCCCTTGAGCTTGAAGTTGCCGCCCATCGCCGACCAGGCGCGGGACTGCACCCCGGACACGTTGACGTCCTGGACCTGCAGGCCGAACTGGCCGGGCTTGCCCTGGGCGTCCGGTACCGCGTCGAGCGTGGAGGCGTCGCGGCCGATCTGGGCGGAGCCGAAGCGGGCGTCACCGGTGAGGTCGTCGGCGTCGATGACGAGACGGTCGGCGGTGACCGCGCCCGCGTCGCCGCCCGCCGTGAGCCGGAACACCATGGTGCCGATGGGGGTCTTGACCTGCGTCGACTGGCAGATGTCAGTCAGGGTGACGTCCTGCAGTGCGAGCAGCGACACCGGATGCTTCTTGCCGTCCCCCGACGAGTCGACGTCGACGTACGAGGCGAGGCCCGAGCTGGACAGCTTCCCCGAGCCGACCTTGAAGTTGCTGCCCGACACCGCGAAGCTCGCGGCCATCGCGCCCTGCGCCATCAGGACGCCCAGCACGGCCAGGGCGGCGACACCGGGGGCGCCGACGAGGGCGGCCTTCTTCCAGACGACTCGTCCCTCGGACTGTGCGGCCACGCGGCCGCCGTTGCGCTCTTCGGTCACGGTTCCTCCTGTGCGAATGGGCGGCGTGGTGCAGGAGGTGCTGGAGGTGCAAGAAGTGCTGGAGGTGCAGGAAGTGCTGGAGGTGCAGGAAGTGCTGGCGTCGGGCAGCGGCGTACGCCGGGTCCGGCGCGGGGAACGCTAGCAGTGACGAACAACGTTGTACATCAATCACTCGTGCTGGATTCAGCCGATCGACAGAGACCGTCAAGTCCCCTTCCGCCCAGGGGAGATGGCCCTGGCGGGGTCCGATCCCGGCTACTCCCGGCTACTCCCGGCCACTCCCCGGCCGCCTCGCCCCGGCCCGCACCCCGCCCGAACTCGGCGTCTTTAAGATGAGCACCGCATCCGGCCGGGGTGCCCGGCGCTCACGGTGGCCGGGCGTCGAGGCGGCCGCCAGGGGTACGGGAGAGGCGCAAGGGGATCCATGGCCGACAGTGCACGCACCGCCTTCGCCGGTGGCCTACCGGTCGAACTGACCCGCCTGGTCGGCCGCGAGGCCGAACTGGCCGAGGTCGCCGAGGCGTTGGGGCGGGAGCGGCTCGTCACGCTGATGGGCGTGGGCGGCGTCGGCAAGACCCGGATCGGGCTGCGCGTGGCCCGGCGGATACGGGAGTCCTTCCCGGCCGGCGTGCACTTCGTGGAGCTCTCGGGCCTGCGCGACCCTGAGCTGCTGCCCAACGCCGTAGCGGCCGTCGTCGACCTGCCCGAGCAGACCGACGCGGCCGACGCCCCCGACGTCCCCGACGCCTCCCAACTCCGTACGCTCATCTCGTACTTCTCGGACAAACAGCTCCTCATCGTCCTCGACACCTGTGAGCATCTGGCCGACGCCTGCGCACAGTTCGCGCGCGCCGTGCTCCAGTCCTGCCCCGGCGTGCGCATCCTCGCCACCAGCCGCCGGCCCCTCGACGCCCCCGGCGAGCTGCTGCTGCAGATCCCCCCGCTGGACGCACCCGACCCGGACGCCGAGCGGGCCGACGCGGGCCGCCTCGGGAGCCCGGTCACCGACGCCATGGAGCTGTTCGTCGAGCGGGCAGCGGCCGTGGCCCGGGGCTTCCGCCTCACCGACGCCAACCGCGGCCAGATCGCCCGCCTCTGCCACCGGCTCGACGGCATACCGCTCGCCATCGAACTCGCCGCCGTACGTGTACGGGCCCTGCCGCTCGAAGAGATCCTGCGCCGCCTCGACAACCGCTTCCGCCTCCTGACCGGCGGCAGCCGCGCGGCCCTGCCCCGGCACCAGACGCTGCGCACCGCCACGGACTGGAGCCACGAGCTGTGCTCGGGCCCGGAGCAGATCCTGTGGCGCCGTCTCTCCGTCTTCGCCGGGGAGTTCGAGCTGACCGCGGCCGAACAGATCTGCGCAGGCGAGGACTTGTCAGAGGACGACGTCCTGGACTGCCTCATCGGACTCGTCGACAAGGCGATCGTGCTGCGCGTCGAGTCCGACGACGTCTACCAGTCCGATGCCGAGTCCCACGACGTCTCCGAGTCCGACGGCCGCGCCCGCTACCGGATGCTCGACACCCTCCGCGAGTACGGCCTCGAACGCCTCCAGGCCGCCGGTGAGGAGCACACGTACGCCGCCCGCCACCGCGACCACTGCCTCGCCCTGGCGAGGGAGTTCGGCCTGAACTGGCTCACCGGCGCGCAGGCGCCGCGGATGCGCGCGATGTGGCGGGAGCGCCCCAGCCTGCGCAGCGCCCTGGAGTTCTGCTGCGCCGACCCGCGGGAGGCGGCGGCGGGCCTGGAGATGGCGACCGCGCTGTGGGGGCTGTGGCTCGGCATGGGCCGGATCGTCGAGGGCCACTACTGGCTCGGCCGGCTCCTGCCGCTCTGCCCCGAGCCGAGCCCCGTACGGATGCGCGCCCTGTGCGCACTCGGCGACCTCACCCTGATGACCGGCCACCACCGGCATGGCCTCGCCCTCTCCGACGAGGCGGCGGGCCTCGCGGAGGCGTACGACGACCGGCTCGCCCTCGGCTACGTCGCCAAGAACCGCGGCCTGTACGCCACGCTCACCGGCGACGCCGAACGCGCCCTCAAACACGTCACCGAGGCCCGCACCCTCTTCGCCGCACTCGGTGAACGCGACCTGGAGGGCTGGGCGTTGGCGACCCTGTGCGGCGCGTACGCCGTCAGCGCGCAGCAGGAGAAGAGCCTTGAGCTGTACGACGAGGCCATCGCCCTCATGGACCGGTGCGAGCGCTGGGTGCAGGGCTGGCTGCGCTGGCAGAAGGGCTGCTCCCTGTGGGGTCTCGGCCGCTTCGACGAGGCCAAGCAGGCCCTGAGCACCACCGTCGTCCTGTGTCTTGAGATCAACCACACGCAGGTGCTCGCCTTCTCCATCGACACCCTCGCCTGGGTCGCCGCGGCCGAGGGCCGGTACGCGCAGGCCGCCCGCTGCCTCGGTGCGGCGGCGAAGCTCTGGGAGAAGTTCCACGAACCCCGGCTCGACATCGAGAGCATGCACGAGGCGCACCGGGCGGCCTGGTCCGAGACCGAGCGCGCCCTCGGCGTCGAACGCTGTCGGCAACTCCTCGACGAGGGCGCCGCGCTGCCCCTGCAGGAGGCCGCGGCGCAGGCGGTCGCGCCGACCCGCGCCTCGGCGTCCGCGCCCCGGCACACGTCCGCGCCCGCGCCCGCGGGGAACTGGGAGGCGCTCACCGCGCGCGAGCGGGAGATCGCCCTGCTCGTCGCGGAGGGCCTGTCCAACCGCCGGATCGCGGAGCACCTCGTCATCTCCAAGCGCACCGTCGACTCGCACCTGGAACACATCATGGCCAAGCTCGGGTACGGCTCACGGACCCAGATCGCGTCCCTGGTGCGGTCCCGGGGCGAGCCCTGAAAGGCCTTGCCGGATCGCGGAATCCCGAGTTGAAGCCGTAGACGCATCCGGCATCATGCTGCACATGAGCACCCCAGATGACAGCCCCGCCGCCGACAGCGGCGGGCGCCGCCGCGTAGCTCACACCCGGATCCGCATGGCGGGCCGCGATCCGGCCGAGCACCACCGCGCGGCCACGCCGCTGGAGCTGCTCTTCGACCTGACGTTCGTCGTCGCCGTGGGCACCGCCGCGCACCACTCCGCCGAGATGCTCGCGGAGGGCCACGCGGTGCAGGCGATCACGGCGTTCGTCATGGCGATGTTCGCCATCAGCGTCGCCTGGATCAGCTTCACCTGGTTCGCCTCCGCGTTCGGTACCGACGACTGGCTGGACCGGGTCCTGACGATGGTCCAGATGATAGGCGTCGTCGTCTTCGCGCTCGGCCTGCCCGCGTTCTTCCACGCCGTCGAGGAGGGCGACCACCTCGAACTGCGCGGCATCGTCATCGGGTACGTGGTGATGCGCGTCGCGATGGTCTCGCAGTGGTGGCGCGCGGCCCGCGAGTCACCCGACTTCCGGCACGTCGGCCGCGCCAACATCCGCTGGACCGTGATCGCGCAGATCGGCTGGGTCGCGCTCGGCTTCGCCACCGGGCTCCCGCTCGGCGCCGCGTTCGTCGCGTTCGTGCTGCTCGGCGCCCTGGAGCTGCTGCTGCCCGTGCTCAGCCAGGGCCGCGCGGGCGGCACGCCGTGGCACCCGCACCACATCGCCGAGCGGTACGCCCTGTTCGCCATCATCACCCTCGGCGAGGGCGTCGTCGGCACCGTCGCCTCCTCCGGCGACCTGCTCGGCGGCGCGGACGGCACACACTGGAGCGCGGACGCCGTCGCCGTCGTCGTCGCGGGCGTCGGCCTCACCTTCGGCATGTGGTGGGTGTACTTCGCGACGCCCTTCGGCCACATCCTGGTCCACCGCAGGGGCCGCGGATACCTCTTCGGATACGGGCACATCCCGCTGTACATCGGCATCGCCGGGGCCGGCGCGGGACTGCACGTGGCGGGCTTGCAGCTGGAGCACCACTCGAAGCTCGGCGACCCGGCGGTGGTCCTCTCCCTCGCCGTCCCCGTCGGCCTCTACGTCCTGATGGTCTATCTGCTGCACGCCCTGCTGCTCTCCACCACCGACCGCTTCCACTCGCTCCTCATCGGCCTGACCCTCGCGGTCCTCGTCGCGGCGGTCCTGCTTTCGGTGGCGGGCGTCGCCCTCGCGGTCTGCCTGCTGGTGGTGATGCTGGCGCCGTTCATCACGGTCGTCGGCTTCGAGACGGTCGGGCACCGGCGCCAGCGCGTGATGCTGGAGGGCCTGCGCGGGGAGGCCTGACCCACGGGGACGCGCCCTCCGCGGTTCTTCCCGCCGGGGGGACGGCCCGTACGAGAGCCGGGCCCGTACGAGAGTCGCGCCCGTACGAGAGTCGCGCCCGTACGAGAGTCGCGCCCCGCAATCACTCGGGGCGACGTCTGCGTACGCCCGTCCGGCCTGCTCGGAGGCGTGGGCTTGCTCGGCCCGTGCCCCTCCGGCGTCGCGTCCGACCGGGCGTACGCGTCCGTACGCGCGCCCTCGCCGCCCGCCCGCGCGGGCGGGCGCTCCCGGCCCGGGGCGGCGGGGCCGTCGGCGCGAGCTCGACCGGGCCGCCCGTGTCGTGTTCGAGGCGGGTCCCGTGGGCGACCAGGCGGACCAGGCTGAGGGCGATGAGCGCCTCGGCCCAGTAGAACGCCGCGTAGTCCAACAGGCAGCCGTTGGGCGGTGAGCCGGGGGCCGCGCCGCGCAGGCCGACCAGGGCGAACAGGCTCGCCGCCGCCCAGCCGAGTGCGCCCCACTGCAGCCCGCGACGCTGACCGACCACCAGCCAGCACGCCACCGCGACGGCGAGGCCGACCGCCCACATCGCGCCGATCATGAACCACGCCAGGATGAACGTGCTCCGGGACCGCACGGCCGTGCCGTCGAAAGCGGCCGCTCCGCCGACCGCGTCGGTGGCGCGGGGCGGGAAGCTGAAGTGCGCGTTCTGATCCCGGAACTGCAGTGCCACGGGGATCCGTTCGGTGCCCGAGGTGGCGGAGATGGCGATGCGGGTCTCGTACCGGTCGAAGGGGTAGTCCGACGGCGTGCCCTCGAAGAGCGCCACGTTGACGGTCTTCAGCCAGGCCACGCTGTCCTGCCGGAACGTCAGACGCTCCTGGCCGGGGGCGTTGGTGTGCAGCGTGATGTCCTTGACGGGCACGCCCAGCTTGTCCGCGTAGCGGCCCTTCGCGTCGACCTCCAACTGCACGGTCGCGCGCCGCATGTCGGGGTCGACCCGCTGGACGGCGGCCTTCACGTCGACCCGGTCGCGGGCGTCCGACGCCCCCGAGGCCACCACGTGCTGGCGATTCTGGCGCTCGTCCAGGTACAGGGCGATGCCGATCCCGAACAGTGCGAGCAGCAGGACGACGCCGAGGACCAGCCGACGCCACGGCAGCGGCGCCCACTGCTTCTCGGCACCGCGAGGACCGCGAAGACCGCGAAGACCGCGAAGACCGCGAAGACCGCGAGGACCGCGAGGACCGCGGGCGCGGCGGTGGGCGGACGGACCGGGCATGAGCCGATCTTCGACCGCCGCCACCGCCCGCGCCAGGCGAGGCCGCACGGGGAGGCGGAAGCGGAAGGGGAGGCTCGGACGTGAATGGCCTGAAGAGTCCGTCTGGTCGGGAATGCCCGAGGGAATGCTGGTGGCATAGCACAGGCGACTGTGTCGGCCGTGCCAAGAGCTTTCGTAAGAGCTTTCGTAAGAGCCTGCGGGAAGAGCCGAGGAGCGACAGGATCGAATGGAACGACGCCCCAACTCGCGGCTGCGCGCCCTGCTCGCCGAAGCGGGCTGGAGCAATGAGCAGTGCGCTCGCGCGGTGAACTCCGTCGGGGCCGAGATAGGCCTCGCGCTCCGCTACGACCGTACGTCGGTGGCCCACTGGCTCTCCGGTACGCAGCCGAGGCCGCCCGTGCCGCATCTCGTCGCGGAGACCTTCTCGCGCCGCCTCGGCCGCGTCATGACGCCGGTCGCCGCCGGTTTCGCCCGCTCCGGCGCGCCCGCCGCCGGGCTGCCCGGACCGCGTACGCCCCCGGCCCCGGCGGTCCGTACGCTCGGCGCGCTCACGGGGCGCGACGCCGACCCCGTCGAACGGGCCGCGCTCGCGGGCGAGCCCTACCGCGCGCTCGGCGCCCCGCCCCCCTGGTCGGACGGCGGGGACCCGGACCGACGGAGCGCGGGTCGCCGGGGGCTGGCGCGGGTCGGCGGGGCCGAGGTCGACCTGCTGCGCGGGGCGGTGCGGCACTTCGCGGCGGCCATGGACGTGCACGGCGGCGGCCACGCCCGCCCGGCCCTGGCGCACTACCTCGCCGACACCGCCACGACCTGGCTGCACGCGCCGGGCGACGACCGCGCCCACCGTCAACTCGGCACCCAGAGCGCGTACTTGGTGTTCATCCTGGCCCGGATGCACAGCGACATGGGGTGCCACGGCATCGCCCAGCGCTATCTGCACCTCGCCCTCGACCTGGCCCGCGAGGTCCAGGACCGGGTCGCCTGGGCGATCACCCTGCGCGCCATGGCCGCGCAGGCGCTGCACCTGGAGCACCGCCGCACCGCCCTGCGGTACGCGCAGGCCGCGGTGGAGGCGCTGCCCGAGCACGTCGGCGACGCCGTACGGGCCTTCGCGCTCGCGCAGTCGGCGGTCGCCCACGCGGCAGTCGGCGACCGGGACGCCGCGCTCGCCGCGCTGCACCGCGCCGAGGAACACGGCCGCAGAGCCGGGGTCGGCGACCCCTTCGGGGACTACCCGTCCGGGGCGCTCTCCTTCCAGAAGGCCGAAGTGCACCGGGAGTTGGGCGACCTGCGCGCGGCAGCACGGGCCCTGCACCGCTCCACCCAGGAGCGCCCCGCCCACGACCGCCGCGGCCTCGCCCTCACCCTGGCCCGCCGCGCCGAACTCCTGCTGCGCAGCGGCCGGATCGCCGAGGCCTGCGAGGTGTGGCACCAGTTCCTCGAAGCGGGCGGCGGCCTCCGCTCGCACAGCGTCGTCACCGCCGTACGCACGATGCGCGGCAACCTGGAGCCGCTCTCCCGACACCCTTCCGTACGTGCCCTGCTCGACCGGGAACGCTCGCTGGGGTAGGCCGACGCGGCGGTGGTGTGTGAGGGGCGGCCGGTTTCCTGTGGGAACCCGCCGCGAACTGCTGGACCTTACGCCCTGGCACATCACCTGGCCGGGTGCGCGACGGCGTCCACATGTGCTGGGCGCACATGCGGACGCCCCCGACATGTGTTCGTATGCCATGGAGTTCGGCGCGCCCCGTGCGGCCGGCCCGGTGTACGAGAGGAAGTCCGCCCATGAACGACCCCTTCGCTTTCAGCCGCCTGATCCCCGCCCCACCGCAGCCGTCGACCGCGGGGCCCGCGGCCGATCGGTGCCCGGAGCAGCCGGGCGGGAAGTTATCCGCGCCCGAAGCCGAGCCCGCGCCCGAAGCTGCGCCCGAGGTTACGGCCCCGTGGGCGACAGCGGATGGTGGCTGAACCAGGCGCGTGCCTCCGTCAGTTCGCCGGCCGTCGGCGTCGGACGGAGGCGGTCCGGGGCGCGCAGGAAGTCGTGGCGGCCGGCTGCGCCGAGGGCGATCAGGCGGGCCTCGGCGGACAGGCCGGTGTCGTCCGCGACCTGTTGTGCGCGCCGCCACCAGCTGCGGCTGAGCCGGCCCACCGCGTAGCGCCACAGCGGCTGGGCCGGGTCGGCCACACCGATCAGCACCGCCTCCAGGACGTACGGCCGGACGCCCGGCGCACCGATCAGCCGGTCCGCGATCCGCAGCGGATGCTCGCCGTCGAGCCGGGCGCGCAGCAGCACCCATGTCATCAGGTGGCCCGTGTCGTCCCCGCCGGAGGCGATGTGGTCCCACAGTTCGGCGGCCTTCGCCTCGTCGGGGGCGCCGAGGTGGGTGAGCAGGCGCAGCGGGTGCTTCCACAGCGGCTTGGGCCGGGTCCACCAGGTCTGCAGGTCGGCGGCGAGCGGGTGGCCCAGGTCCAGGACGAGGCAGGTGAGGGTGACCAGCGGGTGGCGCCACTCGGTGTAGGTGGTGCGGTACTGCTTGGTCAGCTCCCTCTTCCAGCGCGGCAGGAGCGCCGCCACCTCGGCCTCGCCCGCGGCCCCGTGCGCGTAGAGGAGTTCGAGGCAGAACCCGAGGCCCTGCATGCCGGTCTCCGGGTCGGCCACGCGGTCCTTGAGCCAGCGTGTCTGCGCGGGGGAGAGGGTGCGGTACCGGTGCCAGACGTCGCACAACGCGCCCTCGTAGCCGGTGAGTTCGGGCCCGGTGTCGGCGAGCAGGTCGTCCCGCGCGGCGGCGAAACGGTCGGCGAGCGCCTGCGCTTCGGCCGCGTCCGTGCCCGTGCGGTCGGCGTAGGCGGGGCCGAGCCGCGCGGCGTCGTCCCGCACGCGCGCGACCGCGTCGTACGCCTTCTCCGCCGCGGCCGCCCGGAGTTCGCGCGGCAGCGTCGCGTCCAGGGCGAACCGTACGGCGGCGAGCGCGGCGAACTCCTCCTGGCCGGTCTCGGCGTCGGGGCGGCCCGACCGCGCACGCCACTCCTGGACGGCGTCCGCGCGCAGGGCGGTGAACAGGGCGCGCAGGGCGAACGCGGGGGCGTCGGCCGCACGCAACTCCTCGGCGACCGCGGTCGCCGCGCGCACCGGGTCCGGCTCGTGCAGCGCGCGGTGCAGCTTCCACCAGGCCGCCACCGCCGAGCTCGCGCCGCCGCCGCGCCGGGCCTGCAGACCTTCGGCCCGGACCGCCGCGAGCGACCGCTCGGACGGGAACCGGCACAGCACGCCCGCCGCCTCCGGGCCGACCTGCTCGACCACGTCCCACACCTCCGGGTGTTCGTGCCGCAGCAGGCCGTGCAGCAGCGCGGGCCAGCCGTCCCACCGGGTGAGCAGGTCCGCGTGCTCGGCGCGCCAGGCAGGAAGGAGCCGAGCGACCTCGTCGTACGACAACTCCGCGCGCGCCTCCAGGACTTGGACGACCCGTTCGGCGGCGGTCAGGTCGACGGGGTCCTCCAGGCGTCGGTGCAGCCAGCGGGACTCGGCGGCGGTGAGCGGGCCGGACTCGGCGGCGGTGGACGGGCGGCGGCGGTCCGTGGGCCAGGCCTCGTGCGGGGCGATCCAGACCCGGTCGAGGAACTGCCGTACCCCGTCAGGGTCCTGCGGGTCGGGCAGGCCGTCCGCGTCCCGCCACGTCACCTTGTCGAGCCGGAACGCGCCCTGCGGTCCGCCGTTCACCACCCGGTAGCCGTCCGGGCCGTCGCCGAGCCCGGCCGCCACGGTCGCGTGGTCGCCGCCCCAGTGCAGGTTGAGGGGGCCGGTGAGCGCCCCGGACCTGTCGAAGGCGGCGTGGGACTGCCAGTGCCAGTACGCGAACGACGTGCCGGCCGCGATGCCGCGCTCCCCGAACAGCTCGGCGGCGTCCCCGTGGCCGTCGCTCTGCGTGTACCGGCTCCGGGTCGGCGGCGGCAGCGCCACGAAGTCCTCGCCGCGCAGGGTCCGCCACCACGCCTTGACGTGGGCGAGATCCGAACGCCGCTGCGCGGAACCGGACGAGGCGGCGGGACGTGCACCGGACACGGGCTGCTCCTTGGGCACGGACTGTTCCTTGGGCACGGACTGCTCCTTGGGACTGTGCTTCCGGGACCGCATCCTTCCAGAGCGCACACAGCAGGTTGCCAAGGCCCGTAGCCGCACCCGATCCGATCCCGGTCCCCATCCCGCTCTCGAACACTATGAACGCAACGCCCGCTCCTCTGGCCGCGCTCCTCGGCGGTTCCTAACATCCCGGCTCGCGACGCGACTTCGCGCCGTCCCGCCCGAGCAGGAGCCGTACCCGTGAACCGATCCGCCGCGCCCACCCGGGCCCCGCGCCGCCGCCCGCAGTCGCGCCGTCGATCCGCCGTGCTCGCAGCTGCCCTGGCGACCGCGATCCTCGGCACACTCGGCAACGCACCCATGCCCCAAGCCCGTCCGAATCAGGCCCGTTCCGAACAGCCCCCGAAGGCCGCCGAGTGTCCCGCCGAGCTCCCCGCAGGGGCCCGCTGCCGGACCGGTCAGGACGCGAACGGCGCGCACTTCGCGATGGCCGTACCACAGGACTGGAACGGCTCCCTCGTCGTGCACGCCCACGGCGGCCCCGACCTCGGCGAGGCCTCCGACCCGGCGCGCAGCGTCGAGGACCTGGGCCGGTGGGCGGTCCTTGTCGACCAGGGGTACGCCTGGGGCGGCTCGTCCTACCGGCGCGGCGGCTACGGCACCCGCATGGCCGCCGAGGACACGGAGAGCGCCCGCCGCGCCTTCGTCGCCGCCTTCGGCACGCCGCGACAGACCTATCTGCACGGCCAGTCGTGGGGCGGGAACGTCGCGGCCAAGGCCGCCGAGGTCCACGGCGCTCGCTCGGGCGGCGGCCCGTACGACGGTGTGCTGCTCACCAACGGCGTCCTCGGCGGCGGCTCGCGCGGCTACGACCACCGCGTCGACCTGCGCGCCGTCTACCAGTACTACTGCCGCAACCACCCCCGCCCGGACGAGCCGCAGTACCCGCTGTGGCAGGGGCTGCGCGCCGACTCCACCCTGACCTCCGCCGGACTCCGCGCCCGCCTGCAGGAGTGCACCGGGTACGCCTCGGACCCCGCCGACCGCACCGCGCTGCAGCAGCGCAACCTCGACGACATCCTCGCCGTCACCGGCATCCCGGAACGCGCCCTGGAGTCGCATCTGCGCTTCGCCACGTTCACGTTCCGCGACATCGTGCACGCCCGTCTCGGCGGCCGGAACCCGTTCTCCAACCACGGTGTCCGGTACGAGGGTTCGCACGACGACGAGGCCCTGAACGCGGGCGTCGCGCGCTTCTCCGCCGACCCGACCGCGCGCCGCGACCTCTCGTACGACAGCGACCTCACGGGCAAGGTCGAGGTCCCGGTCCTCACCCTGCACGCGATCGACGACCCCACGGCGTTCGTGGAGCACGAGTCGGCCTACCGTGCCACCCTCGACGGCGCGGACCGGGACCAGCACCTCGTCCAGACCTTCACCCGGGAGGACGAGCACAGCGGCCTGAGCGCGTCGGAGTACGCCAACTCCCTTGCCGCCCTGGACCGTTGGGTCAGCACCGGGCAGCGGCCCACGCCCGCTTCGGTGGCCGCGTCCTGCCCCGCCTTCGACGCCGCGTACGGCACCGGCTGCTTCTACGACCCGACGTTCCGCCCCGAGCCGTACGCCTCTCGTGTCAGGCCCCGGCCGGGCGGGTACGACTGGCCCGCGATGAGCGCCGAGCAGGAGCGGGCCTGGAGCCGGATCGACGGGGTGGGGATCGCCCCCTGAGCCCCACTGCCCGAGCTGGCCCTGGAGGCCCGCTCCTCTACCCGCTCCATTAGGCCCGCTCCCTGAGTCGCCGTCAGGCCGTCGTGAGCAGCGACTTCCCCACCGTGGCCCGCCCTTCGAGGGACGTGTGCGCGTCCACGGCGCGCTCCAGCGGGTACGTCGCCCCGATCGCCGGGCGGATCCGGCCCTGCGCGGTCAACGACAGGGCCTCGCCGAGCAGTTCGCGTACGACGGCCGGGGTGTGCGGGCCGGCCTCCAGGGTGTTGACGACCCGCACGCCGCGCGCCTCGGCCGCGGCCGGGGCGATCTCGGTGAGGCCGCCGTCGGCCGTGCCGTACGTGAGGAACCTGCCGCCCTCCGCGACCGTCTCGAACACCGCCCGGCCGAGCGCGCCGCCCGCACCGTCGAAGGCCAGGTCGACGCCCGCCCCGCCGGTGGCCTCGCGGACCCGCTGCTGCCAGTCGGGCTCGGAGTAGTCGAGCACCACGTCCGCGCCCAACTCCCGGGCGAGGGCCAGCTTGCGCTCGCCGCGCGCGGCGGCCACCACATGCGCGCCCGCGTCCCGCGCCAACTGCACGAGCAGCGAGCCCGCCCCGCCCGCGGCGGCCGCGACCAGGACCCACTCACCGGGCGCGATCTTCCCGGTGCGGGCCAGGGAAAGGGCGGTCACCCCGTCGTGCACGAGGGCCGCGGCATCGGTGGCCGACACCCCGTCCGGCACCTCCACGAGTTCGTCGACCGGGGCGACGAACTGCTCGGCGTACGCGCCCGACGCCGCGCGGGCCACGACCTGCCGCCCCACAAGGCCGGCGTCCACGCCCTCGCCCACGGCCGTCACCGTCCCCGCACCACCGCCGCCGGGCACGTACGGCGGCTCGATCGGGAAGTAGCCGCCGCCCCAGCCGCTGCGCAGCAGCGTGTCGAGGTAGATGACGTCCACGGCGGCCGGCCGCACCACGGCCTGCCCCGGCCCGGCCACCGCATCGGGAACCTCCGCGATGAGCAGTACCTCGGGCCCGCCGAAAGCCTCCACCTGAATCGCACGCATCGTGATCACACCCCTGTCCATCGATGGTTACCGCCGCCGTGATCGACGACATGCCTGAAACGTAGAACCTCAAGCGAACTTCAGGTCAACCGCGGCCGGGGCTCGACGTACTCCCCACGGCGGTACACGCAGGCGGGCGGCGCGGCTTAAGACAGGGGAGCACCGTTCTCGCGTACGTCCGTCGGGGCCGCGACCAGGGTCGATCGGGTCGATGTCACATCCGGGACAGGCCGGTACGTCGAGAGGGTGTGGTCGACGGAAGCGCCCGGTCGGGCGTGGGCGTCGGCCCCGACAACGGCACAGCAGAGCAACGGCACATCAGAGCAGGGGAGTTCATCATGGAAGCGCGACTGCCTCTTTTCAGCGGCGAGGTCGGCCCCAAGGTCCTCAGGCACATCAACTCGGCGAGCAAGACGGTCACCGACTCGGCGCTGCCCGCCGCGACGCAGGAGCTGGTCAAGCTCCGGGCCAGCCAGATCAACGGCTGCGGCTTCTGCACCGACATGCACTCCAAGGAGGCGGCCGCCGCCGGCGAGACCTCGCTGCGCCTCAACCTCGTCGCCGCCTGGCGTGACGCGACCGTCTTCACCGAGGCCGAGCGCGCCGCCCTGGAGGTCACGGAGCAGGGCACCCGCATCGCCGACGGCGCGGGCGGCGTCACGGACGAGGCCTGGCGGGAGGCCGCCAAGCACTACGACGAGGAGCAGCTCACCGCACTCGTCTCGCTGATCGCGCTGATCAACGCGTACAACCGCGTCAACGTGATCGTGCGGAACCCCGCGGGCGACTATCAGCCCGGCCAGTTCGGCTGATCCCACGGGGTTCGGACCACCCGGCGCGCCCCGCCCGCGCCTGAACCGCAGGGCGGGGCGGCGCGGGGCGGGGCGACGGGCGCCGGATGGTGGGGGCTCACTGCTGCAGCGGCAGGATCGCGCTCTCCGGGATCACCTGGTGCTTCAGGTCGGCCGGGACGGGCCCGTTGTGCGAGGGGTACTTGGGGCCCTGCGCGTTCCGTCGGTACTTGGCGGTGGAGTGCTCGGGGTCGGTGTCGAACTCGGGGATGACCTTGTCGCCGAAGACCTCCAGCATCTCCAGGTGCTCGTCGAACGTCATGCCGCCGGTGAGCCCGAACACCACCTGGTCGCAGCCGACGGTCTGGTACGCGGACACCTGCTCGCACACCTCCTCCGGCGTGCCGCACAGCATCAGGCCGGCCTTGATGACCTCGTCGAGGATCTCCTCGCCGCCCAACTGGCTGAGCGCGATGGGCGGTTCGGGCCAGGTGATGGCGTCCAGGGACTTCGGCATCGTGTCGTGGTAGAGGTTCACCAGCGTCACCAGATAGCCGAGCCCCGCGTTCATGGCGATCTCACGCGCCCGCTTGCGGTCGTTCAGGCAGATGACGGTGTTGGTCATCATCACGTTGTTGTTCTGGTAGTCGCCGAGGATCTCGACCGGGTTCTCGGCGGCCTCCTTGTACGCGTCGATCCGCCCCTTCAGCTCGAAGATCGGCTCGAAGTTGAAGGCGATCGCCCCGATGCCGAGCGAGCCCGCCTTGGCGAACGAGGGCGGGTTGCCGCAGGCCATCCAGATCGGCGGGTGCGAGTGCCCGTACGGCTTCGGCAGGATGTTGTGCGGTGTGGGCACGGTGAAGTGCTCGCCGTGGAAGGAGTAGTCGTACTGCTCCCACATGCGCACGATCTCCGGCGCGACCTCGTCCCACTCGGCCTTGGTCGAGCCGGTGTCCATGATGTTGAACGACGCCACCTCGTGGCTGCCCGCACCACGTCCGGTGCCCCACTCGAAGCGGCCCTCGGTGATGTGGTCGAGCATCGCCGCCCGCTCCGCGTACCGCACGGGGTGCTCCTTGCGCGGCGAGAGGCTGTTGATGCCGGTGCCGAGGTGGATGCGCTCGGTCTTGCCGGCCACGTAGCCCATCAGGACCTCGGGCGCCGACATATGGCTGTACTCGGTGAGCGAGTGGTGCTCGCCGAACCAGACGTACTTCCAGTTGTGCTTGTCGGCCTTGATCGCCAGGTCCAACTCCCGCTTCAGGGCGAGGTGTTCGGAGGGCCGGTCGTGCGCGGCCGGACCGGGGACGAATCCGTTCAGGAAGATGCCGAACTCCATGAGGAGCCTCCTAGCTCGTCACGGTGCGCGGGGGAGACCCGACACCACTGCGCGGCTGCCCCGCAGCGCCGGCGACGTCCGTCCGCGCGGTCGCGGCCGTCGACTCCGTGTTGCGTACGGCAGTACTGGGTGGGCGCAGGATGCACCACAGAACGTGAAGGATCCATGGGTTCGGCGAATCTGGATCAAAGTCGTCCGGGCCGTTCCGCGACGCGCCCCCGCGAAGCGAAAAGGCCTGACCAGACCATGAAGTGACGAAGTGTCAGGTCAGAGCCTGATGGAGCGTCAGGAGCGCTGTCGCCGGGGCCTCGCCCGACTGGCTGCCGAACACGGTGCCGCGGCCCGGCCGCAGGGTCAGTCGGAGGCGGGCCGGCCCGCCAACCCCACCGTGCTGAACGCCGACTGGTCCTTCGCCGTCGTGCCCTCGGTGATCCACCAGTGCGTCGGGTGCTCCCCGTACAGCGCGAACAACGTGCCCGCGCCCCAGTGCAGGACCAGCTCGTCCTTCCCGTCGCCGTCGAAGTCGCCCGCGCCGGCAGGGCGGGCGTGCCGCCACTTCGCGGACGTCTTCTCGCCGGCGCTCTCGGCCGGGCCCTCGCGCAGTACGGGCGTGCGCCGGTCGCCGTCGATCAGGGTCGCGCCCTCGTACGTGGCCACGAGCAGGCCGTCGCGCCCGTCGCCGTCCGGGTCGGCCGCCACGAACCCGCCGGGGCCGTAGTCGGTGCTTCCACTCTTCGGCGGCTTCGGCAGCCGGTGTGTGACGGGCGCGCCGCCCTTGCCCGGGTACACGGCGAGCGAACCGGAGACGTCCGGGGCCTCCGTCTCGTAGCCGGGCTCGTCGTTGCGGCCGCCGTCGTCGCCGATCGCCACGTCCCGTACGCCGTCGCCGTCGAAGTCGCCGAAGGCGTGCGCGCTGCCGATGCGCAGCTGCTCGCCGTCAGTGTCGAGGCCGCTGCCCCGGCGGGCCCGGTACAGGGTGTTCTCGGACTGCTCGCCGTCGTTCGCGGCCTGCACGAGCAGGGACGTGGCGCGCGGCTCGCCGGACGGGTCGATGGCGTCGGCGATCAGCGTGCCGTCGGCGGGCGGCAGGCTCACGTCGCTGCGCGCGGGGGCGCCGGCGCGCGTGAACGGCCCGTACAGCACGACCGGCCGGGACCCCTCGTTCTGCGCGAGCCCCGCCAGGTCGTGGTGCCCGTCGCCGTCGAAGTCGCCGCGCACCAGGGACTCGACGCCGAGCTTCGCCACGTCCTGAGGAAGGGATATCCCGGTCGCCTTCCCCGCTGCCTTCGGGCCGTTCGGGCCGCCCCACGTGACGTGCGGGATTCGCCGTGCCGTGGACACCTGGCCGTCCGTGGCCGTCCCACCCGCCACGGACGACACGAAGTCCGGGAAGCCGTCCCCGTCCAGGTCGGCGGTGAGCACCTCGGAGACCGAGAGGGCGTCCCGGCCGCCGCCCTCGGGCGACGCGGGCAACCCCAGGTCGCCGCGGCCGAGAACTGTACGCGTCACCGGGTCGAGGCCCTTCGCCGAGCCGTACACGACGGCCACCCGCTGATCCGCCCCCGGCTGGTCGGCCGGCCCGGCCAACACCGGTACCAGCAGGTCGCGGTGGCCGTCGCCGTTCACGTCGTCGGGGTCCTTCGTGCCGTTCCCGGCCGCCGGCGGGCGGCTCTCGCCCGGCACGGCGGGCTCCTTCGCCGCGGGCTTCCCACCGCCCGCGGCCGACGAGCCGTCCGCCCCGCCGCCGCAGCCCGCGAGCGGCCCGAGCAGCAGGGACACGGCGCAGACCGCCGCCGCCGAACGGGCGGCACGCGAGGCGGAGCGTGAGGTGGGGCGGGAAGCGGGGTGAGGGATCATGCGGATCACCTTCACATCCCGGGGTACGGCTGCTCAAGGCGGGTGCGGCATGGCGGTCCGTTCCCGGTCGCTCACGGTCGCTCATGTCCAGACGGTCGACGCTGAGACGGCCGGGCACGCGTACGCCGCACGCCGCGCTTCTCGGCCGGGTACGCGTTGCGGTCGCCGCCGTCAGCCGGACCCGTTCGAGCAACGCGTCGTATTCGTACGGGAGTTGGCGACCCCCTGCCGCCCCGACCGACCGCCTAGCCCGAGTCCCCGGGCCCGCCCCGAGCGGCTCGTACCGGAGCACTCACCGCTCGCGGCGGTGCGCTCACATCGGTCGGACCGTGAGGATCTGCTGCGCGTGGCCGACAGCGCCCTCCACGTCATGCAGGACGGTGCTGGTGACGCCCTGCCCCGTCGGCCCGAAGGCGACAGTGGTGTCCAGGCCCGTCCACCGGCCGACCGGGCGGCGGTGCAGATGAAGCGTCAGGTCGACGTTCGGGAACATCCACTCGGTCGGCGACTGGCGCACGGCGATGCCGTTGGCCGTGTCGACGAGCGCCACGTACGAGGCGAGCGCACTGCTCGGCTGACCCGCAACGAGGTCGAGGGGCGTGGAGATCCAGGCGGTCGTCCGGCCCGGCTGCGGGGGAGCCAGCGGCCGCACGTCGATGGACGCGATGTACCCGCCCGGCCACACCGACTTCATCGGCCAGGGCTCGACTTCGTCGGGCGGCGTCAGCCGCTCGGCCCCGCCCCCGGCGACCGCGGAGGTGTCGGCGGCGGCGAGCCGCCAGGCCCGCGCCCGGACCACGGGGCGGCCGGCGATCAGCGCCACCGCTTCGAGGAGTTCGATGGTGCGGCCCGGCCGCAGCGTCTCCACCCGGATCTCGATCTCGTCCAGGGCGAGCCGGCCGAGGATGTCGAAGCTGATCCGGGAGAGCACGAGCCCGTCGTCCGGCTGCTCCCGCTCCGCGAGGTGCCGGTCGAGTGCGTGCACGAGGAGCCCGCCGAGCGGGCTGAAGTGCTGCTCGTCGACGTCCCAGGCACCGCTCGCATGCGTGGTGGGCTTGTAGCGGTGCTCGTCGATGGGCTCGAAGTAACTGCCGGTGTTCAACGGGTGGTTCCTTCTCGGCTGGCGGACGTTCGGGCGCGGCGACCCCTGTGGTGCGGGGCGCTGCCTTCGAAAGGGTGCTGCATACACGGGTCTTCGCGCCAGCCCTGATTTCCCGTGTGCCGATCCGTGCGCCGATCCATGTGCGGAATTGAGCGGCCGGCCGGACTCCCCTGAGATCCGGCCGGCCTGTCTCACCGTCGTCCCGGCACGCGGTACGCGCGGCCGCGCACCGGGACGACCTGCCTCAGCGCGTCAGCTCGGTGAAGCGGCGCTGCAGCTCGGCGCCGCCCTGCTCCGTCAGGCTGCCGTGCAGGCGCAGGCGGGAGATGCCGCCGTCGGGGTACACGTCGAGCCGTACGTCGGTGGCCGTGGCCGGCGCGGCGAGCGGCAGCCGGTGCAGGGTGTCGGGCTGGAGACGGGTGCGCGGGACGATCTGCGTCCACTCACCGCTCTCGCCGTCGCGCACGGACAGGCTGATCCAGCCCGCCGAGTTGCCCTTCAGGTAGGCGGTGTCCACCTCGACCGCGCGGATCTCACCCTGGGCCGGGAGGCGGTACTCGATCCAGTCGTTGCCCTTGTCGCGGCGGCGGCGGGTCTCCCAGCCGTCGTCCATCTTGCGGGACGTGCCGGGCAGGATCGTGTTGCCGGGGGAGGAGTAGAACGCGTCCGAGGCGTCCGTGACCGTACCGCCGTTGACGACCGACGCCAGGTCGAAGCTGCCGAGGAGCGCGAGCCACTCGGGGTCGGGCACGACCTCGCCGTGCACCCGCAGGCGAGCGATGCCGCCGTCGGGGTGCTGGTTGAGGCGGAGGTGCGTGAAGCGGCGCTCGACCGTGACCTCGAAGCCGTTGGCGGCGTGACCGCGCACCTCGGTGCGGGCCACGATCTCCTCCCACTTCACCGAGCCCGAGAGCAGCTCCTCGGGGCTGGCGTCCGGCTCGGCGCAGGCGCCCTCGATGCTGATCTGCTGCGGGTAGTTGCCGCGGAAGTGCGCGGTGTCGACGATGACGCCGCGGACGATGCCGGGCACGCCGAGACGGATGACCGCCCAGTCGTGCTCCTCCGCCTCCGGGTGCGGGGTGTCCGCGCCCGCGCCGCGGCGGCGCCGGGTCTCCCAGCCGTCCATGACCTTGCCCTTGTGGCCGAAGGCCTCCGGGTCGAACACGGCGCGGTGCGGAAGGAGCAGGTTCTCGCGCTGTGCGAAGAACTCGTCGTTGGCGGCGATGACGCCGCCGCCGAGCCGACGGTCGGCGAGGTCGGGCAGCTTGGTGAAGCCGAAGTCCCCCTCGCGGAAGTCGGCGTACGGGTCGCCTCCGCCGTACGGGTTCGCGTCGTTCTTGCGGGACGGGTCGAGGGTCATGGCCTGCCTTCCGTGCGGTGCGCGCGCTGGTCGCTGTCGCGGTGATACGACTTTCACAGATCGTGAGCAGGTAGGTCCATCGAAAGTTTCCGAACGCTATTTTCAGTTGGGCTGAATGGTTGAGTGAAGGTGTCGAGCGGGGTGCTCGGGACCGGGGGCGGGCGGAACCGGGAGCGTTCGGGTCAGTGGAGCTCCACCCCGAGAACCTTCTCCAGCTGCGCGGCCTGCTCGTCGCTCGCGAACACCATGTACGTGTCGTGGTTCGAGTCCCGCAAGCGGACGAAGTCGCCCAGGCGGAACTTGCGCCGCAAGGCCTCCCGCTCCGGGTCGACGTGGCCGACTATCTCCGGGACGGCGAGGTGGTCGAGGTACTCGTCCGACATGTGGTCCACGGACTCACGGACCAGGACGCCGTTGCGCCGGAACTCCAGGGCCTCGTCCTCCTCGTCCTCGTCGTTGCCCACCAGCCGCACGTCGGTGATCGTGACCGCGCCTTCGGTGAGCGCGGCCGCCCGCTCCAGGATGCCTTCGTAGCTCTCCTCCAGGTCGTCGACGTCGTCGCCGTGCGCCGAGACCGCCACCCCGAACGACTCCAGCGCGCCGTAGACCCAGGAGGGGTTGTCCATCGGGTCGTGGGCCCACTCCTCGAAGTCCTGGAGCACCTCGGCGACCCGGGTCGCAGGCACCATGCCGATGTCCTCGAGGACCGCGCCCACGTACGCGTACGTGCACGGCCTGAACCACCACAGCACCTGCCTCAGCGGCTCGACCTCGCCGCCCGGTTCGGCCTCGACCAGCTCGCGCAGGCAGCCCAGCGGATGTGCCGCGCCGGGAAGGCGTTTGCCCGGCTGGTCGACGAACGGCACCCCGGTCCAGCGGTGCTCCCGCGAGCCGAGGGAACCCGGCTCGGCGGACTCGTCGTACGCGACGTACTGCCACATCGCGCCCTTGTTGCGGCGGATCACCTCGCCCAGATACCAGCAGGCGCCCTGCAGGAACGGCTCGCCCCGCGCGGCGTCGAACTCCTCGACGGTGGCGAAGCGTTGACGTACGACCGTCTCCAGCCAGTCCAAAGTCTCGGGGTGGAAGTTCCACCGCCACGCGCCGCCGAACGCGTCCTTCGCCCACTCCGACAGGGCCTCTCTGCGCTCGGCCGTCCAGCGCGCCAGGGAGGGGTCCTCGGGGAGCGGCGGCACCGGGTCGACCTGCGGGGTGTGCGCCTTGACCGGGGACCAGCCCGGCACCTCGGCCTCCAGGGCGGCCACCGCCTGCCGCAGCCGGGCCACCTCCTCGCCGAACGCCCGGCCGGAACCGGACCGCAGGGCATGCGCGATGAGCAGTTTGGGCGCGATGGGTGAGAGCCCCAACTCGGCGTCAGGGCACACCACGGGCTGCCCCGGAGCGCCGTCCACGGGCCGCGTGTTCCACCCCCAGGCCCCGCCCGCGACGCCGAGGAGCACCTCGCCCAGATAGGCCGCGGCCGACTCCGTCCAGTGGGCCCGGTCCTCCGCGGACAGCGAGGCCAAGGCAGACGGCCGGAAGCGCGCCGACAGCTCTTCCTCCAGGGTGTCCAGAGAGGCCGGAGTGAAGTCGAACTGCTCGTCGGGCAGCAGCACCTTGTCCAGGAGCAGCAGCCGATACGGCAGATCGCCGGCCCACTGCCGCAGCAACTGCTCCGGATCCAGGGCCTCTTCGGGCATGTCCACACGCGTCTCACCGGTCATGCATTCACCCTAGGCGCGACCACTGACAACGCAGCCGGGAGCGTGAACGTCCGTCGCGTAGAGGAGAGTTCGCGGCGAGGGGCGGGCTCAGGCGGTGAACACCAGGCTGGCGAGCGCCACATGCACGGCGGTGCCGCCGAGGATGCTCAGGAGCGCGTTGCGCCGCCACAGGTGCAGTCCGACCGTCACGGCGAGGGCGATGACCGGGGCCAGGGCGCGGGTCTCGGTCAGGAGCAGATCGCGCAGGCAGTACACGAGCAGGATCACCATGATCCCCGCCGGCATCCGGGTGCTCAGGTATTGCACGGTGCTGCTCGCCCGCAGCGGCGCGAGGGCGGCGAACGGCAGGGCGCGCAGGGCCCACGTGACGGCGGCGGAGACCGCGACGGCGGCCAGCAGGTAGGGCGTGTCAGGCATGAGGGTTCCTTGCGCGGTCAACGGGGCGCCGCTCAACGGAGCGCCGGTCAGCCGGACTGTCGTCGGCGGGGATGAGGTCCGCAGGACGTTCGTCGGCGGGGACCAGGGCCGCGGGCATTTCGTCGGCCGGTATCAGGTCCGCGGGGCGACGGTCGGCCGAAAGCCGGTCATCAGGCTGCCGCTTGGCGAAGTGCCGGCTCGCGAAGTGCCGTACCACCAGCGCGACGGCGAACAGGGAGCAGGCGGCCAGCATCATCTGGGAGGGGGTGAGCACCCGGGCGATCACCGCACTGAGCAGGGCGAGCGCGGGTGTGGGCAGATCGTGGAGCCGGTCCCGGATCGCGTCGAGGGCGAGAACGGTGAACAGCGCGGTGAGGGCGAAGTCGAGCCCCGTGACCCCCTCGGGCACCAGCGAGCCGAGCAGCCCGCCGAGGGTCGCGCCGCCCACCCAGTACAGGTGCATGTACAGCTGCAGGAACACGATGCGCCGCCCCGGCCAGGCGCGGGCCCGTGCACCGGTGGCGAGCGCGAACGCCTCGTCGGTGAGGGCGAACGTGCTGTACGCCTTGGCCGTCCTGCCCTGTACGCGGTGCAAGGGGAAGGACAGCGCGTAGAAGACGTGCCGGATGTTGACCAGGAACGCGGACAGGGCCACGGTCCCCAGCGGCGCGACTGCCACGACGAGCCCGATGAGCAGAAACTCGAACGAGCCGGCGTAGATGAACGCGCTGAACGCCGTCGCCCACCACCAGGCCAGGTCGGCCTGCGTCACGAGGACGCCGAAGGCGAGCCCGAGCGGCACCAGGGCCAGGCCCACGGTGGCGGAGTCCTTGAGCGCGGAGAGCGCCGGCGGCGTGACGGCCCGCGGGGGCGCGACGGGGGCCGGAATCGTGGCGACCGGCAGCGGGTCGACGGGTCGGTCAGGAGCACCGACGACCGGTGTACGTATGGGCATGCCGCAATTTTAGAAAAGATTCGACCTAATTTGGTTGCTGATAATGGCCGTATGATCTCTGTATGGGCAATGAAGTGCATGTGGATGAGATCGACAGTGAAATCTTGTTTCAGCTGAGCCAGGACGGTCGGCTGACCAACGTCGAACTGGCCAAGCGGGTCGGGCTGACCCCGCCGCCCTGCCTGCGCCGGGTGAAGCGCCTGGAGGAGAGCGGAGCCATCTCCGGGTACCGGGCCGTGATCGACCCCGGGGCGCTCGGCCGCGGACTCGAAGTGCTCATCGACGTCGAGGTCAGCGCGAACGACCGCAAGACGTTCCTGGAGTTCGAGGAGACGGTGACGTCCTTCGAGGAAGTCGTGGAGTTCCGCCGCATGTTCGGCCGCCCCGACTACTTCATCCGCGTGGCGGTCGCCGACCACGCGGCCTACGAGGTCTTCCTCACCGACAAGTTGAGCGCCCAGGCGTGCGTACTGCGGGTGGTGTCCCACCTGACGATGAAGCGGATCAAGGGCGGTCCTTGAGGCCGGTCCGCTCAGCCCGCCGCCGACAGTCATGCCGATCCACCGGCGGCCCTGCGACATGCAGTACGGGCTGCGACTCGGCCCCTTCGGCGGCTAGAGGAAGCCGTCCGGCAACGTCGCGCCCGTGGAGCGCAGGTGCCGCAGTGCGGCCGCCAGGGAGTGGCAGTCGAAGAGCGCCGAATGTTCCTGCCCCGAGCCGGGCCGCGGCAGGCCGAGCACCCGCCACAGGCGCCCCACGTTCGCGGTGGCCGTCGTGGGGGCGACATGGTTCAACCACGGCCGTACGTTCAGGAATCGCGCCGCGAGCCAGCTGTGCTGCAGCTCCTCGCCGCGGGCCCGCGCCCAGCCGACGTTCTCGCCGAGCACCACCATGTCATTGCCGTACGACAGCACGGACTGGTCCTGGCAGAAGCCGAGGAGATCGCTGAGCGCACGCGCCGGAGCGACGCCCTCGCGGTCCACCTTCTCCTGCTGGATTCCGGTGAGTTCGGTGAAGTAGGGGGAGAGCCGGGGGTTGGTCACGGGGCGGACGAGCGTCTCGTACTCCTCGACCACGGCGTACCGATCGTCCAGGCGCAGCGCGCCGATCTGCACGATCTCCCGCAACTGGCCGGGTTCCTGCCAGTCCCCCTCCAGCGCGCCGGGCCATGAAGTGAACTCCAGGTCGAACAGTACGAACGTCGTCACAGTCTCCATGCTCCTTGAATCTGCGCGGCGGCGTCGGTCGCGTCGGCGGTGGACATCGTCCGTTCCAGGGAAGCACGGTCCGTCGCCGCACGCCGTGCATCCACCGTCACCAGGACGAAGGTCGTACGGAAAGGCCGCCGTCCCCGGGCGCGTACCGGAAAAGGCGGCCAACAGCCGGTGAAGCAACGGGACTTCACGCCCGGCCCCGGGGAATCGCGACCCCTACACGCCCTCTACACCCCCTCGGGAATCCGCTTCGCGCGGGAGCGGACCTGGAACGCCGTGACGATCTCGACCACGCCCATCACCACCAGCCACACCCCGCCCCACAGTGTGAGCACCGCGACCGACTCGAACGGCGACACGATCAGGACCACACCCGCGAGCGCGCTGACGACGCCGAGGAACACCTGCCAGCCGCGCGCCGGCATGCCCGGCTCGGAGAGCGCCACGACGGTCTGCGTGATGCCGCGGAACAGCCAGCCGATGCCGATCCACAGCGCGAGCAGCAGCAGCGACTGCATCGGCCCCCGGAAGCAGAACAGGCCGAGGAGCACCGACACGGCGCCGCTGATGAACGCAAGCACCCGCATCGCCACGGACACATGCGAACCGAACGCCGACACCAGTTGGAAGACGCCGCTCACCACGAGATACAGGCCGAAGAAGACCCCGGCCGCCAATAGCGAAGCGCCGGGCCACACCAGGACGAGGACGCCCAGGGTCAGCGAGGCCAGACCGGCGAGCAGCACGGCCTGCCAGGCCGACTTGGCGAGGAGGCCGAACACGCCGAGCGGCCCCGGCGGCGGCGACCGCCGCCCCTCGCGGTGCCGCTGCGTCGGGTCTGGCGCCTGAGGAGCCTGCGATTGGTGCGGAGCTTCAGTCATGTTCGACTGTTCGTTCAGCCGCAGACCCGTCGCGACCGGGCTTGGGCTGTACGGGTTACGCGTACGGGTTACGCGTACGGGTTATGAGTCACGAGCCGAACGGGACGCGTACGACAGTGAGTGTACGGTCGTACCTTCTCGGGTGTACGGTCGCCCCATGTCGAAGGATCACTTTGCCGACGACCCCAGGACCAACCTGGAGCGGATGCTCGCGGGCGACCTCTACATCGCCGACGACCCGGAGATCGGCCGACGCCAGCAGCGCGCCATGCGCCTGGCCGCCCAGTACCAGGAGCTGTACCTGGAGGACCGGGCCAAGGCCGGGCCCGTACTGGAGGAACTGCTCGCGGAGGTCGGCGAGGACGTCGATCTGCGCCCGCCGCTCCACGTCGACTACGGCAGCAACATCACCATCGGCGCGCGCACCTTCGTCAACTACTGCCTGACCGCCCTGGACGTCGCCGCGATCACCATCGGCGAGGACTGCCAGATCGGCCCGAACGTCCAACTCCTCACCCCCACCCACCCGGTGGAGCCCGAGGCCAGGCGCGACAAGCTGGAGGCGGCGCTCCCCATCACCGTCGGGAACAACGTCTGGCTCGGCGGCGGGGCCATCGTCTGCCCGGCGTGACCATCGGCGAAAACAGCGTGATCGGCACCGGAGCGGTGGTCACCAAGGACATCCCCGCCGACGTCGTCGCCGTGGGCAACCCGGCCCGGCCGATCCGCGGCGTCTGAGGAGGCGGCGACCATGGCCACCGGACACACGGACCCGCAGCGGCGCGCACGCATCCTCGCCGCCACCCTCGACCACATCGCCGAGGAAGGCGTCGCGGGCGTCTCGCACCGCAAGATCGCCACCCGCGCCGGGGTGCCCCTCGGCTCGATGACGTACCACTTCTCCGGCATCGACGAGCTGCTGCGCGAGGCCTTCACCGGCTTCGCGGACCACATCGTGACCGTCTTCGCGGAGCACCTCGACCGCGCCGGCACGCCCGACGAGGCCTGCGAGGCCGTCACGGACCTCGTGCACGCGCTGTCCGAAGGGTCCCGCCGCGACCTGGTCCTCACCCAGGAGCTCTACACCCTGGCCGCGCGCCGCCCCGAGTACCGGGAGCTCACCCAGGCCTGGATGCGCCGCAGCCGGCAACACCTGGAGCGGCACTTCGACCCGGACACGGCACGCCAACTCGACGCGCTGATCGAGGGGTTGACCCTGCACCGCGCCCTCGACCCGGCTCCGCACGACCGCGCCCTGACCCGCCGCGCGATCCACCGCATCACCACAGCGGACAGCTGACCGGCCGCCCCCCCCCGCAAAGCGGCCCATGAGAACGGCCCATGAAAACGGCCCGTGGGGCGCGGACCTGACACCGCGCCCCACGGGCATGAACCTTCGTATGCGCAGCCGTATGCGCGCGCCGCACGCGTCGTGGTGCGGGCTAGCCCACCTCGACCTCGTCGCCCGCCAGCTGCGCGAGCACGCCGTCCTTGGTGATGGACAGATCCTCGAGGCGCAGGTCGACCGGCATGTCGTCGGGCAGCTGGGCCGAGAACTCCATGGCCTCCGCGACCTTCGGCTCCTGGACCTTCTGCAGGCCCGCGATCAGCGACGGGTCGATGCCCGTGGGCTTCAGGAGCGACGGGTGCGCGACGAGCGCGTCCAGGGCGCGGCCCTTCAGGAGCTGGTCGGGGCGCGTCCGCTGCCCCGTCGCCTGCTGCAGCTCGCCCGCGTCCACCTTGCCCGCCGCGGGCGCCGCCAGCTGCAGGCCGCCGCCCTTGCCGGGGGTGTACGTCAGCAGGCCCGGCACGACGAGCCGGGCGTTCTCGACCTTCATCCGCACGCCGTGGTCGCCGGTGCGCTGCACCTCGGCGTCGGCCCGTACCTTGACCTGCTTGCCGGCCACCGGCATGTCGCCGTGCGCGAGCACCGTGTTCCGCTGCTTGCCCGGCTCCAACTTGACCTGGGAAGCGCCCACTTCACGGTTCAGGTCGGCGAACTCCAGGAACACCTCACCGCGCACCCGGCCGAGCACGGCGCCCTTCACCGAGCTGGGCAGGCTGCCGACGAGCCGGATGTCGTCCACGCCGACCTTCACCTGCGCCACCGACACCGGGCCCGCGGCCACATCGGGAACATTGACCTCGACGTGGTCCAGGTCGCCCATCGCCACCTGCGCGAGGAACGGGAAGCTGTCGATGTGCACCTCGGGCTCGGCCCGCAGCTTCAGGGCCTTCTGCACCTCGTGCGCCGCGAGGTTCTCCGCGTAGAGCACCGCCCAGCGGTCCCCGAGCGCGAGGAACGCGAGCAGCACGACGAGCGTCACGACCGTCTTGCGGATCCTGCGCGCGGCACGCTTGGGCTTCCGCTGCCCCTTGCCCTGCGCCGCGTCCCCGTCCTTCTCCTCGCCGTTGTCCGCGTCCGCCCACTGGTCGTCGTCGGCCCAGGAGGTGTCCGGCATGTCGGTACCGGCGCCCTCCTTCGAAGTGCGGGCCCCAGGCATCCGTGTCCTGGCGGCGTCGTCGGGCTTTCCTTGTCCGTTCACTGTCACCGCCACATGCGATCACAGGGCGGCCGTCCCGTTCAAACGCGGCGGTCGCCCTAGGCCGTGTCCGGAAAGTCCCGCCTGCCCCGCGACGCCTGGCACGCGCCCCCAAGCTCTCGGCTTCGCTCGAGCAGGGAGGTGCCCCCTTCGCCGCACCGGGCAAACGCCCAAGTGCATCCAGTACGAGGGCGTGTACCCGGCACGCCGAGAGCGCGCACCAGACGCCGCAGGGCCCGCCCTCCGGGCGGACGACGGGACTTTACGGACACGACCTAGCCCCCGCCCTCCCGTTCCCGGTCGCGCTCGCGCACGTACGCGTCCAACTCGGCGGCGCCCGTGAGCATCGCCCGGCCGCGGGCGGACAGTCTGGCGCGCCAGTCGGACAGCGCGCCTTCGAGCGGCCCGACCCCGCCGGCCGCCCGCACCTGCTCGATCAGCGGGGCGATCTGCTCCAACAGGTAGCCGCCGCGCCGGAGTTGATGCGCGAGGCGCGCGTCGCGCACGGCGGCCTCGTCGTAGACGCGGTACCCGGTTCGCGGGTCGCGGCCCGGCTGGATCAGCCCGGCGCGCTCCCACTTCCGAAGCGTCGCGGGCCGGACGCCGAGCTGGTGCGCCAACGGGCCGATGAAGGCGGCCCCGGAGGAGGACCCGGATGCGGTGTCGCTCTTCTCGCCGTCGGTTTCCGTGGGCCTCAGGTCGCGCAGGGCTTCCGCCACCGCCCGCAACGTACCCCGGTCGCCCAGGAGTTGGGAGTGGCTCTCGTCGATCAGGCGGTACGCCTCGTCGTCGGCGTCCTCGTTCACCGCCCGCATGATCGCCGAGGCCGTGGCGTGACCGTGGCCGGGCAGCAGCGCGAGGAACGCGCGCAGGGCACTCGCGTGCAGCGGGGTGTACGCGCGGTAGCCGGAGGCCGTGCGGTCCGCGGCCGGGAGGATGCCCGACTCCTCGTAGTTCCGCACCGCCTGCGTGGACAGACCGTGCCCACGCGCCAGATCGACGGGCCGGAGCCGCACCCGCGTTTGAGGCTTGTCCGCCATGCTTCAGCTGTCCCCACGTGTGACATCACAGAAAAGTTTCCACCGAAGGTTCAACGATAGCGTCGAAGGCATGGCAATCGACCGCAAGGAATTCGACGACAAGCAACTCGACGACAAGCAACTCGACGACAAGCAATTCGACCCCATCGACCCCAGGCGACTCGACGCCGCCTCCGTCCTGGCGCTGCTCCCGAACCGCCCCCGGATCCTCGGGCTCGGCGAGCCGACCCACGGCGCGGACACCCTCCTGGACCTCCGCAACGACCTCTTCAAGCAGCTGGTGGCGGAAGAGGGCTACCGGACGATCACGCTGGAGACCGACTGCATGGCGGGCCTGCTCGTGGACGCCTACGTCGCCTCCGGCGCGGGCGACCTCGACGACGTGATGGCGCGCGGCTTCAGCCACGGCTGGGGCGCCTCCGCCGCCAACCGCGCACTGGTGCGCTGGATGCGGGAGTACAACGACCGCGCGGACAGCGAGGGCCGGCCCGACGCCGACCGGCTCCGCTTCGCCGGCTTCGACGGCCCGCTGGAGATCACCCACGCCGAGAGCCCCCGCCGCCCCCTCACCGCACTCCACGGCCACCTCGCGGCACACCTGGACGAGAACCTCCTGCCGTGCACCGCGGACACCCTCGACCGCCTCCTCGACGCCGACGACCGCTGGGCCGAGCCCGCCGCCATGACAGACCCGGCGCGCTCCGCCGGACAGTCGGCCGACGTCCGCCAACTCCGGGCGTACGCAGACGACTTGGCGGCCCTGCTCCAAGCCCAGGCTCCCCATCTGACGGCGACGGCAGGGCGGGACGCGTACGACCGGGCGCGCCTGCACGCGCGTACCGCCGTGGGCCTGCTGCGCTACCACCACTGGATGGCCGACGCCTCACCCTCCCGTATGTCCCGGCTCATCGGTGTGCGGGACCAGATGATGGCCGACAACCTCCTCGCACTCGCCGCGCGCGGACCGGTCCTCGCCCACGCCCACAACTCCCATCTCCAGCGGGAGAAGAGCTCGATGCGCATGTGGGAGCAGCCGTCGGTGGAGTGGTGGAGCGCCGGCGCCCTGGTCAGCGAGCGGCTCGGCGAGGAGTACGCCTTCCTGGCCACGGCCCTCGGCACCATCAGGCACCAAGGTGTGGACGCCCCGTCCCCGGACACCCTCGAAGGGCGGCTCTACGGCCGCTTCGAGAAGCCGTGCCTCGTCGACGCCGCACGCCTGGCCGCCGCCCTCGGGGACGACCGCCCCCGGCCCCGGGTCTCCCCGTGGTTCGGCTACGCACCGCTGGACCCGGGCCACTTGGAGAGCATCGACGGCGTCGTGTTCGTCAGAGACATCCCCGAGAGCTGACGCAGTGCGGCGCCGGGGCAGAGGGGGCAGAGCCAGAGAGGGGGCGCGATCAGTCCTCCGTCAGCCCCGCCTCCGCGCACGCGACCGCGTACTTCGGTGTGCAGATGTCCGACACCTTGAAGATGCCGTCCTTGACGACGGTGCTCTCGATGTTCTTGCGGGTCATCGGCTCCACCACCACCGTGTGGGCACGCACGTCCTTGGCGGTCGGGCTGTCCACGCGGTCGGCGGTCATCGCCTCGAACTCGATGTTGCGCCCCTGCGAGATCCGCACCGCCATCTCGGCCGCGGTCGCGGCCTCCTCCGTATAGGGCTTGTACACGCTCATGTACTGATCGCCCGTCAAAATCCGTCGTACGGCGGCGAGTTCGGCGTCCTGGCCGGTCACCGGAGGAAGTTCCGTGACGCCCGCCTCCTTCAAGGCCTGGACGATGCCGCCGGCCATGCCGTCGTTCGCGGAGTAGACCGCCGCGATGTTCTCGACGCCGAGGTCGGAGATCGCCCGCTCCATGTGGGCCTTGGCGTTCTCCGGCTTCCAGCCCGCGGTGGCGTACGACTTGGCGATCGTCACGGTGAGCGCGAGGCGGCTGCGCGCGCCCTCCTTGTACTGCGCGCTGTTCGGGTCGGTCGGTGAGCCGTTCACCATCACGACCTTGCTCTTCTTCGTCGCGTCGTCGCCGAGCGCGTCCAGGATCGCCTTCCCCTGCACCTCGCCGACCAGCTCGTTGTCGAAGCCGATGTACGCGTCGATCGGGCCCTCCGCCAGGCGGTCGTACGCGATGACGTGCACACCCGCGGCCTTGGCGGCCCGTACGGAAGGGGCGATGGCGTGGGCGTCGACCGGGTCCACGAGGATCGTGTCCACCTTGTCGTCGACCATCGAACGCATCTGACTGCTCTGCCGCTTCGCGTCCTGGTCGGCGTTGGCGTACACGACCCGGCCCTGGCCGCCGGTGAGCTCTTTGACCTGCTGCTCGATGATCGGCCGGTCGAACTTCTCGTAGCGGGCCGTGTCCTTCTCCGGGAGCAGCAGTCCGATCGTCACGTCGTCGCCCTTGCGTGCGGCCGGGCTGCTGGGGCTCTCGCCGCCGGGCAGCAGGCTCCCGCAGGCCGTGAGCGTGACCAGCTGGACGGATGCGATGCAGGTTGCGGCGGTGCATCGCATGCGCGGGTTCATGTAGGCGCCTCCCTGACCAGGCCGCGACGGTGCGGCCGAATGGAGGGCAGCAAACTCGGTCGCCCCACCCGAGTCAAGAGCTGAAGCCACACCGCAACCGGCCCGAGGCTGCTCGGTGTTCCCCGCCGATGAGTTACGCCTCCTGCGGCAGTCCACCCTCGGACGGGCGCCCGTGGTACGGCCCCGTCCGGGAAAGCTCAGCAAGCATGAGTACGCACGCACGAGCCGAAGGAGACCAGATGACCCACCCCACGACACCGCCGCGCCGGGAGCCGCAGGCCGCGCACACAGGGCAGCGGGTGTTCGCGTTCCAGTTCTGCTCGCTCGACGGCTATCACGAGGGGCCGGGCGGCGAGCTGGGCTGGGGCCTGTACGACGAGGAGTTCTTCGACTGGAACCTGCGCCAGACCCGCGAGGTGGGCGCCCTGCTCCTCGGCAGGCGCACGTACGAGCACTTCGCGGAGGTCTGGACGTCGCAGGAGGCGGCCGCGCGGATGCCCGAGGTGACGGCGTTCATGAACGCGGTGCCCAAGACGGTGGTGACGAGCCGTACGACCGTCCCGCCCTGGCAGGGCAGCCGCACCGTCGACGGCGCCGACCTGCCCGCCGAGGTGGCCCGGCTGCGCGCCGAGACACCCGAAGGCGACGTCGCGGTCTTCGGCAGCTCGGGCCTCACCGCGAGCCTCCTCGAGCAGGGCCTGGTGGACGAGCTGCGGATCCTGGTCCACCCCGTCCTCCTCGGCGAGGGCCGGAGCCTGTACGCGGGGCTCAAGGACCGCGTCGACTTGGAGGCCGGTGCCGTGACCGCGTTCCGCTCGGGCAACGTACTGCTGCGCTACCGGCCGAAGGCCACGGGTAACGCCTGAGGGAGGCGGGGCACGCGCGTGCCAGGGCCGGCGCCCCCGGCGAGATCCGAACGACAGGTCCTAGGTCGTGTCCGTAAAGTCCCGTCGTCCGCCCGGAGGGCGGGCCCTGCGGCGTCATGGGGGTCCCCCCTGCTCGAGCGGAGCCGAGAGCTTGGGGGAGCGTGCTCTCGGCGTGCCGGGTACACGCCCTCGTACTGGATGCACTTGGGCGTTTGCCCGGTGCGGCGAAGGGGGCACCTCCCTGCTCGAGCGGAGCCGAGAGCTTGGGGGCGCGTGCCAGGCGTCGCGGGGCAGGCGGGACTTTCCGGACACGGCCTAGGTCTTCGAGCGCAGCCCCAGCGCGCTGTGCTCGAAGGCTGCCGCCGCGCCGGGTCGGCTCAACTCCTTCAGCTGGGCGCGGAGTTCGGTGGCGGGCTCGCCCAGGACGATCGCACTGACGACGAGCTCCAGCATCAGACGGTCGTACGCGTCGCCCATCGACCTGTAGCGCTTCGGGTCGCCCTCGACCAGGGCGGAGGCGATCCGCAGGCCACCCTCGGGCACGGGCGCGAAGGTCGCCTCGTACATGCCGCGGCCGGTCGTGCTCCGGTGCAGGAAGAGGGTGTGGCCCTCGGCGAAGACGTTCCACTTCTCGTCCATCGACCAGGCGTGGTAGCCGCGTCGGATGCGGTCCCACTCCGTGTCGGTCCATACCCGCTCGGGCGGGACCGGCAGCGGCCTGGGCTCACTGATGGGGTGCAGACGCCGGAACGCGTCGCGCGTGAGCGGCGCGGCGTCGGGGCGGGGGCGGGGGCTGTGGTCGGCGGTCATGCGGTGGAGCCTACGTACCCCCACAACAGAGCCGGTCCCGGCTCCCCCCTTCCGCCGTCGTACGAGGGCGGGCAGGGAAGCCGGGACCGGGAGAGCGGGTCAGCCGCAGCCGTCGACGGGGACGGCAGGGGGCCGGAGGCTCAGCGGGAGTGCGGGATCGAGGGCCGCTCGCCCTCGGCCTCGTCGCCGCCGCCACCGCGCACCCAGACCGTGCGCTGCGGGAACGGCATCTCGATGCCGGCCTCGTCCAGGGCGCCCTTGACGCGGCGGCGCAGCTCACGTGTGACGGCCCACTGCTTGAGCGGCGCGGTCTTCACGACGAGGCGCACGACGACACCGTCGGGGTTGAGGGACTGCACGCCCCACACCGACGGGTCCTCGAGCAGCACGCCCTCGTACTCCTTGTCCTCGCGCAGCGCGAGGCCGGTCTCCTCCAGGACCTGGAAGACCTTCTCCAGGTTGGAGTCGTAGGCCACGGACACGTCGAGGACCGCGCGGGCCCACTCCTGGCTGTCGTTGCGGACGCGCATGATCTCGCCGTTGCGGATGTGCCACAGGCCGCCGTTGAGGTCGCGGACCAGGGTGAGGCGCAGGCCGACGGACTCGACCTCGCCGACGGCCTCGCCCAGGTCGACCGAGTCGCCGACGCCGTACTGGTCCTCGACCATGATGAGCATGCCGGCCAGGTAGTCCGCGACGAGGCTCTGCGCGCCGAAGCCGATCGCCAGACCGACCACACCGGCGCTGGCGAGCAGCGGGCCGAGGGCGATGCCGATCTGGTCGAGGACCATGGCCAGGGCCATGACGGCGACGACGATGGTCACGATGCTGCTGAGCACCGAGCCGATCGTGCGGGCGCGCTGCTCGCGGCGCTCGTCCGCGCGGGACGTGTCACGCTGCAGCACCGCGGGGCCGCGGGTGGACCGGCGGGGACCGTCGCCCTCGCCGTTGGCCTGGAGCACGCGCTCCACGACGCGGGTGATGGCCCGCTTGGCGAGTGCGCGTACCACCATCGCCCCGAGGACGATCAGGAGGATGCGCAGCGGAACACCCACGAGCGTGCCGAGGTTGTCCTTCAGCCAGGCCGGGGCGGCGAGGTCCGGGGTGACGCTGCTGCTCAGGAGGTACGACGCGGACGCGTCGACGGATGACACGGGGTAGCTCCGTTCGATCGAGGGGTGCGGGGGTGTGGGGGAGTAGGGGATGTGGTGCTCAGGTGGTGCTCAGGCAGTGCTAGGGGATCGAACCTATTTACGCCGCTCCGCCGAGGTCAAAACTGTGAAGAGGGCGTACGGACGAGGTGAACACCTCACGCACCCGCCCGCCGCAGGTCAGCGGGCACCTCGGCCGCCCCTGTCACCTCGGTCACGTCGATCGCGCCGCGCGCTTCGACTGCCGCTTGACGAACAGTCAGTCCACCGGTCCGTACGCATCGACCAATAGGTACGGATACTGCCTCGCGCCCACCAGGAGTACCGGGTCCAACTCACCCACCCTCGCTGCCAGTTCGGGCGAGCGCCGACGTACGGATCTTCCGGTCGAACGCGCACGACATGGACCGTCGACTCCGGGCGCGGGATGTCGACTTCCGTGCTGCCTCACAGCCCACCCGCCCCGGGCTCCGGCAACGCGCCTTCCTGGACGCCCGACTGTCACCGCGCCAGGAGCGCCCGTCACCGCCTGCCACCGAGCCAGGAGCGTCCGTCTCTCCGCCCCTCGCGGATCATCGAGAGCAGCAGCCCATGCGTCTCGGCGTCCGCGGCGGCCACGAGCCCGTTGCCCGCCCGGCCGGCGGGGGAGCCGGAGCTGGGGGAATCGGTGACGTGGGATTCGTGGAGCGAGGAGCCGTGGACGGGGGAGCCGTCGAGGGCGGTGACGACGCAGCCCGCGGCCCGGCACAGCGCTGTTCCGGCCGCGAAATGCACGCTCCCGCCCAGGTCACGGCCATCGGTGACGTACGCGGCCCGCTTCCCGGCCGCGACCCAGGCGAGGGCGAGCGACGTGGACACGACCCGCGGCCGGAACCGTTCCGCGAACCCGGGGTGGGCGAGCAGGTCGACCGCCCGGAATCCGGGCGCGCTCGGGAACGGCGGATCCAGGTTCACGTCCACCAAACGCGTGCCCGCCGTGGGCGTCAGCCGTGTGTCGCCTCCGTCGCGCCGAACCCAGGCTGCCGCACCGTCCGTGCAGAACACCTCGCCGCTGAACGGATCGGCCACCGCGGCCGGTCCGTCGCGCAGGGCCACGTTGACGGCGACCAGCATCCCGCCGACCGCGTAGTTGAGGGTGCCGCACAAGGGGTCCACCAGCCACTCGCGCGCAGCGTCGGCCGCGCCCCGCCGCCCGCCCTCCTCGCCGAGCACGGCGTCGTCGGGGCGCGCGGCGCGCAGGACGGCGCGGATCGCCTCCTCGGCGGCGAGGTCGGCGTCGGTCGCGAAGTCCCCGGCGCCCTTGTCGATGCGGTCGAGCGGCTTCCCGTACCGGGCCTTCACGGCCTCCGCGCCGGCGCGCGCCGCGGCCGCCGCCACCTCTGCATCGTCTGAACCGGCAAGGCCCGCAGTCGAGTTGATCACGTGCGGCAGCGTAGCGGGGGCCGAATATTCCTTGACAGGAATATTCTCAGGCGGGAATACTCGTATCCATGGACGCACTCCTCTCGGCCCTGGCCGACCCCGTGCGCTGGCGGCTCGTGTGTCTGCTGGCCGAGAAGCCCCGCTCCGTCGGGGTCCTCGCCCAGCTCGCCGAAGCGCGGCAGCCGCAGACCACCAAGCACCTCCAGACCCTGGAGCGGGCCGGCTTCGTCACCGCCGAGCGCATCGGGCAGCGCCGTATCTACACCCTCCGGCCCACGCCGCTGCGGGAGCTGGCGACCGCCCTCGCCGGCCTGGCGGACACCGTGGAGCGGGAGGGCGGGGCGCACGAGACGTACGAGCGCCACGGGCGCAGCGTCGCCGCGGAACGCAGCGCGGCCGAGCGGCAGGGCTGGGCGGACGGCCGGACCTTCGACTTCCACCGGTCCCTCGCCGCGAGCCCCGAGCTGGTCTGGCGCCACCTGACCGAGCCCGAGCTGCTCCGCCGCTGGTGGACGCCGGCCGACCTGAAGGTGTCCGAGCTGGTCTTCGAGGCGCGGCCGGGCGGGCGGGTCGTCCTGGAGTACCGGGACGTGGAGGACGCCGACGGCACCGACGCGGTCGCCGGACGCGGTGAGGGGGCCGTCGAGGAGGCCCGCCCCGGCGAGCGCCTCGCCTACCGGCTCTCCCCGCACCTGCCCGACGGCGGCACCGCCTTCACCGCCCACGTCGACCTCGCCCTCACGCCCACGGACGCGGGCACCGACCTCGACGTCCGCTACCGCATCACCGACAGCGCGGTCGACTCCGCGGACTTCGTCGCCGGCATCGAACTCGGTTTCGGCCAGAGCCTCGACAAGCTCGCGAGCAACCTCGACTGAAGCACTGCCTACGACTCGACAACTCGACAACTCGACGACCCAGGGAGCACGGAATGTCACGCGAGACCACACAGCAGTCCCAGCAGCCCCAGCAGTCCCAGCAGCCCGAGCAGTCCCAGGAGCCCCGGCAGCACGGCCGCCGCATCGTCACCAACATGAGCCTCTCCCTCGACGGCCACTACGCGGCGCCCGACAACCCCCTCGACATGAGCTGGGTGCTGCCGTACGCGCACACCGACGTGGCCCGCGACCTGATGGTCAGCCTCTGCGAGCCGGCGACGACGGCCCTGCTCGGGCGGGTCAACGCCGAAGGGTTCCTGGGGTTCTGGCCCGGCGTCATCGGCATGGAGGGCGCCGACCCGCGCGACGAGGCCTTCGCGAAGTGGCTCGTCGGCGCCGACAAGGTCGTCCTGTCCTCCACCCTCAGCGAGGCGCCCTGGCAGCACACGACGATCGTCGACAAACCGACCGCCGAAGCGGCCGACGACCTCAAGGCCACCGAGGGCGGCGACATCCTCGTCCTGTCCAGCGCCAGCGTCATCAAGGCGCTGCTCGCCGCGGACAAGGTCGACCGCATGGCGCTCACCGTCTTCCCGCTCTTCCTCGGCGGCGGCCCCCGCCTCTTCGACGACGGGCTCCCCGCAGGCAAGTGGGAACTCGTCAGCCAGACCGCCGACGCACACGGCACCCTCGCGCTGATCTACGACCGGATCGACCGGATCCGCTAGCCGTATCCGGGAAGTCCCGTCGTACGGCCGAGGGCGTTGTCATTGGTGGCTGCGACGCTGGGGCGCATGGACATGGACAGGATGGACGAGGGCGAGGAGCTGCTCCGCGGCCGGGTCTACGGCCAGGACCACGACGACCCCCGCCGAGGACCCCAACCCGGCCGGACCTACGCCCAGTTGGTGGGCGGCCCGCTGGACGGACTGCTCCTGGACGTCACGGGCCGGCCGCCGGAGGAGACGGAGACGGGTGTCGCGCTCGAGACGGAGCTCGGCCGGTTCGGGGCCGCGGGCCGGGCGCTCTACGACCCACGCCCCGGCGACCCCGCCCACTGGGACTGGGCGGGAGACGCCCGTGACACCCCATGAGGCCCCCGGGTCCGGATTCAGGTCGTCCGGCTGATCGCGGGAGGGGGCTTGTCACCGGCTCACAGTGCGGCGCGTCCCGGGGTGCAACATCATGAACTGGGCCGTGTCCGTAAGGCCTGAGGCAACTGCCGGAAGGAACGCGTCATGAAGGCACTGCAGTACCGCGCCGTGGGCGCAGCCCCCGAAGTCGTCACCGTCGCCGATCCCGAGCCCGGCCCCGGCGAGGTGCTGCTGAAGGTCACCGCGGCCGGTGTCTGCCACTCCGACATCGCCGTGATGAGCTGGCCCGCCGAACAGCTGCCGTTCCCGCTGCCCCTCACCCTCGGCCACGAGGGCGTCGGCACGGTGGCGGCGCTCGGCGACGGCGTGACGGGTTTCGCGGTCGGCGACGCCGTCGCGGTCTACGGGCCCTGGGGCTGCGGCAGCTGCCACATGTGCGCCCAGGGCAAGGAGAACTACTGCCTGCGGGCCGCCGAACTCGGCATCAGACCGCCCGGACTCGGCGCCCCCGGAGCCATCGCCGAGCACATGATCGTCGACAGCCCCCGGCACCTCGTCCCGCTGGGCGGCCTCGACCCCGTGCAGGCCGTGCCCCTGACCGACGCGGGCCTCACCCCGTACCACTCGATCAAGATGTCCCTGCCCAAGCTGCTGCCCGGCACCACGGCCGTCGTCATCGGCACGGGCGGGCTCGGCCATGTCGCCATCCAGCTGCTGCGCGCCATGACCGCGGTGCGGGTTGTCGCCCTCGACGTCACCCAGGAGAAGCTCGACCTCGCCCGCGCCGTGGGCGCGCACGAGGCGGTTCTGTCCGACGCCGCGGCCGCCGCAGCGGTGCGCGAGCTGACCGGCGGCCAGGGCGCGGAGGTCGTCCTGGACTTCGTGGGCGCCCAGCCGACGGTCACCTCGGCGGGCGCGATGGTCGCCGTGGAGGGCGACGTGACGATCGTCGGCCTCGGCGGCGGCGCCCTCCCGGTCGGCTTCGGTGCGGTCCCTTACGAGGCCAGGGTCTGCTCGCCGTACTGGGGCACCCGGGCCGAGCTCGTCGAGGTGCTCGACCTGGCCCGCGCGGGAGCCGTCGAGGTGCACGTGGAGAAGTACGGCATGGACGACGCGCCCGAGGCGTACGAGCGGCTGCACGCAGGGAAGATCAACGGCCGCGCGGTGATCCTGCCCAACGGCTGAGCGAGCGGCGGCCGTTCACCGCAGCCGGGGGCGTTGTCAGTGGCGTCGTCTACGTTTGCGGCATGAACGGGTTCAAGGACTTCAACTTCAAGCTGATCGTCATCGAGCAGCTCATGTACATCGACGAGACGCTCACACCGCGGTTCGACCTCGGAGAGCTGCTGCGGCAGCAGGGCCTCGGCGACGACCCCTGGGAGTACGCCTACGAGAACGACCTGGCGTACAAGATCGTCCCCGAGGCCAGGAGCCACTTCGAGTCGCTGGAGATCAGCGCGGAACTCCTCGCCGGCGTCGAGGAGTTGTGCATGGACGGCGGCAACCAGGTGTATCAGGAGTGCGCGCCGGTCTGGGACGGCGAGGACGACCTGTTCGACGTGGCGTCGCTCGACGACCTGGCGCTGCTGCCCAACCTGCGGCGCGTCCTCGGCTCGGAGTTCCTCGGGCCCGAACTGCTGGGCGTGCTTGAGGCGAAGGGGATAGCGGCCGACTGACGGGGCCCCTCAGACCCGGTCCAACGGCCGGTGCGGCCCGGCCGGGAGCTCCACCGCGATCGGATCGCCTGGGCGCACGGTTCCGCCCGTCCGTACGACGCTCATTATCCCGGCCTTGCGTACGAGGTTCCCGGCCTCGTCGTGGCCGACGACCCGCTTCAGGAGTCCTTCCCGGAAGCCGTCGATCTGTACGCACGGATTGCGCAGCCCCGTCACCTCGACCACCGCCGCCCCGCCGATGCGCAGCAGCGTGCCCACCGGCAGGGCCAGCAGGTCGAGGCCACTGGTGGTGATGTTCTCGCCGAGCTCGCCGGGCGCCACCTCGAACCCGTCCGCGCCGACCTCGGCGAACAACTCCTCGTGGATGAGGTGCACTTGGCGAAGGTTCGGCCGGGTCGGATCCTGGGCGACCCGCGAGCGGTGCTTCACGGTCACCCCGGCGTGCACGTCCCCCTCCACGCCGAGTCCGGCGAGCAGCGTGATGCTGTCCCGGTTGGGCTTCGTGAACGAGTAGACGCTGTTGCTGCTGACCGCGGTGACGGTGCCGTCCATCGTCGTTTCCCCCTGGTGTCCGCGACTGTGACCGTGGCGGTGAGCCTAGCGCCCGGCCTCGGTCGGCTCGTCGAAGAAGCGGACGATGCGCGGCAGGGCCTCCCGGACCGTGCCGTTGTGGTCGAGGTCGCCGAGGTCCGTCAGACGGTGGGCCGCCCGACGACGGCGAGCCGCCCCGCCCCGCCGACCCCCTGCGCGGCTTTCTGCACGGACTGCTCACCCTGGACCCGCCTTTCGCGGCCGGCGGAGTGCGCGTCACGGACACCGCGGCAGGCGTGACGCTCGTACCGGGCTGCTGCAACAGCATGGACGAGCGCACCGGCTGGGAGCACGTGGTCGCGGGCGGCAGCGCGGGCTTCGGCCACGACCCGTGGCCGCTGGCCGAACGGCGCGGCGACACCGTCCGCATGACCGTCGACGCCGAGGCCCAGGACAGCCCGGCCATCGAGCTCCCGGCGACGCACCTGCCCGGCCTCCTCGCGGCCGTGGAACACGACCTCCTCGCCTTCCACGACCTGGCCGCCACCTGGTGCGCCACCCAACTCCCCGAGAAGGCAAAGGAGTTGAGTGACGCACTCGCCCGCGCCCTGGTCATCGACCGACCCGAAGAAGGTGGTCCCTCAGATTCGCGCAGGCGGAACGGCTAACTCCGCAGAATCACCATCCGCTGAGTAGCCCGAGTCATCGCCACATAGCGGTCCACCGCACCCTCGATGCCCGTGCCGAACGACTCCGGATCCACCAGAACCACCAGGTCGAACTCAAGCCCCTTCGACAGGCCGGGCGTCAGCGAGCGCACCCGCGGCCGCTCCGCGAAGCGCTGATCGCCGATCACACACGCAACCCCCTCCGCGTGCTCCGCGAGCCACCCGTCCAGGACCGAGTCGAGCTCCGCGACCGTCCCGTACGCGACGGGGATGCCGTTGCTGCGGATCGACGTCGGGACGTTCGCGTCCGGCAGAGCCTCCCGGATGGCGGGCTCCGCCGCCGTCATCACCTCTTCCGGCGTGCGGTAGTTGATGCTCAGCGACGCCACCTCGACCCGGTCGAGGCCGACCCGTTCGAGCCGCTCCCGCCACGACTCCGTGAACCCGCGTCTGGCCTGCGCCCGGTCCCCGACGATCGTGAAACTCCGCGAAGGGCAGCGAAGCAGCAGCATCTGCCACTCCGCGTCGGTCAGTTCCTGCGCCTCGTCCACCACCACATGCGCGAACGGGCCGGCCAGCAGATCCGGTTCGACGCTCGGCAGCGCGCTCTCGTCGATCAGGCTGTCCTGCAGATCCCTGCCGCGCAGCATCGTCACCGCGCCCTCGCCGTCGGCGTCGGACGCGATCACGTTCTCGATGACCCCCGCCATCCGCTCCCGCTCGGCCGCCACCGCCGCCTCGTGCCGATGCCTGCGCCGCGACGCCTCCGGATCGCCGAGCTGCTGCCGTGCCGCGTCGAGCAGCGGTAGATCCGACACCGTCCACGCCTGCGGTGCGGAACGCTGCAGCCTGCGCACTTCCTCCCGCTGCAGCCACGGCGCGCACATCCGCAGATACGCGGGCACCGACCACAAGTCGCCCACCACATCGGTGGGTTCGAGCAGCGGCCACGCACCGTTCAGAGTGTCCACAAGCTCCCGGTCCTGCCGCAGCGCACGCCGGAACTGCTCCGCCGGAACGTCCTCGTCCTGCTGGTCGAGCAGGATCGTCACCAGCTCGTCCCAGATCACGTCCCGCGCCTCGTTGTGCGGCGTGCCGGGCCCGGCCGCACGGAACGCCTCCGCCCAGTCGTCGGCCGTCAGGCGTACGTCGGACCAGGGCGTCGTGACGGTCATCGGCTCCGTCGGCGGCTCCTCGTAGAACCGCACGGCCGTCTCGATCGCCCGCACCATGTCCGCGGACGACTTCAGCCGCGCCACCTCCGCATCGATCTCCTCCGGAGCGCCCGCACCCTCCGCGACGAGATCCCGCACCGTGCAGGTCTGCACGCCCTCCTCGCCGAGACTCGGCAGCACATCGGAGACGTACGCGAGATACGGCTCGTGCGGGCCGACGAACAGCACGCCGCCCTTGCGGTGCCCGAGGCGCGGGTCGGAGTAGAGCAGGTGCGCCGTGCGGTGCAGGGCGACCACGGTCTTGCCGGTGCCGGGACCGCCGTCGACGACGAGCGCGCCCCGCGAACCGGCCCGGATGACGGCGTCCTGGTCGGACTGGATGGTGGCGAGCACGTCCCGCATCCGGCTCGACCGCTCACCGCCCAGGCTCGCCACGAACGCCGACTGGTCGTCGAGCGCCGCATGCCCCTGAAGGCCCTCGGCGGTGAACACCTCGTCCCAGTAGTCGCTGACCCGCCCGCCCGACCAGCGGTAACGGCGGCGGCTCACCAGGCCCATCGGGTCGGCGTGCGTCGCCGCGAAGAACGGCTCGGCGGCGGGGGAGCGCCAGTCGACCAGCAGCCGGCGCCCCGAGGGGTCGGTGAGGCCAAGCCGCCCGATGTAGACGGGCTCCGCGTCCCCGGCGGTGACGATGCGGCCGAGGCACAGGTCGAGGCCGAAGCGGCGCAGTGTGCGCAGACGGCCGGTGAGCCGCCGCACCTGCACGTCCCGCTCCATCGCCTCGCGCCCGACCCCGCCGGGCGCGGCGAGCTGGGCGTCGAGCTGCCCGGACAGCTCGGCCACCGACTGCGCCAGGCCCTCCTCCACGGCCGCGAAGTGCTTCTCGTCGGCGGCGATCAGGGTCGGGTCGGCCTTGGCTGCGAGGTTCTCCGAGAGGGCGAACGCGCTGGTGGTCAGTGGGGTCATAGCTCCCATATCCGCAGGTGGGGGAATCAAGGGAGTGATTGTGCGGCAAGAAGGGGGCCTTGCCGCAAGGCCCCCACTCGGCTATAAGTTGTAAGTGGCAAGGAGAGGGTTCGCCCCCTTGCCTCCCCGCCCGCTCCGACCGGGCCCCTCCCTTTCGCCTCCGGCGTCAACACCCCTTGTTCTGCGATGACTTGATCTCCCGCGACTTGCTGTGCCATGACTTGGGCTCTGTTCCCGCCTGGAGCCAGGAGCCCTGATGCCGGAGTCCCCCGAGCCCTTCCTTGTCGCCTACGAAGCGCTCCTCGACCGCTGGGGGCCCGGTGTGGAGCAGCTCGACATCCCCACACCTCACGGCACCACCCACGTCAACTGCCTCGGCCCGCACACCGCCCCGCCCCTGCTCCTGCTGCCCGGCGGCGGGGACAGCTCGGCCTCCTGGTACGCCAACGCCGCCGCCTGGGCCCGTACGCACCGCGTCCTCGCCGTCGACCTCATCGGCGACGTCGGCCGCAGCACTCCCGCCGTCGACGGTCACCGCATCGCCACGGTCGCCCAACTCGGCGGCTGGCTGGACGCGTTGCTCGACGGGCTCGGCGTGGACAGCACCGCCCTCGTGGGCCACTCCTACGGCGCCTGGATCGCCCTGCACCACGCCCTGACCTCGCCGCGCGTCGAACGCCTCGCGCTGCTCGACCCGACGGGCTGCTTCGCCGGGTACCGGCCCGCCTACCTGCTGCATGCGCTGCCGATGCTGCTTGCGCCGAGCCCCACGCGCGTACGGGTGTTCCTGCGGTGGGAGAGCGGCGGCGCCTCGTTCGACCCGGCGTGGCTGCGGCTGCAGGAAGCGGCGGCCGGTGTGAAGACGGCCCGGCCGGTGACGGGTCCGCGCCCGGCCGCGGATGCGCTGCGGGCCCTCGACGTACCGGTGTCGATCGTCCTCGCGGGCGACACCCGCCCGCACGACGCGCGCCAACTGGCCGATACTGCCGCCCAGTTGCTGCCACGAGCCGAGATCACCGTCCTGCCCGGCCACGGCCACCACGGCTTCCAGCACCGGGCCGCGGACCAACTCAACGTATTGGTAGGGGAGTTCCTGCGTAAGTGAGGCCCCGTGCGGGCGGAGCTGAGTAGTGTGTGCCGCTGTACTTCCCGGTAACTGACGCCATTGGTGTGCCTGAGGAGGAACAGCCATGGGGGAACGAAGAGTTGGGCTCTGCAGGCTCCGCAGAGCCCGGAGGCTCCGGAGGAGAGGATCCCTGATCGCGGGGAGCGGCCTCGCCCTCGTCGTCGCGGTGGCGGGCGCGCTCACCGCACCGAGCGCCCTGGGCGCGGCGACCAGCGACGACCGACAGCAGACCGCCGCCACCGCGCACGACCGACAACAGGCCTCTGCTCCGAACGAACCCGCGCCGTACGAACCCGCCGCTCACAGATCCGCCTTCCCGGTGGCCGACCCGGACACGGTGCGGGCCGAGAACGGCAAGTACGTCACGTACGGCACGACCGTGCCCGCCGGGCGCGGGAAGCGCTGCGAGGGCGCCACCGGCAAGCTGTACGTCCCGGTCCTCGTGCACGGCTCGGGCAACAGTGTCGGCCTGACCGACTGCGCGTCCGACGACGCGCTGCCCGGCGGTCCCGGCGGCTGGGCCGAGCCCGGCGGCGCGGTGTGGGCGCCGGGAGTCGTGCGGTTCGGCGACCGGTACGTCATGTACTACACCGCCTCCCGCAAGGGCTCCGGCCAGAAGTGCGTCGGCCGGGCGGTCGCCGCGTCCGCACGCGGGCCGTTCCGCGACGCCGGCGGCTGGGCCTGCCCGCCCGGCGGCCGCTGGGCCATCGACGCCAACCCCTTCGTCAGCGGCGGCAAGCTGTACGTGACGTACCGGGACGACGCGATCACCTCCGGCGCCGAGACGGGCCTCTCGACCGTGCGCACCGACAGCGCGGGCCGGGCGGTGTGGAGCACACGACGGGACGTCCTGAAGAGCACCGACATCACCTGGGACACCCGCAAGAGCAACAGCTCCACGCACGTCGTGGAGAACCCCTCCATGTGGCGAACACACACCGGCGACTGGTACTTGATGTACTCCGGCAACAACTGGGACAGCCCCCGGTACGCGACGGGCGTCGCCCACTGCGGCAAAACGCCACTGCCCGCCTCGCGTTGCAAGCCCGTCCGGCGGGGCGTCGAGCGCCCGTACTTCGGCTTCACCGGCAGCACCGGACTCGGCCCGTACAAGGGCCTGCCGGACAACCGGCGCGGGCCCGGCGGCATGGACGTCTTCAAGGCGGCCGACGGCAGCCCGCGCGTGGTCTGGCACTGGTGGGACGGCGCGCTGCGCCGCCCCATGACCGGAGCGCTGAGCCGCGGCGCGGACGGCTTCACGGTCCGCTGAGGCACTTCTGAGCCGTAGCCACTTCAAGGGGGAAACACCATGGAAGCGATCAACCGCAGACGCACCCTCGCCCTCGCGGGCGGCGCCCTCCTCGGGACCGCCGGGGCGCTCGCCGCCGGCGGGCGCGCGGGCGCGGCCACCGAGTGGCGGCGCCTCGTCGTCGTCACCGCCAACATCGGCCGCGACCGCCTCGACCGCCGCGAGCAGGCCATCCGCGACGTACGGCACGCCGTCACCGTCGACGGCGAGCTCGCCCGGCCCCTCGTCGGCTGGCAGGAGATCGGCGAGGGCGACGACGACGGCCGCGAACCCCGCTGGATCGACGAGCACTTCGGCGGCGCCTACCGCAACCTCTACACCCGCGACAGCACCGCGCACCGCGTACCCATGTCGATCCCGAAGGCGTACGACGTCGTCGAGCGGCGCGTCACGCGCGTGCACGGCGGGAAGGCCGGGGTGTCGCCGCACCGGGTCATCACCCAGGCGCTGCTGCAGCGGGCCGACGACCCGAGGCTGCGGTTCGTCTTCGCCAACACGCACTATGTGGCCGGGGCCTGGAACGGCGAGCAGGACAAGCACGAGGTGTGGCGCGACGACATGTGGCGGCTGCACTTCCGCAAGCACCGCGAGGAGGTGCTCGCCCACTGGCGCTCCCGCGGCTTCCCCGTCATCTGGACCGGCGACGTCAACCGCAACCCGATGCCGCTGCTGCTTCCCGGCCACGAGAAGCGCGCGTTCGCCCGGGGCATCGACCAGATCGGCTGGGTCCCGGGGACCAACGGCACGCAGATACGCCTGAGTCGGACGAAGACCGTGCCCATGCACGTGGACGGGCACGACGCCCGCGTCGCCGTCCTGCAGGTGCGCCGCGCCTGACCGCGGACATGCGAAGTGCCCCGGTCCGGGACCACACCCGGACCGGGGCACTCAGCTCAACTCCCGCGTGCGTACGCGCGGTTCAGCCCACGCGTGCGTACGCGCTTCAGTTCACGCGTGCCTACGAGCCTCGGCTCGCGCGTGTACGCGACTCAGGCGCCGCTGGCGTTGAGCATGTCCTCGCGCTCGACGATCTTCACGCGCTCACGGCCCTCCGGCTCGCCGAGCGCCTTCTCCGCGGCGTCGAGCTTGTACCAGCCCTCCCACGTCGTGAAGCGGACGCCGCGCTCGCCGAGGAACGCCTCGACGGCCTCGGGGGCGGGCTCCGACGGGGTCTGCAGGCGGCCCTCGGCGTGGTCCTCCAGGAGGTTGGCGATCGTCTCGTTGGCGTCGCCCTTGGTGTGGCCGATGAGGCCGACGGGGCCGCGCCGGATCCAGCCGGTGACGTACGTGGACGACATGTGCGCGCCGCCGTCCTCGATGACACGGCCGCCCTCGTCGGGGACGGTGCCGGACGCCACGTCCCAGGGCAGCTTGGGCAGTTCGTCCGACAGGTAGCCGACGGCGCGGTAGACGGCGCTGACGTCCCAGTCGGTGGTCTTGCCGGTGCCCTTGACGTTGCCGGTGCCGTCCAGCTCGGTGCGCTCGGTGCGCAGGCCGGCGACCTTGCCGTCCTCGCCGAGGATCTCCTGCGGGGACTCGAAGAAGTGCAGGAACAGCTTGTGCGGGCGGTCGCCGACGTCGCGGATCGCCCAGTTCTCCAGGGTCTTGGCGACCATGTCGGTCTGCTTGTTCTTGCGGCGCTCGGCGATCGAGCCCTCGTCGTAGTCGATGTCCTCGGGGTTGACGATGACCTCGATGTTCGGCGAGTGGTCCAGCTCGCGCAGCTCCATCGGGCTGAACTTGGCCTGGGCCGGGCCGCGGCGGCCGAAGACGTGGATCTCCTTGGCGCGGTTGGCCTTGAGGCCCTCGTGGACGTTCGGCGGGATCTCGGTCGGCAGCAGCTCCTCGGCGGTCTTGGCGAGGATGCGCGCGATGTCGAGGGCCACGTTGCCGACGCCGAGGACGGCGACCTTCTCGGCGGACAGGTCCCAGTCGCGCGGCACGTCCGGGTGGCCGTCGTACCAGGAGGCGAAGTCCGCGGCGCCGAGGGAGCCGTCCAACTCCACGCCGGGGATGCGGAGTTCGCGGTCGGCCATGGCGCCGGTGGAGAAGACCACGGCGTCGTAGAAGCTGCGCAGCTCGTCGAGGTCGATGTCGTTCGGGTAGTCGACGTTGCCGAAGAGGCGGACCTGCGGCTTGTCCAGGACCTGGTGCAGGGCGTTGACGATGCCCTTGATCCGGGGGTGGTCGGGGGCGACGCCGTAGCGGATCAGGCCGAAGGGGGCCGGCATGCGCTCGAAGAGGTCGATGGACACCCCCGGTTCGGCAGCCGCAGCGGACTTCAGCAGAGCGTCGGCGGCGTAGATGCCGGCGGGACCGGCTCCGACGATGGCTACCCGCAGAGGGCGCGGCATGTTCAGGTTCCCTTCGAGTGACGGTTGGTGCTCAAGGGGAAGCCTAAAGTAAGGCAAGCCTAAGTCGGTAGGCGGGTCCGGTTTATGAGCTCATAAGGCAGGGTTATGGCTTCGCCAAGCATGCCTTTGGGGCCCGGGGAGGGTCCACCGTACCCGCATCGCGGGGCCTCCAGATTCCGGATGCGGGCCTCGGGGCTCCGGATGTGGGCCTCGGGATTCCGGATGCGGCCTCAGGGTTCCGGGTGTGGGCCTGAGGATTCCGGATGTGGGGCCTCAGGGTCACGGTCGAGCGTCGATCTCGGCGATGAGCGCCTCGATGCGACTCCGGATCTCGTCCCGGATCGGGCGTACAGCCTCGACGCCCTTGCCCGCGGGATCCTCCAGGGTCCAGTCGAGGTACTGCTTGCCGGGGAAGACGGGGCAGGCGTCGTCGCAGCCCATGGTGATGACGTAGTCCGACGCCTCCACGGCCTCCGTCGTGAGTATCTTGGGTTCGGCCGCCGAGATGTCGATCCCGAGCTCGGCCATGGCCGTGACGGCGGCCGGGTTGACCCGCTCGCCGGGCAGTGAACCGGCCGAGCGGACCTCGATCCGGTCGCCCGCGAGGTGTGCGAGGAAACCGGCGGCCATCTGTGACCGCCCGGCGTTGTGCACGCAGACGAACAGCACGGAGGTCATGGGGTCTTCCTTCTCTGAGGGGGCGATGGTCTGCGAGTCGGCCTGCGAGTAGGTAATGGTCTACGCGTCGACATCAGTGGCTGCTGACGTCACCGGCGAGTGATGTGAAAGTATCAGCCCATGATGACGTCAGTCGACGCTGACCTGATCCGGGTCCTGGCCGACCCGCTTAGGCTGCAGATCGTGACCCTGCTCGCCCGCGAGACGCTGTGCACCACCCACCTCGTGGAGGAGACCGGCGCCCGGCAGACCGACCTCTCCAACCATCTGAGAGTCCTGCGCGAGGCCGGGTTCGTGGACACCGAGCCCTGCGGCCGCTTCACCTACTACCGGCTCCGCCCGGACGTCATCGCCCAACTCGCGGGCGAGTTCGCCGAGTTGGTAGAGACCGCCCGTGCCGCCGCCGAGAACAAGAGGGCCTGTCCGTGACCCGCACCGAACCACTCGCGACCACCGCCGAAACGCCCTCGGTCGTCGCGAAACTGTCGACCCTCGACCGCTTCCTCGCCGTCTGGATCCTGCTCGCCATGGCTGTCGGCCTCGGCCTCGGCCGGCTGATCCCCGGTCTGAACGACGTTCTGGCGAAGGTGGAGATCGGCGGCATCTCGCTGCCCATCGCCGTCGGCCTGCTGATCATGATGTACCCGGTCCTGGCCAAGGTCCGCTACGACAAGCTCGACGCGGTCACCGGCGACCGCAAGCTGATGGTGTCGTCGCTCGTCATCAACTGGCTCGTCGGCCCGGCGGTGATGTTCGCGCTGGCCTGGATCTTCCTGCCGGACCTGCCCGAGTACCGCACCGGCCTGATCATCGTCGGCCTCGCCCGCTGCATCGCCATGGTGATCATCTGGAACGACCTGGCCTGCGGCGACCGCGAGGCGGCGGCGGTCCTGGTGGCGTTGAACTCGGTCTTCCAGGTCCTGGCGTTCGGCCTGCTCGGCTGGTTCTACCTGGACCTGCTGCCCGGCTGGCTGGGCCTGGGCGAGGGCGAGCAGCTCGACATCTCGATGTGGAAGATCGCGCTGAACGTCGTCATCTTCCTGGGCGTCCCGCTCGTCGCCGGCTTCCTGACCCGCCGCATCGGCGAGAAGAAGCTCGGCCGCGAGTCGTACGAGTCCAACTTCCTTCCCAAGATCGGGCCTTGGGCCCTGTACGGCCTGCTGTTCACGATCGTCATCCTCTTCGCTCTCCAGGGGAAGACGATCACCTCGCAGCCGCTCGACGTCGCCCGTATCGCGCTGCCGCTCCTCGTCTACTTCGCGCTGATGTTCTTCGGTTCGTTCCTGCTCGGCAAGGCGATCGGTCTGTCGTACGAGCGCAGTACGACGCTCGCGTTCACGGCGGCGGGGAACAACTTCGAGCTGGCCATCGCCGTCGCCATCGCCACCTTCGGCGTCACCTCCGGCCAAGCCCTGTCCGGCGTCGTCGGCCCGCTGATCGAGGTGCCGGTCCTGATCGCCCTCGTGTACGTGGCGCTGGCCCGGCGGAAGAAGTTCGCGCCGACGGTCTGACCCGCGGGGGCCCTTCTGTTCCTTTCTCGGTCCCTCCCTCCACCCCTCCTCTGTTTCGACAGATGTCTATCTTGACGTACGTCTAATCAGGTGCCAGCCTGGCCGTAGTACAAGGCATCGATGCATGTCGAAACAGAGGGGTCGCCGTGAACGCGCCGAGGACTGCCGCCGAACTGCCCGTCGTGGTCGTGGGGGCCGGTCCCGTCGGCCTTGCCGCTGCCGCTCACCTCGTCGAGCGGGGCCTGCGGCCGTTGGTCCTGGAGCGCGGCGCGGCAGCGGGCGCCGCCGTACGCGAGTGGGGGCACGTACGGCTCTTCTCCACCTGGGCCGAACTCACCGACGAGGCGGCCGAGAAGCTGCTCGCCCCGACCGGCTGGTCCCGCCCCGACCCGGCCGCGTACCCGACCGGCGGCGACTGGGCCGAGCGGTACCTCCAGCCCCTGGCCGACGCCCTCGGTGACCGGGTCCGCTACGGCACCGCCGTCACCGGCGTCTCCCGCGCGGGCCGCGACCGCCTCGTGGACGCCGACCGCGAGGGCCGGCCGTTCGTCGTCCACGTCGCCACGGCCGACGGCGGCGAGGCGCGTCTGCATGCCCACGCGGTGATCGACGCGTCCGGCACCTGGACCACCCCCAGCCCCGCCGGAGCGAGCGGGCTGCCCGCACTCGGCGAGCGCGCCGCCGCCGACCGCGTTTGCTACCGCGTCCCCGACCTGGACGACCCGGCCGTCCGCGCCCGGTACGCCGGCCGACGCACCGCCGTCATCGGCTCGGGCGCGTCCGCGTTCACCGCACTCGCGGGGCTCGCCGAGCTGGCGAAGGCGGATGACGGCGCCGGAACGCAGGCCGTCTGGATCCTGCGCCGGGGCCTGTCCGGCGCGACGTACGGCGGCGGCGAGGCCGACCGGCTGCCCGCCCGCGGCGCCCTCGGCCTCGCCGCCAAAGCCGCGGTCGACCAGGGCCACGCCGAGGCCGTCACCGGCTTCCGCGCCGAGGGCGTCGAACGCGACGGCGACGGACGCCTGATCCTGGTGAGCGAGGACGGGCAGCGCCTGGACCCGGTCGACGAGGTCATCGTCCTCACCGGCTTCCGCCCTGACCTGTCCTTCCTCTCCGAGCTCCGCCTCGACCTCGACATACGCCTCCAGGCCCCGGTCGAACTCGCCCCGCTCATCGACCCCAACCAGCACTCCTGCGGCACCGTCCGCCCGCACGGCCACCGCGAGCTGTCCCACCCCGAACAGGGCGTCTACCTGGTCGGGATGAAGTCCTACGGCCGTGCCCCGACGTTCCTCGCCCTCACCGGGTACGAGCAGGTCCGCTCCGTCGCCGCCGCCCTCGCGGGAGACCTGGAGGCGGCGGACCGGGTCCAGCTCACGCTGCCGGAGACGGGGGTGTGCAGCGGCGGCGGCCTCCCGGCGCGCACCGAGTCCTCCGCCTTCTCCGCTCGCTCCCTGGTCACCGTTGGCGGGGCCGTGACGGAGGCGGGAGGGGGCGGTTGCTGCGGCAGCTAGTCGGCTCCGTCGTCGCCGTCCGTGATCGCGCCGTCCTGGCCGCACTCCTTCAAGGCCTTGCGGGCGGCGAGATACCCCGCGACGCGGAAGGCCCGCGCATGGGACCCGAAGGTGTCGGCGCGCGCGCCTCTCTGAGGACGACGTGGGCGGCGATCTCCAACTGGCCCTCGGTCAGCCGCAGTTGCTCCTGAAGGCCGGCGGCGACGGCGGTGAAGAAGCCCGGAAGGTCCTCGGCGGGTTCGTAGTCGACGCCGAGGCCCGCCGCCACTTCGAACGTGAACCCGGCGGCGGCCGTCGGCTCGAAGTCCACGGTGATCGCGGCGAATTGGGGCGCACAGTTCATCCGCTGATGCAGCACCCGCACGCCACGGATCGGATACGGCGGAAACCGGCGGAGCGTCGACGTCATCCCGGCTCCTTGTCGAAGCGGGCCGCGCCGACTCCGGCGAGCTTCGCGAGCTGCGCGTGCAGCACGTCGTCCGGTGTGGAGTACGCCCGTTCCTCCGCGTAGTGCCAGGCCCGGAACACCACGACCAGCGGGCCCTCGCGCACGACCGTGTACGTCTCGCGGCGCAGCGGCACGCCGTCCGGCGCACCGTCGCCCTTCGTCAGGCGGAAGACCAGCGCCTCGTCGCCGACCTTCGGCGCGGGCAGCGGGCGGACCTGCGGATACTCCTCCGGAGTCCCGCCTTCCGCGCTCTCCTGGTCCTTGACGGCGAACCCGTCGCGACAGTCGTCCACCGCCGTGCGCAGCCGCGCCACGGTTCGCCCCGCAGCGCGCCCGCCGCCGTACGCGGAGAGCGTCGGGTCGTACGAGACGCCGGTGACCTCGCCGGACGCGTCGAGCGGGCTCACCTCGCGGGCGACGAGGGCCTCGGGTGCGGGCTGCAGGCCGTTGACGAGGAGCCCGGCGATCGGGTCGCAGGCACGCCGGTCGGCGTCGTGGCGGGCCCCGGTGTCGGTGACCCGGCCGGCCGGGTTGCCGTACACCTGATGGCCGGGCAGGTCGGCCGGGGTGAGCGCCAGGCGGTCCAACTGGCGTGGTGACAGGGCCTGTTGGGGCTTGGCCGAGCGGCCGGCGTCGGCGCGATCGTCGACCCGGCCGCCCGCTGTGCCGGATCCGCCGCAGCCCGTCGACAGGGCCAACGCCACGGCTCCGACCGCTCGCCCCGCTGCCGGAAGCGCGGCGCGCCGCGACCGCCGGAACCGTTGCAAGCGCCCCCACCGCTGCACCGCCATGGCGACCTCAGCTCCCCGCGCGCACGACCGGGAACGCGGCGCCGGGCGCGGCGTGTTCGACCGGGCCGCCGAACCGGGCGGAGGCGCGGTCCACCGCCTGGCCAGGCGTGAGCGCGGGGCCCACGTGCGTGACGATCAGCCGTCCCACCCCGGACGCGCGAGCCGTGTCGCCTGCGTCCTCCGGGGTGTGGTGGACCTGTTCCCCGCCGGGGACAGGCGGCTCGGCGAGGTCGGCCTCGCAGAGCAGCACGTCGCAGCCCTCGGCGAGCTCCGTGAGGGCGTCGCACGGTGCGGTGTCCCCGGAGTACACGAGCGACCCGCCGCCGGACTCGAACCGCACCGCGAAGGCCGGCATGCCGTGCGCCACGGCCCGGCTGGTCAGGGCGAGCCCGCCGACGCGCGCCTCGTGTCCGTCGCGCAGTTCGCGTACGTCGAAGGCTGACTCGACCGGGCTGCGCACCGGCCCGTTGGTGAGGAAGTGCGCCAGCCGGTCCGCGATGCCGGGCGGCCCGAACAGCGTTATCGGCGCGGCGAGTTCGACGTCGGCGTAGAGCGCGCCGTAGTACGCGGTCAGGAGGTCCGCACAGTGGTCGGCGTGCAGGTGCGAGATCCAGATCGCGTCCAACTCGCCGAGCCCTACATGCCGTTGCAGCTGAGTCAACGTCCCGGTGCCCGCGTCCACCCACACCCGGGCGCCGCCGCCCGACACCAGATAGCCGGAACACGGATTGTCCACGCTCGGACAGGGCGAGGCCGAGCCCAGGACCGTGAGCCGCAGCTCCTGACTGCACCCCGCGTCAAGGAGTCCCCCGGCGTTCACAACAGCGTTCTCGATCACGCTTCTTACGACGTCCGGGCGCGGCGCGGAGTTCCCCGCCGTGCGCCCCCGCCCGCTGGCTGCCACCGCGCCGTGCTTGATACGAAGTACGAGGCACGGAGAAGCGCGGAACGAGGAACGCGGAACGCGGAGCGAGCAACGAGGAAGAGAAGTGAGCACCCTGATCGAGCTGATCGAGCTGAACGACGCCGACTGGGCCGGTGCGGGACACGCCTACGGCGACGGCGCGGACACCCTGAAGTGGCTGCGCGAGGCCTGCGGCGGCGACCCGCAGAGCGCGGCCAGGGCCGTCGACGTACTGCACAACTGCCTGGTCCACCAAGGCACCGTCTACGAGGGTTCCGCGCGGGCGTACCCCGTACTCGTGCGACTGCTGCTCGACCCCGCGGCGCCGAGGCGCGAACAACTCGCGGACCTGCTGCTCGCCATCGGCACCGGGGGAGCGGCGACCGACGCGGTGCGCCACGAGATCCGCACGGCGCTCGCCGCGTCCGCGCCCTCGCTGCTCCCGCTCCTCGCCGATCCGAGGCGCGAAGTGCGGCACCGGATCGCCTACTTGACCGGGATCTGTGCCGGGCTCAGCGCCGGGACGCAGACCGGGTACGAGAAGGGGGCGGCGCTCGCCGCGCTGCGTGAACGCGCCCTCGCCGAGCCGGATCCGCTCGTCGCGGCCGTCATGGTCGGCGCTGTGGCGGTGCGCGACGCCGAGGGCTCCGCGCAGTGGCTGTACGGCGCGCTGTCGCCCGCGCACTCGCCCGGCGTACGCGCGGCGGCGGCCTGGGGCATCGCGCGGGCCGGGCTGTCCTGGCCGGTGGAGGCGACGGCCGCCGCGACCGAGGCGTGGGCGCACGGCGACGTGCTCAACGGCGATGTCATCGCGGGCGAGGAGTGGCGCTGGTCCGACAGCCCGCTCGCCGAGACCCTCGCCGCCATGGGCGACCCGGAACGCGCGGCCGCGATCTGCCTCCGCCTGGTCCGCTCCGAGGACGAGGACACCGCCGAGTGCGGCGCCCTGGCGGCCCTTGACCTCCTCGACGAACACCCCGACTCCTACCGGGAGTTGGCCCTGCTGGCCGAGCCCCTGCGGTCACACCCGGACTCCGGCATCCGCTCGTACGCCGACGACCTCGAAGAACTGCTGCCGCGTCAGGATCCGTCCTCCGCGTGACCGTCGACCTGCCGGCGGGCGTCGCGTTCCGCGGCGGCGTGCCACCAGACGGGCGGGGACGGGCCCGTGCCCTCGGACGCGGACTGGTCCGGGCTTCGGAGCCGCCGGAGCGCCCGCCTCGGAGCCCCGCCGGAGCGCCCACCGCAGAGCAACCCCCTGCTCACGCGCTGACCGACCGCCAGATCCGTTCCGGCAGGGAGTCCATCGCGACGTCCAGGTCGACGTCCCCGATCGACAGCCAGCGGCGGGCGACCGCGACGACCGGGCCGAGGACGAGGGACTCGATCAACGGGGCCGGGAGCGGGGCGAGTTCGCCGGAGGCGACGTGGGCGTCGATCCATACGGCGACCGGGGAGAGGCGGGCCTCCTGGGAGTCGCGGACCTTCTCGACGGCGGCCATCGTGTGCTTGTCCACGGTGGCCGAGTGCAGGAGCCGCGCGGCGTCCGGGTGCGTACGCACGAAACCGAGGTAGGCGTGCACCACCCCGTCGACGGCCGCGCGCGCCCCGCTCGCCTCCGTCAGGGTCGTGACCAGCTCGCCGAGGAGCCGGCCGAGCCAGCGCTCGGCGAGGGCGAGGACGACGCCGTGCATGCTGCCGAAGTGGTGGTAGATGCTGCCCGAACTGACCCCGCTGGCCCGAGTGATCGCCTCCACGGTGAGGCCGCCCTCGCCCGATTCGCCGTAGATCCGCAGCGCGGCGTCGAGGACCTGCTCGACGGTGGCCTCTCCACGCTTCTGCTTGGTGCTCATCGAAGGGCGTCCTCGGGGTCGGTGCGGCTGGGCGGGCAGGTACGCGGAGCAGGGTGTACGCCGTAACCGAAGCCTAGAGGACCCTTTCCGGAGAGGTTTGTGCAGGAACGTGCGTCCGGAGCGGGATCCGGTCAACTGCCGTGTCCGAACTGGCCAGTTGTGGGCCGGTGGAAGGGCCCTCCGGCACGTCCGCCGCACACTTCAGGGAGCGGTTGCTGTAGCTGACACGTCGACGTAGCCCCTGTTCGCCCCTGTTCCGCCGACAGCGGAGGACGACAATGAGTGACCTCAACGACGTCGCCCCACGCCTCCTGCGGAGGCTGGAGAGCCGGAACCTCTTTCTCCGGGCGCCGGAACCCGCCCCAGCCGACCCGCCCCACCAGATCGTCATCCAGGTCTGCTGGAAAGACGGCATCGACGAGTACGGCCTGCCCGTCGGCCATATGATCCGTACCCGCTACCGCCGCGGCCTCATGGGCCGCATCGTCGAGCACTGGGCCGCCCACGCGACGACGGACCCCCGCCTCTCCGGCCGCCCCGAGGTCGCCGCCCGCCTGCACGACATCAACGACGCCCTGGGCGCGGTCCTGGACCACATCCACCCCCGCTACAGCTAGGCGAACCCTGGAGGGCGTGTGTCAGGGTGGCCGGCATGGACTGGCAGTCTGAGAGCCCGGAACTCTGGGCGTTCCTCGAGTCATTGGAGTACGGCGAGACCTTGACCGGCACGGTCGCGGCGATCGAGCAGTACGGGGTGTTCGTCGCCCTCGACGAGGGGCCCGAGCACCCCTTGTTCCCCGGCGTCGGCTTCGTCACCGTCGCCGAACTGTCCTGGTGCCGCTTCGCCGCCCTCACCGAAGTCGTCCAGGTCGGACAGCATGTCTCCGGCATGTTCCTCCAGTTCGACACGCGCCACGCCGAGGCCAGGCTGTCCCTCAAGGCGCTCCGGCCCGACCCCTTCCCGGACTTCGCCGAGCGCACCGAGGTGGGGCAGACCCTGCGCGGGACGGTCGCCAAGGTCGTGCACTTCGGGGTGTTCGTCACGATCGAGGACTGGGGCTTCGGCCTGGTGCGGGCCGGGGAGAGCGACGGCCGGCCGGCTCTCACGTCCCAGCTCCCGGAGGGCGTGGAGCTGGGGGCCGAGGTGTCGGTCGTCGTCACCCACATCGACCGGCCGAACCGCAGAGTGTCCCTCGACTGGCCTTCCGCGACGCCCTCGCCCGGCCACCGATGAGTTGAGCACGCTCGCGCGGTCTACCCCTCGAAGCCGTACGGGACCGTACGCAGCGAACCCTGGAGGAGAGCCCCATGAGCGCCAAGGCACTGCCCGACGTCGTCGACGCCGAGACCTGGCAGCGGCATCTCGACGAGCTGCGGGTGCGGGAGAAGGCCGCGACGCGGGAGCTCGACGCGATCGCCGCCCAGCGCCGCCGGATGCCGATGGTCGAGATGCCGGACTACACCCTGGAGGGCGAGGCGGGACCCGTCCGCCTCGCCGAGATCTTCGACGGCAAGTCGCAGCTGATCGTCTACAACCACATGTGGTTCCCGGGCAAGGACTGGCAGTGCCCGGGTTGCACGGGCTTCACCTCCCAGTTCACCCGGCAGGAGTTCCTCGACGCCTACGACGCCCGCTTCGTGATCGTCACCCAGGGCCCGATCGACGAGGCCCTCGCGTACAAGCGCCGCGTCGGCAACAAGCTGCCCTGGTACTCCACCGCCGACAGCCCCTTCGGCGCCGACGTGGACGCGCCTCCCGGCGGCGGCTTCGCCGTGAACGTCTTCCTGCGGGACGGCGACACCGTCTACCGCACCTGGCACACCGGCAGCCGCGGCGTCGAACAGCTCGGCCACACCTTCGGCCTGATCGACACACTCCCGTACGGGCGCCAGGAGGAGTGGCAGGACGTACCGGAGGGCTGGCCGCAGTCGCCGACGTACAGCCGCTGGCCCGGCTCGAAGGAGATCGCCGCGTGGTACGGGTCCGAGGAGTGACGATCAACTTGCCCTGAAGAACGGCGAGTCGGTCGGCTCAACTCCTCGGCTCAGTTCCTCGGCTCAGTTCCTCGGCACGAGCGCCCGCGCCGCCTCCCGCGCCCGGTCGAGGGCGCCGGTGCGGTCCGCGCCGCGCAGGCCGAGGACCACACGGGTGCTCAACCCGTCGAGCAGCGCCAGGAGTTGGGCGGCCGCGGCCTCCGTGTCGTGCGGTGCGAAGCGGCCCTGCCGGACCCCGCGTTCGAGCAGGGCCGCCAGATCCCGCTGCCAGTCCGCGTCGAGCTCGTCCTGCGGCGCGCGCAGCGCCTCGTCGGCCGGAGTGCGCGCCCACAGCTCGATCCAGAGCACCCAGCGCGGATCGCGCGGGCCGAGCGGCAGATACAGGCCCAGGAACTGGTCGAGCTTGCGGTCGGCGGGGACGCGGCGGGCGAGCAGCGCGCGCCGCTCCTCCGCGAGCCTCCCCTCGCTCCAGCGCAGCGCCTCCAGGAAGATCCGGTCCTTGCTGCCGAAGTAGTACAGGATGTGGCCGCCGCTCATGCCGAGGCGGCGGCCGAGCGAGGCCATCGTCAGCTCCGCCAGGCCGTGCTCGGCCACGGCTGCCATGACCTCTTCCAGGATCCGCTCCGGCGACGGCCGCCCGTCGCGCTCCCGCGCTCGCACCGTCACCTCGGCGTCCTTCCTCCTGTACGTGCACTGCCGTTCTGCCTGCCCGTAGACCTTAACCGCGGCTCCAGGGCTTGACGTCGGCCGAGGCGCCCCTCATCTTGAATGGCGTTCCAAAAAATTGAACGTCATTCAAAGCAGGACATCACAGCAGCTGGAGAGGGTCACCCGATGACGCACCCCGCCCCCGCCGACCTCGTCTTGCGCGGCGCCCGTATCCACACCGTCGACCCAGAGCTGCCCGAGGCGCAAGCCATGGCCGTGACCGGCGGGCGGATCGTCTGGCTCGGGGACGACGCGGCAGCGGCGGACTGGACCGGCCCCCGCACCCAAACCCTGGACGCCGCGGGCAAGTTGGTCCTGCCCGGCTTCATCGACGCCCACAACCACGTACGCCTCGGCTCCGACGACGCCAGCGCCCAACTCGCGGGCGCCGACACGCTCGCCGAGGTGCACGAGCGGATCCGGGCCTGGCGCGCGGCCCACCCGGAGGCCGAGTGGATCGAGGGCGAGGCCTTCGACTACGCGGCGCTCGGCGGCGGCCGCCTGCCCACCGCCGCCGACCTCGACCCGGCCACCGGCGACGCCCCCGCCTTCGTCCTCAGCTACGACGTCCACACCGCCTGGCTCAACACCGCCGCCCTGCGCCGCCTCGGCATCAGCCGCGACCGCACGGAACTGCCGTACGGCACCGCGCACACCGACCCGGAGACCGGCGAACCCACCGGCCTCGTCAAGGACTTCGCCGTCAAGGGCCTGTCCCGCGACGGCCACCGGGCGCTGCAGGAGCTCGGAGTGCCGTGGGCCTCCGCGGAACGGCAGTACGGGCGGCTCGCCAAGTCCCTCGACGACGCGATCGGTTACGGCATCACGACCGTCGTCGAACCACAGAACTCCCTCGACGACCTGGCTCTCTTCGAGCGCGCCCGCCGCGAGGGCCGCCTCGCCTCGCGCCTCGTCGCCGCCCTGTTCCACCCGCGGGGCACGACCGACGCCGACCTGGACGAGTTCGCCGCCGCTGCGGGACGGCACGCGGACGACCGGCTGCGGGTCGGCCCCCTCAAGCTGTACATCGACGACGTGGTGGAGCCCCGCACCGCCGCACTCCTGGAGCCGTACGCGGGCTGCCGCCACCACAGCGGGGACACGTACTACCCGCCCGAGGAGTTCGCGGAACTGCTCGCGAAGCTGGACGCGCGCGGCTTCCAGTGCTTCGTGCACGCCACCGGCGACTGGGGCATCCGCGTGGCCCTCGACGCGTTCGAGCACGCCCGCCGGGTCAACGGGGCGCGGGACGCCCGCCACCAGATCGTGCACGTCGAGTGCCTCGACCCGGCGGACACGGCGCGCTTCGCGGAGCTCGGCGTGGTCGCCTGCATGCAGCCGCGGCACTGCGCCCCGGACGTGGCCGGGCCGGGCAAGGACTGGGCGGAGAACGTCGGCCCCGAGCGGTGGGCCAAGGCCTGGCCGATGCGCAGCCTGCACGAGGCCGGGGCGCGGCTCGCGTTCTCCAGCGACTGGAACGTGGCGGAGATGGACCCCATGGCCGGCATCTACACGGCCGTCACGCGCCGGCCGCTCACCGGCGGGGAGCCGTGGCGGGCGGAGGAGACCGTCGACGTGGCGACGGCCGTGCACGGCTACACGATGGGCTCGGCGTACGCCAACTTCCTTGAGCACGAACGGGGTTCGCTGACCGTCGGAAAGGCGGCCGACTTCGTGATCCTGTCCCGCGACATCCTGCGCGTGCCCGCGCAGGACATCCCGGGGACGATCGCGGAGACCGTGGTGGTGGGCGGGGAGGTCGTGCACCCCCGCTGACCCGGAGGCCTGCCGGGCGCTGCTCGGGCCCGGCCCCTGCGGACCGCCCACGACACCCCTGCGATACTCCGGGCCATGCGCCCCGCCCCACCCGCGTCGGTCCGAGTCCTCGCCTCCCTCACCGCCCTCGCCGCCGTACTGGCCCTCACGGCGTGCGAGGGAGGGGCTCAGGGCACGAAGGCGACCGGAGCGGGCGCGGGCGGCGACGGCTTCGTCCTGCGTGACAGCGGCATCGCGACCGTCGCACGCGGCGAGCGCCGCCCCGCACCCGAGCTGCGCGGCGAGACGGTCGGAGGAGGTCAACTCGACCTGGACAGCGGCGAGTTCAGGGGCAAGGTCGTCGTCCTCAACCTCTGGGGTTCGTGGTGCGGGCCGTGCCGTGCCGAGGCGAAGCACCTGGTCGAGGTGGCCGCCGAGACGGAGTCCGACGGGGTGGCGTTCGTCGGCATCGACACCCGCGACTTCGACCGGCGTGCGGCCCGCCGCTTCGAGCGGGAGTTCCAGGTTCCGTACCCGAGCTTCTACGACCCGCAGGGCCGGCTCCTGCGGCGCTTCCCCGCGGGCACGGTCTCCCCGCAGGGCATCCCGTCGACCGTCGTGATCGACAAGGACGGCAGGATCGCGGCCCGCAAGATCGGCGAGCTGAACGACCGGCATCTGCGGCAGATGATCGCGCCGGTGGCGGCGGAGCGGTGAACGCTCAGGGCGAGCCCGTCGACGTGGTCGAGCTGCTCCAGGCCGCGTCCCTGCTGGTCCCCGAGGCGCGGGCGGGCGCAGGCGACCTCACGGTGAGCGACGTGTGGGAGTACCTGCGCGACGACGCGTGGGAAGTGGCCGTCGGAATGCTGGAGGAGCTCGCCGACGCGCCCCCGCTGGCGGCCGACCGGTGGCGGGAGCTCGCCCTCGCCGCCGAGCAGCTGTGCCTGCCCAGGAGTGCGGCCTGGTGCCGTTGGCGCGGCGGCGAGGCGCGCCACGGGGTCGTACGGGCCGAGCTCACGCTCGCGCCCGCAGCCGAGTCACGACGCCGGACGTCGCTGCCCGGCGCCGGGGTGCTGCGCCCGATGTGGGGCATCGGCAACCGCGCTCCGGACGGCGGGCCGGCCTTCGACGTCGCCGCACTCTGGGTCGAGCACCTGCCGCACCTGGAGCCCGGCGGCACGGCCACGGTGCGGCTCGCCCCGCTCGTACCGTCGCACTGGCGGCGGCTGCGGCCCGGACAGGTGATCACGCTGCACGAGGACCGGACCGCGGGCGGCACGGCTGTCGTCCTCGACGTGCGCGACCTGCGGGACCCGCCCGCGCCGTAAGGGAGTTGAAGCGTGAGCGGCCGCAGCCGAGCACGCGACGCGACCTGCCCGCCGGGCGGGAGCACGCGTCGGCTCGCCGTCCCCGGGGGCATGGGAGGACGATGGAAGGTGCGGCGGCAGGCGGACTCGGCCCGACCGGTGCCGGGACGCGTGCCTCGCTGAGGAGGTGCTGATCCGTGACGCAGTTCATGGACGTTCACCACGGCATGCAGGGCCTCACGGCCGAAGGGCTGAAGGAGGCGCACCAGGCGGATCTGGCCATCGAGAAGGAAGAAGGCGTCCACTTCGAGAAGGCCTGGGCGGACCCCAAGTCCGGTACGGTCTACTGCCTTTCGGAGGGCCCGTCGGCCGAAGCGGTCCAGCGTGTGCACGAGCGCGCCGGCCACAAGTGCGACGAGATCCACCCGGTCCCGCTGACGGTCTGACCGCAGGCCCTCGACCGACCCCTTACTGACGGCCACCTGGAACCAACCCCGGGTGGCCGCGCCGTGCCCCGCACCGCAGTGGCGGGTCTCGATGGGCTCACGCGCCGGTGACGACCCGCATGAACACGGCCGGCTCCGCGCCCTCGTTGCGGTACGCGTACTCCTGGTCGCTGGGGATCACAGCGCTCTGCCCGGCCGCGAGCGTCCGAGGGCCCGCGGGCAGTTCGAGGGTGAGCCGGCCGGAGAGGACGTGGTGGATCTCCTGCGCGCCGGGCCGGTCGGGCTCGGCCTCGTACCGGCCGCCGGGGGAGAGCGTCCAGCGCCACAGCTCGGCGCGCGGATGCTGCGTCGCGCCGATCAGCAGGGCCCGGCTGCCGTCCTCGGACTGCCAGACGACCGTCCCGTCGACCTGCGGCTCCGCCGGGTCGCCCGCGGGCAGGGCGAGCGCGGCGAAGTCGGTGTCGAGGGCGCGCGCGATCCGGTCGACCGTGGCGAGGCTGGGGTTGGCCTGGCCCAACTCGACGTCCGTGAGCATCCGTCGACTGATCCTCGCGGCCTCGGCGAGCCGCTGCACGCTCCAGCCACGCCCCTTGCGCAGGGCGCGGATACGGCCGCCGACGCGGGTGACGAACTGCTGGGTGGCGGACTGCTGGGTGGTGGCGGGGCTGGAGCCGTCTGCCCGGGTGCTCATGGCTGAGCAGCATAGTGCGCAAGATCGTTGCCCCGGCCACGAGTGAGCAATATATTGCCCATGCCGAGTGTGTCGTAGCCGAATGTGTCGTAGTCGTACGAGGAAGGGACGCCCGACGTGAAGATCCGCCCGTTCGCGGTCGAGCAGTGGATGAACGAGTACGAGGAGACCTGCCGGTACAACCTCGCCGAGACCTGCGTACGCTCTCTCACCACCGGCGAGCTCCTCGCCCTGACCGGCCGCCGCGACGAAGTCCTCGCCGAGCTCGAAGCGACCCCGCTCACCTACGGCCCTATCCCCGGCAGCCCCCGCCTGCGCGCACTGGTCGCCGGCCTCTACGCGAACCAGGACGCCGAGAACGTGCTGGTCACGCACGGCGCCGTCGGCGCGAACGCACTCGTCCACGCCACCCTCGTCGAGCCCGGCGACCACGTCGTCGCCGTCGTCCCCACCTATCAGCAGCACTACTCCATCCCCGACAGCATCGGCGCCCGCGTCGACCTGCTGCCGCTGCGCGAGGCCGACGGCTGGCTGCCCGACCTGGACGCCCTCGACCGCATGGTCACGCCCGACACCAAGCTCATCGCCGTCAACAACCCCAACAACCCCACCGGCGCGCTGATCGACGAGCGCGGCCTCGCCCGTATCGCCGAGATCGCCCGCCGCGTCGGCGCGTGGGTGCTCTGCGACGAGGTCTACCGGGGCGTCGACCAGAGCGGCGACGGCTTCACCGCCTCCGTCGCCGACCTGTACGAGCGCGGCGTCTCCACCGGCAGCATGTCCAAGCCGTACTCGCTCGCGGGCCTGCGCCTCGGCTGGATCGTCGGCCCGGCCGCGCTCCTCGAAGCCGTCGCGACCCACCGCGACTACACCACTATCAGCGTCGGCCGGATCGACGACCTCTTCGCGAGCGTCGCCCTGGAGCACAAGGACGCGATCCTCGACCGCGCCCACCGCATCACCCGCACCAACCTCGCCGTGCTCGACGCGTGGGTCGCCGGCCGCGACGACATCTCGTACGTCCGACCCGCCTCCGGCACCACCGCACTCCTGCGCTACCGACTGCCCGCCGAACTCCCCATGGGCTCCTACGAGTTCTGCACCCGCCTCCTCGAGGAGACCGGCGTGATGTTCACCCCCGGGGCGGCCTTCGACATCGAGCACACCGTCCGCATCGGCTTCGCCGACGACACCGAGACGCTGCGTACCGGCCTGCAGTTGGTCGGCAAGTTCCTCGACGGCCTCGCGTCCGGGCGGTGACGGAGAGAACGGGGGAAGCCGGCCGGAACGGGAAGAGCAGACGCCCGAATCGGTGAGGGTAGGGATAAAGCATGACAATCCTGGACAGCGTCACGGCATGATGACCGACGTACCGCAGTCCATGACGAGGGCGGCCGCCGCCGCACTCGACCGTCACGCCACCGGCGGCCTCAACGCCCGTATGGGATCGCGCCTTTGGGTCGAGTTCGCCCACGAGGACGCGAGCGTCGTCCTGCGCGCCATGGCCGACTACCTCGACCGCTGCACGGACACCCCGGCCGCGATCTCCCTCGACCTCACCGATCACCCGTCGACCGAACCCGACTCGGGCGTCACGCACTACGACGAGGTGGAGTGGACCGGCACGCTGTATGTCGACGTCGAGAAGCACTGAGGCCACGGGACCCTCAAATCCAGGCATTAGCACCGGAAATACGGGATACGGTGCTGATGTGGCGATCACAGGGGAGGACACGGCACCGGGGACCGCGCTGCTGCTCGCGGCGGCCCCGGTCGGCAGAGGCGCGCTCGTCGACGCGGCGGGCGTCCTGCCCGCACTCGCCGCCGTACCGCCGAGCACCCTGACCGGCACACCGGCCGCGACCGTCGTCGAACTCGCCGACCCGGCGGACCCGCAGACTGTCCTCACCCGGATCCGCGCCGCGGCCGCCGCACCCGGACCGCTCACCGTCCTGCTCGCCGGACAACTCCACCTCGACGGCAAACAGCACCGCCTGCACCTCGCACTCGCCCGTACGACCCCGGCGACGCTGCGCTACACCGCCCTGCCCTGGCACTGGCTGGAGACCGAACTCGCCGTCCGCCGCCCGGGAACCACCACACTCGTCGTCGACCTCGTCGCGACCCCCGAGGCCTGGCGGCGACTCCACACCGACCGGAGCCCCGACGCCGGGACGCACGGAATCCACGTGCGCGGCACCCGGCTGTACGGGCGCATCGCCCCGCCACCGCCCCGACGCCGCCTCGCCCAGCCGACGTACCTGAAAGCCCTGACCGCCCTGTGGCGCAGCGGCAGCCGCGCGCCGCTCGGCCACCTCCACGAACAGGTTGTGAACCAGGGGGAGTTCGGCGACGCGCTGCTCCTCGCCGTCGAGGGAGACACGGCCCTCATGGCACGTCCGACGCCGCCGCCCCAGGCGCCTCCGGCTCCCCGATATCCCGAGTCCGCGCCGCGCATCCCGGAACCCGGTGGCGAGGACCCGCTGCCCGCGATCCTCGCCGCCGCGCACGCCGGGCGGCACAGCGAGGCCGCCGCGCTCGCCGCGGTGGGGGAAGGGCGTGCACTGCGCACCCACGGGGCAGGGTCCGCGCAGGCCGTGCACTGGCTGGAGGTCCGCGCCGACCTCGCCCGGCTCGACGGCGACCCGGCCCGCAGCTGCGCACTCTGGATGGCCGCCGCCGACGCCCGCCTGGCCCGGCAGGAGGCCCCGGACTCAGCCGTCGTCGAGGCCGCCGTCGACCGCGCCCACCACCAGTGGCAACAGGTCGTCGAACCGGTGCGGGCCCGCGAACTCGGCGCTCTCCTCGTCGCGTTGCGCCGCCACGTACCGGGCCGTCGAGCCGGAGCGGCGGACGCCGTCGAGCACCGCATGCACCTCCTGCACACCGACCGGCCTACGGCCGCCACGGACCCCACGAACGCCGACCGTACGACGGCCACTTGAGCCCCCCCTCATGTCAGCGCTTCGGCGTCCGCTCCAGCCATTCCACGTACCAGGCACGGAACCCGGAGGCCAGGGGCACGAAGCCGCCCCAGTCCGGATCGATCTGCCACACCTCGCCGGCGCGCGGGCCCGTGACGACCAGCCGGTCGAAGATGCCGCAGCCCTGCTCGCTCAACACCAGGGTGCCCAGGGTCAGTTCGTCGACCGGTACGGCCGAACGGCCACCGAGCCGGCCGGGCAGGGGTTCGGTGAGGGGGAACGCTGCGGCGGCCCGGCCGGGCGACCGGTCCGTCGCCCACTCGGGGTCAAGGGCCGCCAACTCCCGCACCCGCGCCCGCACACCCTCGACATCCCACTCCGCCACCCGACGATCGTAGAGCTTGGTGCGAATGGTTCAGGAGAAGTCCGCGGCGGTGATGCCGTCGGGGTGTCCGGGCGGCCACTCGACCAGCTCGATCCGGTAGCCGTCCGGGTCGGTGAGCCACGAGGTCTTCGGGCCGTCGGGGCCGCCCGGGTACTGGACGGGCTCCGGCTCCAGGCCCGCGTCGGTCAACCGGTCGAGGGCGGCGGCCAGTTCGTCGACCTGGACCGCGAGGTGGTCGAAGCCGCTGCCCACCTCGACGCGGCCGTCCATGGGGCGGTGGACCAGTTCGAGCGAGGCCGCAGGTTCGCCGGGGAAGGCGAGGAGCACGAGGCGATTCCCCTCCCCGATGTCGACCCTGCCCAACGCGACGTAGCCCAGGGCCGTGTAGAACGCGAGCGAGCGGTCCAGGTCGGACACGCGGTACGAGACGAAGAGCGTCTTCATGCGGCCTCATCGGGTCGGCGCACCCGGTAGCGGAGGTGCGTGGCGTCGCGGTTCTCCAGGAGGCGTACGAGTTCCAGTTCCACAGGGGCGCCGCCGAGGTGGTCGAAGAGCCGCCTGCCGTCCCCGAGGAGGACCTGGACGAGGGTGATCTCCAGCTCGTCCAGCTGCCCGGCCCGCAGCAGCGCCTGAGCCGCACCCGCCCCGTGGACCAGGACCGGCCGGTCCCCGGCGGCCGCGCGAGCCTTGCGGGCGCAGTCCTCGACGTCGGTGACGAACCGCGCGTGACCGGGCGGCACGTCCCCGTCGTCGACCTGGTGGGTGAGGACGAAGATCGGCACACCGTCATGATGGTCGCCCTGCCAGCGCCCGGCGAGTTCGAACGTGCGACGGCCCGAGATCACCGCACCGGTCGCCAGCGCCTCGCGGTAGACCTGCCCGCTGGGGCCGCCGGACTCCCGGTCGTCGAGCCAGTTGAAGAGCCGCCCGCCGTTGCGCCCCATCTCCTGGCCCGGCCGATCGTCCGGACCGGCGATGTAGCCGTCGAGCGACATCGACATGTACAGCCGAATGGGATTGCTCATGCTGTCCTCCGTCTCTCCCAGTGGAGACTGCGGCCAGCGGCCGAACTCATCGCGAGGCGCGGTCCCGGACCTGGGGCGCGGTGCGGCGGGCAGGGGTGGGCCTCGGCCCCGGCTCGTAGCCGCACCCCGAGCCGAGCCCGAGCGGCCGTACCCGTACCGCCCGGACCCTGGGCCCCGTACCGCCCGTTGGATCAGCGGGCGCGGGCCGAGGCCGCGATCGCCGGAAGGATCGCGAGGGACAACACGCCCCCGGTCAGGGCCAGTACGGGATAGCTGGCCGCCGAGACGACGAGGCCGGAGGCGAGGCCGCCCGTCGCGCCGGCGATCGCGATCGCGACGTCGACCGTGCCCTGCGTCTTGGCGCGGGTGGCGAGCGGCACCGCATCGGTGATCATCGCGGTGCCGGAGACGAGGCCGAAGTTCCAGCCGAGCCCGAGCAGCCCGAGTGCGAGCGCGAGCAGGACCACGGAGTCGCCCGGCGCGACCGCGGCGACGAGCCCCGCGACGAGCAGCGTCACACCGGAAGCGCCCGCCACCGCGATCCGCCCGAACCGGTCGACGAGCCAGCCGGTCAGCGGCGACGGCAGATACATGGAGCCCACGTGCACGGCTATGACCAGGCCGGCGGCCGCGGTGCCGTGACCGTGGTCGTGCATGTGCACCGGAGTCATCGTCATGATGGAGACCATCACCAGCTGCGTGAGGATCATCGTCAGCGAGCCCAGCATCAGCCCGGACCCGCGACGCGAAGCCGCCGCACCCGCACGCGCACCCGCGCTCGCACTCGCCTGAGTCGTACCCGCCTCGTCCGGAGCCTTCTGCTCTGCCTCTACCGCCGTCGCCTCCGCAGCCCGCTCCTGAAGATCGAGCTTGCGCGCGAGGAGCAGCGGGTCGGGCCGCAGCCAGACGACAAGGACCAGCGCGGCGAGCGCGTACGCGACGCCCCCGAGCATGAACGGCCCGGTCAGCGCCGGGAGTTGGAGGCTCTCCGCCAGATGCCCCGTCGGAGCGGCCAGGTTGGGCCCGACGACCCCGCCCAGCGTCGTCGCCACCAGGACGCTCGACACGGCACGGGCCCGGTGCGCGGGCGAGGCGAGGTCGGCCCCCGCGTACCGCGCCTGCAGATTCGTGGCCACGCCCGCCCCGTACACGAACAGCGAGACGAACAGCAGCACCGGGTTGTGGACCGCGGCCGCCACGATCACCCCCGCACTGCCGATCGCGCCCGCCACATATCCGGCCGCGAGCCCCGGACGGCGGCCGCGGGACTGCGAGATCCGGCCCACCGCGACCGCCGCGAGCGCCGACCCGGCCGTGAACAGGGCGCTGGGCAGCCCCGCGAGATCGGTCGAGCCGAGCATGTCCTCGGCGAGCAGCGCCCCGACGGTCACACCCGCGGCCAGCCCGGCGCCGCTGAGGATCTGGGACGCGACCAGCACGGCCAGGACGCGGCGCTGCACATCGGTCTGCGGTGGTATGCCGGTGGCCTCGCCCGAGGCGGTACTCGTCACGTTCGGACTCCTTACGGTTCACTTCGTACGGGCAGTGCGTGCCCGTCTCGTACGGGCGGACCTGCGCCCGGCGCTGGCCCGCCCCCCCCCGCAGCGCGGAACGCCGGGGGATCAGGTGCGGCGCGCACCGTCAGGACCGGGCCTCACCCGAACTCCCCGGCATCGACAGGCAGTTCGGCGACCCGCCACTCCAGCATCCCGTCGTTGAGCCGCACCGCGCGACGCCCCAGGTCGGTGAGGAGCCGCACCGCGTCGTACGCGAGCACGCAGTACTCGCCGCGGCAGTACACGACGATCTCGCACTCCTCGGGCAACTCGCCGATACGCTCGGCGAGTTCGGCCACCGGGATGGAGCGCGCCCCCGGGATGTGCCCGGCCGCGTACTCCTCCGCCGGCCGCACATCGAGCAGGACCACGTCCCCCGCCTCGACCCGTGCGCACAGTCCCGCACGGGAGACCTCTGCCGAGGCGTCCTCCCCGAGATAGGCGTCGCGGGCGGCGGACACCCCGGTCTGATGGTTCGCGGCGACCTCGAGGAGCAGCGCGAGGAGCCGGGCGACATCGTCCCCGGCGAGCCGGTAGTGGATGCGCACACCCTCCCGGCGCGTGGCGACGAACCCGGCCTGCTTCAGCGTCTGCAGATGCGCGGACGCCGTCGTCAGGTTCAGTCCGGCCGCCTTCGCCAGGGCGTCCACGGTCCGCTCGCCCTGAGCGAGCAGGTCGAGCAACTCCAGACGCTTTCCGCTGGCCAGAGCCTTGCCGCTGACTGCGAACGCGTCGTACAGCTCCGCCTTGGGGCGCGGGCCGATCGTCTCCGCCATGGTTTCCTCCATAAATCCATGGAGGACGCTAGATGAGTCGCGACGCGATGAACAGACGTCTGCACGCAGCCCCCGTCGCAGCACGCTGTATATGCCATGTAATTCCCGGAAAGTCTTGACGCCGAGCCGGCGCACCGCTATTAGATCGCCCTATTGGGCGTGCGGCCAATAGGGGTGATCCAATAGCGGTGCTGGTGCCGCCGGATGCGCCCGGAGTTCTTGGGAGGACTGTTGGCGACCAGAGACGTCGAGGCCACCGCCGCCGACCCGCTGCTGCTCGACCCCGAGGCGCAGGCCGCCAACCCCGTCCTCGCCACCGCCGTCGGCGGCGAGTTCCAGTACCACACCCAGCCCCGTGAAGGACGCCCGTGACCAGCCCCGACACCAACCCCGACACCAACCCCAGCGCTCTGCCCGGCCGCGTCGAGCACCCCATCGACCGCCCCGCAGAGCGCCTCCACATCGCCGTCGATGCCCCCGACGCCTTCGCGCGCGGCGCCGCCCGCGGCGAGCGGCTGCGCGCCACGCTGCCCGGCGGCATCGCCGGCTACGACCGCTTCTTCGAGCTGGGCGGCATCAGCCCGCAGCAGGCGCGCGACGACGCCGAACGCGCCCTCGACGTCGTCGGCGCGTTCCGCCCGCAGGCCCGCGCAGAGATCGAGGGCATCGCCCACGGCGCGGGCGTCGACACCTGGCGCGTCGCCGCCCTGAACGCCCGCACCGAGATCCTCGCCCGCAGCAGCACCGTCCCGCCCGGCGAGTGCTCCACGATCGTGCGCCGCCTCGCCCGCCCCGACATGGGGGAGGCGCGCACCTTCGGCATTCAGACCTGGGACTGGCACGTCAAGCTCAACCCGTTCTGGCACACCCTCGAATCCCGCGGCGGCGCCCACGACTTCGTCGGCATCACCGAGCACGGCATCCTCGCCAAGATCGGCGTCAACAGCGCGGGACTCGCCCTGCACTTCAACATCCTCGGCCACCGTGCCGACGGCGTCGGCGGCATCCCCATGCACGTACTCGCCGCGCTCGTCCTCGAAGAGGCGGGCAGCGTACGGGAGGCCCTGGAGCTGATCCGCAGCGCGCCCGTCGCCTCGTCCGGCTCCTTCTCCCTCTTCGACCCGGACGAGGCCGTGCTCCTCGACCTCAGCCCGGACGGCGTCTTCCCCGTCGACCTCGCCCCTGAGCACGGCACCCTCGTCCGCACCAACCACTTCCTCACTCCCACCCCTGCCGCCCAGGAGAAGTCCTGGCTCTACCAGCCCGACTCCGGCCGCCGCTACGACCTGATCCGGGACCGCCTCGCCGCGTCCACCCCGCCGGCCACGCCTGACGACCTTGTCGCCTTCCTCCGGTCCGGCGCCGGGGAGGCCCCGCTGACCTGCATCCCCGACATGTCCCTGCCCCAGGGCGAGCGCTGGGCCGGCCTGGCCACGGTCATCCTCGAACCGGCCGCCCGTACGGCCCGCGTCCTGGACGGCACCCCCGTCGACGCCGACACGCGGCCGTGGCGTCGGCTCTCGGCGTAGGCCGACCGGCTCAGGCGCAGCCGACCGGAGCCCGCCAAACGGCGCACACACATGGCCACATCGGCGCACAGCTCTGGCCGTATTACTGACGCGTCAGTACGGTGCTGCCCAACCCCCCATCCCCACAGGAGAGTTGGGAGAGCCGCATGACGTCAGCGTTACGCAGGCGACCACTTGCCACCGGCGCGGTCCTCGCGGTGGCGGTCCTCGGAATCCCCGGGGCCGCCGCCGCGCAGGGCACCGCCGAGGCGCCCGACGCCACCCCGCGCAGCACGACCACGCCCACCGAAGCCAAGGCCGCGACGAAGGCTGAAGCGCAGGCCGCAGCGAAGAAGGCGAAGTCCAAGGGCAAGAAGAAGGCCGCACCGGGGGAGATCCTCACCTCTGAGCCGTCCTCCTTCCAGTACACCCCGGGCGTGCCGACCCCCACCAAGGCCTGGAAGATCACCTACCGCTCGACCTCCGCCGACGGGCAGGCCAACGCGGTCTCCGGCACCGTGATCGTCCCGGACGACGGGAAGACCACACCCCGCCCGCTGATCACCTACGCCGTCGGCACGGTCGGCATCGGCGACAAGTGCGCCCCGTCGGCCGGCTTCCCCGGCGGCACCACGGCCGAGGCTCCGCTGGTCAACGCCGCTCTCGTACGCGGCTACGCCGTCGTCGTCACGGACTACGAGGGACTCGGCACCCCCGGCGACCACACCTACATGGTCGAGGCGGCCCAGGGCAGCGCCGTCCTCGACGCCGCCCGCGCGGCCCAACGGCATTCGGACGCCGCTAAGTTCGGGGTCAGCCCCGAGGCTCCGGTCGGCATCATGGGCTACTCGCAGGGCGGCGGAGCGAGCGCCAAGGCCGCCGAGATGGCGGCGACGTACGCGCCGGAACTGAAGGTCAAGGGCACCGCGAGCGGCGGCGTCCCGGCCGACCTCGCCAAGGTCGCCGAGTCCCTGGAGGGCGGCGACAGCGCGGGCTACCTGCTGATGTCCGCCGTGGGCCAGAACGCGGCGAAGCCGTCCCTGAACCTGGACTCGTACCTCAACGACGAGGGCCGCGAGCTCACCGAGGTCGTCCGCAACGAGTGCGTGGGCACGGTCCTGGAGGCGGGGCGCGGCAAGGCCATCGAGGACGTCACGACCTCCAACCCCCTGGACCGCCCGGAGTGGCAGCAGGCCATCGGCGAGCAACTCATCGGAACCGTACGGCCGTCGGCGCCGGTGTTCCTCTACCACGGCGACGCGGACGAGACGATCCCGTACGCGGTGGGGCAGAAGCTGCGTGCCGACTGGTGCGGGCAGGGCCACGCCGTGGAGTGGAAGACGTTCCCCGGCCAGTCCCATGTGGGCACGGCCATCCAGGGCAACGGCCCGGCGCTCGAATGGCTCGGCCAGCGCTTCGCGGACCAGCCGACGACGGGCAACTGCGGTACGTGAACGGGTAGTTGAGGGGCTTGGTCGGGGCCTCATCGGGACTTCGTCGGGACCTCGTCGGGGCTCGCGGGCCCCGACGAAGTCCCGCCCGCTCTCCGGAATCCTTCAGGAGCCCTCAGGAATCCCGGTGGTCCTCACAGGCTGTCGAGGAGCTCCCGGAGCGGGGCGGGTGTGCGGTCGGGCGGCAGGGCTCCGGTGAGGACGCGGCCGTACTGGATCTTGCGGCCCTTCTTCGTGCCGAGGAACCGCCGCACCTGCTGCTCCGGGGTGCGGCCCTGCTGCGCGGGTTGCCGCTGAAAGGTCTGCAGGGAACGCAAGTCCCCCTGTTCCTCGACGAGTTGCTCCACGCGGCCCACGCCGAGCGCGCGAATCAGCTCGTCCTCCAGGTCCGCCGTGCACACGAAAAACGCCGCCGCACCGCCGTGCTCCGCCAACCCCCTTGCGTAGTACGGGCGTTCCCTCTCGTCGCACAGCCCGGTCAGGCGCAGGCCGAGCCCGGCGGGCCCGAGGATGCGGGCGAACCGCCGGATGCTCATCGCTCCGCCCATCGGCAGTACGCACACCCCTTCGGCGGCCAGATCCCGACCGCGGCCGGCGGCCAGCGCGTCCACCGCCGCGAGGTCGCTCGGCCCTTCGAGCAGCACCACGGTCCGCACGCCCTGCCCGACAGCCAGCGCCCGCGCCCGCTCACCCGCCTCGTCCGCCCCGCCGGCGGCCCACGCCGCAACCGCTTCCCGGAACGCTTCCATGTCCGTCACACGTCAAGTCTCCGCCCTGCGACCCCGCACGGACAGTGAATTTCCACGGCGAGCCGCGCCGCTGCGACGTACGGCGCCGCACTTTCGACGGGCACCGCAGGTTCGCAGGGGCCAGAGACGCGTACCGGCCGAGTCCGTCTACTGGCGCTGCTTGGCCTGGAGTTCACCGGTTTCGGTGCCCCCGGGCCTGGAGGCCGTTCCCGCGCACGGTCCAGGGCTTGAACCCGATACCGTCCGCCCGCCCGACCTCCACCCCGCCGCAACTCCACCGCACCGGGGAGCGGCGAACCGTCACCTTCCAGCTCTGGCACTGGCACGAGGACGGCGAGCACTACGACCTGGAGCACTTCCAACTCCTGCCCGAAGGCGCGGACTGGCGAGTCCGGACCCGTCGCGCCACCTACTGGGCGCTCGGTCAGGACCGCCTGACCGCCCTCGCGGCCGAGGCGGGCTTCGCCGACCCCGAGTGGCACACACCCGCGGAGTCCGGCTTCTTTCAGCCGCTGCTCACCGCCACAAGAGGCCAGACCCCACCCCCGCGCCGGCCGCAGCAACCTCACCCGAAGCACCGTCACCCCGGCATGGATTAACCGCCTACGTCACGGAATGCGCGTTTTAGTAGTGATGGCTAATTTGGGGCGCATGGAGACTGAAAACGGATCGGCGCTGGTTCGAAGCAATCGTGCGCCGCGCAAGCTGCGCGCTGTCGGGATTCTGTGCACGGTAGCCGCCTTGGGCGCTCTGGCGACCGGCTGCGGAGGCAACGAAGACAGCGACGCCGCGAAGAAGACGTCCAAGGCCGCCGAAGCCAAGAAGGCCGCAGCCCAGACCGAATCGCCCTACCAGTCGGAGTCCCCGTCCGCGTCCCCCTCCCCGACCGGGTCCCCGACCGCGTCCGCATCGCCGTCCCCGACCGGGTCCGCGTCGCCGAGCCCCGCCAACACGCTCACCGACGACCAGGCCGAGCGCAAGGCCCTCGTCCCCAAGGTCAAGGTGCAGTACGACAAGGCGCTTACCGCCGCTGTGGCCGCCGTACCGGACTCCAAGCCGGTGTCGATCGAGCTGCAGAGCAGCCAGGACGGTACGCCCTGGTGGGAGGCCGGCGTCGCGAAGGCCGATGGCAGCATGTCCACGGTGCGCGTCGACGCGGTCTCCGGCAAGGCGGAGAAGCCGAAGCCCGAGACCGACCAGGACGCCGAGGACAAGAAGCAGCTCGCCGATCTCCTCGGCAAGGCCAAGATCACGCCGGAGGACGCCGCCGCCGTCGCCACCGGCCAGACCGAGGGCACGGTCAGCTCCGTCGAGCTCGACGACAACGACCAGGGCGCGACCATCTGGTCCGTCGACGTGATCAGCCCGAAGGACTGGAGCAAGACGTCGTACGACATCGACGCGACGACCAAGAAGGTCCTCAAGCAGGACGTGGACCGCGACTGACCGCACACCGCTGACCGCTGACCCGCTCGCAGGGCCCCGGAGTCTCCCCGACTCCGGGGCCCTGCCACGTCACCGAACGACCGGTGACCGGACGACCGGCTGTCGAACCACCGGCGGCCATACCACCGAACCACCGAACCACCGAACGGCCGAATGACCGAACGGCCCCCGGCGCGCCCCGCCCTACCCGGGCACGATCCCGGCGAGCTGCACGAGCAGCAGCACAAGCCGGTAGGCCTCCGCGAAGTCGGCGGCGCGGAACGCGATCGTGCGGCCCGCCGCGGCGCGGGTGACGCCGGGGACGAGGGCCGCGAGGTCGAGCATGTGCGGGAGGGCGAGGTCGACCTCGACGTCGAGCGGCCCTCGCAGGGCCAGCGGCGCGACCTCGCGGTGCCGCGCGACCGCTCGGCCGGCCGCACCGCGCAGCTGCTCCCGGGCCTCCTCCGGGTGCAGTACGGCCGCGGCGCCCTGCCCGAGCGCCTTCTTCACCTCCACGGTGACCGCCGCCGGAACCAGCTCGCGCAGTTCGGCGCAGGCCGCGTCGTCGCCGCTGAGCAGCGCGACCCGTACGCCCATGTGCCCGGCCATGGCGGCGTTGAGGCCGATCTCGCCGAGGGAGCGGCCGTCGACGCGTACATCCAGGATCGCGTCGCTCATGGTGTGCGCGAGGACGGCCGGGCCGCTGCCGGCGCGGGCGTGGTAGCCGACGAACAGCACGGCGTCGAAGCCCGCGTCGAGCCCGCCGAGCATGCCGAGGGGGCGCGGCTTTCCGCGCACCAGCCGCGCCCGCCGGTCGAGTTGCTCCGGCAGCAGGTTGCGGAACGGCCCGTGTGCGTCCGCCACCCACACCTCGGCGTCCGGTTCCGCGTCCAGGACGCCGCCGATCACCGCGTTCGCATCGGCCGTCATCAACGCCCGGCCGCGCTCGTAGTCGTAGCGGTCGGGTTTGGTCTCGCTGGGATGCACGATCCCCGAGACCCCTTCCATGTCGACAGAGATCAGCACCTTCGTCATCCGGGGAGTGTACGGGCCGCTCCCGCGCCGTTCCGGTCAATCCACGTACGTACAAGGCGAGTTGAGGCACTTCCCTTTACTCTGGCGCAGCCAGCCATGCCCTGTCCGCGCCCCACGACGAGGAGAGGCCGCCATGCCGACGAAGCCGAAGCCGGAGCCGAAGCCGAAGCTCCACATCGGGGCGAACCCCGAGCAGGTCCGTCCCGCCCCCACCCCAAACCCCAGCCGCAGAGGCGTCCTCGCCGCGACCGCAGGCGCCGCCGCCGTGGCGGGCCTGAGCCGTCCCGCGCCGCCCGCCGCGGCCGCGGCCCGAACCCGCGTGGCCGTCCTGGGCGGCGGCGTCTCCGGACTGTCCGCCGCACACGAACTCGCCGAGCGGGGCTACGCGGTGACGGTGTACGAGTACTACGACGTCCTCGGCGGCAAGGCGCGGTCGATGGACGTGCCCGACTCCGCCGCCGACGGCCGCCGCCCCCTGCCCGGCGAACACGGCTTCCGCTTCTTCCCCGGCTTCTACCGCAACCTCCCCGACACGATGCGCCGCATCCCGTACGAGGGTTCCGCGGACGGCGTACGAGGCAACCTGCGCAACGCCACCGAGGAACTCTTCGCCCGCCACCAGGGCCGCCCCGACCTGCACTTCCCGCTGCGCCGCGCGACCAACCCGCCGCGCGTCGGCGACCTCACGACGACCTGGCTGCGCGACCAGATCACCGCGGCCCTGGACACGGCGACCAAACTGCCCGCGCACGAGGTGGCGTACTTCGCGAACCGGCTGCTCGTCCACCTGACCAGCTGCGACGCCCGCCGCGAACGCGAGTGGGAGGCCACGCCATGGTGGGACTTCATCCGCGCCGGCGACTTCAGCGAGGAGTACCGCACCGTCCTCGGCATCGGCCAGACCCGCAACCTGGTCGCCACCCGCGCCCAGGAGGCGTCCACCCGGACCGTGGGCCGCGTCATCATCGAGGCGCTGATCCTGTGGAGCCTCCTCGGCCGCGGCCTGGACGGGCCCGACGCGGACATCGACCGCGTCCTCAACGCCCCCACCAGCGAGGCCTGGATCGACCCCTGGCGGGCCCATCTCACCTCCCTCGGCGTCGAGTTCGCGTTCTCCAGCGACGTACGGGAGATCCGCTACGACGACCGAGCAGGCCGCGTCACCGGAGTGCGCATCACCGACCCCGACGGCGGCGCCGAACGCGTCGTCACCGCCGACCACTACGTCCAGGCCATGCCCGTCGAGCACGCCCGCCCCACCTGGGGCCCCGAACTGCGCGCCGCCGACCCGCAGTTGGCGCGCTGCGACGAGCTCCGCACGGACTGGATGACCGGGATCATGTTCTACGTACGGCGGCCCGTCCCGCTGGTGCACGGGCACGTCAACTGCCTCGACTCGCCCTGGGCGGTGACCGCGATCGGGCAGGCCCAGTTCTGGGACGGCCGCGACTTCCCCGCCGACTACGGCGACGGGCGGGCCGCCGACTGCGTCTCGACCATCGTCTCCGAGTGGGACGTGCCGGGCGTCCTGTACGGCAAACCGGCCCGCGCGTGCACCCGCGAGGAGATCGTCGAGGAGTGCTGGGCCCAGCTGAAGGACGCCGTCAACGACAGCGGGCGCGCCCTGATCACGGACGACGACCGGCTCTCCTGGTTCATGGACCCGGCCGTCACCGGCCTCGGCACCCCGAACCCGCAGAACCGCGAGCCGCTCCTCATCCACCCCACCGGCACCTGGCGGAACCGCCCCACAGCCCGCACCGCCGTCCCGAACCTCTTCCTCGCCGGCGACTACGTCCGTACGGACGTCGACCTCGCGACGATGGAGGGCGCCAACGAATCGGCCCGCCGAGCCGTCAACGCCCTTCTGGAGCAGGACGGTTCGAGCGCCGAGCCCTGCCGGATCTGGGAGCTCTACCGCCCGCCCGAGCTGGAGCCCCTGAAGCGGGTCGACGAGACCCGCTTCAGGCTCGGCCTGCCCAATACGTTCGACCTGGGCTGAAGGACCGTGGCGCCAGCGCCTCTGGCTCAGCCGTACTTCTTCGGTCGGTAGGCGTCGTACTCGTCCGCACCGATCCCGTAGCTGCGGATGCTGTGGTCGGTGCCGTAACTGCCGCGCTGCTCGTAGGCGTAGTACGCCTTGTGCGCACTGCTCGTCCACCGGACGAAGATGACGACGTGGCGGGTGGTGTTGGTGCCGTTGGCGTCGATGACCAGGTCGCCCTTGCGCAGCGAGGACATCTTGATCTTCCGGGTGTACGTGCTGGACGCGAGACCGACCGTGTTCGGCCCCGGCTTGGGCAGCGAAAGGGCCATGCTGACGTAGCCGGAGCAGTCGGTGCGGTAGCCGCCCCAGGTCTTCGTCTGGCTGTACGGGACCTGGCGGCCGTCGTTCGCGGTCAGCCAGCGCTTGGCCCGGTTGATCGTGGTGTCCCGGTTGTACGCGGCCGCCCCGACCTCGCCCTCGGACACGACGCGGGTGGCGGGTGCGGTCTCGGTCGCACCGTGCGCCTGCGTCGCGAACTGCGGGGCGAGGAGCGGAGTCAGGAGTGCCGCCGCGATGCCGACGGGCAGAGCGGCGCGAGTGGTTCGCTTCATGAGTGTCCTCGTGGGGGGTGGTCGGACCCCGCCGGGCACGCACTGGCCACCGCATCCCCCGACGGAGCAGAGGCCGGCGGCAGCCGCTTGTCCGTGCGTGCGGACCACTCTCCAGTCACGTCATGAACGCGTCAAGATGCGCGTCGGTCGTCGAGCGGAACACCTCAGGACCCGGAGGCGCGCGGGGTCACGAGGCCCGACTCGTAGGCGAGGACGACGAGTTGGGCCCGGTCGCGGGCGCGGAGTTTGGTCATGGCCCGGTTGACATGGGTCTTCGCCGTGACCGGGGTGATCACCATGCGCTCCGCGATCCGGTCGTTGGACAGCCCCTTCGCGACCAGGGCGACCGCCTCGCGCTCCCGCCGGGTCAACTCCTCCAGGCCGACGCCTGTTCCGGTGTCGCCGGGGTGCGGCCGGGACACGTACGTGCCGATGAGTCTGCGGGTGATCGCGGGGGAGAGGAGGACGTCGCCGCGCGCGGCCACCCGGACGCCGTGCAGGAAGTCCTCCGGCAGCACGTCCTTGACGAGGAACCCGGCCGCGCCCGCGCGCAGCGCGTCGAAGACGTACTCGTCCAGGCCGTAGTTGGTGAGGATCACGACGTGCACGCGGTCCAGGCCCGGGTCGGCGGCGATCCGCCGGGTCGTCTCGATGCCGTCGAGCACCGGCATCCGGATGTCGACGAGAGCGACGTCCGGCAGATGCTCCCTGGCCAGGGCGATGCCCTCCTGCCCGTCGGCGGCCTCGGCCACCACCTCGATGTCGTCCTCCAGATCGAGGAGCGCACGGAACCCGGAGCGCAGCAGCGGCTGGTCGTCGACCAGGAGCACACGGATCATGCGCTCTGCTCCACGGGAAGTTCGGCCTGGACGGTGAAGCCCCCCTCGCCGCGCGGCTCGGCCCGCAGCCGCCCGCCGAGCGCGGTGACGCGTTCGCGCATGCCGAGCAGCCCGACACCGGGCGCGGGGGAGCTGCCGGGCACGGCCCTGCCGTCGTCGTCGACGCGGACGGTGAGGAGGTTCGGGCGGCAGTCGATCCGTACGGTCGCCGTGGCGGCGTCCGCGTGCCGGGCGACGTTGGTCAGCGACTCCTGGACGATCCGGTAGACGGTCCGGTCCACCGCGGCCGGCACGTCGTGCCGCCCCTCGACCGTCAGCTTCGCGTCGAGCCCCATGCCGCGCGCCCGCTCCACCAGCTCGGGTACGTCGGCGAGGCTGCGCGGCGGGGCCGTGTCGTCGTCGCGCAGCGCCTCCAGGGTCGCGCGCAGCTCCCGCGCCGCCTCGCGTCCCGCCTCCTGGATCGCGAGCAGCGCTTCCGGCACCTCTTCGCCGCGCCTGCGGGCGACGTGCACGGACACCTCGGCCTGCACCTTGACGACCGAGATCTGGTGGGTGAGCGAGTCGTGCAACTCCCTTGCGATCCGCAGCCGTTCCTCGTCGGCGCGGCGCTGCGCCGTCTCCTCCCGGGTGCGTTCCGCCTCGTCCGCCCGCCGCTCGGCCTGCCGCAGCGCCTCGCCCGCCGCGCCGGCCGCGACCAGCCAGGCGATCTCCAGCGCGCCCCGCGCCTGCGCGAACGCCGCGCCCGTGTCCTGCCCGGACACCATGGCCGCCACCGGGAGCGCGGCGAGCACGGCCACGCTCACCGCGACGGTCGCCGCGCGGTGCCCCTCCCGTACGGCCGCGTACACCGCGAACAGGAACGCGACCGCCGGTACGTCGAACCCGGCCGCCTGGTAGCCCACCGCGCACAGGCCGGTGACGGCCAGAACGGGAAGGCAGGCCCGGCGACGCCAGCACAGGGCCAGGCCGCCGGCCGTGAGCAGCGCGCCGCCGAGCAGCGCGAGGCCTGTGCCGTGCCGGGCCCCGTCATCGTCCGCGCCCCCGTCCAGGGACAGGCCGGTGACGAGCAGCGCCGCCGCCACCCCGAGGGCGATCGCCCCGTCCCGCACACCCGCCGGAACCCCGGCCCACCCTGCGCTCATGGCCGCACCTTAGCGGGGTGCGGCGGGCGCCAACTCCCGCTGGGGGACGAGCCGTTGACTACCGCGTACGCAGTAGTCACGCGCCAGCTGCGCCGTCCGCGGCAGCGCGAAGTGTCTGCGCCCGCCGGACGACCCGGCGGGGCTGGTGCGGCCATGCTCGGCGCCGAGAAGTCACTCACGTACAGGAAGTCACTCACGTACTGAAGGAGCACCTCATGCCAGTCCGTACCGCGTCCGCCGTGTCCGGCGCCGTCCTGATCGGTCTGCTCGGCCTCCTCGCGCTCGCCGGACCCGCCGCCGCGGACGCCTCGCTGCAGCCGGTCGCCGCGAGCGTCCACACCGTCAGCGCCGGCCGGGCCGGCTCGGCGCTGGCCGCGCTTGTCGGCCTCATCGGCGCGGTCGCCGGGGGCCTGGCCCTGGCCCGCTCCACCGGCCGGGGGCGCATCCACGGCTGCGCCCGACGGTACGGAGCCGTCACCGCACTCGTGGCGGGGCCGGTCGCCCTGGCCGTCGGGGCGGTGGTCGCGCTGACCGCCGAAGGAGGCCTCGGCACCGGCAACGGACTCGGCGGCGCGTACGTCGCCATGCTCTTCGGGCTCGTCTCCGTCGGCCTGGGCCTGCGCGCCCGCTCCCTCGGCCGGACCCCCGGGCAACGCTTCAACTAACTGTTGACGGTGACCCACGTCACGTGCCACGCTTTTGCAGTACGGGATGTTAATTCCGTTATGCGGAAGCTTGTCGGAGTCGGTCGTACGGCTCGGGTGGGCCGCCCTCGCGAACGAGCGGTGGGCCGCCGTGTCTCGCAAGCTGGGCACGTGCGCGCCGGAGCGGCTGCAGTCGTCGAGCCGGGGCTGCGTCTTCGTCTTCCGCCGGAGGAGGGACCGCCATGAGACCGTCCAGGAAACCCGGCGCCGCGGTACCCGCAGCACGCCCGGAGGGCGAGAGGTATCCGCCCGGCCGACTGCTGGCCTACGGCACCCAGCACATCCTCACGATGTACGGCGGCGTCATCGCGCCCCCGCTCATCGTCGGCGGCGCGGCCGGGCTCTCGACGGCGGACATGGCACTGCTGGTCACGGCCGGACTGTTCGTCTCGGGCCTTGCGACGCTGCTGCAGACGCTCGGCGTCGGCCCGGTCGGCAGCCGGCTGCCCATCGTTCAGGGCATCTCCTTCGCGAGCGTGTCGACGATGGTGACGATCGCGGGCGAGGGCGGTCTGCGGCCGGTGTTCGGCGCGATCATCGTGGCGGGCCTGATCGGCCTGGTCGCGTCCTCGTTCTTCGCTCAACTGGTGCGTCTTTTCCCGGCGGTGGTGACGGGCACGATCATCACGGTGATCGGCCTCTCCCTCATGCCCGTGGCGTTCCAGTGGGCGATGGGGAACGATGAGGAGGCGCCCGACTTCGGCTCGATGGCGAACATCGGCTACGCGGGACTCACCCTGGTGATCATCCTGGCCGTCAGCCGGCTGTTCCAGGGCGCGATCTCCCGCCTTTCGATCCTCATCGGCCTGGTCGCGGGCACCGTGATCGCGACCATCGCCGGGAAGGCCGACTTCTCGGAGGTCGGCGAGGCCAAGCCGCTGGCGCTGCCCGCGGTGCTGCACTTCGGGTCGCCGACCTTCGAGGTGGGGGCCATCGTGTCGATGACGGTCGTGATCCTCGTGATCATGACCGAGACGACGGCGGACATCCTCGCGATCGGCGAGATCGTGGAGACCGACGTCGACGAGAAGCGGGTGGCGGCCGGGCTGCGCGCCGACATGGCGTCGACGGCCGTGGCCCCGGTGTTCGGCACCTTCCCGTGCAGTGCCTTCGCGCAGAACGTCGGCCTGGTGGCGCTGACCGGCGTCAAGAGCCGCTTCGTCGTCGCGACGGGCGGTCTGGTGCTTCTGCTGCTCGGCCTGCTGCCGGTCGTCGGCGCGGTGGTGGCGGCCATTCCGTATCCGGTGCTCGGCGGGGCGGGGATCGTGCTGTTCGGCTCGGTCGCCACGAGCGGGATCCGGACGCTGGCCCGCGTCCGCTACCAGGACAACCTGAACATGGTCATCGTGTCGGTGGCCCTCGCCGTGGGGCTGATCCCCATCGCGGCGCCGACGTTCTGGGACGCGTTCCCCGACTGGCTGGGCGTGATCATGCACTCCGGGATCAGCGCGACGGCGGTCGTGGCCGTGCTGCTCAACTACCTGTTCAACGAGGTGACCGTCGGCAACCGGCCGGGCGCCTCGGTGCTCTCCGCCTCCGCGGACCGACGCGGCGAGGTGGCAGAGCAAAAAGGGCCCGAGAACGGGCCCTGAACAAAACAGTCCCCGGAGTCCTCACCGTTTCCATCTACCTCAGTCGTCGCTGAGGCTCCGGTAGCGAGGGGGCTTCGGGGGCCTGGCCAGAGCCTTCAGAATCTCTTGCCAAAGGACGTCTCATTTGGCGGTGCGATCCTTCGGTTTTCTGGTGTAAGAACCAGTCTCCTCCCCATATGTCCCATGTCAAGGGGGTACGGGGAATTTATGCGTCGTAGTCGTGCCGTGCCTGCTCGACCTTCTCCAGATTCTCCGCCGCCCACTCCGCCAGGTGCGCGAAGAGCGGGGCGAGACTGCGCCCGAGGTCGGTGATCTCGTACTCGACCCGTGGGGGAACCTCCGCGTGGTACGTGCGCCGGACGAGGCCGTCGCGTTCCAGTTGCCGCAGCCGCTGGGTGAGCACCTTCGGCGTGATCCGGGCGATGCGGCGTTCCAGCTCGACGAAGCGCTGCCGCCCGTGCGTGTGGAGGGTCCACAGGATCGGCGTGGTCCACCGGCTGAACACCAGGTCCACCACCGGGCCGATGGGGCAGGCGAGTTGGGGATCGGTCTGCGTGCTCGCCGTGGCCGACGTCCACGTGGAGTCACCGGCCATGCGCACCTCTTCGGCAGAGTCACTTTCCTGTAGGTACCTACTGTATCCACGGTGTTAGCGTCCCCGTCGTCGCCCGGAGAGCAGTGCTCTCCGGGGCGGCTCCGCCCACTCGGGCGATGTCAACCATGCTGAGAAGACAGGGGAGTTGCTCATGTTCGTAGTGACGGGGGCGACCGGCAACGTAGGCCGTTCGCTCGTACGGGTTCTCGCGGCGGCCGGTGCACAGGTGACCGCGACCTCGCGCGGAATCACCGGGGCGGATGTGCCGGAGGGCGTCCGCTGCCGGCGGGCGGACCTCCTCGACCCGGAGGGCCTGCGTCCCGTTCTCGACGGCGCCGACGCGCTGTTCCTGCAGAGCGCAGGTCCCAGCGCGCACCTGCTGCGCCCGGCGGAGATCCTCGACGCCGCAAAGGCGGGAGGCGTCGAACGGGTGGTGCTGCTGTCCTCTCAAGGGGTCGCGACCCGGCCGCAGTCGGGGTCCCACGGCGACACGGGGCGCTCCATCGAGGACGCCGTCCGGCGGTGCGGTCTGGACTGGACGATCCTGCGACCCGGCGGCTTCGACTCCAACGCCTACGCCTGGGCCGATGCGGTACGCGCCCGACGAGAGGTCGCGGCGCCGTTCGCCGACGTCGGCCTGCCGACCGTCGACCCGGACGACATCGCGGAGGTCGCCGCCGCGACCCTGCGGGAGGACGGTCACGCGGGGAAGATCTACGAGTTGACCGGGCCGGCCCTCAGCACGCCGCGCGGCCGGGCCGAGGCGATCGCCGAGGCCCTGGGTGAACCGGTCCGCTTCGTCGAGCAGACGCGCGCCGAGGCCAGGGCGCAGATGCTGCAGTTCATGCCGGAGCCCGTCGTCGAGACCACGTTGGCCATCCTCGGCACGCCCACCCCTGCCGAGCAGCGCATCAGCCCCGACGTGGAGCAGGTCCTCGGCCGCGCGCCGCGTACGTTCGCGCAGTGGGCCGAGCGGTACGTCTCCGCGTTCCGGTAAGTCCCTTGCCGGGGCGTCGACTTGAGGGGGCGCGCCTCGTCCGGACACCCTCCCGGGGCCGGGCGACACCGCCCGGCCCCGGTGGAGCGGGCCTCAGCAGTCGCGGACCGGGTCGGTCTCGCTGGAGGTCGGAGCGTACTGCCTGGTCCCACCTGACTGCCTGCGCCGACGTCCGTTACCCGAGAGGTAATTGAGCCCCCGCCCGGCCGCCGGAACACTCCCCGGCATGTCCTCCCTCGTCACAGGCCTCGTCGCACTCTTCTTCCTGGGGATGGGGCTCTACGGCCTCACCGCTCCCTCCGCGCTCGTGCGGCCCTTCGGGGTTGCTCTCTCCGGGCCGGAGGCGCGGGCCGAAGTGCGGGCCGTCTACGGCGGGTTCGGGGTGGGCGTCGGCTGCATTTCGGGGTGGGCGGCGTTCGAGCCGGGCGGCGGGTTACAGCGTGGGGTGGTGCTCGCGGTGGGGGTGGCGCTCGCGGGAATGGCGGCGGGGCGGCTCGTGGCCCGCGCGGTCGAGCGGCCACGGGCCTTCTACCCGGCGTGGTTCTACTTCTGGGTCGAGGCGGTGGGCGCCGCGGCCCTGCTCGCCGGTGTCTAGGCCGTTTCCTTCGGATCAGGCCTAGATCTGCTCCGCCCGGAACGCCATCGGCGTCATCCCCGTGTGCAGTTGGAAGAACTTGGAGAAGTTCGCCGAGTCCGTGAAGCCGATGGCCACGCCGATGCGGCCGACCGGGAGCTCCGTGTGCGCGAGGAGCCGTTTCGCCTCCAGGATCACGCGGCGGTCGATGAACGCCTTCGGGGTCTGGCCGGTCGCGGCGCGCACCGAGCGGACCAACGTGCGGCGTGAGTAGCCGAGTTGCTCCGCGTACGCGCTGACGCTGTGGTTGGTCGTGAAGCCCTGCTCGACCGCCGTACGGAAACGCGTGAACGTGGTGTCCGGCGGCGGCTCGCACGCGTCGGCCGCCGCCTGCGCCGACACATGCGCGACGCGCAGCATGAACGCCGTGAGCGAGTGCCGGAGCACCGCCGTGTGCAGGCTCTGCGGCAGGGTCTCGGTGTCGCAGTACTCGCGCTCCAACTGCTCCAACGAGGCCTGCAGCGCGGTGAGTTGGGCCGCGTCCGGGTGGAGCAGCGGCGGCCGGTCGTAGCGGTAGAGGCCGGTCGCCTCGACCGTCGCGCGCGGCAGGAAGCCCGGCTGCATCGTGAGCGCCGTACCGACGTAAGGGTCGGTCGTGGAGAAGCCGTGCACCTGGCCCGGCCTGATCCAGAGCACGTCCCCGGCGCCGGCCTCGTAGTCCATGAAGTCGACCATGTGGTGCACGGGGCCCTCGCGGAAGAACAGCAGTACATGGAAGTCGATGCGGTGCAGACGCCGCGACAGGCCGAGGCCGCCCGGCCAGGCGGAGTCCGCGCCCATCGGCCCGATCTGCATCCCCACCCCGGACACGCTGCCGCTCCGGTCGAACGGGTACGTACGGATGCGCTCAGCGGGTTCCAGATGTGCGCTCGGATGCGCGCCGCCCTGCTCCATGGTGAACACTCCTCGCTTTCAGGGTCTCCCGGTGTCCCACTTTCACCGAAGCCTGGCGCGGGGGCACCTCGCTCTCCAAAAGTATGACCTTTAATGTCACCAGTGGTTCCACCAGGGGCTTTGGCTCTCGGTGGCCGGTGCCCTTCGGCACCTAGGACAGGTAACGGATGCGAAGGAAGGCCCACAGATGAGCACGCAGACACCGAACAGCCTCGATCCCGTCGAGGGCCTCGTCGAGCGCCCCTTCGAGTGGACCGAACTCGACCAGCGTGCCGTCGACACCGCCCGTCTGCTCGCGGCCGACGCCGTGCAGAAGGTCGGCAACGGCCACCCGGGCACGGCCATGAGCCTCGCCCCCGCCGCGTACACCCTCTTCCAGAAGGTCATGCGGCACGACCCCGCCGACCCCGAGTGGACCGGTCGCGACCGCTTCGTCCTCTCGCCCGGCCACACCAGCCTCACCCTCTACACCCAGCTCTTCCTCGCCGGGTACGAGCTGGAGCTCGACGACCTGAAGGCGTTCCGCACCCAGGGCTCCAAGACCCCCGGCCACCCCGAGTACGGCCACACCGCCGGCGTCGAGACCACCACGGGCCCGCTCGGCCAGGGCGTCGCCAACGCCGTCGGCATGGCCATGGCCGCCCGCTACGAGCGCGGCCTCTTCGACCCCGAGGCCCCCGAGGGCGCGAGCCCCTTCGACCACACCGTCTGGGCGATCGTCTCCGACGGCGACCTGGAGGAGGGCGTCTCCGCCGAGGCCAGCTCCCTCGCCGGCCACCAGAAGCTCGGCAACCTCGTCTTCGTCTACGACGACAACCACATCTCCATCGAGGGCGACACCGCGACCGCCTTCTCCGAGGACGTTCTCAAGCGCTACGAGGCCTACGGCTGGCACGTCCAGCGCATCGAGCCCAAGGCCGACGGCGACACCGACGTGCAGGCCCTGTACGAGGCGCTCGCCGCCGCCAAGGCCGAGACCGAGCGCCCCTCGATCATCGCGATGCGCACGATCATCGCCTGGCCCGCGCCGAACGCGCAGAACACCGAGGCTTCGCACGGCTCCGCGCTCGGCGCTGACGAGATCGCCGCGACCAAGCGCGTCCTCGGCTTCGACCCCGAGCAGACCTTCGCCGTCGAGGACGAGGTCATCGCCCACAGCCGCAAGGCCCTCGACCGCGGCGCCGAGGCGCACGCCGCCTGGGACAAGCAGCTCGGCGCCTGGCGCACCGACAACCCCGAGCGCTCCGCCCTCCTCGACCGCATCCTCTCCGGCCGCCTCCCCGAGGGCTGGGAGGACGCCGTCCCGTCCTTCGAGGCCGGTACGAAGCTCGCCACCCGCGCCGCGTCCGGCAAGGTCCTCCAGGGCCTCGGCCCGGTCCTGCCCGAACTCTGGGGCGGCTCCGCCGACTTGGCGGGCTCCAACAACACCACCATCGACAAGACCAGCTCCTTCCTGCCGAAGGGCAACCCGCTCCCGGAGGCCGACCCGTACGGCCGGACCGTGCACTTCGGCATCCGCGAGTTCTCGATGGCCGCCGAGATGAACGGCATCGCCCTGCACGGCAACACCCGCGTCTACGGCGGCACGTTCCTCGTGTTCTCCGACTACATGCGCAACGCCGTCCGCATGTCGGCCCTCATGCAGCTCCCCGTCACGTACGTCTGGACGCACGACTCCATCGGCCTCGGCGAGGACGGCCCCACCCACCAGCCCGTCGAGCACCTCGCCTCGCTGCGCGCCATCCCGGGCCTCAACATCGTCCGCCCGGCCGACGCCAACGAGACCGCGATCGCCTGGCGCGAGATCCTGCGCCGCGGCTCGGCCAAGCCCGCCCCGCACGGCCTGGCGCTGAGCCGCCAGGGCCTGCCCGTGTACGAGCCCAACTCCGAGGCGGCCAAGGGCGGTTACGTCCTCGTCGAGTCCTCGAAGAGCACCCCGGACGTCGTCCTGATCGCCACCGGCTCCGAGGTGCAGCTCGCCGTCGCCGCCCGGGAGCAGCTGGAGGCCGAAGGGGTCGCCACGCGCGTCGTGTCGATGCCGTCCGTCGAGTGGTTCGAGGAGCAGGACCAGGCCTACAAGGACGCCGTCCTGCCGCCGTCCGTGAAGGCCCGCGTCGCCGTCGAGGCCGGCATCGGCCTCACCTGGTACCGCTACGTCGGCGACGCCGGCCGCATCGTCTCCCTGGAGCACTTCGGCGCCTCCGCCGACGCGAACGTCCTCTTCGCCGAGTTCGGCTTCACCGCCGAGAACGTCGCCGCGCAGGCCCGCGAGTCCCTGGCCGCCGCCCGCGCCTGAGCCGTACACCCTTGATCCGTACGGGCCCGGCCGCACCGCGCCCCGTACGCCCCACTCCGTACCGAACGAGCCGCACCGAAAGAAGATGAAGAGCATGAGCAACGCCGTCGCACCCCTCAAGTCCCTCTCCGACGAAGGCGTTTCCATCTGGCTTGACGACCTGTCCCGCAAGCGCATCGAGTCCGGCAACCTCGCCGAGCTCATCGAGAACAGCCACGTCGTGGGCGTCACCACCAACCCGTCGATCTTCCAGGCCGCCATCGGCTCCGGCGAGGGCTACGAGGACCAGCTCGCCGACCTGGCCGTCCGCAAGGTCACCGTCGACGAGGCCGTCCGCATGATGACCACGGCCGACGTCCGCGCCGCCGCCGACATCCTGCGCCCCGTGTACGAGGCGACCGAGGGCCGCGACGGCCGCGTCTCCATCGAGGTCGACCCGCGCCTGGCGCACGAGACCGAGGCCACGATCGCCGAGGCCAAGCAGCTGGCATGGCTCGTCGACCGGCCCAACGTCATGATCAAGATCCCGGCGACCCTCGCGGGTCTCCCGGCGATCACCGAGGTCATCGGCCTCGGCATCTCCGTCAACGTCACGCTGATCTTCTCCCTGGACCGCTACAAGGCTGTCATGGACGCCTACCTGGCCGGTCTGGAGAAGGCCCGCGAGCGCGGCGTCGACCTGGCGACCGTCCACTCCGTGGCGTCCTTCTTCATCTCCCGAGTCGACGCCGAGATCGACAAGCGCCTCGGCGCACTCGGCACCGAAGAGGCCGCCGCCCTCAAGGGCAAGGCCGCCCTCGCCAACGCCCGCCTCGCGTACGAGGCGTACGAGCAGGTCTTCGCCACCGCGCGCTGGACCGCCCTGGAGCAGGCCGGCGCCAACCGCCAGCGCCCGCTGTGGGCCTCGACCGGCGTGAAGGACCCCGCGTACAAGGACACCCTGTACGTCGACGACCTGGTCGCGCCCGGCACCGTCAACACCATGCCCGAGGCCACCCTGAACGCCACCGCCGACCACGGCGTGATCACCGGCGACACCGTCACCGGCGGCTACGAGCAGGCCCGCGCCGACCTCAAGGCCGTCGACGCGCTCGGCATCTCCTACGACGAGGTCGTGACGCAGCTGGAGGACGAAGGCGTCGCCAAGTTCGAGGCGGCGTGGAACGATCTCCTTGCCACCGTCACCACCCGCCTCCAGGGAGCTGAGGTCAAGTGAGCGGCACAGCCCGGCAGAACCCAGCCCGGCAGAACCCGCTGAGGGATCCCCGCGACCGGCGTCTGCCGCGCATCGCGGGCCCCTCGGGGCTAGTCATCTTCGGCGTCACCGGCGACCTGTCCCGCAAGAAGCTCATGCCGGCCGTGTACGACCTCGCCAACCGGGGTCTGCTGCCGCCGGGCTTCTCGCTCCTCGGCTTCGCCCGCCGCGAGTGGGCGGACCAGGACTTCGCGCAGGTCGTCCACGACTCGGTGCGCGAGCACGCCCGCACCCCCTTCCGCGAGGAGGTCTGGCAGCAGCTCGCCGAGGGCATGCGCTTCATCCCCGGCGACTTCGACGACGACACCGCGTTCGAGCAACTGCGGTCCGCCGTCGATGAGTTGGACGAGAAGCGCGGCACCAGCGGCAACTACGCCTTCTACCTGTCGGTGCCGCCGAAGTTCTTCCCGAAGGTCGTCCAGCAGCTCAAGAAGCACGGCCTCGCCGACGCCCCCGAGGGGTCCTGGCGGCGCGCCGTCATCGAGAAGCCCTTCGGCCACGACACCGCCTCGGCCCGTGAGCTGAACGCGATCGTGCACGAGGTGTTCGCGCCCGAGCAGGTCTTCCGTATCGACCACTACCTCGGCAAGGAGACCGTCCAGAACATCCTGGCGCTCCGCTTCGCCAACCAGACGTACGAGCCGGTCTGGAACCGGAGTTACGTCGACCATGTGCAGATCACGATGGCCGAGGACATCGGCATCGGCGGCCGCGCCGGGTACTACGACGGCATCGGCGCCGCCCGTGACGTCATCCAGAACCACCTGCTCCAACTCCTCGCGCTCACCGCGATGGAGGAGCCCGCCTCCTTCGACGCCGAGTCGCTCGTCAACGAGAAGCTCAAGGTCCTGAAGTCCGTGCGGCTCCCCGCGGACCTGGGGGAGTCCACGGTCCGCGCCCAGTACCTCGGCGGCTGGCAGGGCGGCGAGCAGGTCAAGGGCTACCTGCAGGAAGACGGCATCGACCCCGCGTCGAAGACCGACACGTACGCCGCCGTGAAGCTGGAGATCGACAACCGCCGCTGGGCGGGCGTGCCGTTCTATCTGCGCACCGGCAAGCGCCTCGGCCGCCGTGTCACCGAGATCGCCGTCGTCTTCCAGCGCGCCCCGCACTCCCCGTTCGACTCGACCGCCACCGAGGAGCTCGGCCAGAACGCCATCGTCATCCGCGTCCAGCCGGACGAGGGCATGACGGTCCGCTTCGGCTCCAAGGTGCCCGGCACGTCGATGGAGATCCGCGACGTGTCGATGGACTTCGCCTACGGCGAGTCCTTCACCGAGTCCAGCCCCGAGGCGTACGAACGCCTCATCCTGGACGTGCTGTTGGGCGACGCCAACCTCTTTCCGCGCACCGAGGAGGTGGAGGAGTCCTGGCGCATCCTCGACCCCGTCGAGCAGCACTGGGACACACACGGCAGGCCCGCCGGGTACGCCTCGGGCAGCTGGGGGCCGAAGGAGGCGGACGAGATGCTCGCACGAGACGGACGGAGCTGGCGCAGACCATGAAGATCGACCTGACCGACACCACGGCAAGCAAGATCAACAAGGCGCTCGTCGACGGGCGCAGGGCCATCGGGACCCCCGCCGTGGGCATGGTCCTCACGATGGTGATCGTCACCGACGAGGAGAACGCCTACGACGCGACCCGGGCCGCCCAGGAGGCGTCCCGCGAACACCCCTCGCGCACCCTCGTCGTCATCAAGCGCACCGCACGCTCGCCCCGCGACCGCCAGGGCAACCGCCTGGACGCCGAGGTCCGCGTCGGCACCGACGCCGGCACCGGCGAGACGGTGATCCTGCGCTTCTACGGCGAGGTCGGCCGGCACGCCGACTCGGTGGTCCTGCCGCTGCTCCTGCCGGACGCCCCGGTCGTCGTGTGGTGGCCGGTCGACGCCCCCGAGGTGCCCGCCAAGGACCCGCTCGGCGCCCTCGCCGCCCGCCGCATCACCGACACGTACGCGGTCGAGGACCCGCTCGCGGCCCTCGCCCAGCGCGTCACCTCGTACGCGCCGGGCGACACCGACCTGGCCTGGACCCGTCTCACCCCGTGGCGCTCCATGCTGGCCGCCGCCCTCGACCAGGCCCCCGTGGACGTCACGTCGGCCGCCGTCGAGTCCGAGGCCGAGAACCCCAGCGCCGAACTCCTCGCGCGCTGGCTCGGTGCCCGGCTCGACGTCCCGGTCGAGCGCGTCACCACGGCAGGGCCCGTGGTCACCGCCGTACGCCTCGGCACGGCGCGCGGGGAGATCGTCATCGACCGCCCCGAAGGCCCCCTCGCCACCCTCACCCTGCCCGGCCAGCCGGAGCGCACCCTCGCCCTGAAGGTCCGCTCGACCGCCGAGCTGATCGCCGAGGAGCTCCGCCGCCTGGACGCGGACGAGATGTACGCCCTCGCCCTGCAGGCGGGCCCCGACGGCGCCAAGGAGTCTGTTCAACATGCCTGACAACGCAACCCCGTTGACGCACCGCCCCGAGTGGACCGCCCTGGAGGACCACCGCGCCAAGGCCGAGGGCACGCACCTGCGCGACCTGTTCGCCGCCGACCCGGACCGGGCCGAGCGCTACACCGTGCAGGTCGGCGACCTGCACATCGACTACTCCAAGCACCTGGTCACGGACGAGACCCTCGCCCTGCTCCGCGAACTGGCCGCCGCTGCCTACGTGTTCGGCCTGCGCGACGCCATGTTCCGCGGCGAGAGGATCAACACGACCGAGGACCGCGCCGTCCTGCACACGGCCCTGCGCGCCCCCGCGGACGCCGTGATCGAGGCCGACGGCGAGAACGTCGTGCCCGAGGTGCACGCCGTACTCGACAAGATGGCCGCCTTCGCGGACAAGGTCCGTACGGGGGAGTGGACCGGCCACACCGGCAAGCGCATCCGCAATGTCGTCAACGTCGGCATCGGCGGCTCCGACCTCGGCCCGGCCATGGCGTACGAGGCGCTCCGCCCGTACACCGCACGGGAGTTGACGGTCCGCTTCGTCTCCAACGTGGACGGCGCCGACCTGCACGAGGCGGTGCGCGACCTCGACCCGGCCGAGACGTTGTTCGTCATCGCGTCGAAGACCTTCACCACGATCGAGACGATCACCAACGCCCAGGCCGCCCGCACCTGGCTGCTCGACGGGCTCGGCGGCGACGCGGACGCGGTGGCGAAGCACTTCGTCGCCCTGTCGACCAACGCCGAGAAGGTCGCCGAGTTCGGCATCGACACGGCCAACATGTTCGAGTTCTGGGACTGGGTCGGCGGCCGCTACTCCTTCGACTCGGCCATCGGCCTCTCCCTGATGATCGCCATCGGCCCGGACCGGTTCCGCGAGCTGCTCGACGGCTTCCGCCTGGTCGACGACCACTTCCGGACGGCCCCCGCCGAGGCCAACGCGCCTCTGCTGCTGGGCCTGTTGGGCGTCTGGTACGGCAACTTCCACGACGCCCAGTCGCACGCGGTGCTCCCGTACAGCCACTACCTGTCGAAGTTCACCGCGTACCTGCAGCAGCTGGACATGGAGTCCAATGGCAAGTCCGTGGACCGCGAGGGCCGGCCGGTGCAGTGGCAGACGGGTCCAGTCGTCTGGGGCACCCCGGGTACCAACGGACAGCACGCGTACTACCAGCTCATCCACCAGGGCACGAAGGTGATCCCGGCGGACCTCATCGGCTTCGCCAAGCCGGTCGACGAGCTGTCGCCCCAACTCGCGGACCAGCACGACCTGTTGATGGCCAACCTGTTCGCGCAGGGCCAGGCGCTCGCGTTCGGAAAGACGCCGGACGAGGTGCGCGCGGAGGGCGTCACCGAGGAGCTCGTGGCCCACAAGACGTTCCAGGGCAACCACCCGACGACCACGATCCTCGCGAAGGAACTGACCCCCTCGGTCCTCGGCCAGCTCATCGCCCTCTACGAGCACAAGGTGTTCGTCCAGGGCGCGATCTGGAACATCGACTCCTTCGACCAGTGGGGCGTGGAACTGGGCAAGGTCCTCGCCAAGCGCGTCGAACCCGCCCTCACGGAAGGCGCTGAGGTCCCCGGACTCGACGCCTCCACCCGGTCCCTGGTCGACACGTACCGCGCCCTGCGCGGCCGTACCGCCTGACCGCCCCCATCCCTGACGCACCCTCAAGAACCCCCGAAGGTAAGTGAACTGACATGCAGCTCGGACTGATCGGCCTCGGCAAGATGGGCGGCAACATGCGCGAGCGCATCCGCCGCGCGGGCCACGACGTCATCGGCTACGACCGCAACCCCGAGGTCTCCGACGTGGCGTCCCTCGCCGAACTCGTCGACAAGCTCGAAGGCCCCCGCGTCGTCTGGGTCATGGTCCCGGCCGGCGGAGCCACCCAGTCGACCGTCGACGAACTGAAGGAGCTCCTGTCCGCGGGCGACATCGTCGTCGACGGCGGCAACTCCCGCTGGACGGACGACGAGAAGCACGCCGCCGAGCTCGCCGAGCGCGGCATCGGCTTCGTCGACGCGGGCGTCTCCGGCGGCGTCTGGGGCCTGGAGAACGGCTACGCCCTGATGGTCGGCGGCTCCGACGAGCACGTGGCGAAGGTCAAGCCGGTCTTCGACGCGCTCAAGCCCGAGGGCGACTTCGGCTACGTCCACGCCGGCAAGGTCGGCGCCGGGCACTTCTCCAAGATGGTCCACAACGGCATCGAGTACGCCATGATGCAGGCCTACGCCGAGGGCTGGGAGCTCCTGGAGGCCGCCGACTCGGTCACCGACGTGCGCGAGGTCTTCCGCTCCTGGCAGGAGGGCACGGTCATCCGCTCCTGGCTGCTCGACCTCGCGGTCAACGCCCTGGACGACGACGAGCACCTGGACCAGCTGCGCGGCTTCGCGGCCGACTCCGGCGAGGGCCGCTGGACCGTCGAGGCGGCCATCGACAACGCCGTACCGCTGCCCGCCATCACGGCCTCGCTGTTCGCGCGCTTCGCCTCCCGCCAGGAGGACTCGCCGCAGATGAAGATGATCGCCGCGCTGCGCAACCAGTTCGGCGGCCACGCGGTCGAGAAGAAGTAACTCCGCGTACGCGACACGAAGGGGCCCGGCCAGTACGTCGACTGGCCGGGCCCCTTCGCGCGTTCCTCCGTACCGCTCACACGGTGGACTGCTCACACGGTGGCGGCGGCGAGCGCCAGCGCGGCCGCCGAGACCACGAGCAGGACACCGGCGCCCGGCGTCCCCTTGACGTCCTTCACGCGCAGGTGGGCGACCACGGCACCGAAGAAGTACAGCACCACGCCCACCGCCGCCGCGACACCGAGCGGCCGGAAGCCGATGCCGATGAGCAGGCCGAGGGCGCCCGCGAACTCCAGCGCGGCCAGTACGGGCAGCATCCCGGCCGAGACGCCGACGGTCTCCAGGGCGGGCATCACCTTGGGGTCCCGCACGAGCTTCCCGCGCCCGGAGACGACGAGCATCAGGGACAGCAGGACGGCGAGGACGATGTACGCGACAGACATGGGTTCTCCGGTGTGGGACGGGGCGCCGTGCCGTGGGGGACGAGCCGACGCGGTTAGTGGCCAGCCAATGATGTCTGACCCAAATACTTGCGGAGTCAACTATAACGTGGGCCAGATTCATTCCTCGCTCCGGGAATGAAGGCCTGATGTGGCATGTTCCCTGGTCGTGATATTTGGTCGGCCAAAGGGTTGGCCTGTGAAGGAGCGATGCCGTATGTCCCTGTTCGAACCCGTCCGGCACGGCCGCCTCGACCTGCCCAACCGCCTGGTGATGGCCCCCATGACGCGCAGCCGCGCCGGCCTCGACGGCGTGCCCACGCCGAGCATGGCCACGTACTACGCCCAGCGCGCCTCGGCCGGGCTGATCCTCACCGAGGGGACCCAGCCGTCACCACAGGGCCAGGGCCACCCCATGACGCCGGGCATCCACACCGACGAGCAGGTGGCGGGCTGGCGCGCGGTCACGGACGCGGTGCATGCCGCCGGCGGGCGGATCTTCCTGCAGATCCAGCATGCGGGCCGCGTCGGCCACCCGAGCGTGCACGGCCTCACGCCGGTCGCCCCCTCGGCGGTCCGCGCCGACGGGCAGATCTTCACGCCCGAAGGCCCCAAGGACCTGGTCGAGCCGCGCGCGCTCACCACCGCCGAAGTCCCGGACGTGGTAAGGGAGTTCGTGCGCGCCGCCGAGCGGGGGATCGAGGCCGGCTTCGACGGCGTCGAGCTCCACGGCGCGATGGGATTCCTGCTGCACCAGTTCCTCGCGGCCAACAGCAACCGGCGCACCGACGCGTACGGCGGCCCCGTCGAGAACCGGATCCGCTTCGCCGTCGAGGTGGTCGAGGCCGTGGCCGCCGCGATCGGCGCGGACCGGGTGGGCCTGCGGATCTCGCCCGGCAGGGAGCTGAACGACATCGCCGAGGGCGACAGCATCGCCCTGTACACGGCACTCCTGGACGCGCTCGCACCGCTCGGCCTCGCCCACCTGCACCTGGCCGCATCGGACGACGAGGAGCTGAACGACAAGATCCGCGCCAACTGGCCGGGCACCCTCGTCGTCAACCCGCTCAACTCGTTCCCGCAGCCGCCCGCCGACGCCGGCCTGGAGAACGCCGAGCGCTGGCTGGAGCGGGGCGCCGACCTGATCGCGTTCGGCCGCGGCTTCCTCGCCAACCCGGACCTGGTCGCCCGCTTCCGCACGGGTGCGCCGCTCAACGAGATCAACCCCGAGGGCCTGTACGGGGGAGGGGACGAGGGCTACACCGACTACCCGGCGCTCGCCGCCCCGCCGCTCGATCCGCCGGCCGGCCCCGCGGGCGACCCGGTGGCCTGACTCAGGCCCTGCTCGATCCGGCCGAGGAGACGGGTGGCCGTGCTCGTCTCCTCGGCGGTCAGCAGCCGGACGGAGCCCTGCTCCAACTCGCCCCAGAGCTCGGCGACCTGGCCCTGCAGCGCCCGTCCGGCCTCGGTGAGCGAGACGATCGAGGCCCGCCGGTCGGTCGGCGACGGGGTACGGGTGACGAACCCCGCCTGCTGGAGCCGCTGCAGCATCTTCGTCACCGTGGACGCGTCCAGGGCGAGCGCGCGGATCAGGTCGGCCTGCGGGCGGTCGTCCTCGTCCCACAGCAGCATGAGCAGGATCTCCTGGCCCGGGTAGAGGCCCGCGCGGCGCAGCAGGTTGCCCGCGAGGACACGGTGCAGTCGCCCGGCGCGGAACAGGGCGTGGCTGACCGGGCCCCAGGTCGCGCCGGACGGAGCGGTGCCCGTCGCACACAACTCCCCTGAGATGGCGGGCTGTTGGGCGACGCACGCCTCGGCGTCGGCGGGCTGCGCGACGCGGCACGCGTCGACACCGGCCGCCTCGGCGGACGTTCCAGCCTCCTCCCGCGCCGCCGCGCTCCCGCCGATCGCGCGCGAGGCGTCCGCCGCGGCGGCCACTACGCGGGCGGCCAACTCCGGTACGTCGGCGGGGGAGAGGCGCTGCACGGGGGCCACGACGCCCAGTACGGCCACGAGTTCGCCGTGCACCCCGAAGACCGGCGCGCTCACCGAGCCGCAGCCGGGGTCGAGTTCCTCGAACGACTCGGCGTACCCCTGACGCCGCACGGCCTCCCGCTGCCGGTCAAGCTCCGCCGCATTCGTGCCCGTCTGTCCAGCGACCGTCTGCCCCTTGGCCGTCTGTCCGGTGACCGGCGGCAGCCCCGCCTCGCGTGCCTCGTGCCAGGCCGTGTCGTCGTACGCGAGGAACACCTTGCCCGCCGAGTCCGCGTGCAGCGGCGCCGTCATGCCCAGGGCGACGGTGCGCTTGACCGCGTGCCGGGTCTCGGCGAGCTCCACGACGCTCTGCCGCAGCCCGTCCCGTACGTACAGGCAGGCGGTCTCGCCCGTGCCGTCGCGCAGCTCGTCGAGGAACGGCTGCACCTGCCGCAGCGGGTCGAAGCCGTGCACGCCGGCGGCGGCCATCCGCACCAGGGACAGCCCGATGCGGTAGCCGTCGCCGGAGCGGTCGAGGAAGCCCTCGTGCAGCAGGTTCTGCACCAGGCGCTGGCAGGTGCTGGCGGGCAGCCCGGTCCGCTGCCTGATCTGCGGCAGCGTCAGTTCCGGCGTCTCGGGGGCGAAGCTCTCCAGGATGGACCGGATCTTGCCCAGGACGAGGAGCGGGGACCGCCCCTGCGGGGCCTCCTCGTTCACCACTGCTGACCTCCTGTTTCGGCGTCCCGCCCGCGCACGGACGGCTACGCCGACAGTACCGGAGCACCGGGCCGGGGCCGTGGCCGGAGGAGCCGCCGCGAGCGGGCCCCGGCCCGAGGCGTCAGAGCGCGGGGTAGTCGGTGTACCCCGCGGCCCCGCCGCCGTAGAAGGTGGACGGGTCGGGCGAGTTGAAGGGGCCGCCGGCCTGCAGACGGGCCGGCAGGTCGGGGTTGGCGAGGAAGAGCTGGCCGTACGCGACGACATCGGTGGTGCCGTCCTCGACGAGGGCGAGGGACTCGGGACCGGTGGGGCCCTCGGTCGCCGGGCTGAGCACGAAGACGCCGCCGAACCGCTCGCGCAGCACGGCCGTCACCTTGCGGGCCTGCGGCTCGACCTCGACCACGTGCAGATAGGCGAGCCCCAGCGGCGCGAGGGCGTCGACGAGCGCGGTGTACGTGGGCTCGGGCTCCGGCTCCACGATGCTGTTGAACGGGTTGCCCGGCGAAAGCCGGATCGCCGTACGGCCGGGCCCGATCGCCTCGGCCACGGCCTTGACGGTCTCCACGGCGAACCGGATGCGGCCGGCCACCGAACCGCCCCAGTCGTCGCCGCGCAGATTGCTGCCGGGGGAGAGGAACTGATGGATCAAGTAGCCGTTGGCGCCGTGCAGTTCGACCCCGTCGAACCCGGCCTCGACGGCGTTGCGGGCGGCCGCGGCGAAGTCGTCGACGGTGGCGCGGATCTCGGCGTCGGTCAGCTCGCGCGGGGTGACGAACTCCTTGGGCCCCTCGTGCGTGTACACCTGGCCGTCGGCGGCCACCGGGGAGGGCGCGACGTTGACGACTCCCTCGGGCAGCAGATCGGGGTGGCCGATGCGGCCGGTGTGCATGAGCTGGGCGAAGATCCGGCCGCCGGCCGCGTGCACGGCGTCGGTGACGGTGCGCCAGGCGGCGATCTGCTCGGCCGTGTGCAGGCCGGGGGTGTTCGGGTAGCCCTGGCCGACGACGGAGGGCTGGACGCCCTCGGTGACGATCAGCCCGGCGGAGGCCCGCTGGGCGTAGTACTCGGCCGTGAGCGCGGTGGGCAGCGCCTCCGCGGTGGCGCGGCTGCGGGTCATCGGGGCCACGACGATCCGGCTGGCGAGGCGGATTCCGGGCAGGTCGATCGGGTCGAACGCGGTGGTCACAAGGTCTCCAAGAACAGCTTGATGGGCGGGGCAAGTAACTCCTGTGGGCCTCACCTTACTGAATACTTGGCTGACCAATTACAGCGAGGGTGCGACGGACCGCGGCCAGTGCGGGTGCGGCGGAACGCGGCCCGCCCGCACGGCAGGTCGGTCGATGCCGTGCGGGCGGGGGTCGGGGCGGGGGAGCGGAGTCTTCCGGTGGCCCCTCGCGTCATGCGCGGTGGTAGCGCTGGGCGAGCCGGGCCAGGGCGACCGCGCCGAGCAGCAGGCCGAAGTCGCGCAGCGCGATGTCGTAGTGCCCGGGGATGGTCAGCAGGTTGACGATGATGCCGCCGAGCCAAGCGGCGACCAGCCAGCCCCCGAACCGAGGGGCGAACGCGACGACGAGCCCGGCGATGATCTCGACCACTCCGACCGCGTACATGACCTGCTGAGCCGTGCCCGGCAGGAGGTCGTCGACCCACGGAGCGAGGTAGACGGGCCAGTCCACGAGCAGGTTGAAGAACTTGTCGAGGCCGAACAGGATCGGCGCCACGGTGAATCCGACGCGCAGGATCGCGAAGGCCTGATAGCCGGGATCGGTGAGCGCGGCCCGCCGCGTTCCGGCGGACGGGGTGGTTGCGGTGATCGGGGACGACATGACGCCCTCCTTCTATCAACAACTCTTACTAACGATAGAAGCGCGGAATTTTTCTTTAGTCAATGCTTATTGGTTTTACAATGAGGGCGTGGACCGCCCGCCCGAACCACCCCGCCCCGACGTCTCCGCCGTCGCCGCACTCGGCGAACCGAACCGCAGGCGCCTGTACGAGTACGTCGTGCGCATGGCCGCCCCCGTCAGCCGCGAGGAGGCCGCCGAAGCACTGGGCCTCACCCGCCAGACGGCCGCCTTCCACCTGGACCGCCTGGCCGAAGCGGCGCTGCTCGACGTCGTCTACGAACGCCGCACCGGCCGCAGGGGGCCGGGCGCCGGCCGCCCCGCCAAGCACTACAAGCGCGCCGCCGCTCAGGTCACCGTCAACCTCCCCGAGCGCCACTACGAACTGGCCGGGCACCTCCTCGCGCGCGCCATGGAGGAGTCGGAGGCCTCCGGCGAACCGGTCCGGGTGGTCCTGCACCGCAACGCCCACAAGCTGGGCGCGCAGTTCGCCGCACAGGGCGCGACAGGCGACGGCGTGCGCGCGGTGCTCGCCGTACTGGAACGCAACGGCTTCGAACCCCGCGAGGACGGCGACGCCCTCGTCCTCGGCAACTGCCCGTTCCACGCCCTCGCCCGGGAACACACCGAGACGGTGTGCGGCATGAACCTGCACCTCGTCGAGGGTGTACTCGAAGGGCTGGCGGAGGGCGGCCTGCGGGCGTGCCTGGCGCCGGGCGAAGGCCGCTGCTGCGTCCGCCTGGAGCCGGCGTCCGGGTGACGTCGGACACCCTCAACAGCCCTTGTCCGCAAGGTGGTTGGCGGTGAGGCTGACACCTTGGAAGCAGCCTTCGCCCGTACGGCCTGGCATGTCCTGCCCTTCCCCAACCCCATGGGTCTCCCGGCCCGCCGGCCGGGGAAGTGACCGGAGGACACCAGCGTCGAACTGGGAGGTACGCATGCGAGTCGTGGTCGTCGGCAGCGGCATCGTCGGGGCGGCAGCCGGATACGCACTGGCCCGCGCCGGAGTGGACGTGGTCCTCGTCGACTCCGGCGCCCCGGGCCGCGCGACATCGGCCGGTGCGGGCATCGTCTGCCCGTGGTCCTCGCGGACGGACGACGACCCGGACTGGTACCGGATCGCGGTCGCCGGGGCCGAGCACTACCCGGAACTCCTCGCGCAGTTGGCGGCCGACGGCGAGACCGAGCTCGGCCACCGCCGCGTCGGCGCCCTCTGCCTGGTCACCGAGGCGGACGCCGAGCAGCGGCTGCACACCGTCGCCGAACGCGCCGCGAAGTCCCCGGCGGCGGGAGAGGTGGAGCTGATCGACGGCCGCCGCGCCCGCGAGCTCTTCCCGCCTCTGGGTCACGAAGGCCCCGCGATGCGCATCCCCGGCGCGGCCCGCCTCGACGGCCGCGCCGTCCGCGACGCGATGCTCCGCGCCGCCGCCCGCCACGGGGCCCAACTCGTCGAAGGAACCGCCGAGTTGGTCGCGGACACCACCGTGCGCGGAGTGCGCGTCGGCGACCGGTTCCACGGCGCGGACGCCGTGATCGCGGCGGCCGGCGCCTGGTCGCCGACCCTCCTCGAACCCTTCGGCGTGCACGTACGCGTCACCCCGCAGCGCGGCCAGATCGTCCATCTGCGCCTGCCCGGCACGGCCACCGCGGACTGGCCCGTCGTCCTCCCGCAGTCCCGCCACTACCTCCTCGCCTTCGACGACTCGCGCGTCGTCGTCGGCGCCACCCGCGAGGACGACGCCGGTTTCGACCACCGGGTGACCGCCGCCGGTACGGCCGAAGTCCTCGGCGAAGCCCTCGCGGTGGCCCCCGGCCTCGCCGACGCCACCCACATCGAGACCCGCGTCGGCTTCCGCCCCACCGGACCCGACAGCCGCCCCCTGCTCGGCCCGGTCCCGCGGCTCCCCGGTCTGATCGTCGCCAACGGCCTCGGCCCGAACGGCCTGACGACCGGCCCGTACGTGGGCACGGTCGCGGCCCGCCTCGCCCGCGGGGTCGCCCCCGGCCTCGACCTGAGCCCGTACGACCCACTGCGCTGAGCTCCGACGCCCCCCGAAACGGGCCCCGGACGAACCCTGCTGATCCTGACCGACTTCCGCCCGAGCCGCCTCATCGGGCGCACCCGGCTCCCGACCCTGCAACCCGCCCGCTGCGCCGGCCGGCAGTGACCCCGTAAGAGAGACGCTCAAGAACGCTTGATCATGTCCGAGCACTTCTCGCCGATCATCATCGTCGTGATGCACGGGTTGACCGCAGGAAGGAACGGCATGATCGACGCGTCCGCCACCCGCAGCCCCGAGACGCCCTTGACCCGCAGCTCCGGGTCGAGCGGCGAGTCCAGGTCGCCCGGGTCGCCCATGCGGACCGTGCCCGCCGGGTGGTAGACGGTGTTGTGGGTCTGGCGGATGTACGAGAAGAGCTCGTCGTCGGTCGTGGCGTCCGGACCGGGGGCGAGCTCGGCCCCCGCCCAGTCCGCCATCGGGGCCTGCGCGGCGATCTCCCGGGCGAGCCGCAGCCCGTACGTCATCACGCGGATGTCGTGCTCGTGCGTGAAGTAGCGCGGGTCGACCTTCGGCTTGTCCCGGAAGTCGCGGGAGCGCAGCCGGACCGTGCCCATCGAGCGGGCTCGCGTGACGTTCGGGGTGAGGCAGAAGGCGTTGTCGGTGGTCGGATAGCCGCGCCGGTACGTGTTCAGGTCGAACGGCACCGAGCCGTAGTGGAACATCAGGTCGGGCCGGTCGAGGCCCGGCTCGGTGTCCGCGAAGATGCCGATCTCCCACCACTGCGTGGACTTGGTGACCATGGGCTGCTTCGCCGCCCACATGATCACGCCCTCGGGGTGGTCCTGCAGATGCGAGCCGACCCCGGGGGAGTCCACCCGCACCTCCACGCCGCACTCCCGCAGATGCCCCGCCGGGCCGATCCCCGACAGCATCAGGAGCTTCGGCGAGTCGATCGCCCCGCACGAGACGATCACCTCCCGGCGCGCCCGGACCGTACCGCTGTGCACCGTGTCGGGAAGCAGGTACTCGACGCCCGTGCAGTGCCGGTTGTCGTCGAGGAGCAGCCGCTTGGCCTGCAGGCCCGTACGCACTTCGAGGTTGGGCCGCTTGCCGAGCACCGGGTGCAGGTACGACACCGACGCGGACGAACGGGTGCCGTCCGTACGGGAGTTGATCTGGAACCAGTGCGCCCCGCGCACCACCGTCTTGCCCGTGTTGAACGGTGTCGTGGGGATGCCGGAGGCCGCGCACGCCTCCAACAGGGCCGCGCCGCAGGGGTCTTCGGGCGGGACGGTCATGATGTTCACCGGGCCGGAGCGACCGTGGTGGTCGCCGGGCGCGTCGTTGGTCTCCAGGAGCCGGTAGAGCGGGAAGCAGTCGGCGGCGCTCCAGCCGGTGCAGCCCAGCTTGCCCGACCACTCGTCGAGGTCCTCCGCGGGTGCCCAGAACGCGATGCACGAGTTGTGCGAGGAGCAGCCGCCCAGGACCTTGGCGCGGGCGTGCCGCATGAAGCTGTTGCCGTTCTCCTGCGGCTCCACCGGGTAGTCCCAGTCGTACCCGGACTCCAACAGGGCCATCCAGCGCGTGAGTTGGAGGATGTTGTCGTCGCCCACGTCGCTCGGCCCGGCTTCCAGCACGCACACGCTGACGTCCGGGTCCTCGGTGAGGCGCGCGGCGACGACGGCGCCTGCCGTGCCGCCGCCGACGACCACGTAGTCGAACTCGGCCGGGTCGGACAGGGGGCTCTCTTCAGGCATGACGTCTCCAGGGCGACGGATTTCAGGGAGCGGGAGGAGCGGATTCAGGCGGATTCAGGGGCGGCCACCGCGGCGCGGTGCTCCTCCAGTACGCCGGTCTTGTGCCGTTGCACGAACCAGTAGTAGGTGAAGCCGCCGAGCGCGACGACGCCGACGAACAGGAACGCGCCCCAGCGCAGATACCAGTGCTGCGGGCCGGTCGCGTTGTAGACCTCGGCACGCGGCCAGGCCAGGTTCAGGGACATGGCCGCGCCCCACAGCACGGCCAGGATGTTGACGGGCAGGCCGAACCTGCCGAGCGAGAACTTGCCCCGGACGGGCACCCATTGGCCGCGCAGCCGCTTGATCAGCATGGGCACGGTGACCAGGAGATACGCCACGTAGATCATGATGATCGCGATGCTGGTGATGACCGAGAAGATCTGCGGCTGGTTGATGTTGATGACCAGGATGCCGACGCCGACGAGCCCGATGACGATCGCCGGCACCACCGGGGTCTGGAAGCGCGGGCTGACCCGGGCGAGCAGCGAGGACGCCGGCAGGCAGTTGTCCCGCGCCATGGCGAACGCGAGCCGGATGCCCGCCGCGTGCACGGCCAGTTCGCACACGGTGATGGCGACGACCACACACCACAGCACGATCTCGCCCATCGTGTCGCCGAGCGTGCTCAGGACCACGTACTGCAGCCCGTCCACCGACAGTTCCTTCGCGTGCAGGTCCGGTACCGCGAGCAGCGCGAAGAGCAGGATGAGGCCGCCGAGGAGGAAGGAGAAGAACAGCGCCCGCAGGATCGCCCGGGGCGCGTTCCGGCTCGGGTCGAGGGACTCCTCACCGAGCGACGAAGCGGTGTCGAAGCCGTACATCACATACGCCGACGCGAGCGACGCGGTCAGGAACGCGCCGAAGTAGCCGAGGTTCTGGCCCGCGCCGAGGCCCCCGGTCTCCGTGACGGCGCTGGGCCCGCGCGTGATGTTCGCGGCGAGCAGCACGATCAGGACGACGGCCGCGATCAGCTCGATCATGACGCCCGCCGAGTTGATCCGGGCCATCAGCTTCACCCCGTACGCGTTGACCAGGGTGGTGAACAGGATCAGCACGGTGCCGAGCAGCACGGCGTTCTTCGCCGCGTCCGTCGTCCCGCTGCCGTCCCCGATGAACTGGAAGCCGTCGGAGATCTGCGGCAGCGTGATCTGGTACGCGAGGGCGACCGCCGCCAGGGACACCATGGTGGCCGTCAGCATCATCCAGCCGCCGAGCCAGCCGACGTGCTTGCCGCCGAGCTGCTTGGCCCAGTTGTAGACGGAACCGGCGACCGGATAGCGGGCCGCCAGCTCGCAGAAGCACAGCGCCACCATCAACTGTCCGACGAACACCATCGGCCACGACCACCAGTAGGCGGGCCCGCCGAACGTGACGCCGAAGTAGAACAGCTGGAACGTGCCCGTCAGGATCGAGATGTAGCTGATCCCGGCGGCGAACGTGTGGAAGTTGCCGAGGGTGCGCTTGAGTTCGGGCCGGTAGCCGAGCGCGCCGAGCGCCGCATCGTCGTCGTCCTGCAGCTGGGCCGCGTCCCGCTCGGGACCGGTCTCCGTGCTCACTCGAACCACCGTTGCGGCACCGGCGAGAGATTGCGCCAGACGTGCTTGGCCTCCTGGTACTCGGCGAGCCCCGCCGGGCCCAGCTCACGGCCGAAGCCGGACTGCTTGAAGCCGCCCCACTCCGCCTGCGGCACGTACGGATGGAAGTCGTTGATCCACACCGTCCCGGCGCGCAACCGGGACGCCACCCGGTGTGCCTTGCCGGTGTCCTGTGACCAGACGGCGCCCGCGAGCCCGTACACGGTGTCGTTGGCCAGGGCGACCGCCTCGTCCTCGTCCCGGAACCGCTCCACGGTGAGCACCGGACCGAACGACTCGTCCGTCACCACAGACATGCCGGGCGCGCACTCGTCGAGGACCGTCGGCAGGTAGTAGTAGCCGTTCCGCAGCGCCGGGTCGTCGGGCCGCGCGCCGCCGCAGCGCAGCATCGCACCCTCGGCGAGACCGGCCGCCACGTACGCCTCGACCTTGGCGCGGTGCGCGGCCGAGATCAGCGGGCCGGTGCGGGCGTGGTCGTCGAACGGGCCGCCGAGCGGGATCCGCCGGGCGCGCGCGACCACCTCGTCGACGAACGGGTCGTGCAGCTCGTCCTGGACCAGGAGCCGCGCCCCGGCCGAGCAGACCTGCCCGGAGTGCAGGAAGACCGCCATCAGGGCGTAGTCGACGGCCGCCTCGAAGTCGGCGTCGGCGAAGACGATGTTGGGGTTCTTGCCGCCCAGCTCCAGGGCGACCTTCTTCACGGTGGGGGCGGCGGCGGCCATGATGCGGCGCCCGGTGACCAGGCCGCCGGTGAACGACACCAGGTCGACCCGCGGATCCTCGCTGAGCGGCGCGCCCGCGGTCGGGCCCGCGCCGAGGACCAGGTTGGCGGCCCCGTCCGGCAGCCCGGCCTCGGTGAGCAGCCGCATCAGGATGATCGCCGTGTGCGGGGTCAGCTCGCTGGGCTTCAGGACGAACGTGTTGCCCGCGCCGAGCGCGGGAGCGACCTTCCAGGCGGTCTGCAGGAGCGGATAGTTCCACGGGGTGATCAGCGCGCACACCCCGACCGGCTCGTGCACCACCCGGCTGTCCACGTCCGCGCTGCCCGCGTCGACGATCCGGTCCGTGCCGCCCGCCGCCGTCAGATGGCCGAAGTAGCGGAAGCAGTTCGCGATGTCGTCCATGTCGTACTCGCTCTCCACGAGCCGCTTCCCGGTGTCCAGGGATTCGGCGCGGGCCAGCGCGTCCTTGTCGCGTTCGAGGAGGTCGGCGACGCGCAGCAGCAGCCGGCCGCGTTCCGCCGCGGGGGTGCGGGGCCACGGGCCGGTGTCGAACGCCTCGCGCGCGGCGGCGACGGCCGCGGCGGCGTCCTTCGGCCCGGCCTCGTCGACGGTCGCGACGAGGGTGCCGTCGGCCGGGCAGCGGATCTCCCGCACCTCCCCGTCGACAGCGGTGGTCCACTTCCCGCCGATGAACAGCTCCGGCATGACGGCTCCTCCGGGTCGGATGCGCGGAGGCGGTCCGACCGGGACGGCCGGTTCCGTCTCGACCTCGCCGTTCGGCGGAACGCGCTTCATCGCAGACGATAAGGAGCCCTGGGCGCCCTCGCACTGCGGGAGCCGCCGGGCGACCCACGGTAAGCGGGCGCGCGTGCGGGGGCTCAGGGTGCGCGAGCCGGGGTGCCGGGAACGAGGGTGTGCGGACCGAGGGTGCGCGGTGCGTGCGCGCCGCTCGGTGATCACCCGGTGATCAACGGCTCGTGCCCGTCGCCTCCGACCAGCCGCACGCCCGTCGAAACGTCCACGTCCGAGTCGACCGGCCGTTCGAGGCGACACCGGACCGACCCCGCGCACGGGACGAGCGGACCGCGAACCAACTCCCCACCGCCGCACGCCACTTCACCGCAGAACCCGCCGGCGCCCCCGCCCGCACCGGCCGCACCCCACCTCCGTGATCGTCACCGGAACCCCACCCGCTCGTTGACCCACGCAAGGCCTCGCCAGCCGCGGGGCCCGCACCACACGGCGCGGTCAAGCGCCGGAGCGAATACGGGAGTTGACGGCCATGGAGAGCAAGCACGACGGCGCTCGAGGTCTGCCGCTGACGAGCGCCCAGATGCTCTTCTGGCTGGCGCAGGAGCGCGACCCGCGCAGTCCGGCGTTCCTCTGCGCCGAGTACGTCGAACTGCTCGGCCCCGTCGACGTCGGCCTCCTGGAACAGGCGCTGCGCCGGACGCTCGCCGAGGCCGAGGCCACCCGGGTACGGTTCCGCACCACCGCCGACGGCGACGTACGGCAGGTCGTACAGGCCCTGGACGGCTGGACGCTGCCGGTGCACGACCTGCGGGCCGAGGCCGAGCCCGAACGGGCCGCGGACGACTGGATGGCGGCCCACGGGCACCCCTCGTTCGACCTGGAGCACGACCACGCCTTCGCCTTCACCGTGCTGCGCACCGGGGACGAGCGGTTCCTGTTCCACCTGGTGATGCACCACATCCTGCTCGACGGCTACGGCTTCTCCCTCTTCCTCCACCGGACCGCCGCCGTCTACACCGCCCTCTCCGCGGGCCAGGACGTACCGCCGTGCCCGTTCGGCACCCTGGAGGACGCCGTCGCCGACGACCTCGCGTACCGCACGTCCGACCTGATGGCCCGCGACCGGGAGTACTGGCGCGGCCAACTCGCCGACTGGATCGACGAGTCAGGGCCCGCGCACCGCCCCGACGAGGTCTCGTACACCTTCGTCCGCGAGACCGGCCACCTCGACCCGGAGGCCGCCGCCGGACTGCGCGCCCTGGCCCGCACCGCGCGCACCGGCCTGGCGACGGCCGCGATCGCGGCGCTCGGCCTGTACGTCCACCGCCTCGGCGGCAGCGACGACCTCGGCCTGCAGCTCACCGTCAGCGGCCGCAGCCCCGCCTCCCGCACCGTCCCCGCCGTCCTCGCCAACGTGCTCCCGCTCCGGCTGCGCACCACCCCCGAGACCACCGTCGCCGACCTGCTCCGGCACACCGCGGACCAGGCCAAGGGACTCCTCCGGCACCAGCGGTACCCGTATCTGCACCTGGAGCGCGAGCTGCACGTACGCCACAACAGGCCGGGCCCGCTGGGCAGTTGGGGCGTCAACGTGATGACGTACGACGGCGACGTGTGCTTCGGCGAGATCCCGGCCGTGATCCACAACCTGTCCAACGGGCCCGTCGCGGGCTGGGCCGTGAACGTCTACGACCGGCCGTCCGACGGCTCGCTCCGCATCGACCTGCAGGCCGACCCCGACCACTGCTCGGCCGCGGAGGTCGCCGCCCACCACCGCCGGTTCCTGCACCTGCTGCGCACCCTGGCCACCGCCGACCCCGCACTGCCCGTCGGGGACCTCGACCTGCTCACCGCCGCCGAGCGGACCCACGTCCTCGCCGCCGGCCGCGGACCGGACCGGCCTGCACCCACGGCGACGCTCCCCGAGCTGTTCCAGGAGCAGGCACGGCGCGCGCCCCGGGCCAGGGCCCTGGTGTGCGGCGCGAAGGAGCTGACCGCCGCCGAGCTGAACGGCCGCGCCAACCGCCTCGCCCACCTGCTGCTCGCCCGCGGCGCCGCCCCCGAGACGTACGTCGCGGTGGCCCTGCCCCGCACCGAGGACTACATCGTCGGACTCCTGGCCGTACTCAAGACCGGGGCCGGCTGTGTGGCGCTCGACCCGGAACACCCGGACGCCCGCACCGAGTTGATGCTCGATGACACCCGGCCCCTCTGCGTCCTCACCACCGCCGAGCCCACGACCGCGGCCGAAGGGCCGGCCGTGCTCTGCCTCGACGACCCCGAGACCGAGCGGGCCCTCGCCCTGCAGCCCGAGACCGACCCCACCGACCAGGACCGGGCGCACCCGCTCGCCCCGCACCACCCGGCGTACGTCAACTTCACCTCCGGCACCTCGGGACGCCCCAACGGCGTGGTCGTCGAACACCGGCAGCTCGCCCAGCTCTTCGCCGACCACGAGGCCGAGTTGATCCGCCCGGCCGCCACCGCCGCGGGCCGTCCGCTGCGTGCCGCGCTCACCGCCTCCTTCACGTTCGACACCTCCTGGGAGGGCTTGCTGTTCCTCGCGGCGGGCCAGGAACTGCACCTCATCGAAGAATCGGTTCGGCGAGACCCGGCCGCCCTCGTCGCCCACGTACGGGAACAGCAGCTCGACTTCCTCGACATCACCCCCTCCTACCTGCGGCAACTCCTCACCGCCGGACTCCTCGCCGACGGCGCGCACCGGCCAGGACCGCTGATGGTCGGCGGCGAGGCCCTCGATGCCGACCTCTGGCAGCGGCTCCGCGAGAGCCCCGGCACCGCCGCGTACAACTACTACGGCCCCACCGAATGCACCGTGGACGCCGTCTACTGCCGCCTGGACGAGCAGGGCGACCGCCCCGTCATCGGCCGCCCCGGCCACAACACCCAGGCCTACGTCCTCGACCGCGCCGGACAGCCCACCCCGCCCGGCGTCCCCGGCGAACTGCACCTGGGCGGCGCGCAGGTCGCCCGCGGCTACCTGAACCGGCCCGAGCTCACCCGGCAGCGCTTCCTGCCCGACCCGTACGGCCCGCCCGGCGCCCGCATGTACCGCACCGGGGACGCCGCACGCTGGACCGAGGACGGCGTACTCGAATACCTCGGCCGCACCGACGAGCAGGTCAAGGTGCACGGCGTGCGCATCGAGCCCGGCGAGATCGAGGCGGTCCTCGCCGGCCATCCGCACCTCGCCCAGGCCGCGGTCACGGTGCACACGGCCGAGCGCGGGGAGCACACCCTGACCGCGCACGTCGTCACCGGCAGCGAGAGAGCGGCGGACGCCGCGTCCCTGCGGGCCTGGGCGGCCGAGCGGCTGCCCGCCGCGATGGTCCCGGCCGCGGTGCTGTGCCACACCGCGCTGCCCCTCACCGCCCACGGCAAACTGGACCGCGCGGCCCTCGCCGCCGCCCACGCCGCCACACCCCGGGCGTCCTCGACGCGACGCTCACCCCGCGACGCCCGCGAGCAGGACCTCTGCGCCCTCTTCGCCGAAGTCCTGGACCTGCCCGCGGACGGCGTCGGCATCGACGACGACTTCTTCGCCCTCGGCGGCCACTCCCTCAAGGCCGCACAGCTCGCCGCCCGCATCAGCGCCCGCCTCGGCGTCGAGGTCCCGCCCGCCGCGCTCTACCGCGCCCCGACCGTCGCCGCCCTCACCGAACTGGCCGAGCAGACCCGCGAGGGCGGCCGACTCCCGGACGCCTTCGGCCCGCTGCTGACGCTGCGCCCCGGCGACGGCGGCCCGCCGGTGTTCTGCCTGCACCCCTCCGGCGGCCTCGGCTGGTGCTACGCCACGCTGCCCCGGCACCTTCCCGCCGACGTGCCCGTGTACGTCCTGCAGGCCCGCGGACTGCGCGGCGCCGAGCAGGTGCCCGGCAGTTTCCCCGAGATGATCGACGACTACGTCCGGCAGATCCGCTCCGTCCAGACGACCGGCCCGTACCGGCTGCTCGGCTGGTCCCTCGGCGGCTCCCTCGCCCACGCCGCCGCCGTCCGCCTGCAGGCCGAGGGCGAGCGGGTGGAGCTCCTCGCCATGCTCGACGCCCAGCCCATCGACCCGGACGAGGCACGGCGGATCGAGGCCGACCCCGAACTGACCCGCACCCTCGTCCTCGAAGCCGCGGGCCGCATCCCCATCCCCGCCCAGGCGACCGGCCCCGCCCACGCACCCGACGGCACCCGCCTGCTCGCCGAACTGCAGGCCGAGTTGGCCGACGAACACCTCGTCGCCGCCCTCGACGTCCTCGCCCACCAGGCCTCCCTCGCCCCGACCTACCACCCGGAGGTCTTCGACGGCGACCTGGTCTACTTCCACGCGAGCCGCGGCAAGCCCTCGGGCGCCCCCGCAGGCCAGGCCTGGCGCCCCTGGATCACCGGCAGCATCACGTCGTACGACAACGACTGCACGCACCACACGATGATGCAGCCCGACCACATCGCCCCCATCGGCAAGGTCATCGCCGCCCGCATCAGCGCGGAGTGAGGCCGGGCCCGGCCGACTCGCCCAGGCGGGACGCCCCTTAGGGTCTGCGTCATGACCGCCGAACCCGCCCCCGTCCTCACCCTGCGCCCCGCCACCCGCGGCGACCTGCCGTGCGTGCTCGCCCTGCTCGCCGACGAGGAGCGGGTCGTGGACCCGGGCACGGTCGCGGTGACGGAGGCGTACGAGCGGGCCTTCGCGGCGATCGAAGCGGACTCCCGCAACGAGATGCTGGTCCTCGTCGAGGACACGGCCGGCGAAGCCGAGGGTGGGACGGTGGTGGGCTGCCTGCAGGCGACCTACATCCCCGGCCTCGGCAAGGGCAGCGCCGAGCGGGCCCTGCTCGAAGCGGTACGCGTCCGCGCCGACCGGCGGGGCGGCGGCCTGGGCCGCACGCTCATGGAGCGCGCGATCGAGCGGGCCCGCGCGCGTGGCTGCCGCCTCGTCCAGCTGACGAGCAACAAGCAGCGGCAGGACGCCCACCGCTTCTACGCGCGGCTCGGCTTCACCCGCAGCCACGACGGCTTCAAGCTCGGCCTGTAGGGCCAAGTCCGCCCAGCGCGAGGGGGATTCGGCCGCGCGCCGACGCACCGTCCCCCGGCTCTCAGCTCCACCACAGGCCCAGAACCGGAGCCCGAAGCCCGAAGCAGTCGGCCGGACGGCCCCTCACAACCACCCCGCCCGCTGCGCCTGCAGGGCCAGTTGGAAGCGGTTCGCGGCGCCGAGGCGGGCCATCAGGATCTGCAGGCGGCGGAACAACGTACGGCGGCTGACGCCCAGTTCGCGGGCGATCACGTCGTCGGCCACGCCCCCGGCGAGGAGCCGAAGCAGGCGCCGGTCGGCGGGTGCGAGCCCGGCCGGGCGGGCGGTGCGGCCGTGGAAGGGGAGGGCGCCGCGCCAGCACTGCTCGAACAGGGCCACGAGCGCGGAGAGCAGCCCGCACGGCTGCACGACCAGCATCGAGTCGTGCACGTCGGACTCCCGGATCGACGACGACACCAGCGCGTACGCCTCGTCGATGATCACGAGCTTGACCGGCACCGAGTCGAGGACCCTGGCCTGCTCGCCGGCCTCGACGCACGGCTCGACGACCGTGGCCAGCTGGCCCGGATGTTCGAGCGACTCCCGCGAGTAGACGACACGCTGCGTCACCCCGCGGGCGATCGTGGCCAGAGCGTCGTCGATGGCCCCGGGGATGGGGAAGTACGGGGGCGACTCCAGCTGCCGGATCTGCTCGCGCGCACTGGCCCACGCCTGCCGGATCCGGGGGCCGATCGCCTCGCCCGTGACCACCTCGACCAGGTCGTCGGTGTGCGCGGCGAGCCGCAGCCGGCGGAACGAGTCGAACGCGCCGCCGACGGCGATGCGCGACTCGGCGAGCTCCGCCGCCCGGTGCCGGGCGAGGATCTCCAGGCCCGCGGCGGGCGGCACAGGGACCGCCAGATCCCCGTCCCGGCCGACGGCGCCGGCAAGACCCGCGTCCACCAACTCGCCGTAGGCCGCCGTGAGTTGGGCACCGCTCAGGTCCGCTGCCGCGCCGACCGCGGCCAGCGGGGCGGGGGCCCGTTCGAGGAGGGCCAGATAGGCCCGGCCCGCCGCCGGCCCGATGCCCAGGAGCCGGAGCGCCTCACCGATCTTCTCGTTCGCCATACCCCGCATTATCGAGCGTCCTCGCCGGACGGTGGCCGATTAGTGCCACTGGCACTCTGCGGCCCCGAACCCCGCCACGCACGGAGTACGGTCCCAGCGAACTCGACGACCAGACCTGGTCCCCCAGCCCTCTCAGCGGAAGAAGGTGCACGACGTGGCAAAGCGTCGCAAGAACGGCCTCTACTCGGGGATCTCCGAGGAACTGTCCGCCCTGATGCGGACCGGCTGGGCGGACACCGAACAGCACGACCTCGAACTCGCCGAGCAGGCCCCGTACGCGGCCGTCCGCCGCGCCGCGCTCTCCGCGCGCTTCCCCGGCGAACGCCTCGTGGTCCCCTCCGGCAACCTCAAGGTCCGCTCCAACGACGACACTTACCCCTTCCGCCCGTACTCCGGCTACGTCCACATGACCGGCGACCAGGCCAGGGACGGCGCGCTCGTCCTCGAACCCCGCGCGGACGGCGGCCACGACGCCTACTGCTTCCAGCTGCCGCGCGACAGCAGGGACGACGACGAGTTCTGGACCGGCTCGCACGCGGAGCTGTGGACCGGCCGGCGCCGCTCCCTCGCCGAGTCGGAGCGCGTCCTCGGCCTGCCCTGTCGTGACGTCCGCACGGCCGCCGCCGACCTGGCCGCGGCCCGTACGAAGAACCCGGGCGCGGCGACCCGCATCGTCCGGGGCGTCGACCCGGCCCTCGAAGCCGCCGTCGCCACCGACGAGGAGCGCGACGCCGAGCTGGAGGCCGCGCTCAGCGACCTCCGCACCGTCAAGGACAGCTGGGAGCTGGCCGAACTCCGCAAGGCCGTGGACTCCACGGTCCGCGGATTCACCGACGTCGTGGGGGAGTTGTCCCGCGCGATCGCCTCGTCCGAGCGCTGGATCGAGGGCTCGTTCTTCCGCCGGGCCCGCCTGGAGGGCAACGCCGTCGGCTACGGCACGATCTGCGCGGCCGGCGAGCACGCCACGATCATGCACTGGCAGGACAACGACGGCCCGGTACGCCCGGGGGACCTGCTCCTGCTCGACGCCGGGGTGGAGACCCACACCCTCTACACCGCCGACGTCACCCGCACCCTCCCGATCAGCGGCACGTTCACGCCGCTGCAGCGCGAGGTCTACGACGCCGTGTACGCGGCCCAGGAGGCGGGCATCGCGGCCGTCAAGCCGGGCGCCGCGTACCGCGACTTCCACGAGGCGGCCCAGCGGTACCTCGCGGCCCGGCTCGTCGACTGGGGCTTCATCGAGGGCCCCGCCGAGCGCGCGTACGAACTCGGTCTGCAGCGCCGCTTCACCATGGCCGGCACCGGCCACATGCTCGGCCTCGACGTCCACGACTGCGCCCAGGCCCGCACGGAGGAGTACGTCGACGGGGTGCTGATGCCGGGCATGTGCCTGACCGTCGAGCCGGGCCTGTACTTCCAGGCGGACGACCTGACGGTGCCCGAGGAGTGGCGCGGCATCGGCGTCCGCATCGAGGACGACCTGGTCGTCACCGAGGACGGCCACGAGAACCTGTCCGCGGGCCTGCCCCGCTCGGCGGACGAGGTCGAGGCGTGGATGGCGCGGTTCGCGGGCTGATCGACCCGCGTCGTCGACCCGGCACCGGCCCCCTCAGCGCCCGAGGGGGCCGGTGCCGGGAGACCGGGGCCGGGCCTTCGGCCTCAGGAGGAGCTCAGGAGGAGCTCAGGAGATCGTCGAGGTGTGGGACACCACGCGGCCCGCCGCCAGGTTCTCGGCGACCTCCTCGCGCCACACCTTGTCGGCCCGGCTGGTGTCCAGCTCGAACTCGAAACGGTTGGTCATCTCCGGGGTGATGTCCTCCACATCGACGTAGAACTGCTGGTACCAGCGCCGGAGTTGGTAGATCGGCCCGTCCTCCTCGGTGAGCAGCGGGTTGTCGACGCGGGCCTTGTTCTGCCAGATCTCCGCGTCCTGCCGGAAGCCGATCTCCACGCCCGCGCCGAACTGCTGGGCCGCCGCGTTCGCCGCCTCGTTGTCCATGCCGGGCAGCTTCTTCACGATCACGCCGAACTGCAGCATGAACGCGTCCTGCCGCACCGGATAGTGGCTGTTGATCAGCACAGCCTCCAGCTCCTGGCCGCCGCCGACCGGGCTCCACAGGTAGTCGATCATGTAGGAGGGCCCGTAGTACGCGGCCTCGGAGCGGTTGACCGCGGGTTCGGTGCCGGGCGGGACCATGCCGAGGTCGTAGTCCTGGCGGTACTCGAAGTTCATCCGCTGGGCCGCGGTGTGGCCTTCGAGGACGTTCTGGAAGTACGTGGGGAACGAGTAGTGCACGTAGAAGAAGTGCGCCATGTCGGAGTTGTTGTCGATGATCTCGCGCGGGTGCGAGCCCTCGATCAGGATCTGGTTCCAGGTCCACTGGCTCCATTCGTCGCTGAACGCGCCCTCGATCCGCGGGATCGCCTGCTCCGGGATCGGCGGGTTGCCCTGCGGGTCGTGCCAGACGAACAGCTGCCGGTTCTCCTCCAGCGTGGTCCAGCTCCGGGTCTTCGCGGCCCGCGGCACCCGCCGGGCGTACGGGATGCCGGCGCAGCGCCCGTCGCCCGACCAGCGCCAGTCGTGGAACGGGCAGGCCACCGCGTCGCCCTTGACGGTGCCCTGGCTCAGGTCGCCGCCCATGTGCGGGCAGTAGGCGTTGAGGACGTGCAGCTCGCCGCTCTCGCCCTGGAACACCACGAGCTTGGTGCCGAACGCCTCGATCTGGTGCGGCTTGCCGTCCTTGAACGACTCGGCCAGGCCCAGGCAGTGCCAGCCGCGGGCGAAACGGTCCGGCATCGCGCCGGTCTTGATCGCGTGGAAGCTCATGACGCGTCCTTCATGTGGGTGGCGGCGACATAGCCGAAGGTCATGGAGGGCCCGATGGTCGAGCCGGGGCCGGGATAGGTGTCGCCCATCACGGCCGCCGAGCAGTTGCCGGTGGCGTACAGGCCGCCGATCGGCGTGCCGTCCTCACGCAGCACGCGCGCGTGCTCGTCGGTGAGCAGCCCGCCCTTGGTGCCCAGGTCGCCGGGTTTCACCGGCAGCGCGTAGTACGGGCCCCGGGTCAGCGGATGAAGGTTGGGGTTGGGCAGCGTGGGGTCGCCGTAGTAGCGGTCGTACGTGCTGTCGCCGCGCCCGAAGTCGGCGTCCCTGCCCTGCTCGGCAAGGGAGTTGAAGCGCTCGATTGTCTGCTCAAGCGCTTCCGCGGGGACGTCGATCTGCGCGGCGAGTTCCCGCACCGAGTCGGCGGTCTTGAGGATGCCCTCGTCCTCGAACGCCTTCGGGAACTTCTGGCCCGGCACCAGGCCGACGAACGGGTAACGCTTGCGCGTGACCGAGTCGATGATGATCCAGGAGTTCTCGGGCGCGCTCGGGCTCGCGTACATCGCGTCCACGAACTCGTGGTACGGGGCGGCCTCGTTGACGAAGCGCTTCCCCTCGCCGTTCACGATCACCATGCCGGGCACGGCGCGGTCCGCGACCAGGAAGAACAGCCCGCCGCCGGGAACCGGCGTGGAGGGCGCGCCCCACACCTTGTCCATCAGGGCGAGCGCGGCGCCCGCGTCGACCCCGGCCGTGAGCACGTCCCCGATCTGTCCCGGCGAGGAGTGCGTCCAGGACGCGGACGTGGGCCGCGGCAGGTACTTCTCCCGCAACTCCTGGCTGTGCGAGAAGCCGCCCGCGGCGAACACCACACCCCGCCTCGCCCGTACGGTCACCTCGCGCCCGTCCCTCTCGACGCGCAACCCGACGGCCTTGCCGTCCTCCAACACCAGCTCACGGAAAGGGGAGTTGAGCCACAGGCCGCCGCCGGACGCGGCAAGGGCGAGCCGCAGACGACCGACCAGGGCGGTGCCGAGCGCCGCCATCTTCTTGCCGGTGAGCAGATTCTTGGCGGCCGCCGCCGCCATCTTCGCCGCAGTCCTGCGGCCCTTCCACGTACGGGCCGCCATGTTGAGGAAGCGGAAGTCGTACTGCGTGATCGTCAATCCGTACGTGGGCAGCTCGTTGGTCCGCAGATTCGCCTGCTCCGGGCCGAGCTTGCGCAGGTCGAGGGGGTCCGGCTCGATGGTCCGGCCCGCCGGCTTGCCGCCCTTGCGCTCGGGATAGTAGTCCGCGTACCCCGGCACGTACTTGAACCGCACCCAGTCCGTGCGCTCGTGCAGAAAGCGCAGCATCTGCGGGCCCCGCTTCAGGTAGGCCGCCTTGCGCTCCTCGCTGACCTGGTCGCCGACGGTGGCGTCCAGGTAGTCCATGGCGTTGTCGAACGAGTCGCGCTGCCCGGCCTGTTGGAGGTAGAGGTTGTCCGGTATCCACAGCCCGCCCCCGGACAGCGCGGTGGAGCCGCCGTACCGGTCGGTCTTCTCCACCACCAGGGCGGACATGCCGTGCAGCTGCGCGGTGATCGCGGCGGTCAGGCCGCCCCCACCGGAGCCGACCACCACCACGTCGTACTCGTGATCCCAGTCCACTGTGACTGTTCCCTTCGCCGAAGCCAGAGCGATAGCCGAAGCCGAAGCTGGGCGTGGACCCGGTCCGATCCGTACCGGCACAGCCGGTCGTGCGCCCTCTCTCCCGGGCCCCTCGGGAGTGACTGCACGCTCCAACCTGGCCGCCCCGGCGGACAAGCCGCGCTTCCCACTCAGTGGGAGCACGACCCTCGGATCACCGGCTCCCGGCCGCGCCGTCCAGTGCCTTTTCGACGGCATCGCACCAGGTCAGGCCCGCCCGAGCCATGGTCAGGGCGTACGAGTGGAGGAGATCGGCGGGTTCGTCAGGGGAGGACGGCGGCCCCTCGGGTGTGAACCGGGCGATCCACTCCTCGAACTCCCGGCGCTTGGCGCGGATCAGCGGCAGCGCCTGGGCCGGGCTGAGCGACTGCACGAACTGCAGCTTCAGCAGGGCCTCGTCGCGCAGCTGCGGCGGCGCGGGCGGTCTGACGAGCCACGCGTCCAGGGCCCGCCGACCCCGTTCGGTCACGTGCCACACCACCTGGCGGCGCCCGCCCCCGCTCTCCTCACCCGTGATGAACCAGGCCTCGCGCAGCCGCTTGAGCTGCGGATAGAGCTGGGCGTAGCTGACACCCCAGAAGGCGTCCACGGTCTCCGCGCAGGCCTGCTTGATCTCGTACCCGGACCGCGGCCGCACCGCGATGAACCCGAGCGCGGTCCACGCGGTCGCCGTCAACTCGACCTGCTCCGGCTGGACCTGTTCCGGCTCGGCCTGCTCCGGCTGGACGTTGTCCGGCTCGGCGTCGTCCGGCGGATCGATCTGCTTCAAGGGGCTTGCCACCTCCATCTATCTTCCATATATATGGGCAACCTATCCGGCTGCCGGTCGTCGAAGTACCGGCAGCGGCCCCTTCCTCGGGGAGCGCCCGGTCCGGCGCATTCCCCCTCCGCCTCGCGAAGCCTCGTACCCCCTCGCGAACCCATGTCCCTGGAGGACAGATGGCACCCTGGATCGGATCGATAGACCAACTCGGCTATGTGGTACGGGACATCGACGCCGCGATGCGGCACTGGACGGCGAACCTCGGCGTCGGCCCGTTCTTCCACTTCCCGCAGGCCGCCATCGCCCGCACCTTCTACCTGGGCGAACCCACCGATGCCCGGATCGCCGTCGGTATCGCCCAGGCGGGCGACGTACAGATCGAACTCATCCAGCAGCTCAACCCCGAAGCGCCCAGCGCCTACCGCGACTTCCTCAAGGAGCGCGGCGAAGGCCTGCACCACGTGGGGCACTTCGCCACCGGCCAGGGCGACGACACCTACGACGCGTTCCTCGCCCGCTTTGCCGAGGCCGACGTCGAGCCCTACCACCACGGCGACTCCGGGCCCGGCAGCCGCTTCGCCTATCTGCCCACCGAGGAGCACGGCGGCACCGTCGTCGAGGTCATCGAGACCGCGCAGTGGGGCGGCTTCTTCGACACGATCCGGGAGGCGGCCCGCGGCTGGGACGGCAGCGACCCCGTACGCGAGATCACCGTCCCCTGACCGTCCCCGATCCCCCTGACCGCCCCCGATTCCGCTGCCCGTGCGAGCTCCTTGCCCGTACGAGACCTTTGACGTACGAGACCCTCCGACCGGAGAGGACCGACCGACCATGCGCGCACTGCGCCTGCACGGACCCGAGGACCTGCGCCTGGACGACGTGCCGGAGCCCGAACTGCGGCCCGGCACCGTCAAGATCAAGGTCGAGTGGTGCGGGATCTGCGGCTCCGACCTGCACCTCTACCAGGCGGGCCCGGCCGCCTTCGGCCTCGACGCCCCGCACCCGATCACCGGCGAGGGCGCGCCGGTGATCATGGGCCACGAGTTCGCCGGCCGGATCACCGAGGTCGGCGCGGGCGTCACCGGGCTCGCCGTCGGCGACGCTGTCTGCGTCGAGCCCGAGCTCTACGACGACACCTGCGCGTACTGCCGCCGGGGCGACTACAACCTGTGCCTGCAGTCGGGCTTCGTCGGCATCAACGGCTGGGGCGGCGGCCTCTCTGAGTACGCGGTGCTGCCGCGGCGGATGGTGCACCGGCTGCCGGACGGCATCGGCACCGACGTCGGCGCCCTCGTCGAACCCCTCGCCGTGGCCTGGCACGCCGTGCGCCGGGCGGAGCTTCCGCCCGGGGCCACCGCCCTGGTCGTCGGCGCCGGGCCGATCGGCCTCGGCGTGCTGTCCGCCCTCGGCGCGACCGGTGCGCGACTGGTCGCCGTCAGCGAACCCAGCACCGCCCGCCGGGAGCTGGCCGCCCGCCTCGGCGCCGACACGGTGCTCGACCCGACGCGGGACGACGTGCCCGCGCGGGTACGGGACCTCATGGACGGCCTGGGCGCGGACGTCGCCTTCGACGCGTCCGGCCTTCAGGTCACCCTGGACACCGCGCTCGGCTCGCTCCGTAAACGCGGCACCGCGGTCAACCTCGCGGTGTGGGAGCAGCCCGCGCAGATCGCGCCCACCCAGCTGATGCTCACCGAGACCTCCCTCACCTCCACCATCGGCTACTCCGGCGCGGACTTCCCCGCCGTGATCGCCGCCCTCCGCCGCGGCGTCCTCGACGCCGCGCCTTTCATCACCACCCGCATCCCGCTGGAACGGGCGATCCAGGACGGTTACGAGGCGCTGCTCGGCGCGGGACGCGAGGAACAGGTGAAGGTGCTGGTCCACCCCTGAGGCCGGCCCGGGTGCGGTCACGGCCCCGGGGGCCTGTCGTCCACAGGCCCCAGGCCCCCACGCCCCCAGGCCCCACGCCCCCAGGCCCCAGGCCTCCTGGGCCCCAGGCCTCCTGGGCCCCAGGCCTCCTGGGCCCCAGGCCTCCTGGGCCCCAGGCCTCCTGGGCCCCAGGCCCCAGGCCTCCTGGGCCCCCGCCTCCCGCCGAGGGGAAACAGGGTCTTGCAACTTGGTGACGGTCGTCCAATAATCGACTGGACGCCGCGGTCGGTCGTGCTCGCCGACCGTGCTGCGCGTCTGCCGTCGTGCGCCCCTAGGGGGCGTCTCCCCGATCTTTGCTGGTCCGCGACGCCTGGCACGCACTCTCGCCGCACGCCCGAATCACCCAAGTACGTCCAGTACGAGGGAGATCCGGTCGCACGCCGAGAGCACGCACCAGACGCCGCGGCCTGATCCGCAAAGATCGGAGAGACACCCCCTGGGGCCGCCGGACGAACCACCCTGAAAGGCGCCCCATCGTGACCGACCCCGTGACCTCATCCGCACGCACCCAGGACGACCTGGCGCGACGTGCGCAGGAGCTGGACGCCGCAGACCCGCTGCGCGCCTACCGCGACCACTTCCTCACCCCGGAGGGCGGCGATGTGATCGCCTACCTCGACGGCAACTCGCTCGGCCGCCCGCTCGCCGCCACCGCCGAGCGGATGGAGCGCTTCGTCGCCGAGGAGTGGGCGGGCCGCCTGATCCGCGGCTGGACCGACGGCTGGCTTGACTGGCCGCAGTCCGTCGGCGACCGCATCGCCGCCGCGGCCCTCGGTGCTGCCGCAGGCCAGACGGTCGTCGCGGATTCGACCACCGTCATGCTCTACAAGCTGGCGCGCGCAGCCCTCGACCTCACACCCGGCCGGCACGAGATCGTGCTCGACACGGACAACTTCCCCACCGACCGCTACGTACTCGAAGGCATCGCCGCCGAGCGCGGACTGCGGCTGCGCTGGATCGAGGCCGACCCGGCGGCGGGCGTCACGGACGAGCAGGTCGCCGCGGCCGTCGGCCCGGACACCGCGCTGGTCGTCCTCAGCCACGTCGCCTACCGCTCAGGACACCTGGCCGACGGCGCCGCCATCACCCGCACCGCGCACGCCGCGGGCGCCCCGGTCCTGTGGGACCTGTGCCACTCCGCAGGCTCCGTACCCGTCCGACTGGACGCCTGGGAAGCCGACTTCGCGGTCGGCTGCACGTACAAGTACCTCAACGGCGGCCCCGGCGCGCCCGCGTTCGGCTACATCGCCCGACGCCACCAGGACGCCACGCAGCAGCCCGTCTGGGGCTGGATGGGGCGCAAGGACGCCTTCGAGATGGAGCAGGGCTACGTCCCGGCGCCGGGCGTGCGCTCCGCGCTCAGCGGCACCCCGCCGATTCTCGCGATGGTGCCGCTCCTCTCGAGCCTGGACATGCTGGAGGAGGCGGGCATCGAGGCGGTGCGCGCCAAGTCCGTCCAACTGACTGAGTTCTCCCTGGAGTTGGCGCACGCCTGGCTCACCGAGCACGGCGTCCGGGTCGCCTCGCCGCTCGCCGCCGACGAGCGCGGAGGTCATGTCACCCTGTGCCGTGCCGACTTCCGCGAGCTGACGCAGGAGCTGTGGAAGCGCGGCGTCGTCCCGGACTTCCGCGCCCCGGACGGCATCCGGATCGGCCTCGCCCCGCTCAGCACCTCGTACGACGAGGTGTACCGCGGCATGGCCGTCCTCGCCGACCTCGTGCGCGCCGGGGCGAAGACATCGGCGGACGCCCGATGACGGCCCCGACCGGGCCCGCAGCCCGGACCGCGACGGAACCTTCGGTGGCCGAAGAGCCCGAACTGCAGCGGAGTCTGACGCACCGCCAGATCACCATGATCGGCCTCGGCTCGGCGCTCGGCACCGGCCTGTTCCTCGGCTCCGGCTCGGCCATCGCCACCGCGGGCCCGGCCGTGATCGTGTCGTACGCGCTCGGTGCCACCCTCGTCGGCATCATCGGCCTGGTGCTCGGCGAGCTGACGATCGCGCACCCCGAGCGGGGCTCCTTCGGCGCCGTGGCGCGCCGCTACCTCGGGCCGTGGGCGGGCTTCCTCGTCCGCTGGCTGTACTGGCTGGGCGCCGTGGTCGCGGTCGGCGGCGAGGTCGTGGCCGCCGCCCTCTACCTGCAGTTCTGGTGGCCGCAGCTGCCGACGACCGTCGGCATCGTGCTGGTCGCCGGGATCGTGCTCGGCGTGAACCTGGTGAGCGTGAAGTCGTTCGGCGTCGCCGAGTTCTGGTTCTCCACCGTCAAGGTCACCGCACTCCTCGTGTTCATCGTGTGCGGCGCGCTCCTCGTCTTCTTCGGACTGCCGGGCACACCCGCCGCCGGGCTCGGGAACGTGACGGGCGACGGCGGCTTCTTCCCCGAGGGCTCGGGCGCGGTGTGGGTGGCGATGGCCGTGGTGATGTTCGCCTTCGCCGGGTTCGAGACCACGTTCATCTCGGCGGCCGAGACCTCCGACCCCGGCCGGTCCATCCGTACGGCCATGCGCTCCCTGGTGTGGCGCCTCGGACTCTTCTACGTCGTGTCGATCTCGCTGGTGATCGCGCTGATCCCCTGGCGGGACAGCGCCGCCGGCGACGGCAGTGTGCAGGCCAGCCCGTTCGTCCAGGTCTTCGCGGACATCGGCGTGCCGGCCGCGGCCTCGCTCACCAACGCAGTCGTCCTGGTCGCCGCCGTCTCCGCCGCGAACGCCAACCTCTACGGGGCCAGCCGGCTGCTGCACTCCCTGGGGCACGAGCGCCTCGCGCCGAAGGCGCTCGGCAAGCTGAACGGGCGGGGCGTGCCGGTCAACGCGCTGCTCGGCTCGGCCTGCGGCATCGCCGTCGCCGCCGGACTGGCCGGCTACGGGGTGGACAACGTCTTCGACGCCCTCGTGTCCATCGCGATCTTCGCGATCCTGCTGGTCTGGCTGCTGATCCTCGCTTCGTACCTGCGCTTCCGGCGCGGGCAGGACCCGGCGGTCGCGGGGGAGCGCGGCGGCCGGACGCCCGGCGGGCGGATCACCGCCTGGGTCGGCATCGCCGGGGTGCTCGCGGTCGTGGCCACGGCGGCCGTCGTACCGCCGATGCTCGACGCGGCGCTCGTCGGCGGCGGCTTCACGCTGCTGCTGTCCGCCGTGTACCTGCTCGGCATCCGGCGGCGAACGGCGCGTACGGCCGAAGCCGCCTGACCGGAGTGGCCGCTCAGCGGGACCGGACTCGCGTCACATGGCGTCGGGCCGGTCCCGCGAGCCGTGCGTGCAGCTCGTCGAAGACCTCGGAGGCCTCGGTGCCGCTCCACTTCGCGGGCAGCAACTCCCGGGCCACACCCGGGTCCAGGTACACGAGCCGGCGCCAGTCCGTGAGCACCCGCACATGCGCGACGAAGGCCTCCGCGTCGGACAGCTTCTCGCCCCGCTCCAGGCGCTCGACCACCGGTCGGTGGGTGGCGAGGAACCGGAGGTACAGCGCCTGCAGGCTCTCGGTGTCCCACCAGGTGCGCACCTTGGCCGACAGGTCGGGGGCCACCGCGAGGTAGTCGGACCGGAAGACGTCCGTGTACGAGCGCAGCTCGAGGCGGGCCAGCATCGCCTCCACCTCGTCGTGCACGTGTCCGGGCGCGATCCACACCCCGGAGGACACCGCGCCGAAGCCGAGCCGGGTCAACTCGGTGCGCAGCGTGTGCCGTTTGGCCCGCTGCGACTCCGGGACCGAGAAGACGACCAGGACCCAGCCCTCGTCGAGGGTGGCGCGGCGGGCCTGGAAGATGCGCTCCCGGCCGTTGCGCAGCATCGCCTCCGCACCTTCCGAGAGGCGGTAGCCGGCGGCCCCTTCGCGGGACTCGGACTCCAGCATGCCGTTGCGCTTGAGCCGGGAGACGGCGGAGCGCACGGCCGCCTCGTCGATCCCGAGGTCGGCCAGGAGGTGGACGAGGGAGGCCACGGACATCCAGTTCCCGCCGGACGCTCCGTAGAGACCGTAGATCGTCACAATGGACTGCCGCGGCGGCACATGCCCCGCCGGTCCCCAGTCCTCGTTCTCGCTGCCCGTCACCCTCGCCACGGCCCCATCCTAGGTCACCGTTTCACATGCTGGACGACCGTCATGGCAACGGCATTCGACACCGGTCAACGAGGCCGACGGCAACGGGAGTTGAAGTTGCCCGCGCCGCCGCTCTCCTCGGCGACAATGAGTCCATGATCGCCATGCCGCCCCAAGGGCCCGTGGATCCGCCACGCATCGTCACCGAGCTCGCGGCGGGGCAGCTGCCTGTACGAGCCGTCTGGCGGAACGAACTCGGCGGGCTGACCTTTCAGGTCGGCCTCGGCGACGCACGGCGGTTCGTGAAGTGGACGCCGGCGGGCAGCGGCATCGACCTGGCCGCCGAGGTGGCGCGCCTGCGGTGGGCGGCGGGGTTCACCGTGGTGCCGCGGGTGCTGGGGGAGGGGGCCGACTCCGCGGGCTCGTGGATCGTCACGCGAGGCCTGCCCGGACGTTCGGCGGTGGACGAGCACTGGCAGTGCGACCCCGGCACGGCGGTCCGCGCGGTCGGCTCCGGGCTGCGGGCGCTGCACGACGCCCTGCCCGTCGCCGACTGCCCGTTCGACTGGTCCGCCGAACTGCGCCTGCGGTGCGTACGGGAACGGGCGGCGGCGGGCCTGATCGACCCGGCGGACTGGCCGGAGGAACTGCGTCACTTCGGCACCCTCGATCAGGCGCTCGGCGTGCTCGCCGACATCCCGCCCGTCGACCGGCTCGTGGTCTGCCACGGCGACGCCTGCGCTCCCAACACCCTGGTCGGCGACGACGGCGCGTGCACCGGCCACGTCGACCTCGGCACGCTCGGCATCGCGGACCGCTGGGCCGACCTCGCCGCCGCCACGTGGAGCACCCGGTGGAACTACGGCCCGGGTTGGGAAGAGCCGCTGCTCGACGCGTACGGGGTGGAGCCCGACTGGAACCGGATCGGGTACTACCGACTGCTGTGGGAACTGTCGGACTGACCCCGCGCGCGCTCCCACACGGCCTGAACCCCGTCGACCGAACCGTTATCTCCATACCGACCAGTTGGATTGACGGTTCGTCAGGGATCCGCTGTGATGCATCGCACCCATCGCGCTGTTACCTCTGGAGGGCCCATGTGGAGTCCCGTACGAAAAGCGTTCGCAGTGCTAGGGGGTGTCTCTCCGATCTTTGCGGATCAGGCCGCGGCGTCTGGTGCGTGCTCTCGGCGTGCGACCGGATCTCCCTCGTACTGGAGGTACTTGGGTGATTCGGGCGTGCGGCGATGGGGGTACCTCCCTGCTCGAGCGCAGCCGAGAGCTTGGGGGAGCGTGCCAGGCGTCGCGGACCCGCAAAGATCGGGGAGACGCCCCCTAGGTACCGCGGTCGCGACGACCGTCCTCGTCACCGGATCGGGACCGGCCGTCGCCGGACAACCCCGGCTCGCGGCGGGGGCGGACGACCGGCCGCTGCGCATCCTGATCAGCAACGACGACGGCTACCGCCACCCGTACATACGGCAGTTGCAGGCCGCCCTGAAGGGGGCGGGGCACAAGGCGGTGATCGTCGCACCCGCCGAGGACCAGTCGGGGCGCGGCACCGGCCTGACCCTCTCCGCCAAGGCGACGATCCGCGCCGAGCAGGCCGAGCCGGACATCTGGTCGGTGACCGGCACTCCCGGAGACGCCGTCAACTTCGGCCTTGAGCACGTTTTCGGCAGCGCCGCACCGGACCTCGTCGTCTCCGGTGTCAACGCCGGGGCGAACGCGGGCACCGCCGTCAACCACTCCGGAACGGTGGGGGCCACGGTCGCCGCAGCGGATGCGGGCATACCGGCGATCGCCGTCAGCGCCGACGCCGACCTGACGAACCCGGACGACCGCTACCCGTCCGCACCCCAGGCGGCGGCGTTCGCCGAGCGGGTCGTCGAGCGCCTCGCGCGGACCGCCGACACAGGACCGCTGCTGCCGGCCGGCGCCACGCTCAACATCAACTATCCGGCGCACCCTGACGGTGGGGTCGCCTTCACCAACCTCGGCAAGGCGCGGAACTACACGTTCTCGTACGTCCCCGATCCGGCTTCCTGCGCGACCTGTTACAAGCCGAAGCTCGGCTACGACCCGAACGCACCGGAGTCCGTCCGCAACGCCGACACCAGCGCGCTGGCCGCGAACGACGTCTCTCTTTCGCTGCTCACCGCCGACTGGGGCGCGAACGGCTGGGCCGCCGGGGCCCGACCGCCGTCCACGGAGGACGTCCAGCGAACCAAAGCGCGCTTGACCGGACTGCGCCCCTGATCCACGGGCCTCGCGGCGGCCGACAGGGCGGGCCCTGCGACGGGCCGGTGTCGCGTGGTGAGGGGCGGGCGGCCGAGGGTGTGGGCCTCGGCCGCCTTACTCCGTCTCGGCCACCGCGGAGTGCGCGGGCCTGGGGCGGTCGTGGGGCGGGGTGGCGGTGGTGTCGTGGTCGCTGACCAGCCAACCGCCGACCACCAGGCCGACTATGAGCATGACCACGTGGCGGTTCTTCTTCCACCAGGTCGGCGGAGTCGGCTTGGCGAGCACGTACTGCACGGGTTGAGGCTTGGGCACGACGCAACTCCTTCCTCGAGCAGGCGGGATGAGCAGGGCGAGCAGGATGGGCCGGGCACATACGCCGCTCAACTGGCATGCGGTGAGCGCCCTCAGGTCTTCGGGATCCGGCTGCCCGTCTGATGCCAGTGTGGATCAGACGGCGGGTCCGCAGCCACAGAATTTCCCGCGGTGCGGTCGCGAACCAGGGTGTTGCGGAGGGCCATTGAAAACAAATGGCGAAACTGTTTTTATGGATCCTGGTCGGGTGGGGACTCAACTCCGCCCCGTTTCCCAGGAGTTCCCCATGGAACTGCTCCGCGACTTCCTCGACTGGGCCTGGCCCCGCCACCTCAACCCTGTGAGCTGGTACATCAGGCCGCTGTTCTTCCTGCCGATCGCCTACTTCTGCTGGACCAGGCGGCCCGTGGCCCTGACGGCGACGGTGGTCGCGATGCTGTCGAGCTTCTTCTGGTTCCCCGCGCCGGCGCCCGGCGCGATCGACCCGCAGATCCAGGGCGTACTGGACATGGAGGAGCGACTCTTCGTCGACCCCACCTGGATCACCTGGGTCACCCTGCCGACGATCCCCGCACTCCTCGCGGGCCTCTGCCTCGCGTTCTGGCGGCACTCCATCGGCTGGGGGCTGCTCGTCATCGACGCCGGACTCGCGTTCAAGATCGCCTGGGCGTACGCCAATTCAGGATCCGACGGCGGTGCCACACTCCTGCCGCTCGGCCTCGGCGGCGCCCTGATGACCGCAACCGTCCTGGTGATCGCCCGACGGCGCGGGCTGCGCATCAGCCTCCGCACCCAGGCCCCGGCGGCCGACGCCACCAGCGCGGGCACCACGCCTCCACCGGCCCCTCCTTCACCCGTACCTCGCCCTTCCACGGCATCATCGTGAAACCATGCGGCCGAACCATCCGCAGGGAAGCCCGCAGGGAAGCCCGCAGGGAAGCCCGCAGGGAAGCCCGCAGGGAAGCCCGCAGCAAAGGCTCCGGGGAAGCCCGCAGAGAAGCCCACGAGGAAGGCGCCCATGCCGCCGAAGTTCTCCGCCGAGGAGAAGGCCCGCATCACCCGACTCCTCCTCGACAACGGACGGCGCCTGTTCGCCACCCAGGGCCTGCGCAAGACCTCCCTGGAAGAACTCGTCGCGCCGGCCGGCGTCGCCAAGAGCAGCTTCTACGCCTTCTTCGACTCCAAGGAAGACCTCTACCTGGAGCTGATGCTGTGCCAGTCCGGCGAGGTGAAGCGCAAGGTCATCGACGGCGGCCTGGACGCCGGGACCGACACCCGTGACGCGCTGCGCCGCTTCCTGCGCGCCACCCTGGACGAGCTGGCCTCCAGCCCCTTGTGGAGCCGGCTGATGACCCACCCCGACGAGATGCAGGCCGTCGCCCGCAAACTCGACGCCGAACGGCTCGCCGCCCTGCAGTCCGGGGACAACCCCGTCACCGCCCTCGCAGGCTTCGTCGACGCACGCCGAGCAGAGGGCCAACTCATCGACGTACGGCCCGAGTTGATCGTCGGTGTGCTGCAATGCGTCCTGCTCGTCCCGCTGTTCGCGGAACGGCTCGGCACACCGGACGTACAGGCCCGAGTCCTGGACCTGCTCGTGGACATAGTCTCGGCGGGCCTGGCCCCCCGCCGAGACGCAGAACCTCTGACGTCCTCTGACGTTCTCTGACGTCCTGTCAGGGGCGGGAGCAGCCCGAACCGCCTCCCGCCCCGACGCACCCTCGTGGCAACCCTGTTCAGGCGGGAACGAGTTCGGCCGACAGGAACTCCGTCACGGCCTTGTCGGTGCGGCGGTCGAACTCGGCGTAGTGGGCCGCGCGTTCGGCTCCGGTCACGGCGTCGCCGACGAGGAGGTTGCCCTCGGCGTCGATGCGCTGGGGGCGCTCTTCGGCGTCGGGCAGGAGGGCGACGGAGGAGTGGGCGAACCCGCAGTAGTAGGCGATGCCTTCGTTCAGGTTGGTGTCGAGGACGGTCTGCATGCCCTCCGTGACGGGGTCGTCGGCGGTGGCTCCGGCCAGGCCGAGCCACAGCATGCGCTTGCCTGCGAGGCGCGGCTTGCTGTGGCCGTAGGCGAACCCGTAGTTCCACACCCGGTCGATCCAGCCCTTCAGCAGGGCGGGCACGCTCTGCCAGTACACCGGGAACACGGCGACGACGACATCGGCGTCGAGCACCCGCCGCATGTGCGCCCGCACCTCCTCCGAGTACGGCTTCTCCCGGTCACCCCACTCCGGCTGGTCCGCGACGTTCATCCGCGGATCGAACCCCTCGGCGTGCAGATCGAGCAGATCCACGGAGTACCCCGCGGCCTCCAACCGCTCGACGGTACGGCGGGTGGTGTGCGCGGTCAGCGAATCCGCGCGGTGGTGCGCCATGACGACAAGGGCGGTCCTGGCCGGGCTGTTGCGGTGCGGCATGGTTGTCTCTCCAGACGGTCGCGATCACTTGAACAACTCCAGTACAACCGCGGCGAGTTGGATGATCCATGGGAGAAACTCTCCACCGCATAGGAGATCGTCTACGCTGACTGCTCGTGGATCCCTTGAGCTCTCTCCTCAGCGGCATCCGGGCCGAAGGCTCGGTCGTCACCCACGCCGTGCTCGAAGCACCCTGGACCATCCGCTTCGCCGACCGCGCACCCCTCACCATGGTCAGCGTCCTGCGCGGCAGCGGCACCCTGCTGCTGTCCGACGGCACCACGCAAACCGTCGGCGTCGGCGACACCGCCATCGTCCGCGGCCCCGACCCCTTCCACCTCGCCGACCGCCCCGACTCCGTCCAACACCCCCACGCCCAGTACGAGATCGCCTGCTTCACGGAGCAGCCCGCCTGCACCGCCCAGAACCTCGACGGCATCCGCTGGGACAGCGACCCCGACGGCGCGACCGCACTCATCGTGGGCGCCTACCGCGCCTCCGGCCGCCGCCACGAACGCCTGCTGCGCACCCTGCCCCCCGTACTCGTGGTCAACGAGGGCACCGACGTCTGCGCCTGGCTGGAGACAGCCGCCGCCGACGCCGCCCGACGCAGCGCCGGCTCACAAGCGCTGATGGACCGACTCCTCGACTGGGGCCTCGTCTGCACCCTGCGCACCTGGTTCGAGCAGGCCGGACCCGAAGCCCCCAGCTGGTACCGCGGCCTGGCCGACCCCGTCCTCGCCCCCGCGCTCCGCGCCTTCCACGCCCGCCCCGCCGAGGGGTGGACGGTCGGAGCGCTCGCCGCCGAATCCGGCGTCTCCCGGGCCCTGTTCGCCAAACGCTTCTCCGAGACCATGGGGCGCCCGCCGCTGACGTACCTCACCGAATGCCGCATGGACGAAGCCGAGACGCTCCTGTCCGACACGGACCTCGCCGTCGCCCAGATCGCCAGGACCGTCGGATACGCCGACGCCTTCGGCTTCAGCGCCGCGTTCAAACGCCACCGCGGCCTGAGCCCCACCGCCTTCCGCAGCCAAGCCGCCGCCTGACACCGGCCCGCCCCGCCCCATCGCCCTCGCGGGCTCAGAGCTCTCTCGTGTCCGGGGCGAAGAAGTCCATGTCCTGCCAGAGCTCGTCGACATGGGAGATCGCCGACCGGCTCTTCGCCGGGTCGATGGCGCACAGCGCCGCGGCGAGCCCGTACGAGAGGCTCAACGCGGCCGTCATGGACGGGAGATGGGACACGCCCTCGGCCGGGACGACCAGCGCGTGGTCGGCCAGCTGCGCCGCGGGGGAGTGCTGGGTGTCGGTGATGACGCAGGTCGTCGCGCCCCTCCGGCGGCCGAACCGCAGCCCGGCCACGGTCTGCTTGTAGTGCTGCCAGAAGCTGAACGCCACAATGCAGTCGTCCGAGGTCAACCGCACCAGCGCATTGGCGAGTTGAGCGCCGCCGCGATCCTCCACGTCGATGTCGTACCCGCGGCTGGCCGCGATGATCGCCAGGGCCTGCGCCGGCAGGGCATGGGTGCCGCTCGCGATGACGACGGTACGCCGGGCCGCGCTGATCGCCTCGACGATCGCGGCGCCCTGCTCGAAGTCGAACGCGTGCAGGCACGAGTTGAGGTTCTCCGCGTCCTGCGCGAACGCCGAGGCGATGATCCCGGCGTGCCCCGAGGTCGGTGTGCTGGCCTCGACGTCGAAGCGGCGCACGACGTACATCGACCGGAACTCGGCCTGGAACGGAGGCCAGCCGGCGAATCCCAGCGACTGCGCGAAGAACAGGCCGGGCGAGCCGGCGTCCGCATCGGCTTCGGCACCGACCTGCACGGCGAGATGCACAGCTACCAACTGGCGGAGTTCACCCTCCGCGCCAAGCTCCAGGAGCCCGCCGACATCCTCCGGTCGGCGACCGTCGTGGGCGCCGAGATCGTCGGCATGCCGGGCGAGATCGGCGAGATCACCGAAGGAGCCCACGCCGACCTGCTCGTCGTCGAGGGCAACCCCCTCGACGACCTCTCGGTACTGACCGCCCCCGACCGGAACCTGCGCCTCGTCATGCGCGCCGGACACATCGTCAAGAACGAACTCAGCATCGGAGTTGGCGCCAACGAGCGCCACGTGAACGCGGGGGAGCGGGGCGCCCGCAGAAGGGGCGGGCGAACGCTCGCCCCGGCGGGAGCCCCCGTACGATGCCCGCGTGGAAGAGATCATCGACTACGGACAGTTCGCGGAGCGGCTCCACCGCCAACAGGGCCGATTTCGCTGGGAGTTGCTCGACGCGGTGCAGCGCGAGTGGGGGTACGAGGACCCGGGAGGCGAGCCGGTCGCCTCCCGCTGGGGCGGGGAGAACTCCACCGAAGAGATCGACGAGAGCCTGCCCGTCCCCGCGGCGCTCGCCGAATGGTGGGACTCCCCGGTCAACTCCTTCGCGTTCCGGCCCCGGTTGTACTGGACGCACACGCAGTGGCCGCCGGCCATCTGGGTCGACGAGTACGCCGACCTGGGCGATGACGAGGACGACTACGACGACGCGTACCTGGACCCGGCGCGGGCCGACGGACTGCCCGAGGACGACCCGCTCCTGCCGCCGGACGCCCCCGACCGGCGGATCTGCATCTTCATGTCCGAGTACCAGTACTGCAACCAGTGGGGCTACCTCGCCGCCGAGGCCTCCCAACCCGACCCCCGCGTACTGGTCAACAACGGCGGCTTCTGGGAACTGCAGAGCCGGTCGCTGTCCGAGTTCTTCCTCCACCTGGCCCTGGTACGCCTTCCGGGCACGTACGGCTGGACCCTCCGAGTGCCCCGCTCGCACGTCGAGGACGACCCGGCGGCCCTGGACCGACTGACGGCCTCGTACCGGGAGTTGGGGCTGCTGCCGTGGCAGGAGATGGGCTGCGATGCACTGATGTACGGCGGCCCGGATGCGCTCATCTCCCAATACCGCGCCCCGAGAACCGACTTCGCTCTGCTGATCCACGGCCGGACCCGCACCGCGCTGCTCCAGGTCGCCGAGACACTGGGCATCTCCTGCACCGACAAGGACATCGACCCGCCCAGCGAGATCCCCGAACCCCTGGAAGAACTAGGCCCGTTCACGCTCACCGACGGTGACACCGACGGCCGCGGACGCTGGCGGGCGACCTCCACCGACGGCGACGCCCCGGCCGCCGCCACTGTCCCGTCCGTGCTCCGCGCCCTGCCGGACCGCACCGCCACCGCCCTCGACGCGGACGCCACCCTGGCCGCCGCGGGCGACGCCTCAGGCCGCGTCCACCTGTCGTGGTCCACCACCGAAGCAACCACCGAAGCAACCGCCGAGGCGACCGCCGACGGGCCCTCCGCGGTGGCCGGTGAGCCGCTGCACCGTGCCGCGGTGACCGCCCTCGCCTGCGTCCGGCTCGACGACGCCCACCGGGCCGTGGTCAGCGGCGACGCCCACGGCGTCCTCCGCTACTGGCACACGGACCGCAACCCGCGGCCGCTCCCCTTCGACCGACGCCGCACCGCCGTCACCGCACTCACGGCCGCCGGCCTGACCACCGGCCCCGCGCTGGCCTGCGCCTGGGCCGACGGACTCGTCCGCATCTGGGACCTCAACTCCGACGCGGTGGCCCAACTGCGCCTCGGCACCGGCATCACGGCCCTCTCCCTGAACAGCGACGGCACGCTGTACGTCACCGGACCGTCCGGCCCGTTGGCACTGCACCTCGACACGGAAAAGCTCTGGCCGCACCGCGCACTCCAGTCCCGCCTCGACGACATCGACTGGGGTTCGTACTGGTCCGCACGAGGCCCCGCGCACGCGGTACCCGGCCTGATCGGCAAGGTGGCATCCGACGACAAGCAGACCGCCATGGACGCGGTCCACGACCTGTACCGGCTGCTGGTCTCCAAGAGCGCGGGGCTGACCGCCGCCGCACCCGCGGTGCCGTTCCTCGCCGAGCTGATGACCGACCCCGACAACCAGGCCCGCCCCACCCTGCTGCTCCTCATCGCGGACATCGCCGACTGCGACAGCCCGGAGAACAGAGCCGCGGTACGGGCGACACTGCCCGCCCTCCGCCACCTGCACGACGACCCACTGCCGTCGATCCGCTGGGCGGCTGCAGAACTGGAAAAGCACTGCGCACCACGGCAGGGAGAGAATTAGACGAGCCGACCTACGACGCGTCGCGCGAGCTGATCCACGACGCGTCGTGCGGGCTGCACCAGTCAGTCCGGACCGCCGCTCCAGTCGAAGGGGAAGTGCTTGCTCGACTTCCCGGAGCGATCCCAGGAGAAGCCGAACGCGTCGGCACGGTCGGTGGTGGCCCGCCCCCAGGTGGCGACCTGGCCCGGCCCGACCTCGGCGCCCGGCGCATTGAGCACCTGCACCCGTGCCCCGTCCGGAGTCGTCGGCCCGCTCAGCGCCTCGGCGGTCGCCGACACACGCCCGGGAACCTCGGCACGCCAGCCGCTCATGTCCTCGTCGACCTCGATACGGATCGGAGCGAACTCCATGCCCCGCATCTCGGCGCCGAACATTTCACCGAACTCCGCAGGCCAACCGCCTGCCTGGCCGCCGAAGATGGTCTGCAGGGCGGCGCGCTGACTGTCGTCCGCGCGCTCGTCGAGGAAGATCGCGGCGTACGCGTCGGTGTGCTTACGGGCCCAGACGTCGCCCACGAAGGAGCCGAGCATCAGCACGTTGAGATCGTCGAGCCGTACGTCCCCGAAGTTGCCTTCCCGGATGTGCCAGGCCAGCACGCCTTCGCAGTCGCCGTAGGTGGGGGGCTGGGCAAACGCGCAGGGGCACGGGATGGCGCACTTGCACACGTCGAACCAGTCGCCGGCCAAGTGCCAGCGCGTATCGGTAGTTACCCGTTCCGTCATCTCGCTTCCCTCCCGCCGTGAACCCACGAGGGCCCACTCGGAGTGGCGAGACCGCGCCCCGAGCCCGCTCCCGGGATCGCAAGCGGCCTCCCTTCCATCGTGCGCCTCACGGACCAGGGAAGCGAGCGCCTACATCGGCATCTGCGACTCGGACATCTCGAGGCCGGGAAGCAGCCCTTCCTGGAAGGGAGCGAGCACGGCCAGAACAAGGAAAGCGAGGCCGACCGTCCAACTGAGCCACGGCCCCCACCGCCACAACTTCTCCAAGAAGATCACCGCCGCAAGACCGGCCATGGCGGCCACGTTCATCACGCCGAGCGGGAGGAGGACGACCATCAAGCCCCAGCAACAGCCCACGCAGTACAGCCCGTGGTGCATGCCCACCCGCAGATCTCGGACGCCCGGCCGCCAACGCGCGTACTGCACCAGGTGCGCCAGCGGATTCCGACAGTGGAGCAGACACACCCGCTTCAGCGGCCCGAACTGATACAGCCCCGCGAGCAGGAAGGCGGCGAAGCCCAACCACCGCCCCGCACCGGGATGGTCGTCCACCAGCCTCCCGGTCGCAGCCAGTGCCCCGTACGCGACGAGACCGAACGCCGC